>JAGQKV010000006.1 GCA_020429915.1 Candidatus Omnitrophota bacterium | reverse complement strand
CGGTGATCTGGATCAGCGGAAAGCTCTTGTCGTCGCGCAGCTCGACGTTAAACTTGGGGTCGTACTTCTTGATGAGGCTGGCCTCGAGGATCAGCGCCTCGGCCTCACTGTCGGTGTCGATATAGTCAATGTCCGCAATGTTCTCCACCAGCAGATCGGTCTTGGACATGGTCTTGCGCTGGCGGAAATACGACTGCACACGTTTGCGCAGGCTGACCGCCTTACCCACATAAATGACGGTGCCGTCCTTGTCCTTCATCAAATACACACCGCTGGTCAGCGGGAGGCCTTTAGCCTTGTCCTTAGGATCCATATTTGATGTAATTCCAGATGCGCTTGGCCTGATTGATCCCGAAGGCCAGGCTGAACATACCGTAGAAGACATAACCGGCCGAACCGAGCAGGATCAGTTTGAGGAATTCATTCGGAATAACGATATTCTGCCAGCACCAGTGCAACATGCCGCCGGTGAGCAGCGACGCCATCGCTACCCGCACCGAGTAAGTCAACAGTCCGGCCCGCAATCCGCCGAGGCGGCTGTTCATGATGGCGAACAGGACCAGGAAGTCCACCGTGCCGGCGACCGCGCTCGCCAGGGCGATGCCGCCGACTTTCAACGGATGCATCAGCACGAAATTCAGCACCGCGTTGATCGCCAGACAAATCCCCGCCACCTTGACAGGGGTCTTGGTATCCTGCAGGGAGTGAAAGGCCGTCACCAGGATCTTGATCCCGCCGAAACTGAATAGGCCGATCGAGTAACAGGTCAGTGCCCACGCCGTGATCCTGGTCGAATAACCCCCGAACTCGCCGCGCTCAAAGAGCACACGGATGATCGGCTCCGACAAGAACAGCAGCATGATCGTGGTCGGGAACATCACAAAGAAGATATTCTCGAGAAAAAAAATCAGCGTATTTTTAATGCCTTCGTGGTCCTTCTTGTTGGCCATAGCGGACAACGACGGCAGCAATGCCGAGGCCATCGCCACGCTGAAGATCCCCATCGGGAACTGGATAATACGGTTGGCGTAATAAATCGCCGAAATCCCGCCGGCCCCGACAATGGTGGCCAGCGAGGCGCAGAAGGTATCGATCAGGACCGTCATCTGATAGACGCCGCTGCCGATCATCCGCGGGACCAACAGCCGGCCGATCTTGGTCGCACCCGGATGCCGCAGCGATGCCGGCGGCCTCCAGCGGAAACCGATCCGCGTCATGGCCGGGATCTGAAAGACCAACTGGAGCACCCCGCCGATCAGAACCCCCACGGCCAGGCCGTAGACAGGCTCGGCCATGCTGCGGGAGGCCAGCAGGGCACTGGTGATGATGGCAATATTGAGCAGGCACGGTGTAAAGGCCGGGACCAGAAACGAGCGGAAGGTATAGAGGATCCCCATGCTGTAGGACGTCAGCCCGATCAGGATCAGGTACGGAAACATCACCTTGGTCAGCCGGATGGTCAGGTCCAGCTTGACCGGGTCCGCCAGAAACCCGGGTGCGATGACCCGCACAATCAACGGAGCCCCCAGGACCCCGGCCAGGGTGATCAGGCTGAGGATCATCAGGGCCAGGCTCAGCACGATATTGACGAAATTCCAGAATTGTTCCCGCTCTTTGTGGTGATATTCGGCCAGAACCGGCACCACCGCGGCGTTGGTCGCGCCCTCTCCGACCATGTCCCGGAACAGGTTAGGGATTTTCAGGGCGACAAAAAAGGCGTCCGCCCGGAGTCCCGTTCCCAGCAGCCGGGCAAGCACGATATCCCGCAAAAAGCCCAAAATCCGGGAACTGAGGGTCCCCAGCGACAGGATCGAGGTGGAACGGATCAGCGATCGGTGGGAATCGTGGTCCGGGGCCGGCCGGGCCCCGGGAGAGGGCTCCGGGGACAATTTATCATTTGACATTTAATCCCCTATTTGCTATATTTATCGCTCATTTACGCAAGGGAAGCGATTTTCGTTAACACACAAAGGAGTCACGACTGTGCCACAAAGATACTCAGGCGTCAAAGAGTTACGTAAGAACCGCAAGCGGCATCTGCGCAATCTGGACATCAAAACGGATCTGAAGAAGACGGTCAAGTCCTACATCAAGTCGGTCGAAGAAAAAAACGGGGATGAGGCCAAATCAAATCTGAAGACGGTGTACAAGAAGCTGGATAAGGCCGCTAAAAGAGGCATCCTGCAAAAGAACACGGCCGGCCGCCGCAAGTCCCGCTACGCTAAGCTGCTAACAAGCATAGCTTCGTAACCAGAATCTGAACCGCGTGATCCGGCGCCAGCCGGGATCGTTTTATATTCAAGTCGGCGGCCTGCAATTCCCGCAAGCCCTGCTGAAATCTTCCCGCCGGGACTTTGTTCTTCATTCTGCCCCAAAACCAAACCAATCCCCCCATGATCTGCAGCGGATGATTCCCTTCGCTGATCATCACACATAACAAACGCACCGCCTCCTTCGTATTCCGGGCTTCGATCTGGTTGGTTACGTCCCACACCACGGTCTTTCGGCCCGCATCGAACTCAAGCTTCCGGCCGATCTTGGAAAGTTTGGTCAGGAACCCCTTTTGCGACGGAGCGCTGATATCGCCAATCACCACGCAATGATCCGGTTCACTCTGCGCGAACTCCAGCAGGATCCTCTGATTCTGTTCGACGGCTTTTTGGATATTTCGGATAAAAACAAGACGGCGGGGATTGACAGCCGGTACGGCCACGAGGGCTTTCTTTAACTCAGCGGGGGGAAGCTTTTCGGCGTTGAAGTGGTCGAAGTCGAAGCGCGGCGCGTCCGGGTGGACGAGGATTTCCTTTTTCAATGCGTCGATCTTGGCTTCTTTGGCCCGGTAGTCATCGCCTTTGAGTAAGTAAATCATGCGGTGGTCAGCCTCCCGTCCGGTGGTCTCGCATATCGGCCGTTACCAATTCTCGACGGTCCGCTCGACGATGCGGCGGGCCAAATCTTCCACGGCCTCGCGCACGGCCGATTCTTCGCTGGTCGCCCGAGATCCGCTCACGAAATAGGTGGCCTCGCCGATAAACGACGACTCCTCCCACATCGGTTCTTCCTCGCCGTTACGGGTCAATGTCAGACTGACCGTGATGTAAACGCGATACTCCTCAACGTCGTCGTTGCTGGAAAAGCGCAAACCGACCCGGCGGTAGTTCAGGAGTTTTCCGGTCAGGATCAGATCAGCGTTATTTTCGTCATTGAGTTTCAGATTTCCGTCAAACAGAAAGCGGTCGGTCACGGCGCGGCGCACGTCCTGCTCGAGCAGCGGGAGATACAGATTGCGGCGGTTCTCGGCGGTAAAGTCGATCTTGTTCTCGAACGTCTCCACGTAGATGGTGGTCAGACCGGCGGGCAGCGCGGATTTGAAGGTATAACCGCAGCCATAAAGTGAAACGGCCACGGTCAAAAGGATAAGCACGCGGAAGAGTTTCATTAATCCTTTTTATTCAACTCCCGGATCCTCTTGAGCGACTTGGAGGACCACTTGGATGTGGGATATTGGTCGACGACGATTTGGTAGTAAATCTTGGCGGATTCAAAGCGCTTTTGTTTTTCGTAAAACTGCGCGATGACGAAGTTGTTTTCGGCTTCCTTGTCCTTGAGGCGCTCGATTTCGTCCTTGGCCTTGTCGGACAGTTCCGCGTCCGGGTAGACCTCCAGGAAATCCTGAAACTCTTCCTTGGCCGAGGCGGTGATGCGCTGATCGTACTCGGCGTCAACGGACCGCTTGGAATCGGCCACCGCGATCTGGTATTGGGCGGCCTTCACCCATTCGCTGGTAGGGTAGTCGTTGATCACCTTTTCGAATTCGTCCCGCGCGTCCGGGTACATCCCCTTTTCCATCAGGTAGAGGCCAATTTTGTATTGGGACACCGCGGCCAACGGGCCGTACGGTGCGTTCTTAATCACCGTGCGGAAGACCTCGATGACGTCATAATCGGGGCCGCTGCCGGAAATGATCTCCTTGAGCATGCCGCGTTCTTGTTCCCCCTCCAGCATCTTTACCGCGATGTCATACTGCTGCTGAACGATGTCACCGGACCGTTCACTGAACGGGTAGCGGTCGACCACCTTCTGATAGTGCTTGAACGCTCCCATCAGGTCGCCTTCGGCCTCGAAGACCTTGCCGATGTAAAACTGGGCATCGGGGGCCTCCACCGAACGCGGGTAATTCTTGAGCAGTTTGCGGAATTCTCGGATAGCCTCTTTGTAGTCTTTCGCCTCGAAGAAACCCATGGCGAATTCGAATTGTTCCTTGGGGGTGTCCTTGACCGCGTACTTGGGATTGACCCATTTGTTGGTCTCGGGGGTCCATACCCAGAAGGCCTGCGCCGGCACGGCCGCGCCGCCCAGCAGGCAGATCAGACATAATAGAGTAAGCGGGATTCGTTTCATATCGGCCTATTCTACACACTCCGGCCCGAATGTCAATTTTTCGACCAGAGCTGAAAGAGGTTGAATTTTGACCCTATTATACCCCACGGCATTCCAAAAATCATCCCAATAATAACATAATAGAGCGCCAGTTCCGGCAAGCCGATAGGCCGGATGTAGATATACGCCCCGGGCAGGCGGGCGCACAGAAATGTCACGGCCACCATCAGGCTCAACGCCGCCTTCAGGCAGACGGCCGCCTGCGCGGCCAGCCACGGCCAGCACAGCGCCGTACTCAGCAATCCCGTCCCGAGCAGGACCACCGCGGTAATGAGCGGGATCACGAACACATTCGCCAGCACCGACACCGGGGTGATCAGATTGAAGTGATACATCACCAGCCCTTCCACCCCGATCCATACCGCAAACGAAATGATGACCGCACGCAGCAGCCGCCGGCGCCAGCCTTTCCACTCACGGCGTTCCGCCAGCGGTTCGATCGCCCTTTCGAGACGCCGGCCGATGGTGATCATCGCCAGGATACAGGCGAAAGACAGCTGAAAACCGATATCGTACAGGTTCAAAGGATTGTTCAGGAGGATCAGCAGCGCCGCGCAGCTCAACATCGCCAGGGCATTCGCTTCGCGTTCGCGGATCAGACTGCCGACGAAGACGACCGACATCACCGCCGCGCGCACCGTGGACGGCCGCGCGCCGGTCAGCAGAACATACAACATAATCAGCACTATAGTCAGCACATATTGCCAACTCCGCGGCAGGCGCAGAAGCTGCAGTGCCGTCATGACCAGCAGCGCCACGATCCCCACATGCAGGCCGCTGACCGCCAGCACGTGCGCGGTGCCGGTGCGCACGAAGAGTTCACGGACATGCGGCGGAATGGCCGAGCGTTCGCCGAGCACGACCGCCTGCATGATACCGGTTTCGTTTTCCGTCAGATACCCTTTGAGATACCCGATCAGCCGCCGGCGTGCTTCAAGGAAAACGGCGCGCCAGCGGTAGCGGGCGTCCTGCCCGGTGATCGCTACCGGATTTCCACGCTTGACGCTGAAGATGTAGTGAACGCCCTTGTTTTGCAAATACTTACGGTAGGAAAAATTATCGTTGGCGGAGAATTCAAACGGCCGGTGCAATTTCCCGGTGAGGCGCAGCCGGTCACCGTAGATTACGTCGACGGGAGCAAAGAGATTGACCAGCACCCGGCCGCAAACAGCACGTACCGTTCCGTCGACCATAACGCGTTCCATCTTTAAGGTGAACGATGTCTTGACCGTGTTGACCAGAACACGGCGGCGGACCTCGGAGACCACCACCCCCTCCACGGTAAGCGGACGGGAACCCAGGGATTTGGCGTGACGAACGATGTGATCGGCCGCAAGGTACTGATGAGCCCGGGTATGAATCACACCGGCGCACAGACACAAAATACCGACCAAAAACGCGCGGGCGCGGCCGCGGTCGCGGATCGTTTTCAGGCTCAACAAGAGTCCGGCCGCACCAAAGGCACTGATCACGTGCGGTAAGGTGACGTGTCCGTCCAACACGATCCCGACCATGAACGCGCCGGTCAGCCACAACAGCGCCGGCCCGCGCGGCTTCATTTTTGCCTCCTCACCCGCAGGTAGGGGGCAAAGCGCCGAAAATTGGCATCGCGGATACCGGGGATTTCTTTGAGTTGTTCGAGATCGGTGACCGGTCCGCGCTCTTCTCGGAACCGGATGATCGCTCGCGCGGTATAATTGCCGATGTACGGGATTTGGATGAGTTCGTCGGCCGTGGCCGTGTTGACGTCATACCACGGATAGATCCACTCGCTGTCGACGAGATTGACGATCTGCAACAAATGCGGATAACATTTGATGAGATAGTTCAGCCCCGATCCCGAAAGGATCACGGCCAGGACGACCAGCACAAAGCGGGTCTCGTTCTTCGATAAAGAAAACATCTTCCATGTTCCGAGGGGAAACGGGTGGGGATGGGGGTGTGTTAGACCAGGCTATGAGTAGCTAATCACTGTAAAAAAGTGTTTGCTGACTGTCCAACTTTCGTTGAAGGTACTTGTAGATATAGACCGGCACGTCCTCCGGTGTACGCCTCAGGAATTCTCGCAAAGCTTCAATTGGATATGATGTGATAAGAATTGCGAGTCCCTTTTGCCTTGAACTTGTCTTCGTCTTCAAGATAAGTATTCCTTCAGACTCCGGATACAACAGGTAAGTGCTGTGAACTTTTGCTACGTCTGTCCAGTTTAAACCGCGATGCCATTTTCCTAGGATTGTCTCGGTAATGTTCGATTCTGATATAATGAGACGTCTGCTAAAGAGTAGAACATGACCTACAAGCAAAAACACCATGAATACAGTAGAAGTAATCAGAATATCTGCCGGCAAATTACTTTTACCGATCCCACCAAAACAGAGTACACCCAATACTATTCCATCTAGGAAAAGAAACGGTAAGTGACTGGACAATTTGGTTTTGAAAACTTTCATGGAATTCTTATATAATCTTCGTTTAGTCTACCGCTCTAACAACAAACCGTACACCTTCCTTCTTCTGCAAAATCCTGATCACCTGAAACAAATTAGCGGCGGTGGGATTGCCGGTGGCGCTGAACATGCGCATCAGGCTCTTGGGATCCTTTTTCGTCAGCTTGCTCAGCTTTTCAAATCCGACTGCCGCGTTGATATAATCCCTCAGCAATGCCTTGCCCGTTTTGAGATCTCCAGCGAGCATACACTCAATACTCTCCCGCAGGATTGCTGTGCGAAACTCGGGATCGCGCTCGGCGCGGGCCTGAACGGTCCCCTTAAATTTCCGTGTGATCGCCATAAGGTCATCCCTTTTTACGATTCTTATATTCATCCCACAGGGCCGCAGCGGTTTGAATATCTTTCTGCTGCCGTTGTTTGGTCCCGCCGCCCAATAAAATAATTACTGTTCGGCCGTCCCGGCCGACATAAATCCGGTAACCGGGACCCCAGTTGATGCGGATCTCCTGCAACGCACCTTTTATTGGCTTGAAACTGGACGTATTTCCATATCCGACACGGGTTAAATAGGTATTTACCTTGGCCGCCGCCTGCGGACTCAGACCATCAAACCATTCCGCAAACGGACTCCTTCCGTCTGCGGTGATATATTCCTCGACTCTAATCATAAGGTAACACAAATGTTACCATTAGGCAACGCTTTGTTTGGGAGGGGAAGCGAGTGATAGTAAGGGTGGATTAAACGACGATATTCGCCAGTTTGCCGGGGACGTAGATGAAGCGGCGGATGGGCTTGCCGTCGACGAAGGTCTTAACGTGCTCCTGGGCCAGGCAGATTTCTTTGAGGGCGTCTTCGGCGATGTCGGCGGCGACGGTCACCCGCGCGCGCAGTTTGCCGTTGACCTGGACGATGACCTCGACCTCATCCAACTCGAGCGCCTTTTCGTCGAACTCCGGCCAGGTCGTCAGCGCCGCGCAGTCGCTGTGCCCGAGCTTTTCCCATAACTCCTCGCACATATGCGGAGCAAACGGGACCAGCAGCAGGACCACGGTCTGGGCGATGTGGTTGAAGAGGGCCTGTTTGTGCGGTTTGGCCTCATCGACTTCATACTTGTCGAGGTTGTTCATGAGGATCATCAGGCAGCTGATGGCGGTGTTGAATTTGTAATTCTGAATGTCCTCGCCGACCTTTTTAACGGCGGCGTTGATCTCGCGGAAGATGTCTTTGTCGTCCTTGTCGAACTTGGACGGATCGACGAACTCGTCGGTCGGCTGATAGCGTTTCTCGACCAGGCTCCAGATCCGCCCGAGAAACTTCCATGCCCCGTCGATGGCCTGGTCGTTCCATTCCAGCTGGTCTTCGGGCGGCGCGGCAAACAGGATAAACAACCGCATCGAGTCGGCGCCGTACTTCTTGATGATGTCATCCGGATCGACGACGTTGCCCTTGGACTTAGACATCACCTCGCCGTGCAACAGAACCATCCCCTGGGTCAGCAGCCGGAAGAACGGCTCTTCGGTCTCGACCAGGCCGATGCTCTTGAAGAACTTGGTAAAAAACCGGGAATACAGCAAGTGCAGGATGGCATGCTCGATGCCGCCGATGTACTGGTCCACCGGCAGCCAGTAGTTGGCCATATCCTTGCTGAAGATTTCATTGCGGTTCTGCGCGTCGGTGTACCGGATGTAGTACCAAGACGAATCGAAGAAGGTGTCCATGGTGTCTGTCTCGCGGCGGTATTGTTTGCCGGTGTCCGGATCGGTGTAGTACCGAAAACTCTCCGAGGTCTGCAGCGGGTTGCCCTTGCCGAATTCGATGTCGTCGGGAAGCTTGACGGGCAGCTCGCTCTCCGGAACGGGATGTGGATTACCGTCATTGTCGTAGTAAATCGGGATCGGCGTTCCCCAATAACGTTGGCGCGAAATCAGCCAGTCCTTGAGACGGTAAGTGATCGTGCGTTCACCGGTCCCCTGCTCCTCCATCCATTCCGAAATCTTGGTGATCGCCTCGGTGCTGCCGATGCCGTCGAACTGCTCGGAATGGACCATGATCCCCGGCTCGACATACGCCGCGGTCATATCCTCGGCCTTCAGCTCGGCAACGTCTTCCGGCCGGATGACCACCGAGATCGGCAAATTATATTTTTTGGCGAAGAGATAATCACGCTGATCGTGCGCGGGCACGGCCATGACGGCGCCGGTCCCATAATCCATCAATACGTAGTCCGCCGTCCACAACGGCACGACCTTGCCGTTGACCGGATTCCTGGCAAAGACCCCGAGCGGCCGGCCGTTCTTTTCGCGGCCCTCGCCCATACGGTCGATCAGGGACTCCTTGTCCATACTGGCGATAAAATCCAGGACATCCTGTTCGTGGTCGCGTCCTTTCACCCATTCGCGGCACTTGGGATGCTCCGGCGCCAGCACCACGTATTCGATTCCGAAAACCGTATCCGGACGCGTAGTAAATGTCTGCAGTTCGTCGATCTTGTTGCCGCCGGCGTCGAGCACGTCGAAATTGATCGTGGTCCCGTGGCTCTTGCCGATCCAGTTGCGCTGCATCGTCTTGACCCGTTCCGGCCAGTTCTCGAGCTTGTCCAGGTCGGCGAGCAGATCCTCGGTAAAAGCGGTGATCTTGATAAACCACTGGTCGATCTCGCGCTTCTCGACCTCCGCCCCGGAACGCCAGCCTTTTCCGTCGATCACCTGCTCATTGGCCAGTACGGTCTGATCCACCGGGTCCCAGTTGACCAGGGCCTTTTTTCGGTATACCAGTCCCTGCTTGAACATTTGGATAAAGATCCACTGGTTCCAGCGGTAATATTCTTCGCTGTGGCTGTACAGAAAACGCGTCCAGTCATAGCTGAGACCGAGCGTCTTCATCTGGGCGACCATGTCGTTCATACGTTGATCGGTCCAGGCGCGCGGATGGACGTTGTTCTTGATGGCGGCATTCTCGGCGGGCAAGCCGAAGGAATCGAAACCCATCGGATAGAGGACATTGCAGCCCTGCATGCGGCGGAAACGGGCTATTACGTCGCCGATGGTATAGTTGCGGACGTGCCCCATGTGCAGTTTGCCGGAGGGATACGGGTACATCTCCAGCACATAGTATTTCTCACGGGAGGTATCGGAGGAGGCCTCAAACACCTTGTGGGTGCGCCAGTATTCCTGCCACTTCTGCTCAATCTTCTTGATTTCGTGTATCGTATACGGCATCTTGATGCGTTGTGTGTTTCTCGTGAGGCTTAATAAAAGTCGTTTTAACCGCGACGCAACCTTCGTCGCTAAATGACCAATCGGTTGTGGTGGCGATGCGCCTCAGCTGCGTCTGCATGGGCGTATCGACCAACGGCGTTTCGATCGGAACGAACCGGTAATTCGAACAGGGATTGGAAAAGTATTTCCCCGTCCCTGCCTTAATCGCGAACACGATGTAATGCCCGGCAATATTTTGGGGCGGATTGACCCCACCCTCCGAGAATATCTTAATCTGACCGGTGACCCCGCCGCGATACGATTCCTTTACAAAGAATTCACTGGTAAAGACCGGCAGGCCGGAATCGGACAGGCGCTCATCCACGCTCAGCAATTGCCCCATGAAGATGACGTCCGAATTAGCGTAGCTGTGCGCGATCCGGCATTTTTTACTGCTAAAGTGGGGATCGGCGCAATGGTACCCCCATGCCGCCGGGACGCTCAATATCAGGCCTAGGCAGAAACAAACAAAAAACCGGGAAAATTTCGAATTCAGCATGTTAGCCTTGAATGGGGAATGCCCGATATTGCCCTTTTATACTACAAATCCGTCCCGAATGCCAGGGAATTCCCGTTAGACTAATGTTCTGAAGGAATTAGCGCACAAACAGCAGAAACACCGACAGGGCCACCAGCCCGGCCAGCACATACCAGACGATCCGGGGATTCTGGTAGCGCAGTTTGCCGAGGAATCCCGAACCGGAGCGGTTCAGGCTTTCCCCGCAAAAATGACAGGACAGGGCATCCTCATCATAGATCGGATTGCGGCAATGGGGGCAAATATACTCACTCATAGCGGCCATTATCCCATCATCCGCCGGTAACGTCAAATCCGGTCGGTACCCGGGGAGAAAATGTTGCAATTTCCATGTGGATGCTCTAATATACACGCATGACCATCACCCTGAACGGCAAAATGCAGGAATTGGCGGGCGAACCGTCCCTGAACGACATTGTGCAACAGTTCAGTCCGCAATCCCGCCGGGTGATTGCCGAACTCAACGGCGAGATCGTCCGGGACCCCCGTTGGGATGAAATCAGGATCCGTGAGGGCGATATCCTCGAGCTGGTCAGCTTTGTGGGGGGCGGATAACCCCCCAATTTACGACCGGTCTCACTCCCATCCGAACCTTATCCCGCGTTACCGGTCGGCGGGACATCCCAAAAGGTCACCAAAAACAAGGGCACAGTAGACTATCATGCAGATTCCGTCGCCAACGACAAACATCCGTCCCGACGAACCGTTGTGTATCGGGGGCAAGACCTTCACCAGCCGTTTCTTTCTGGGGACAGGCAAATTCAAAAACAAGCAGGACCTCGCCGACAGTATCCGGGCCTGCCGCACCGAACTGGTGACCGTGGCCCTGCGCCGCATCGATCTGGAACGGCACGAAGAAAATATCCTCGAGTATATTCCCCCCGACGTGACCCTGCTGACTAATACCTCGGGCGCGCGAACCGCTCAGGAGGCCGTCCGCATCGCGCGGCTGGCTGAGGCCTCGGGCTGCGGCAAATGGGTTAAGATCGAGGTCATCAACGATTCCAAGTACCTCCTGCCGGATAACCAGGAAACGATCAAGGCCACCGAGATCCTGGCCGCAGACGGATTCACGGTGCTGCCTTATGTCACGCCCGATTTGTACGTGGCGCGCGCGCTGGTGAAGGCCGGCGCGGCGACGGTGATGCCGCTCGGATCACTGATCGGCAGCAACCAGGGGCTGAAGACCGCGGAGCTGATTCGTGTGCTGATCGACGAAATCGATGTGCCGATTGTGGTGGATGCCGGGATCGGCAGGCCGTCCCAAGCGGCCGAGGCCATGGAGATGGGCGCCGACGCGGTGCTGGTCAATACGGCCGTCGCTACCGCCGGGCATCCCGCCCCGTTGGCCGAGGCATTTGCGCTGGCGGTCCGGGCCGGACGGCAGGCCTACCTAAGCGGTCTTCCGCGCAAAAAGTCCGACGCCGACGCCTCTTCCCCCTTAACCGGATTTCTCTACGAATGACCATCAGCCCGGACCATATCCGACGAGTCTTGCAGGACGAGCGACCCGCGACGCTGGAAGCCCTGGCGCGCGAGGCCAAGGAACTGACCGAACGCCAGTTCGGACGCACGATCGCTCTGTACGCGCCGTTGTATCTGTCAAACTTTTGTTCCAGTCACTGCACCTACTGCGGATTCCACAGTAAGAACCGGATTACGCGATTTAAACTCACGCCAGAACAGATGCACCGGGAAATGGCCTTCCTGGCCCGGCAAGGCATCGAGAATGTCCTGCTGTTGACCGGTGAATCGTACAAAGTCACGCCGCTGTCCTATCTGAAAGAGGCGGTGGGTGTCGCCAGGGATTATTTCCCCAGCATCGCGCTCGAAGTGCATCCGATGGACGAAGAGGATTACCGGGCATTGTTTGAAGCCGGGGCCGACGGGATTACCGTCTATCAGGAGACATATGACCGGCAGCGATATACGGAAGTACATCTGTCGGGCATCAAGGCGGATTACAACTTTCGCTACCGCGCCCCGGCGCGCGCCGCGGCCGCCGGCATGCGCACTATCGCCATGGGGATTCTGCTGGGCCTGGCCGACATCACGGAAGATTTGTGCGCGCTGTACTCGCATCTGCGGGCCATGGAAAAGACTTATCCCGGGGTCGAGTACAGCCTCTCTTTTCCCCGGTTGCAGCCGATCAAGGACGTTGATTTCATTCGCGCGAACGTGGACGATGCCACCTTCGTCAAGATCATCTGCCTGACCCGGATCCTCTTTCCGCGCGTCGGCATCAATCTCTCTACACGTGAAACCCCGGCATTACGCGACCGTATCCTGGAATTCGGCATCACCCGCATGTCGGCCGGCTCGAACACCGCCGTCGGCGGATACACGTTGATTGACCGTGACCGGCAGGATCCTCAATTCGATATCGAGGACGGGCGCGGTGTCGACGACGTGGTGGCCATGCTCAAGGCGCGCAATTTCGACCCGGTCTTTACCGACTGGCGGCGGATCCAAAACGAACCGGCCCGTTAATTTTCTTTTATATTGTATTGTGAACTGAAACGATCGGCGGGGGGACCGGTGATTAGAAGAGCCCCTTCTTGATCTTCATGGTGTCTTTGGCGCGTTCGAATTCCGGGCGGTACTTGTCGAAGCTGTTGCGCAGGGCGGTGAAAGAAATCCGGTAAAACATGTTCCCTTCAGTAATAATGTAAAACTCAAAAGTGACCGCGTTCAGCTGGGGTGGGCTTTCATAAAATATCCATTTGGATTCTTCCTCGTCAATCAGGACCTGGCCCTTGTCGATGATACGGTTACCCTGCTCCATCACGGACATCACGATCTTGCCCCATTCATCTTCCAGCCAGGCGGCGGTCTCAAGCTTCAAAGACGAAATACTCATACTGGCGGCATAAGCGCCGGAGTCCTGATCCACCTCTTCGGTGACATATGTGACCGTTTTCGGTTTATCCCGGTCCTCCACGGAGAATTTCTTCTTTTTGCGGCGGCGATCCGGATTCACCTTTTCGTAATCGGTCCATCCCACGGGAAACTCGATGGAGTATCCGTCTCCACGGTAGATGTGATCACCCCGCGTGAACCACAGCTTGATGCCGTAGCAAACGAAGAGAATCAGAAATATAATACGCATTAGTTTGGACGCTTCTTCATCCATCCGAGGCTTCCTCTTTGTTCATCAGCTCCATAATTTTCCGGCTGCTCACCAGAAGGGTCAGAATGACAATTATTAAAATATAACATAACGTGCAAACCCAGAACAGCGTATTTTCCATATAGTAGGTGTACAACGGGTTGTCCGGGCCCGGAAGCAGCAAGACCCGCGCGTCGGCCGGACGGCCTGAAACGAGCTTTCCCATCGATTCCAGCACGGCCACACCGCCGGTGGCCAGAAAATACTGCTGCCAAAACACCCGCGGAAGCAATGCCAGACTCGCCGGCCACAGATACCTGTTAAAAGATATGTTAGTCAAGCCGTAACCCAAGTCCGTAAAACGCAGCGGCACCAGCAGATTGATACGGATCGTAAACACGCCGACGGCCGAACGGCTGCGGGTAATCTTGGCCAGCTTCCCCTTCTTATCGCCCAACCGGCTTTCCACAAATTCCCGGCCGAAGAACCGGCTGATATGAAACAGCACGACGGAATTAATCATTTCCCCCACGACCACGAAGACCGTGCTCACCGTTCCGCCGAAGATCAGCGCTGCAGCGGTGCGCAAGATATCCTTGGGCCCGAACCAGACCAGATTGGTCAGGACGACATAAGTGCCGATAAAAATCAAACCCGAGGCGGCCAGCGAGTAGCCGCGGAATTTCTGCTGAATCTCCTCCAGGCTCACATCATAGTGCTGACTGGCGCTCCAGCAAAGCAGGAGCAACAAAAACAGCAGCACAAACTTGAAAATTTTACGGGACAGCGATTGGTCCATGTTCGCCGGGCTACTTCTTCAAAATAAAAACGGGAAGCATCGACGCGGGTACGGACGATGCTCCCCGGATAAAGACTAGTTACGATATTCGGCGAAAAGATCGGTACTCAGATAGCGCTCTCCGGTACTGGGGATGATCGCCACAATGATCTTGCCTTTGTTTTCTTCCCGGCGGGCGACTTGCAGAGCGGCGCAAATCGCGGCTCCTGAAGAGATCCCGCACAGGATCCCTTCTTCCCGCATCGCGGTCTTGGCATGTTCGAAGGCCTCTTCGTTATCGACCTGAACGATTTCATCAATAATACCGGTGTTGAGAATTCCCGGAACAAAGCCGGCGCCGATCCCCTGGATCTTGTGCGGTCCGGGTTGGCCGCCGGACAGAACAGGCGATCCTTTCGGCTCCACCGCCACCGTCTTGAATTCAGATTTCTTTTTCTTGAGGACTTCCGATACACCCGTGATCGTTCCGCCCGTCCCGATTCCCGAGATCAGGATATCGGCCTTGCCGGCGGTATCGGCCCAAATTTCCTCGGCCGTGGTATTGCGGTGAACTTCCGGATTAGCCGGATTCTCGAATTGTTGGGGAATGAAATAATTCGGATCGCTCTGGGCCAGTTCATTAGCCTTGTTGATCGCCCCCTTCATCCCTTCGGCCCCCGGCGTGAGGACCAAGTTGGCCCCGAACGCCTTCAGCAGGGCGCGCCGTTCGAGACTCATCGTCTCCGGCATGGTCAGGGTACACTTGTATCCTTTGACCGCGGCCACAAACGCCAGCGCAATCCCGGTATTGCCCGAGGTCGGCTCGAGGATGACCGTCTTGCCCTTGGTGATCTTTCCGTCACGTTCCGCCGCCTCGATCATGGCCAGGCCGATACGGTCCTTGACCGAACCCAACGGGTTGAAGAACTCAAGCTTGAGCAGGATTTCCGCATGGCAGCCCGTGTTCATTTTGTTGAGACGGACCAGCGGCGTCTTGCCGATGAGTTCCGTAACGTCATTGGCGACATTCATACCGGTGTTGGTGGCGGCTGTACTCATAATCGTCCTCCGTGATGGTGGCTGGTAATTAAGACTAAACTTATTGAAATGCTTATTTTTAGGCTAATTTTGCTGTGGAAAGGGGATTATAACACTGCCCGGTTTCGGCTGTCAATAAGTTGTCCTGCCACGGGCGGGCGGACTATGCCGCGGGGACGTGATTCTGCCGGTCGAAATGCTTGCGCAAGTAGACCATCAGCAGGGAGATGGCGGCCGGCGTGATCCCGGAAATCCGGTTGGCCTGCCCCAGATTGAGCGGGGTAAAACACTTGAGCTTCTGGCGGACCTCGATGGAGAGCCCCGGAATCGCGTCATAATCCAGCTCACCGGGGATCCGGATGTTCTCCAGATGCTTGAATTTTTCGACATCCTTCAGCTGACGCTGGATAAAGCCTTCATACTTAAGCTCATATTCGATCTGCTCGATCACCTTGGGCGGACAATCCTTCAATTCGCCGTCCCAAGGGGCCACGGTCGCATAACACAGCTCCGGCCGTTTGATCAGGTCGGCCAGCGAGGCCGGCTGCAGCAGCGGACTGCTGCTATATTCAGCGAGCCGGGCATTAATCTCTTTACCGGGATGGATCCGGGTTTCACGTAAATGTCGTATCTCCCGGGTGATGAGCGCGTACTTCGCCTCAATCCCGGCATAGGTCCGGTCATCCAGGATGCCCAGACGGTGGCCGTGTCCCGACAGCCGTTTGTCCGCATTGTCTTCGCGGACAATCAGACGGTATTCCACCCGTGACGTGAACATGCGGTAAGGTTCCTGCGTCCCTTTGGTGGTCAAATCATCGATCAACACGCCGATATAGGCCTCATCGCGGCGCAGGATGAACGGTTCGGCGTCGCGCGCGTACAGCGTGGCGTTGATGCCGGCCATCAACCCCTGGGCGCCGGCCTCTTCATAACCGGTGGTCCCGTTGATCTGACCGGCCAAAAAGAGTCCGCCGACCGTCTTGGTCTCCAGATTGGGTTTCAAGCTCGTCGGCGGAACGACACCGTGCTCGATAGAATACCCCGGCTGTGTGATCACCGCGTGTTCCAGTCCGGCGATAGAATGGACAAATTCTTCCTGGACGGCCAGCGGCAATCCGGTGGAAATCCCGTTAGGATAGTACTCGTCGGTGTCCAGTCCTTCCGGTTCCAGAAAAACGTGATGGCTGTTCTTGCCCGAGAACTTATCGAGCTTGTCTTCGATGGACGGGCAATAGCGCACTCCCGTGGCCTCAATCTGCCCGGAATACATCGGAGACAAATGCATATTGTCCGCGATAATTTGGTGCGTCCGTTCGTTGGTAAAGGTAATGTGGCACGGCAGCAACGGCTGGTCCCGGGGAATCTCCGGCGTGCGGAAAGAAAACGGGACCGGGACATCGTCGGAAAACTGCGGGGTCAATTGGGAAAAATCGATGCTCTTGCCGTCGATCCGCGGCGGCGTTCCCGTCTTGAACAGCACCACCTCAAAACCGAGATCTTCGAAGTTATCCGCCAACCGGGTAGAATTCGGTTCCCCCACCCGTCCCGCCGGGGTGATCTCACGGCCCACATGAATACGGCCGCGCAAAAAGGTCCCGGTGGTCACGACCACGGTCCGACAGGCAAAGGTCAACCCGCCTTCGGACTTCAGCCCGGTCACACGGCCGTTGGTCACAATCACTTCGGCGGCTTTGTCTTCGATCACGCTCAGGTTCGGTTGACTGAGGACAACCCGCTGAATATATTCTTTGTAACGCTTGCGGTCGGACTGGCAACGCGACGAGCGCACGGCCTGCCCCTTGGAGGCGTTCAACTGACGGAACTGGATGCCGGTGCGGTCCGCGGCCAAACCCATTTCGCCGCCCAGCGCGTCGATCTCCTTCACCAGCTGACCCTTGCCGACACCGCCGATGGCGGGATTGCAGCTCATTTGACCGATCGTATGCTTGGAAAAGGTCATCATCAGGGTCGCAGCCCCCATCCGGCTGGCCGCCAAGGCCGCTTCCACGCCGGCGTGTCCGCCCCCGATCACAATGACATCAAAATGCTGAGACATAGTTTAAAAACCGGTTAAAAAGGTTTAATTGGTAAGGTATAAGATACCTGCCGCGGGATGAATTGTCAACTTCAATTGCTGGATCACGGCGGCGGCGTGGAGGCTTACTTTTGGGGGGGGCAGCAGGTCTCCCGGACTACGATCTCCGGCGTGAGCACCTGCTGAACGTGGCCCTCGTTCTTCTTGTTAATGGCGTCAACCAGGACCTTGACGGCCTGTTCCGCCATTTGGAACAGCGGCTGGCGAACGGTCGTTAACGCGACCGGTCCAAACAGACAGGCAGGATTATCATCAAACCCGATCACCGAGATATCTTCCGGGACCCGCAGGCCCTTCTCCAACAGGACGGCAATAGCCTCCAACGCCATGTCGTCACTGGCCGCAAAGATAGCCGTGGGCCGCTCGTCCAGTTTGAGAAAATCTTCGGCGGCCAAACGCGCGCTGCGCCGGGAGTAATCACCCTCGATGACATATTGCGGCGGAATGCCGCCGTTATGCGATTCCAAATACTGCTTGAAACCTTCGAAGCGGTGATGACCGCTTTGCGTGGTAAGCTTGCCGGTGATCGTGGCGATGCGTTCATGACCGAACCCGGTGAGATATTCAGCCACGATGCGGCCGCCTTCGAAATTGTCGATCGCCACGTAATTGATTTCCATATCGTCGACCCGGTTGTTGATGATCAGCACCGGGGTCCCGCCGGCCATGGCCGCGTCGACCTGCTTACGGTTTTCGATAATATCCGCAAAGATGATCCCGTCGACATTATTCGAGTTGATGGGATTGTTCCCGTCGGTGATATGGAACACCATGTCCATGCGGTGTGTTTCGCAGGCATGCCCCACCCCGCGGATCAGTTCGATCGCATAATACGAATGGAAGATCCCGGGATACCCGGGCATCACCAAGCCGATGGCGTTGTTGACACCGCGGGCCAGACGCTGGGCGCTGACATTGGGTTTGAATTTAAGGGCCGCGATGGCCTCTTCGACTTTGGCTCTGTTCTTGTCGGATACGGTGGGAACGTTATTGATTACTCGTGAGACGGTGGTGATGGAGACCTTGGCCCGCTGGGCGACGTCCTCGATGCTGATTTTTTTCTTGGGCATGAACTCTCCTCGGATTGTGCGGCGATTGGCGTTGTCCGTTGAAGGTTACCCGGAACGGGGCCGAGACAGGACCGCCGGCCCTAGCGGATCGTATCGCCCACCTGAACCTGCGTCCACTGGTTCTTGATGTCGGCGGCGGCAATATCCTTGCGGACCTGAATCACTTCCAACTGGGCCACGTATTTGGAATCCCGGTAGACGCTAAGCGCGTCTCCCAGCCCCACGCCGGCCTCTTCCCCGACGTCCACGATGACAAAATTGTTCTCTTCATTGACGCTGACGATGCGACCGTTGAATCCCGGTTCGGTGGCGCCCGAGTCGAATTTGATAGCCGGAGCGTTGCCTCCGGAGCTCACCATGATCGGGGGGAGTTCAACAGTGCCCGGCGACTGAAACTTTTGGGTGGATTCTTTAAACGTCCGGTCGAGGCTCTCCTTGATTTCCCAAATCTCGTCGATCTTGCTTTGAATCAAATTCTCGGCGCTGCCGAGTTCGCGTTCGACCTTGTTCTTGTCCTGGGTCAGCCGCACTATGGATTTCTGCAGGGAGCTCTTGGCCTCGACGAGCTGGCGCAACTCCTCACGCAATCCGCCGTTCTCCTGTTGGATACGAGTCAGCCGGTCGGAGATAAATTTCTTGTCGTTCTTGGTGCGGGCCAACTCCAGCGAAAGATTGTTGATCATGTTGCTTTTATATTTGATTTCCTGCGCGAGGTCGTCACTTTGCGCCTGCAACGTGTCGAGTTCCAACTGCAGATCTTCATTTTGCTGACGCAGTTCGACAATTTGAATCGAACTCTGGGCAAGGTTGTCTTCCATACCCTGGAGCTTAACCTCAAGTTCGGCCTTGTCCCGGAGCAGATTGGCCCAATACGATTCATCCGAAGCCGGGGGAATATCTTTGGGGATCTCGATGACTTGCGATTTGGATTTTTCGACGGTGTAGGCCACAGGACCGCCGCCGTTTTTGTCGCCACTGGTCCCGAAACCGATCGCGGACTCGTTCAATTGGCGGGCGAGTTGTTTCTGTTCGTCCAGTTGATTCTTGGTGTCGTCGATTTGCTTGGTCAGCGTCTTGACTTGATTTTCGAGATCGATGCGGGTCTTGGTGATGGTGTCGAAGTCCGTCTTCCACTTGTCGCGTTCGGCGGTCATCCCGAGCAATTGCTGCTCGAGTTCGATGGACTTGGCGGTGGTTTCGCTGAGCTGTTTCTCCAGCGCTTCCTTTTCCGTCGTGAGGGTCTCGACCTGTTCGGTCAATTTCTTGTTTTCTTTGATCTTTTCGTTGGTGCGGGCGTCGGCTAATTCAAGCTCTTCCTCGACCACAGCCTTGGTGTCGGTGAGCTTTTGCATCTCCATGAGGGTGTACCCCAGAAATCCGAGCACCCCCAGAATCATAACGATCAGAATCACATATCCGACTTTGATAGATCTGGACATAACCCCTCTATTGTTAACACAATTTAATACTGAATATATCAAAGTATTAATATATTAACAAGAATAATCCCCTTTTTTTTGACGGGTATTTTTTTCTAAATGGTTATCTCAGAAGGATTTTTACCGGGCAGGACAAAAAAAGACAGGCCGGAAACGGCCTGTCTTCGGCGCGGAACCGCGTTCAGACGCGGTTCGCACAAACGGATTACTGAAATTTGATTTCGTCGAGATAAAACACGCACGACTCGGGATTGACTGCGACCTCGGTCGACCAGGCAAATCCGCCGCTGATATAGGACAGGTCTTTACCCTGCAGATCCACCGAATATTGCTTCCACTCGTCGGAAAGGATGACCGGACCGATGACGATTTTGTCGGAATCGGGATAATCGCCTTCGACGCCGCCGATGGTGAATTCCTGGATCTGTTCCCCGCCGATCTCTCCCTTGGCCCAAAACGTCAGCTTAGTGGCGCCGGTCAGGTTGTAACCGCCCTTGCGGCGGCCCCAGTTGTTGGCCGGATTCAACCAATAGATGCCGGCCCATTCCTGATGCTCCTTGGAGCACTCGATGTCGTAAACGATCTTGATGCAGGTCTTGCCGTTCTGACATTCTTCCTGCCAACGGTCATTGAAGGAAATGCACTTGCCGTCCGGCATAAATCCTGAAGGAACATAATGATTGTCCCGGGCTCCCTTGTCGGAATAAACATAAAACCGTCTGAAATCGGACTCTTGGGACTCCTCCTCCACCACCGGTTTGGCCGGCTGGGCCGGTTGCGGCGGCGTCTCGGCCTGCGCCTTATTTGAGACGACAGTGGGCATTTTCGGGCTTTGGGCGGAATCACAGGCAGCCAGACTGACCGCCAGAAGCAGGATGAGAACTCGGATCATCATGGTGTCATTGCCTTCCTGACATTGGATTGATTGCGGTTGGGATCGATTAGAAACTCGGGATTCTCCATCCCGATACAGAACTTTATTGTATCGGGATGGAGAAAAATTGGAAGAAGAATTTTGAGATAATTGCGAAAAAACGGGCGTTTTACGCTTCTAATTCTTCAAGGGCTTGCTGAGCGGCTTCGGCCGGCTTCCAGAACCAGCCGTTCGGGTCCCAGCATTGTGAGTAATAGAAGTCATCGACCAGGGACTTGTAGGCTTCACGGGCCTTGTCCGTTTCGCCGGCCTTCTTGTAAGCTTCCCCGCGGATGAACAGCGAAGTTCCTACGTCATTGAGGGCCCAGTAGCTGAAGATCTTGTCTTTGGATTCCCAAGCGTATTCCGTCAGGGAGTTTTGCATTTCCACGGCCTTGTCGCCGTACAGCGCGATCACCTTGTCGGTGTAGATCAAAACAGATTCGAGGTCGTTGTCCTTCAGGGCCTTCCATGCCTGCGTTGTCATAAACGATGAGGTATAGTCGCCGAAGTCGATATCGGAACCCGTTTCGATCATCAGCAACTTTTCCTTGGAGGCCTCGGCCGGCTTCCAAAACCATCCTTTCGGGTCCCACGCCTGTCCGTACGTGTAGTCGTTGACGACCTTCATGAAGGCTTCCTTGGCTTCATCTTCCATCCCGGCTTGACGGTAGGCCTCTCCCTGGATAAACAACGATGTCGAGATGTCGTTCAATGCCCAGTAAGAAAAAATATCGTCGTTGCTGCCTTGCGGATAGTCTTCGAGACTGGCTTGCATCTTTTGTGCCTGCTCGGCGTAAAGCTCGAGACATTTGTTGGTGTAAGCGAGTACGGCTTCGATATCACCTTCCTTCAGCGCCATCCAGGCCTTTGTCGTCAAGGTCTCTGAACGGAAATCACCAAAATTGTAGGCCATGGCCTGCGGGGGATGGATCATTCCCAGGGACGCTGTTAAAATCGTGAGTGCGAGTACCATCTTTTTCATTACCTTCTCCTCCTTAAAAATAATGCTAATTAAACTCCGTCCTGCTCTATGTAATGTCAGGCAAATATGAAATTCCGTGACCGTACTTGGCTGGAACAGAACCGGTCCGGCGCTGGGGAAAGTGGAACCGTGTGAATAAGTTACATAAGTATACAATATTTCCCTTTTTTTGCCAACGAATCGGTCGTCGACAAAAAATCGTAAAATATTGTATATTATGAACTTAAGACCGGCCCAAAAAATCCCGGGCTTAGTTCCATAATTCCTTGTATTGATAGTATGCCTTGCGCGGCTGACGCAGGAAGGGACTGTGCTGGCCGTTGCCCTGTCCGACGAGGCCGAACCATTCCTCGTAATAGTACCCCCCGGGGAACGGACCGACGGTGTCCGACTTGCGGTCGTGACGGAAGGGCTCGTAGTTCTTCCACCACTCGTCCAGAAATTCAAAGGCAACGCCACCGAGCGCATTACCGACTCCGTTGGGTTGACCGGCGGAGTTATCGTAGATATCCAACCAGTTCCCGCGATGATAATCGGCCTGGGCCTGTTCCGCTTCCTCCAGTGTCATGTTTCCGGCATAAGCCGGCGCTCCGTACTCCGTAATGAACGCCGGTTTGCTGTTTTTCGTCGCGTCGTATACCTGCTCCCAGTATGACCCGAACCCGTAGTCACCGCGGTACACATTGGCGGCATATATGTCGATGTTGGGCGCATTCTCGGCAAAGATGTCGAGATAAAGCGTGTCCCCGCTGGCGATCGCCACCGGGTGGTCCTTGTCGACCGATTTGATCCATTGCGCAGCCTCGTCGGCGAACTTAAAGAACGCCGCGGGCTTTTTATCGGCGTTGCAGGCAACGCCGTAGTTGTTTTCGTTCCCCAGCAGCCACATCAGGATATACGGCTCATCCTTGTGCTCCATGACCATTTTCTTGACGTTCTCCATCATCTTGGCCTTATGTTCCTCGTTTTCGTAATCGGTCCCTTCCAGCCAGGTGGCACCGGAGCCGACCGCGTACTTGCCGAGGAAGTCGCCCAGGATGACCCGGATCCCGTACTCTTCATACAGTCTGCGCAGGACTTCCTTGTGCGGTGTGGTGGGCACATGATAGAAACGGATGGCGTTGACCCCCATTTCCTTCATCAGCTGAAAGTCACCCACAACCGGCTCGTCTTCGTCCTGCTTATTGTTGAGATTAACGTCGATCCATGAGTCGAAAGGCCCGTCGGCCAGTCCGTTGCCGTTGGTGTCTTCTTCCATCCAGTTTTCGAGCGTGCCTTTGTTGGGCGACTGACCGACCTTGGTCGGATCGTAGGTCATCCCCTTGATCAGGAAGGGTTTGCCTTCCACGATCAACTGCCAATGGCCGTTGTCGTATTTAACGACTTGCACCTTGCCTTCCCCTTTACGTTCCACCACGGTATCAAGCTCGACCTTCTTTTCGCTCCACGGGAACAGCTCGTCGACCTTTTCGACCAGCCCGCGCTTGACGATCTTGCCGGGCCAGGTGAGGATCTTGTCATTCTTGGGATTGTTGTCGAATCCTTTGAGGACCTCCACCTTCATATACTTCGCCTCGAGATTCAGTTCCGGATGCGTGCGCAGGATATGCCGGATCTTGGCAATGGCCGCCTGGGCCGGATACCAGGGAGTGTCCCAGTAGGTGTAACCGATAGTCTTGGGATAATGGACGAGCAACGAATGATACGCCCGTAGCGCCTCATAGTACAGGCCGGCCCTCTCGAAGATCAATCCGATGTAATACATGCGCACGCCCCACGGTTCCGGGGCGGTAAACCACTTGAAGTACGCGGCCTCCAGGTCGGTCGAATTCACGAAGGGCCAGTGGCTTCCTTCGAGCCGGCCCTCTTTCTTGGCCTTCTTGTAGCCGGGATTCTGATAGATCGCTCCGATATTGGGATATATTCCCTCGCCGACGGCGGCCTTGAGTCCATCGATGTCCTTAATCCTGTAGTGATAGTTTTCTTTGCCGACGTTAAGAAATTCGCCGTATTTCTTGTAGTCCACGATCTTCTCGGTTCCCGGTGTGTGCATTTTGGGGACTGTCCGCAGGAGATTTTCCAAATCTACGGTTTCCTCCTTGCGCTCGATCCCCTTCATCACATCGATCGAAGCCTGGCTCTTTTCGGCAATAGACCAAAACGCCCCGGTGCGCGCGTCCCACGCCTGGCCCCAGCTGAAGTTATCCAGAATAAACTCAAATTTCTCGATGGCCTCGTCTTTCTTACCGGAGTTCATGGTGTATTCGGCTTCAATAAAGAGACAGGTAGCCAGATCGTTCAGTGGCTGGTATTTGATCCGTTCCGAAACTTTGGGAAATTCGGTGAGCCCGGCCTGCAGTTTCTCGGCCTTCTTCTCGAACTTCTCTCGGCAGGTGGAGACCAACTCGTCGAGTTTCTCCTTTTGCCGTTGCGCGGAAGCGGCCCAAGCCTCGTCGACGACCGGATCTTTAACCTTGGCAGTGTCATAATCGTCGGCTGCAGCCGGCATGGCGGTTGACAGAGAAAGGAATACAACGCCCGCCGCGGCGAGCGCCCAGGTACGAAAAGATACGTTTGAAATCATCCTACAACAGCTCCTGATGAAAGTCCCTTAATGATGTGTTTTTGCATGGCTAAGTACAACAGGATGATCGGAACAGCGGCGATGGTCAGTCCGGCCATCATGATGGGGTAATTGACGGTATGTACGTTGATGAACTTCATGAGCCCCACCTGCAACGGCATATGGACCTCTTCACTTAATAGTAATTGCGCCAGGATAAACTCATTCCAGACGTTCAAGGCATTGAAGATGACAATAACGGCCACCGCGGGACGGGCCAACGGCAGGGCGACGTTCCACCAGATTTGCCACTTGGTGCAGCCGTCGATGCGTGCCGCATCTTCCAGGTCCGACGGCATTTTGTCGAAGAACGTCTTGAGCAGGATGACACTCAACGACAGCCCCACGTTGATCATACACAGGATATAACCGATCTTGGTATTCGTAAGATGCAGCTTGTTCATCAAAACGAACAGCGGCACGAAAGACCCGGGTAACGGGATCATCATCGCGATCACGAACATGTAGTAAAACCAGTCACGCCCGGGAAAGCTCAGCCGGGAGAAGGCATAAGCCGCCATGGAAGAAATCACGACGATCCCGATCACCACGCTGGTGGTGTACAGCATACTGTTAAAGAAAAACGTCCCGAAATTTCCGTCAACCCAGGCCGTGGCATAATTACCGAAATTCACCACGCTGGGCAGAATACCTTTGTCGGTAAAAATGGTCTGATTGTCCATGACCGAACAACGGATCATGTAAAAGAGGGGAAACAGGCAGGTGACGGCCACCGACATAAGAAAAAGGTGTAACACGAAATACCGCATGTTTCGCCGTATGATATATCCGTTCATTCCCGGGCTTCTCCTGTATCCGTTTAACGCTAGGCTTGTTTGAGTTTATTCGAGCCCATCTTCATCAGGGCCGAGACCGCGATCAGGATGATGGCGAAGTTCACACCCATGGCGCAGGCGTAGCCGAACTCCTTGGTCCCCTGCATCGCGCCCAATATCCGGGTGACGGGGACATCGGTGTGATGCACCAGTCCCTGGCCGACCATCGACAGCACAAGGATGAAGGCCTGCATCGATCCGAGTACGGTCAGGATCACAACCACCAGGATGACGGGTACCATCATCGGAATGGTCACATTCCAGAACGTGGACCAGCTGCTGGCACCGTCGACTTTGGCCGCTTCGTATAACTGCTTGTCGATGGTCTGCAGACCGGCCAGCAACATGATGAAGCCCCAGCCGAACCCCATCCAGCAATGCACAATGGCGATACAAGTCAGCGCCGTTGCCGGATCCGACAACCAATCATTGGTCAGATGATGCAACCCGATGCTGTCGAGCAGATGATTCAGCAGTCCGATGTACTGGCCGTCCTGCTTGCCCGCGTTGAGAATCCACCGCCAGATCAAACCGACCACCACCTGCGAAAGTACCGGCGGGATAAAAAACACCACCCGGTAAAACTTCTTGAAGCGGATTTCGCGGTCGCAGGCCAACGCGAGCATGAATGCCAGCACGTTTTGGAAGGTCAGCGCCCACAGGGTGATGTAGGTCGCGTTCCAGATCGACTTCCACCAAATCTTGTCGGACATCAATTCCTTGAAATTGCGCAATCCGACAAACACCTTCGGACCGATCCCCTTCCATTCATGAAGGGACAAATTGATGATATCGATAAAAGGATAGATGTAAAAGATGGCGAAAATGATGACGGCGGGCAGGATGAACAGGTAGTTCTCCGAAATGTCGGCGAGTTTGATGGAACTCATTTTTTGACGTTTAGCCATAGTCTACTGCCGGTTGCGTTGTTTTTCCATTTCGCGTTCCTTGACCTTTTGCACTTCTTCCGCCACCTGTTTCGGCGTTTTCTCACCGATGACGATGGACTGCAGACCTTTGTCGAAGGCCTCCGTCACCTTGGGAAGTTCATTGTACTTCCAGATCGTGGGGTGGGTGGTGTTGTCCATGACCTTGGCAAAATCGGACAGGACCTCGGGAATCGCAGCAAGGGCCTTGCGGTTCGCCGGCAGGTTGCGTGTTTCCCTGGCGAGATAAGCCTGCTGTTTTTCAGCGGACAACCATTTCAAAAAGGCAATCGCCTGTTCCTTCTTCGCAGACTGCTCATTCACCACAAACGACGACCCGGCCCCGCCCCAAATTTTCATCGGACGATCCGGATTCATCTTCGGCGGCAGCATCGCGCTGTAATTCAAATCCGGGTTCATATCGTGATAAACGTTAACGCACCATGAACCGTTATAAGCGAATGCCGCCCGGCCCAGCGCGAAGTCCTGTTCGGCTTCCTTGTTGGGCTTGGTCACGACCCCCTCGGCAAAGGCGCCCGCCTCGCTCAAAGTTTTGAAGACCCGGAAGACTTTCAGCCAATCCGGATCGGTGTAGGGCACCTTCCCTTGATAAGTGTCCATGATCTTCTGTTCGCCCATGATGTTAAAGGCGTAATTGGACGCGAAGGCGTCGGCCAGCCAAATTTCGCCCCATCCGGAGACCAGGCCGGATATACCGACGCTATTGAGCTTTTTGACCGCCGCCAGAAATTGATCGAAAGTCCGCGGCACTTCCTTCACCCCGGCCTTCTCCAATAAATCCTTGTTGTAGAGCATTTGAATGTTGGTAACGTCGATCGGCACTCCGTAAATTCCGGGCTTTACATCGTAGATATTGTCCGCGGTAAAACGGTTGACTTCCAGCGCCTTGGGAAACATGGCCTGTTCCCACGCCCCGTCATCCTTCTTGTACTCGTCCGTCAAATCGGCAACCAGTCCGTACTTGATAAAGTCGGCAAAAATTTCCTTCTTGTCGAGAATACCGAAGATGTCGGGAAGTGTGTTGGCTTGAGCGGAGGCGGTGATGCGTTGACTGTAGGTATCGGGAGGAGCGAAAAGCTGGATTTTGATGGCGACGCCGGTTTGTTCTGAATATTGCTGGGCGAGTGTTTCGAAGGCTTGGTGGCGGTCGGTCATCCAGTGCCAGATGAGGATCTCGTTGGTGTTGACCGGTTTCTTTCCGCAGCCCCAAAAAAAGCATCCGACCACGGCCATCACGACGAGCAAAACTAACGCTATGATCTTTTTCATAGTGACTCCAATGGTATTGAAATTTATGAAGTTAGGAGTATAACACGGGGCCTGAAAAAAATCAAAACCTTTCCTTTCAACCCCGCGGCCCCAGGGACACGTTGATCTGTACGTCGGCCACGGCCTTGGCGATAACCGACCGTTCAATGCACACGGCAGGCGCGGGCAACCCGGCACCTGCCACTTTCGTTCCGTTTACCGCCGCCCCGGTCACCTGGTAGTCCCCGAATTCCAGATGTTGCGGGTTGGAATATGTCACACAGATCCTTTTACCGGCAAACATACAGCGCACAATCGCGCAACCGTCACCGTCGAACTGCGCCTTCACCAGCTGCGGACGCAACCGCAGCCGTCCGCCTTCTCCGGCGACGCCGTAGACCTGTGTCAACACAGTCAGGACCAGCCAGCTGGCCGATCCGGTCAGGTAATGGTACATACCTCTTCCCAGGGAATCAAGATACTCGGGAACCCCGGGATAGATCAGACTTTTATCGGTATCCTGGCACATCCGGAAAATCGAGTCGAGCACCGCGTGTCCCGCCCGCGCGAAGCCCTGCCGGTACAGCGCGTAAGCGTACATTACGATCATATGACTGAAGAACGCCCCGTTTTCCTTGGTGCCGTAAGCAAAACCGAAGGCTCGGCCGAGGTCGAGATAATGCGGCCGCTGAAAATCTGTATTTAACCGGTAACCTCCCAATGCGGTATCACGCAGATGCTTGTCCACGGCCGCGATGATCTTTACTATGTCATTCTCCTTAGCCAATCCGCTCATGACCGGAAAGACCTGACCGGTCAATGTCATGCGGGTCACGCCGCCGACCTTCCCTTCCACCCGCTGTCCCTGATTATCATAATAGCCGTTAAACCAGGTATGGCCGTCAACGGAGATTTTTTCCTGCTGGCGGATGTGATCGAATATCCACTGCCCTTTGTGCCGCAGATTTTTCACGACATCCTTCACCGTCACATTTTCCTTTTTTCCCGACACGCAGGGTTCCACCGCGGGAAAATAGTGCTTCAACAGGACCGCCTGTTTGGCCTCGATGTCGTCATAGTCGACCGGATCGCTGACATTGTCCAGCAGCAGCAACAGTTCCCTGGCTACGGAAATATCTTCCAGGCCCTTACGCTCGGCAAGTTCATCCAAAAGGGTGGCCAGACGCAGCAGATTACCGCCATACTGGCTGGCAAACGCGACACTTTCACCGCGTTCAAAGGCCATATCCAGCCCGTCGTTCCAGTCGGCGTTCTCCAAACGGATGATGTTGTGTTCGCCGACATTATAGAATTGCACCAGCGCCTGGACCAGGAGGTGTTCGATGAGCGTGCCCCGGTATTCGGTCCCTTCGTGGTCACGCAGCCGGTTACCTTCGAATGCGGCCTCTTCCCCGCTTCCGGAATAATCCGCGCCGTCACGACGCATGTTCCGGGCCCGCTGATGATCACGGAAGTAGGGTTGCTGTTCGAGCAAAATATCATAGTCGCCGGTCTGGTCTATATAAAGAGAAAGCGTCAGCAACGGCCACACGCCGTGGTCCATCCATACCCGCGAAATTTTGTTACGGTCGGCGATAAATTCACCGGGACGGGCGCCGATAATCGTGGCGTTTGATCCGTCAATGCGCACTCCGCCGAAATTATTGATCAGGTTGTCACGCACTTGTTCCGGCTCAATGAGAATCAGGGACAACAGGTCCTGCCAGATATCGCGCCAGCCCTTGCCGCCCTTGCCGTAATCATGGTCCGGCAAAAATGAGCAGCCGAAGATCCGCCGCAGCACCGGTTGCAGAACAACCCAGCGCATCCACGCGTCGTAATCGGCATCGCCGCTGTGGACGGTGATCGAAGCCGTCTTGGCGGCCCAATAAGTCTTGTTGTCGGCCAGGGCCTGATCGATGAGCTGAGGGGTTTTGTAGCGGTTGAATATCTCTACAGAATTGTCGTAATCGGAGGCAATCCCCACGGCCACGAGATAGGATCCGGTTTGTCCCGGCGGCAGTGATATCCGCGCAAACCGCAGGGCACCGACGGCCTCCTGACCGTGGCGCTCCCCCTCGGGCAACGCGACCGGTTCACGGGCTGCGTAAATCGCGGCGGGCCGGTGGAAATCACCTTGTTCACCGCAGAACGCTGAAATAGTCGGAAACGATCCGTCCACCGGGGCTCCCTTGCCGTCCACGCCGTATACGAAATAGACGCGTTCATTGGGAAGGTGTCCGGTTTCGTCAAACTTCATCGTCGGATTCACCAGCACGCCTTCGGCGACCTGTTCGATCCGGTTCAACAAACTGGTCACATGCTCGTGATCGTGTTTGTTCTCAAGAGCCCGGGCGAACAACGGCACAGCGACGGTCGGAGTGACGGTCTTGGCGGTATCAGAGTCATTGCGCACATTGACCCGCATCAATTCGACACAGTCGTCGCCGGCGGGACAAAAGTTCACCACGGAGACCGATATACCGGCCTCGGGAAAAATCCGGGTGACCTGATGCCACAACTGTCCGGCGGTCACGGTCAACAACGAGGCATCGCCGTAGGGATCGGCCAGGGCGCATACGGCCCCGTCGACGGAGACAAAGACATTTCGCAGCGGACGGCGCAGATCCTCCCGGGACACCGGCGGCGTCACATAAGCTGATTTGTCGAGTTTGATATCTCCGGCAAGGTACGGGCTGACGGCGCACTTGAGCTGATTCTCCGTCGGTCCGCATAATGGAAAGTAAAGTGTACGGCAGCGCGCCGCGGATGCCGATGTGAAGGTCATCGCGTCATCAAGATATGTGTATAAAGGGTGGCTCATCGGTGCGTCTTGGCTACGAAACCAGCTGGGAAATTAATAGAGGCAAAAGTTTAGCATGGCAGGGACAGACAGGTCAAGCTGAATTCACCCGCCTTTACCCTGCACCGCAAACGTGCCCGTGCAGGCGGCAGGACCCGGCAGATCCCCTGAACAAAGGGTATGGAACGGTCACATGTCCGGGGACTAAACGGTCGCGGTCAGGAAATCGGGGTTTAACCCGGCTTCCAACCGTCAGGCGGGCAGGGTGTTAACGTGGAATTTGTAGAGACGGGCGAGGCGCAGCAACTCAACCTTATGAAAACGGATTCCGAAATCCCAGACGTTCTGGGCATTCTTGCTGATCCACACCACTTCGCCTTTCAGATCCATGGGCGCCATGCCGTCGGGAACATCGACTTCAATGCTGATTTTGTCGTTGAGAAAAAGACGGTCGCGTCCTGATAAACGCGCCCCGAAAGCCGAGGCATCGCGCAGATAGATTTTCTCCCCGAAGTCTTCACGCTCGTCTTTAAATCGCGCGGGATAGCGGGCCGAAAACCGTTCGAACAACCGGCGGTCGTCCTTACGGATTTCTTCATTCATGGTTGTTACGGAAAAATTCCTGAAGGCGGGTTTTTGATCCGTGCATCACCTCTTCAAAGGTGATTCCGACGCGGTATTGTCCGGTGCCGTTGATCGGACGGGACCACTTGACGCGGCCGATGACCAGCACGGGCATGTCATCTTCCTGAAGATCGAGTTGGATGGGGATGCGTTTGTTGACGGGAATCCGTCGAGAAGATACGAATCCTAGTCCCCCTTTACTGAAGTCGACAACTTGGGTGGCTTCAAAGACACTACCCTTTTGCCCTTCGAGGGGAACTTCACAACTGAGACGTTTGGTCCTACGCTTGTTGAGAACTTTCGGCATTAGATATACTCTAATTTACTCGGATTGTTAATGTTCAGTCTAACAATCTTTCAAGGGTTTGCAACTAAAATCTAAATTATTTTCACCTAGAGATGCGATGGACAGGAGTGAAAACGCTTTCCGGAGAAACTTACCTCAAATATAAAACACAATGATTTCGATTGCAAGACCAACAACGAAATAAACTAGATATTTCACAAAAAATTCCCGATACTGATCACCTGCCCACAAAGTTTTCCACGGGTTTTCCACTCAGTTATCCACAAGCGACCGGTAAACTTCGTCCACGGAGATATGCTTCAGACAGAGATTGTCCCGGCAGGCGGAGTTGCGATGATTAAAGACAGACAGACACGGCGAACATGGGAGGCCGAGATAGAATACCACGGTGTTCTCGCCCAACGGTTGGAAGATGCGCGGATGCTCGGGGCCGAACAGGACGTAATTTTTAACCGGGGTCAGCGCGGCCAGATGCGCCAGCCCCGAATCGGCGGCCACCACCCCCTTGGCCAGGGAGAAAAGCGTCAGCAGCTCAGGGAGGTCGGTCCGGCCTACCCAATCGGTGACCCGGTCGCGGGAGCGGACCGTATTGAGCAAATGCCCGGCACGTCCGGCAGGATCTTGCAGCCCGACGACCACCACCCTGGCCTGCGGGTCCTCCAGAATCCGGTCAGCCAGGCTCACAAAGTTCTCTAACGGCCATTCCCGCAACGGGATTCGTCCCTCCCCCGGGGCCAACAAATAGAGGCGGGCCGCCGGATCCACCCCTTCAGCCGCCAATTTTGTCCGTATCCGGTCACGTGTGTCGTCGGAGGGTTGGTAGCGCCAATCCGTTCCGTAGTCGGGATCCGGGGCATCATTCTCGGGGGTATCCTTAAAGGATTTGTCCAAACTGGAAATCATGTGGAGGTACATCTGCTGGACGTGACGGTGCGGATTGTAGGGCACCCTGTGAGTGAACAGATCCCCGCGATAAACCCCCTCGATGCTGTAGCGGTGAAAACCGGCCCGCTTGGGGGCACCGCTGAAAAAGCTCACGATCGCGGTGAAGCGTGAAAAGAACTCCAGATCGATCACCACATCATACCGCTCCCGCCGGATCCGGGCCAGAGCCGATATCACATCGGTCAGAAAAACGCCGAAAGACCCCTCCCGCAGGGTGATTATCTGATCGGCCGGGACCATCCGGCTGACTTCGAATAACGAGCGATTGGCGGCAAAGGTCAGAAAACTGATCCGGGCCTGCGGGTACTGTTGCTGCAACCGGTTGATCAGCGGAAAAGCGAGGATAATCGCCCCCAACTCCGAGGGCTTGATGATCAGGATCCGCTCGGGAGGCATTGCTCGAGCCGGCCGGCCGGGTATGATCCGGCGCCACAGCGTCAAAAGCCAGCACAGCGGCCTTCCCGCCCAGTAGTCCACCCGTTTCATGAATCCGAATTCCATAGTCTTACCGCCTTTGCAGATGCCCTAAAATCGCTTCGGCCACCGCACCGGCCAGCAGACGGTTCCCGCGGTCGCTCAAATGACCGAAGTCGCCGGCAAATTGGTCGGTGAAGAGCTGGCCGTAGCCGTGTTCCAGGACCGCTGACTTGAAATTATCCTCGTTGGAGACGAAAGTGACCCGCCGGTCATTGTTCAGCATGGCCTTGAGCGAATCCACGTCCCGCAACGGATACTGTACGGCTACCAATTCAGCCCCCGAGGCCAGGACCGTATCCCGCAGGATACGGTAATTATCCGCCGTCCGCGGATTGGTGTGTTGACGTTCATACTCGGCATAGCGTTCAAAAAGACGTTCGGCCCGGTCGGTTTCCCCCTTGGCCAGATGATAGGCCGCCCGGATCCTGATCATCCCCGGATCATCGGGAACCTGCTCGTCCGCCTTTTGCAGGAGGGCCTCGAGTTTGTCGTACTGTTTCAGTTGAAGATACACCTTCCCCAGCTTCCGGTAGGCATCCTCTGATTTGGGAAAGCGGGCCAGCATCCGTTGCATCACACCGGCAGCCTCTTCATAACGATTGCCGTAGTACAGGACCTGAAAATAATCTTCATAAAGCCACTCGCGGCCGGGGTCCAGACTGAGGGCCTTGTCATAGGCCGCCGCCGACCGGTCGAAATCACCGGCAGCCAGCCAATGGATATGTCCGGTCAGAGCTTCAATTTCCGCCGGCGGCGCACCGGCCCGCCGGGCCCGTTCCACCTCCGCCCACGCCTCCTCGATGTCACCGTCACTCAAAAACTCGTATCCCCGTTCGACATGGCGGTCACCGCGATAGGACCCGAACTTTTCCTGCCAGTGACGACGAATGAGCTGCATCAAACGGACCACACGCAAATGCGAGAACCCTCCCGCCGGCACCGTTCCCAAATCCTCTCCGAAGGCGTCGTTGACACCCATCATCGCGATCACCATGTGCGGTCGGTACCGTCGCAGATGGTCCGACAGGTCTTCGAGAATTTCATCCGTATCGGTGCCGATCTGTCCTTCATTAAAGACCCGGTACTCGCTTCCGGCCGGGTGCTGGTTAAGGATCTCCTCGAGCATATGCGGATACGCGTAATTGTAGGTCCCGAAGAAGGTGGTCGATTCCCCCACGCACAGAATGCGGTAGCGGCTGTCGTCACGGACAGCCAAACGGTTCTGCAAAGACTGCGCCGTGGTGATCAGGGCGCCGGACGTCCGCATGCCTACCTCGAGCACGACCAGCGTCAGAAAACAACCGAGGATCAGCAGGCCCGCTTTGCCGGCCCATGACGTGCGTGTCGGCGCGGCGGATGACCGTCCCCGACCGAACAGCAGGTCCCAAAAATCACTGACGGCCATCATCACCACCTTGGGGCTGGCTCCTGTCGACCGTCCGGCCGGGCGCGGGTGATGCGCAACCGGGACTTCCTTGATCCGCGCGTTCTTGGCGTGCGCGTTCATAAAGACATGGGTATAAAATGCGCCGGCATGTGTGTTGATCCCGTCGACATCCAGAAAAGATTTGCGGAACAATTTGAATCCGCAGTTGATGTCGCGCAGCCGAACCTTCAGGAAGGCGCCGGCCAGGAATGTATACAGCTCGCCGAGCCAGATGCGCAGGAAATTATCTTGCCGCTGCCGGCGGTATCCGGCCACGATGTCGTGTTCCTCTGTATACTCGAGCAGACCGGCCAGCGCGTCCATCTTGAACTGTCCGTCGGAGTCCATCAGCAGGATCCAGTCGTAACGGGCCACGCGAATCCCGCTCACCAGCGCGCCTCCGTATCCCTTGTTCCCGGGATAGTCCACCACCACGAGATTCTCGACTTCGGTTTTCAAACGCTCCAGGATTTTACCGCTGTTGTCGCGGCTGCCGTCGTTCACCGCCACGATTTCGTAAGCGGAGATACCGGCGCACTGCTTCAACCACTGCGCCGCCTCTTCAACAGTGCGCTGAATATTCGCTTCTTCATTGTAAACGGGAAGGATGATGGATATACGGATGGGATTCATCATATAAGAGTCAGTAAACGCCCCATGAACACCCGGAAACTGCGCAGCAGGGTCAGCATATCCGAACTCCAGATGTATTCCGGACGGAGGTAGTACTGGATATACACCCGGCGGATGTAATTATCGATGTATTTGTTGAAATTGATATCCGGCATGTACACATTGCTCTTCAGGTACGGATAGACCTTGTGGAAGGAGACAAAGTTGGTGTTCAGCTTTTTGGCAAAGCGAAACGTCTCCCGGCGGTCGTCTTCCGATTCCTCTTTTAACCCGAACATATAAAAGGCCAGCGTCTTGATCCCGGCGGCCCGACACATGGAGACCCCCTCCAAAATCTGCTCAGGGGAAATGGACTTGTTGGTGAGGTCGAGGTATTTTTTCGTTCCGCTCTCCACCCCGACGTGGATGAGTTGACAACCGGCCTGCTTCATTTTCGCGAGAATGTCCGGGTCAACCGAATCGGCCCGCGTCTGGCAGCACCATTTGAAGTTATAGTTCTTTTCAATCAAGAAGTCGCACAGCCGGCTGACATGATTTTTGTAGTGCAGAAATTCCAGGTCCATGAAATAGGCCGTCTTCACGCCGTGCTCCTCCACGGCCGTCCGCACCTCTTCGCACATCTGCTCGCTGGTCTTCACCCGCAGCTTGGGCGCGTACATGATGCGGTTGCAAAACTTGCAGCCGAAGTTGCAGCCCCGGCCCAGTTCGAACAGCATGAACCGTTTGCCCAGAATCTCGTAGAAATATTTGTCGATATCGAGCAGATGAAACGCCGGTACCGGCAGCTCGGTCAGTTCGAAATTGCCGTAATCGGGATTGGCGCGGAAGGTTTCGCCTTCAAAATAGCTCACGCCGTTGATCTGTGCCAGCGGGGTGCCGGCGCAAATATCGGCTACGATGAATTCGGGCCCGCCGCGGATGACGGCGCGCGCCCCGCTCTGTTCCAAGACATTCTGCGCGTCGACAGTCCCGTGATAACCCATCACGTAAAACCCGGCGCCTGCCTCGCGTAGCGCGGAGGTGGTTTCGTAGAAGGGGACCATATTGACGTTGGGACACTGCCAGCGGTCCAAGGAAGATGATGTCAGGAATATCTTGTCGTAGCCGCCGATGTGCCGCGCGATATATCGGGGGCGGATACGCCGCGCGTGCGCGTCGAGGATGGCCACCGTATGCCCCCGCTGTTCCAGAATCGCAGCGCAATTCGCCAGCGACAACGGCGGCCATATACGGTTATAGGTGTGCTCCCCTTTGCCGTAGGGATAAGGCCAGTACGGTTTGATCAGCAGTATATTCATGTTTTAGAAAAAACGGACGATCTTCTTCAGCCGGTCGACAAAAAGCTCCGCTTCTTGTTCTGTATTATACATATAAAACGATACCCGTAAACTCGGGCTCAGATTGTGCCGTTTGTATCCCGCGTGGCAGCAATGCACCCCGCTGCGGGTCATGATATTGTCGGTTTCATCGAGAATGATCGACAACTCACCCGCATCCATGCCGTCGATCTGGAAATTAACGATCCCGCCGCGTTGTGCCGCCGCGGCCGGACCGAGGATGCGGACCTTGGGCAATTCCGAGATGCCTTGGGTGACCAAGGCGTTCAATTTCCCGATATGCGCGCGGACGGCAGGACGACCGACACGCTGCAAATATTCCACTGCCGCGGTCACGCCCATTGCCCCGGCGTAATCCTGCAGCCCCGCCTCGAACCGTTCCGGGACCTTGGTTAACGCATAGGCGTTGTGACTGACATCGTCTACGGTCTCCCCGCCGATAAACACCGGCGTCAGGTTGTCCAGATAACTCTTCTTTCCGTACAGGCAGCCTGTGCCGCTGGGACCGAGCATCTTGTGAAAAGAAAACACCAGGAAGTCCGCATCCAGCTCCTGGACGTCGATGTCGTCCTGGGCCGCGCTTTGCGCCGCGTCGATCAGCACCACCGCGCCCCGCGCGTGGGCCAGTTGAATGATCTCTTTGACCGGATAGGTATACCCTGTGATGTGACTCTTATGCGGAACGGCCACGACCTTGACCTCATCGGTAAGGGCCTTGCGATACGCGTCCAGATCAAAGGTCAGTTCCGGCGTCAACGGCACCGCCGCGAGATTCGCCCCCGCCTTTTTGGCCACGAATTGCCACGGTAAGAAATTGGAGTTGTGTTCCAGCGTCGTCGTCAGAAGGACATCCCCGGGCTGAAAGTTCAAACCGTGCGCGACAATGTTGATCCCGGCGGTGGCGTTTTTGGTAAAGACGATCTCATCGGCGTCCTTGGCATTGATATACGCGCGCACCGTTTTCTTGGCTTTATCATACGCGGCGGTGGTTTCCTTGCCGAATTTGTGGATCGACCGGCGATGACAGCTGGGGTGTTCCCGGTAATAGTGCGTCATCGCGTCGATAACCGTCTGCGGCCGCAGGGTCATGCAGGCATTGTCGAAATAAACCGGCGGTTTGCCTTTGATGAGGCGTTGCAGCGCGGGAAAGTCGTTACGGATTGCGTTGATATCCAAACTCATAAGCTATTTTATCCACGCCAAGACCGGCAACAACACGCATAACCAGATCAATAAAAAGGCGGCGAGATTAAACGAACGGTACAGCAATCCGGACAACCGCGGTGAGAAACGGAACACGGTGCCGGCCATCTTACAGCGGAACAACGGAAAGAACGTCTTTTGATGGATCAGATTGAAGTTGGCACGGATGATGATCCGGACCTGGTCTCTGCGTCGGGCCGCAGCCGGATTAAAGGCGCCGAGCACAAACATCAGCGGGTAAACTGCCAGGCACACCACCAGCATCGGCACCGACAGCGTCAGCAGCCCGAACAGGTTCGGCCCTTTCTGTATCCCCGAAAATCCGCAGCAACCGGTATCACCGATCATCAATTCACCTTTCGATCATTCTCGCCAACCGGCTGTCAGCGCCGGCGGCGGCATAGTCATCCAAATGCTTCACCATGGCCCGAATTTTATCCTGATAAAACCGGACCGTCGCGTCCTGGTATTCTTCATACGTATGGTCCGCCAGATAAAACCAGTGGACGAAGACATTAAAGAGGATAAATTGAAAACAGCGCGGCTGCATCCTCCGGTCGAGTTCGGTGCCCTTCACGTTTTCCGACGGCATCAGGCCCAGTTCATACAGTTTGCGGCCGGTGGTGTTGGCGGTGCGTGCGGCCGTCGCGGTTGCAGGCTCCTTGTCCCGGGACAGCACGCGCTCCAGACGCAGGCGGTCCGTAAAATCCAGATCTTGCGGCCCTTCATATTTAAATACGGGATTGGAATAGGTGATCCCGTAGCGCGTGTACATATCGCCGTACTCCTTGATCACGCTGGCCATCTGGGCCGGGAACAGGTGCATGCCCTGATTGGCGCCGTCGCAGACATTGGGGATCCCGTTTTCCAGGCAAAAGATCACGGTACGCACGTGCATCGCCAGTTTGCACAATCCGCATATCGTCAATAAGAAGAAGCCGTGTTTACGGATGTTGTGCAAGTAACGTTCGTAGAAAACGAAACGGGTCAGCTTCTCGACCTTGATGACGTGGAAATCGAACTTGTCCTCGCCGTACTTATCGCGCAGCTTCTTAACGTTCACCATCGGATTCATGACCGACGAAAACGCGAATCGGTCATAAGTGATAAGATGGATCTTGTCGAACTTCTCGGCCATCAAGGCCGCGGTCAGCGTCGAGTCGGTCCCGCCTGAAAATAGTGTCGCCGTCTCATTGAGTTTCATAGTTTGCCTGTTCGGCCTTGGCCTTTTGCAGTTCCTGTAGAATAAATTTGAGAATGACGATATAAGACAAATAAACAAACTGGGTGATCCAGCCCAGGATCTCGATGTAGATGCAGCGCAGCTTCCACGGCAAAATCAATCCGATCCCGCACAAGATAAAAGCCATTATTTTCCGTATCGTTTTCATGATCAGGCATGCGAATGCGCGACGGCTCCGGCCGCCGGCTTTTTCGCGGTTGTGTCCGCCGTCAGGGACTGAACGATATACCCTTGCAGGATCAGCCCTGCAGCGGTCATCAGATTCTTAATGTATTTGCGTTTGCTCGGATACCGACCGAATCCCCGCCATATCCGGCGCGGGTGAAAATAAAACCGGCGCTGTGCCGACAGAACCAGCCGGTTCAACTCCGCCGCGTCCACCGCGGCCTGCGACCGGTTCACGGCGTAATACGCGATGTCGCGAATCCCGGCGAAGATATCCGTGTCGTCGAGGTTGTCTTTGAACTTGGACGCGTAGATCTTGTTGACGTCATCATAATCGGTGGCCTTGAAAAACGAGGCCACGTCGAGGTCCGAGGTGACGGCAAAGCGAATGGTCTCTTCAATCTCCCCGGCGGTTTCGCTGAGATGGCCGAGCATGAAATAGCCGCCGGTGATGATACCCTTGTCCGCCGTCACGCGGATGATCTCGCGCACCTGCTCGAGGTTCAGATTTTTACGGAAGGCCTTCTGCAGCCGCCGCGATGCCGACTCAATGCCGTACACCAATTTGTACGTGCCGGCGCGGCGCATCAGGGTCAGCAATTCCTCGGTCATGATGTCGGCACGGACCCCGTGAGGAAAAGCCAGACTGATCGGTAAACCGGCATCAATGATCAGCTGACAAATCCGCTTGGCGCGGTCCTGGTCATAGTTAAAGACCGGATCGTAAATATGAAACTCTCTGGCTCCGTACCGTTCGTGCAGGAATTTTATTTCGGCCAGCACGTGCTCGGGCGAGCGGGCGTGAAATTTCTTGCCGTACGTTTCCCGGCAGAACGTGCACTTGAACGGGCATCCACGCTGCGTCAGGATGGGAATATAAAAGTCTTCCTTGATCGCCCCGTTCCAGTTTTCGTACTGCGCGTAACGGCGGATATCGATGGCATCCCACATCTCCGGGATGATTTCAAACGCATCGATATTGTCGGGATACACCCGCGGCGCGGTCATTGTCACGGCGCCGTCCACACGGTAAGCAAGTCCGTTGATACTACTCAGATCTTTGTGCTCCTCCCGCAGCGCCCCCACCAGTTCCGCGACCGTCAGCTCCGGCTCGCCGACCACCACAAAATCGATATGCGGATCCTCGCACAGGTACTGACCCGAAAACGTGGCCAATTGCCCGAAGACAACGACCGCCGTATCGGGATGAAGCTCTTTGACAACCGCGGCGAGCGCGTGGACCAAACCGGCTTCCCACGACAACGCGTAGAGGATGATCAGGTCCGGAGCGAACCCACCCCATTCATCCCGGATATCCTCTACACTCAAATTTCCCACACCGGTGTCCGTCAAGCGCAGTTGCAATGTGTCTGCGAAGGTCCGGCGCAGTTGCGAAGCCACATACAGCATCTCCAGCGGCGGAATGGGTCCGCCGGTGCCGACCGGAATAAAGGTGCGGATCAGATGGACATTGCTAATTTGTCTTTTCATGAGTGACCGTTTGCGTCTTGACCAGCGTTTTGTATATATTCTCCGCCATGATCCGGTGCCCGGCAGGCGTGCAGTGATCATCATCGTAAAGATAATCTTTCTTCGGTTCCAGGTCACGGAAGCGGGTCAAATGATCGACGACGGGCAGGTCGTACTTACGGGCAATCTCCTCGATCACCGAATTCGCCAACGGATACGACACGGGATACTTTTGGATAATCAGCTTGATCCCGCGCTGCCGACAGAGGGCAGCGATGGCGTCCAGATCATGCCGCAGCCAGTCCCCGATTCCGTCTTCCCACTTTTGTTTGTCACGGTAGAGCTTGAGATGATTCTGATACATCCGGCTGAGCGCGATGTCCGGATTTTCGTCGGCGAGCGCCGCGAGTTTGTCGTAAAGCATCTTGGAGGTATACCGGCTCTGCAGATCGAAAATCTTGTTAAGCTCAAAGAAAAAATAATCGGCATCCGGATCGAGTGCGATGGCCTTAAGATACCAGTCGATGGCTTCGTCATATTGCAAATGCTCCCGATGCCAGCGGGCCAGCTCAAAACGGTAGAACGTCATGAAATTGAGGATCTCCTCGGACTCCCGGTCGTTTTTGGTGGCCAAGGCGATCATTTCCTGAACCTTATCGGGCCGGTCATTCTTCAGGTAAAAATAGGTCAGGGCGAACAGCAGTTCGCGTCCCCGCGGGCTGCGTCCGGTGAAGAGTTTTTCGGCCCGGTGCAGGGCTTCGGCTTTACGGCCCTCCTTGTAAAGAGCCCACACCCGGGCGACCTCGTCGGGGGAATTTATGTCCGCCTCCTCCTGCCGTTCCTCGAGATATTCCAGATGCAGGTCATGCCGTGTATTGCGGCTGCGGTCGCCGGGACCGATCAGACTGAGCAAACCGTTGCGGTCCATATCGCGGTTCGCCGTCAGGGCCAGACCGATAAAACGCGCCATCTTCACCACGCGCAGATTGAAGAAATTCTTTTTCAGCGTGCTGACAAAGTCCTTGTTGGCGTAGGCCTCGTAGTCCCAGGGATTAAAACGGTTGGTCGCACCGACCAGGAGCAGGATGGCGTAGGGCTGGTTCCGGTCGATAATCCGCGGGATGCGTTTGAGCAACTCGCCGCTGTTGAGTTCGCAGATCCCAAGATTCTTGACGCGGTAATCGGTGTATTGTTGCTCACGCAGGATTTGACGCAGGAAGTGGGTGTAGGTGGCGTCCCCGGCGACCAGACCGCCGTGGGTAAAGGAATCGCCCACGGCCACCAGGGTCTTGGCCGGACCGTTACCCGTCGCCTCCAATTCATCGTCCCGGTAGACCTCGTCCGGGCTGTAATAAATCCGGCCGACGGCTGCCAATCCCAGTTCGAGGGCGGTCAGACTAAAAAGCAGGCTGATCAGGCTGATAAGAAGCTTATAGCGGAGCGCGAGTTTTCTCTTGGTCATGGGGAATCCTGTCCGGGTAATAATATAAGTATTTATATTCTAGCATATTTTCACTTAAAACGTCGTGACCAGCCCGAGCACCGCCTTAGCCACGTTCTCGGCCAGCAGCCGGTTGCCGGTCGCCGTGCCGTGACCGAAATCCCCGGCGAAATTGTTGATAAAATACGTCTCGTAGCCGTCCCGGGCGACTGCCGCGTCGAAGCTCGCCTTGTTGTCCACGAACGCGATTCCCTCCCGTTCGCCCAGAACCGCCTGCAGCAGGCCGACATCCCGCCGCGGATACTGGACAGCCACCAGCGGGATCCCGCGCCGGTGAAGCTCCGCGTACAGCTCCCGATACCGGTCCTGGGTCACCGGCAGCAGCCGGCGCGCGCGCCGCTCCTCCGCCAACCGCCCGTACTTCTCTGCCATGGCCGTTTTACCCTGCTTTTCGTAACACAGGATCAACGCCCCGAAGGCCGCGTCCGTGGGATTCAACGCCAGATTTTGCCGCAGGATCTCTTCGGCCTGGAGGTATTTGCCCTGCCGCATGAAGGCCCAGCCGAGGCCCATATAGGCATCATCGTTATATCCTACATGCTGGATGTAGTTGTAAAGTTCGCGCGCCGCGTCATCCCATCTGTCCTGGAACAGGTAAGCGATCCCCTTGCCGAGCTGAATGTCGTCATTGTCGGGAAATTTGCGTTGTGCTTCATCGAGTAAGGACATGGCCTCGTCGTCTTTGTCGAGCACAAGCAACCAGTTGGCCAGTTCAAGATAAGCATCGACATCATCGGGATGATCCCGCAGCTGGCGACGGAAAAGCGACTCGGCCTTGCCGGGTTCGCCGGAAGTCCCCTGCTCCCAGCTGTTCATGAATTCGTCAAAGAGTTTCTTCTCGCGTGCAGCGTGAGTAAACGGCAGGGACTGCGCGGCGTGACGGCCGATCAGTTGCAGCAACCGCACCACGCGGGACTTATGCAGCAGGCGCTCTTCCCAGGAGGACGCGTCCCCGTCCTCGTCGTTGATCCCCATCATCGCCACCACGACATGCGGTTCATACTTCTTCAAGGTGTCATCGAGCCCGGCAAGAATGTGGTCGGTGGTGATCCCGGGCACGCCCTTGTTGATGACCCGAAACACGCGGCCGTCCGGATTTTGGTTGAGAATCTGCTCCAACAGCTGCGGATACGCATGCGCGCCGCCCAACGCGGTGGTCGATTCCCCCAGACACAACACCCGCACCGCACCGGCGGTGTTCAAGGCCCGGCGGTTACTGGCCTGCTGGGTTTGCATGAAGACAAAACCGGCCAGCCGCAGCCCGGCTTCCAACAACAAAAATGCGGCCAAAATGCCGGCCACGACTAATCCCCAATTCCGTTGGGCGTCTGTTTTATTCACTACGGCCCTCCCGTGCATCGCCGGCGATATGATACGATACCAGCACGTGCATTTCCTTTTCCGTCTCGCGCCGACCGCTCTCGGGATCGACTTCGGTGGCCGAGCCTTTGATTTTAACAATCCCGACGCCCCTGGCAAACCAGATATATCCGCGGCTGATATCGAAACTCCCGTCCTCTTCTTCCCAACGGTCGTAATAGCCGACTTTCAGGACATCCCGGAAAGTGCCGGCCGGCACCTTGACGCTTTCGATGGTATCCAGCCAAAAACTCATTTCGGCGGCAGCCCGGGTGGCGACCTCCGCGTCCGCCGTTTGCATAACGTATTTGGGATGAAACACCCTGGATTCGCCGAACGTCAAATCGGGCAATATGCTGCCTGGAGGATCATAAACTTCCTGTTCTCCGTCGTCGATCTCCTGATATTTAACCAGACCGCTCTCGGCGAATCCGAGAATCTTTGAAGCCGCGTCGTTGAAAGTCACCCGGACGGCATCGCGTCCCTGCCACTGCACCCGTTGGGTGATTTCGACGTCCAAACGGGATTGCTCGTCATCACCACTGATACGATATGTCCACTTGTTCCCGGGCGTCAGCGGATAATAATCCCGCGCGGCAAAACGCTGCCCCGACCAATGCTGCTCCATGCGCGCGCGGCCGCTCTCCTGCAGGAAAACATACACACTATAGGCCACAGCACCCACAATGAGGATGACGGTCGCTATTTTCATATGGTTTTTGTTCATGACGGAATATTCCGAATGGCCTGTCCGGGCGGACGGTGCGCGGATTGATACTAAAACAGGGCGTATATCGCGGGAAGAATGGAGGAGTTACCGGCCAGGTTCACAAAAATACTGAGAAAGGCCAGAACTAAGAGGAACGGCAACAGCCACCATTTCTTGTGCTCCTTGATCATCTGGAACAGCTCGACCAACAGTTCTTTGTTGGTGTTGATCTTCTTGTTCTTGAGCCGTTCCGGCTTCCGTTGGGGATCGGGTTGTTCGTTCGGCTTTGTCATCGTCTTCACCGGTTGCGCAGGCTCACGGCCGCGCGAAGATTTCGTCGTAAATGGCCCAGCCGATCACGGCGTGACCCGTGCGGTTGGGATGAATGGTGTCATGCTCCGGATCCAGAAACAGGTAGTCTCCGCCGTAGCGGCGGTATTCGTCAAAGGCCGTGACCACGTCGACCAGACGAACATCACGCTGCGCGGCAATGTCGTCCAGCACACGGTGGTACTCCAGGGCCAGCCGCGCGCATTCGTACAGTTCCAGGACAACGGTGCGTTCAAAATGTTTGCGGGCCTGCTTGCGTTTGCCCGTGCGCTGGTAGAGCTGCCCGAGATAATAGTGCGCCCGGGGCGTGTTGGGATTGTACGCCAGCGCCTGTTGCAGTAAACGGATGGCTTCCTCCCGGTAACCACGCTCGGCCCACACCATCGCCTCGGTCACGGTCTGCTTCGCCCGGATCACATTGCTTTCCGGGACCTTCACCGGCTGCGGCAGATTGACCGGCATCTTGACCAGGACCACGTCGATACCGTGCTGTTGTGCCAAATCGATCAGTGCCGTGATATTCGCGCGATATTCCTCCGGGGACACCCGCCGTGACTCCCGGTATTCGCCGGTGCCGCGCTCCCCGAAAAATTGTTGCGACGCCGATTTGGTCCCGTTGACCAACTTGCGATATAAACGAAAAAACCGGCTGTGTTCCAGCGCGTTCTCCACGGCCACCAGCAATCCGCTCTGCGGCTTCAGCTGGCTGTCAGGGGCCGAGTGGTTGCGGAAAAACCGGTACTTGTCCACGTCGTTGATCACATACGAGACGGTGATCATATTCGGCTTCAACGGCAGGATCACCTCCCGGAAAAACTTCAGCCCCTGATAGGAACTGAAACCGATCTGTCCGGCGTTGATCACCTCCACCTGCTCGGTATTTAAGGTGTCGCGCAGGATCCGTTCAAGCACCTGGGCGTAGGTATCGTTTTGCTCTACCCCCCACCCGAATGTCGGCGAGGCACCGAGGGTCACGATGCGCAGTACCGGCTTCTTTCCGCCCTTGCTCACCGGCTCGTCGCGAAGTCCCAACCGGTTGGTCCGTACGGCCGCGCCCTCAAAGACGGTATTCAAATGCGCGCGCTGGCGCCAGAACAACTGGCTGTCCTGGCGCAATACGGCGCGGATCCGTTCCAGCCGGTCGGGTTTGGCCGGACACAAATAGGACGCCGCTTCGATCAGAAACAAAAGAACGAGAAAGAATATAATCCCGACGAGCGGGCCGCGCTTGTCGCGGGGTAACTTCTTGGTCATGGAATTATCTAATGTAAATCAGACCCTTGGACAGCCGGTAGAAGACATCGAGGTTTGTCATATAAAAACTGAAATACTTGCGCATGTGACTGAAAAAGAAGCGCGGATTAAGAAAGATGCGCCGGTACAGGTCCGACCGGATTTGCCCTAAACGCTCCGAATTCAGGGAACCCATGGTCTGCCGCGGAAGTTCGTAATGAAACATGTTCATCACCTGATCTTCGCTCAACTCGGTCTTGAGCTGCTCATAGCTGACGGAACCCGGATACGGACTGAAGAAGTGGATCTGCATGATGTCGGGGTTGATTTCCTTTACCAGTTGAAATGTTTCCTGGATCTCAGCCTCGGTTTCGGTCGGGCTGCCGATAATCAACAGCGCATGGGTAGCGATATCGAGCTCCCTGGCATAACGGAATATTCTCTTGGCCTGGTCGTTCCAGTCGATCTTCTTGAACGATTTGGTCAAAGACGCCACAATCCGGGCGGATCCGGACTCGACGCCGAAACGCAGCAGCACGCAACCAGCCGCCTTCATTTTGCGCAGCAATTCGTAATCGATATTGTCGATGCGCGAATGCGCCAGCCAGTTCATCTGCACGTCGCGGCGGATCATCTCATCACACAACTCCGTGATATGCCGGCGGGTAATGGTCAACAGGTCGTCGTCAAAGCTGATCATGTTCACACCCTGCTCTTTCAGACGCTCGATCTCATCGACTACATTGGCGGCCGAGCGTAACCGGGCCTTCGCGCCGTAACTTTCCCGCGTCACCGGCGAGCAAAAGGTGCATTTATACGGGCATCCGCGCGACGACAGGATATGACCCCAGCGCAATTTGCGCGACATCCGCACCGGATAAATGAACCGGTAGTCCTTGATTTCATCACGGGTGTAAACCGGAAACGGCAGGTCATCCAGATTGTGGACGAGAAAATTCGGCTGCGGTCCCTGTTTGTATTTGGCGTAACGGGTGATTTCCGTCTCGGCGTCGCTTTCCCCGTCAACGATGCGCTGCAAAAGCTGTGCGGCCTCCACCTCGGCCTCTCCGGGCAGATAGATATCCAGCTCCGGCGGAACGAACCGCGGATCGATCGACCCCATAGCCACCGTCAGCACCGGGCGCTCCTGTTTGAGACGGGCATTGAAGGCGCGGAATTCCTTGAGGGTGGTGACGTTCACCGTATAAATGACAAAGTCCGGCCGACGGGTCAATTGTTCGGCAAGCACATCTTCATTGCGGTGACGGCCCGGCATGGCATCGTAGAGTCGTACGTCCTCAAAGCCGCTCTCCCGCAGGATCGCTTCCAGATATTTTAAAGAAAAAGGCGGAGAACAATGGTAGGGATGCTTGATATTTTTGCTGTTTCCCAGGTCGAGTCGAATTAACGATACTTTCGCCGTAGACACCGTACGCACCTCACTACTGACCGTGAACGAAGACTAACCGCATCGATTTTTTGAAGACCACCATAAACTGGCTGAACGATTTAATCTCCTTCAGAATATTAAAGAATATCCGCGGGCGCGTGTAGAACCGCCAAAAGGCCTTGCGCTGCAGATTGACCAATTGCTGGCGGGTCATCTGCCGCGGCGTGTACACGACGCTGTTGATATAAAGCGAGTCATACCAGTTCTTGATGACCTTCCCTTCCCGTTTCAGTTTGTCGTATTCGACAATCCCCGGAAACGGCGAAAAGTTGAAAAAATTGGCCCGGTCGATATTCAGACTGCAGGCAAAGTCAATGGTAGCCTCCACGTCTTCGATCGTTTCTTCCGGATGCCCGAGCATGAAGAAGCCGGTCACCCGGATATTGGTGTTGGCCTTGATCAGGTCCACCTTTTCACGGATGGTGGCCAGCGTCACGCACTTGCGCGTGATCTTGAGCATCTTGGACGTGCCCCACTCGATGCCGACACCGAAGGAATAGCAGCCGGCCCGCTCCATCAACTTCAATAACTCCGCGTCGAGCGTGTCGAGCCGGACCCCGTTGGGACAGGACCAGGTAATATCGATATTGTTGTCGATCAATCCGTGGCAAAAATCCTCGACCAGCTTGTGTTGCAACGTAAAGTTATCATCCAGGATATTGATTTCCTCGACGCCAAACTTGTCCACCAGCAGTTTGATTTCATCCAGAATGTTTTCCACCGAACGGGTGCGCATCTTTTTGCCGGACATCTTTCCGGCCGCGCAAAAAGTGCACGGGTACGGGCAGCCGCGCGTGGCGATGATCGGCGCAACTTTGCGCCGTTTGGAAAAGACTCCGATCGGGGCCAGCGGATACTTGCCCGGATTCATAATATCCCACGGCGGGTACGGCAGGCTGTCCAGATCGTCGATCATCACGCGGGGATTGCAAACGATTTCACCGCCCTTGTCGCGCCACACCAGATTATCCACCTCGCGCAACCGGTCGTGACCATACGGGTCGGCCTCCATGCCGAGGACTTCGACGAGTTGGCATATCCCGATTTCCGCCTCGCCACGGAATCCGAAGTCGACGTCCGTGAGGATCTCCAAAGTTTCCACCGGTTCGAGCACGGCGTGCGGACCGCCCACCGCGGTTGCGATGCGCGGATTGATCCGTTTGATCGCCTCGGTATATTTCTTGACCGCTCCTACGTAGGTCGTAAACAACGAAAATCCGATCAGGTCATAGTCGGGATTCTCACGAATCCGGCTTTCAAATTGATCGGGATCGATACGGTCCCGGACACAATCCAGAATTTCCACCTCGTGCCCCGCCTTCATCAGCGACGCCGCGAGATAACCCAGACTGATGTTGGGAATCACAATCACATTGAATTTCTTAAGCGACCAGGGATTGACGAGCAGTACTTTCATAGTTATCCGTTCACCTTCTGCTTGTATGTGGGATGGTCGTGGATGTAAACCGGCAAATCTTCCCGGCGATCGAGCGGATCGATGTAATCCTTAATGAATGCCTTGTCAAAGGCGGCGATACAGGTGTTTTTATCTTCCTGCATGAGCCGGTGCTCCTGCATCCGGTCCCAGATTTGGGTCAGGGGTTCCTGCCGGATATTTCCGTAAGAAATCTGGATAAAACCGCAGGGGATCACATGTCCGTAAGCCGTGACATAAATAACCTCTTTACCGCACGGACACCCCTCTTTAAGGAAATTCACCTGGCCGGCCCAGCGCGCGTGGGACGTTTGCACGATCTGTTCGAAACGGCGGCGGTTCTCATCGGTCAGCAGGACGTTGGCATTCCCTTTCCAGCCCCCGGCCTTGGAGGCCGGGTTGACGGTGATCGGGACGTCGAGATGCTCGGCAAACTTCACAACCTTCATGACACCGTCGTTACTGAGGTTTTCATTGGTGGCCACCGTGCTGAGCATCAGCTCGATATCGGTTTCGCGAATCCATTCAATGGCCTGCATGATCTTGGCGTAACAGCCGGGTACACCCCGGCTGGCATCGTGTTCGCGGTGATCGGCGCTGTCGAGACTGATCTGGATGACATTCAGGCCGGCGTCGTTGAGCTCATGGATCTTTTTGTGTGTAAGCAGCAGGCCGTTGGTGGTGGTGCTGGTGAGGACATTCTGGCGGCGGGCAAAGCGGACCGCGTCGGCGAGGTGGCGGCACATCAACGGTTCACCGCCGATAAACTCCACCGCGATGGCCCCGAGCTTAACCGCTTCGGTGACGATCCCCTGAATCTCGGGAAGGCTGAGTTGCGGGCCCTCCTCATTTTCCAGGGTCGCGGCAAAACAAAAAGGACATTTCGCGTTGCACCCGGCAATCACGGCAATGTCCACTTTGCGCAGGACCGGCTGTTTCAGGACCAGCAGCCGGTAGTAATCCTGGACAACTCTGGGAACAATCTGAAAATTGTTACGCAGCAATTTTCTGTGTTTCCATAAGTTGTTTATATTTATCATCTTATGGCCTTTGAGGCGGGTCGTTCGGGCGTCTGTCCACGCATCCGGTATCCGTGTTTCTACTGATTTATAGTAGTAATATTATATCCCCATTAACCTCTTTGTCTACAAATATCGGACGGCGGCCGGAGCGGAAATCTATGCTACAAGGATAGAATACTTAAACCCGGGCGGCAAGCGCGAGATTATCGCAAACCCTTGCCGCAATTGACTTTTGTCTCCGGATCGTGACTACGATTGGGAAGAATTGACCGTCGAATCCGCCGGCTTTTCCGTGGCCTTCAACCGCTCCTGGGGAATGTCGTCGACCCGCAACGGTTTGGGCTTATCCGTTTCATACATGGATGTGTTCAGCCGGATGATGTCCTTATCCCAGGCGGAGCGGCAGGCCTTTTCCTTCTTGCCGTCACAAATGATCTTCTGGGTCTGCATGCGGGTCCAGATATCATTGATCGCCTCGCTGCGGAAATTCCCGTAAGAAAGCGGGATCAACCCGCAGGGCTGAATCTCACCGTAAGTGGTGATCATGATCTTTTCGGTCCCGCAGGGACAGAACTCGGCAAAATAATTCGTGCTGCCGGCCCACCGCGTGTGCGGCATCTTGATGATTTCCTTGTAGATCGCAAATTCCTTTTCGGACAGCTCGCTGTCCTCATTGCCGGCCCACCCGCCGGTGCGTGAGGAGCAATTGACGTTGATCTTGATGTTCAGGTCCTTGGCTAGCTGAACCATCTTCCAGATGTCCCCGTTGGCGGCATTCTTCTTGGTCATGATCGTACTCATAATGACCTTGATGTTGGCCTCCTTCAGCAGCCGGATCCCGTTCAGCGCCCTGTCAAGACATCCGGTGAGTCCGCGGATCTCGTCGATTTCCTTGGGATTGAGTCCCCCGCCGAGGTCCACCTGAATGCAGTCAAGCCCGGCTTCTTTCAACTGAGCGACGACCTTTTCGGAAAGCAGAAATCCATTCGTCGACATCCCGGCGATGGCATGATGCTTCTTGACGCAACGGATGGCGCGGTAAATGTCTTTGTACACCAGTGGTTCGCCACCGAGGAAATTGAAAATCACGGCACCCATCTTCACGCTTTGAGCGATGATATCTTCGATTTCTTCAATGTCGAGCGGTTCACGCATCTCAGGCGCACCTTGCGTGGTGCAGCGCGTGTCGACGGTGGCGTCGCTGCAGCAATGCGCGCACTTGGCGTTGCATGCGGCGGTAACGCCGATATCGATAATGCGGATAACCTGCTGCCGCAAGACGATGATTCGGAAATAATTCTTGATAAGGCGGGCTACAACCCAGGGATTTTTGTAGACGAAATCAAAATAAGTAAGATGGCTGACGACTTTCTGGAAATAATTAAGGCGGGTCGGTTTTTCCTGGGATTGATACATGTAGGCCTCCTGAATTAGAGCCGGTAAGTATATGTTTTTCCAAGCGCGACACCACGCATAAAGTCGTCGTGATACTCCGTGCCGATCCGGTGCGTTACAAATTCTGCGTCCAGACCGTATTCCTCCTCAAGGGCGGAAAACTGGAAACCTAAACCGATGTAGCATTTCGGCCGGTACCGGGGATCGAGCATATCGATCAAGTCCAGCTTCTTAACCAAGTACCGCTCGACTCCGGTGCGCGGGATATTCCGCAAGACCTCCGGATAATATTCGCCGAGGGGCGTGCCGTCGAAATATTCGTGGCCGAGCCCCATCACAAACCCCTTGGAATAAGCCTTCAGGAACGCCGGCCGGTGACGGTAGGTGTTGGCGAAAAAAACATCGTACTCTTTGATGAGTTCTTCGTTCCCGTCGAAGGCCAGCTCGAATCCGAAACCGCGCAATAAATCCGTGCGTTTCTCATCGTCGGAAAGCCGGTTGACCACACGCATAACCCGTCTGGGGTCATCCTTAAAGCGCCAGCTGACCAGACACCCCAAAAGTTCGTAGGAATAGGCCTCGTCGCGGAATAAAGCAAGATTCGGTGCAACCGGATATAGCGGTATAATTATACTATCGGCCACCCCAAAAAGCAATAAAACCCCGAGACATCCGGCCCCCAATCCCTTCACAAATCGGTTCCGGTAACTCAGCAGAAGATCGACGGCAATGGCGTTCACAGCGAAGACAAACGGATAGACCGGCGCAAAGTAGCGGTAGTCCGCGAAACCGCTCAGACAGAACACGGTCAGGAAGGCCGCGGGGTACAGACAGAACAGCAAAAACGTCCCGCTCTCGCCTTCTTCCACGGCACGCGATCCGAAAACGGCACCGAGTAAACGGCCCAGGTCGTTTCGCTTCAAAAAGATGATCAGCGCAAATAAAATCGTTCCCAGGATCTCCAGGTAATCGGAAAACACCGAACGCGCGTAACTGTGTTCAAATCCGATAAAATGCCAAAACTTCGCGATAAAGCCCGGCAAATCCTGTGCGATGATCTTGGCCAGGATATCCGTCTTGATCCCACCGGCGAACGTGGCGATTCGAAAAAACAACGGGCTGCCGCCGAGTACGAAACCGGCGACAAAACTCACTACCGTCCGCAGATCCCGGGAACGGTAATAAATCCACCAGTGAATGAAGCACGGGATCGCAATCAACGCGAAGGCGTAGCACACCCATGTCGAAAACCCGCCGAGCAGCCCTAAGAAAAACAACGAAAGCAACGGCCCGCCGACCACACCGTGGATCGCATTGTCGCGGAAGACCGCCCGGTAAAAAGTGAGGAACAGGGCGTACAGGAAAACGATGTTAAAGTAGTTAAAGCCGACAAACAGGGCGTTGAGATTGAAGATATACTGCGCGAACAGGTATTGCAGGCCGAAGAAAACGGCGACCCGGCGGTTCAGTCCCCTTTCGATCAGCCGGTAGAGCAAAACGAACTGGATGACGTAGAGAATAATGCCGCACAAGCCCATGGCAAAGGACGTAAAACCGAACAGTTTAAAGAACGGCAGGCACAGCAGGGCCGCCAGCAGCCACCCGGCCTCATAGCTGCTGAACTGATAATCCCACAGCGGCATGGCCATGCCGTCGGCCAACTCCTTGGCCACGGTCCCGGTGTAGAACCGTTCCAGCGACGGCCACAGCTGCTCGGTGCAGAAAATCAACGACACCCGCGCCGCGATAAGGGCGGCGGTGAGGATCACCAGACTCCGGTTATTCTTCAGCCAGCGGCCGATGCCTTCCATCTTTCGCTCTCCTAGATTTGATCCCGGTAACGATCGGCCAGCAACCGGCCTTGAAAGAAATCACCCCGGTACTTCTCTTCAATAAACGGAATTACCTCCGCCGCGGGCAGCCCGATGTCCGGGGCTACCGCAAAAAACTGTTGACCCAGTCCCGCATATAACGCCGGCCGGTCGGCATCGTCCTCAAAACCGATCAGCCGAACCTGTTCCTTCACGAATCGTCGCACCTCCTCCCGGGTGACGGACTGCAGTATCGTCGGATAAAATTCGGACAACGCGGTACCTTCGTACTGCCGCTGTCCCTGCCCCAGCAAGAGTCCGACGCGAAAAGCGCGGCGGCGTCCGTCGTCTGTGGGGAAATGCTCCCGCAGGTACTGGAAATAATCGTCGGCAAGCGTATCGTCACTTTCCACTGCCAGTTCGAAGCCGAAGCCCCGCATGTAGGCCTGCCGGTCTTCGTCGGATTTCAACCGCGCGTAAATGGCCATCACCCGCCGCGGGTCCAGGCGGAAGCGCCAGCTGGACAGGCAACCGATCAACGCGTATGAATAGGCCCGGTCGCGAAAGAGCGCCAGGTTCGGCGCGGTCCGATACAGCGGGACCGTCGCGCAGTCGGCCGCCGCCAGCAGCAATTGCAAAGTCAGGACCCCCGTGCCGATCCGGCCCCAAACGCGCGACCGCATCCGCATCAGCCCGTCAACGGCCATGGCGTTGCAGCCGAATAAAAAGGGATACACAGGCTGAAAATACCGTTCATTCGAAAAATCACTCGAACAGAATACCGTGATAAACGTCAGGAGATAGACGATATAGATCACCGGAAGTCCGTTGTCGTCCGGAGCCCCGACCCGGCCGCCGAATAATCCGGATACGGCCCGGCCGAGCTCTTTTCTCCTCAGAATAATGAGTATCACAAAAAGCAGGACACCCAGGATCTCGATGTACTGAAAGAACACCGACCAGGCAAACGCCGGCCGCACCGCAAGAAATCCAATCAACCTTGAAATGAACCCGCCGGCGTCCTGCGCCAGGATCCGCTCAAGGATTCCGCTTTGGATTCCGCCGGCAAAGGTGGACCAGCGCAGTAACAACGGGCTCAAGCCGATCAGGAACCCGCCCAGAAACGCGCCTACTTCCCGCGGCCGCGCGCGGCGGACATAAACCCGCCAATGCACCAGGCACGGCACGGCGATCAGTAAAAAAGCCAGGCAAAGCCACGTCGAGAATCCACCCAACAGCCCCAGACAAAACAACGAAAAGCCCGTCCCCCCGACAACGGCGTGAACCCCGTTGTCACGAAAAATCTTCAGATACATTCCCAAAAACAGGGCGGTCAGAAAGGGCAGGTCAAAATAACTGAAGTTGACGAAGATGTTGGTGACGTGAAGAATGTAGGGCGCGATGATATATTGCAAACCGTAAAACAATGCCACGCGTGGATTGATGTAACGGTTCAGGATGCGATAAAAAATCACAAATTGAATCGCGTCCAATAATATCCCGGCCAACGCCATGCCGAACGACGTGAAACCGACGAGCTTCATAAAGGGCAGGCAAAGCAAACCCGCCAGCAGCCATCCGGGTTCATAGCTGCTGAATTGATAATCCAGGAGTGGCATTTTCAGCCCGTCGGCCATCTCGCGGGCCACGGTTCCGGCATAGAAGCGTTCGAGCGACGGCCAAATCGCCTCCACACTGAATAAGGGCGCCGCCCGCAACAGACACAGCGCGCATGTCAGCCACAACAGTGTGCGATTGTCCCTCAACCAATCAACGACCCGTTGCATTCAGACGCCTCTCTCTTACCATCCGCTGACCGGTTTGTAAAAATGAAAATCCGCCAGCAGCTGCATGTCGAACCAGAAACCGTAAAGCAGACACAACCCCACCAAAACCTTTAACACCCGTTTGTAGGCGAGCGGCTGCTGTTCGATATACATCATCAACACGGCCAACAACGGAATCGTCAGCTGAGTGAGATGATTGGTTTGTTTCCAGTCGACCACGGAAAACAGGACTCCGCCGAAAACGGCCCAGGCGGTCAAAAAGACGACAGTCCGGTTGCGCTGGCTCTTTAAACTATACAACACAGCGAAGACGCTCAGCAAAAAAGGCGGAAATTCGTGATTGAACTGATACCAGAGCAGACCGGCGCCGGGATAATCCCCGCCGAACATGGTGTTCAAATGCAGCAGACGGTCGAAAAAATGTGTCCGCAGATGCGAAATAAAAAACGCCGCCGGGTCAATCGCCAGACCGTAGATCCAAAACAGCACCGTGCCCGCCGCGAAACCCGCGGGAATGGGCGCCGCCTTCACAAGCCGGACCGCCCACGACCCGGCCCCGCGTTGCCGCAGACACGTCACGACTTCCATCACCAGTACCGGCGCGACCATGATTACTATTTTTTGATTGATCAGCCCGGCGATCAGCCCCGGGACATAGGCCAGCAGGCCGCCCCAACGTCCCTTTCCCCGGAATTCTTCGGGAAAACAAAACTGATAGGCCAATACGACCAACAGGGCGTTGGTGAAGGCCACGTGCTCGGAGAAACAGGAGCGGATGAAAATCCCCGGCGAGAAGACATAGACAAATCCGGCGACGATACCCAATAGCCGCGAATTCGTCAGCTTGGTGATCCACTGAAACAGCACGCACAGGACGAACAGGCTGGCAAAAATATTCGAAGCGCGCGCCGGAAACGGCCGCGGATCGTCGAAGAACTTCTTTTGATCCGGTGCCGCCAAATGTTCCATCACCCTTTGCCGGGAAATCGGCCGGTCCAGCATGTCATTGCCGCGCATCGTCCGGAAGACATAGGTACTGCCCTGGAAGTAAATCAAACTTCCCCGCTCCGGACCAAGGCTCACCGGTTCCTGTCCGCCGGGGCGCAAGCCGAGCACGCGCTCGGTCTGTTTCGCGGTTTCGTAAAAATAACGGTAATCTTCCGTCCGGTTCAACAGCAAAGTGCTGTAGGCGTTAAAAATATTGGTTAACGGCGGATGGGCGAAGTAGTACGGCGAGGCGATGATGTCGCTGGTCAGATAGGGCCGGAACTCGTGGACGATCCCGTAGGCCGTTCCCTGATGTTCGCCGTCGAGGTCCAACTGTCCGGGGAGAGTGCGCATGCCCGCAAACACGCAGGTATAAACGCAGACCAGGGTCACGCCCAGAATCACGATCCGCCAGTAATCAAAACGCAGCATGGCGAACGCCGCTGCCGGCCGGCTGACGAGAATACCGGCATTTGTCAGGACCAGCAGACCGACTAAAAACGTGTGCGTGTCCGGGACGTGTCCCGCGGCGAGGAATCCCAAATGCAGGACGATCAACGCGGCAACGGACAGGACGAATTGAAAAAACAACAGGAACACCGCGCTCGAAACATGCCGGCGCATGATGCCCAGCCAGCCCGTTCCGGGGACCACATACATCGCCAAATTGACGAACAAAGCCCGGAGATACAGATTGAGACCGAGGGCATCGGCGCATAACAGGCCCAATAAAACGGCATTGCAAATAAAAGCGATGGAGATGTCTTTGCTTCTCATGAATTCGATTTTAGTCGCGTCCGGGACACGGTCAGGCGTAGAGCTTGCGGATCAGAAAGTTCGTCAGCTCCGGCGACAGTCGGTTCAACAAATACAGCGGCATGCACTTTTTTCCGAGGACGATCAGGCACTTCTTTTTCTCGACGGCGCGCATGATCGCCCGGCAGACTTCGACCGGCTCGATGCCGCTGTTCTCAGTCGAGCGCTTCCCTTCGAAATACAAAAGCTTCTGGTCAAATTCCGTCTCGATCTTTCCCGGACAGATCAACGCCACGTGAATGTTGTCTTTGCGTGCCGTTTCTCCTAAGCTTTCGCTCATGCCGTTGAGGGCGTGCTTGGAGCTGGCATAAAGCCCGCAGGTGTAAAAGCCTTTGAAGCCGGCGATCGAACTGACATTGACAATCGCCCCGCCGCCCTGTGCCTTCATGTGCGGATACACGGCCCGCATGCAGTACAACGCGCCGAAGACATTGATCTGCATGAGTTCTTCGTATTTATCGAGCGGACAGGTGATCACATTCCCGCCCATACCGACGGCGGCGTTGTTGACCAGGACGTCCACCCGTCCGAAATGTTCCACCGTCCGGCGGACCATCGCCTCGACCTGGCCCTGTTTTCCCACATCCGTTTGAACGATCAGCGTCGACTCCCGCGGAAGTGTCTCTCCGATTTCCTGCATCCGCTCCAGCCGGCGGGCCGCCAGCACAACCTTGGCCCTCCGCGCGGACATCTCCTCGACGCAGCTGCGGCCCACTCCCGAAGAAGCGCCGGTGACGATCACGACCTTGTCTTTCCAGAAATCTGCCATCATCTGCCTCCGCCCGGACCGGATGTCATCGGATAGCCGAAAAAGTCCCGGACCGCATTGGCCTGGTATAACATCTCGTTTTCACTCAGGTGTTGGGAACAGGGCAATTCGACAATACGGTCGTCGATCCCGGCCATACCGGGAAACGGGCCGTCCGCCCCCAGGAACTGCGCGCAATTGCGCATAGACGATTCTTTGGTGTCGATGCCTTTACGCAGCAAATGCCGCCGCAGCGCGTTCTTATCATCGCAAATAACGGTGTACGACTGGGCGATGTGCTCGCGGTTCCCCACAACCGGGATCCGTTTGATCTCTTTCACATCCTCAAGATAGCGGTCGAGCAGCTGGGCGCGCGCGATCCGTTTGTCGTTCATGGCGTCCAGCCGCTTGAGTTGCTGCAATCCGAGCAGGGCCTGGAATTCAGCGAACGGCTGCACCTGGCTCTTGGCGCTGACATCCGCCGACGTATATTTATCTCCGGTCAGCCGTTCGATGATGTCCAGCCGTATCAGGTCGGCCAACAAAATCCAAGGATATACCAGGACCGCAAACAGCGTCCGGTTGGTGAGTGCAATTTGCAGCAGGCATTTAAGATAGTAACTGGTGCTGTGCCAGCGTTCCCCCGGGTGGTCCTGATTGTCCAACCGCTCCCGGAGCCTGGTAAACACTTCCGTGTTCCGGGAGACGATGACCCCCCCGCCGAGCGTCACCAGACATTTACCGGTCCCGAAGCTGAACATCCCGAAATCGCCGAACCCGCCGACCTTGCGGCCGTCGCATTCGGCCCCGCACGCGTGGGCCGCGTCCTCGAGCAATATCAGCCCGCGTTCCCGGCAGATCTTTTGGATTTCCGTCGCGCGTGCCGACCGTCCGAACAGATGGGTCACAATAACCGCCCGGGTCTTGTCGGTGATCAATCTTTCGATTTGACCGGGATCGATATTCAGCGTGTCCGGATCGATGTCCGCGAAGACCGGCACCAGTCCGCGCTTTTTAACGATCAGCGGCATGACATGATAGTTGTAGGCGGCCATGATGATTTCGTCGCCGGGCGCGAATTCGAGCACGTCCAGCAGGCACGAAAAACCGTCACGCACCGAAGAGACCGCCATCGCGTAGGGGACGCTCACGTACTCGGTGAACCGCTGCTCAAATTCAGCAACCAGTCCGGCCTCCTCTTCGCCGCGCAGGACCCGCCAGCTCGCGGCCAATTCCCCTTTTTCAAACGCGACCAACCGGCGCGGGATAACTTTCAAGACGCTCCCCTTGTTAATGACAGTATTTTGATGTATGGCGACGGATCCGTCTCGCGCAGACGCTGAATCAGATCGGCGTGAACGAGATCCAGCGCGGCCCGGTAGGCAACGGACGCCTCGCCCGCGGCACCCGATTTCTCGAACGCTTGTGCCCGGTAGTACATCGATTTTAAATCCTGCGGATTGGACCGCAATTCCCCGTCAAAGGCGGCCACGGCTTCCCGGTAACGGCCTTCTTTCAAGTAGGCTTGGCCCAGCGCAAAATGGGCGCCGGTGAAACCCGGCCTTCCCCGCAAGACCTCCCGGAGCATTGTCTCGGCCACAGCGTACTCTTTTTTGGCATAGTGAATACGGGCCTTGTAATAAGCCGCCGCGGGCAACCCCGGCTCAAGTCGGGACAAGCGGTCGAAAAAGGCCCGGGCCTGATCGAACTGCCCGTCGTAGAAATTCACCACGCCCAAATAGTAAGCGGTCTGCGGATCGGTTGTATTCTCATACCATCGCCGCAAGAAATGCGCGCGCAACACCGCACTGTGATTGATCAGCTTGTTGCTGACATGAACATAATGCGGATCCAAAACCAACGCCCGCGCCCAATAGTCGACGGCCGCATCAAAGTGGCCCTGGTGAAAATTCAGCAATCCCAGAAAACTGAGAATCTCGACATTGTTCGGTGCGTACCGGAGATGTTGTTTAAACTCGCTGCGGGCCAAATCATAGCGGCCGTCCGTCATGGCCAGACGGCCCACCGTGTAATCCTGATCGACCAACGGACAAAACCGCCGCGGGGGATACAAGATATCGCCCGGCAACGTACGGACAAAACAGGCCGCGTGGACGCATAAGAAAACAAAGACACCGAAGGTCATCAGACGAAACATCCTGCCGCAGCTGTTCCAGGACGACAGCATCCTGCCGGCCAGACAAACCGCCGGAATCAAGCTCAGATTGACCCACCAAAACTCACCGACGGCGTTGCCATCCCGGCGGAAAAAACTCAACACGACCACGATGACGGTAAAACAGGCCAGCAGCCAACGCGCCAGGCGGTCCGGCTTGTTCAGAGCCGCCCACACGACGCCCAGCAACAACACCAGTCCCGAGACGATATCCATACGACCGTACTCCCAACTGGTGACCATCCGCGGTTCGACGTGGTTCAACCGGCAAAACAAATCAATCAGGTAAAAATGAACGGCGGTCGGATTCAACCGGATCATCGCGGGTTTATACATACCCGGCTCGAACATCAGCTGATACGTCCCGTGCACACTCACCCAAATCAGCCATGGGCTGATCGTCAGTATGAAAAGCCCGACCGCGATGTAAAGACTGCGGGAGCGCCACCAGAAGCGCTGATCGGCGTGACCTATCAACAGCAGTCCCATGGCCGGCACCAGCAGGAGACTGACGCCCTTGGTCAAAAAGGCGGCCCCCATAACAGGTCCCAGCGCGATCATCCACTTACCGCGCCGGGTCTCCATCGCGCGGTAAAAAAGCCACAGCGCCAGCGCCGTAAAAAACAGCAGCGAGCTGGCATTCTCGGCACGCACGGTGGCATGCAAATGATAAGGATTAAAAGCCAGCGCGGCCAGCGCCCATACCCCGGCCATTTCGCCCCACGTGCGTGCCAACAGGTATACCAGCGCCAAAGTCAGTGATCCGAGCAGAAAATGGATCACACGCGGGCCGGGTCCGCTTTCACCCCACACGCTCATGCCCAGTTTGGTCAGATACACGTTTAACAGCGGATGCGTGATTTCTTTGTGTTCGAGCGGAAGATACGCGTGTCCCGGCTCGAACGAAATCTGTTGCGCGATATATATATTTTTACGTTCGTCCTCGATATAGGGCGCCTGCAACAGCTGGACACGCAAGGCGACCCCGATCACGAATACCATGATGGCCAGGACGGAAATTTTCTTCATCGGCGTATTCCCCGATACCGGTTGGCGGCTCTGGACAACGCGATCGCGGATCAATTCCCGCCGCAGACGGTCGCATTGTTGACTATCATACCGTACTAAGACCGCAAAAGACAACAGATTCAGATACTTCCGGACACGGAACCGGGTTACGGCCGCTGTCTCCGGTACAGGTACACCGCTTCGTCATCCGGCGAAAATTCACGGACCTCCCCAAAGGCGTGCCAAAACAGTTCGGGTCGGATCAGATCATACCAGTAACGGTTGACGGTCCCTTCTTCGCGGTACGACATTCCCCGGGCCTTCAATTTCTCCATCGCCGCCAGGGCCTGCGCCCGGTACGGACCGAAGGCAACGATAAATTCGGGCGCCTGTTGTCCGGCAAAGTGAATCGCGGGCAGCCCGGGAAAACGGCCGGATCCGGCCTCGAGCTGCCAGGCATACAGCGCGCGCGGGGCGTGGTACATCAGCGGGTACGTCGCGTAACCGGGCGTTACCCATACACTTTGCCCCTCCCCGACATGACGGTTGATCCACTGCGCCATCTCGCCGTACGCGCTGGGCGGAGGGTCGATCAGTTCCCCGATGTATTGCGCAATGGTGCTACGAAACTTCCCCTGCGCGATGACCGAACTGAAAACCGTCCGCGGGTCGGTTCCGACGAGCGGACCGCCGTGCAGGATATTGGTCCCGAAGACGAGAACGGCCAGCACGACCGCCAAAACGTAGTGACGCGTCGCGGTGTACCGCACACAGATCACCGTAATCCACACGCACAGCGGTATGACCGGAACCAGATAACGCACAAAGGCCACGGACAACAGGTTGACGGGCTGTGGGGTCAACACGCTCACCACCGCAATGTATACCGTGAGCGCCGTTACCGCCCGGCGGGCCTGCCGGTCCCTGCCGAAGAACCCCAGGATCGCTGCCATCGCGATCAGCAATCCGGCCCCGAATTCATTGCTGTTGAGATCCCGCCAGTTCCAGAAAAATAAGGTGAGTTTTTCGACGATCCACGCCTGCCGCGGAACGTTCCAGATGTCAACGCCGAACGGATTGTAAAATATTACGACCGCGCCAACCGCCGCCAGCTGGATCGCCACAAACAGCAGAATGTCCCCGATCGGATATGCCCGCGCCCGCCGACCCCACATCAGGTAGTCCACCGCCAGGCAGGCCATAACCCCGGCGTAACACAGATAGTTGGCGCTCAGCAGCAACACGCCGGCGGTGATCAATCCAAACAAATACAGACGGCCCCGGTCACGAAACTGATAGAAATAAGCAGAGATCACCGACAACAGCATCACCGGCGCATAATAGCGGCATTGCCGGCTGAAGAGCAGAAACGAAACATTGCACAAGAGTCCCGCGAGCATCGCCAGCCACGTCCCCGCGCATACTCCCGTGCGCGCCAGCCATAAAATAATCACCCCGATGGTGGCCAGGCCGCACAACGCAAACGGCAAACGCGCGGCCAGCGCCGAACCCGGTGCGTTCCCCACAAAAGGGGCGGCCAGATAAAACGGCAACGGCGGGATGACCCGGTTCTTCCCATCCCTGATTTCCACGCCGGACTGATAGGCCACGATATTGTGCCCCACCCGCACGTCGGTATCGCCGGTCCGCCACACCGATTGCGCGAACAACGCGGTCGTGGCCTCATCATCCCATAACGGGATCGCCCCCAACCGGGCAAACAATAAGGCCGCCGCCACGAACATTCCGCCGCCGGCCAACAGAATCTTAACCTGCCGCCCGCTCATCTCTTCCCCGCGATCTGTTTACGACGATACACATTGTTGACGTTGACGCTGCTTTCATAAAACGACAACTCGTAGCACGGTAGTGTATCGATCAAATCATAATGAGATTTAACCGCGTCAATCATCCGCTGCGACCAGCGGCCGTAACCCATCCCGACATTGGTCATAACAATCAAGGAAAACCGCCCGCGTTCGATATCCGCAATAAACTTTTCTTCATCCCACAGTCCGCGTTCAGCGAGTTGCGTCATGGAAAACGGCTGATAAACCGGCTGTTTACCGTTAATCACGAGATATCCGGTGTACTCCGAAAGGACCTCTCCGGGGGAGTCGCGCACGTATGCGGATAACCGGGCGGAACTCTGGCGGTACACTTCCCGCACATGATTAAAATCGGTACGGTAATGCATGACCAGCACCTGTACGAACAGGATGCCGACGATCACCGGCCCGGCCAGTCGGCGCCAGCCGCTACCGCGAAAGTGTTCGAGTTCACCGAGCATCAATCCGATCAGAATACAACTGGCCGCCCAGAATTCCAGGAAGTAGTTGATCGATGCCCCCTCCTTACCGGCCGTGAAAGACACGGCCAGGGACAGGACCCAAAACAACAGCGGGACTCGCAGACGCGGCTCACGCCGGCGCATGAACGCATATCCCGCACACAGCACAACCGTCGCTCCGTGCATATTGAGGTAGTCGCCGATCCAGCGCGTGAAATGAGCAACTTCAAATTCCCCCATGGTATAGAGCACTGTGTGCCGGTAGAATTCTCCGCAGGTGACCAGCTGCATAACCGCCAGCAAGACCGCCGGGATGACGATCATCGCGCCGAGAAAAACGATCTTGTGACGTCGGCGCTGCGGTTCATTGTCATTGGGAAACAGGTAGGCCAAGGCGCAGGCCAGCGGGGCGGCAATCAGGCTCTGCCGGGTGAATAAGGCCAAGCTGAACAGCACCGCTCCCGCTAGAACTGTCCGCACCGTCCGCCGCGAGGCATCCCGCGACATGACGGCCAATCCGGCCAGCGTGCACATTAAACCGAAAGTATCCACCCGGCTGATCACGGACCAGCTCGTCAACCAACAGGAGGCGTACAAAAGGAGCCCCGCCGCGACCGCCGACAGGGATTTGCCGGAATGCTGCCGGACAATCCGGCTGACACAAAAGGCACAGACGCCCGCGGCGGTCACCGACAGCAGCCGGCCGATCCAGTGGCCGGGACCGAACAGCCTGGCCACGACCGCGACCAACCCCTCAAACACCGGAGGGTAGTTCATGACGAAGTAAGGCTCGACGGTAACGGGCGAATAGATATCGCCACCCCGCGCCATGATCCAGGCACGGCTGAGGATCAGCCCCTCACCGGCATCGTAGTCGAAGGGATAGGTAATGTGGTCCACCGCGTACAGCGCGTATAACACCAAACGGTAGCCCATAAAGCCGATCATAATCCACAACCACACAGTCATGGCAGGATCGGCTGAGGAGGATTTGCGCGCGGATGTGTTCATGGAATACGCGACAGCCTTTCAGGAAACGGCGGCGTGCGGCTTCTCGGACTTCTTCCGTCCGCGCCCGCCGGACGGGGAACGCCATTCCCAAGCCTTAGCCAGTAGCAGGACCAGCGTCAACAACGAAACGGCACCTCCGACGAGAAACGGCTGCGGCCGGTACGTCAGTTCAAGCCGGTACTCCCCTTCCGGCAACACGACCGAAATCAATCCGGCGGTTTGGGAGACGGCGAGCCGGTGGCCCGGAATAGACGCCGTCCACCCCTTGTGATAATTCTGGTTGATGATCAGCAGATTGGAACGGTCCAGCTTGATGTCGAATACCAGTTTATTCGGGGAAAACAGAACCAGCTCCCGCTCTCCCCGGGGAAAATCAAAAAAATACTCTCCCCGGTAGCCGGATTCGCCGAGCACCGTTACGGCGCCCCGTGTCAACTGCATCACTTCGTACCCCTCGACAATTCCGGAATTACTCATAAAGACCGGATAGATCGAACTGTTGGTCACATATTCTTCCTGAAAACGGACCTCGCGGTAGCGCTGGGCAAAAACCGGATTGTGACGCAAAGTGACCGGCTCCACCCGGAAGGCGTTCCAGAAGATGCTCGAATTCATCTCAATGAGATGGTACGGAATAAACAGAAACATCAGGACCACCGCCCCCTTAAGAACCTTGGCCCGTAGACCGCGCTGACCGGCCAACCGGTCATTGATCAGCTGCAGGGTCATCGCGGCGGTGAGCGCCAACAGAAAAACGAACCCCACAATATAACGCGACGGGACAGTGAGCGAATCGTAAACCGGCAGACGGCGCAAGAGCTGCCACGCATTCAACATAGTCCCGTCGCCCAGGGCGATCAGCAGCATAGCCATGCCAGAGACGATCAGCGGCCAGTATTTCCGGAAGAAAATGACACAGCCCGCGAGTCCCAACACCAGCGGCAGAATTCCGACATACGCGCCGTACTCGTGCCACTCATGCGTCAAGCCCATCCGGTACCCGTCGAGCCAGTTCATCATATCGAGCGTTTCCTGGTTGGGATCCAGCAACATCCGGAAAAGAATCCCCAAAGTCACACCACCGCCCGCTTCTTCCCCCGTGCGGGGAAATTCACGGATAAAGTCAAGCATGGGAAACAGTTTGACCGCACACAGCAGAAAGGTCCCCGCGAAGATCATCATCAGGGATTTGACCGGCATCCAGTCGCGCGAACGCGCGGCCGTCAGGACCGCGTACAACCCTAGAAAGACATTAAAGATATTGAAGACGTCCACGCTGCCGTTGAGCAGAATCAGGCTGAGAAAGACAATACCGGCCAGCACATAGCGGATATCGTCGAGACTTTTGCGATAGGCGAGAAACAGCCACGACATAAACGCCATGCACAGCCATTCGGTGTGCCCTTCGGTCAGATGCAGCGGATACACGGCGGCAAACATAAAGACGAACGCCGCCAGGTAGGCCGCCATATCGCGCAGCGCCAGGTTTTTGGCGAGCAGGAACATGCCCCACAATCCCAGAAACACATGCACGGTGATCTGGATCTTGAGCCCGAGATACGGACCGAAGATCAGGACGAAGATAAAAAACGGTGACAGGAACGCGGATTGAGGATGCGCCAGCATCACGTTCCCGCCGTTGACGTAAGGGTTCCACAGGGGAAATTGACGAAACTCGGTGATCGTCCGGTACGGCACCGCATTCCACATCACGAACTGGTCCCAGTCCTTCTGTCCCCACATGTCGGAATTATCGTAGATAGGCGCCGTAAACAAAACCGACAAAAACAAAAACACCAGCAGCGCGAGAATATGATTACTTTTCGTAAAGTTCAAGATAAATCCCGTCGTTGATTTGAGTTGATTTCTTATGGAACAACCTGTCGAACAGCGAACGCACCTGCAAGGCGTTAATATTGAGAATGGCCTCCTGATCACCCTTATTGTCCCAACTGGCGCTCATCAGCCAGACACGGTTAAACGGCTGCTCCTGCACCGGATCGTCGTCGATCACCAGAGCGCCGTTGGGGGCCGGCACGAAGGTCTGCAGCCGGTTGATTTCCGATTCCGGGATCTGGGCCATAATATCCTGGATGCGTAAAAACCGGTTATCGAAACGCTGCATCATGCTCGGAAAGAGGTAGTATTTAAATGCGCCGAATTGCAGCGGCGCCCCGCTCCCGCTGACGTCCAGCACATGTGCGAACAGCATCACGAAGGCCTGTGTCTCCGTCGCCGCGACGATATCGCCTTCACGGAAATTCTGCTCCAACTGACGGAACGTCTGCTGATAATTCTTCTTCGGGACGACTCCGGTAAAATACTTCGCACGGGATTTGTGATCGAACATCGCGTTGCGGTAGTAATTGACCAGACACGACAGCATCAGCAAGACAACACATCCCAGCGCCACACGCCGGTCCCGCTCCTCCGGCAAGGCCTCGATTCCCCGGGCGGCCAAAAAATAGAGATACGGCGAAAAGATCAGCATCTGCCGATGAATATACACCGGCGTGGAATGATGCGAAATGACGTAGATCACCGCCGGCGGCAGAATCACCAGCAGCCCCAGGAATAGCGCGCGCCCCGGGTCGGCTTTCGCCATATGATATGTTCCCCACCCGGCCAGGACACCGAAGACCACCAGTCCGGCCGCGTACTGAATGATAAAGCCGGAATAACCCAGGATGAAAACGAGGACGGTAAACAACGCCGTCAGCGGTGTCGGCTCCGGCAGCCAAAAGTTCCCCTGAACGAACTGCCATTGGGCCGTCACCAGGGGAACCGCCGGCGCGCAGAGTGCCGCCGTCACCGCCATGGCGATCAGCCACGGCCGCCAGCTCCGCTCTTCCCCGCGGAGTTTCAGATAGACCGGCAACAGGGCCAGAATAAAAATATTGAAGTAGGACGTCATCATCGCCGCGGCGCCGCTCACTCCGACGGCGAGCCACTGCCACCAGCGATTGTCCCGTACGGCTGTCAGAAAGGCGTACACCATCAGCAACGACACAAATCCGGCCATGGCGTAGACGCGGGCTTCCTGGGCATACCAAATATGAAACGGATTAAGCGCCAGGATGATCAGGGCATAGAAACTCGCCCGCGGGGTCAGCAGAATACGGGCCACACGGTAAAAAACACCGACGGTGAGTACACTGAAGACCAGCGACAAAAGCCGCAGCGCCTTACCTTCCCCCAGGAATTGACTGAAGAAATAAACAACGTGGTAGTAAAGAAAGGAGTGGGAATCGTTGGTCAGGCGCGCCTGGAATATGGTCTGCGGGGCCACATGCGAAAGTTCGGCCATCCGGTGGATACTTTGGTAACTGAACAGTTTGGTCCCGATTTCGTCAAACCACAAATCATACGCAAACAAACCGTATATCCGCAGGACCACCGCCACGAAAAAGACAACTAACAAGGAGGATTTAACACCCGGCATACCGCTCACTTATAATATTAATTAGAATCATAATACTATAGCACCAGACACCTGTTGAAACGACCAATAAATTCGTGGAGATGGCTGAGAGAGGAAAGAATCTTGCCGTGAAAAGACGGCGGATGGCTAGTTAATGCAAATCTCGGAATACCAGTGAGGCCCGCCGTAACGTGATCCGGTGTATACCGACCCGGTCCCGCCGCTGGCGCAGCAGCCGGTAGCGTTGGCCGAACACCAGGTGATATTTCGGCACTGGGCTTCCACATCAGGAGGCGTTGACAGAACCACGTAAGCAAAGAGAGCGACTCCCACCATATAGGTGATCAGGCCCCAACGCAGCAAAAGATTTTTGGTTTTGGTACTCATCGCGGTGCTACTCCTTGCAGATAATAGTATTGACCGGCACACCGTACGGACCTGATGTATATCCGGTCACCAGCGGCCCTTCGGGGATGCCGATACATCCGGGCACGCAACCGGACCCGGGACAAGATTCCAGTGTCATTTGAAAACAAGCAGTCTGGGCATTGACGAGGTTCGGACGGTAGAGCATCGCGTACATGACCAGGTACACCAAGACCATCGTCGTGGAAATAAATAAGTAGCAGGCGCGTCTTTTGTTCATATTTTTCATCCCGCTTATTCGATGAAACAAATGCTCGTCATGACCTCGGTCCCGTACAAAGCCGACGTGAAACCGGTATTGGTAATATCCGTCGACAACAACCCGCCGCTCGGGCAGACCGGGACGCAGGTCGGTCCGGTGCAGCTGGCCAGACGGATCAGGAAACAAGTCTGGGCCTCCACCGGATCCGGTCTATTGATGAAGGTGATCAGCAGCGTGTAGGCGGCCACGATCATCAACGGTATGAACATGTAAATAATATTGCGTTTCTTTGTCATCGTATGATTTCCCAAGGCCCTTAGATTATAGCATTACCGGGCCCTGATTCAATCGCCTTACGGCAGACACGCGCCGCCCGGACAATCTCCGGCTCCGGCACAGCAGTCGCCGGTATTCGATCCGCCGTTACACACACCGGTTTGTCCGGGGAGGCAACACAGCGGTCCGGCAGGCGCACCTGAGCCGGTACAGTTATTGCTGCAGCAATCCGTATTGATAGTACATCCCTGGCTGTTGAGATTACACTGCCCGGTGGTATCGAACTGGCAGCAGGCCAGCACACGCGGGGCGGCACAACCGGATCCATCCGCCTGCGGTCCGAGACACGAATTTCTCTGCACGGCCATACAGCAGTACCCCCCGCCTCCTGTCCATTCGCACCACGGGAAGAATTCGCAACGCGCAAAAGCCGGGTCGTCGTCCTCGGTCGGATAGAACAGGGTTACGTTAGTGAGCAATTCGTCACAGCCCCGCTCCTGTTCACATCCGAGAACCGGATTCCACCGGCACAGGGCGCCGTAAATGGACTCACATTCGGCAAAGGTGATGAGAGGGTCATTACATCCCGTCGGTTCTCCCGGCGGGATCACCCCGCTGCGGGGCCCGCACTCCCCTTCCGATAAGGTACAGTCGATCACGCAGACACCGGAGATATTGATGGATCCCGCCGGACACTCGCATGAGCTGGCGCCGAACTGCGGCACAAATCCGGGGGTACATTCCCACTGGCATTTCGGCGCGCTTCCGACCGGGGCGCTACATTTGCCGAATTCAACGAAGCTGATGGGCGTATCACCGGTCAGGTTCAAATCATCCTGGGGACACACCGCCGGACCGTATTGAGGGAGCGACGGATTGGGCGGTCCGGTACAAGTATTCTCGCAGTTGCGGTCAAACTGACATTCCACACGGGTCGGATTGTTGTGATCGGGATCGCCCCCGCAGGAATACAGCGCTGGGACCTCGGATAAATTCGGACACCGCGGATCGGTACAGAAGTCCGGTACCGGCAGCTTGACCGGGGTAGTACAGCAGGCCGGATCCTCAGCACACTGAAAATCAACCCCGCCCGGAGGATCTGCACACCCGATAGGGTTGGTCAACCAGGCGGTGGTGCGTTCATACTCTTCACATGTCCCGTACCCGCAACACGGCGGTGAGGAACAAGGGTCACCATATCCGGAATCACAACTGATATCCAAGACGCCCGGAGGGCTGGGTTCGATAGGCTCGCGGTAGGAATCTTTAACGGCGTCATCCCATCCCTTGACATTGGCGTTCCAGGAACGGATGACGTATGGACTCATCACGTAAACTCCGGCCAGAACGAGGGTGATCAGCAGCGCGTACTCAATAATACTTTGGCCCGCATGCCGCCGGAATTTTCGAAAATTTTTGATCATAGAGGGGTACCCTTTTTAGAGTAGTACTAGTATATCCTAGGGCCCTTTAATATTCAAGCAAAGTTATTATCAACATTTCCGGCCGGCCGGAAGTCCTGAACGACGCGAAAAACCGCCTCCCGCCAAGGAAGTTACGCAGAATTAGAGCTTTTGGTGGCACTGCAATTCGACGCGGTTGCCCACACCGGGAATGGTTTCGTCAAAGCAGTCGAAGACATCCCCCAGGAAGGACGCGGGACACGGGTCACCGCGGTCCAGGGTATATCCCGGATAGCCGCTGAAGGGGTCGCCGCAGGCGGGAGAAAAGGCAGGTTGACCGAGATACAGACCGACCCGGATCCACTCACCGTCCGGCTCGCAAATCCCGTTGTTAACCGAATATCCGGAGTCGCACTCATATTCACACTTGGTGGCCGAGCAGGTGATAACCAATTGAGAGACCATATCCGCTCCTCCCGGCACATTCGAATCATCTCCCGAACAATAGGAAGCGTTCGTGTAGCTGGGTGGCAGACAGACATTGGCGATACATGTCCCGGCGTCCTCATGGTGCGTATCGTCACAGGTGTACTCACACTTCGTCCCGGCTGTACAGGCGGGAACGACCGTGCGGGGGACATCGGAGTTCCCGCCGATATTGGCGTCGTCCCCGGAACACAATACCGCGTCGGCCGGCACTGCCCCGATACACTGGTTAAGGCTCTCGCAGTCCGATCCGTTATAGTTGAAACCGTCGTCACAGGTGTACTCGCACTTGGTAGCGGTACATGAACTGACGACCGTCCGGGCCACATTGCTGTTACCGGAAATATTCGCCTCGTCTCCGGTACAAACGGTGGCGTTGATCGGTATGGTGCCGGTACAGACGTTTACGGCACAGGCGCCGGACTCCAAATGATATCCGTCGTCACAGGCGTATTCGCACCACGTCCCCGGAGTACAGGCCGGCACCAAGGTGAGTGCCAGGTCGCTGTTACCCGGAATATTGGTATCGTCTCCCAGACAGATCGCGGCATTCAGCGGCGGCGAGCCGGTACACACATTTGCATCACATTGGTTCACTCCGGCGTCGTGATACCCGCTGTCGCAGGTGTATTCGCACATGGTCCCGCCGGTACAGCCGCTGACGGTCGTGCGCGGCGTATCCGCCGACAATCCGGTGTCATCCCCCGGACACACCGTGGAATTGGGATCCATGACGCCGGTACACGTATAGGGGCGACACACACCGGCGTCCAAGACGTATAGCGGATCACATGTGTACTCGCACTTGGTGCCGGCCGTACAGGCCGCCGTAGCCGTGCGTGTGACATTGACGTTGCCGGGAATGCCCGTATCGTCACCCACGCACAGGCTCGCGTTCGCCGGGACGGCCCCGATACACACATTCGGATCACACACACCGCCCGACTCATGATAGCCGTCGTCACACTGATACTCGCAGAAAACGCCCGCGGTACAGGTCCCCACCGCCGTGCGGACCACATCGGAGTTGCCGGTGAGGCCAGTGTCGTCGCCCGCGCACAGGGTTGCGTTCGCCGGGACGCTGCCGGTACATTGATTGAGATCGCAGACGCCGGTATCGTAATTGTATCCGTCGCTGCAGGTGTATTCGCACCATGTCCCGGCGGTACAGAACGGGACGAGAGACCGCGCGACATCCGCGTTGCCTGCAATGCCGGTATCATCTCCCGCACACAGACCGGAATTGGCCGGCACCGCTCCGGTACAGACATTGGGCACACACACACCCGTGTCATAATGGTAGCCGTCGCCGCAGGTGTATTCACACCATGTCCCGGCGGTACAGGAAGTCACCAGCGAACGCGTCACATCGACGTTGCCCGGAATACCCGTGTCGTCGCCTGCGCACAAGTCGGCGTTGGCGGGCACCGCTCCGGTACAGACATTAT
>JAGQKV010000005.1:133015-210728 GCA_020429915.1 Candidatus Omnitrophota bacterium | reverse complement strand
ATACCCAGGCCGGCAATCTCGAAAGCCGTATCAATCAAGACGTCACTCATCTCACCGATATTACTCAATGCCGCCAGCGGCGGTGCCGCCATACGCGGCGCGTCTATGATGGTCAGCTTGGCGGCGTCGACAATTTGCGCTCCACCCTTAGTATCAGGTGAAATAGTCGGAGGCGTTTGTGCCGTGAGGCCAAGTTCTTTGGCGCGGGATCTAATGTCCCGCATACGTAAGTGTCCTTCCGCCACAACTTCGTCAAAAAGATTTTCGGTTTGATAGTTTCCTTTTCTTCTGTCCTGGATAAACGCGAACATTTGCGGATCAAGACTTGGATTAGCCTCTACGGCCTGCACAATCTGATTACCCAAATCTCTCAATTCTTTACCTTCGGCACCCAAAGCGTTTTCTAATGCAAAAGCCCCTTGATGGCGGCGTTCGTGCCGATTGATATTATCAAAAGCGGAACCTGTCAGATTGTCTGCCAAAAAGACGACCCGATCCTCGAGTTTGAATTTACCTGCCTGCAGATGATCGACCTTGACTAATGCCGCATTTGCGTCATAACCATTTTGCAACGCGATACCAACCACTCCCCGATTACTATCGCCAAGGTTGGGAGAGATTATTGCCAATTCGTCCTTATTCAGCTTCATGGTTACTACGCCTGACGTCATTTGTGTAGAATGTCCGCCCTCCCATTTCTTCATGAATTGCACGTCTTGGTCTTCCCGATTCGCATTAGCAACTCCCGGAGTAGGCAGATAGCCCACCATTATGGAGGAGTCCACCTTACGTTGGGTACTTTCAGTCCACCTCGATGGTTTATTGAGCAGGGATTTGCCCTTGGCCGTACCTTGCGGGATGACCTTATTAGTTCCGTCTTGTGACGAGGAATCGGCAGTGGTTGCAATGCCTACTTGCGGACGCGCTTGTGTTATCGGTGTTACAGTTGACGCCTTTACGCTCGGTGAGTCTACAGCCGCAAGCGTCGCGGCGTCTACAGTCTTCAGCTGACCGGACGTGGAAGCAATATTTACCTGCGGCACCACAATACCTTGACCCTGAGCGAAAGATTGCGCCTCAGCCAAGGCTACGGCTTGCGGCGCCTGCGCCACACTGATCACATTCGCATTCTCTACGGATGCATGCAGGATCGCTGTTAACTTGCCAACCGTTAACGGATCCTGAGCCTTGCTCGCCCCTGTGACGACCGCTACTTTGCCAGCATCAACCGATTCGACCAACCCAGGACGTAATCTCTTGCGGATTTGCATGACTTCCACAGGATTATATCGTCCCTCATCCAAACGCTTTTCCAAGAAGTTGTCGGTAAATGTATCGATTTCCGCCTGGTTGAAGGTCGGTCGGGCTGTCCCCGAAGCCACAGCCGACGACCGCGCCTCGGCTGCCGCACTGCTGTTAATAAAGGAAGCCAAATCGTTGAGGACCGTCTCAAATTTACCGTCGGTCATTTCTCCGATCGTTTGATCGAACTGCTCCGGAGAAATGCGAATGATACCGTTACTGGACGGCATCTGATCCAATCCTGTTGCCTTCAAGACGATTTCGGGCGCATCGCTGATGTCCAAACCGTAAGACTCTACCTTGGCCAAACGACTGATATCACCGGTCGATGTCGATAAATCGCCAGCATTATCCACAACGTAGTTAACGGCCTTCACCTTGACGAATTGTAAATTCATCTCAACCGGGATGCTGATGACCGGCGCAACAGCGGTTGTGTCTTGTGTTTGCGGACGGAAATCAATGCTGCCGATTTTGGTAATGTTGCCGCCGCCATCAAATTCTACCGGCGAGCCTTGGGCAACCAAGACATCACCATTGGTATCGATAATATCAGCCGCAACAGTGTCATCTTTACCCACGAGCACAGCCCGCTTGCGGCCGTCGAGTGAGATTGCCTTAATACCTTTATCGAATGATATTCCTTGCATATTCATGGCAGGCCGCACCGTTTCACTTTGACCGGACAGTACAGCACGGTCCGTACCCCCCGATCGAGCTGAAACCGACGGGATAACGTTACCGTAAACAATAATGGAATTTCCGCTGTTGTTGGCAATCCATGTCGGCCCGGCTTCCACAGGCTCCAAGTTAGCCGCCAGCATGCTGGCTACCGGATCCGATACGGTAGCAATGATGGCGGAACTCTTACCGGCTGACGTTTCGGCCTTAAACGCGGTCGCAGACCGGTCCGTATCACGCTGTGTCAGGAAGGCCTGACGCACGGCATCGGGCAGTGTCGTACTTTGCTTGTCGAGGAAATTGATTCTGGTTCCAGCCGAAGTTTGTGTGGTAGTCATATCCGCGTCGGCCGGATTCATATTCGCCACAACATTCGCCACCTTGAATGCATCCTGATCGCCAATATTACGGGTAGAAACAACACCAACATTCATCTGAATTCGGCGAGTATCCGGACGCGCGCCGTTGACGGATTGTTCGACCGCTTGCACAATCGAAGCCATCTCTTCGGTGGATTTTGAATCGTCGGCCAACAGAACCATTTTATGCGGTGGAATGAAGACGGCGGTCACCTTGGCCTGTTCCGCTACGGACTGAATAGCGGCAACATCCGCCGGGGCGAGCCCTTGATTCGCCTCCATGCCGATAACTTGGTAATTTTGCCCTGACTGGACGGCCTTTCGCAATTGTTGCTGCGCCGCTTGCGGCGTGGGAGTTAACATCGGCGTAATCTGCTCCCGGCTGAAACTGAAACCACGATCAGCCGCAGCTTGGATCGCGCGGTTAAACATCTCTTGGGAAGGTTGCGGCAATTTGGCAAAATCCGCCTTACGGGCAGCAAACGCGTTGAGTGTTTGACCCAAATCCTGCACAGATGCCTGCAAATCAATGCCGGATTGGGTTGCCGATGCGGTCCGGACTGGTTCGGAAATCTTAATATCGATTTCAGGACTGAACAGACGCTTGGCATCGCCTTGGGACTTGACCATGCCGCTGATATTTTGGTTGCGCAGGGCGTCATTAAACTGAGCGATTTGGCGTTGGGCATCGCTATCCAACTGATCAATACCGCCGGTTCGGTCAAAGACCATGTATGTCTTGCCATCTTCTCCGGTGATCAAACCGTTAAAGACGTCACCGTCACCCAGCATGGTCGGTAGGCTGGATATTTTCGCGCGATCGGCCGAAGAAACACCTACCATTGCGACCTCAGTTACCCCGAAGCTTAACGGGATGAGACTTCTGACATTCGCTGAGATCTCGTTGTTCAGTGAATCAACATCTGCCGGTGAAAGCGAAGACGGCACGGAAATAACCGTACTGTTACCGTTAGCCATGGCCGAGATCCCGTACTTGCTTCCTGTTTCGGCAATGGCTGCGGCAATCGTGGGCATCAAAACTTGCTGGATCTGGCTGCCGACTTCTCCGAAGCTTTCCCCGCCGTCTTCAACTGGCGCGATAACCGCCATACCGATTTTCATCTTTGGATCAGCCGTAAATTGTGTCGCGAATGACTGTTGATTGGTGATAACCCGCGGCGTCCGGGTGGGCAAAGTTACACGGGTACTCAGACGCTCAGCTTGACCGCCTGTCAGCGCCATGGTCGGGGCGGTCAATTTCTGGACGGCGGCGATCGTAAAGTTGGTGATATTTGCTTCGGCCTGCGGGGCACGTGCAAACTGAGCCGAAGAGGTACTGCTCAGAATTTCACTTTGTCTGGTATTGGCATCCGCCGATAATCCCATTCGCTGGGCCAAGGCCTGTACTTCCGGATCATTCTGCCGCATCGGCACGTTGGAGCGCGCCACCACTGCCGCATTGGCCGGCAGATTGCTGACCTTAACCGACTCGTTGGATGTTACGTCCCGGATGACCAGATGTCCCCCTTCATCGCTGGCTTCAAATACGGGGCTTGTCTTTTTCACCGTTTCCAAAATCGTGTCAAATTCTTGCGTGTTTCTGGCCAAATGAACCGGAATCACATTACGGGACCGGCTCAATCCCTGAAGCCGCTGTGTCCGCGATACGATATCTTGCTCGGCGGGAACAAACGTAGTGCCAGCACTCTGTGAAACGGCTGTCTTCTGGACAAAATCATCAAAATTGGCAGACGGCGTGGGCACAGACTCGATTCGGGCCAAAACAGCCTTTTCGGCCTTCTGCTTGCCTGTTCCCATGTAAGGAGCAATACCGTCCTGGGTATAACGTGCGATTTCCTGGATCCCCTCAGACATCAAACCGACATCCGGGGTTTGACTGATCATGGAGCGGTATGCCCGGTCGATGAGCTTGTCAAAGGTCTCAACTTCACCGGCACGCACGACCGAATCGTAGGCAAATGTTTTGGATCCGAGGACTTGTCCTTCCGCCGTGGTGCTGACGATCGTGAGGGCGTACTCCTGATACTGTTCGTCGGTTTGCACCAACGGCTTCATCGCCTGATAATTCTCGTATTGTGAATCAATTACCATCATGATGTCACTCAATGACGGGTACTTATTTATCCTTTGGGATCCGATCTGAATGGCCTTGTAGACTTGAGCTATACTCGGATTGCGATTGATGAGATCCTCGCCTACCCGCAAGGCCAACGTTTCATTAAATCCGGTAAAAATCTGCTCGGGATGTGTTTGAATCTCTCCGACTCCGATAACGGTATCACCCGGAAGTCGGAAGAGATTTGAGGTTAACGTCTTGGCAATAAAGTCGGCGCTGAAGTGATAAGATCGTCTGGTGCCGATGGATCCATATTGAAGCGCTCCCGGCAAATCTTTGGTGAAGGTAACCCCGTCGCCGTCAATGGTTCTGGTGGTCGTACGGACAACTTCCGCGATCTTTTGACCCCAGGCATCAACGGACATTCCCGGCCCGAATCCTAAGTCACGCAGATATTGCTGATCGGCCGCGGAATAGGTGTCCCACAAGTCGGACTTGTTGACGAACACGTCCTCATTCACGCGCAGGTAAATTTGCGGCCTACCGTTCTCGCTGGTAATGTTGGCCTTCAAGCGCATAAGCAACTGACCTGTCCGCGGATTGGCGGCCAACGCGACATCAGGGAACGTTCTGGCGGTATATCCGCGAAGTTCTTGAGTAAGGGCCGGAGCCTGAATGTTGAGACCCGGGAAGACAATCGTATCAAGGCGCTGATCACCGATAATCAAGGCGCCGCGTTCGGAAACCCCGGAAGATAGCAACCCAGCGGCCGCCATCGCGTTGCGGTCCTGATTCACTCTTCTCTGGACGGCTTCTTCCAGGCCGGCCTGATCAGCGAACTTAACCATATCCAGCTCAACTTCCTGGATATTCTGACCTTCCGAGGCAGTAACCGATGGAGGAACATATGTGTTCGGCCGGCGATCCGACTTTTTGGCAGTCCGCCACTTGGACCCTACCGTGACAGGCTGTCTGATCTGGACAGATTGATCCAAAGCCGTTTGCACCGCAGGGCTGTCCAAGATTGCGACCTGAACCGCCTCCGGAAGCTTTTCAAAGGCCCGTTGCCCCATCATGGAATTGAAATCCGCTTCACGGGTCATCGCGAACTGATCAAGGGCATCCACCGCTGAACTTTGGCCGTAAAGAACCGCCATAAGACTTTCGGCATCCGTCCCCCCGGCTTTAATGGTTACGACTTGCTGACGCAACCCGCGGGCAAAATCACTGTCATCGGTAACGATACCTATCCGTTCAAATTCGTCATCCATACTGATCGTGCGGTTGATAATATCCACTGTTTTCGGATCGTTGAGGATCCGGGCATATTCAGGACTTACGGCGGAAGCGATTTCGTCCAGGCTCTCAAAGACGTCCGATGATGACTTGCTCTTATTGTCGGCCCGGGCTTGAATAATCTGATCTACGACGACCGGAATTTCTTGCTCGGTAATACCGTCGGTCTGCAGAAACGCTTCTCTTAATTGGAGCTTGGAGGCCACTCCCAGCCGGGCGGCAGCTTCATTGCGCTTGACCGACGTCTTGCCTTTATCACTGCCGGATTGCAATTGCTGGATGCGATCTTTCGCTTTACGTCTAACCGATGGTGTCACCACAGCCCGCACATCCCGCGTTTGGTTAAGCTGGATCATGCTGTCGATATCCGTGGTCAGGTTCGGATCCTGATCAATCAATCGGGCGAATTCACGCACACCTTCCAAAGGACTGTCCGCCATGGCCTTCAGACTGGTAAACACATTCTGGCTGGGATCGTCAATCGCGCTTTGTTTAGCGCGGCGCACGTCCCGGATAATGGGGAGAATACTTTGAGGATTGCCGACCCGCGACCAAAGCAGATTGTACATTTGAGTATCAGACGCCAACCCTATCTTGGCAACCGCGATCGTCCGTTGATCGGCGACTGTCGCGCTAAGCACGGCCCGGTCGCCTAATCTGGGCAGATCAAAACTGGGGACATCCAGCGGAGTAAACCCTTGGTAACCGGCTCCCGAAGACGCAACAGCACTTGCTCCGGTAAAGTCAGCGGCTGTCGGCATCTCAAAATTCGGTACATTCAATGGCGTAAATCCCTGGTCAAAGCCGATGGATGACATTGAGGAGCCGGCAGCAGTAAAGTTTGGCGCACTTGCTGAACCGCTGCGGTTAGCGGCAAAGCCTCCGTTAGCCGTCGTATTTGCACTTGCCAAGACAGCTGATTCCGACTGAATACCGGATTGTGTTACGCCTTTGATATTGAGATTTCCGACTTGCGTGGAGTTAGCCAACATCGCGGCATCGGAAGTAGCGCCCTGCCCGCCACTGGACAAAAACATTCCCGACATCGCCGGCATAATGGTTGTCGGAAAGACGGCGGGAGTGATGATTTCCGTTGTCGTGACCGTCGGCGCAACGGTCGGCTGTAAAGATTGCGTCGTCGTGGGTTGTGAGATAATGGGCTTTATGGCGCCCGCCGTGGCGCTCGCGTTTCTCGCCTTCCCGTAGAAACCTTTCGTACGTTGGATATATTCGGCTCCTGCTATACCCTTGCGCTGAAATCCTTCGTCGTTAGCCGCTTCTCTAAGGAAGGGTTCTTGATCCCCCAACGCCGCCTTCTTCTCACCTTCGGAGTCACGTTCAAGGTTACGTCTGCCAACGTTTCCGGAGCGGTTCCGAGACATCGGAATAATGACATTTTCGTCATCATCATCTGGTCCGGGTTTATCCCCGCCACCCGGTGCCGGTCTTGAAATCCGTACGGGTCGAACGTCCATAAATGACAACCGGGCAATCATGCGGTCCTGATCCGCCGCCAAAACTTGATCCATGGAACTGCCGATACTCATGGCATCCAGCAGCGCCACCGAATGCGGGACAGCCGTTTGATAATCCATGTTGCCGACGTCTGAAAAATCGTAATCCGGCGCTACGCTGTGGTCAGGAATGGCAATATTATCTCCGCCATCCTGTTGGACATCCAGCTGCGTGGCGGAAATGTCCTGGTCTCCCAAGTCCCCACTGGCCGTATCAGCACCTGTCTGAACTATGGTTATTATGCCATCATCGCCTCTTTCAACCGTGATATCGGTGCCCCCGTCGAATGCCCCTGTTAATGCATTCTGACTCAAATCTTCCTGTGACATCGTCGCAGTTGCGGCTGGAATATCATTCGCCCACTGATCCGCGAAACTCTGCTGGAGCCCTGCCGTCGAATTGAGCACACCGACGCCTGCCGCGAAAATCATAGCGGCCACTCCCAATGTCTTCACCATCCCTGCTTTGTCGGTTCCCACTTCTGCGAATGGTATACCCTCCAACCCACGCAGGTCGGCGAACATGCCTGAACTGGCCAATTCCGTCTTGGCGGCTTGCCAACCGTCCTGGATCTCCGTGGCAAAACTTTCTTTTACGCCCATCTCGGACCGTGCCCGCACTGTAGAAGCACGTGTTATTTCGACAGGTAACCGATGATCGGAGGCGAGGTTCGGCATTTGTTGCCGATTGATGAACAGCGTGGCTCCGCCGTCTGCCAGAGCAAAACTGTTTCCGGCCAAAAGGGCGGAGTCGGCAAACGCAACATTCTTGATAGCACCCTTTTCGACGGAAGTGAGGCCGAAGCGTTCGATAGCGCTGCTGACATCCGCCGTGTCGAATTCCTGGGATTCCAACAGGACACTTTGCGACTTACCCGTCTTCAGAGCGGCAAGCTCAACATCCCGGGCCCCGGAAATAAATTTGGCAATCTTACCTGCGGTCTTCGATACCTCAATACCGCGCCCCGTCTTGTTACTGTAGTACTGAACGTTGGCCCCATTATCGATACGCTCAAGATCCTCGGCTCCCATGATTTCGGCCACCAGTCGTCCGGCAACACGTTGCAACTTGGCATCCGCTACTTTCTGGACACTAGAAGCAAAATTGTTATCCGATTCCACACGGGCCACAAATGTGGGGGCAACCTCCCGCAATTCATTCAAACTGACCGCAGACGCATCTTTAAACTTTTCGCCCGCAAGCGCCAATTCCCCGCCCATGACCGAGGCGGATACGGATTGATTTATTTGACCAGCAAGGCGGTCATTTGAAGTGATGGCCGCAACAACCCTGGGAGCGACTGCCGTTACTTCCGACAACGACACCTCGGCTTCGGGTTGGAAGGAAGTTTGGATCTCCGCCAATTCTTTCGCCAATTCTGCGGTCACGCTCGGATCAAGAACAGTACCCTCCGCGTTCTGAGATGCTATCAAACGCTGCGCCACCGCCGGTTTGAGCCTTACCAATTCACCTATGGCTTGCAATTTTTCCGGAGCAATATTGGTGGGGCCGGAAACCTTCATTGCAAAACTGTTGACGTCGACCAAGGCATTCGCGGCGCTTGTCGTGTCACCTGACAAGCGTAAAATTTGACCGAGATCCCGAAGCTGAAGCTGCGGCATAGATTGCAGCGCCCCCAAAAGCACATCGGACTGAGCACTTACTCCGGAGACTTCAAGCGGAGCCGCGATAATGGAACGGTATGCCTTATCCGAACCGACAGCTTGGACAAGCGGTTGACGAATATCGTCCCGCAATATGGCCTGGTTTATCAACATCGCCATCGGATCGCTTTCCATCAAGTTCTCAGCTACTTTGGCCCGCACGTCTAATTTAACGGAATCCGTAATGCTGCGCTCTTTCGCTGCCTGCAGACGGGCGACCGCGATCCGCTCGAAATCGTATTCTCCCTGGGCGGTGGTCATAGACTGTTCGGATGCCGACATGTACTGAGCCGTGGGGAGTTGTTGTTCGATTTCATAGTCCAGGCTCCCCATGCGGATCACCTTGCCTGTTCCGGTCGACTGCGTCGGCAATCCCAATTCGCCACGTGTTTCGACGTTTGCGCGTCTGCTGAAGGAAGCCTCGCCTTGCTGCTGTTTACTGGTCAACGCTGCCAAGTTATCCTGATTGATGACCAGCGCGTTATCCTGATTCACCATGGCGAACGCCGCGCCGCTCAAAGCGCTGCTGTCAGCAACCACGACCGACTGAATACTGTCACGCTCCTCGGCGGAGAGGTTCAATCGACCCAAAGCGAGCCGCACATCTTCCTTGGACAGCTGATCCCCGTTTTCGACCTTAATGGCTTGCCCCTGATCCCGAACCTTAAATCTCATGACGCCTTGCGATTCGTCATGAATCACGCTGACAGACCGGCGATCGTCTAACCTGTATTCCCGTATGGGCATACCGGTTTCTTTATCTGTGGATTCCGAAAGCTGACCTTGATCCAGGATATCCAAGGCAAAGCTGATATTAGCCGCTGCCGTATACCCGAAGTCCCGGCCGCGCTGGAATATTTCCTTGAGCGCAGAGATCCGGGCCTTTGCTTCCCGGGACAGACCTCGGTCGGCAGCTTGAGCGACATCGCGGGACTTACTCAGACCTTCGATGGTATGCGTCCAAATTTCCTCAATGGTAAAGTCTTCCCCGGGCTTTGCGTAGATCTGCATGTCACTTCCGATAACAACCATGCCGTCGTTATTGTAGAAGCGGGCCGCGTATACGGGCGGGCGGCCGATACTATTATTCCCGTTACTCTTCCCGTGCAGAGTCTCGTGTTCAAGAATACCCTTACCCCGGACCGATTCGGCCAAAGCGTTAAGACCCAGGATGATGGTGCCTTCTTCTACAATAGTCTCGGCACCGGTACGGCTGCGGTCGAGCATCGGATCAAATTCGATATCCAAGTCAAAACGATTATCAAGTCTGCGCAGTTTGCTGCCGAAGGAGTTCGGCTTTGTCTCGACCGGTGTGATAAGGGAGGCAAGATTTTTGGTAGTAGCTGATGATCCGTCGGCAATAACGGCGGCAACGGTGGGGGCCACCAGTTCCAACGTGGTAAAGTCGGTCGCTATAGACGGCCCCGCTCTGATCGGGTCGATATCGTTCACAGCCTTGCCACTGGCCATGGCGATGCGTTCACGAATTTGTCCGCGCAGCTCGGCCGCCTTCGTCTTATCGCCGGCAAGCTCAAACTGCTTGGCCTTGTAACTCAAGTCGCTGATTTGACGTAACGTATCGACTTCACCGGCAATAATTTTCACCTGCTCGTCGTCATTTTGGCGCCCGGCTGTCAATACGGTTTTGACCTCGTCAGAATCCACCACTTCCACTGCCCGCGCCGCCAAAACTTGTGTCTTGGCAACGGAGGAGTCCACCCGTGAGGCCATCGTGTGCGTAAAGCGCGCATTATCGAAGGCCTTCGCCAAATCAGGAGCTCCGGCTTTGGCCATCAGTTCGAGGTCTACCCGTACGTCCGGATCGGGATTGGACTGAATTTTGTCAAATTGTTTAAGTATATTGTCCCGGCCGGCCAAGTAACCTGACTCCTTGAGCGCCGCACCGAGATCATCCCGGGAGATATTCGCCATCTGACTTAAAGCGACAAACTTGTCTGCCTCCCGCGGCCGGCTAACCTCCTGTTTCAGCCGACTTACTATTTGTGAACGGTTGAGCGCACCGAATAATGCCGGGGCCTCGTTCTGCATCCGGTGGTTATCTGAAAGCATGCTCGGATCACTTCTGGCAATATTGATACCTGTCATTACAGCATCCGCCTCTGATTCCGAAAGCTCGCCTGCCATTTGCAGTTCCGTGACAACATTGCCAAGAACCTTGATATCCAAAGTCTTGATGGCTGTCTTTGCTTCCAGTGTGGAGAAAATCTTTGTTTTCTTACGACGCAAAAGATTGTCTAAGATCGGAGCCTGACGGGTAACGGCGACGGAATCTACGGAATCGGTTCCCAGGGAAGCTATCGAAGCGGCGAACTGCGGGTTCAGTTTCACGGCCGTCATGAGAGCGGGCGCCTGTTGCGCGACATCCACCTCCTGTACGCTCGCTCCCGGAGCACGGTTCATTTCGATATCAGCGATTTCCGCTTCCATCTTACTCACATTATCGGATCCCAATGTCGGGCGATATTGCCGCGATATTTGCTCGAACTGTTTAGGCGTCATGGATCGAATAACTGCCACAGCTGCATTTTCAACAATGACTCTGGCAATATCCTTGTTCTTTCTGACCTTTTGGACCAATTCCGGATCGGCTTTCTCTATGTCACTCAACTCCACGACCGGTTTGTCGAAATTCATTTCCTGGACAGCCTTCAGCCGACCGGCCACATCAAACTCGTCCACAGTTACTCCAACTCCGGCCAGTTTGGCTTGCATATCGCTTGTATCCGCACCCAACATCACACGCAGAGCGGCTGCCGTCACGACAGAATCTACCTGTCCGATCCCCACCACGCTCGGGGCATTCGCGCCCGAACCTTGGGACGACGATGCAATGGTCGCCTCCAGCCGGGCTATATCCAAGTTGAGCTGATCCACATCGCTGGCGACGTTCGCGACGATTTTTGTTGCAAGACTCGGTCCGGATGCGGCATCGTTCAACGCCCGGCGGAATTCACCGTTACTGGCAACGACTTCGACGATTTTGGGAGCAATGGCTTTCAATTCTTCCATCGAGATATTGACACCTTCCGGAACCTGCGTTTTTAAATCACGGAACTGCGTTTGCACTTCCATCATTTCCTTGTCCGTAAGTTTTGAGCCGGCATCAGAACGGAGTGCATTGCCGAATTGAATTCCGTTCATTTTTGTCAATGTCCGGACGGCTGCCAAAACCCTTGTTTGTGCGGCAAAGTCCGAATTGTTGCGGATGGCACGCGTGAGGTCCGGCGCAATTTCTTCGGCCAAAGTATCCACGGATACGGCCTCACCGGACATCGCTTTATTCTTGATCTCAATTAGCTGCGGCGTCAATTTCCGGGATATCCGGTTGGCCAAGGCCAGGGATTGAGCCTGCTGGGCCATATCCTTATTGGAACTGAGGAACTTGATCAAATCAGGGGCCTCGGTGGATAGCGTTGTCGCCAAACTGCCTGCGCTTCCGCCGGCATTCTGCTGCGCCCGGGCGAGTTGATTGGACAATCGAGTGGCTACTTCACTGGTCAGTTTTTCAATGCCTTTTTCCTTACCCGATCTGTCCTCAAAATCGATTCCCAAGCTTACCACCGCCTCCAGGATCTCGGGCGCCTCGGCCGACTCGACCATCCGCTTTATGTCGCTTGGCGTCATATGCTCCGTAAATCTGATCGCTTCCATAGGGTTTGTGATTTCAAGAACTGGAATGTCAAACTTCCTGGCCATTTCGCCGATTTCTGAGGGAGTCATAGATTTGACAAGCGTCGGCAAATCACTGCTTTCGATACGCGGCATCCATTTAAAGGCTGTTCGCCGCCCGCTTTTCTCACCGGCTGCATTGGTCAGATTCAGTGAAAGCCCGCGCTGATCGACACCCAGACCACCATCAGTAACAACGGCCTCAACCAATCGAGGCGCGACCTTGGCAAGTTTGTCCAAGGTCACTGCCCCCTCAGCACCGATTTCCTTCTTGATCGCCTGAACTTCGGAAGCGATAATCTGGGCATCTGCGGCAGATTTTGCAATAGATTGGATACTCGCGGGGTTCAATCGCGGTAAAAATCTGAGGGCCGCCTTTTGGGTGATGCTGAGATTATCAAATTCCATCGGCCGGCCGGATACACCCAATTGTTCACGCGGAACACTTTGAGAATTAACTTGCATGCCGCCAACAACCGCTGCAGAATCAGCCCCCGCCTGGGCCAGGGCTTTAACACGCGACTTCTTGATTACCAAGGTCTGTCCGTCGTCACTAAACCCGATATCGGGTGTATCCGCATCATCGCGGGTGCTGAACGCGACGCGCTGAACAGCCGGTAAGGCTTGGGCTATCCGATCGACATTTTGCAGATTACTCATGGCCAATTCCAAGTCTCTGGCATCCGGGCTTCCGGCCTGGGCCTCGATGGTCAGACGTTTTTGGCCAAATTGTATCGATGTACTGCCAGACTTAATATTCAATTCGGGATTATCAGTCGAGGCTACCACCAGAGGCCGAATGGCATCCGATAAGGCGGCAATTTGGTTGCGGCTGATGGGTTGTCTGGTTTGAATTGCCAATTCCATTTCGGTCAATAATGCATCTATCCGGGCACCTTCGCCAGACTTGATTAACTGATTGGCCAAGCGGCTATTCTGCCGGACCAATTCTGTCGCCACATCATCTCCTGCATCAACGATATACTCGGTGCCCAACGATGTCGCATCCTGGATGTATCGAGAGTCGTTCTCGATTACATCGGCCAACCGGGCCAACCGCTGTGTCCGAATCTGGTTCACGATGACATTCCCGATAACCGCCTTCGGAATCTGGGTCTTAATATAGCCAGATCCCTGATCCTTACCGGTCTCCACATACTGACCCAAATCAAGGGATTCCAGCGCCTGTCTCCCGTTGTCGTCCAACACAAACTCATAACTTCCCGTCTCAGTTGCCTTTGCCGCCGAACGGACCGCGTCGGCAAAGTCCGAATTCTGTTCCATCGCCGCAACAGTTCTCCGGGCAAGACCTTTGATCTGATTTATGGACATAACTCCGCTCACCGAGCTTGAAAAACTGCGCTGCAGCGAACGGACTTCACCCGCCATTAATTTGGCATCGGTTGACGAGATTCGCGCAGCTTTCGCCAGAACCGGTATAATTTCGGGTTTGATCTGTGACAATAAATTGATACCACGCGTGAAACTTTGGTCGGAAAGCACAGCTTCTCTGATAACAATCGGCTGCAGCGAGGGCAGCCCCTTGCTTTCGGATACCGGTAACGCGGCAATCTTCAAATTGGCCCCCATATCCGGAGCCCTGTCTATCGCAGAGAAGACTGTTCCTAGGCTGGACTGCACTTCCTCACGGGTAAATTCGCCGGCCGGATTATTTGTCAGTCTGTCCTGGAAGGCACGCACTTCGGCCACCATTTGCTTTCCTGTTGCCGCATCCAAGTTGCTTGCCTTGGCCAAGGCCAGCATCATATCCGGAGATATTTGGGCGACGTCATTGGCTACGCGTTCGATGTCTGCGCCTTGGTCAGACCCACGGCCAAAATTCGTAATTTTGACACTAGTAAGCGGCTGATCCAGATCGATATATTGACCGAAAACGATGGCTCCCTTGAGATCTTTGGACCCTCTGCTGTCCCTACGAACCAAAGGTAGACCGGCATCTCGGCGAGCCTTGTCTCCCGACTGTACAAGCAACACATTGTCATTGCTGCTCGCCGGTGACATAAATATAATGTCCCCTGCATCCATTCCAACATCCGTATCTTCAAGCACGACCGCAACGGAATCGGCCATAAATCCGTCGAACCGAATATGCTGGGAAACCTGAACCGGCTTGGTGACGACGCCGCCCTCATTGCCGGCGATTTCCCGGCTCACGGGAATGGAGCGCGTGATTGTTACACCCGCCTCATGAACCGCAGGGGCGTTGATCTTCAGATCCTGAATTTGCTGAGTGATGTTCTGTACTCGCGCCGTGTCGCCGTTATCTTCCGCTTGCTTCAGGCTCTGCGTCAGAAGTGCGATTTCAGACTGCCGTTCTTTCGCTGTGTCGAAATTCGGAACAAACAGATTGTCGACCATAATACCGGCCAACTGCGGATTACCGAATTCATCGAGCTTCGGAACAAGCACGACGGATGTTTCCGGAGATCCCGCATTATCGATTTCGAGCTTTTCGATCCTTACGCGTAATTGATCCACGGCTTTCAAATCACCGGAAGCTTCCGCTTTTTGTAAGTCTCGTGTCAGATTGGCGATTTGGGACCGGCGTCTCTGAGCCGTATCAATTCGAACCGTGCCTCCGTCAATTTCCATACGTTCATAGGTAATCGGCTTGCCCTTGTCGGCGGCATCCGGCATACGGTACGCCAGTACGGCCACCGGGCGCGTTCTGGCTGTCGTAGCCTCCGGCATGTTGAAGACATTGACTTTGACTTGTGATCGAGTTTGTCCACTGGTTTCGGCCATCAGCACGCGGGCAGGCGCGCCGGTCCGGGTGCTTTCGATGATACCGACTTCGTCCCGTGCCGTTCCGAGGGTCACCGGCCGGGAAGCCAACTTTTGTGTTAATTGACGATTAACAAAAAGGGTCTTTTGCCCGTACTCTTCCACTATAAAGGTGTTGTCCGTTTGCCCGGTGGTCGAGTCGAACAGGACAATCTCGCTGACGTCCTTAAACGCATCATCCGAACCTAAATTTTGTTTCAACGTTCCGCTTTCAACATCCGACAGATCTCCCGCGGTGGAAACAACCGGAATGCGCCGATCTGAGGAGAAGGCAATCGATTGATCCGCCCCCGTTGTAGCCCCGCGAGACATCGGCATGGTCATCGTCGGCAGGGTCATCGGTGTAATCGTGATCGGCGTAGATATGGTTTGGGTGACTATGTTAGCAGGCAAGATAACCGGCGCGGTTTGATTTTCCGTTCCCAGTTTGATCGCCTCCATGGAATCCGCTTGATCCACATCGCGATTTTGCAGAATCACCTGCTTTACGCCCTTAAACTGGGCGGCATTGGCTTGCAGGTTTTTCTGAATTTGATTGAGCTGAATTTCACTTAAGGGTCGGTCGGCGGACGAATATACGGAAACTCTTTGTGTCCCCAAGTTCGTATTGGCGAATTCCTGCAAGGCCTCGACCTGCTCACCTAATTCACGGGCCAACTCAGTACTCAGTCCGCTTTCTTTCGCCAACGCCTCAACCTGGGAGGGCAGTAACTGCGTAAGTCTGCCGACAGCCATTTGTTGCGTCGCATCGAGAGTGCTGTCGCCAAAATTCGCAACGGCCATAGGCATAGCGTCGGTCTTGGACTCAGTAACAGCCGCATTTGCAAGACGCTGCGCAAATCCGCGCTTGTTAAATTCAATGGCATCCAGAACGGCCCCCGCCTTGTTCTCAACATCAGCCATAGTGGCCTCGAAGTGGATTTTGACCTGCGGCGCTGCGGCCCGGCCTTGGATGATACCTGATTCGATATCAAGTGTTTCATTGGCGAAAAGACCTAACGTCGGCAGATCCTGGACGGCCGTAATTGTTGTGCGTTTCAAGTCCGAAAACTTACCCGTCTGCGCATATCCGGAATCCACGGCCGCTGCAAAGCCTTCATAGGCCGATCCTGACAGGGTCGAAATCGTGGTCAGCCTGTTACCTGTATTTCGTGCGTTGACCGTATTAAGAACATTCAACAAACGGTCCATCTTTATCTGCTCCGCCCGTTTACCGGCCAACTCCATGACCTTCGACTCAACGACATTGGTCCGCGTTCCCTGACGCACCACCTGAACAACCTGATTCATCTCTCCGCGGAACCCGGCTTCATCCATGATCTTGCGGAACATTTCCATGACGTCCGCATCCCGCTGTTCTCCGCCGCCCTTGGCCAAAATACCCTCTGCGGCCCGGATCAACGAGTCACTCATGATGTCACCTTCGTGATGAATGGCGATAACAGACAAGGCCTTGTTAACGCGCGCACGCTTGGAACCGACATCTTCATTAATATCCCCGCGACCCAAGGCCTGGCTCGTTTCAGCGGTCGGCTTGGCTCCCCACGAGACGACATTGATTTTGGAGGTTAAGTCGTAGCTTTCCTGCATCGGCCGCAACTCTCGGGACACTTCGTTGCTGGCCTCCTGCAACCGGGTGGCGATTCGTGAACTCAAAGCACTGGCTTTGCCAGCATCCGTGGTTTCCCCGAGCTGACGGCTGAGGTCCATCGCTTCCTTGAGCGCGCCCTGAACGCTGGAAGCGGATTTGGTCAAACCGAACTTATCGGCGTCGGAAACATAATTAAGCAATGTGTTAAGGCGGCTGTCCAGACCGGAACGGGTGGTTTCCCCGCTCACGGCCTTCGCCATTTCCGTAAGTTCCTTGACGGCGAATTCCCCGGCTTCCACTTGCGCACGCAGAGATCGGACACCCGCGTTCGCGCCCAGGATGTTTGAACCTGTAACCAAACCGTTATAGACGACGACAACGTTGCGTTCGGATTCCAGTCTTTGCAACTTGGCATCAAGTTCACTGACTTTGGCGCTGTCACCTGATTCACGGGCCGCCGCTATTTCCCTATGAGTTTGCAGTATTTCCACGACAAGATCCGTACTCAATGCCCGCTGAATCTTGGCTTTGGCAGCCGTTTCCGCTTTTTCACTGCCGCTTGCCGCTGACACGACATCGTATTTTTCAGCGCCGGTACCCTCACGCAACCGTGTACCGGGCTTACTCAAGGCCTCAAACAAGGCAAGATTCTGGATAAGCAGACCGGTGACGGGCGAACGGTTGATTTCTATGGCGCCTTCCTGACCTTTCTCCGCCCTGACGACCTGATTATTGCTATCCAGCTTGACCCAAATCCGGTCACGGTTCAGGTCGGTGCTTTTGGTATCTTCCCGGGATGTTCCCAAAATGCGGCGTTCAATCAAAGCGATTTGGCGGCGCACGGATCTGTCCGGACCGACAATATCGCGGACACTGTCGTCATTAAGCAACATCAATTCGGATCTTTCGGTAGAATCGATTTCTTTGTTGCTTTCGCTACGCACCACACGAATCTCGGCGCCTTCAATATTCTCTAAATAGAATTTGACCGACTGGGCAGTCGCTGAAAAACCGATAAACATGTCTGCCTGACCGATAACATCCGAAGCGCGGGCAACACGGCTGGCCGGCTTTTGCCGCAAGGCCAACTGGAAGGCAATCTCGGCATCCGGAGAATTTTGTTCCAATCGTCCGTCTCTGGCCGCTCGCATAAGCGCGGTAACCGCATTGGCCATGGCCTGCTCGCGAACTTCCGGAGTGGTATCGGACTGTCTGCCGCCCCGGTCAACGGTGGCAACCTTGGTGATGGACCCTTTGTCATAGGACGCCCCACCACTACCTTCGCCCCTACGGATACTCGCCCCGATTTCGTTGATTAACGTGTTGAAATTAACCGGCGTCCCCTCCTGAATAATATTCCCAGCATCATCACGTTTATGGTTGGTTTCGGTACTGACCTCACGCAATTCCCTCTCAAATGCACGGAAGGCGGCTTCCGGGTTGCTCATACCCTTTCGTTCTGCCAAGGCGGCTTTGAATTCGGCCATGATTCCATCATGGTCGATAAAACGGGTTTTTCCATTGTCCAGAAGTTCGACCACCCGACCTGCCGGATTAGCGATGTCTCCCTGATTTTCAAACCCCCTGATCCTGGATTCGACGATCTGGGCAAAAATTTCGATGTCTTCCCGTAAAGACTGTTCCCGCCGGAGCAGACGCCTATCTGCGGGCAAAGTAGAATTTCGCAATTGCTCAACGTCCTTCGCACTGGAATCACCCTCGCGCATATCGTTCATACGGATGAATTCGTCAATTTCGTCAACGAAAAGCCGGTAATTCTTGACGGTTCCGTCCTTACCCAATCGGCCACTCAATAGAAGTTGCTGCGCCTCGGAATGCAAGGCGATATTTATCGACTCTTTGGCCAAGCTAAGGCTTTTGCCGGTCTCACCGCCGCTTCCGACACTCACATCATTAATTCGGGTCCCCATGATCCGGGCGATATCCATAACTTCCTTCTTAACGCTCAAGTTCGGCACGGCCACGATGGTCGTCTTATCGCCCGCTGTCTTTATCCGGGTCAAATAATCAAGGGCCAGGGCCAGGGCAACGGACTTACCGGCACCGGTCGGGGCGGACATGACACGGCCGATTCTGTTGTTTCCGGCCAGCGAAGGATTTCGTTCAATCATGGCCATTTCATTGATTGTCGTAAAGAAGAGACTGAGGATTTCGGATTGCGCCTCACGACCCGGCGTTCCATGCGCATCGAAATCTTTTTTGGCATGCCTGTATGCAGCTCCCGCCCGGTCGTACTGTTGAAGGATCTGATCGGCCTGTTCGACAACAAACTCCTTGATGGCGTCTCTTGACGTGTTCGGCGACCGGTCTTGAAGGAATTTGTCCAGCGCGGCATCGATGCGTTGATTCACGTCTTTTTCAATTCTGGCTTTATATCCTCCGCTGTTTTCGGCGTTGCCTTGGGCGATCCGCAGTTCATTCCTAAGACCAGTAACGTTATCGACCAGCAGCGCAAAATCTTTGGCGTCCGCACCGGCTTCATAGGGCCGGGATCCCCAGACGATCGGTTCGAAATCTATTCCCTTATACATTTCTTTGAACTGCTTGCCATCAGTAGTGGACTGCCAACGCAAATCGACACCCGTGAGTATCGCGCTCAAATCTTCCTGACGTCTGCCTTCCCCTGAAACGTCTCCGGCTTCACGCACAGCCACGCCCTGCATAGCCTTTCGATCCATACCGGACCGGCCGATATTCATTTCACCGGCTAGTCCTTCGCGGGCAAATTCTACGTCTTTGGCATCGCCGGACTGACTGATGACACTGAAATCTGATCCGGAAGATCTTCTTGTGCTACTATGGCCGGAGGACGGCATGGGAGTATGGCGGATGGTTACGGGCCCTAAGTCGCTGCTTTCGGGGGCCGTTTTCACAGCTGAGGCGAGATCTATCACTTCAAATCCGGCCTCGGTCAAATCTGCCTGCTGATTGGGTTTGGTGCTCTTCATCCAGCTTTCCAGAGCCACCCGTTGGGATACGGCGTCATCGGTTTTGGACGTCTCTATCCGTCCGCGCATCAATTCCAGTGTGGTCGTGTCACCTCTCAGGAAGGCTGCCTTGGCAATAGTCACTGCGGCATCCACCGAAAGGTCACCCGAAACAGTAGCCTGAAGACCTGTTTGATCACCCCCCTTATCGGCGCCGACACTACGGTCACCTGTAGTGATCTTCCCGTCGCTGGCGATACCCAACCAACGCCGATAGTTATCAGTAGACAACCGGGATGCCAGATCAGGAGTCATTTCCTGAAGCATTGGGCGATATTCATCACCGGCAAGACGGAACTCGCGGGCCACCGGGACTTCCGCACCGACCGGCACTTTACCTCCCGTCTCAAAAAACGCGTTAGCCGCATTGTTGTACCGCCCCATGATCCGCAGTTGAGCTTCAGTGAAGCCATTGCGGTCCGTAAAGGTCTCAGTAGGCTTGCCGTAGGGCTTAACATTATCCTTAAAATCCCTGACGTCACGGATTTCCTGGTCGATCTCGCGATCGATTTGACGTGCGATCACTTGGGCCGTCCCTTCAGGGGACTTGCCTTTCTGCGATTCCATCCGTGTAATCAACCGGTCAATCACCTGCGTGGATTCTCCCCGGAGGTGCTGGGCCTTAGCGATCCGAGCCAGCCCTTGCACACGCGCACTAGGTGAGCCGGCCTTACCTTGAATTTGAGCCCATGCCCTGAAATTGACCTCCGGCAGAACGCTGGCCTTTTCCGGGCTCATGGTACGCAGCATAGCCTCGTAACTTGATTGGGCAGCATCGGCCGCATCCTGCGCTTGCTTGGGGGCGTTCGCCTCTACACGTGTGGCTTCAAACTGGTGGATCGTCCCCCACTCGGATGTACTCAGCCGCGCTTTGGCCAGCATTTCGGAAGGCAGTAAATCGGCTATAATCTGGAAGTTGCTTTCCGCCTTTTCCGCTGCTTCCGCTGAAACAGCGTCAGCATACTTGCGTGCCTGACCGAACTTGCTGTAAGCGAGTTGCAAGTCGCGTCCCGGCTCGGTGGCCGCTTGATATCCCTCATGGGTATAGCGCTGGAAGCGAACGGCGTTCAAATTCGCGGAAATCACATCCGCGAGCTTTGCATCGTTCGCGCTCCGGGCCAACTCAAGCGCCCGGCTCATCTCACCTTCGTAAGCGTGAAAACGTTTGGCTCCGATATCATTGCCCGTAGTCGCGTCCCGCTCCAGAAAACCTCTATCTCCGTGCGACATTCTGTCAAATTCGGCGGCGACGAACAGCGTGGAAGCGGTGTAATCCCCGTCCACCATTTTGGCCCGCATTTCCGCGGCATCGGCGACCCCCTTTGCAACCAACGTCGAATCAAGTTCCGCCCCCGCTTCCGTACGGCCAAGTTGACGCCAGGATTCCTTCATACGAGCCTCGGCCATCCGGCCTTCCTCCGCCTTAATTGCCATATCGAAGTGGTTGACAACATCTGATTTCGCACCAAATTCCCGTACGGCAAGTTGCTGCGCCTGTCGGAACCCTTCGATTATGGATGCCTGAACTTCCGGCTGGGCGTAATCCCCGCGCAGAAGGGCCTGCCCTTTGGCGATGTTCGCCCTGGCAGCCAATGCATCCACATTGCTCGGATTGTGGCTCATCGCACGATCGACCGCCCCTTCAGCCCGTGCGAAGAACTGCAGAGCCGCGGCCTCGAATTGCCCCCGCTCCGCAGCTGAGGTAGCATTGTATGCATTTTCGACTTCTCGCAGACCGTAATAAATGTACTTGTCAGCGGCCATCTTGTTGACATCGGACTTGTATATACCCTGCTGCAGTTTCGCGTCATTGATGAAGGCTTCATCTCCCGTGGAAAGGGCAACTTCGAGAAGTTCATTATGCGAATCCGAGACCTCTCTTAATGGAATTCCCCTGCTGAGGGCCAGTCCCCGTTCTGATCGCAGTCTGATGCCCCAGGCCTCTGTATCGTAACGGTCGATACGCGTAGCCTCGGTCGCCAGCTGTCGAGCTGTCGCATAGTTACCTTCAGCTTCGGCATCACGCGCCTGCGTCCGCAATTGCTTCGTCCGCTCACCGACTTGCGGCAAGCCCAGGAAGGCCGCATACCCGGCCGCCTCAAGCTCATAGTGGCTAAAAACAACCGGACGGTTCGTTCCCTCGACAGCGTTACCGTACTTAAACTGATATTTTGTTTCGCCGTTAACTTCAACTTCCGTGTAACGGCTTTCACGAACCGCACCGACCTCCTGACCCGCAAATTTGGCATTCAATTCCTGGCCGAGTCCGGAGTTGTCGATAAACCGGGCTAAAGCTGACAATGATACTGTGTTGCTGCCGTTACTGAAGAAATCGACCGCCGTTGAGGTCAGGGTAACCAACCCCGGCATGTACCCGACATCACGATACAAGGTCGAGACTATCTTGCCGGCCGACTCTCCCGGCCCCCGTTGAACGGCTTGCAGGAAACGGCCGGCTGCAGTACGAATGCCGCCTCCCGGACGGACATTGCCGCCGAGGACCTGGAATGTTCCGAACGCCGGAGCCATCCACAGACCGTGAAGCGGACCGGTCACCGCACTGTCATAGACGGCTTGAAGCCCTTGTCCGGATATCAGATTAATGTATCCGCCTTCCGTTTGGAGGATAAACGCCGGTAAACGCCCCGGACCGAAGAATTTCCGGTAACGCGATTCGTCGCCGTCGATCATTGTTTCGACACGGGCCGCAAGCCCTGTCCACAGCGCGCCACCGATCGTAAAAGCCGGAGAAACAAGCGTCCACTTCGCGGCACCTGCAGCGGACTGATCAAACAAGGCCTGGGCAGCAGACCGTGGACCGGCGGCCTCAACACCCTTGGCAGCTGCGCCCAAACGGGCGGATTGGAAGGCCGCATCATCGGAGAAATTACGCAACAAACTCAGATTCTTGGCCCCGCGTATGGCAAAGAGCGCCAACATGGCCAGACCGGCGCCGCCGATGAAATCGGCCACGCCCTGCCCCACGGAGTATGGGTTTTCAGCGGACGAATTAAAGAAGTATTCGTAACCGACCTTTCCAGCCCCGCCGACTCCGGCAAACCCGACGGCATTGAGCACCTTGCCGCGCATGGACAGTTCGCCGAACGTACGCGGCGCCGCCAATTCCCAGCGAACGGCCCGTTCCAACCGGGCCAGCTGCTGCGGAGTTTTGCTTCTGAGGGCCATCTCGATGGCACGTGAATCGAGCTTGGCAGTTTGCGCCAGCTCTCTTCCCGCCTGCCTTAATGCGGTCCGCGCCATCTGCTCCCGAATTGCATGCGGAGAACTGGCTCCGGCTCGCATCGCGAGCAAGGCGGTCGGCCCCAAGAGAAAACCACCGCCCGCCGCATAGGTTCCGATATCCAACAAGGCATTATCCCACATTACATCAGCAGTATCGCTATTCCACGCGAGATAATTCGCGCGCATCGCACCGCCGAATCCGGCACCGGTTAACATGGATACGCCCACTCTGCTCCCGGTCTTCAGCTCGGCCGTGGCGGCATAACCCAGTCCGCGCATACCGCCGGCAACTATCGTCATGTACGACGCTGTTTGTAACCCGCCTGTCAACGCCTTGCGCGTGCGATACATAAATCCGAGATCGTCCCCGGTCAATTTTGCGGTCCGTTCCTCCAGGCTCATATCTGTCCCGTGGACCAACGTACCCACCCCCAAACCGAGCAGCCCAATAGAGGCAATTGTCTGTCCGAACTGTTTGGCCCCGGCATAGGCGCCGCCGAATTGGGCCGCCGCCAAACGGCCGCCGCCTAATATCGCCGCGGTCGCCAAACCTCCAATGGCGAGCGACTCGTAAAGTCCCGGGGCCTCGTTGCCGCGCATTCTCGAACCGAGTTGCAACGCCGCAACCGAACCGCCAAAGACTCCGGCGCCAAGGATAAATCCGGCGCTCGTTACCCCCCTGCCAAGCATAGTACTCGCCACCCGACCACCTAAATTAGTTGATCTGACCGCCTCGGAAGCCCGTTGCGCCCCAGCCATCAAGCTTCCGGTAAGGCCACGCTGAAGCGCCGAACCGGCCGCCTTGGCCGGCGCCCGGCGGGACAAGAGACCAAAGAGGAATGCGCCGTGGGCAAAATCCGTAAAGGTTTCCATTGACACTTCGCCGCGGGCATAGGAACCTAACGCTGCATTGATGGATCCGCCGATCAAACCGTATGCTATCAGGCGCCGTTTGGTATAGCTTACACTCGCCCCCCGCATGAACGCCCCTACAACTCCGGGAGCCATCAGTCTTCGGGAAATAGGCGCAAGCCCACGCACCGCGATACCGGCTAAAAGTCGGGTGCCCCTGGTAGCTGCCGTATGCGCCGCCAATCGCGTAGCCACCTCCAAGGCTGCGTGCACCCCATACTTGCGCATCGTGCCCATCACAGCCCGTCTGGCACCGTAGCGAACCCCAAACCGGACGCCAGCCTTGATCCCTTGCTTAGCCCCTTCCCCAGCTCCGGCAGCAACCGGCGTACCCAGACCTCCCGTGGCTATAATAGCGACCACTTCAACCACAGTGATCACGACGTCCAGAATAACCAGCGCCCCCATGATTGTAGCTACCGTCCCCATGGAATCCAATTGACCGGCGAAGCGGAGGGCATTTTCACCGCCGATGTTTCGCATAATGGCTTCCTGATCGTTGGATCGGTTAATCCAGCCCGTTCGCAGCTTGCCATCTTCACCGTAGAAAATCGTCCCGGTATCGTCATCAGCCATACCCCAACCTTGACCGGCATAACGCAACGGCCCGAAGCTTTCAATGGCGCGCAACTGGGCCAACGTGCCCCCTTTGTTTTCCTGGTATGCCTCTTCGAAGGTTTTCTCCGACGGTTCCCTACCCCCCGCATCACCCAAGGTGGTCAAATCCTGCCACTCATTGCGCGAAACATACACCGCTTCGTCATCATCGATTTCCCCGGTTGTGCCGGATTCTTGCCCGGTAAGGCCGGATGCCGTAAAGTTCTCGTTGCCGATCCAGTCGAACCATCCTTCCGAACGGTTAAAGTCCCGCACCTGCAATGCTCCGAATTGACCTTCCTCATTGAAGCCCCACACAGCCTTAAAGTCGTCATGCTGAAAACGCTCCGTGTAGACACGGATAACTTCAGCGCTGCGCGCCCCTTCCATGGCCCCACGGAACTCTTCCCCTTGAAGGCCGTTGTTGAATAGAGCCAATAGATCAGCTGCGGCTTGGTCACCGCGATTGGCGCGCTCGAGCAGCCCTGCGCTCAGCTCCTCCCGCGTCGTCAGGCCGCTGGCGATCGCAAACTGCATAGCCTCCAACAAGCCCATACGGGCCATACCCATCTCAGCCACGGTCGCCCCGCCGGCGTCCAGACGGGCCTGCTGTTCCGCGGCAAAATTGGTCCCGGCCCGGCCCTCCGGCAAAGACTCTCTGTGTTCAGCAAATGGCGAATTGACATTAAAGTCAAAGTCGGTCTCCCGACGGGAAAGGGCATCACCATTCCGGATTGCCCGCATATCGCGATCGCTGATAGAAATTAATCCCCAATTGCGCAGATCCTCCAATGTGTTAACGAAGGATTGTTTTTCCAAGCGGCTACCGGCCGCAAAACCGTCGGCGGGAAGGTAAACAAACCCGTTACTCAGCAACTGACCGCCCAAACCTTCCATTCCTCCTTCGGTGGGGTCCTGGCGGTGAATTAGAATTTGCGTGATCCAAGCGCTCAATTGCCGGCCGGTCATACCGCCTTGTCCGACGCCGAATTCACCGGCCATGCCCATTATGTCGTCGTATTCGATTCCATACGTGAAATTTTCGTTATTGTTAATCTCACGCAGCCATCGATTGCTGATCATGCGGGCGAACCGGGCTTCTATTGCGTCAGCATTGGGCCTGTTGCTGTAACGCCCGGCGTACCTATCCACTTCGGCCTCGAACTCAGCCAGCCTGGAAGCGTAATCAAAGTCCGGAGGCAAGTCCATGCCCCGCCGAACCATAGGAAAGCGATAGGACACGCTGCCGTCAGCCGCCACCACGACTTGCGGAACCGTTGCCCGACGGTCATAAACGCCTTGATTGGCGAACCGAATATCGGTAATGGCAGGATTATCCACCAACTCGAAGAACGCACGTCCCCGGGACCGGTTGAAGGTCCCGCGGCGCAAATGAAGTGAAGACTCTCTGCCGACAATATCATCGTCCAGCAACGCATAAAGTCGATTATCGCCCGTATTGGTTTCGGGGTCGTATTTACCCGCAATAACGAGAGTTTCGGGTCCGTGGAGTTCACGATCGGCATACTGCCCCTCAACGCGAATCCGCCCGCTAGCATCTCGGCGACCGAGGAATTCCAGCGGACCGCCCTGTGGAGTTTCCCCTTCCCCAGGCGCACCTTCACCCGCGGCGAGGGCATCCCCGGCACCGGGTTGAACCTGGTTAAAGAAGGCTGCTACTTTTTCCCGACGAAGCGCGGTTACTTCTCCGGCGGTCAATGGACGCCCCCGCTCCTGTTCGAGCGCCTCCCGATCAATTCCAAGCGCCGAGAGCGGCGTATCATCACTCATAATAGTTTCCTCGATGGCCTGACGTCTCAACGGGGATTTCCAGTCATCGTCACGCCGGGCACGCCTGCTCGTCCACGTCCCTGCCACCAGGAGATTAAACCGATGCTCGATGTCGGCCCTCAGCTGCTCGTCCTTTAGCCCCCCTCTGTTGAATCCCTGGTCTAAAATCACTCGCAAAACCATGTCCGGATTGCGCTGCGCGTCGGACATATTATTGTAAGTAGTCGACGTCATCTGCAAGGGGTACGGAGCTCCGTCGGTTAACACAACATCGACGCTTCCGTCCGATAAAAATCTCCACCGGCTGCCGAACTGCTGAGCAGGTTCGTCACCGTCGAACGCAATGAATCCATCCGCCCGTTCCCGGAAAAAGAATTTCGGGGCCTGCCCTTCGCGAATACTGATCTTCCCATCACCATCGACATCAAATCCGAGCTGCGGACTCGGTTGCAGATTAGTAGCTATCCAGCGCCCTTCCGTACGCGGCGCAGACACGCCTGACACTTCCCGAAGCCCTACTATTTGTATCGGCTCTGACAAACCTTGGGAACGCAACCAGTCCGGATCAGTATAGTTCGTGAATTCCCAATCACCGCTGGCTCCCAGACGATAAAGACCGGCTGTTTTTTCGAATAACTCGTGATATACCCGCTGGCTGGCCCTCTCTCCGGTACCGTCCCCGGCGGCATTACTGTCGAGCCCCTCATAGACACCTCGCTCGAAACCATATCCGGCAAAAAACAGCGCGTTGGCACCGAAGAAGCGCACCGTACCGTCGCGCACAATATAACCGGCCAGGTCGTCGGCACCGGTGGCCTTGAAAATGCGCCCGCGCATAAGCCTTGCCCCCTGCCAATTGACAATTTGTGCCGTTGAGTCGTCATTTGGAACCAAACTGGCCAAACCGCCTTCGTTTTCAGTCAGAACAAGCAACTGCGGAGTGGCCCCTTGGCCTTCATAAAAGGGGTCGGCGAGCCGTGGGGCGTCCGGATCGGATTCCATAACAAAAATAAAGGGCGCACGTAATGCGTTCAATTCTGTAGTCGGATCCGCAACAATGTTGGCATTGGTGTAATTAAGCGTGAGGTTACCGGTGAAAATATCCCCGTCCGGTCCGGGGCCACCAGACCCCATGCTAAACACAATACGACTGTCCCCTTGTAATCCGGCACGCGCCTCTTCCGTTATCGTTTGGTTGAGTGCCGCCGGACCGAAGGGCGTAATTGACCCATTGCTGAAATCTTCCGTGCGCAATCGGTTCAGAAATGGCACATCTCCCCGCAAGCCTTCGGCAACCACCCAACCGTCATCAGTGACACCGTTTTCGTCAAGCGGCCCTACACCGCGCACCATGAAGCTGGAACGGGTGTCCGAACGAATTTCGCGTTCACGATCGGTAAGTTCTGGCGCAGGTCCTGACGGAGAGGGATCATTATTTATCGAAACCCCATTGGCCACATCAATGATGCCGTCGCCGCCTGCCAAATAAAGGACGCTACGGGCCAAGCTTCCGCCCCTGTCTTCCGTAACGGCAACTCCATCCCTTGTCAAGGGAATCATCGTCCCTTCCGCAGGCCCGATATAGGCCGGACCAAATTGCGCCATCACGGCCTCCGGATCAGCGTAAGATCCGTCCATCACCATTCCCAACAACATTGCCGCTCTCAGATCGGCATCCTCGGCATTCGGACCGTTGTTGAGATCAACAAGCGCCGCGGCATATTCTCTGACAAATTGCTCGGAGGCAGGCTCCCCCCCCTGTTGCGCTATAAAGTTTTCTACTACCCCGATCGCCTCGGCAAGATCATCCCGCGCCATGGCGCCCTGTGGCGTAGGCGGTCCGGCCGCGACCATAACAGGCTGGATATTATTCGGCTCGCGCGCGAAACCGACAAACGGGGCAAATAAAAACGTCATATTGTTACCGTCGCGCTGGCCAAACGAATAGTTGGTGATACCGGACCGGAAGCCGGACCAATTCAACATGCGCTGCCCTTCCGGACGGGACATAATTTGTTGTTCCGCGCCTTCCGGCATATAGATCCGGGATATCCCGTTTTGACCGTAAGTGATCTGCAACCGGTTATCGCGGGAAAGGCCCTCTAAACCATAACGCACGGTTTCCAAACCGGCCTTAACTGCGCCGCGGCCTTCGACCAAAGAAATTTCACCGGTCTCGGCGTCTTCGCGCCATTCGCCAAAAATCAGATCACGCAGGGTGATGGTGCGGACCTCCCCGTCCTTGTTCCGCAATAAAAATTCCCGGCGCAGATCAGCAACCCCCACCAGCTGGGCTTGCTGAGCGTTAACCAGCTGGGTGGCTTCGGTGGATGATACCAGGGAATAGGTGTTCCCCTGCAAAATGACGGACTCATTACTCCGCGGCGAGTACTCCCTCCAGACACGAGCCCCCTCAGCGTTGCGTAACTGCCGAGCCTCATCACCATCCACCATTTTGTACTCAAATACCGGCTCCCCGGATTGCTCATCAACTCCCGTCTGACGACGCATTAAAATCCTCGAACCGAATCTGTCTTCGCGTGTTTGATTGTAGGTGACGGCGATCGCATCCGCATACGTTATCAGCGCCTGACCCAATCCCAAAGCCGGATCGACCAGCCCGTACTCACCCGTTAATTCAATCATGTCCTCCGGCAATTGGACCGCCCTGCCACCGGCGACCAAACTGCTGACGTCGGTACCCTCAGCCAGGCCCTGAGTCGGAATGATTACCTTACCGCGATTATTCAACGTTATCGGGTCATCCACATTTGTCTGCCCCGTACGCACAACAACACGGCCGCCGACGATATCAAACTCGCCGAACTGCATAAAGCGCGCGATACTTCCCCGAACTCCATCGAGATAGAGCCACCCCGAGTCGTATCCGCGTCCGGCGTGTTCGTCTGCGATAACCCCATTTCTGACAATAACGCGAAGATTATCCGAAGCGAGCGAGGCTCGGCCCTGGGTAATCAACTCCCACACCCCTCCAACCAAGGCGATGCTGCTGCCGGGTGCCGTAAGATCGGTGACCATACCCCGCATCGGGCTTCCGACGGCGACGTACCCGTCCGGAGTGGCTTCCGTGACCGGTGCGGGGACGATAGCCTGATAGCCCCCGCCTTCACGCACATAATATAGAGTAGCATTTCTGGTTTCTTCCGTTAATCCGGCAGTAGCTACGGCACCGCCACCGTCAAAGAAACCATACAAATTTGACAACGCACCGCGATCGACAAACACGGCATTATCGATAAGTCCGGCCAAGTTTCCGGTCGTGTCCGGCTGTTGATTCTTGTCGACACCGGATCCCAATGGTGTCGGATTGACTGCCGTGTAATTGGGATTTAATGCCCGGCCCAGCCCCATGTCCGGTCCATTGCCCTCAACATCGCCTTCGCCTCGCACATCCTCATATCCTTCGGGCCCTGACAACCGGATTCGGAATGTTCCGTCGTCCCGATCGGTGCTGAACTCGACATTTCGGAAAGTGAATTTGTCACGCATGGACAGGTCACCGGTCAGCGTTGTGCCGTCGAACCTGGCCAAAGACCCGGTCGCCCCGTCCTTGATGGTCGCGTTGATGTCCCCGGTGAGAACGGAAATCAGCGGCATAGCGCCTGCCGACGATCCGAGCAATGAGTTGCGAATCATCCCCGTGATCGTGACTTCGCCATCGAAACGAACCATCTGGAGTTGACCGGAGGCCGCCAACAAGGCCTGAGCCAAGGCCGAGGCAGGCCCCTTGTATTCGAATCGAGGAGTCAAACCAAAGGCGAAAAACTCCGGAGCCTGTCCGCGCTGATAACGGATGATCAGGTTCTGTACACGCAGGCCCGCAATGTTCGGAACCGCCTGCATCGAATCGAACACGAGGATGCTGTCCGCCGTATACACACCTCGCTCGGTCAAGACGATTTGACGGTTAAAGGTCTGCACAGCGCCTTCAGGTATCCCCACGCCGGAGTTAACCCTGTCCGCGGCGACAACCATAGCCTGACCGATAGTTGTCAGAAGCGCATCCTTCTCCAAAAGTTTTGCCGCGTCACTCCCTGACAAAAACTGCGCCATCGTACCGTTGCCGGTACCTGTGAGAAAGGCCTCCATGGCATTGGCACTCACAATCCCATTGGTTGCAGCAAGCGTCTGTTGTAGGACCGCTTCCAAGGCATCGGCCGCCGCGTTCTGGTCGCGGGCGCGCAACCTATTAATTCCGGCCCTAATCCCGGTCTCATAAACATATTTCCGCATTTCCGGATCAACAATGAGATTGACGGCAGGTCCGTCGGAATTGAAGAGCGTTGCCGTCTGTGAAGCCGGATCCCACTGCACGTATTTCCCGACCAGGTTGGCCAAAAACTGAAGGCGCCCTTCCGAATCATAGTGGTAAGTTCCCGTTCCGGCGGCGGTATATCTTTGCCCCCACATGGCGCTGTCACCTTCGGCCGCCGTGATGTTGACCGGAGCGGCACCCACGTAGCCTGCGCCGGCTCTCCCCTGAACATTTTCCCGCAGGAGCCGCGCATCTTCGGTTTCGCCCTCGGTCGCCGGAGCAGCGCCGCCCGAAGCCAAGAGCGCCAGATACGGATCGGGGCCGGACAACGCGTTAGACAGATTCGGATGATGGGCCAAGTTATCGTCGGATCGGACCGCCTCCACCACACCGGCCATGACGCGGGCCATCAGGTTATTCAGAGTCTCTTCGGTGGCCGTCTTGACGTCTCTTTCTTCTTCCCCTTCGGGGACCGCCACCTGGAATAAGGAGCCGGCACCGTTGACCTGATAATCACCGGAACTGATAAAATCGATAGCCGCTTGCACTTTGGCCAACGTGTTGGCATCCTTGGGTAAATTCAGGGTATCCGGCCGGTTAATATATGTGGCCAGATCAAATCCCTCCTGGCTGCTGGCGATAAACAACTCGGCCAACATATCAGCGGTGATCCCGGAAAGATTCAGCCCTTCCGGCCGTTCGGACATGGTCAAGAACAGAATGCGGGCCATGTGTTGTAAGCTCAATATACCGTTGATACGATCATCGTCGCCGGCATCAATCCAGCGGAAGAGCTGACGGCTGTTCACTGACAGCGATGCACCGGTAAGCGCGCCCGACATATCGCGGCCGTATAAGTTATGCAACTCCTGAAGCAAGGCGCCTTCTGACCATCCTTCGGTACCGTTGTTGAAATTCGATCCGGGATTAAAGCCGGTAAGCGTGGCCACCCGGCCGTTATAAAACGCCAGGAAGCTGGCATACTGCAGACCGTCGTTCAGATTGCCGCTCAGCCATCCTCCATTGACGATATTGAGGATGTTATAAGCTCCCACGGTATTGATTAAGACCAGGGCGCCGTTTCCAGCCCGCAATCCGTTATTGTCCAACGTCATGTTCGTGCCGCCGAAGGCCAACTGGAATTGAGATGTCCCGTTCGATTTGGAACCGATCATGGCCATGGTCAGCGAGCCTTCATCGTCAATAGTTTTGAATGTTATCGGATTGATGACGCTCCCGGTGCGGTGCTCAAACCGGAAACCGACGGTGCCGTCGTAGCTGAGCGCGGCGGCCAGCGCCTCGTTACGCGCCGTGCGCGAAATGCTCCGGTACCCTGTCGTAGCCTCGCGGTGACTGTCGATGGCGGCGAACAACTGTTGAATAAGCCCGGGCGCATTAGCGACCCCTTGACGAGTGGTCATAGCATTGGCGAGCCCCAGCATGCGCCCGCGCAGTCCGGCGGCGGCATTGCTGCGATCGGCCTCACTGAAGAACAACGGGTTCCCCACTTCGCTGTAGGCAACCTGTGAAATCGTTCTGGTAGGTATTGTTCCCTTTCCTCTGCCGGTAGCTGCATTATTTTCTTCCGGAACGTCTTTCAGCGCCGCTTCGAAATCTCCCTCAACTCCGGCGGTTAATCCCAGACGGAAAATCTCTACCGTGTCGCCCTTGTCCAGTCCGCCTTGCCCGTCATTGCCGATTGCCTGTTCAAAAACAAAGAAGTATCTAGCAAAGCCGTCGGTTGGGTTGCCGTCCGAGTCTCTGTTCTGCGCAGCTCCGAAACGGAAACCGGAGTAGTGTACGGCGAACGGTGTCAGCGCCATCAAATTCCGGCTCTGGAAGGCGACCAGTTGTCCTTCGCGCACGCTAAATTCGACCACCCGGTCAAAATATCCGTCGTTGAGGCCCGCCTCCACAATTGATCCATAACGCATGCGCAGTTGGAGGTTCCCGCCGAAACGCTCATTGATCCAGTAGCTGGCAAAAGCCCGATCCCGCCCCTCAGCAGTTTCACCTTCGGCCAACGGAGTTGTATCGGTAAAAAATCCCGTCAGCCGGGCATTCTCGATGTTCTTGAAGACAGCGGCAAAACTGAGGGCCTCTCCGCCCCCGGAGGATGTTGCTGTCGGAGACGCGCCTCCGTCTGTGGACATCCCCGGAAACAGTTGGGCCAAGGTATAAGTTCCGAGCACCTCACCAGTGGTTTCATCTTTAATAACGACATTCCCGTCCTTAGTAAGGGTAGCGACGCCCTCCGGAGCACCTGCAGGAAGCGGAAGGGTAACCGACCCCTCACTGATGACCTCGGCTCCGTCGCCGGTTGCACCTGCAAAAATAATATTTCCGGCATCGTCCATATAGAAATTAATACCGTTAGGCCCCTGAATAACTTGGGCGCCCTCCGGCACAGTGCCGTTTCCGTTGGGTCGCTCAACTTGGACAACACGATCCCTGGTGGGCGTGGTGACACCGTTCAGACGGGCCATGACCTTGCCGCCTTCATTATTATTCCAGGCCGTCTCGTCACCGCTACGTAAGGCCGCCATAAGAGCTTCGCCCTGGGTCATGGTTATTTGCCCTTCGGCGATTAATGCCGCGATCGCATTCAGAGCCGCCGCCATGCCGTTGGCGCGTACATTTTCGTTGCCCGGAATGTTTCGCGCATTATGATCTTCGGAGTCCGCAATTTTTTGCCATCCGCCCTCAGTTTGCACTTCGCCACCAGGATTGTTCATGTTATAAGCAACCAACTCAGACTGTTTCCAATAATTAGAGTTGATATAGGTGGGGTAATTCTGATCATACACCTCTAAATTGCCGCCGTCCGCCCCTCCAGGAAGTCTGAAGAAATTGAGCGCGCCCGTGGCCTCGTCCTTGGAGTAGTAATTATTCACGCCAGCATCGGTAAGGACCTGTGAAATCATGATATCTTCCGGCTCAACCGCGGTCCCCAGGACCCATGAGCGGCTAGCCATGCGCAAAATCGCGCCCTGATCTTCGGGGTCCGCCCCGTTGGCCAGCATAACCAGCCCGATATACGTTTGTTGTACTTCCCACTCCAGATTTTTATCTTTTTCAAGGTCTGCCCTGGTTAATTGCGAATCCTCGCCAAACGTCTTCTTAATAAGCAAGTTAATCTCAGCATCCGTGAGATCATCAAGATCGTAGAAAAAGTCCGCCATACCCGTTTGCACATAAAACTCGCTGAATATCCGGACAGGGGCCTCCCCGTCGCCCAACACCAGACGGCTGCTCATACCGCGTACGCCCAGCTCAAATTGTCCACTCATACCTTGCTGGTAAATCAGCTGTTTCGGTTGGAGCCCGTGGCCTGCCATCCACGCAGTCGCACCTTCTCCCAAGGCAGGTGCCAAGAACTCAACCATATTGATAAAGGGATTCGCCGTCAAATTTGTCATGGCGCCGAGCAGATGATTGTTCATCATATCCAACACGTAAGTGCCGGAATATCTGTTTTGGTCGATCAAGTTCCACAACCCGGTAAGAGTCCGATTCCAGGCTTGTTCGCCGCCGTAATACAAATCCAGCTCCTCATCAGACCGAGAGGGATGCTCCGCTTTCGCCCGGGCCCGCTCTTCGGCCATCGCCTGTTCGGAACCTTCCCGTGAACGTTTAATGGCCAGAACCCGATTGATGTCTCCCCACGGGCCGGCCATGTTGGCAACTTCGGCCCCTGAGGCATCCGCACCTTTCGCCCACAGATAGTTCACCAAGGCCGGGTCATTCTTCTGCTCATCGGTTAACGCCTGGCCGCCGTTGCCGATTTCTTCGAATGAGAAGAAGAGCGGAGATGTCCCGTTGGCCGTCGCCATACTACGCACCATACCCATGAACAGATTGGCAAACGGCTCCAGCGCAAAAAACCACATCTGCTCGCTCTTGGACATGCCGTTCCTTGTCGTCGCGTTATCCGGGTCCGCGTTGAGGAAACTGCCAGTGGCGCCGCCACTTTCCCCGGCTGCAGCCGTAGCCGCTTTTCCGTCGGGCGTCACCACATCCTCGGAAGTGGCAATGGCTACGGCGGCCGTAACACCTGTCATCACCCCGAAGGTGATGAGCCGGGTAATAAATAACGTGAACCGGTCCGTTTGATTGACCCCCTCGCGTTCGCCTTCCACAAACTCATTTTCAATCACGTCCATGACGGCGGCAGCCACAAGACTGATCAAACCGCGCAGGATCATACCGGTCACCTCGGTCATCATGGTTTGGGTCATAAGATTGAAGGTCCGGTTGAACTGAAAATTCGACAGGCTTACTGCGGCTCCTTGTTGGTTCAGCGCCAAATCGACAGCAGCCGTTAAATCAAGCTTACCTTCTCCCTTGCCTTCCCCCGCCTCGGAACCAGGTGCGGTGCCGACCAAATTTGTCGGATCAACAGGCGGCGCCCCCGGCGTCCCGCTATTGTTGGTACGCCCGCTGTTGAAAAGGTTCATGAAGCCACCGCCCATTTGCGAAAAAGCACCGCTCAGGCGAGACAGGAAACCGATCCCTCCCCGGACCTTGTTCATGGCCCGCTGGGTGTACTCGTCCATCTGCGCCTGCGTAGGTTTCTTGTCTGCAACCACCTCCAATGTATCGCCGGATCTTCTTAGGTGTCCTTCTTCCACCAATATGTTCGTGAGCTCTTCCTCAATCTCGTCCCGATGTTCGTCCAAATCTGCGGCGGCCGAGGCCTCCATGCTGACAGCCATCAGCGAAGACATCATTTGCCCAAACACCTGAGACAACACGGAATCCGCATCCACCCCCACAGCATCAAGAAGGTATCGGCCAGCGAGACCAACGAGCTGGTTAAAGGCCCCGGTCAACTCGTTGGTAAGCGCCTGGCTCATGAAATCCATAAAGAAACCACTCGCCTGGGCGTTGGTATATATAGAGTAGTTCGGCGTGTATCCGTTGACTTTGCCTTCGGAATCATGCGTGACGGAACCGCCTTGATTGCCTGAGTCTCCGACAATCTTTCCACCAACCCACTGCACCCCAGCACTGGCTGCCGATCCAATAATCCCACCGACAGCCCCCCCAACAATATTAACCAAGGTTTGCGTCAGGATATCTACTTCGCCGTCCTCGTCCGCAAGATCCAACTCCTTGATAAGAAACTCGGCGACCTTGACCATGACAAAACGTTTAACAAGAGAATACGCGAGAGCCGACGGCAAATTGACCATGGCCTGTTTGAGTCCCGCCATCATCATGGTTCCCAATGTAGCTCCGGACGCAGACGTTACTCCGGCATTCGCGGCCTCAATTACACCTCCGGCCCACAGATTCCCCCCGACGGAGATACCTATGTTTAACAACATGGCCCCTTCTTCGCTACAGGCGCCCTTCATGTAACAGACTGTCGCTACCGAGGAAGCAAACTGGGAAAGACCATAAGAGAACACGAAGCTAACCGCAAATGCGGCCATCCCCCCGCCCAGCATTTGACCGAGTGAACCAAAAAGTTGCGCCAGCTTGGCCAACATATCGACCGTTTTGTACATTTCGGCCAGCTGCCCCAAACCGTATCCGATCCCTGCCAGCGCCAAGCCGATGATGATGCCGCCGAACTCATCCCAGAAACCATACATCCCCGGCAAGTCGTCAGACTGGTCGCGCCACTTATCTCCCCAAACAAAGGCGGCCATAGAATCCGGAATATATTCGACTTCTAAGTTTTGATGCTGGTTGAGATTTCGGGCGAGGACAAAACCACTCAACTGTGAAACGAAAGAAGCTTCACTCAGTTGCGAAGGCCGGCCGATGTCGTTGTAGTATACAATGCCGTCCTGGATGGCGGTGACAGTGACGAAGTGTTCATTGTTGAAACTGGCGATGAATGGCGGGTCGATTTTGGCAACATCCTGCGGCGGCAGACGGGCATTGCGAAATCCGAGGCCGTAGGCGTCGACGATTTTGCTGATGGAATACAACGAGGTCTTGAGCTTCGGCTCGCCCGGCTTGACAATATGACTCATCAAGTCGACAGCAAGCGAGGAAACGGACAACTCCTCCAGCTCAACATCAATTTCATACGCAGTCAGGATATCCCGCAACGCATAAACCCCGCAGTTAAGCGGATGGATTTCCGGCTGGCGCAACCAAGATACTACCTGATTTATGTATTCAAGATTAAAGGGATTCTCGCCCTTGATGTTTACGTTCAACGAAACATCTTGGTCTGAGTTTGCCCCGCCAGCCGGAAGCTGCAATTTGACTCGGGCATTGTCCTTGTAGGCGACGTCTCCGAGCAATTTGTAAACACTACCGGCAATGTGTTCGGAAACAAGCTCGTTGAATTCCGCGCCATGCGGCTGAGCGGCCGATTGAGACGGGTACGCAGATTTGTCACCCCACAGAACCAACGGATTGTAATTAAATGCCCAGCTGGCCTGCTCCGGAACAAAAACCAATATGATTGCAAGAGATACGGCTTTCATCCAGGAATGGAAGCGGCTGTGGAAGGTCGGCATTTTGCGGTCGGACTCGACGTATGGGCCCAAGTCAATTTGCCCGGGATGCACTCCCACGTCGTCATCTTCGGCAAAATTCAACTCCAGCGTCTTGCCAGGAACTGTATCGGCCTGAGAATCGGGATTAACCAAGTCCGGAGACAGACGAAAATCCTCACCCTGAGGGCTAGGATTTCCTGATTCTTCCGGTTCCAAGTTGTCCGGCTTCTCGTCCATAAATCTGAATAATTAAATGTCCAAAAAGCGCCAGTTTTGATTGGACATTTGCCTGCGGCCGTCAGCTTGCGCCTGAGCAACCTGATACAACCGCTTTGCCGATATGCCATCACTTTGTGATGATTTGACTAATCGGCAACTAAATTTACCGAATTTTCCTTTTTCTCCCATTAAGTGTAATACTATATGTATTGTCAAAGTAATATATATTAGCTGAATTAATGTACTAGCCATCATGATTAAGGTCTCTTATTACTCGTTTCGGTGGACAAAAAAAAGACTGCCTGTGAATGGCAGCCTGCGCTGAATGAATGGACGACTTGCTTGGACAGATCTTGTCTTTTGGTTGGAGCTGTTACCATGCTATCCCCGTTGAATTCATTGATAAATCGTTGATTAGTAAGTGCTGGCGCCTGACTTATTAATCCTACGACTCAAACAACGACCACACATGTTCCCGTATGGTAAGAGTATATCATATTATATATATAGATCAACGACTTAGCAAGTATTTTTACAAATAAATGTTATTGCAAATAAACGGCTTACAACAAATTAGACGTTTTATTTTCAATAAAATTTCGCTAAATTAGCCCATATTCTCGTCGAGAAAATGTTCTGTAAAAATACCTAAAAGAAAACGTTTTCGCAGATATACCCGGACACAGCCTGTCAGATCATGATTCGTATATACATTTATAATATATTTATAGGAAGATTTCAAATATTATCTAGCATTTTTACTAGCATAAAAAATAACTAGATACCTATCTTGTATGTAGAAATTGTAGTAATTCTCGTCGAGAAAAAGTTGTCTCCGCATGTATAAACACCGTCGTCGGCCGGGAGGTGTTTTGATCCGGCTAAAAAATTACAAATATTATTAAATAGGCTTACATACATCCGCATCCGCGGTGATGAGAGCCCACTGAACCGGGCGCCTTCAGAAAATACTGACCGATGAACGAACCTGATACTTGCAATCTAAAGCGCAATGGCTCCTTTGTGATTATGCAGACCGAACGTCACGACAACTGGTGGTGGTAGCAGATTGAGGCTCCACACCAACCGCAAATGTCCAATCTGGCTAAAAACAGCCCTATTTTGGACGTTTTCTTTTTGGACAATACATTCCCCTACGTTTAGCGCTTTCTCGCAAAAAAAGGGCCTTAGAACGAAAATATGAGCCCTTTGAATTTGTGTCGCTGAAGATTTTTCGTCATATCCTTGGCCGCGGCCCCCATATGTTGTGCTTTCCACAGAAAAAAAGCGTGCATGTAGTGTTCAAAAAATTCGAATACTTCACGAATCCCATCTGGTATTTTGAAACAGCGAATTCCGCCAAAGGACGGACTTGTATGCAAAATGATGTGGCTATTTGTCAACTATTGGAAGTGCATGAGGAATGGCACGGAACCGCAAAAAAGCCCTTTGGAGAAAAGCTGCTACTAAGCATCCATCTCGCAAGCAGTCCCGCGTTACATCTTTTCGAACGGATTGTTTTCGATAAAGTCGAGGAGAATCGGACCGGCCACCAGGATACCTACAACCGGAAAAATGAACATCAGCAGCGGCACAAGCATCTTCATTGGTGCCTTAAGGGCCAACTGTTCACCGCGGCGATAACGGGCCTGGCGCATGTCTTCGGAGAGAATATTCAGGGCCTCGGTAACCGAAGTCCCCATTTTGTCGGCTTGGATAAGCGTTCGGGAAAAAGTGGACAGATCCGGGAGTTCATAACGTGCCGCTAAGTCCTTGATAGCATCCCGGCGGGTTTTCCCGACATTAATTTCCTGCAATACTACGTTGAGCTCGTCGATCATTACGGAGGGTGGTGACTTTTCCACCACCCATTTGAGAGACAGCATGAAGTCAAGCCCCGCATTTACACACAACCCCAATAAGTCGATCGCATCCGGCAACTCTTTGACAATTGTCGCCTTCACCTTCTTAATCTTATTGCGCACAAGGAGTTCCGGCAATACATACCCGACCCCCATGCTCATGAACAGCCAAAACATCATCATATCCGGGCTAATCGCCGGATACGTAACAAACAATACGAGTATAATACATAACTCTTTTGCCAATACAAATTCCTCAGGCGTGATATTGATATGCGCTATGGACAGCTCCTTCTCGATGCGCTGCCGCAACCCCCCTTGGCAGACCGGCTTGTTGAGCTTGGCAATAATCCGGATGATTGAAGTCAGGCTTTTTTTCTTTTTCGGAGCCGTGGGCTGAATCCCCAAGGCGCTCAATGTCGGACGGTGTTCCCATTGCACCGGGATTAGTCCCATTATCATAAAAAATATACATAAGTATGTGTTAATCAATAAGATAGCAAACATACTAGAAATCCTTAAAAGTACTAATTTTCCACACCATGTAGGCCCCGATACACCACGAAAAGGCCGCGTAGATCAACAAACTGCGGCCGAGTTGCGATGTGAACATATTTTCCATCATCTGTGGGTTCGTGGAGTAAACAATAAAACCGAACCCGATGGGAAGCAGGGTCATAACCGCCCCCTGAATTTTCCCCTGGATCGTAAGTGTATCCAAATTCTGTTGTATCTTTCGGCTTTCACGAATATTGGTTACAATCCGATTAAAAATAACCGGCAGGTTACCACCGGTTTCCCGGGCCAGCAAGATGGCCGTGATCATTTGCTGCAAAGATATGGATGACATACGATTGTACAGGTGGTTGAGGGCCTCTTCCAGCGAAACCCCCATCTTGTTTTCCCCGAGGACAATACCGAACTCCTTGCGGATCGGATCCGGCATTTCCTGCTCCACGGCCTCCATGGCCTGGACCAAACTCAACCCCCCGCGGAAGGAGCTGGACATAATCATAAGGGCATCAATGAGTTGCGCGTCGAATTTTTCCCGGTTCTTACCGGTCAACATCTGGATATAAATACCCGGAAACAGGAGGCCCAGAATAAGACCGAAGACGATACCAAAAAACCGCATTTCTGCTGGGAAAATGAAATAGAAACCCGCGGAAAGGATGAGCGGGGCCATAATGAACACCCGGCTGAGCTTGCGGGCATCCGTCCGCGACATCACCTTCTCCATGGTATTGGAGAGCTTTTGTTGACGTCGCTCGCTGATAACGGCCGTGCGGCTGTAGACACTCGGAATAAGTTGCCAGCCGATTAATGTTACCGAGGCCGCGACCAAAAGTAGGATTAGGATCAGCATAGTTCCGCGCTTTCGCTTATTCGATTATCAAGCGTACATATAATTATACAATATCGCGACAAAAATGCCAGCCCTGACAAAAACTTATTTCACAAAAATTTGGGGCGTTTCGATGAAGGCATGTCAAATTGTTTTTGACAAAAAAATTGCAGGGAGAGAAGACGTTACAATCTTAAATTACGGATCGTTACATACGTCGCGACCACCATAACTGGATCGACAAGTTGTGCTAATACATGTTACGCAGTTAGCATCATCTTTGGTCTCGGCGACGCAATCCCGTTCGCCGCAATCCTCGTCAAAACAGGTTTGATTGAACCAAAGACCGGTATCCTGCCACTGATCGTAGCCGCAGGCAACTGAAGTAATTGGATCGTAAAGACGACCTTGTCCGAAGGATTCACCGACCTGTTTCCAGCGGCCATACATACCGCGCGCGATGTATTTCTGAAAGATTAACATTGCCGTGAGCACAAAGACCACCAAGCTGGCTATCTCAATTGTGGACTGAGCCTTACGGCTATGAATTTGCACAAGCATACAAATGCCTCCAAGACATAAGCTTAGAACGCTTCGCAAGGGATAAATGAAAATGTCATACCGGGGCGAACACCCTGTTTAAGGTAATATTGTGCGCACACTTCTGTTCCAATCCCGCCATTGGCAAGAATGAAGTGGGTTCTGTTCCAACAGTTCCAATTATTCCCCAAAACAGGGTCTGTATCTCCAGTTCCGACCCGCTGGTTCATGAAAAACGCCCCTTTGAACGTATCTACCGGCACTCTGGGATCTGTGATCATAATCGAGTCACATGTGGTCCCCAGTGTAGCGGCATCAACATCCCCTCGATTAGGGCTGGGGTGGAAGAAACGGAATTTCCACAGCGGCTGTCCGTTCGGGAATGTGAGACCACTTCCCGTCGAATTAGGCGCCTCGTCAAAACGTAACACACGGAATTTGACGATACCATCTGTGTTAACCAGTTCATAACATCGCTTCAATCCCATCTTCTTGGTATATGTGCGGACTTTGGGCCACTCGGGATCCGGATTTCCGCCTACACCGCAGGCATTGTCACACCTCTTGGGCATTCGTCCCTCAACTTTGACGATATGCCAATAGGATTCGCCTCCCGGGGCTCCCAGACGAATTTCAGGCGGGATCGGATCCTGCCAGCCATAAATGGCCTGGAACGGGAAATGATCCGGTGGATTCGCATCATAGTCAAATCGAGCCTGAATCAGGTCGGCCACTGGGCCGGGGGCCGTCAGAAACTCATAAAACTTGATCCGGGCCGTATTCATGGTGACGATAAACTGATTCATATCGTTGACGAGATCCTCGAGAAAGTCGCGGCGCAATTGCATCTTTATAACTTGATTTGCAGCCTCAATAGCCGAAGTCCCGGTCAGATCCAGCCAGCCTCCGGGTGCGATGTCACATGTAGGGTTAGCCATCAACAGAGAATCCCGGACAGCTGTCCGCCAGCCGTTGGCATCATTCAGCTGTAATCCGGTACAATCCAAGGCCGGATCAAAGGCCGGCGGCGGCGTAGCCGTATAAACGTACGGCGTCCCGTCTGAACTCCGGTTTGCGGGCAAGGCGGTGCAAGTGGGATTACCACAGCTGTGGACACACAAGAGCATGGCCGACATATCCGGTTCGTCCAGGACGTTTGCCGCTACATATGCGTTCGGATCGTAAGTTGCGGGCGCCAACACAGACCGCGGCAAATTGGTACATGCCGCGGCTGAACAGGACAACATACAATTGGCATAACGGAAATCGTTCCCCTGTCGGTCTCCCGTAGCCCTCAGACACGTAGCGTCTGGAACGCCGCCGTTACAAGCGTAGTCGTAGCCATCCACATTGAATGTCAGACATGCGATGATGTCTTCGACATCGCCGTTGATGCCATTGGCATTATAATCGAATGTAACCTCTTCAAATGCGGATACATCTGCACAACCGGCAATGGGAACGCACCACGGGTCCCGGTTACAGTTGACGCCGGCATGGCTTGTCTCCTTGATCTCAATAAGTTCATCATGAATCAAATTGATGTTACGCAGCCAATAATACAGTTGCCCGGGCTCCGATTGGCAGACGTCGGGCGTTGATGGGTCATAGTCGGTATCCCAAGGGTAGCAGTCCGGATAAGGATTGGGATAAGCCGGATCGCCGAGCACATCGGCTTGATTGGCCCATGGACCGGGGTCAATCCAGGCCTGCCAGTCGTTAAACCAATTCTCAAAATCAATAGCGATGTTCGCCCGTCCCCTGGCAAGAAATGCGTTGGCATCGTCAAAAAACGCGGTCAAACCATATATGAGCTCATCCAATACATCTTCCGGGAAGAGATCCCCGCGTACGAGCAAAGGATCCGTCGCCGAGGGATCGCCACACTGGCAGAGGGCCGGAATCGCGTTGCCGTTCGTGTCGCACTCTGCCGGACAGTCAGCCACCCCGTTGCCGTTTGGATCCAGGAAACAGCCACCATCCGTATATTTCGGACACTGGCTTTCATATGGCCAGGCAGAATCCCCGCCAATGTCGCCTTCCGAACAGAACCGGTCGGCGCCCCGCTTCCAAAATGCGTTTCCTGCATACGTATCCGGATCGACACACGTCGCGGCAGGATATTCAAGCGATCCCCCTGATGGGATCAGACTGACGTTATCAATATAGGTGTCGACGCAGTATGTTGGGTAAATAGTTAGAGTTGTGGGATCAAAGGGTAAATTTAACTGTACCATCTGATACGGCAGACGCGGATCACAAACCACCCCGCGATTTTCATCGCACCACTTACAGCGTTGGTCAAACGGATCATCAATGGGATCCACATCCGTAGGATCGGGCGTGGTTAAATCATCCAGATCATACCCCCACGTTGTAATCTTCCATAAAAATGGAAAGACGCCACGCCGGTTTTCCCCGACAGCCGGAGGAACGACCGGAAGACCGATATAAAAACCAGTCGAGTCGTCCGCATAAAACCGACTTCCCAGCCAAGGCGGGGCAAATTGTGGCGCCCAATTGGGGTTGCTGGAATCCTTGAAATACAGACGGTGCTCATCATCCCGGCCGAGTTGCTCACGGAAGGACCGGAACGAGTTTTCCCAATTTTCTTCATAGGCGTTATAGACCCACGCGTAAAAGGTTCCCAGTGTGGGCTCGGTGAATCCGTAGGGGCTGAGGGCCTGACAGGTGGCTGACGTTCCACATTCCTGGGTAATATCCCCGCAAGCATCACAACAGGCCCGCGATGCCGCGTTTACAGGGCATTGCAACGGGCCGCCACACGCATCAATACATCCGTCCACGGTACAGAAATCCGGATTAAACACATCTATCGTCGCTACACCGGTCGGGTCGGTGGGGTCCGGAATGGTGATGACGGAGGGCAGGGTAGAACACTCGCAACAACCGGGCCTAGCCCTCAGCTGACCGAAGGAAGGTCCCCTGGGGTCAGGTGTCGTTAACGGAAGACAACACGGATTACACACCGATGGTACGTTCGCAGGATCACTAAAGCACGGGTGCGTCAAATCTTGTGGTATCGTAAATGGATAGATAACATCAATTGGTGGCGGCCGAATGGGCCCGGGGACAAAATACTCGGGGAGAGGATCCCAAAGCCCCCATGCCGGGACACAAACGGGGGCGGTTTCCACATCGACACATTCCTGATCGGGTCCGCAGGCCGGAGCAGCACCACAGGTGGCGGGAAGTCCCCCGGCCGTGGTGTTCGGACCTACGGGAGGCAACTGGTAGACAAAATCCTGAAGGGCCACCTGAAAATTCTCTGCTTCGGGGATAAAGTTGACCGTAATACCGTCAAATATCTGGGCATAGTACAGACTGAACCGGGATATGTTGTCGATCGCCTCACTGGTCACCGCATCCAAACCGAACGACCCGTCCAGATCCATATCGTTCAGGTCAGGAACCTGAACCGGGTCTGAGGTCGCACTTTGCAGCGCACCCCGTAGCGCATTTTCCATAAACTGGTCCACAAGCGGCAAGAGATCCGCTGCTAGGCTGTTCCACGCACTGGTAATACCCGGTTGTATGACGGTAATTTGTAGGACTAGACTTGTGGCCGCCAGGACCGTCCCGATGACCAAAAGGGCCTGGGCGGCGAGCTGCATGGTGGCGGGTGCCGCTTCCCAGAGAAATATGGTAAGAACGACGGCCAAAACAAATCCCAAAATGGCCCCCAACAGCCCGGAAGACTGGCATTTCTTCTGGCGGCCGCCCAATTGTTGCATAAACAGGGATTGCCCGTAACTGGCCATGGCCGAGGCCAATGCGGATGCCCCTTGCGCGGCGCCGATCTGCGTAACCACTTTGTTTTGCCCGATGCGACCCAGATTCAACGTAGCGGCATAAAAAATGAGGGCAAAGGCCACAATCAACAGTATTACGACGGCCACCTGACCTTTTTTCGAACGCTGGAGATTGTGAAGAAATTTGGTCATTATTCTAGTTAACCCCGCCTCGCCAAACGGCATTCATGTCGACCCCGGAAGAATAAAACGGGGATATTTGGGCTATTTGCTCACTATCGGCGGCGGAGGTATAACTTCGGGTAAGGCCCCCGCCTGAAGTCGTTAACCGGGACGTATGTCCCACTCTCCGCGACACCAGTTCCCGACCAGACCATTCAAAAACCTTGGTGATAGAGTAAATCATCAAAAATACGATAATCATACAAAACGTGAATTCGATCATGGTCTGTCCACGTGATTTGGCGGCCTTTCTGCACTGAGTTTTCAACATCTTGCATCACCTGCCTTTACCATTATACATACAAACTCTTTTCGACAATACTTCTTATCGTGTGAAGTTTACAACCGGATCGGAGTCGGTCGGTGTAATATACTTCCGGCCGTGCTTATCCACGATTCTACTCCGCACATAAATGAGCGGATACGGCTGATCATACACCATACAAGTCTGGGTTATGGTAACCGGACCAAAACAACATCCGCTGCCACTACAACATACTTCCACAGGATTAGGGGTCGCTGCCGTCCATCCGGCCCGATTCCCCTCCGGTGTTCCGGCCGTGACTAACACTCCGGCATTAGTACAGAATCTTTCCGTGTTTTTGGTCAATTGCAACGTTCGCTGGATGATGTCTACGGAGTCCTTGCGCTGGGCATCCCGAGCGTACCGTCCCGTCAGCGGGGAAAATAACCGCCCCTCATCTACCCGCAAATAGGTGCCTACGCCGTCGCCCGTGCCCAGGGGATTGTCGGAGAACGTAAACATCTGGACCTCCTGATTTCCGAATCCCGGCGCCGGGACAGACGGATCATTGGAGAAATATATATCGCCTTCCTGATAATCCAACGTGGTAACGCTGGCAGCCCCGTTTACCCTCAAGACCTGTTCGGGGTAACCATCAGCATCCACATCGACGTTTGTCCACTCGCCGGTCTCGGGATCAATCCGGCTGGGATCTCCGGCATGCCACTGCCAGAAAAAATCGTCACAGTTGGTGTCATCCACCCCGTCATTGGGCACGCCGCCGCTGTGATCCAGATCGAAGCGATACCAAGTCGTTCCGTTCACGACTTCGAACACCGAATTTACGTTCCCGCTGCATTGCCGAAAATCGGTGGCCTCATGGTTAAATCGTTGCCGGAAAACAACGTCATCCAACGGGTGGGTCACAAACCCTCCTAAGGTTAATGGAATATGTACACCATTGACGAAGAAATCTGCGATGGGAATATTGGCGTACTCACCTATTTCCACCGGCATGAATAAGTTCCGCGAATGCGTAGCGGTTCCTTGAGATAAAATCGGCGTCCGGTCCACCGTGGCGAATTTTGCGGAAGATGCTGAAAGCCGGTCTTCGATGATTAAAACAGATGCGGCGTTACGGGAGGTCGTTCCATCCCGCCAATCTCCCGGCGGCGCCTTGATCCCTTCGCTATACTCAAAGGAGGTCAACATGGCCAGACGGAGCGCCTTTAATTGGCTGCCTTGTTGATAAGACGTCCCAAGCACCGCTCGGACAATCAACCCCATCAGAAAAATAATAACAGAACCGAAAACCGCCAACTCTATTGCGGTTTGAGCCTTGCTATGCTTTTTTGATCCGACCGTCGGATTCATGTCCGTTGCCCCTTTGGCAAGTTAATAGGCTCCCACGTTGATAGAACCGCTTTTTAGCTCCAATGAGTTGGTTTGATCCTGTCTGGTGGTTTGCAATCCTTGAGGCGTACTAATAGCGGTAAGGGCTGTGGCTTGGTTAGAGATCAAACGATGGATGATCAGCCCATTTGATGTCCGCGGATCATACTGATCTCCCAATGAGTCTGTGGACTCCTTCCATCGGCCCTGAACGCCCCGCTTAAAGTAATTCGCCGAAGCCAAAAAGGCCCCCATAAGGACAATCAGGATTACCGAATACTCTATCGCTGATTGTCCTTTGTTTTTTATTTTCAACACCTTAAGCATAATCTATCCTCGCAGGTATTAGGGCTCCGGCACGATCCCCAGATTAATGGACTGATTTCCGTCGGTACGAACGGCGTCATCAAAAATATAGTTGATAATCCCGGCCGTTTCTAAGGTACTTTTCGAGGTATCAGATCGAACAAGCGAGTAGCTGGAATCCAGTTGCGCCTGCCTCAGGTCGTTAAAGCTTTGGTCTGCAAGATTTTGCACGCCGATCTGGTCAGCCACCAACTTAATCCAACCTTGCGACGAACGGCGAACAAGGGTACTCATAGCCGCGATTACCGCCATAACAGTGATAAGTATAGTAGTATACTCAATCATGGACTGTGCTTCTTTGTTTTTGGCGAGACTCTTAAGCATAGTTAATCCGCATTTACAGGTGGTAGTGTCGTCGTATTCGATATTCTCAGTGACTGTTCATTCGGGTTCGACCGGTAAAGCCCCGAAGATAAGGGGTATGAAGGAAGTACCTGCTTCTGATTGTTGTTGGCCACAGTCGATTCAGAATCGGTAATGCGGTAGTACGGTTCATACTGAATGTAGACGCTATTGCCCGCATATTGAGACCCAATACGATCCCGAACTATATTGAGCATGCTGTTATGGGCGTCCCGGATACGCCCCTGTACGGCCCGCCGGAAAAAAACGGAAAGACCTGAGATAACAGCCACAACTATAAATAACGTAATAACGTACTCGCTGGCAATCATCTGCCCCCTTTGACCGGTGATCCTGATTTTTGGTATTTTTCGTAGCATGCGAATCCTTATGGGCATTGCGTTCTTACTATATTATAGCGCAATTGGTGCCAAATCACCAAGGTCAGTCGCCAGCAGATATTAACAAACATAAACAAAACATGGCTTACCCGAGAAGAAATCCCCCCGAATAAGCCATGTTTTGTTTAAGGAATTTTCATATTGTGATTATATTACACAATACTTATTATCCCCAGAACTCTTGGTTAAGATTCATAACGTCAGAGTTCATGATTTCCAGCGTGACTTCATCCTGAGTCAAAGTGGATGCAGTCACACCTGATGCGAATGTGTCACGTGTTTGAGAAGAAGTGATCATTTTCTTGACGACATTCGTGTTTCCGTTAGAGAACTGATCACCGATGTCATCAGCAGCGCCCTTCAAACGGCCTTGAACACCACGCTTGATGTAGACCTGGATTGACAACAGCGCACCGATAATAATGATAATCAGAATAGCGTATTCCAACGTACTCTGACCTTTTTTCTTTCTTTTGTTGAAGTACTTAAGCATTGATATATCCTCCTAACTTAATCCTCTGAGGATATCTCAGAGGGATTAAACCTCTATCTTCTGATTACAGCCCCTGAATTAGACCCAATGAAGTGTCATACGCTGATGTCTGGAAACCACCAGAAGCACGAGTTCTGTTGTTATCCAACTCAGTACGGATGGTCTGGTTATCCAACAACTGTGTCTGCGCGGAGTTAGAACTCACGAGGTAGTTAGTTGTCAGATAGTACGGTTCGTACTGGTTCGTGTTACCCAGGGCAGCTGATTGTGATGCCAGGTACTGTCCAGCGTCACGTACACGTGCTTGTAGAGCACGCTGTGCATACGTTTGCATCGCAATAATACCGGCTACAACCAATGAAATAAGGATTGCATACTCGGCGGTATTTTGCGCCTTCTTGTTTTTCAGCAACTTTCTAAACATTTATTTATCCTCCTATTGATTCATACCAAACATTGAGTTATCGGACATTAATTGCTAGTCGGCCGTGATGATTGCAGACGGTTGGCCATGTCCTCCATACCATTGGTACCTGTAGACAGTGTATTGTTAAAAGCCGTACGGAAGATACCACCCGGTCCCAAGAAGACCAATAGAGCGGCCAAAACGGCAGCGACCAAGATGATATACTCAATGGTACTCTGACCTTTCTTTTTCTTTTTAGCATTAATTGCTATATTCCTTTTAAGCATTGTCTTCCTCCTTAAAAAAGTTCACCTTAGGATAAAGCCCTAGCAAAAATACGTCACTAGGTTACTGATTTCTGGATTCCTGAAGAATTATCTGTTGGGTTGCTTGAACCGACCGAAATACGTAGGTACTCATGGCAATGGCTGCTGCCGCCACAATAGTTGCGATGATGGCATATTCTAGTATGCTCTGACCTTTTCTGTTCCTAACGACTTTCTGCATTAGCCTCATCGTAACCACCTTACGTACTGGACAGATAACCTCGCTCTCATCATTGATACAGATCGACAGAATCCTGAGAGCTATATTGTCGTGCCCGTCTCCAATGCTCCGGGAACGACACTTCACAACCGGTTATCGCCCGGTTGCGAAGGATAAAACACCCCAAGGGTGTGTACAACTCAATAAAAAAGCCTCTATTTAAGTATAGAGGCAGTATATGGTAATGACAACGGTATCAATGAACAATCGTTGCGAAAATAACCGACACTGTTAATTAGGATCATACTAGGCATCAAGCCCCCCGATTCGGGCCTTAATATATATATATGCGTAAAGCCTTACAAGTATAACACGAGACGGCCTGCTGTCAAGGAAATATACGCCGTTTCAAGGAAAATTAACAACTATATCGCAATAAACCTTAATAATCGGTGCTGACGGTCGTAAATTTTTCGCATATTCACAATTTCTACACATTTATTCAGTATTTTGACAAGCCCATCATCCAGTCCTCCCGTCCGCAAACAGACTTCGGCTATCGCCTTACCCTGTAGTAATGACCCCGGCGTTGTACATACCTTGCTGCACGTTTCGGGATCGCCGCCCCCCCCCAAATACTCGCGAGCCACGAACAACGATAAAAATTGGGCGAATTTTCGGAATACATCGCCCAGACAGTTAAATTCTTCCCCCACAGCTTCCACGGCACCAATATGAGAGCCGACATCATGCCACACCCGTGACCTGCCTTGAACAAAATACGATAAGTATCTGTCTGACAGTAGTTTATGATCATCCATCGAATTGGTCACCATGGCCAATAGCGGATTGGTGTCGCCGGCCGACCAGACTGTGACCACGCACAAATCATCCGAGAATCCCGAAATCTGAGAACCCATGTAATCCGTCCTGGTAACACTGTACTCCCAATTCTTGCCCTGCCGATCCACATAGGAACTTCGCTCCGCCCACTGGGAGGCCTTAACATAATGGGAAAAATCTTCATCCTTTTGGTAAATCCCGTACACAAAACGCCGCTGTTTCTCCGTGATGTAAGTAAATTCAAGCTGCGGCAATCCGTTATCGCCTAATATGCTAATATTATTCAACTTGTAGCCATCAATTCCGAAAAAAGCCGCCATCAACGCAACGGCATCCGCTGGATCCGCAGCTTCAGTCCGGGTGAACAGCAGCGGCTGGTTGTTTACCAACAACTCCTCGGAAAGTTTGTCGATGGCAGACTTCATCGGAACGGTCGGATTCGAAGCATCAGATCCCGGGCCCCCAATGGATAAAAAGGGATCCATTGTGATCACCTTTCCTGACTCCAGAGAAACGGCAAACCCGCTGGCAGTGTTTGCTAATTGAGAAAGCTCCAAATCAACCTTGGTTTGCAAAAGAATGCGGTCGATATCCGTAGTCGCAATATTCATAAGATCTTGCAGTTCATTAACTTTGAACTCGAAACTTGCCTGCTCCCGGAGCAGGATATCGCGTTCATTGGACTCAATAATGTCCAAACTGGACATTAATAGTGCGGCGTTGCATTTCTTCTCGAATAGGCGCCTGTCCGGTGAACTATTATAGTCATTGAGCAGACCTCCCATAAGCGCCTCGTCCATGTTTTCATAAAAGGCAGCTAACAAAAGCATACCGCCTGCATTATTCATGGCGATGACCTCCCTCCATTCTACATCCCGGGCCGGATGCTGTAACTCGGCGACAGCTACTTGCTTTTCGGAAGGGTTCTCTTCCGTCGCCTCTTGTTTTTGGACATTTTCTGGTATCGGAATTTGCTGCAGCGCCTGTGATATCTGCTGCTTTTTATCTGACGGTATCTGAAATTTTTTCATTTTCTCTTTGGCCTTTTTACTGGGACGGCCGACAGAATTACTTAGATTGGCATCCTTTAAGACGTTGTTAACAGAAGATTTAGAAACATTGATTTGAAAATGCGCGGAGACGAGTTCTGCCAATTTGCGGCAGCCAAGCGCAGGATTAGACTGCTTCTGCTGAAGAATGTAGTTCAGGACTTCCGGACTGAGTTTATGCGTAACCCCCATAGCCTCACTTAAGCCTCAGATTGGACATAAAGCCTTTTAGTATAGCAAGTGCGGCCACAATGGTCAATGTGATTATTGAATTACAAGCTGATCGCCTAGCCCGGTCCGGGAGTCGCCAATGACGCCTACGGGAACTTCGATGGCCTTAACGGCAGAAAAGTATATTTTACTGAGCCGGTTGGGAGGGATATTCGGGACAAGGCCGACGACCTTGTCCGCCTTGTCGATAAATATGACATCAATGGCAAACCGCATGAAAAACATATGGATGGAGTTGCAATGCGTTATGATAAGACCTTCTCCCTTCCGGAGGGAGTCATGCTTAAGCAAGCCGATCATGCGTGAAGGGAACGTGTCGGCCAAGGTGGCATCCTCGGCAATAACCGAATTTTTGGACTGATTGAGCACTTTCATGAGTAAAGTCTGGATCCCGGACCTAGTTTGCGGAAAGGCATCTACACGGCTGGTTTATCAAATAATGACTTTTCAAAGAGGATGCCTTTGGTGGTAAAGTCATCAAAGCACTGCGGTAAGAATCCCGTTGCCTCAAAGGATCCTTGGACATTTCCGTCCGAATCCAGACCTTTCTGCCGAAAAATGAAAATGTCTTTTAGGATGAGCTGAAAATCTGCCGAGAGCCCGGCGGTCTCGCTGATACCCGTAATCTTGCGGGTCCCATCCGAATAACGGTTGATATGGACAATTACCTGGACAGCCGAAGAAATCATCTCATTGATCGCGCGGACCGGCAGCTCAATCCCGCTCAGAAGGATCATGGAGTGCATACGGGTAACGACATCACGGGTGGAATTAGCGTGCAGAGTGGTCATAGAACCGTCATGCCCGGTATTCATGGCCTGAAGCATGTCCAGAACCTCCGGGCCCCGACATTCGCCGACCACAATACGGTCCGGACGCATCCGCAGACAGTTGATGAACAGATCACGGATGGTAACCGCCCCCTTCCCCTCCACATTGGCAGGGCGGGATTCAAGCCGTCCCCAATGGCTTTTCTTTAATTTCAACTCGGCAGCATCCTCAATCGTGATAATACGTTCCCCATCAGGAATAAACTCGGAGACCACGTTCAAGAGTGTTGTCTTGCCTGCGCCGGTCCCGCCCGAGACAATTAAGTTCTTACGGGCGCTTACGCAGGCCTTAAGGAAGTCGGCCATGGGCCGGGACATACTTTGATAACGGGTGATCAAATCCTCAGCCTCCAACCGCTCCTGACCGAACTTCCGGATCGTAATCATCGGCCCATTCAGGGAAAGAGGGGGGATGATCGCGTTGATCCGTGATCCATCCTGCAGTCGCGCATCAACCATGGGCGTCGACTCATCAATACGCCGTCCCAACGGGGCAATGATCCGGTCGATGATCGAGCGCATTTTGTCGTTCGAGACAAACTTCTTATTGGTAAATATCAACTTACCGTTCTTCTCAATATAAATTTCGTCCTTGTTGTTGGCCATGATATCCGTAACGTCCGGGTCCGCCAAAAAGTCTTCCAGTGGCCCCAGCCCCAGAGCCTCGTTGACAATATCCCGGACAATCCGCGTGCGGTCTTCTTGGTTGGATATACGGCCCCCGGCCTCATCCAGTAAAAGTGTAAGCACGACCTGTTCAGCGCTTTTCTTAATCTTCTGCGCCGTGTCCGGGTCGGCCAAGGCGTCTGTAGAAATACCGTCTAAGTTAAGCCGTTCCACCAGCTTTTCGTGAATGCGCTTCTTGAGAGAGATAATATCGTCCTCTTCGGATACATATTCGGTCACCGATGTGCCGAAGGACTGCTGGGATATCCCGAATTTCTTCCAAAACGCCCCCGGCGCCATAAATCCGTCTACCGTCCGAGTCTTTTCCACATCATGTGTCTCGATATAAAGATTGTCTTTCTTCAGCAGTCCGACCATTTTGCCGAATGCCTCGGCCACCGGGCTGCGCGGACTGTCCATGTAGCACGGGACCCCCCGGTTAAGAGCCATCCCCACAGTTTTCCCATCAGACGGTATGTGCCCGAAAATTTCCACCTGTAACACCTGGCGGATTTCCTGCCACGCAACACTCCCCCGGCTTTCCGACCGGTTCAGAATAAGTTTGATCATCTTGGTGGGATAGTGCAGGTTCTGAAGGATCTCCAGGCACCATTTGGTCTGGTAAACAGCCAATACGTCGGGTGTGGCTACCAGCAATATCAAATTGGTAAAGTCCAGCGCGGAAATGAGAACATCGCTAAACGATCGGCCGGCATCAATAATGATGTAGTCGTAACGTTTTTTGGACTCGCGGAAAAAAGGCTTGATATTATCCGGGGTGATGTGCGCGATTTGCTTGCTGGTCTTAACGGCGGGAATAAAATGTAGACCGCTCTGATGTTTCGTGGCGTGCTCGTTGATTTCGAGCGCTTCACCACCTTGCTGCATCAACGGAATGATATCGACGATGGAATTGCGAATGGCGAGGTTGAGCATGCGGGCCATATCCTGGCCTGCCTGAAAGTCAAGATCAACCAGCAGGACACGCTTGCCGGATTTGCTCAATGCGGTCGCAAGATTAACAGCCACAAGGGTTTTTCCGACGCCTCCCTTGCTGCTGAAGATAGAAATGACTCTACAATTCATGCCCTGCTTCTAAAACCTCTCGGTATTTTTATAAGAGACAGTATTATATACCGAGGTCAATTCCTTTGCAAACTGTAGACGATGGGAATTGTAATATTCAGTTCCTGAAGGTCGGAATCTGAAGGAAAACTGTTGTACGGAGCGCTGTTTTTGGCCGTATTTAGGGCGTAATCATCAAAAACTTCATGGCCCGAAGATTCCTTGACCAAGGCATACGCCAGCGTACCGTCGTTCAGGATGTGCAATCCGAGCTTAACCGTACCTTCCCAACCATATTCGCGGGCCTCCCGCGGATAAACGATTTGTTGAGATATCTTGCGTTGTACTTCACGCACATAATCCTTCATTTCATCCGGAATGCGCACAGCCGATGTGGCCATGGGTTTAGGCGCTTCCTTCATATCCATGTCATCAACCACAGCGCGGGAAACGGAGGATCTCGGTTGATCCTTCATCCGTTTGTGTTCTTCCGTAGTTAATGGATTCAAGCCCGTATCAATGCGGTACGGCGTCAGGGAGATTACCAACTCGGTATCCAAATCCGGCGTCGGAGTGGATCTGGACCGGAACATCAGACCCAGGATCGGGATTTCACCCAAATAGGGAACTTTCTTGATTGATTCCGCCGTACGCTGCTGAATCAAACCAGCCAGGACGATCGTTTGCCCGTCATCCAAAAAGAGCTGCGAACTAGCGCTCCGCGTAGTGAAAGCGACGTCCTCGCCAACGGCGTTAGCGGCATCGATATCGCTAATTTCAATATTCAGGATGACGTCGATCTTTTCCTTGCGAATAGTTGGGGTTACAGTCATCCCCACCCCGTATTCTTTGAATTCCACGTTCTCTTGAACGGAATCCCCGGTGGAGGTCGTGGTCCGGATCGGAATTTCCCCCCCGATCAGAAAACTCGCTTCTTCCCCGCTCAAGACAACCAACTTCGGTTGAGAGAGGATGCGTCCCATCCCTTCTTCCAATAAGGCGTTCACCGTGGCCACCAGCGAGTCTGCCCGGCGGAAATCACCGATTTTGAAGAAATCGCCCACCGAACCGTCAAAAGTAGGAATATCTTCCCCGTAACTCAGCTTGAGAGGGCCTCCTCCGGATCCTGAATCTCCGGAGCCGCTTCCGGCCGAGAACCAGTCGATACCGAGACTCTTAGTCAACGTGGTACTCAACTCTGTGATTTGAACATCAATTTGGACGAGGTCTTCGATATCCTGCTCTTCTACCAAGCTAATAATATGCTCATCAAAGGGGGAAACAATATCCTCGAAAAGAATTTGCTTGTATTCGGGAACAGTACCGGTAATGACGACCTTGCCCTCAGGTCCGTTGACGTCCAGATAAACGTGCTTCAGGCCGGCATCGGTGAAGAGTTTTTGCAGGCGGTCGGCAATCGAAGTCAGTTCGGTCCCGGACACGTTAATCATCACGACCCTCTTGCCGTATTCGTCCCAGATAAACAAGGGAGTTTGACCCGTATTCTTGGCAATCAGCAGGATTTGTGAGTCGTCGGCATCAACAACATCAGCAATTTCCGGATCGGTCATGGAAAGCCTGGTTAAGGAGTAGACTTTTAGCTGGGTTAATTCACCCAAAATCATGTTGACCTCATCGGCGTACACGGTATCCACCATATCTTCCGCATGCGCGGCCTGACCCGGCAGAAATCCCATTCCGAACAGCAATACCAAAGATAGTATGAACCAAGTGAGAAATTTACTGTGTGTTGATGTTTTCATGATTTATAGCTCCCTGCCTCCCCGAAATATTTCCACAAAGGGCGTATCATCGACCTGCAAGTCTTCTTCTACGTAGTCGTTTTCCACCCTGCTCGGCGCTTTGGCTTTTGGTAGATTAAGTTCTGTACCTTGTTTATCTAAAACGTAGTCGGCGAGGGAATCCCAGGCCGCCACCTGTAGGGCTTTGGTCTCCTTCTCGGCTGGCGAGCGCAACGCCAGCTTGAGTTTTCCGTACTTTTGAGCAAATGTGATCAAACCGGCTTCTTCCGGATCGACCGCCAGCGTCACGTTAAGGGCCCGAGACTTTTGCTGCTGCTGATAGACCAGCGCGCTTCCCACGGGTTTAAAATTCGCATTGACCGCCAGCACCTGAACGTTCTGGAACAGAACAGAGGTGATTTCAATCGGCTTTTCCTGAGGATCCTGGGGATGCGGAATCTCCAGTTCGCCCAAAATATCAACATAGTCGCCCGGATTGACCAAACCGCCGACCGCGGACAGCGAGTCGATAAGCAATGTGATGGCGCGCTTTCCCGGAGGAGTAATGGACGCGAAGACCGTACTATCGACGATCTGCGTGGGAACCCCGGTAGTCGCCTTGACTCCACCGCCTTTGGGAAGGTTGGCGAGCTGCTGAGCAAGGGCCTGCTGTTGCTGCTTGGCCATAGCCTGCATTTGCTTCTGCAGTTCCCGGTTCTTGATTTCCATTTCCTTGCGCAATGCCGCGGTTTGTGCGGCCGCCTTCTTCTCATAATCCTTCGCCAAGGCCTTTGTTTGGTTCTCAATGCTGCTCTTGACGTATTGGGACATTAAAAATGCGGCCGTCAGACCCAAGCCTACCGCCAGCGCGATAGTGGCGAACTGTTTTTTATTCTCGATATTCATATCTCACCTCAGTTAATTAAGTAACTCTTCCCTGACCTCAACCGGCGTTTTCTGTTTGACTTTTTCTATCTGTTCAAGAATGACTTCTTGTTGTTTCAGTAACAGCTGGGAACTGACGACTTCTTCTTTAACTTCCTCGAATGGAATCGGGCCACCGCCGCGAACATCTTCCAGTTTGATAATATAAAAGCCCTTAGGCCCTTGGAAAACATTGCTGGTCTCACCCGGCTGCAAAGCAAGAATCTGCTCGGCCATTTCGAAGAAGGGTTCTTCGGTAATATAACCCAAATCCCCGCCTTTGGCGGCGGTGTCACCGATCGAGTTGGCCTTGGCCAGCTCAACGAAATCTGATCCCTTGAGTATCTCCACCAACAGCTCATTGGCCTTGACCTTGTCTTTTACGACAATCTCACGGACCCGGAATTCCGTCGGCTGGACAATTTGGTCCTTGCGGGCTTCATAGAAGGCCATCGCTTCTTCGTCGGAGACTTGAATGTCTTCGGTCAGCCTCAATGCGGCCTCTCTAACCAACAGGGTCCGCCGAAATTCGTCCAAGGCGGCCACCACGTCCGGATCTTTTGCGATCCCGGCCTCTTCGGCATACTCCACCAATAATTGCTGCCGCACCAACTCCTCCAAAATCAATTTTTTGGCCTGCGGATCGGTCGCATCAAACCCCGGCATAACTTCTTGGACCGCACTGAGCCGCTCATTGAATTCATCGAGCGTCATACGCCACTCGCCGACCCGGGCAAGTTCATTTCCGGATAACGGTTTGGGTGTTTGCGGTTTTGCCTGCTGAGCTGATTTCGGGGTTGCTGCGGGGGGCGGGGGAGGTGCGGCCTGTTGTTGCTGTGGTGCCGCTGCGGCGTCCTGCTTTTGCATCTTTCCGGTGCCGGACGCGAATTGATCGCATCCGGCTAAACTAGTGACGGTTAGACCAACGATGATCAAACCAAAAACATTCATGTTTCTTTTCAAGGGGTGCTCCTGACTTTCTAAACCGTTTTATATTTAGTAAGTATATCCGTTAAGGATGCCATTGACAAGGTTAGCACCGAACTATCGGACAAAAAGCAAAAATCTTATGATTTTTGGCAATTTATTCGATTTTTTGCCTAATATTTGTGCAACACCATCAATGATATCATATATAAAGGGGAGATCAAATTTATTTCAGATTATTTTTAAGTGGTTTTGAAGCATAAACTTAAGTCACGCGGCCAGCATTCCGGCGACCGCTTCTTTTTCCGCCTTCAATTCTTCATGCGTCGCATCGATTTTTTCCTGCGCAAAGGCACTATGATCAAGTCCCTGCACAATTTTCCAGTCCGTCCCATCGGAGGTCACCGGATAGCTGAACATCAGGCCTTCTTCGACACCGTAACTCCCGTCGGAACACACAGCGACGGAGAAACAGGACCCTTGGGGGGTCGGCGTGGTCAAATTGCGAACCGTATCCACGACAGCATTGGCGGCAGACGCGGCGGAGGACAATCCGCGGGCCTTAATGATAGCAGCCCCCCGCTTCTGGACCGTCTCGATAAACGTGCTCTGCAACCATTCCTGATCGGTAATCGTTTCGATCACCGGCTTCCCGTTGACGGTGCCGTGGTAGACATCGGGAAACTGCGTGGCCGAATGGTTCCCCCAAATGGCGATATTGTTCACCGCCGAGACCGGCACGCCGGCCTTTGCAGAAATTTGAGCATATGCTCTATTTTGATCCAGCATAGTCATCGCAAAGAAATTCCGGGGGGAGATATTGGGAGCGCTCGCCTTGGCGATGTAGGCATTGGTATTGCAGGGGTTCCCCACCACCAGCACCCGGCAGTCCGGCTTGGCATTATCGGACAGGGCCTTGCCCTGGACGGTAAAAATCTCGCCGTTGACCTTCAGAAGGTCTCCGCGTTCCATTCCCGCCTTGCGGGGGACGCTTCCCACCAACAGAGCCCAGTCCACGTCCTTGAAAGCGGTATTGACGTCGGCTGTCTGTGTTATGGAATTCAGCAGGGGAAAAGCACAATCGTCCAACTCCATACTGACCCCCGCCAGGGCCGGGATGGCCGGTTCCAATTCCAGGAGATTAAGATCCACTCGCGTGTGTGGACCAAACATTTGACCGGATGCAATCCGAAAAAGAAGAGCGTATCCGATTTGACCGGCTGCGCCGGTCACGGCTACCCGTACTGATGCTTCTGACATACTTCCTCCAAACTATTTTTGGTATTAATTGACGAGTCCCAAATCGTCGAAAATTTCCGTGGCGGTTACGTTCATCATGGAAATGGTGATTTCCGAGGCTTGATTAACGGAGGTCATAAATGTGCCTCCGGGCAGGGTAAATACAAAGAGAATAGCAATGATTCCGCCCATAACCATCAGATATTCGGCCAATGACTGTGCGGACTTTCTGTTAGTACCTGAAAATGATCGCCTTAGCATCGCTGCCTCCCGGGAGCCGGATTATCCCTTAAATAGCAATCCGGCTGCGTATTAGCTGAAGTTGGTCCATTTCAAGTGTACCATAAATAATCTCTTCCTTATAACCCGAAGCCTCCTGCAGCACCTCCCCCCAGGGGCTGATAATCAGACTGTGACCATAGTAGCGTATGCCCCGATGGTCTTCGCCGATTTGGTTCGGGGCCAGCACATAACAGAAGTTTTCGATGGCGCGGGCCCGCAGTAACGTCTGCCAATGGGCCTTACCCGTTTCGTGGGTAAACGCCGACGGGACCACCAGGATGTGAGCGCCGGCGCAGCGGTACTTATTATAGAGCGATCCAAAGCGTAAATCAAAACATATTGACATCCCCACCCGGAATGACCCGACGGACGTAAGAGACGTCTTCCTGCCGGCAGAAAATTGATCCGCCTCCCGTACGCGTTTGCCGCCGACCCGGGCCGCGAACAAATTTATCTTGCGGTACTTGGCGGCAATTGTGCCGTCCGGACTGACGAGTACCGAAGTATTATACGGCCGCCGCCTGTCCGGGCTGCGTTCGTACAAGGAACCCAACAAAATATGCACCTTATGGGTACGAGCGAGCGCACTGAACGCACCGGTAGTTTCACCCGGAATCTTTTCCGCAACCGTTTCTCTTAGCTCCTGCAGTAGGCGTCCCCGATAAACGAATACCTCCGGCAGAAGGATAAACTTCGCTCCCTGCCGGGCCGCCTTCTCTACATAGTGACACGCCCGTGCAAGATTACGCGCTTTGTCGTCCGTGGCATTAAATTGAATTACGGCGGTTTTGAGTATCTCTTTGGGCATAAAGTTTTTCCGTCGCTGTCACGCCTTGATTTCCGGAACGGGATAGGGAAAGCGGCCGCTTTCATAAAATGCCGCTACCGACTCAAGGGTACGGTTCGTCTTAAGCGCCAAGGCCTCGGCGCTGTTAAAAGCATTGTGCGGTGTACAAATCACATTCGGGCGTCCGGCGAAGGCGGTTACTTGCCGGACCAGCGGGTCGTCGATATCTCCGCTGCGCATCTTCTCGCCCAAGTCCTTTTCATCCGGAAAAACGTCCAGTCCGACACCGCCCAGCCTATTCTCGTCAATAAGACTGACCAAGTCCTCCACCGGGGAAATTTCTCCCCGGGAAATATTGATGAACAATGCCCCCGTGGGCAGCGCCGCTAACCGCTTCCGGTTCAGCAGTCCCGCTGTTATATCAGTAAGCGCGGCCGCGCAAATAACCACCTCGGCCCAGGGCAATCCCTCGTCGAGGCTGACATATTCAATCCCGTCCCACTTCGGATCGATATCCACGCCCCGTACATCCATACCGCAGGCCCGGCATAACTTCGCGGTTTCCGAACCGATCTGCCCGACCCCGAATATGAGTACTTTCCGACGGAAAACTTCTCTACCGGTCAGGCCCTCCCGATAGAAGCGCGGAAACTGGTCCAGCTGAGCCTTGACGTTCTTGATGAGCATCAGCAACAGCATCAACGCGTGCTCGGCGACGGCGCGGGAACAATACGGACCGAGATATCCGAGAGCGACGGGTTTTACACAGTCTGTGAACATTCTGTGGATATGATCGAAACCTTGGCTGCGGGTCAAAACAGCGTCGAGTTCCTGCTTCCATCCATCGGGAATGACCGACTGCGTGCGCACTGAAATAAATTTGGCCGGCAGCGCCGAAGCACCCGCTTCCTGAATCGTGTCTTGGTAAAATACCGGACTTATCGTCGGGGGAAGTTGCTCCGTGATTTGCTGACGTTCTTCTGTGAAGGCTTCGAAAAAAGCTATATCGACGGTCATCGGCGGCGCCTACTTTTTAATGGGGCGTAACCATATTTTGAAGTGCTCGGCGGGAAACATGTATGTCCAAAACCGTTCATACACCATCGGACACGCATTAAACAATCTGTGCAGAAAAAGCCGTCGGTGTGCCCGGTGAAAGGTAATTTCTTTTTTAATGAGATGAAACTTATTGCCCGTCAACCACGTATATTCGTCCTGAAGATAGTCGTCGAACCCAAACCAGTTGAAGCGGAGTTTATGATGCGGCGTATTGGCGCACCACGACGAATGATGCGGCACCTCAATGAAAATCTCGCCGTCCTTTTTACAGATCCGGTGTAATTCCGCCATCACCGGCGGGAGATTTTCCAAATGTTCGAGCACATGGTGACAGTTGATCTGTTCAAAAGCGTCATCGGCAAAAGGATAGGGTATTTTATTGAGGTCATGGATCACGTCGGGATGATGCTCCGGATCGATGTCCAGTGTGACGGCATCGGGTTCGCTTTTACCCGCGCTGCCCAGCACCAGTTTGGTTTTTGTATCGGCTTTGTCCATGTCGGATTATTTGGTATTTACGTCCCTTTTCGGACTTTCCTCGGCGACGTGTTTGTTGTCACGGATTCCTTTTCCTGTTCAGATAAGGACGTAGATTATTTCTGGGATTTCCATTATACGTAGGAGGCGATCCTCTTTCCATAAAAAAGATGCCCTATCGGCCTGCCGGATTCACATATTCATGAAGAACTCTGGGGGCACCATGTCTTACCGGTAAGCCGTGGAGGGCCCATATTGGCTGTGCTCCGCCGCACATACCCGGTAGAGTCATTCACATACCGCCTCCTCTGTACTCAAGTCCATATATTGTGCTAGTTTACGCTTTTGGAATGAATGCCCGTGTATTCGGGGGGAATCCTCTTGCCGCGGCACCTGAGTGAAAATTAGCGGCCGGGAATCCAAATAGCCATAAACACAAAACGGGAGTTTTGCCCCGGCCGGAGCCGTTCGTGTAACCGAACAGGCGGCGGGAAAAACTCCCGTTGTGTGAAGATAAGCGACCCCACGGGGATTTGAACCCCGGCTCTCAGCTTGAAAAGCTGATGTCCTAACCTGACTAGACGATGGGGTCGTAGTCGGAAATATAAAAGCCTATTATATGAATTATTTATTTGCGGTCAAGTAAAAAATTTCCGTCGGGCTACTCGTCTTTCGAAACAATATTGGCGACGGACGTTACATAATCGCGTTCTTTCAATGAAATCAAGCGAACACCCACTGCGCTGCGGCCAGTTTGCCGGATTTCGGCCGGCGAACAGCGGACCATCATGCCGGATTTGGTCACAGCCATGATCTCGTCGCCTGGCATGACCGCCAATACCCCGACTACCTTGCCGTTACGGTCAGTGACCTTGACGTTGATAATCCCTTTGCCGCCACGGGACTGGACGCGGTAATCGTTGAAGTCGGACCGCTTGGCGTACCCGCTTTCCGTGACCGACAACAGGGTGCTGCCGCTGTTGCTGATCTCCGGCGGAAAGACGATCATGCTGACCACCTCGTCCTTCTTGGCCAGGCTGATCCCGCGGACACCTTTGGCCGAACGGCCCATGCTGCGAATGTTCTTCTCGGGAAACCGTAACGCCTTCCCGTCGCGCGTCGCCAAAATCACTTCGCTCTTTCCGCTGCTCAAGGCCGTTCCGATGAGGCGGTCGCCCTTTTCCAGGCTGATGCCGACTATGCCGCCCTTGCGCGGATTGCTGAACAGCGAGAGATTCGTCTTTTTGACGTTCCCCATCGCCGTGGCCATCACCAACGAGAAATCTTCGGAAAAGTCCTTTACCGCGACAATCGAGCTGATATGCTCATCATTCTTCATGGAAAGAAGATTGACGATATTTTTGCCCTTGGCCGTGCGGGCGGCGATCGGAATCTCATAAACTTTCAACCAGCGCACGATCCCCAAGTTGGAAAATATCAGCAGGTAGTCCTTTGAGGACGCGATAAAGAGCTGTTTGACGAAATCCTCCTCACGGGTGGACATCGCCGAAACACCTTTGCCGCCGCGTTTCTGCTTACGATAGGAGGATACGGCCAGCCTCTTAATATAACCGGAATTGCTGATCGTAATGGCCATATCTTCCTCGGCGATAAGATCTTCCAGCTCGATTTCCTCGGCCTTGGCGGCAATCTCCGTGCGCCGGTCGTTGGAGTATTTCTTGCTGACTTCCAGGAGTTCCGTCTTGATAATGCCGTCGATCTTTTTCTCGGAGGCCAAAATAGCCCGGTAATTCTCGATATCCTTCAGCAGCGACTTGTATTCCTGTTCGATTTTGTCGCGTTCGAGGGCCGTCAACCTCTGCAATTGCATCTCAAGAATGGCCTGGGCCTGAATTTCAGTGAAGCCGAACTTCTTCATCAGGTTCACCTTGGCCGTTTGCGTGCTCTTGGACTCGCGGATCGTCTTGATTATCTCGTTGATATGATCAATGGCGATCCGGTAGCCTTCCAGAATATGCGCACGGCGCAGGGCCTTGTCCAATTCGAACTGCGTCCGGCGGCGCACGACCACCCGGCGGTGATCGATATACTGGCTGATAATCTCCTTTAAACTCAACACTTTAGGAGTGTTATTCACCAGCGCCAGATTGATAATCCCGAATGTTGTTTCCAGTTGGGTGTGTTTGTAGAGGTGATTAAGGATAATTTGGGCATTCACGTCACGGCGCATATCAAGAACGATCCGGATGCCTTCCTTGTCCGACTCGTCGCGTACATCGGTAATGCCGTCAACCTTTTTATTATTGACCAAATCGGCAATCGCCTTGACCAGATTATTCTTGTTAACCTGATAAGGAATTTCGGTAACGACGATCGCGTCCTTTTTGTTCTTCTGCTTCTCGATATTCGCTTTTGCCCGAACGGTCAGTTTACCGCGTCCTGTTTCGTAGGCGCTTTTGATCCCCTCCTTGCCGCAAATGATGCCGCCGGTAGGAAAATCCGGGCCTTTGACAATCTTCATCAACTCTTTGGTGGTCGCGTCAGGCTTATCAATCAGATATACGGTGGCATCGGATATTTCAGCCAGATTATGCGGCGGCATATTAGTAGCCATCCCGACGGCAATCCCGCTGGACCCGTTCACCAGCAGATTGGGGACCGTAGCCGGCAGGATTTCCGGTTCCCGGTTCTCCCCATCAAAATTCGGGATCATATTGACGGTGTTTTTGTCGATATCATTTAACATGGCCATCGCGATCGGAGCCAACCGGGCCTCCGTATAGCGATACGCCGCGGCATTGTCACCATCGATCGATCCGAAATTCCCCTGCCCCTGAATCAGCGGATAACGGAGGGAAAAGTCCTGCACCATACGCACCAGGGTGTCGTACACGGCCGAGTCGCCGTGCGGGTGATATTTCTTTAACACTTCTCCGACCACACCGGCGCATTTCGAAAAACGCTTGTTGGGTAGCAACCCTTCGTCATACATGGCGTATAAGATTCTGCGGTGTACGGGCTTAAGTCCGTCGCGGACATCCGGCAGGGCGCGTCCGACAATGACACTCATCGAATAGGAGAGATACGACTTTTTCATCTCCTCTTCAATGTAGACCGGAATAATTTTTTCTTGCATGGAAGGATCTTGCATTTTTATGGGGCCTTTCTGGTAAAGCTAGTCTTAAATATCCAGTTCTTGGACTTCGTGGGCATAGGTCTCGATAAATTCACGCCGCGGCGCAACTTCATCTCCCATCAACATGGAAAATGTCTTGTCGACTTCGACGGCATCTTCCAGTTCCACCTTCAGGATCGTCCGGCGCTTGGGATCCATGGTCGTATCCCACAATTGCTGCGGGTTCATTTCCCCAAGACCCTTATACCGTTGAATATCAACACCTTTGGTCGCTTGTGTCCGAACAAATTCAAGAACCTCCTGAAGCGAATAGAACTCATTCTTGTCTTTGTCACTTTCAATGGCAAACACCGGCTTCAGCACGGGTGCTTCGGCGGCTTTCTTGTTTTTCCCGTTCGTATTGACCTCAATCGGGTCATTCAGATCGGGTTTGGCAAATTCTTCACAAGACATTTCATACTTTTGTAAACGTTCCTGAATCAACTCCAGTTCATTGTGCTCAAAAATTTCGCTGTACTCAGCCTCTTCCGAGCCTTGAGTCAGATTGGCAAGTTCTTCATCACTGGTAATATAGTGATCTTTGCCTTCCTCTTTCAGGATGTATTTCGGCATTTTTTTGGTCTTTTGGTTGTAATTTTGGCAATATTCCTCAAAATCCACTCCCTTTCGACCCAAAATTCCGATAATCCGCTCCATATCCACCAAAGTGCTCAGGATATCCTTAAACTGACCGGAATTGAACAGCTTCTTGCCTTTAATTTTTCGCAGTTTAAGACCGTCCATCCCCATATCCAGAATCATTTCGCTCATTTCCTGTTCCGACTCGATATACTCTTCACGCTTTCCGCGCTTAATTTTGAACAGAGGCGGTTGGGCAATATACACGTGTCCGTTCTCAATTAAAGGCCGCATTTGGCGATAAAGCAGGGTGAGTAGCAGTGTCCGGATATGTGAGCCGTCAACGTCCGCGTCACACATCAGAATCAGCTTGTGATAGCGCAACTTTTCCAGATTAAAGTCCGTTCCCACACCAGTACCCAAAGCGGTAATGATCGTACGGATTTCCTCATTACTGAGAATTTTGTCCATGCGCGATTTTTCCACGTTAAGAATCTTACCTTTCAACGGCAAAATAGCTTGAAAGGTACGGTCGCGACCCTGTTTAGCCGAACCGCCGGCTGAATCCCCCTCAACAAGATAGATTTCACACAGCGAAGGATCCCTTTCCGAACAATCCGCGAGTTTACCTGGCAGACCACCGGATTCCAACGCACCTTTGCGACGGGTTAGTTCGCGGGCCTTGCGGGCTGCTTCACGGGCACGGGAAGCGGTGACGACCTTCTCGATAATCTTCTTGGCAACCGCCGGATTTTCTTCGAAAAAACTGCTCAAGGCATCCAATGTGGCGGAAGCCACCAGACCTTCGACCTCCGAATTCCCGAGCTTGGTCTTGGTTTGCCCTTCGAACTGGGGGTCGGGGATCTTGACACTGATGACAGCGGTCAATCCTTCACGGGTGTCGTCACCGACAATGGCCGTATTGTCTTTAAGCAGCTTACGAGCCTTGGCGCAGTTGTTGATCGCCCGGGTGAGGGCCGAACGGAATCCACTGAGATGTGTCCCCCCCTCGGTCGTATTGATATTGTTAGCATAGGTAAAGACGTTTTCGGAATATCCGTCGTCATACTGCATCGCGACTTCAAGCTGGATACTGTCTTTTTCCTTATTGAAGTAGACGACTTTTTTGTGAATTTTTTCCTTTTTTTCCGTTAAATTCTCCACAAAGGAGACAATCCCTCCCTTAAAGAGGAACTCATTTTCCTTGTGCTTGCCGTCGCGTTCGTCCAGCAATTTGATTCTCAGACCTTTGTTCAAAAAGGCCAGTTCACGAAGCCTTTTGGCCAACGTATCGTATGTGAACTTGGTTGTCTGAGTAAAAATGGTGTCGTCGGGTTTGAAAGTTATCTTGGTCCCGGTCGATTTGGTCTTACCGACCACAGTCAGTTTGGACTTGGTGACGCCTTTCTCATAGCGTTGGTTGTGGATCTTTCCATCACGCTTGATTTCCACTTCCAGCCAATTGGAAAGCGCGTTAACACAACTGACCCCAACCCCATGCAACCCGCCGGAAACTTTATATGAAGTGTGATCGAACTTCCCGCCGGCATGCAGTGTTGTCAAGACAACCTCAACCGCCGGTTTCTTTTCCGTTTTATGCATGTCCACCGGGATTCCGCGACCGTTATCCGTGACCGTAATGGAATCACCTTCGTGGATGATAACCTCGATATCCGTACAGTAACCGGCCAAGGCTTCATCAACCGAGTTATCCACAACTTCATAGACTAAATGATGCAAACCGCGGGCAAAAGTATCCCCGATGTACATGGCGGGACGCTTACGAACCGCCTCAACCCCTTCCAGGATCTGGATATTTTTGGCGTCGTAACTGTGGCCGTCAGACTGGTCCTTATTATCGTCTTTCTTTTTTGTCATGAAATTTTCCCTACTTTGAAGTAAATACTTTCGACAGTTGCCATTTCTTCCTTGAGGATTTGAAGAATTTTGCGCTTGCGGGTATTCATTTGATAAAGCCAAGCCGGAGAATCTACGACCACGGCTATCCGTCCATCCTTAACCCCAAGCAACTTGGTATGTTTGAGTTCTGTTTCCGAGAGGACATTCACCCACAGACGGTGAATCTTGTCATGTTCTTCCATCTTACGGGAAGCCATGTTCCCGATGACGTCTTTGATAATATCTTCTATATTATCCACAGGTGATTTTCAATCGCCATCGTTTTTTTATTTTTGTCTAAATTCGCATGGGGAGGGCTAAGTACAGATAGTCTTCCATGCGCATTACGGCAGGCTTGTCCACTCCCAGAAGCTCCATTTCGATTTGCTCTTCCGATATATTCTTGAGAAAATCGATCAGGAATTGTGGATTGAATCCGACGACCATTTCCGATCCCTTGTACTCTACCGGAATTTCCTCCCGGGACTCTCCGACATCCGGGGTACTTTTGGATACCACCATTTTGTCAGGAAAGACCTCGAACTTAACAGCCTGAAAATCCGGTGTGGCCAGCAAGTTGGCCCGCCGGATCGATGAGAGCAGTTCCTGTCGGTTCATGATCACCCGGTTTTCAATGGGTTTGGGGATAACTTGATTATAATTGGGAAACTCACCTTCGATAATCCGGGTCGCAATGAGGGTCCCGTTGATATTGAACAGAACCTGGTTTTGTCCAATGACAAAGGACACTGTTCCCTCATCAACCAGATTGCGATTGATTTCCTGAATTGCCTTGCTGGGAATAATAACGCTGATGTCCCGCGGCAGGCTGGATTCCATAGATTTTTCTATTTTGGCCAATCGGCGGCCGTCTGTAGCCACAATGCGGATACGGTCGCCTTCAATTTCCAACAAAACTCCGTTCAAGACATAACGCGATTCTTCATGTGAAACCGCAAATGACGTCAAGCGCAGCATTTCCCTTAATGTTGCCTGCTCAATTTGGACATTTTCCTTACTGTTGAACTCCGGAAATTTTGGAAATTCTTCTTTGGGCAGTCCGATCAACTTAAACCGGACATTGGTCCCCTCAATGTCGATTTGATTATTCTTTTTGGCCGTTACCGAGATATCCCCATATGGCAATTCTTTGACTATATCGCTAAATCGCTTGGCCGGAACGGTTATAGCCCCTTCTTCAACTGTTTCCACAGGTATTTCACAGGAAATGCCGATATCCAAATCGGTCGCATTGAGCTTGAGGATATTGCCCTTGGTTTCAATAAGAATGTTAGAAAGGATAGGTAGAGTCACTTTTGTAGATACAACGTTCTGTACCTTATGTATCCCTTCTAATAAATGCTCCTTAGATGCTTTGAATTTCATTTATCAACACCTCGCTTAATCTATATTGTATTTACATCTAGTAATTGTAACAGTAGTTCCTGTGGAAAAAGGGATAAAAAAATAAAACATTGAAAATAAAAGATTTATGAACAAAAATTGTGTGAATAACTTATGGACAACCCGGTGATTAACCTTTTAATTGTGTTGTTAACTTCCTGATGGATGTCTTTAAGTCTTCATCAGTCTCAATGACGGTTTTGATTTTGTTGCAGGAGTGCAGTACCGTGGTGTGGTCCTTTCCTCCGAAGGCGTTGCCGATTTCGGGATAAGACATTTGCGCAAGGTTCCGGCTTAAGTACATAGCGACCTGACGGGCCAAAACGATATTCTTATTTCTCCTTTTAGCTTGCAAGTCGGCCGTTGTCACGGCAAAAAATTGGGCTACTGTCTTTTGAATCATTTCAACACTGATGATCTTAGTACTCTCCCGGACCATGTCTTTCAGGATAAGCTTTGCCATGTCCAAAGAGATAGGCTTCTCTTCCAATAAAGCATAGGCTGCCACCCTGATCAGGGCCCCTTCAAGTTCACGGATATTCGTCTGGATTTGTTCAGCAATAAAGAAGATGACGTCATCAGGAACTTTGACCGTTTCCGTTTCCATTTTTTTGCGCAGAATAGCAACGCGCGTTTCGAAATCCGGCGGTTGAATATCGGTTATCAGGCCCCAGGAGAATCGGGAACTCAGCCGTTCTTCCAGATTCGAGATCTCCTTCGGCGGGCGGTCCGAAGTGATAATAATTTGCTTGCGATTGTCATGCAAAAAGTTAAAAGTGTGAAAAAATTCCTCCTGTGTCGATTCCTTACCCGCAATAAACTGGATATCATCAATTAGCAAAACATCGATCTGACGGTACTTTTTGCGGAACTCGTTAGTGGATCGGGTGCGGATAGAATCGATCAATTCGGTCGTGAATTGTTCGGAAGACATATAGAAATGCTTGTGCTGAGGATGCAGTTGCGATATCTTGTGGGTTATTGCCTGGATAAGATGAGTTTTTCCCAGCCCGACTTGTCCGTAAATGAAAAGCGGATTGTATGCCTTGGCCGGCGACTCGGCGACAGCCAATCCGGCGGCGGCGGCAAACCGGTTGGACGGTCCAACGACAAAATTGTCAAAGGTGAAGCGAGTATTCAGTTTGGAGAGTGACTTGACTTCCTCGGAGCGGAATCCCTTCTCAAACTCCATAAGTCGGGTTTGGGTATCCTTCTTGAGAATGCCGCTGTTGACCGAGTATTCAATATTAATGTTATGGGGAGAAAATGCGTGGAGGGTGTCGTGGATGAAGTCGCGGTAATGCTCGATTATCCAGTTTTTGAAGAAGTCATCGGGGGTTTCGATGACCAGGGTTCCGGGATCCTTTTCTTTTGCCTGTACCGTTGAGAACCATGTTTCATAAGAGGTATCGCCGACCTTCGCGCGAATATCCGTTTGGGCTTTTTCCCAGATTTCTGTGAGACTCATTGAGCGGAAGCTCCCGGAAAAGTTAATAACTTATTTTCCGCAAATTATTATATATTAATGTCTTAAGAATCTGATACGAAGGTATTCACAAGTTTTCCACAGGCTTGGAAAAAGCAGTATGACGCGACAGGACAAATTCTTGCACATAAAATCAGGCCATCAACAGCAAGAATTTCGAACGGAATTGATCTGTGATGTATGGAATAATTATTGAGATTGTCCGGTAAAAGTGTTTTATTATAACAAAGAAAATTTCTAATTCAAATCATATTTTGGCCACCGACATGACTAACTGTGCAAATCCTTCCCGTTCTTGACTATGAGGCGTCCTGGAGGCTGCGGTCAACTCTCCGACGAGGAAGTTAGAATTTTATCAAAATTGTAACTTTATGCAAGCCATAATTTTTTGTCTTTGGGCCGGCAAAATTCCTTGACTATGATAAAGCCTGTGTTATAATTGACAGTCATATTTACCCCTATAGTGTAAAACCAAAGGATGGTTTAGCAACCATCCTGTTTTGTTATTAAGAGCTGCCATGAAAAAGAACCTCAAGACACCCACGATTTTAAAAGGTAAACGTAAGCACGGTTTTCGCAAGCGCATGGAAACGCAAGACGGACGCGATGTTCTCAGCCGTCGGCGCAGAAAAGGCCGTAAGCGACTTACCAAGTAATCTTGATCCAGCGTCAAAACGCGTCGCTAATCCTCTAATATCCGCACTTTTGTGTGTGGATAGAAGCCTTGTATTATGGAAAAGAGGCTAGTACTATCATTCGTCTTGTCGTTTTTGGTGCTCTATCTTTGGGCCATGATGGCGCCCAAAACCCCGGAATCTCCCGAGACCGCTGCATCCCTGAACGCTACCGAAACGACAACCGACCAACCGGCTGAAATCGAAGATATCAGTGCGGCGGCCACGTCAGCAATTGAACCCGCAGAAGTTACTCCCACCGAATATTTCCACATCGAAAATGATCAATTGGAAATTACCTTTGCCAATGTCGGCGGAGGATTGGTTCACATTCAGCTGAAGGAATACGATGAGCCTCTTCCGGTCGACCACATTGGAGGATTTCAGGAATATTCCCAACGAGTATTCCAGGTGGCGCGTCAGGAGCCCCGTTTGCTGGAGTTTCGCCTTACGGATGAAGACTTCAGTGTTAGTCGCATTTATTCGCTGGACGAAGAAGGCTATACGCTCCACGTAACGGATAAAGTCACAAATCATGGGGAAATGTCCAAAGATGTTAGACTGGACATTATAGGTTTCACGTTAAACATGCGTGACGGTCCAAAGGGGCATCATCCGAACAAACCTAAGGTGAGTGGGCCGGCGGCAAGTCGCGATCGTGGCCTAAACGAGTATGCGGTTAACTCCGCCAAGGGTATCAAACGAAAAAATAACGCCTATAAGTTTGGCCCAAAGGACGAGAAAACTGAAGAGGGATCCGTCACTTGGCTGGCCTTCCGAAATCGATACTATGCCACGATCGTCAAGCCCGAATTTGAGACTACGGGATATTCACAGCGGGTAATAGAGGAACAGGTCCTCCAGCTACATTTGAACTCTACCCCTTACAAATTATCACCTGTGGAATCCAGAGACTACAATTACACAGTATTCATTGGTCCGGAACGCACGGAGCTGCTGAAGGAGTATGGCGGAGACTTCGATAAAATTAAGCGGTATTACAAATTCGGCCTTTTTGACGCGATTGCGAAATTAATCGGTGGATTAATGAAGGTTTTGTACGGTTTTATTCCCAATTGGGGCGTTTGTATTATCCTGATCAGTATAGTGATCTACTACTCTATGTATCCGCTCACGGCTAAGGGCATGGCGTCCATGAAGCGTATGCAGGCTTTGCAACCGAAGATCCAGCAGCTCAAGGAGCGTTATGAAGACAATCCGCAAAAGCTCAATCAGGAAATGCTGGAGCTTTACCGACGAGAGAAGATAAACCCGCTCGGCGGATGCCTGCCGATGCTGTTTCAAATGCCGGTTTTTATCGGATTGTATCAGGTTTTATGGCGAAATGTCGATTTTAAAGGCGCACATTTTTTATGGATTAAGGACTTGTCACAGCCGGATAGATTGTTTACACTTGATTTTAGCCTGCCGGTTATCGGTACGGACATCAATTTGTTGCCGATTTTGATGATTATAATAATGGCGGTTCAGCAGAGATTCTCGGCAAAGAATATGACGGCAGCCGATCCGGTACAACAACAGCAACAGAAGATGATGATGACGGTCATGCCGTTGCTGCTCGGATTTATATTTTACAAATTCGCCAGCGGGCTGACACTGTATTTCACTATGTTCTATATATTTTCAACGATAACCCAGTGGAAGATCTCAAAAGAGCCAAAGGTGACCAACGCATGAGCACGAATGAGCAGGATAGTAAGGAAAAGAAGAGTTTCGAGTTTGTTGGGAGCACAATTGAGGAAGCGATTAAAAAAGCCTTGGAAGAGCTCCAGGTTAAGCGGGATGATATTATTGTGAAGGTTGTTTCCGAAGAAAAAAAGGGTCTTTTCGGTATGGAGGGTGCCAATCCGGCTAAAATAAAAGTTACAATGAAATAGTTGTAAAAGTTCTTGATTTTTTAAGTTTTTGTAGGAAAATATTTGATATAAACATTTCATATCAAATGTTTCACGTGAAACGGGATATCGTATCCCGGCCTTCTCGCCATGGCAAAGATCATTTCGGTCTGCAATCAAAAAGGTGGAACAGGCAAGACCACCACCGTCGTAAATCTCGCCGCCGCTCTCGCCCAGCTCGGAAAGAAAGTCCTTATAATTGACGTCGACCCGCAAGGAAATGCTACCAGCGGTGTGGGTGTCAATAAGAGCGAGCTTCATCACACCATATACGAATTGCTGCTAAACCGAGCCCATCCTCAGGAGATAGTAATCAAGGATATCTATCCGAATTTGGATATCATACCCTGCAACATCAATTTAACTGGCGCGGAAATAGAGTTGGTGGGTGCCATTGCCCGCGAGACACGTCTCAAGAATGCCCTGGCGCATATCCAGCATCATTACGATTACATTTTTACAGACTCCCCTCCGTCGCTCGGACTGCTGACGCTCAATGCATTGGTTGCCTGCCAATCTGTCATCATACCTATCCAGTGTGAGTTTTACGCCCTGGAGGGTGTATCGCAGCTTTTGAATACCCTCAATCTAATCCGGGAAGGTTTGAATCCGACGTTGGCCATTGAGGGTGTCCTCCTGACAATGGCGGATTACCGGACGAACTTGACAAATGAGGTGATTACAGAGATCCGGAATTATTTTAAAGAAAAAGTCTACGACACGATTATTCCCCGTAATATACGATTGAGTGAGGCCCCCAGTCACGGTAAGCCCATCACCTTGTACGACAACAATTCTATTGGCGCAGTCCGTTACTCGGAACTTGCCCAGGAAGTGTTGGGTGTCGAGAATCTGGATCACAAGTCATTCGAAGAGAATGACTTAAGGCGCGAAGCCGAGACCTCTCCGGAGCCGGAGACCAATAATTCGGTCATTTCGGAGTAGATTAAATTGTTCAATTTATGAACAAAGGAGCATGCTATGGATAATCGGGCACTTGGCAAGGGTTTATCCGCCCTTATACCGGACAAGGCTAATAACCCTTCAGATCAATCGCGCTCTGGAGATGACCGCAACGTCGTTTATGTGGACACCAACCTGGTTGCGGATAATTCGCTCCAACCGCGGATAGATTACAATGAGGAAAAGCTCCTCGAACTCAAGAATTCCATCCGTGAGCAAGGGATTCTCCAGCCGATTCTGGTCAGGTCTAAGGACTCCGGCTTTGAAGTGGTTGCCGGTGAGCGGCGGTTACGCGCGGCCCGCGCCCTGAAGTTGGAAAAGATCCCGATTATTATCAAGGAAGTTACCGACAAAGAAGCGCTCGAAATCGCTTTGGTCGAAAACATTCAACGGGAAGAACTGAATCCAATTGAGGAAGCCAAGGCCTTTCGCAAACTTATCGATGAATTCCAGTATACTCAGGAAGAAGTCGCTCAGGCCGTCGGTAAGGACCGGTCGACCATCACCAATTTACTACGTGTCCTCAATCTGCCGGAGAATATACAACGCGGGGTTTTTGATGGCCAGATTAGTATGGGGCATGCCAGGACCTTGTTGGGAGTCGATGATGACGACGAGAGGAACAAGCTGTTCGAGGCCATTGTCCGCGATGCGCTCTCGGTTAGGGAACTGGAGAATATCGTCAAGGCCGTCGCGACGCCCAAACAACCGGCCGGCGCCCGCCGGGAAAAGAAGGAAAAACAAAAGAACCACGAAATAATTCGTTTAGAGGAAGAGTTGCAAAAGTCTCTCGGCACCAAAGTCCGGGTGGACGCCTCCAAAAAACGCGGGAAAATCGTCATTGAATACTATTCCCTCGATGATTTGGAGCGCTTGATTCAACTGATTAAAAAATGAAAGAACCAGTCCTCGTTCTCATCAAACCCGATGGGATTTCCAAGGGTTTGACCGGACCGATTTTTACTAAATTTTCCCAAGCTGAACTCGAAATCATCGGAATAAAAATCGCCCAGTCGCGACGCGACGTAATCGAAGAGCATTATTCCCATCTGCGTGGCCAACCGTTTTTTGATGAGGTCATAGAGTATTTGATGGGAACCGGTTACAAGCAGAAAAAACTGATGGCGGTTGTGTATTTCGGTGTGGACGCGATCAAGAAATGCCGTGCCATCGCCGGGGCGACCAATCCGGAGGAGGCCCGGCCGAACAGTATTCGCGGCTCATTCGGGCGCATCAAGACCGACGGTTTGTTTGAAAATGTCGTTCATGTTTCTTCCAACAAGAGTGAGGCCAAGCGTGAAATCCGCTTGTGGTTTTCTCCGGACGAGATCACGCGTCCTATTTATCCCACCAAGCCGGCAACCAAACCGCCGATGCAAACCAAGGAATGGAAATGATCAAGGGGATGACCGGGTTCGGCAGCTCCGAACTGACCAGCGGGTCCGTCAAGGCCATCGTGGAAATCAAGAGCCTCAATCACCGCTATTTCGACATAAACTATTACCTACCAATAGGTTTTGGGTCGATAGAGCAAAAATTGCGGCAATTGGTCCAGAGCACGGTACAGCGCGGCCGGGTTACCGTGGCGATCAAGATTACCGAGAAGCCTACACAGACCGTGGTCTTTCACAAGGATGTCGTGAAGGATCATATGCGTTATGCCAAACAACTCCAAAAGGAGTTTGGCCTGGAGAACAATCTTACTCTTTCCGATGTCGTCAGGTTACCCGGGGTCATCGAGACCAAGGAATCGCTGGTTCAGCCGGAAAAGGTCTGGCCCAGCCTGCAAAAAAGTCTGATCAAGGCCCTGGCCGCGTTGGAGCAGATGCGCAAAAGCGAAGGCCGCAGTCTTGCCAAGGATGTGAGCGAAAAGTTACGCGGCATGTCCGCGCAGCTGAGCACGATCCAGGCGCGGGCCAAGGCGATTTTGGCCGAAGCGAAGAAACAGCTGTCTCCTGAAGAGTTTGCGTCCCTGCAAAAAGGGCTGGATATCAACGAGGAGATCGCCCGGCTAAAGCATTACATTGTTGAGGTCCGGACACTGTTGAAGTCCAAGGTTTCCGTCGGGAAAAAGATCGACTTCATCGCCCAGGAAATGCAACGGGAGACCAACACCATCGGTTCGAAACTGCAGGACAAAATTGTGTCCAACGCCGTAATTGCCCTCAAGAGCAAGATCGAAAAGATCCGCGAACAGGCTCAGAATATCGAATAATCCCCCGAGGCCGACCACCGCCATGTCCCGTACCAAATACAAGGGAAAAGTGTTTATCCTGTCCGGGCCGTCCGGATCCGGCAAAACGACCCTTTACCAGAAAGCGCGGGAAAAATTTCCCCAACTGCGTGAATCCATCTCGGTGACCACCCGGCCGAAACGCCCCGGTGAAGTCCACGGACGGGATTACTTTTTTGTCTCCCCCAAGATGTTTCAGTACAAGATCCGGGCCGGACATTTTCTGGAGTATGAGCAGTTTTTCGGAAACTACTACGGAACGCTCCGCAAGTACGTCCAGGACATTCTCAAGGCAGGCGACAGTGTCCTTTTGTGCATCGATGTCAAAGGCGCGCGCACCGTACGCCGCGAATTTCCGGCGGCCGTGACGATTTTTATCAAAACCCCCACTTTGGAGGACCTCAAGCGCCGGCTGATCAGCCGCGGCTCCGAGGACCTCAAAACCATCGAAAACCGCCTCAAAAGGGTCGAAATGGAGTTGCGCGAAGCCGAGCGGTACGACCACGTTATCGTCAACGGCCATCTGGCAAAGGCGCAGCATGCCCTAAATCGGATCATTGCGGAGGCGCTTGCGGACCCGGACTAGCCTGTATTGCGTAACCTCCTGAAAATGGATTATTTAAAGAATTTTTTGGGCGCCGGGAGCCGATAACTTTTTTTTGACAATCCGTCTGCTCTGTGCTAGATTAATTCCTATTATTATTTGGGGATAAAGCATTTTTTGCACACCACCGGACACTCAGGAGGCAAGTTGTCATGGCACATCAACCCATCGAAGAATTGTTACCGAAATCGGGATTCAGCGTTTACCGTCTGGTCCGCATGGCCGCGATCCGGGCGCTCGAATTAGCCGATGGCAAGCCGCCGCTGATCAAAAAGACTTCATCCGACAAGCTGACTTCGATTGCGCTGGAAGAGATTTATCAAGGAAAGCTGGAATTCGCCGAAGAAGCGGATGGAAAGTCCGGTACGCCGGCCGACGATAAGTCGTCTTCGGAAAAATCCGAAGCGTAGATCTTACTGTGAGCCAGCCGAAGCGAATTATATTAGGTGTTACCGGGAGTATCGCCGCCTATCGATCAGCAGACATAGTCAGAGGTTTTTTGGAAAAGGGGTTAAGAGTCTCGGTCGTGATGACAAGAGCCGCCGAACAGTTCATAACCCCTTTAACTATGTCCAGCCTCAGCGGCGAACAATGCTACACTTCGATGTTTGACGCCGGTGACGGTTCCATGCCGCATATCGAACTGGCCCGGTCCGCCGACGCCCTGCTCATTGCGCCGGCCACCGCCGACGTGATCGGCAAATTGGCCAACGGACTGGCCGATGATCTTTTGACATGTATTGCCCTTTGCACAAAGGCCCCGGTCTTTATCGCCCCGGCTATGAATACAGAAATGTACCGGCATCCGATTGTACAACAAAATTGTGAGAAGTTAAGAAGCCTGAACGTCACGTTTATTGATTCGGTGGAAGGCGGTCTTGCCTGCGGAACTTATGGTTACGGGCATATTGCCGAGAAAGAAACGATCGTCGAAACGGTAGCAAAGGCGATACAGTAGATTCCGGCGTGGTAGCCAAGTGGTAAGGCGGAGGCCTGCAAAGCCTTTATTCACCGGTTCGATTCCGGTCCACGCCTTTCATGACGACTCGATTTAACGAATGGAGTAAAGTTAAATCGATGTCGGAATGAAATCCTGCGAAGTTCAAACGTGACAATACGTGAGCGCCGCAGGATCGAAATCCGACAAGGTTATGGTTGCCCTGCTTCGCTCCTTTTAAACGTGTATAGAGCTGCGCAGGGCCCAATTCATGCAACGATTTACGTTCCGTAAGTCATGCATTCATTGGGCAAGTGGTGGAATGGCATACACGTTGGACTTAAAATCCAATGACCGTAAGGTCGTGTGGGTTCGACTCCCACCTTGCCCATGATTTTCGCG
>JAGQKV010000005.1:75403-132942 GCA_020429915.1 Candidatus Omnitrophota bacterium | reverse complement strand
ACCCGTAGCTCAGCTGGTTAGAGTGTTACCTTGACATGGTAAAGGTCAGAGGTTCGAGTCCTCTCGGGTCCACCATTTATTCGGAGGTGCCGTATGAAATTCAAGGCCCTGGTTTTAACCCTGACTTTTTTGGCGGGGACGACGTTGGTTCAGGCGGATGAGGCGACAAAGAACGCCCAGGCCGAAAAATTGTTATCGCTGCTCAAAGTCGATCAGCAGCTGGAAGTGACGAATCAGCGTATGCGCATGCAAACGCAGCGGATGGTGGATTCTCAAAATCTTCCCAAGGATCTGGCGGCGAAAATGCAGAAGGTTTTCGACAAACAGTTTGATCTGGTCTCCAGTGCCACAAACTGGGACAGCATGAAGAACGAAGTGATCGCGGTCTACACGACAACGTTTACTGAAGAAGAAATCGCCAAACTCGTCGAATTTTATTCGAGCGACTTGGGCCAAAAAATGATCGATAAGCTGCCTGAACTGTTCCGGCAGGGCATGGAAATCGCGCAAAAACGCCTTATGGAAAATCAGCAGGAAATCGAAAAGACGATGATGGAAGAATGGGTCAAGTTTGAAGCGGATCTGACCGACGAAGAGCGCGCAGCCCTCGAATCGATCCAACCACCGGGTAATGGAATACAAAACTGATTTAGACAAGCTTAGACATAGTTGTTCGCATGTGATGGCTCAGGCCGTCCAGGAGCTCTGGCCCGAAACAAAGGTCACCATCGGGCCGGCGATCGACAACGGTTTTTATTACGACTTCGATAAGCCGGAGCCTTTCTCCGATCAGGATTTGCGCAAGATCGAAAAACGGATGAAGAACATCATCCAGCGCAAACCCGAGTTTCGCCAGACCTTCATGAAGAAGGAAGAGGCGGCCGATTTTTTTCGCGGAAAAGGCGAGTCTTATAAAGTCGAGCTCATTGAAAACTTACCGGATGAGGAAGTCTCCATATTCCATACCGGAGACGAATGGCTGGACCTATGTAAAGGTCCCCATATCGATAACGCGGGAAACATCAAGGCCTTCAAACTTCTTTCCGTAGCCGGGGCGTATTGGCGCGGGGACGAGACAAAGCCTCAGTTGCAGCGCATTTACGGGACGGCGTTTTTTTCCCAGGAGGAACTCGAAGAGTATTTGAAAATGCTCGAAGAGGCCGCCAAACGTGATCATCGTAAGCTCGGACCGCAGCTGGATTTGTACAACATTTATCAGGAATCGGCGGGAGCCGGACTGATCTTTTATCCTCCGGCTGGCGCGACATTGCGCAATATTATCGAAACCTATGTTCGCGAAGAAAACATCAAACGCGGATATGATCTGGTTATGACGCCGCATTTGTTGCGCGGCAAGCTCTGGGATCAAAGCGGCCACTCGGGACATTACCGCGAAAACATGTACTACCTCGATATTGATGACGAGGAATACGCGGTGAAACCGATGAACTGCCCCGGGCATAATTTGCTGTACAATTCGAAGCGGCGTTCTTACCGGGAACTGCCGATCCGTTTTTTCGAGCTGGGCACGGTGTACCGTCAGGAAAAGGCGGGCGTGCTCCACGGGTTGTTGCGGGTCAGGGGATTCACCCAGGACGACGCGCATATTTATTGCCGCGAAGAACAGCTTAAGGATGAGATCAAAAGCGTTATCGATTTTGTCTACAGCATCTCCCACGATTTTGGGTTCAAAGATATCGAGGTCGAACTCAGTACCCAGCCCGAGAAGTTTATCGGGGAGCAGAAAAATTGGGATCACGCCACCGAAACGTTGAAACAGTCCCTGGTGGAAAAAGAGATCGCGTTCAAGATCAACGAAGGCGACGGCGCTTTTTACGGACCGAAGATCGACTTCAAGTTGCGCGATGCGTTGAATCGGGAATGGCAGTGCGCCACGATTCAATGCGATTTTTCGTTGCCGGAACGGTTCGATCTGACTTATACCAACGAAGCAGGAGAGCTGGTCCGGCCGATTATGATTCACCGCGCGATTTTGGGTAGTGTGGAACGCTTTATGGGAACGTTGATCGAACATTACGCCGGAGCGTTTCCGATGTGGCTGGCGCCGGTGCAACTGCAGATCATCCCTATCAAGGATGATCATGTGCCGTTCGCATCCCAGCTAAAAAAGGATTTAAAAGATCAGGGCTTCAGAGTTCAGATCGACCAACGCAACGAGAGTTTGAACAAAAGGATCCGCGAGGGAACGGTTAAGAAAATTCCTTACTTATTGATTGTGGGCGACAAAGAGGTGTCTGAGAAAAAAGTAGCGTTGCGCAAGTACGGCGAAGGAGACATCGGCGCCATGTCCCAGGATCAACTGCTGGAAAGATTCCTGCAGGAAGTGAAGGACAAACGCTAATTACGGAGGTGGTACTATCAGAAAGTTCACGAGGGTCAACGAGCGGATAAAGGCAACGGAAGTGAGGGTTATCGGACCGGATTCGGAACAGCTCGGTGTGGTTGTTCTGAGCCGGGCATTGGATCTGGCCCAAGAGCACGATCTGGATTTGGTGGAAATAGCGCCCACGGCAAATCCGCCGGTTTGCCGTATTATGGATTACAGCAAGTTCAAGTATGATCAGGAGAAGAAAGAGCGGCGGATTAAGAAAAAGCAGCACGTCACGCATTTGAAACAAATCCGGCTGAAGCCCCATATCGGTGACGCGGATTATCAGATGAAGCTTCGCCAGGCCGTCGGCTTTCTAAAGAAAAAAGATAAAGTGAAGGCGAATATGTTTTTCCGCGGACGCGAAATGATGCACAAAGAGTTGGGACGCGAAATACTGGACCGCCTCATTGAAGATATTAAAGAATTCGGAACCCCCGAACGACCGCCTTCCATGGAAGGTCGGGTCATGTCGGTGATGTTCAATCCGATTTCAGAAAAGAAGTAAACGCAACGAAGTAAATTCAGCGGATTTGTTCGTTTGAGACAAAGCTGAGAAAGGAACGAGTTGAGATGCCGAAACTGAAGACAAACAAATCTGCGGCCAAGCGGTTTAAGGTGACCAAATCCGGCAAACTTAAAAAACGCAGCGCACGCCGCGGACACATTCTCGGGAAAATGAGCCGGAAAGCAAAACGTAAATTGCGTCAAAGTTCTTACGTCTCGGACGCGGACGCAAAAAAGATAAGGAGGCTGTTGCCTTATGGTTAGGATCAAGACATCGGTCGCGTCGCATCGTCGGAAAAAGAGAGTCCTGAAAAAAGCGAAGGGGCAGTTCGGTCAGCGCAGCCGGAACTATATACAGGCCAAGCGTTCGGTCATCAAGGGATTGATTTATCAATACCGTGACCGCAAGGCCAAGAAGCGTGAGTTCCGCGCGCTGTGGATCATTCGCATCAATGCCGCCTGCCACGAAGCGGGTATCAAGTACAGCCGCTTCATAAAGGGATTGAAAGACGCCAACATCGAACTGAACCGCAAGGTCATGGCGGAATTGGCGGTGACGGCTCCGGACGTATTCAAGGAGTTGGTCAATATTGCCCAGGGAGCCAAACCGCAAGCGGCCGCCCCCGCACCGGCAGCCAAATAAGCGCGACACCATCTATGTGAATTCATTGGGCCCTTTCTCAAGGGCCCAATTCATTTATGGCCCCGGTCGGGAATCCGCGCGGGGCCGGCCGCTGTTGCGACAGTCGGTCCGGGAGTGAAATATGAACATCATTATCGTCGGTGCCGGGCGCATCGGTCGGAATTTGGCCAAGACGCTTTCGGAAGAAAATAACGAAGTTTATCTGATTGAACCGCAGAAGAGTGTCGCCACCAAAGTTGCGGACAAACTTGATGTTAAGGTAATCGTCGGCAGCGGTTCCGACCCGGAGGCCCTGCAGAAGGCCAATATCCGTTCCGCGGACCTGGTGCTGGCAGTCACGACTACCGATGAGGTCAACCTGGTGGTGTGCAGCCTGGCGGCGGCTTACGGCGTAAAACGGAAGATCGCCCGCGTGCGCAATACTGCGTTGCGCGATATCGTACGCGAGTTCGGCTTGGATCTTTTCAGCGTCAATGAGTTGATCAATCCGGAACTGGTCGCCGCCGAGGCGATTGTCAAGACCATTGAGACCCCCGGCGCCAGTGAGGTCGGTGATTTCGCTTCCGGGCAGATCCTGCTGCGCGGGTTCGACGTTCCGGAAACCTCCCCGCTATGCGGTTCACGCCTGGTGGAACTCGCCGACGAAGATTTCCCCTGGCCGTTTCTTATCATCTCCATTGTCCGTAACCAGGAAGTCATATTTCCCAAAGGCGACGCCGTGGTCCAGAAGGGGGACCATATTTATGTCCTGCTGCCCCGGCATTCCCTGGCCGAGTTCGTAAACTTCGTTAATCCGGAGCTGACGCCGCCGAAGAAGGTGATCATTTACGGCGCAACGATTACCGGAAAACATCTCGCCCAAACCCTTTCTCAAAAGATTAAAAACACGACCATCATTGAAGAGGATCCGGCGGTAGCCCGGGATGTTTCCGATGCCTTGGAACAGGTGACCGTCATCAACGGATCCGCGTCCGATGCCGAGATACTCAATGAATGCGGCATCGAGGCGACCGACGTGTTTATTGCCACTTCCAAAAACGATCACTCGAACCTCATCAGTTCCGTTCTGGCCAAGAAAATGGGCGCGAAGACCACGATCATCACCACTCAGCAGCCGGAATATATGTCGATTATTGATGCGTTGGCCATCGATGCCATCATCAATCCCCACTACCTTGCGGTCGAACAGATTTTGCAGATGGCCCGGGGACGAAGTATCTCAGCGGTGACCAAGTTGTTGGAATGCGACTCTGAGGCGATTGAACTCGTCCCGGAAAAAGGATCACCGATCACCCGTGACGCACTGAAGGACATCAAGCTGCCCAAAAACTCGATCGTCGGAGCGGTCCTGCAAGGCGGCAATGTCGCGCTGGCCAAGGGGGACACCAAAATTAACGAAGGCGACAAGGTCATTGTGTTTTGTCAGGACACGGCGATCAAAAAGGTACAGGCGCTGTTTACCGGCAAGTGACATTTGATCACCGGCGATAGTCATGCATAAGAGATTTGTTACCAACATAGTTGCCCGGATTGTTCTGGTTGTTTGTGTTTTGATGCTGTTTCCTCTGCTGTGGGCGGTTTTGGACAACGCTCACAGCCGTGAGGTTCGCGCGTTTGCCGGAACGATCGTCTTCGGATTGTTCACTTCCGGCGTGATTTTGGCTCGCGTACGATTGTGCAAGGCGGATTTCGACAAAATTACGGCCAAGGACGGTCTGGCGATTGTCGGATTGTCGTGGGTCCTGCTCTCCGCCCTGGGAGCGTTACCTTTATACTTCAGCGGGGTGGTCGCGACCTTTACCGATGCGTTCTTTGAAGTGGCCAGCGGGTTCACCACCACCGGGGCGACGATCTTTACCGATATCGAGGCCTTACCGCGGGGGATTCTGTTTTGGCGCAGCCTGACGCATTGGTTGGGCGGCATGGGGATCATCGTCCTGTACATCGCGCTGTTGCCGGCGTTGGGTGCCAATACGTTTCAACTCTATAAAGCCGAGGCACCCGGTCTCGATGTGGAACGAATCGACCCGCGTATCCGTGAGACGGCCAAGAAGCTGTGGACGATCTACTTCGGTTTTACGATTCTGCAGACGTTGTTGATGATGGCCGGCGGGATGGACTTGTTCGACGCGTTATGCCACACCTTTGGGACAATAGCCACCGGAGGATTTTCGACCAAGAACGCCAGCCTCGGACATTACAACGCCTATCTTCAGTGGGTGGTGATCATTTTTATGTACCTGGCGGGCGTCAACTTCATCCTCCATTTTCAGATGATCCGCGGTAAATTCGAGTCGGTCTTTAAGAACGAGGAGCTGCGTATATATACAGGGCTGATCGTCTTTTTGATTACTGTTTTTGCGCTTGTCCTGGGGATGATGGAGCTGTCCGACGCACCGGTCCGCGACGCGGCCTTCCAGGTCGTGGCTATCATTACAACAACGGGATTCGGGACGGCCGATTTCAATTTGTGGCCGACCGGATTACAGTTCATCCTGGTGATGTTGATGTTCGTCGGCGGTTGCGGCGGGTCCACGGGCGGAGGGATCAAGATCGTGCGTTTTGTGTTGTCCGTCAAGATCGCTCTGCGCTCGATCCATCAGACCGTGATTCCGAACGCGGTTATGTCGATCCGGTTCAACAACAAGTCCTTAAGCGACAGTGTGGTCGCCGGCGTATTGTCCTATTTTACGATATTTACGCTGTTGTTCCTGTCGGGGGCCATGTTGTTGACCATAACCGAAGAATGCGATTTGGTTACCTCGTTTACGGCATCGGTGTCCGCGTTGAGCAATATCGGACCGGGATTGGCGAAGATCGGGCCAACGGAAAATTACGCGTGGATGAGCAATCCGGGGAAATGGATCCTGACGTTCCTGATGCTCGCCGGACGTCTGGAGCTGTACTCCATTCTGATCCTGTTTATGCCGACCACCTGGAAAAAATAGCGTTTCCGGGCAAAAATATTAATGCTATAATGGCGCCACAATTTTTGGATAAGCAATATGAGCTGGGATTTCCAACAAATAAAACAGACGCTTCGTGAAGACGCCGCCGCCGTGGCCAGCCCGCGCGAGCTGGAAGATTTCCGCATCAAATATCTCGGTCGCAAGGGATTGATTCAGGAAATATACGCCTCGCTGGCAGACGCGCCCAAGGATCAAAAACCGATCATCGGTAAGGAAGCCAACGACCTGAAGAAAATGGCAACGGCGCTGGTCGAGGAGCGTAAGCAGGGGATAGGTTCACAGCCGGGCAAGGCCCAGCGCCAGTTGGATCCGACCTTGCCGGGCGTCGCTCCTCGCGTCGGACACAAACATTTGCTTACGCAAACGATCGAAGAAATTTGTGATATCTTCGAAGGCCTGGGTTTTTCCATTCAGGAAGGCCCCGAAGTCGAAACCGAATTCAATAATTTCACCGCGCTGAACATTCCTGAAGACCACCCTTCCCGCGACGGGTTTGACACCTTTTATACGAATGTGAAAGACCGCACCAGTAAGGACGCCAATCTCCTGCTGCGCAGTCATACCTCCCCGGGACAGATCCGCATCATGCAGGAGCACACGCCTCCGCTGGCGGTCGTTATTCCCGGCAAGGTCTACCGGCCGGATGCCGTGGATGCCAGCCACTCATTCATGTTTCATCAGATCGAAGGTTTGCTCGTCGACAAGGACGTCAAGTTTTCGCATTTGAAAGGCTTGCTGCATGCGTTTTGCAAAAAGCTGTTCGGGCCGGATATCAAAATGCGTTTCCGGCCGCATTTCTTTCCCTTTACCGAACCGTCGGCAGAAGTCGATATCTCCTGGAAGGGGGGAAAAAAGGAGTGGCTGGAAATCATGGGGTGCGGCATGGTGCATCCGAAGGTGTTTGAATACGCGGGATACCCGAAGGGAAAGTACACCGGGTTGGCTTTCGGCTTGGGGGTGGAACGGATGACCATGCTGAAATACGGTATTCCGGATATCCGGTTGTTTTATGAAAACGATCTACGTTTCCTGGAGCAATTTTAAGCGATGAAGCTGAGTTTAAATTGGTTACGCGATTATGTGGCGCACGGTGCGGATAATGAACTGCTGGCGCACAAATTAACGATGGCCGGCATGGAAATAGAGGGCGTCGAGAACGTCGACGGGGACACGGTGTTTGAATTGGAAATCACGCCCAACCGGGCGGACTGTTTGAGCACCATCGGATTGGCCCGCGAGGTGTCGGCGATCTTTGACAAACCGCTGAAGGAGCCCAAGATATCGGTGCCCAAAATCCCAGCGCGGAAAGTTTCCATCAGCATCGCGGATACCGAAGATTGTTCTCTGTATTTGGGCACTCTCATCGAAGGCGTCACCGTGGGCGCGGCTCCGGAGTTTATGGGATCCAGATTGAAGGCCGTCGGGATCCGGCCGATCAGTAATTTGGTGGACATCACCAACTTTTGCCTGATGGAATACGGTCAGCCGCTGCATGTCTTTGATTTCGACAAACTCGAAGGCGGGCGCATTGAAGTCCGCCGCGCCCGTAAGGGGGAGAAGATTTTAACGCTTGACGGTGTCGAGCGGGAATTGGATCCGTCGGTGCTGGTGATTGCCGACGCCGTCCGTCCGGTGGCCATTGCCGGGATTATGGGCGGTAAGAATACCGAAGTCGGTCCGCAGACGAAAAACGTTTTGTTGGAGAGCGCTCACTTCGATCCGATATTGATCCGCCGGGCGGCGCGAAAACTCGGATTGAGCAGCGATTCGTCCTACCGTTTTGAGCGCGGCATCGACCCGGCCGGCGTGGCGCGAACCTCCGATCGGGCGTTGCAGCTGATTCTGGAGTCCGCCGGCGGAAAGGCCGCCGGACACGGCAAGGCTGGATCGACTGCGGTTAAGAAAGCGAAGGCCGTTACGGTCACGCACGAGCAGGTCGGCAGCGCGATCGGGATGGACGTAGCACCGGCCCGGATCAAAAAAATTTTTAAAAAATTAAATTTTACTGTCGAAGAATCCGCGCGGGGTATAAAAGTCTGCCCGCCCTCGGCGCGCCGGGATATCAAGGACCCGGTGGATTTAGTCGAGGAAGTGGCGCGGGTTATCGGTTACGATAATATTCCCGAGGCGATGCCGGTGATCGGCGAAAATTCCATTCCCTCCAACACGCAGCGCGCTCTGCGCAACCGGATACGCGAGCTGATGCTGGCCCAGGGATTCGACGAAATGGTCAGCTTTTCTCTGATCAATCGCGAAGATCTGGAGCGGGCCCGGCTGAACTCCAAAGACGTGGCCGCGATCATCAATCCGCTATCACTGGACCAGGAGGTCTTGCAACCGTCGACGTTGCCGAGCCTGTTGCCCATCGTCCGCACCAACATTAACCGCGGACAACGTGATCTGAGTCTGTTTGAGCTCAGCAAAATTTACGACGTGCGCGGTCAGGAAAAAGAGGTTCTGAGCGTGGTGATGTGCGGGCTCGCGCGGCAGGATTGGCGGGAGTTGAAGAAGCGACCCGTCGATGTTTATGATTTGAAAGGCGCTCTCGCCCAAACTTTGGAACGCTGCGGACTGACGGAATTACGGTATGCCCTGGTCGACGCGAACATATATCAGGCAAAATCCGGAGTGACGGTCGCCGTCAACGGGCGATCCTTGGGAAGTTTCGGATCGATCCATCCGGATATCCTGCAGAATTTCGGGATCAAGAACACGGCCGTCTATTACGCGGAAGTTGAGATTCCTTACAAGGACTTCGTCAAGTCGGCGCGCCGGCGGTTCAGCGCGCTTTCACAGTTTCCGGGTGTCACGCGCGACGTCAGTCTGGCGGTGCCGCAGGAAGTCCCGTATCAGGATATCGCTGACATGATCCGTCGTGAAGGCGGGGACCTTTTGCGTCATGTCTCGTTCAGCGAGGAATATCTCGGCGACAAAATCCCGGCCGGCCAGCGCGGTTTGGTTTTTTCCCTGCTTTATCAGTCGACCGACCGGACTTTGACCGAGGATGAAGTCAACGCCGTCCATCAGACGCTGCTGGGCAAAATAACCGACTTTTTTTCAGCGACCATCCGATAGTTGTCGCTATCCGCGCTCATTATGATATAATCTGTTATTGATAATCCCTGCTGTGTTCGTTAGGAAGATATATAAAGTAACCTAACTATTCAATCGGGATGCCTGAGTTCAGCTGGCCCGTGGGCCTTCTGGGGAGGGTACCCACCTGGTGATTTGGGTCACCATTAAAATCTTTCGACGGCATAAGCGGGGATTGTCATTTCCTTCCCAAAATCTTCTAATTACCTATCCGGCATAATTTTATAAGAATCCATAAATCGGCGGCCATCCGCACTTCGGCGGCCCGGGGGGCGCTTTTTTGGTTTGTATATTCAAATAAATAGTGCTATCATACTCCATCATATCAACAGTTAACATATATTAGGGAAACACATCCAAATCCGTTGAGCACCAAAAAGGAACTACGAGAAAAAGTCTTACGGCTTTTGCGAAACCAGGATGGGAAAGAGCGGATCGCTAAAAGCCTGTTGATCAAAGACAGGCTTTTTGACAGGGATGATTTCCGGGAAGCATCCAGCATAATGTTTTATGCTTCGTTTGACGGGGAAGTCGTTACGCATAACATGATAACCGAGGCCCTGCAGTTGGGGAAAACGATCGGGCTTCCGATCACCGAAACGGAAGGTTATCATTTATCACCTAGAATTATTGAAGATTTTGAAAGAGATGTCGTTGCCGGTCCCTACGGGATCAAGCAGCCGAGGAAATTACCGCATAATGAAATGTATCAAATCGATATGGTCATCGTGCCGGGCATTGTGTTCGATCAAGACAACCATCGCATCGGATGGGGTGCCGGATACTATGACCGTTTTTTAGGTAATTTACCGTCGACGACCAAGACGATAGGTCTCGCCTTCGACTTTCAGATCGTAGATAAAATTCCCCGCCTAGACCCGCACGATGTTTCTCTGGACTGCGTCCTTAGCCATTAACCCTGCCTGCGCCAAAGCCTGACGGCGGATCTCGTACCGCTTTCATATAGCGAGAGGAGTGTGTATGTCAGAAGAAGCCAACATTTTATCACAGAGTGTCACCTTGTCCGTCATTGTGATTATCTCTGTTTTGGCCGGTTACCTGCTGCGTTGGTATTTCTCCAACAAAAAGCTGCGCGACGCGCAGGCCATGGCCAAAGATATTGTAGATCAGGCCAAACGGGAATCCGATAACCGCAAAAAAGAAATCGAACTCCATGGTAAGGACATGATGATCAAGTTGCGCCAGGAGTTTGAAGACGAGACGCGCGAACGCCGGGATGAAGCCACGGCGCTGGAAAAACGGCTCCTGCAAAAAGAAGAGAATCTCGATAAGCGCGTGGATTTGTTAGAACGCAAGGAAAAGGATATCGAAGACCGGGCCGGGAAGCTGAAAACGGATGAAGACCGGGTGTCCGCAAAGGTGAGCGAACTGGACGGGCTGATCGAGCAGGAGAAACAGCGGCTGCAAAAAATATCCTCAATGACCGAAGAGGAGGCCAAGAAGCTCCTGCTTTCGCGTATCGACGAAGAAATCCTCGGAGAAAAAGCCCAACGGATCCGCTCTATGGAAGAACAGATCAAGGATAACGTGGACAAAAAAGCCCGTGAAATTCTCAGCACAGCCATTCAACGCTGCAGTTCCGAACACACCGCCGCGTCCACGGTCACGGTGGTCCTGCTGCCGAGCGACGAGATGAAGGGACGAATCATCGGCCGCGAGGGCCGGAACATCCGCGCCTTGGAGGCGGCTGCCGGCGTCGATATCATCATTGACGATACCCCCGAAGCGGTCACCATTTCGGGTTTTGATATGTACCGCCGCGAAATCGCACGAATCGCGCTCGAAAATCTCATTGCCGACGGGCGCATCCATCCGGGCCGCATCGAAGAAGTAGTCGAGAAGGCGAAGAAAGAGATGGAAAATATCATCAAGGAAGAAGGTGAGAAGACCGCTTTCGACCTCGGTGTTCACGGCATGCACCCGGAATTGCTCAAGCTGGTGGGAAAGCTCAAATTCCGGACCAGTTACGGTCAAAACGGTCTGCAGCACACCAAAGAGGTGGCGATGCTAATGGGATCGATGGCTTCCCAGTTGGGTCTGGACGCCAAGCTGGCCATGCGGGCCGGATTGTTGCACGATATCGGCAAGGTCGTCGGACAGGATGTGGAAGAGGGCACGCACGCGATCATCGGCGGCAATCTCGCGCGCAAGTACGGGGAGCGCGAAGAGGTGGCCAACGCCGTTGAATCGCATCATGATGAGGTCGAGTGCCACACCATATACGGATCGCTGGTCTGCGCGGCCGATGCCATCAGCGCCTCCCGCCCGGGAGCGCGGGCCGAGACCCTGGAAACGTACGTCAAGCGGTTGGAAAACCTCGAAAAGATCTCCAATTCTTTTAAAGGGGTCAGCAAGGCGTATGCCCTGCAGGCCGGCCGGGAAGTCCGTCTGATGGTCGATCCCGATAAGATCAACGATGACGAGGCGATTGTCCTCGCGCGTGATCTGCGCAAGAAGATCGAAGAGGAAATGGAATACCCGGGACAGATCAAGGTGATTGTCCTGCGCGAGACACGGGCGGTCGAGTTTGCCAAGTAAGACCCGGTCGCGGCGGAGGTCCCTGCCATGAAGATTTTGTGCCTGGGGGATGTGGTCGGACGACCTGGCCGTGAGGCGCTCACGCATTCTTTGAATGAGATCAAACAGCAGCATGTCATCGACTTTGTGGTGGTCAACGCTGAAAACGCCGCCGGCGGGGCCGGAATCACCACCAAAATCGCGCAGCAGTTTCTGAATTTGGGGTGCGATGTCCTGACCCTCGGGGATCATGTCTGGGACCAGAAGGATCTGGAGCCATTTCTGGACGAATCGCCGCAAATCGTCCGTCCGGCAAATTTTCCGGAGGGAGCTCCCGGATCGGGGGCTTGTCTCCGCGAGTCCGCCGGTGGAATTAAGGTCGGCGTAATCAACCTGTTGGGACGGACCTTCATGCGGTATTTGGTCGAATGTCCGTTCAAGACAGGACGGGCGCTGGCCGACGAATTAAGGCGGCAAACCCCGGTCGTTATCGTCGACATGCATGCCGAGACCACCAGCGAAAAGGTGGCCATAGGACATTTTTTGGACGGCCTCGTTTCCATCGTCTTTGGCACGCACACGCATATCCAGACGGCCGATGAAGCCATCCTGGACGGAGGCACCGCTTATATCACGGATTTGGGAATGAGCGGCCCCTACGATTCGGTGATCGGTCAGGAGAAAGAGCCGATCATTCAGCGCTTTTTGACCAGCCGTCCGTCGCGTTTTCAGGTCGCCCAGCAGCGGACAAAGCTGTGCGGCATCATCGTCGATGTCGATGAGGAGACCGGCCGGGCCCGAAGCATCGAACGGCTTCAATACGCTTATCAGGCGCCCGATGGACGGGATGAAATCGCAATTTAACTTGTGGCCCACCCATGCTTATATTATAATCTAGGCAAAGGTACCACGCGAAGCAACGCAGATACATAAAGGGGGATTTATGGGTAACTGGGATGGATTAGATCGAAGAAAATTTCCTCGAGTCAAGTATCCATGTCTTGTTATTATCAAAAACGGCGAAGGTGACGACAAAGAGGTCATTCTCAGCCACACTGAGAATATCGGCATCGGCGGTGTCTGCGTGATCCTCAAAAAGAATATCAAGATGTTCACCCAGGTCGAGATCGAATTGGACCTGCTGGATATGGGTGACCACATCAAATGCAATGGCAAGATCGTCTGGAATGTTCAACGCAAAAGCGACGCCAAAAAGAAACCGTTGTTTTACGACGTGGGGGTCGAATTCGAATCGCTTCCGGATGATGACAAAAAACGCATTGAAGACGTGGTCAGCCGTCTTGTCCGCCATGACCGCGAAGTCCCCTACACCTAAGTTTTCCAAAACTCTCCCCGCTGAATTCGAAGGATCATCATGATCAAAGTCAGGTTTGCCCCTTCCCCTACCGGATATCTCCATATCGGCGGAGCTCGAACCGCTTTGTTCAATTGGATGTATGCCCGCGCCCAAGACGGCAAGTTTGTCCTGCGCATCGAAGACACCGACCAGCAGCGCTCCAAGAAAGAATATGAAGAGGAAATATTACGCAGTCTGAAATGGCTCGGATTCGAATGGGACGAGCTTTATTATCAAAGCCGGCGTTTCGACATTTATCGTGAGCATGCGCAGCGGCTTTTGGACGAAGGCAAGGCGTACAAGGAAGGCGAGGCGATCATCCTGAAGATGATCCCGGACCAGGAAATCAAGATTTTCGATTTGATCCGCGGGGAAATCACCTTTGACAGTTCCGAGCTGAAAGACCAGGTCCTGATGAAATCGGACGGGTCTCCGGCATACAGTTTTTGCTGCGTGGTGGACGATGCCCTGATGGAAATCAGCCATGTCGTGCGCGGCGAGGACCACATTTCAAATACTCCCAAGCAAATCATGATTTACCGCGCGCTGGACTGGAAGGTGCCCAAATATGCGCATCTTCCGTTGATCATGGGGGAAGACGGGTCGCGGCTTTCCAAGCGTTACGGAGCGGTCGCCGTGAGCGATTATCAGAAGCAGGGATATGTCGCCGAAGCCCTCGTCAATTATTTGATGCTGCTGGGGTGGTCGCCCGGGAATAACCAGGAGAAGATCTCGCCGGAGGCGGCCATTAAGAAGTTTTCCCTCAAGAAGATCAACAAGGCGGGGGCGGTCTTTTCACTGGAGAAGCTGCAGTGGCTTAACAACTTGTATTTAAAAGAGTTAGAGACTCCTCAATTGGTGGAAATGCTGCAGCCGGTCCTGGAGGAGCACGGTCTGGACGCTTCGGAATTGAGTGGTCAGGAAATGGCAAATATTGTACAATTGTACAAGGGTCGATTGACCACTCTCAACATTTTTGCCGAATGGGTCGATTATGCGTTTCTCCGGGATATCGAGATTTCCGGGGAAATGAAGCATAAACACATAACTCCGGAGGCCGTTGAAGTGTTACACGAGATGGCCCGCAAGGTCGAAGCCGCCGGGGATTTTTCCGCCCTGGAGGCCGAGAAAATCTTCAAGGGAATTGCCGAGGCCCGCGGGTTCAAGGCGTCCCAACTAGTCCTGCCCGCACGCGTGGCCTTGACGGCCAAGGATGTGGGCCCGAGCCTGTTTGAAATTATGGCGATCCTGGGTAAGGAGCGCACAGCGAAGCGGCTTAGCACCATCAGCGCTTAACCGGACAAGGAGGAAGTAATGGCGAGATTTGCACTGTTAATTACTCTGTTGGCAACGTCACTTATGCTGCAAGGTTGTCAAACGATGGAACACGAAGCCCGTTCGGGGATTCGCACCACGTGGCACAAAGCTAATCGCGTCGACGGGGTGTTGAAAGAATATTTGTGGTAATTTAAAGATTTGCTTTAATCGACATAGGCCGGGATAGCTCGATATCCCGGCCTTTTTGTTTGGTCTTGGGGGGGCGTCTCGACCGGCTTCATGGGGATGGGACGCAACGGTTTGACTTCACTCGCCTGTTGTTTTGGTTGATTTTGTTGCTCTTGACGTTCGGGTGCATTGGCAGTGCGGGCGTTCTCCATTTGCTGCAACGCTGCCCGGTCCGCGGCGGCGTCATAACGGGCCGCCTGTTGCTTGATGTCGGACGGATGTAATTTGGACAAGCGGAAGTCCGCCACCTTCCAATTTCCGCCTGACTTCTTCAGGACAAACAGCCAGTCACTGTTTTGCGGTACGGACGGATTCGGCTCGAAATTCAGGGTGAGGATAAAACGGGCGGACAGCTCATCGTCCTTCTTAAGCACTTGGCGATTGCGCATCTTGTATGTGACCAACCGGGGGAGAGTGGGATACTTATTCCGGTTGATCCAGTAATTCATCGGGGTGATATGATTGGCTGACTGCCAATCGGCCATGATGGAATTGATCACCGTCATTGAGGTCCTGGTCCGGATCGTCGGCAGAACCACAAACTGCAGGAAAGCCAGCCCGCTAATGATCAGGGCGATGTATAATGAGGTGCGGTCTTTCATGAAATTAGCAAAACGGGTAAAAATTCGTAATTGTCTAAAAGTAGCATAATTATAGCAAACTGGCAATATATTTAGCCGTTCATGGACAGGGCGTCCGGGAGCGGCGTCCCCATCCCGTTTACGGCGCCATTTCCGTCCGGTGACGGAAAACGCCCGCCTGTTTCTCCGATGAAATCATACAAATTATTGCTGATATTAATGTTAACGATAATCCCCTGGCTGGGAGGGTGCGACTTCGTCTACCGGCTTCTGGACAAGGAAGGGGCCCAAGAGAAGGCGTTGATCGGAGAAAGCTCACCACTTCAAAGCAATCCGAAGGTGGTGGAGATCCAGACCCTGCTGAAGCTGTACGGCTACAATCCGGGCCAGCCCGACGGGGTGATGGGCCTGCGGACCCGCGAAATGATCGAAAAGTTTCAACAGGATAACGGCCTGGAACCCTCCCGCTTTGTTGACGAACAGACATGGGCCGTGTTGAACAGCCATCAGAATACCGGACTGATCTATGACGGCCAGCTGAATATATCCCTGATGCAGCAGCTTTTGGAGGCCGCCGGGTTTTCGGTCGGCGGCGTGGACGGCAAATTCGGACCCCAGACGGAGGCGGCGGTCAAGGAGTTCCAGCGGGCCCATGGATTGACCGTGGACGGTAAAGTGGGTTTCAAGACCATGCAGGCACTCTCGGGCTATTTTGCCTCCCCCGAATAGCCCGCAACCGGGCTGCAACTTGCTAAATTCAACCGTTTACCGTATAATACACAGCCTATGGAGTTAAAGGCCGTCATATTTGATTTGGACGGGGTGATCACCAAGACCGCCAAAGTTCATGCCGCCGCGTGGAAGGCCATGTTTGATGAATACCTGCGTCTCCATGAAGAACGCGGGGGCGATCCTTTCCGTGAGTTTACCACCGCGGATTATTTGAAGTATGTTGACGGCAAACCCCGTTACAAGGGAGTGGCCAGCTTTTTGGAATCCCGCGGCATCGAACTGCCGTTTGGCGATCCCGCCGATCCTGAGGACGCCGAGACCGTATGCGGCCTCGGCAACCGCAAGAACACCAAATTTGTCGAGGTCCTCAACACCAAAGGCGTGGAAGAATACGGGAGCACCGTGGCCCTCATCAAAGATTTGTTGACCGCCGGCATCAAGGTCGGCGTCGCTTCCTCAAGTAAAAATTGCCAGCTGGTCCTGCAGAAGGCGGGCCTGGAACAGTATTTTGAAACTCGGGTGGACGGCGTGGTTTCCTACGAGTTGGGACTGAGCGGTAAACCCGAGGGGGACATTTTCGTTAAGGCGGCCGAAAACCTCGGCTGTGTCCCTGCCGAAAGCGTGGTCGTAGAAGACGCCGTGTCGGGAGTCCAGGCCGGACGCAACGGCGAATTCCGGTTGGTCATCGGCGTGGCCCGGGAAGACAACATCAAAGAGCTGCAGGAAAACGGTGCGCATGTGGTCATCGAGGATTTCGAAGGCGTCACCGCTGACACCGTCAAACAATGGTTTGCCCAACAGAAGTAAACAATCCAACGAAGTATTTGCCGTTATGTCACAGTCCATCCCCGCTTTTTTTTCCAGTCTCGAAGAAATCACCGCCCGCCTAAAGGATAAAGAACTCTTTCTGTTTTTGGATTATGACGGAACGCTGACTCCGATCGTGGATACTCCGGATCTGGCGGTTATCAGCGACGAGATGCGCGAGATGGTGATCCGTTCCGCCGCCGCCCATATGACGGCCATCGTCAGCGGCCGGGCAACGGATGATGTCCGGTCCAAGGTCAAGGTTGACGGCATTTATTACGCGGGCAGTCACGGGTTTGAGATCGTCGGTCCCGACGGAAACGTCCACCAAAATCCGCAGGCGGCGCAAATCCGGGAATCAGTCAAGACGATTCACACCGAGCTGTCCGATCGTCTGGCCGGCGTCAAAGGGGCCCTGGTGGAGGATGTCAAATACACGATATCAGTACATTACCGGCTGGTGGCGGATACAGATTTTTCCAAAATCGAAGAAGCTGTGACGGATGCTTTAGCGCGGCATCCCGACTTTCGCCGTACGTCCGGCAAAAAGGTCTTTGAGGTGCGGCCGAAAATCGACTGGGACAAGGGTAAGGCCGTGGAGTGGATTTTCGACGAACTGCACTTTGATCCCGCCAAGCATATTGCGGTCTATATCGGCGACGACACCACTGATGAAGACGCCTTTGCCGTGCTGAGGGGAAAGGGTTTCGGTATCTTGGTGGCCGATGATACCAAGGAGTCGCTGGCCGAATACCAGGTTTGCGATACCCCCGAGGTTAAAAAAGTATTGGAGTTTTTAGCGACATGACCCCGTGGAAGCTGATTTACAGCAATTTTGATCCGGAGAAGGAAAGCTTGCGTGAAGCCTTGTGCACGTTGGGCAACGGTTACTTCGGTACACGCGGAGCGCTGCCCGGGGCGAACGCCTCGAAGGTACACTATCCGGGCACATACATCGCCGGGGTGTACAATACGCTGGGAACGGAAATCGCCAACCGGACGATTTATAACGAGGATTTTGTCAACTGTCCGAATTGGCTGATGATTAACTTCCGTATCGATGACGGGCCGTGGTTCAACCGGCAGACCGTCAAGATCCTCAACTGGAAGCAGGAACTCAATATGCAAAAAGGGATCCTGTCGCGACGCATCAAGTGGAAGGATGACCAGGGCCGGATCACGCTGGTCGAAAATCATCAGATCGTCAGTATGGCCGACCCGCATTGCGGCGCCTTACGCTTCAGCATCACGCCGCAGAATTATGACGGAGACATCACCATCCGCAGCGGCCTCGACGGGAATATCATCAACGCGGGGGTAGACCGGTACAAACAATTGAAATCGAATCACCTCGAGCCGTGCGCGCACGGGAAGTTCGGCAAAGATGGTGTGTATCTGCAGATGCAAACCAACCAATCCAAGATTCAGATTACCGAGGCGATGCGCACACTGATGTATGAAGGAAATCATTTGATTCGACCGGAACTTAAGGTGATTTCTCACGGCCGGCAACGGATTATGCATGAATGCCGCGTGCGTGTGAAACAAAACCAGCGGGTGACATTGGAAAAATTGGTGGCTGTCTACACCTCGCGGGATCACGGCGTGACCGATAACTGTGTGATCGCCCAGGAAAAGGTCGCGGCGATCGAGGATTTCGAAACGCTTTTCAAGGCGCATCAGGCCAAGTGGCGGGCCTTGTGGTCGAAGTTCGATATACAAGTGGAAGGCGATGACTTTGTCCAGTTGGCGTTGCGCCTGCACGCGTTCCATTTGTTGCAATCAGCCTCGACGTATAATGAAGACATCGACGCCGGCATGCCGGTGCGGGGCCTGCATGGTGAGGCCTATCGCGGTCACATTTTCTGGGATGAATTGTATGCCTATCCGTTTTACAATCTGCGGGCCCCGGAGATCACCCGGGCCCTGCTGATGTACCGCTACCGCCGGCTCAACACGGCCAAGGATTACGCCCGCCAGCACGGATTCAAGGGCGCAATGTACCCGTGGCAATCCGCTTCAACCGGGGAAGAGGTTACGCAGATTATCCATCTCAATCCGATGTCGAATCAATGGGGGCCGGATTACAGTTCGCTACAGCGGCATGTTTCGATCGCCATCGCCTACAATGTTTGGAATTATTATTTCACAACGGGCGACCGCGATTTTCTCGACCGCTACGGCGCCGAAATGATCGTCGAAATCGCCCACTTTTGGGGAAGCATCTCCAAATTCAACAATACGATCAACCGCTATGAAATCAAAGGCGTTATGGGGCCGGATGAATTTCACGAAAAATATCCGGGCGCCAATGAAGGCGGCGTTAAGAACAACGCATACACCAATGTCATGGCGGTATGGGTCATTGAAAAGGCCCTGAAGATTCTCGACGATTTGCTGGAGGATGAAGACCGCAGCGCCTTGTTGCTCAAGGCGGAAATAACGGAAGATGATATCAATCGCTGGCGCGAGATTACCCGTAAGATGATGATTCCCCTCGATAAAGAAGGAATTATTCACCAATTCGAAGGGTATATCGACCTAAAGGAGCTGGACTGGGACGATTACCGTTCGCGCTACGACAACATCCATCGTATCGACCGGGTTCTCAAGGCCGAAGGCCTGTCTCCGGACAGTTACAAAGTCTCCAAACAGGCCGACACCCTGATGCTGTTTTTTGTACTCAATTTCAACGAAGTCAAGACGATCTTTCAGCAACTGGGCTACAAATTGACCAGGGCCATGGTTAAGAAGAATTTCGAGTACTATTTTGCCCGGTGTTCGCACGGATCGACGCTGAGCATGGTGGTCCACGCGCATGTGGCCGGCATGCTGGGGAATAATGACATCTCGATGTCGGCCTTTCTGGACGCACTAAAAAGCGACATGTACGATACCCAGGGCGGGACAACACAGGAAGGGATTCACAGCGGGGTGATGGGCAGCTCGATCGATTTGTTTTTGAAACAGTTTGCGGGACTGAATCTGGCGGAGGACCGCCTGTCGCTGGACCCTAGGCTTCCCGATCACTGGCGCAGCATTAAATTCAGTGTCCGGTTCAAAAACATGTGGTTTCATCTCCACATTTCACAGGATGGGCTGACGGTGACGGCCAAGCCGCTGCGCGGTCTGGTCCTGCAGTCCATGACCAAGATCCCGATCGATATCGGCGGGCGGGCATATGAGCTGGAGGCCGGTAAACCCCATACGGTCAGGCTCAGTTCGGCGGTAGTTATCTGACCGCGCACAATCCACGGAAATTCTTGATTTTTCCCTCAAAAAGGATATGATGAAAATTCCATTCAGCACGAAACCATGGAATGACGGATGAAAATTCACGAATATCAGGCGGCACAATTATTTCAAAAGGCGGGAATCCCCATCGTCGAAGGCACGATAACAACGACTGTCGACGAGGCCGTACAGGCGGCGTCCGGGCTGGGCTATCCGGTGGTGCTGAAGTCCCAGGTTTTGGTCGGCGGCCGCGGCAAGGCCGGCGGGATCAAGGTCGTGAAATCCGAAGAAGAACTGCACGAAAAGTACGCCCAACTGTCCCAACTCTCCATTAAGGGCTATCAAGTCAAAAAAATTTATGTTGTCCGCGCGATCGATATCCGCAAGGAATTTTACCTGGCGGCGATCGTCGATTCCGCCAATGACGATATCGTGCTGATCGCCAGCTCCGAGGGCGGGGTGGAAATCGAGGAAACGGCCAAGACGAATCCGGACGCCATCAAGAAGTACTACTTGCAGGGCGACCGCGAAATCGATGCGCAGCGCTTCGCGCCGTTTATCCGCTCGGTTTTCGATACCCCGGAATTACAGGAGCAAGGCCAAACGGTATTCGCCGGACTATTGAAGACATTTTTTGATAATGACTGCTCACTGGCCGAGATCAATCCCCTGGTCATCGATGGCAGCGGGACGATTTATGCGGCCGACGCCAAGATCAATCTCGATGATAACGCGCTCGACCGGCATGAAGATCTGGCGGCCCTGCGCGATATGGATTATGAAGAGCCGGATGAGATAGAGGCCAAGGAAAAGAATTTGAGTTTCGTGAAACTCGACGGTAACGTCGGTTGTATCGTCAACGGCGCCGGACTGGCTATGGCGACGATGGACATCGTTAAGCTTTGCGGCGGCAATCCCGCCAATTTTCTGGACGTCGGCGGAAGTTCCAATCCGGAGAAAGTCCTCAACGCGCTGAAAATTATCCTGCGCAGCCCGGATGTGCGGGCCATCCTCATCAATATTTTCGGCGGTATCACGCGTTGCGACGATATCGCGGCGGGAATCCTGGAGGCTCGCCGGCAGATGGACCTGCCGGTACCTCTGGTCATCCGTTTGACCGGGACCAATGAAGCGGAAGCCAAGGAGATGCTGACCAAGGAAGGTGTGGAGACGTTTTCAACGATGCGCGAGGCCGTGGAAAAGGTCGTCGCGCTGGCGAATTAAATTATGAGCATTCTCGTCAACAAAGATACCAAAGTCATCGTACAAGGCATCACGGGCCGGGACGGGTCATTCCATGCCGGACAGATGATCGAATACGGAACCAACGTGGTCGGCGGCGTGACGCCGGGCAAGGGCGGCCAGGAAGTCCACGGCAGACCCGTGTTTAATTCCGTCCGTGAGGCCAAAGACGCCACCGGCGCCAACTGCGCGATCATCTACGTGCCCGCCAAATTTGCCAAGGCTGCTATTATCGAAGATCTCGAGGCGGAAATGGAACTGATCATTTGCATTTCGGAGGGGCTGCCGTTACTGGATATGGTCGAGGTCCGCGCGGCCATGCGCGGTTCGTCGTCCCGGCTGATCGGTCCCAACTGTCCCGGAGTGATCACCCCCGGTGAATGCAAGGTCGGCATTATGCCCGGACATATCCACCAACCTGGTCCGATCGGGGTCGTCTCTCGCAGCGGGACACTGACTTACGAAGTGGTTTATAACCTCAGCCGGGAGGGGATCGGCCAGTCCACCTGCGTCGGTATCGGCGGCGACCCGATTATCGGTACGCGCTTTATTGACGTCCTGGAGCTCTTCAATAAGGATGAGGCCACGCAGGGTATCGTTATGGTTGGCGAAATCGGCGGTCAGGATGAACAAATCGCCGCCGAATACATCAAAAAAGAGATCAGTAAGCCGATGGTCGGCTTTATTGCCGGCCGGACCGCCCCCAAGGGGAAGCGGATGGGTCACGCCGGCGCGATCATCTCTTCCGGAGACAGCACCGCCGAGGCCAAACGCGCCATCCTGCAAGACGCCGGGGTCCATGTGGTGGACTTTCCGGATGAAATTCCCGCCTTTTTTCAGCAAAAAGTCAGCTGAACCTCCTCGAACTGTACTATAATATCCCTAACCAAATTCCCGCGCCGACATGAAAAAAAAGTCGCTTAAAAACATTTTTATTTCCTCGATCCACCAAAACGCCGGTAAAACGACGGTTTCGCTCGGTCTTTACAAGGCCTTGACCACACGCAAACTCCGCACCACCTTCTTAAAACCCATCGGACAGCAGTACGTCAACGTCGGCGCGCTCAGCGTGGACAAGGACTCGTACCTGATCGGCGAGGTCTTCAAACTGGGAAGACGTTTGTCGGAGATGAGTCCGATCACCATCGGTCGCGGATATACAAAGAAGTATATTTTTAATCCGAACAAAGATTATCACACCAAGAAGATCGTCAAGGCGTTCAATTCTCTCACCAAGGGCAAGGACGCGATCATCGTCGAGGGTACAGGGCATGCCGGGGTCGGGGCGGTCATCGATCATTCCAACGCCGATGTCGCCAATTTGTTGAAATCCAAAGTCATCATTATCAGCGGCGGCGGCGTGGGCCGGAGTATCGATGAGATCGTACTCAACAAGGCGCTCTTCGATTTGCGGGAAGTCGAGGTTCTCGGCGTCATCGTCAACAAGGTCTTGCCGGAAAAATACGATCAAATCAAAAGCACGCTTACCCGGGGGCTCGCCAACAAAGGAATGAAACTGCTCGGCGTCATCCCGATGGACCCGTTGATGATGGCACCCACTATCGGACAAATCCAGGAACGGCTCAACCTGGAGCTCCTGTGCGGAACCACCGGCACCACCCGGCGGGTAAAGAATGTTATTGTGGCGGCGATGGAGCCGCACAACATGGTTAATTATTTGCAGGACGGCACCCTGGTCATCACCTCCGGCGACCGGGTGGACAATATCCTGCTGGCCGTCAGCTCGCATCTTATCCATGACGGTCGCCGTTTTCAGATTTCAGGGATCATTCTCACCGGCGGTCTGATGCCCAACCCCAAGATCGTGGAGCTGCTGAAAAAAAGTTCGATCCCCGTCCTGATCACCAATGAGGATACTTATACGATCGCCGGGAGCGTGGAGCATTTAATTTGCAAGATTCAAAAGACCGATAAGGATAAAATTAAAGAAGCCGAAGTACTGGTCAAGAAGTACGTGGATGTCGACGCGATCCTCGAAGGATTCAACGGCCATGAAACAACAGCTAAGGAATAATGTCTTTATTGTCGAAGCCCTACGCACCGCTATAAGCAGCCCCTTCAAGAATCTCAAGAAATTTACCCCTCCCGAGCTCTCCGGCCACGTCATCCGCGATCTGATCCGCCGGACCAAACTGAAACGCAAAGATATTGATGAGGTCTTCATCGGCAATGTGGTCTCCGCCGGCCTGGGACAGAATGTCGCGCGTCAGGCCTGTTTGGCGGGGGGCCTTCCGGTCACGGTTCCGGCGGTGACATTGAATAATGTGTGCGGAGCCGGATTGCAGGCCGTGGTCACCGGAGCGCAGGCATTGCTGGCGGGTGATGACAAGATTGTTATCTGCGGGGGGACGGAGAGCGCGACCCACAACCCGTATTTTATCGAGGGAGACTTCGAGGAATCCTTTAATCCCCGAGACGTTCAGGACAGTCTGATCAATGACGGCCTGATGTGCCCGATCACCAAGAAACATATGGGGGAATTAGTCGAGGATATGGCCCGGCGGCATCACATCGGCCGGGTTGATCAGGATCTCTTTGCCTTGGAAAGCCATCTGAAGGCCTGCCGGGCACAAGAGAAGAAGATATTTATTCGGGAAATCGTACCGGTCAAGACCGCTCCTAAAAAGGCCTTTCGCACGGATGACCGGCCGCGCAGCCGGATATCTCTTGAAAATTTCGAATCCCTCAGGCCGGCTTTTGTCCGCGGCGGCACCGTGACGGCCGGAAACGCCTCGGCCCCGGCAGATGGGGCGGCGGCCTGTATTCTGGCGCATAAGACGGCGGTCAAGGCCCACGGCCTCACCCCGCGGGCCCGGTTGCGGGCCTATGCCACGGTGGCCACGGATCCGGCCAAGGCCTTTGAAGCCTGTCCGGAGGCAGTACGCCGGGCGGTCAAGGCCGCAGGATTGACCGCGTCGGCCATCGATTTGTTTGAAATAGCCGAATCTTTTGCGGCGCAGGCACTTTTTACGCAGAAGAAACTCCGGATCCCGGCCGGGAAGCTCAATATCTACGGCGGTGACCTGGCCTTCGGCCATCCCCTCGGGGCCGCCGGGATGCGCGCGCTGGTAACACTGTTGACCGCGCTGGAGCAGGAAAAGGCCGCACTGGGCGTGGCCGCGATCGCCTACGGCGGCGGCGGCGCCACGGCCCTGGTGGTGGAGCGGCTGGGTAAGTTATAGAGGATGTTTTCCACATAATAATTGTTGATTTATGGGGACTGAGATGATAATATTTCCTTTCAATCACCCCTGAGATTCCTTACGCGTAAACGTGAAAATAATCACAATAACAACATAAGACGGTAAGCATGGGCTCATACACATTCACAAAAGGCAAAGATATTAAGCTAAAAGGCGCAGCCGGCGACGAGGTATCCGATGTTCTCTCGCCCCGGATCGTCGCCATTCAACCGCCCGATTTTCGCGGACTGAAGCCGCGCCTCGCCGTGGCGGAAGGCGATTCGGTCAAAATGGGGACCCCGGTGATTACCGACAAGGAAATCGACGGATTGTGCTTGGTCTCGCCGGTCAGCGGCAAGGTCAAGGCGATTAACCGGGGCTTAAAGCGGGCCCTGCTTTCGGTCGTTATCGAAAACGACGGCAAAAATACCGCTGAAAGTTTTCCGTCCCATGCACCGGACAAATTGGCCAAGCTCAAAAAAGCGGAGACGATCCAGGCCCTGTTGAAGGCCGGTCTGTGGCCCGCCTTTCGCCAACGGCCGTTTTCCAAGATCGCCTCTCCGAAGGACGAACCCAAGAGCATTTTCGTTCACGCCGTCAACACCGAGCCCCTCGCCGCCGATATGGCCAAGATACTCGACGGCAAAGAGAAATTTTTTCAAGCCGGCCTGGATGTTCTGACCGGTCTGACCGCCGGTAAAGTTCATGTTTGTGCCAAATCCGGAGCCAAACCGGAGATCCTCACCAACGCCAAAGGCGTGGAATGCCATACGTTTTCAGGACCTCATCCTGCCGGAAATGTCAGCACCCTTATCCAAGCGGTTGATCCGATTAACAAGGGCGACATCGTGTGGTATGTCGAGGCCCAGGAGGTTGCGCGCATCGGCCGGTTTTTTCTGGAAGGCACATATCCGCAACAGGTGGTAGTCGCACTGACCGGGGAAGGCTGCGCCAAGACCGGTTACGCAAGGACAGTCCAGGGCGCGGCGATCAAGGAATTACTGCCGGGCACGCAATTTGAAGGGAAGCGCTGTATTACCGGAAGTGTGCTGGCCGGACGCGAGATCGGGGCCGACGGGTTTATCGGATTCTATGACACGCAGATCAGCGTGGTCCCGGAAGGCGGACACCGGGAACTGCTCGGATGGTTGATGCCGGGCGCCAAGAAATATACCCTGTCGCACACCTACCTATCGGCTTTCCTGCCCGAGCAGGAAGCCTCGCTGGATACCGATGAGAACGGCGGCCACCGCGCCATCGTCCTGAACGATACCTACGACAAGTACACCACTTTAGACATCGTGACGTATTTTCTTTTGAAGGCCGTGATCGCGGGCGACATTGATGAGGCCGAACGCTTGGGGATTCTCGAATGCGACGCCGAAGATTTTGCGTTGTGCTCGTTTGCCTGCCCCTCAAAGGTTAATGTCGGCGCTATCATTCGCCGCGGACTCGACGTGATTGAAAAAGAAGGATAGCCATGAATAAATTATTAGCGGAACAATCCAAGAAGATCGAAGAAAAGTTTTTTGCCAAGGGCAAACCGCTGGAAAAGCTCTATCCGCTGTTCGACGCGATGGACACCTTTCTGCTGACGCCGGGCAAGACCACCAAGTCCGCGCCGCATGTGCGTGATTCGGTCGATATCAAACGGGTGATGATTTTCGTGGTTATCGCCCTGATCCCTTGCATTTTGATGGGCATCTACAATGTCGGACACCAAGTCCAGGCCGCCAAGGCCATGGAGCCTTCGCTCCTGGGGGCCGTCGGCATCGGATTATGGAAGGTCCTGCCGATCATCATTGTCACGTATGCCGTCGGCGGGCTGTGGGAAGTCTTGTTCGCGGTCGTGCGCAAACACGAGGTCAACGAAGGGTTCCTGGTCACCGGGATACTGTTCGCGCTGACCCTGCCGCCGAGCATCCCGTTGTGGATCGTGGCGGTATCCATATCTTTCGGGGTCGTCATCGGCAAGGAAATTTTCGGCGGGACCGGGTATAACGTCCTGAACCCGGCGCTCACCGCGCGCGCGTTTGCCTTCTTCGCCTATCCGGCGCAGATGTCCGGGGACGCGGTCTGGGCCGCCGTCGACGGTTTTTCCCAGGCCACACCGCTGGCCGTCCTGTCGCAAGCGGACCGCGGATCGTCCGCGGTCGACGCTCTTGCCGCCGCAGGGTATACCTTTCAAGATGTGGCCATGGGATTCATCCCCGGATCGATCGGGGAAACCTCTACCGTGGCGTGTCTTTTGGGGCTGGCATTTCTGCTGGTGACCCGTGTCGCCAGCTGGCGGATCGTGGCCGGTTGCTGGATCGGCGTGGTCGCGATGGGATTGGTCCTGAATATGTTCAAGGGCCCTGAGGCCCTGGCCTACATGAATCTTCCGCCGCACTGGCATTTAATTATGGGCGGATTTGCCTTCGGTTCGATTTTTATGGCCACGGATCCGGTGTCGTCGTCGGCGACCAATACGGGGCGGTGGATTTACGGGGTGTTGATCGGTATGCTGGTTGTTCTTATCCGTGTGGTCAATCCGGCGTATCCGGAAGGCGTGATGCTGGCGATTTTGTTTATGAATGTATTTGCTCCGTTGATCGACCACTTTGTTGTCGAGGCGAATGTGAAAAGGAGGTTGGCCCGTGTCCAGCAAGCCTAGTACATTTGCGACCTACCGGTTCGCATTGATTATCTGTGTGGTCTGCAGTTTCTTCCTCGCGCTCGTCTCCGAAGGCCTGCGTCCGCAAAAAGAAAAGAATGCCGCTCTGGATGTTAAGAAGAATATCCTGAAGGCCGTTAACCTGAAGCAACCGCTGGGTAAAAAGACATCGGCCAAGGAAATTGAGGAGACGTACAGCAGGGTCATTGAGGAAAAGGTCATCGATCCCAAGGGAAATGTCGTGGAAGGAAAAACGCCCGCCGATATCAAGGAAGGCGAGGCATTGTATCCGTTATACGTCTACAAGGAAGGCCAGCAGGTGATCTCCTACGCGTTTCCGATCATCGGCAAGGGGTTGTGGTCGACGCTGTACGGCTACCTGGCCCTGGAACCGAATGCGATGACCGTGCGCGGGATTACCTACTACAAGCACGGCGAGACGCCGGGTTTGGGCGCGGAGATCGAAAAAGACTGGTTCCAAAACAATTTCAAAGGCAAATCAATCTGGGACATGAAGGACCAGGAATTGTGGCCGGTGGCCGTCATTAAAGGAAAGGTGGCCGACCAGATCAGCGATCCGAACAAAGCCAAGCATTATGTCGACGGGATCAGCGGGGCGACCATGACTTCCAAGGGGGTTACCGAAATGATCGCCCGCGAAGTGCGCAAATACGAACCGTTTCTTGCGAAAGTCCGCAGATAGACTACTGACCCTCAATCGAGGAGGAGCATATTATGGCGACAGCAACCTTGAAGAAAGAACGCAAGCAGATCAAAGACGCGATGTGGGACAACAACCCGATCACGCTGCAGGTCCTGGGGATCTGTTCTGCTTTGGCGGTGACGGTGCAGTTGAATACGGCGCTGGTCATGTGCGCGGCATTGACCTTCGTGGTCACCATGTCCAATGTGGCGATCTCCGCGATCCGCAAATGGATTCCGGATGAGATCCGCGTTATTGTCTATCTTTCCGTTATTGCCTCACTGGTTATCGTAGCCGACCAGGTGTTGAAGGCCTACCTCTATGACATCAGCAAACAGCTCAGTGTTTTCGTCGGATTGATCATCACCAACTGTATCGTGATGGGACGGGCCGAGGCCTATGCCAAGGCGAATCCGGTTTGGCCGTCTTTTATCGACGGGCTCGGGAATGCTCTGGGATACAGTGCGGTCCTGATCCTTGTGGCCATCGGCCGGGAGATCCTGGGCTCCGGAACATTACTGGGATTTCACGTCGTTCCCCAGGCCTTGTATGACGCAGGTTATGTGAATTGCGGGATGATGGTGCTGGCCCCGGGCGCGTTCTTTCTGCTGGGGCTGCTCATTTGGGCGCAACGTTTTCTCAGCGGTTATGTGGAGGAAAATTAATCATGGAACATTATCTCAGCCTAGCTATCAAATCGATCTTCGTTGAAAATATTCTGTTGGCCTATTTCCTGGGGATGTGTTCGTTTTTGGCCTGCTCCAAGAAGGTCGAAACGGCCATCGGTCTGGGGATAGCCGTTGTTTTTGTTTTGACTGTCACGTGTCCGGCCAACTGGGCGATCAATAACTTTCTGCTGACCAAGGGGGCGTTAGCCTGGGCCGGGGTGCCGAATATTGACCTCAGCTTCCTGAGTTTCATCGCGTTTATCGCGGTCATCGCCGCGATGGTCCAGATCGTCGAGATGATCCTCGACCGGTTCAGTCCCAAGCTTTATTCGGCGCTGGGCATCTTCCTGCCGCTGATCGCCGTAAACTGCGCGATCCTGGGCGGCTCGTTGTTCATGGCCGAACGTCAGTACAACTTTATGGAATCCGTCGTCTTCGGATTCGGTTCCGGCGTCGGTTGGGCGCTGGCGATTGTGGCCATGGCCGCGATCCGTAAGAAGCTTCAATACTCCAATATCCCGCCTTCTTTGCGGGGGTTGGGGATCACGATGATCATTACCGGTCTGATGGCGATGGGCTTTATGTGCTTCGCCGGTATCCAGCTATAAGGAGCGATTATGTCCTTGGTGTCCTTTGTCTTTATCAGTGTGGTGGTCTTCACGCTCATCACCTTGGCTCTGGTGACCCTGCTGACCATAGTCAAGAAAAAGGTCATGAAGCAAGGTGACTGCAAGATTTTTGTCAACGACGAGAAAGACCCGATTTTGGTTCCTTCCGGCGGAACGTTATTGAGCGCCTTGGCGGCGGAAAAGGTCTATCTGCCGTCGGCATGCGGCGGCGGGGGCACCTGCGCGATGTGCAAATGCCAGGTTGTCGAAGGCGGCGGGGACATCCTGCCGACCGAAACCGGTTTGATTCCGCGCGGCGAACAAAAAGAACATTTCCGTCTGTCCTGTCAGGTCAAGGTCCGGGAAGACATGAAGATCAAGATCCCCGAAGAAATCTTCAAGATCCAAAAGTTCGACTGTACTGTCCGCTCCAACGACAACGTGGCGACATTCATTAAGGAACTGGTCCTGGAGCTGCCCAAGGGGGCGCATCTCGATTTTGAGGCCGGCGGTTATATTCAGATCGACATCCCTCCGTATAAACTGACCTACAAGGAATTCGATATTCAAAAGGAATATCATCCCGACTGGGATAAATTCAAGTTGTGGGATCTGAAGGCTGAGAACGACGAAGAGATCTTTCGCGCCTATTCCATGGCCAGCCATCCGGCTGAGGAAGGGATAGTCATGCTGAACGTGCGGATCGCCACGCCGCCGCCGCGCGACATGAGCCTGCCGCCGGGTAAGGCCTCGTCCTTTATCTTTAATCTGAAACCGGGCGACAAGGTGACGATCAGCGGTCCATACGGTGAGTTCTTCATCAAGGAGACAAAACGCGAAATGGTCTACATCGGCGGGGGCGCCGGGATGGCCCCGATGCGCAGCCATTTGTTCCATCTCTTTCACACTCTGAAGACCACCGACAGGAAAGTCAGCTTTTGGTACGGAGCGCGTTCCAAGCGGGAAATGTTCTATACGGAAGACTTCACCGGTATTGAAGAAAAGTATAAGAATTTTTCATATCACGTCGCCTTGTCCGAGCCTCTTCCCGAGGATAACTGGACCGGGCCGACCGGGTTCATCCATCAGGTTGTGCTCGAGAATTATCTAAAGAACCATCCGGAACCCGAGGAAATCGAGTATTACCTGTGCGGGCCTCCGATGATGATCAATGCCGTCCAGAATATGCTGGACAGCCTCGGTGTCCCCGAAGAAATGATCGCCTTTGATTCCTTCGGGTAATGGAAAAAGGCTGCAAACAGGGATTTGCAGCCTTTTTTCTTTGGCCTTGCATCCGTTCCGGTATGACTTTAGAATTTAATGCGTTCCACTAACAATTATTGATTGCATTGGGAAGGGTCTTTGCCTTCGGCCCGGCAGGCGCAGGACTCAGGATCGTCGCTGCAGCCTTTGCGCAGACTTTTTTTAGCAAAGATGAGGCCGACGGCCATGGCTGCCAGGCAGCCGGTGAAGACGAGGAATGTCAGCAGAAATTTCATACAGCTAGTATAAGGGATATTACACCTAAAATCAATTACCGAACCGCTTATGCCCACCAAGAAAAAGACCAGCCGAAAACTTAAGGTAAGTCCCGTCGAAGAACTGGAGATCCTGCGCACTATCGTGGAGATCACCAACTCCGATCTTAATCTCGATAAAGCGCTCAAAGAGGTCGTGAAGGTCGTCAATGACATGACCAAGGCGGACTCCGTGTTTATCTATCTGTTCAACGACAAGCGCAAACACCTTGTTCTGATGGCCTCCAAAACACCGCATAAAAAAGAATTGGGGCAGGTCACCCTCAAGGCGGGAGAAGGGATCACGGGATGGGTCGCCAAGGAAAATCAGCCGGTCGCCATCAGCAAAGACGCCTCCCAAGACAAACGGTTTAAGAAATTCGATGTGCTTCCGGAAGATCAGTATGAGGCGTTTCTCTCGGTGCCGATCGTGCATAAGAACAATGCGATCGGCGTTGTCAACGTTCAGCACAAAGATCCGCACGAATATGATGAGGCAACCATCGACTTGATTATGCTGATTGCCAAGCAGATCAGCGGGACGCTCGAACACGCCCGGCTGTATGAAGAGACGCGCAAGAAGGCCATCCAGTTCGACAGCCTGAACAAGGTCAGCCAATCCATCATTTCACAGGACTATCTCGATGAAATCCTTAATTTGATTGTCGTGGTGACGGGAGAAATGTTGAACTCCAAGATTTGTTCGATCATGCTCGTGGACAACAAAGGGAAGGAATTAAGTGTCAAGGCAACCCACGCCCTGACCGACAGTTTCCGCAAACGGCCGAGTGTCCGGATCAACAGCAGTTTGAGCGGGGAGGCCGTTCAAAAGAAAACTCCCATCGTGGCGGAAGACGTGCAGGCTAATAGTAAATTTCAGCACCGGGATCTGGCCTTGAAGGAAAATTTGTCGTCTGTCTGTATTGTCCCGATGGTCGTCAAGGATCAGGCCATCGGCGTCATTTCGGTATACACCAAAGAGCCGCACTCTTTCTCCGATGAGGAGGTCGCTGTGTTGCAGATTATCGCGAATCAAGCCGCGGTCGCTGTTGAGAATACCAAGCTGGTCGATGAAATGGTCCGCGCCAAGGAAGCCCTGGAAACCCGCAAACTGGTTGAACGGGCCAAAGGCATCCTGATGCGCATGAACAATCTCTCCGAAGAAGCCGCCCACCGGCTCATTCACAAAAAGGCGATGGATTCCTGCAAGACCATGAAGGACATCGCCGAATCCATCATCCTGATGGAAGAATTCAGCGCCTAGCCAGGCATTTTTCCTAAAAAACCGAATCGCACTTCAGCCCGCCGGATTTGTATGCTAGATTAACATGGGGCAATTGTTAACCAAAAGAAGTACTCAATAGGTTAGCAATTGTATAAATTAGGCCCTCAGGTTAACAATCCGGCATGCCCGCTCAAGACCTCCGATATCTATCCACAGCCCAAGTCGCCGAACTGCTCAGTATCAGTACGGTCGCCGTCTTCAAACGGATCAAATCCGGACGTCTGAAGGCGCGTAAGATCGGCCGCGGATACGCGATCGACCGCAAGGACCTGGCGGAGGTGCTGCCGGATTATGCCGGACCGCGCGGACTGGGCGAAGAGGAGCTGTCGCTTAACGAGGCCGCGCAATTGCTGGGTGTGACACGGATGACGGTTTACAACCGTGTCCGCAACGGCCTTATCCGTGCCCGGCGCATAGGCCGGCGTTATGTGATCGCTAAAAAAGATTTACCGGCCGCGGCGCCACAGCAGCCGGACCATCCGGCACTGCTGCACGATTACGTGTCGGTTATGGAATATGCCGAGATCATCGGCAGCAACCGCAAGACGGTCTTGAATCACATCAATCAAGGCCGCATCAAGGCCCGCAAGGTGGGACGTCATTACGTCATCGCGCGTGAGGACGTCCCCCTGGCGGGCCTTTTTGTGTCTCCGGCCGCAAACCGGGCCGATGACTATCTCTCGGTGGCCGAGGCCGCGCAACGGCTGGGCATCAGCCGGGTCGCGGTCTTCAAGAAGGTCAAAAAAGGACAATTACCGGCGCATCGTATGGGACGCAGTTACGCGATCCCGGCCAGCGCCGTTTACGCTGAAAATGATACATAAACTTTTTCGACAACTCGCGCTGTTTGTGATGGCCATGTTCGTTATGGCCGTCGCCGGGAGTGTGCCTGCCTTCGCGCAGGTCGACGTCGTGACCGCGACCGGCACATTCTCAACGCCCGGCGCGACCGGTAATGACAGCGTGACCGGTGTCGGGTTCCGTCCTAAGGCATTGATCCTTTACGGCGTGCCGGTCACCAGCGAAGCGGTGGCCGTGCATTCGGCCCAATGGATCGGTTTTACCGACGGGACAGACCAACGGGTGGTCGGGGCGGTCAGTGACAACGGGGCGGCCGACACGATCCGCTACCGCAATGAGTCCAGCGTAATCCAGATGATCAACGGTCCCAGCGATACCCCGGTCAATCAGGCGACAATCGCCTCCTTCGACGCCGACGGGTTCACATTGAACTATTCCACGGCCGCATCCGGATATATCGTGCACTACATCGCCTTCGGCGGGGCCGATCTGCAGGCCGATGTGGGACAGCAGGCGGCCAATGCCTCTCCTGAGACCGGAGTGGCGTTCCAGCCGGAGCTGGTTTTTGTGACCACGGCGGGGTTGGGGGCCGGCTCGGGTACCGATACCAGTACGCTGACATCCTTCGGTGTGTTTAACGACAATCTGGATGAATGGTTTGTCGGCGGATTTCATGACCAGAATGCGGTAACCAATCGCGACAGCTTAACCTTCACCTCGGCCTTTAGCGGTCAATACTGGGAAACGGGATTGAACTGGTCATCGAGCATTTCGGCTATTCAAGCCAACGGTTTCAGCTGGACGGGGAGTAACGGCGACAATTTTTACTGGCTGGCGCTGGACGTCGGCGGTCTGCAGACGGCCGTCGGGACATTTACCAAATCCACGGATACCGCACCGGTGAATCAGTCCATCGGTAACCTCGGTTTCCGGCCGCAGCTGATCTTTATGGGGTCCGGGACAGAAGTAGATGAAGTGCCCAACACTAATAACAATATGCGCATGACCTTCGGCGCCTACGACGGGGTCACGCAAAGCTCGGTAACCCGTACCGATGAGGCCGGTGCCGCCAACGCCGACCAGCGCAGCAACAGCGGCAAGATCCTCGGACTTTCGCAAATCGATGCCGCTTTTGTCGCCGAAGGGGTGATGCAGCCGTTCAGTGATAGTTCGCCCGATATCCGCTGGACATCCAATAACAGCAGCGCCTACATTATCGGTTACTTCGCCATCGAAGCGCCGCAGGCGATCACCGGGACCGTATACATCGACGAAGGCACGACCAATATCGGTGCGGACGTGACGGTATCCATCGCCAAGAACGGCGCGTACCAGGAGACCCTGCTCACCGGACAGGGCGGGGAGTTCGCCTGGACCGGGACCTTTACCACCGATGATATTATCACCGCCTACATCGATGATGAAACCGCGCGCGCCGTGACTGTGACCAAGACCGGGACATTGACGATCACCGGGATGGATCTCATCGAGGACCGGTTGATTGTGCGTCACGACAACAACGGTAATCTCACCATCACCGATTTGGCCACGGCGGACAACAGCGGGGACCCGGATATCACGTCCTTCTACAGCATCTCTGGCGGCGCGCTGACCACCGCCGGGACCATTGAGCTGTATGTTGACGCGACGGGTACCTTCGCTCCGGGCGGGGCGGTGACGACGGGCGCCCTGGATATCAACGGGACTATGGTCATGGCGGCCAATCTCCTGACGGTCAACGGAACGTTCGACGCCACGGGCGGGGACCTGACCACCACCGGGACCGTCCGGTTTGCCGCGTCGACATCGGTTCCCATTACCTCTGACGGCATTCAATACATGCATGTGCAGTTCGACAATGCCTCCGGCACATTCGTTCTGGAAGACGTGCTCGACGTTAATGGAACATTGGAACTGGCCGCGGGGACACTCGATACCAAGTCGGGAGAGAACAACGCCATTCATCTGGCGGGGAACTGGATCAATAACGGCGGGACCTTCACCGCCCGTTCTTCCACCGTGACGCTGGATGGCGCGGACCAGTCGATCATGGGGACGGAAACATTCTATATCTTGGCGAAGAGTGTTACGGTGGCCGGGACACTTACTTTTGAGGCCGGAGAGACCGTGCGCGTACAAGAGTCGCTGAATTTAAGCGGGGCATTGAGTCAATTGCTGGGGCTGGTCTCGAGTATGCCGGGGACGGATTGGAATATTCGCGTCGATAAGCCGATGACCGTCGCCTTTGTCAACGTCGAGGATTCGGAGGTGACCGGTTCCCCCGGGAACGACATTTTGGCTGTGTCCTCGGTCAACGGCGGCGGTAATGATGAGGCGGCGGCCTCGCCGCAGTGGATATTTGTGCCCGACCGTTACTGGGTCGGTCCGGCAGGCGGAAATACCTCTGATGCCGCAAACTGGGCGAACTCGGAAAACGCGTGCGGCGTCGGCGGCGGAGCCGGTGTACCGACAGGGGATGAGAATGCCGTCTTCACCAACAGTTGTGACAATAGCGCTGTGGTAGATGCAACGTTCAATATCGGCGGTCTGCAGATTAATACCGGTTACGCCGGAACGATCACTCCGAACGCCGTGATCGACGTCGACGGTTTGTTCAGCATGGCGGCCGGGACCATCGATTTCAGCGTTAACAACACCGACATGTATATCTCCGACAATGTCACCGTCACCGGCGGCAACGTTATCGCCGGCACCGGATCGCTCACCCTCGACGGAGATTTAATTTACACCGATACGAGCAGTACGGATTTCGGGCATGTCTATACGGGGACACTGGGCCACGACATCACATTGGCGTCCGATTTTCTGGCATCCCAACTCACCGTGGTCGCCGGAAACCGATTCATCCTTGACGGATATGATATCGACATTAACGGCGCGATCACCATCAACGGCACGCTGGACGCGGGCAGCGGCACCGACGGCAATGCCGTACTGAATGTCGCCGGGAATTGGGATATGACCGCCGGTGTCTTTACCAACACCTCATCCACGGTCATTTTCGACGGCACAGTACAGATAACGAGTAACGGCAAGGCGTTTAATATCGTTCGCATCGGTTCGGTAACGGCAGGGGCGGAGGTATCCACGGCGGACAATATGTATGTCGACGGCGCGATCACGGTCAACAACGGCGGGGCGACGACGCTGGATATCAGCAATGATACCTTGTTTGTCAGCGCCGATTTGGACTGGGCGAACCTGGATACGTTCACGGTGGCCTCCTCCCGGGTCACTTTCGACGGGACGGGCGCCCAAATCATCGCCAGCGACTCACAAACCTACAATAGCATCAAGGTCACGAATACCTCCGACCAGCGGGTTACCTTCAGCGAGGCCTTTACGACGGCCGAACTGGTCGCCACGACCTTGGGGGCGAAGCTGTCCTTTCAGCAATCGACCACGTTTACGGTGACCGGAACGCTGCAACTGGAAGGCGGTCTCAATCAGGAAATTGAGCTCGATTCCGTTGACGGCAGCACGCAATTCACCCTGGATGTGTCCACCGGCCAGAACGTCAGCTTCGTCAAAGTCGCCAATTCCAATGCGGCGACCAGTGATATCGAGGCTGATAATTCCGTTAATGACGGCGGCAACGACGACGCGGCGGCGTCACCGCACTGGATCTTTGTTGGCGCAGGAGCCGATGTCTTTACCATCGAAGGCACCACCACGTTTATGGTTCCGAAAGGGGTGACGGCCATTACCGTCAAGGCGTGGGGTGGCGGCGGTGCCGGCGGCGGCGGCGGGACCTCCGGTGTCGGTGGGGATGGCGGGGGCGCGGCTTTCGCCCGGGGGACGCTCAGTGTCACGCCCGGGGAAATATTAACGGTGCATGTCGGCGGCGGCGGAACCGGCGGTGTCGGCGCGGGCGGTCGCAACTCCGGAGACGGGGGCAGCGGGGGCGGGCGGTCCGCCATCCTGCGCGGGACCACGCATCTTGTCGTCGCGGCCGGCGGCGGGGGCGGCGGCGGGGGCGACAATTCCTCGTCAACCGCGGGCGGGACCGGTGGGGTCGGCGGGGGCGCGACCGGCGGATCCGGCGGCACCTCCAGCCTGAGTACCGGGGGGACCGGCGGGACGCAGGCCATGGGCGGATCCGGCGGGAGCGGCGGCTCAACCGGGGAATCCGGCGGGCTCACTTACGGCGGGCAGGGCTCACGCGGGTCGCAGGCGGCGTCCCCCACCAGTTGCGGCGGCGGGGAGCTGGGTCAGGGGCCGGCCGGCGGGGTAACCAACGGCGGAGACGGTGGGGAAGGGAATGTGCAGGCCGGATGTTCGGGCGGTGGCGGCGGCGGGGCCGGATACTACGGCGGCGGTGGCGGCGGAAACTCCACAGCAGGAGACGCCGGCGGTGGTGGTGGTGGCGGCGGATCCTCACTGGTATCCGGAACCTCCACAAGTACGACCGACGGTTCGGGCCGGAATGCGGGGAACAATACCGACAGCGCCTACGCCGGCAGTGCGGGGATGGGCGGTAGCGGCGGGGCAACCACAACCTCCGGGACCGACGGCAACACCGGGCGGATCGTGATTACCTATGTTGCGGCGGCCGTGGATATCTCCGGGATATCGGATCTGGCCGACAACACCAACGTGAAGCTGGCGGTCAACGGAACACTGTGTATGGACGTCACCGGGACGATTACCTCCGGAGTATGGACCCTGGACAATGTTCCCATCCTCTCCGGACAGATTGCCACGGTCTGGGCCGAGGACGCCGACGGAGATATTGCGACGGCCGATGAATCCTCGGCCCTTTTCCGCTTCGACGGTTCCGGCACCGTCTCCGGTGTCGTATTGAACCGGCATGTGTTTACCGTGGGCAGCAACGACAACCTGAGCTACAGCCTGACCGAGGCCAATCATTTTGACAATGCCGATGACGAAGATATTATGTATCTGGTTAATGCCGGAACCCTGTTGATCGTCGACGGCGGGGCCAGTTATTCCGACGAAACGTTGCGGATTTTGAGCGGGAATACACTTATTATCGGATCGGGTGAAGGGGCGAGGACGACCGGTATGGACCTGGACGGCACGCTGTCTTTGAGCGGGACGCTGGACGTGGCCGGCGATTGGGATTCGACCGGGGGAACTCTGGTCACCACCAGCGGAACGGTGGCCTTCAACGGAGGGGCCGATCAGGACATTACCAGCGGAACCGTTACGTTCTATAACGTGGAGATAAACAATACCGGGACCGCGCCTAATAATGAGGTGATTCTGCAGGATGCCATCGACATCGACGGAACCCTGAATATCATCGCGGGTGAATTGGACGTCGGCAGCGACAATGATATCACCATATCGGGCAACTGGATCAACAGCGGCGGAACATTCGACGAACAGACCGGAACGGTCATCTTTGACGGCCAAGAACAATCATTGCTGTCTTCAGAGACGTTCTATAATTTCAATATGACTCTGACTACGGCCGCGACCGGCACTCTCTATGTGGAAGAAGGGACCACCATGGCGATAACCGGGGAAATGCGTCTGCGCGGGTTTGACGCCGCCAACCGTTTGTTCCTGCGTTCGACCAATACCGGCAACCCGTGGACTATCGATCCCAGCGGGACACGGGCGAATAACTACCTGAATGTACGCGATTCCGTGAATGTGGACGGGGCCATCATCAATCCGCCGAACTCCGTGGATGCCGGAAATACCGTGAATTGGTTCCGGACGGGGCCGTTGCGCGGTGCGATTATCATCGTGGACTAGCATTGGGGTACTCAATTTTGTAGGTATAAGTTGTTGAGTATCAATGAATTAACGCCGGCTATAAATTTTTTCTTGACATTGTAACCGGAATTGGATATACTCCTGACATCTTACGGGCCATTGACGGTTCGCCAAGATACCGACACTGATGTCCGACACCACTTAGGCGGTGCCGGATTTTTTGTGGACAATGACGTCCCCAGCGAGACACGGTCTCCACTGGGGATTTTTTGTTCAGTCTCTTGCAGGGATAGGTGAGGGGCTGAAAACCCGGGTAGGGTTGAGGACGATGAGGTCTTTTCGTCAGCGCAGGGGCGCTGGGGGGAAGGCCTTTTTTATTGGATGAAAACACAGTCAAACAGTCCAATAACTAGGGGGGAAAGAACGGAGGAATTCACATGATGAGAAAGACAACCCAAATGTTCGTAACAACTCTTTTCGCTCTGGCCATTCTGGCCCAAGTCCGCACGGCATCGGCCGCGGGGGTCCTCGATGAGTACTTCTCTTCAGAGGAATTTCCGGTGGAAGTGTCCGCAGATGTCGGAATCTACGACAAGTACATCTGGCGCGGGTTCAGACTGGACGGCGACAAGTCTATCCAACCGGCCATCAATCTTTCGGTCGGACCGTTCGAAGGGGGTTTTTGGGGAAATTTTGACATGCAAAGCAATGACACCCTGGACGCCGCGGAAGTCGACGGCTGGTTCGGGATCGCCTTTGATCTGGGGATCATCGACGAAAGCCTGGAGATCGTCGGCGTGTCGTTCGGTAACACTTGGTACAACTTTCCGGACGGGGACACGGGATTGGCTGAAGGGTCCCACGCGGAGGAACTTTATCTGGGCATCTCCGTGGACACTTTCTTGTCCCCCTCGTTCACGTGGTATCACGATTACAGCGATGAAGCCAGCGGTGGTGCGGACGGGAATTACTTCGTCTTCAGCATCGGCCACAGCTTCACACTGGACGAAGAAACCGGGATCTCGCTCGATATCGGCGAAGAGCTCGGGTTCAATGATGAGGCCTTTATTATGGGAGACGGCGGATGGTCGACCACCACCCTCGGTCTGACGATCCCGCTGACGGATACCGTCAGTGTTTCGCCCATGGTGGCTGTCACCGTACCGTTCGGGGATCTGGAAGATGCCAACGACGGGAACCAGGATGACGAATTCTGGGGCGGCGTGGCCATGTCTTTTGCCAACTAATGAGTTTTTCGTAAGGGGGAAGCCAGCCGGCTTCCCCCCTGCTTAAAATAGCCAGTTAAAATCAAAAAAAGGAGGGATACCGATGGAACAACAGCCGTAGCTCAGGATGACCGAGGTTCAAAGAAAACATTTGAAAAACTAATTATTAACGGAGGGAACATACAATGTTCAAACTTTTCAAAAAATTAACCAAGACGGTGACACTCGCCGTTTTGGCCGTGACAGCGACCGGACTGGTCGGGATGGCCGGAGCCGAACCCACGGCAGCCGAAGGTCTCGAAGCAGCCAACAACGCGCTGTTTACGGCAAACAACATCTGGATGATGGTCTCGACTTTCCTCGTGTTCATCATGCATTTAGGTTTCGCAACACTGGAATCGGGGCTAACGCGATCGAAAAACACCGTGAACATCCTGTTCAAGAACGTCATGATTGTGGCGATCGGGTTGTTAACGTACGCGTTGCTCGGGTTTAACCTCATGTATCCGGGCGACTCCTGGATTATGGGAACATTCTTCGGATTTGCCGGGTTCGGTATCTCTTCTCCGGAAGGCGCCGCTGGTTTGATCGAATACGCTGATGGCGGATACACCTACTGGACGGACTTCCTCTTTCAGGGGATGTTCGCTGCAACTGCCGCGACAATCGTTTCCGGAGCCGTTGCCGAACGGGTTAAACTGCACAGCTTTTTACTCTTTTCCGTATTCTATGTCGGTCTTGTCTATCCCCTTGTTGGTAGCTGGAAGTGGGGTGGCGGCTGGTTAGACGGAATGGGATTCTATGACTTCGCCGGATCGACTCTCGTTCACTCTGTCGGTGGATGGGCTGCTTTGGTTTGTGCTTGGATGTTAGGCCCGCGTTTGGGTAAGTATGTTAAGGGAACCGTAAAGGCGATTCCGGGCCACAGCATGCCGCTGGCCACCATCGGGGTATTCCTGCTCTGGTTGGGATGGTTCGGATTCAACGGGGGTTCCGTGTTGTCAGCTGATCCGGCTGCGACATCGTTCACTCTGGTTACGACGTGTTTGGCCGCTGCGGCCGGTATCGTCGGCGCCATGATCATGTCAGAAATTATGCTGAAGAAGCCGGACCTTTCCATGGTCCTGAACGGATCATTGGCCGGTTTGGTCGGGATCACTGCGGGTGCCGATTCGGTTTCCGTAGTGTCCGCAATCATCATCGGGGTGGTCGCCGGGGTTTTGGTTGTGGCGTCCGTACTCTTTGTTGACTCTGTGCTGAAGATTGATGATCCGGTCGGTGCCGTTTCCGTTCACTTGGTGTGCGGTATCTGGGGTACGCTGGCTGTCGGTATCTTCAGCCCTGATCACTCTCTGTGGGTTCAATTCGTGGGTGTTCTCGCTTACGGGGCCGCTTCATTGGTCTCCGCGGCAGTCATCTTCGGGATCATCAAGGCCACACTGGGTGTGCGGGTCAGTGAAAAAGAAGAATACATGGGGCTGGACATCGGCGAACATGCCATGGAAGCCTATGATGGGTTCCAAATTTTCACCACGACGTAAAAAACAGGCAGTTGCGTTTTTTTGACAAATTGAATAAACGGGCACTTGTGCAGGGCAGCCTCAAAGATGGACTATCCCTCCTTTCTTTGAACTTTAAGGTCAACCTTAAGCCCTGCACAAGGGCTCTGATATAAATCGGAGGAAATTCACAATGAAATTGATTATTGCGATGATCAAACCGCATCAACTGCCTGCTACGAAACAGGCGCTGTTCGATGCCGGAGTCAGAAAAATGACTGTAACCAACGTGGTTGGTTGCGGTCAGCAAGGCGGTTACAGTGAAACGTACCGCGGGGTTGTTCATGAAATCAACTTGGTAAAGAAAGTCCGTTTGGAGATCGCGGTCAATGATGAGTACGAAGACATCACGATCAAGGCGATCATCAAGGGCGCCAAGACCGGACGTATCGGGGACGGAAAGATCTTCGTCCTTGACCTGCCGCGCTGCATCCGTATCCGTACGGAAGAAGAAAGCACCGTGGCGATCGGTTAAACCAAGCAGTTCATAACGGAGACAGCACGGAGCGCGTGGCGAGAATCACGTAAATCAGGGGTGCTTTACGAGTGTTCGCAGCCCGCGCTCCGTGCAGTTTCATAGACCCGACCCGCCGTACGCCCGTCAAAGTAATGCCTTGACAAAAATTGCCCGCAATTGTAATATACAGCCCTAGTTAACCGCTAGGGCAAAGGCGTCCTCAGTGATTCCCAGCAATTCCAGCAGCAATTTTCAAATCCCAGGGCATTGAAGTCCTTCTTGAGCGCCGGTTGCGCGTCTTAAAGAAGGATTTTTTTTGGCATACTTCCGGAGGGCGGGGACCATTTCGTATACCTTTTATCCCGGCCCCGAATCTCCGCTTCGTATAACAGATCGGGCAACACCTAACTAGGAGATAAACTCATGAGTACCACGTCAAGATTCAAAGGACTAGAAGGAGAAACCATGGCAGAATTCAGCGGTTTTCAGACGATACCGGACTACTACGGCGAGAAGGTTTTCAGCGTTAAGACGATGAAGAACTACCTCTCCGATAAAGCCTTCAAATCGCTTAGCGCGACGATCAAGAGCGGCGGAAAGCTCGATCCGAACTACGCCGACGAGATCGCGGAGGCAATGAAGACTTGGGCCGTGTCCAAAGGCGCGACCCACTTTACTCACTGGTTCCAGCCGTTGACCGGCGGAACAGCGGAAAAACACGATTCATTCATCGAACCGGACGGTGAAGGCAGCTGTATTCTGGAATTCTCCGGCGACGAACTGATCCAGGGCGAACCGGACGCGTCCAGTTTTCCCTCAGGCGGCCTGAGACCGACATTCGAGGCCCGCGGTTACACCGGTTGGGATCCGACGTCACCCGCCTTTATTAAGGAAGGCCCGCAAGGCGCCACGCTCTGCATCCCGACATATTTCGTCGGCTGGCACGGGGAAGCCTTGGACAAGAAGACGCCGCTGCTGCGATCCATGAAAGCGCTGTCCAAAGAAATTGACCGCCTGGCCAAGATCCTCGGCATCAAGGCCCAGCAGCCGTCTTACGCGACGCTGGGGGGCGAGCAGGAATATTTTCTGATCGACCGCGAATTCTATTACCAGCGTATCGACCTGGTTCAAACCGGCCGTACGTTGTTCGGCAAGGAGCCGGCCAAGCACCAGCAGATGGCCGACCATTATTTCGGCGCCATCAAAGACCGCGTGATCGCGTTCATGGAAGACATCGACCGCGAACTGTGGAAGCTCGGCGCTCCGGTCACGACCCGTCACAACGAAGTCGCCCCGGGACAGTATGAACTGGCTCCGATTTTCGAAAACCAGAATCTGGCCGTTGACCATAACATGCTCACCATGGAAGTCATGCAAAAGGTGGCCCTGAAGCACGGATTGGTCTGCCTGCTGCACGAAAAGCCGTTTTTGGGCGTCAACGGTTCCGGAAAGCACAACAACTGGTCCGTTACCGGCCCCGACGGAAAGAACTGGCTGTCGCCGGGAAGCAATCCGCATGAAAACGAACGCTTCCTGATTATGCTGTGCGCCGTTATCAAGGCCGTCGACGAGTACGCCGAATTGTTGCGTGCCGCGATCGGATCAGCCGGAAACGACCACCGCCTCGGTTCTCACGAAGCGCCGCCGGCGATCATTTCGATCTACCTAGGTGAGCAGCTCAACGATATCATCGAGCAAATCGAAAAGAGCGGAAAAGCCAAGGCTACCAAGGAAGGCGGAACACTGGAAGTCGGTGTCGACTCTTTACCGACGCTGCCGCGCCATGCGTCCGACCGCAACCGCACGTCACCGTTTGCCTTTACCGGAGCCAAGTTTGAGTTCCGCGCCGTCGGATCCGGACAAAGCCTCTCAGGCCCCAACATCGCCATCAATACCGCGGTGGCCACGGTCCTGTCTGATATCAACGACGAACTGGAAAAGGCCGGCAAGAAGAATCTCAATAAGGCCGTCCAGAAGGTCCTGCAGGACATCCTCAAGAAGCATAAGAAGGTCATCTTCAACGGCGATAACTATACCGCCGAATGGGTCAAGGAAGCCAAAAAGCGCGGCCTCCCGAACCTGAAGACGACTCCGGAAGCCCTGAAGGCTATCAGGACGCCGAAGATCGAAAAGGCGTTCGAGAAGATGGGCGTTCTGACCAAGAAAGAGTTCGAATCTCGTAATGAGATTTACCAGGAAACTTACGAGACGATCCTGAAATATGAAGCTGACCTGATGGTCGATATGGCCCGCACGTTGTTGATCCCGGCCGCGTTGGATTACGCCGACGGTCTTGCCGAGACGATCAAGAACGTGGAAGGCATTAACAAGACCAAGTCAACGGCAACCCGTGACCTGCTTAAACGCGTCACAACCCTGACCGAAGACGCCCTCGCCGCGGCGGACGCCCTCGAAAAGGTTTCGGCGGGAGCGACGGTCAAGCAATTGTCGGCCATGAAAGCGCTGCGCGCCCCGGTCGATGAACTCGAAGGTCTGGTTCCGGCGGAAAACTGGCCGTTGCCGTCATACGCCGAAATGCTGTTTATCTCATAAACCGCGTTTTTTGTAAGCCCTAATCAAAGCTATCAGGCAGGGGAGAGCGAGTTCCGGGAAAGGTACCCGTTCGCCCCGGCCTGATAGCTTTTTTTCTATTCAAAGGACACGCCATGATCATTGTTATCAAACACATCGATATCGAGGGCCCGGAGACGCTGGGCGCTTTTCTGCTCGACAAAGGTTTTGAACTCAAAACGGTCGCGATGGAAAACAATGATCCCTTTCCCGAGGATCTCGATAATATTGAGGCCGTGATCTGTCTGGGCGGCCCGATGAACGTGTATGAAGAGCAGAAATATCCTTTCCTGGCCGTTGAAGACGATTTTCTGCGGCGCATCCTGCAGCGGCAAATTCCCTTTTTCGGTTTGTGTCTGGGATCACAGTTGCTGGCCAAGGCCTGCGGCGCCAAGGTCGTGAAGTCACCGGCCAAGGAGGTCGGTTTCAGCGACGTCCGGCTGACCGCGGCGGGGCAGGAGGATCCGTTATTCCGGGGAGTTCCCGCGGATCTGCGCGTTTATCAATGGCACGAAGATATGGCTGAGCTGCCTTCCGGGGCGGTGTTGCTGGCCACCTCACAGGCCTGCCCGCATCAGGCCTGGCGCATCGGGCCCAACGCCTATGGCCTGCAATTTCATATCGAGATCACCGCCGACAGTATTCACACCTGGTCCGACCGGTATTTTCCCGATGCCCGGCAGCGGGATACGGAAAAACCGGTGATGCTGGACGAGTACCAGCGGATCAAACCGGAATTTGATCTTACGGCCGCCGTGGTTTATGATAATTTTCTGGCCTTGATCAAATCCGTTAACCGCGTCTAGAACAGAATCTAATCCCATGCTTCGTCTGTCGCTCGCCCAAATCAATCCCGTGGTCGGGGACCTTTCGGGGAACAGCCGCAAGATCCTCGATTTTATCCGTCTGGCCATGGACCGGGGCTCTGATATCGTGGCCTTTCCCGAGATGAGTCTCTGTGGATATCCTCCCGAGGACCTGCTGCTGAAGCCGCATTTCATCGCCCGCAACATCCGGGCGATCAAGTCCGTGGCCAAACAGGTCAGCGGGATTACAGCGGTGATCGGCTTTGTCGATCGGGACCGCGGTGGCCGGCTGTTTAACGCGGCGGCTGTCATCAACGGCGGGCGGATTGCCGGGACCTACTATAAGGAAGAGTTGCCGAACTACGGCGTGTTTGACGAGAAGAGATATTTTTCCTCCGGAAAGTCGCGTCATATCTTTGCGCTCGGTTATGATGAGTTCGCGGTGAATATTTGCGAGGACATCTGGGTCGACAACGGCATCTATCAAAAACAGGCCCTGCAGGGGGCCGGTTTGATCATCAACGTGTCCAGCTCGCCTTATGACATCCGCAAACATAATCAGCGTGGCAAGCTGTTGAAGCGGCGCGCCAAGGAGACAGGCACCTTTATGGCCTATGTCAATCTGATCGGCGGCCAGGATGAGCTGGTCTTTGACGGCGGTTCGATGATCGTGGACCCCGCCGGCAAGGTGCTGGCCGAGGCGCACCGGTTTGAAGAGGACCTGATCACTGTCGACATTTCCTTGTCGCGTGCCCGGGAACGCCGGTACAAGTCGTTCGATATTATCAAGATGAGCCGGGAGGAGAACAAGGGCCGGGGAAAACTTCCGCGTGTCCGTCCGCCGCGCCTGACCGCCCTGGAGAGCGTGTACCGCGCCCTGGTCCTCGGCACCCGTGATTACGTGCGCAAAAACGGCTTTGAAAAGGTCCTGATCGGCCTCAGCGGCGGGATCGATTCAGCGCTGGTGGCGGCCGTTGCCGTCAAGGCTCTGAATAAGGAGAATGTCGTCGGGGTCACCATGCCGTCAGGATTCACCTCGCGGGGTACCCTCACCGACGCCCACAAACTTGCCAAACGGCTCGGCATCGAATGCCGCGAGATCCCCATCGGGGATGCGGTCGACGCCTATCGCCGCACGTTGGAGCCGCATTTCGCCGGATTGTCGGAAAATATCGCCGAGGAAAACATCCAGGCCCGTATCCGGGGGAATATCCTCATGGCCCTGTCCAACAAATTCGGCTGGCTGGTCCTGACCACCGGCAACAAGAGCGAGGTGGCCGTGGGGTATTGCACGCTTTACGGAGACATGTCGGGCGGGTTCGCCGTGATCAAGGACCTGTCCAAGACCCAGGTCTATCAGCTCTGTGAGCTGATCAATTCCATCGAGGGGCCGGCCATTCCGAAGACCATTCTGACCCGGGCGCCCAGCGCCGAGCTGCGCCACAACCAGCGCGACCAAGACTCGCTTCCCCCGTACGACCAGCTGGACGCGATCCTGCAGGCCTACGTCGAGGAGCACCGGTCCCAGGCTCAGATCAGCCGCCGCCTGCCGCCGGAGATCGTCAAGGAGATCATCCGGAAGGTCGATCTCAGCGAATACAAACGCCGACAGTCCCCGCCGGGGATCAAGATCACCCCGCGCGCCTTCGGCAAGGACTGGCGCCTCCCCATTACCAACCGCTACCGCGAATCCTGAGCGATACGCCCGGCGGGTGCGCTATCACCAATAAAAACAGACGCTTTTGTTTCAGGATCAAGCCGGGGCGACCCGTTCGGCGCGGCCGAATGCATAAAAATAAGGCAATTGGTGTCGCCGTTGGCCTTTAAACCGTGAAAGCCGTAGCAATTGCGCCCAAGAAGTCCTAAAGTCAATGTTTTGAATGACTTGTAGTCCAGGTGGTGGGGATTTTTTAGTTGCAATCCAGGGAAATGTCTGTAGAATAATGTTCCACACCCGGGGGAAATAGATTTCTGCTTTTCTCGTAAGTGAACCTGCGCAGGTACTGAATCCACAACCATCAATCCTGTAAACGAGGATAAAGCCATGGACCTTGAACATCGGATCGAACAGTCTTTTGTCACGCACAAGGACGGCCAAATCTACAAGAAGATTATTGGTGATACCGAACGGCTGCTGATTGAGAAGGCCTTGCAAAAGACACACGGCAATCAGATCCTCGCCGCCCGGGTCCTCGGTCTCAACCGGAATACCCTCAGAGCCAAGATTAAGAAACTTAATATAGTTATGGAGAAGTTTAAGTAATGAGTCATGCCTTTTACCCACAGAAGCAGGGGATGTATGACCCTGCCTTTGAGCACGACGCATGCGGAGTCGGGTTCGTCTGCCACATGAAGGGGCAAAAGTCCCACAAGATCGTCCGTGCCGGAATTCAGATACTGGAAAATTTAACCCACCGGGGCGCGTGCGGATGCGATCCGCGCACCGGGGACGGGGCCGGGATCCTTGTTCAGATCCCCGATAAATTTCTGCGCAAAGAGTGCGCCGCGCGGAACATCGATTTGCCGAAACTGGGGAATTATGGTGTCGGTATCGTCTTTTTGCCGCCTAACCACGGTGACCGCAATGAAATCGAGCAGATGTTCGAGCGCCTTATTCACGAAGAAGGCCAACGCCTGCTGGGCTGGCGCGAGGTCCCCCATGACAGCGATGAAATCGGTGAGGTCGCCCGTTCCGCGGAGCCGCACTTCAAGCAGATCTTTATCGGCCGCGGCAAGGACACCCCCCCCGACGCGTTTGAACGCAAGCTGTATGTGATCCGCAAACGGATGTATAACGATATCCAGAAGTCGACCCTGCCGCAGAAGAGTTATTTTTACGTGGTCAGCCTGTCCTCCAAGACCCTGACCTATAAAGGTCAGCTGATGGCCGAGCAGGTCGACCGATTTTACAAGGATTTGGCCGACGAGGACTTTGTCTCGGCTATCGCAATGGTGCACTCGCGTTACAGCACCAACACGTTTCCGTCCTGGGCGCTGGCCCACCCGTACCGGATGATCGCGCACAATGGGGAGATCAACACCCTGCGCGGTAACATCAACTGGATGCATGCCCGCGAGATGCAGTTTATTTCTGAAAAGTTCGGGGAAGACACCCACAAGATCCTGCCGATCGTGGTTCCCCACGGCAGTGATTCGGCCACCTTCGACAATGTCTTTGAATTGCTCGTCCTGGCGGGCCGCTCAATGCCGCACGCGGCGATGATGATGATCCCTGAGGCCTGGAGCGGTCATGAAAGCATGTCGGAAGAGAAGAAGGCTTTCTATGAATACCATTCCTGTCTGATGGAACCCTGGGACGGTCCGGCTTCGTTATGTTTCACGGACGGCCGCTGCATCGGGGCGGTCTTGGACCGTAACGGCCTGCGTCCGTCGCGTTATACCATCACCAAGGACGATTTTTGCGTCATGGCCTCCGAAACCGGAGCCCTGGAAATCGAACCGGAAAGGATCCTCAAGCGCGGTCGCTTGGAGCCGGGTAAAATGTTTTTGATCGACACCGTGGCCGGACGTATCGTCGGCGATGAGGAAATCAAGCACGAATATGCCTCCCGCCAGCCCTACGGCAAATGGCTCAAGGAACAGGTGGTGGACGTCAATGATCTGCCTCAGCCGGACAAGGTTAAGGGCCTGAATGAAAAGACCCTGCTCGAGCGCCAACGCGCCAGCGGCTACACCTTGGAAGATATCCGTCTGATCCTCAAGCCGATGAGTCTGACCGGTATCGAGGCCACCGGATCGATGGGCGACGATACGCCGTTGGCGGTCCTGTCGCGCCGCCCGCAGTTACTCTATAACTATTTCAAGCAGCTGTTTGCCCAGGTGACCAATCCGCCGATCGATCCGATCCGCGAGGAAGTCATCATGGCCGAAGACGTGATGCTCGGTGCCGAGGCGAATCTGATCGATGAAACCCCCGAGCACTGCCACCGGCTGCGTCTGTCCCGTCCGATCCTCACCAATGAGGAACTGGAAAAGGTCGCGGCGGTCGACAAAGGGAATCTCAAGGGCATCAAGCTGAAGGCTCTGTGGGATGTTAAGGAAGGGGCCGAAGGATTGGCGCCCGCTCTCGAAACTCTGTTCGCGCAGGCCGACAAGGCGATCGACAAGGGGTGTTCCATTCTGGTGTTGAGTGACCGCGGAGTCAGTAAGGATAAGGTCGCGATGCCGGCGCTGCTGGCGTGTGCCGGACTGCACCATCACCTGATCCGCCAGGGGACACGGACCAAGGTCAGTATTGTGCTGGAGACCGCCGAGGCGCGTGAAATGCATCACTTCGCGGTGCTGATCGGATACGGGGCCAATGCCATCAATCCGTACCTGGCCTATGAAACCATCGAATATGAGCTCGGCCGCAGCTATCTGGTCGACATGACCTTCAAGGAAGCGCAAAAGAACTATATCAAGTCCACCCGCAAGGGATTGTTCAAGATCATCTCCAAGATGGGGATCTCGACGATCCAGTCGTACTGCGGCGCGCAAATCTTTGAGGCGATCGGTCTCGGCAAGGAAATCATCGACAAGTACTTCACGGCCACACCGTCGCGCATCGGGGGTATCGGCATCAAGGAAGTCGCCGAGGAAATGCTGCGCCGTCATCAGGTGGCGTTTCCCCGGGAAAATGTCTACGACAAGATGCTCGACCAGGGCGGTTCGTACTACTGGCGCCGGGACGGCGAGCATCATCAGCTTAATCCCAACACCATCGCGATGCTACAACACGCGGTACGCAGCGGGGACTATGAGTTATTCAAACGTTATTCCAAGCTCATCAACAATCAAAACACTAACCTCGCGAATATCCGCGGTTTGTTGAAGTTTAAGAAAGGCAATCCGATCCCGCTTGAGGAGGTCGAACCGGCCAGTGAGATCGTCAAACGTTTTGCCACCGGCGCGATGAGCTACGGATCGATTTCCAAGGAAGCGCACGAAACTTTGGCCATCGCCATGAACCGGCTGGGCGGTTTTTCCAATACCGGTGAAGGCGGGGAAGATCCCGACCGCTTCACCCCGGACGCCAACGGCGACTGGCGGCGCAGCCGTATCAAACAGGTCGCCCAGGGACGTTTCGGCGTGACAATCGAATATCTGGTGAATTCCGATCAGATGCAGATCAAGATGGCGCAGGGCGCCAAGCCCGGTGAGGGCGGTCAGCTGCCCGGCCACAAGGTCAGCCAGGAAATCGCCGATACCCGTCACACCACCAAAGGCGTCGGACTGATTTCACCGCCACCGCACCATGATATTTATTCCATTGAAGACCTCGCGCAGTTGATCCACGACCTGAAAAACGCCAATCCGCGCGCCGACGTCAGCGTGAAGCTGGTTTCGGAGATCGGTGTCGGCACGGTCGCCGCCGGGGTATCCAAAGGTAAGAGCGATCACCTGCTGATCAGCGGGTACGAAGGCGGGACCGGGGCGTCGCCGCAGACGTCCATCAAGCACGCCGGTCTGCCCATGGAACTCGGGATTGCCGAGACGCAACAAGTGCTGGTGATGAACGACCTGCGCGGACGTATCCGCGTGCAGACGGACGGTCAGTTGAAGACCGGACGCGAAGTTGTCGTCGCCGGTATGCTCGGGGCCGATGAATTCGGTTTCTCCACGGTGGCCCTGGTTACGATGGGCTGCATCCTGCTGCGTAAATGTCATCTTAACACCTGCTCGGTGGGGATTGCCACCCAGGACAAGGACCTGCGTAAAAAATTCGCCGGCCGGCCGGAAGACGTGGTCAACTTCTTCACCTTTGTCGCCGAAGAAGTCCGCGAAATTATGGCCGAACTCGGTTTCCGCAAATTCGAAGACTTGGTCGGCCGCGTCGACATGCTACAGACCGAAGAGGTCATCAATCACTGGAAGGCGCGCGGCATCGATCTGACCAATATCCTGCACAAACCGGACGTGCCGGATCACATTGCGATTCATCACTGCGACAAACAGGACCACGGCCTGGAGCACGCTCTGGACAACCGGTTGATCGACAGCTGCCGCGAGGCGATCGAAGATCAGCATCCGGTATCCTTTGACTGCAAGATCGTTAACATCAACCGCACCGTCGGGACCATGCTCTCGAGCGAAATCGCCCGCAAGTATGGTTTAAAAGGCCTGCCCGAAGGAACGATCGAGATCAAATTCCGCGGTTCGGCCGGGCAAAGTTTCGGCGCGTTTCTGGCCCACGGGGTCGACTTCACCCTAGTCGGCGACGCCAACGATTATGTCGGCAAGGGGCTTTCCGGCGGACGCATCGTGATCCGTCCGTCCCGCAAAGCCACATTTGTGCCCGAGGAAAATATCATCATCGGTAACGTCGTCCTCTACGGCGCGATCAAGGGCGAGGCGTATTTCCGCGGGATCGCCGGCGAACGTTTTTGCGTGCGCAATTCAGGCGCGCGCACGGTCGTTGAGGGGATCGGCGACCACGGCTGCGAATACATGACCGGCGGCCGCGTGGTCGTGCTGGGACGCACCGGACGCAATTTTGCCGCAGGGATGAGCGGCGGGGTTGCTTATATTTGGGACAAGGACGGCGACTTCAAGGATCGTTGCAACATGGGGATGGTGGAATTGTTCCCTGTGGAGGAGCAGTCCGATATCGATGAATTGAAGAAGCTGATCCAGAACCACTACGAATACACCGGCAGCACCGTGGCCGACGCCGTCCTGAGCAATTGGGACCAAACCCTGCCGCAATTCGTCAAGGTCTTTCCGACCGACTACCGCCGCGTGCTTGAGGAGGCCGCCGAGGCCGCCCGGATGGACAAGCCGCTCGCCGAAGAATCGGAGGCGGAGAGGGAAGAACCGGTTGAACAAAATTAGAGCGTAAGCAATTTCGAAATTCGAATATCGAAATCCGAAGGAAGTATCAAATTCCAATGTTCAATTGATCGAAACCGGTTTGCATCATTCGGCCATTGAAACATTCGAATTTCCTTCGAGATTCGAAATTCCGATTTCGAGTTTAATAATTGTCTTTTGATAAGGAAGCACGATGGGTGATGTACACGGATTCATGAAATATGAGCGCAAGGACTTCGATAAGGAAGATCCCAAGGCGCGTATCAAGCACTGGAAAGAATTTATCGAGACCATGCCCGAGGAAGAAATCAAGACCCAAGGGGCGCGATGCATGGACTGCGGGGTTCCGTTCTGCCAGAGCGGTTGTCCGATCGGCAACATCATCCCGGACTGGAATGATCTGGTCTATCGCAACCACTGGAAAGAGGCCATCGAACGTCTGCACAAGACCAACAACTTCCCCGAATTCACCGGCCGCGTGTGTCCGGCCCCGTGCGAAAACGCCTGCGTGCTCGGTATCAATGAGCCGGCCGTCACCATCAAGAATATCGAAGTGTCCATCATCGAACGCGCCTATCAGGAAGGCTGGATCAAACCGCAGCCGCCCAAGCACCGGATCCACAAGTCCGTGGCTGTGGTCGGTTCGGGTCCGGCGGGTTTGTCATGCGCGGATCAACTCAATAAAAAGGGCTACACCGTCACGGTCTACGAAAAGAATGAAGTCCTCGGCGGACTACTGACACTCGGGATTCCCGAATTCAAAATGGAGAAATCCGTTGTGGAGCGCCGGTTGAAACTGATGGAGAAAGAAGGCGTCAAGTTCAAGACCGGAGTGAACGTGGGGGTCGATGTTGCGGCCAAGAAGCTGGTCGACGATTATGACGCGGTGGTCCTCTGCGGCGGCGCGGAGCAGCCGCGCGATTTGCCCGTGGAAGGCCGTGATCTGAAGGGCATTCACTATGCCATGGATTTTCTCACACAGCAAAACCGCCGCTGCCTCGGACAGAAGGTCGACGCCAAAAAGGCGATCAGCGCCGAAGGCAAGAACGTGGTGGTCATCGGCGGGGGCGACACCGGTTCCGACTGCATCGGGACCTCCAACCGCCAGGGCGCTACGCAGGTCTTCAATCTGGAGTTGCTGCCGCAGCCGCCGGACGAGCGCGCGCCGGACAATCCGTGGCCGAACTGGGCGTTTATCCTGCGCAAATCCACGTCGCATGAAGAAGGCGTCCGGCGCGACTTTTCGGTGATGACAAAGAAATTTACCGGGGACGAGAACGGCAATGTCAAAAAACTGCATGCCGTCCGCCTCGAATGGGGCCCGAAGGACCCGGCCACGGGCCGTTCCGCCATGAAGGAAGTCGCTGGCTCCGATTTCGAGATCGACGCGGACCTCGTTTTGCTCGCCATGGGCTTCCTGGGGCCCGTTAAGAATGGACTTCTCGAGGAATTGGGTGTAGAATTAACCGAACGCGGCAACGTGAAGGCAGATGAAAACAAAATGACCAGTATCCCCGGCGTCTTTACGGCCGGTGATATGACCCGCGGTCAATCCCTCGTCGTCTGGGCGATCCAGGAAGGACGCGCCGCTGCTGAGGGAGTTCATTCCTATTTAATGGCGGAAGTCAATCGGTAAGGAGACCCAAATGAGACAATTGCTAGTCCTGATGGTATGCGCCGTATTTTTGGCAGGGTGCGGAGGCGATCAACAAGCCAAACAATCACCGAGCAAACCGTCCGGAGGACAGGGCAAGAGTCAGGAGTTTCTCACCGCCGGCATTCAATACCTCAACCAGCAAGACGTCGCCCGGGCCATTCACAGCTTCGACATGGCCATCAAGACCGATCCCACCAACGTTGAAAATTATCTCGTACTCGGACAGGTTTACATGCGTCTGAAGCAGTACGAACGCGCCATCGACACCTTTTCGGCGGCGACGCGCGTCGATCCCAACCACGCCGAGGCGTACTATCTTCTTTCCTTAAGCAAAATGATGGACGGCCGCTATGAAAAAGCGGAAGAAGCCGCCCAGCGCAGTGTGGAATTGTTCATGCTCAACCGGGAAGAAGACAAGTTCAAACGCTCCCTCGCCCTCTTGAAGACCATCGGCGAAGCCAAACAAAAGAACGCCTCTCAGACTAGCCAGTAGTTTTATTGTGATTCAAATTAGGAAGTATTGCGTCAAACCCCTCATGTTGAATCCCATCTTATGTAAAGTTGCGCGGTCTGTGTAATCGGACTATTGCAATATATTCTACAAAGTCTAAATGTGGCAGAATCAATGACGAATAGCCAACAGTATCAAGGTTTCTTTTTACATGCAATTGACCTCGATGACTTGTATTCATGTTTAAATTTTACCCGATGTGGCAAAATTTGGTCTCCAGATTACCTTGCCGCTTGCGATAAAAGCCTGGCAAAATTCCATCCCAATATAAAAGAAATCCCCATGGATAAATTAAGTAAATTTGGAGTCCCGCAAGGAATACTTTCACCAAGGGCTGCCTGTTTAACCGAAGCTGCCATTCTTCGAAATGGTGGTCGGTTAGGAGAAGGTACGATTAATACTAAGTGGTTCACGCGGGAGAAGAGCGATCAAATAAAAAGAATTGCCGACATTGAACTCGATTTTGAAGCCGAAAGAAGAAAGGTTGCCCCGAAGGCGGTAAGCCGATTATCATGTCTTTGGGTGGCTGAAGACTCCGTAGCAGGAAGAAAATTGGTCGAATCAATGTTTCCTGATAGGGTCGTATTAAATGTTTGTATCCCAAGGGCATTGGGTGTTAGCAAAGTAGATGTCGGATGGTTTGATAAGTATGCGAAGGAGAAGAATCGACAATATATTCATTCATACTGGATGGGGACGATTTCTGACGATAATAATCCCAAGTGGGAGTATTTAGTAGATGGCGAACTAGAAATTAGCGATAAATATCAACTAGAAGTTATCCGCCAATACGGAGCGCACAAAAGCATTGAGTAAACAAAAAAGGACAGATCCCGATTATCGCTCAGCTAAGGCAATCGGAGTCCGTCCCTTTCTTTTATGCCCGCTTCGCGGCGAGCAACCCGCTGATCAGGACCAACTTCACCACCGGCCAGCCGGCTAACAAGAGCCCCAGCACCATAAAGATGATCCCGACGTACCACAGGATCTTCGACTCCAGAAACACGCCCGGTTCCAGCACGGCCTCTTCGGGGGCTGCGGGGTTGTAGTAGACGGTGACGTCTTTGCCTTCGGGATAGGCACGGGTCACCTTGTAGGCACCCTTGGAACTGGAGCTGGAGGTGGTCGCACCGATGCGGCGCTGGTCGGATTCGAGGGGCTCGCCGTTGACTGCATAGCGGTAGATGATCTCGGCGCGGTACATCGTGTCGCCGTCACTATCTCGAGAACGGACCACTTCGGAACGCTCGACCTTCCCCGGAACGCTCGGCCACTCGACGCTGGCCTTGGCGAGGTCGATTGATTTTTGACCGTATTTGAGCGCAAAGTAACCACCGATGATAAGCACGGCCCCCAACACGACCGCGACCACCGGATTAGCGCGTCTGACTGCCATAACAGACCTCCTTTTGTTTAGCTGTCGCCCTGCAGCAGACCCCCGAGGAGATCCCCACCGATGCCCCCGATCCCGCGCTGTTCACCTCGCTTCTGGAAGGTGGCCCCGGCCAGGATACGGTCGGCCAGCCGCGAAAAGGGCAGGCTTTGCAGATAGACCAGTCCCGGTCCGGTGAGGTTGGCAAAGAACAATCCTTCTCCGCCGAACAAGGCGTTTTTAAATCCGCCCACGAACTGGATGTCGTAGGTGACGGTCGGCTGGAAGGCGACCAGACAACCGGTATCGACGCGCAGCCGCTCGCCGGTCTCCAGCACCTTTTTGATGATTGCCCCGCCGGCGTGGATAAAACCCATGCCGTCACCGGACAGCCGCTGCAGGATAAACCCTTCCCCGCCGAACAGCCCGGCGCCGAATTTCTTGGTGAAGGCGATATCGATCTCGATCCCGCGCGCCGCGCACAGAAACGCGTCCTTCTGGCAGAGCATCTCGCCGCCCAGTTCATGCAGGGGCAGCGGAATCACTTTTCCGGGATAGGGCGCGCCGAACGCCACATGGCCCTTGCCCTTGCCGTTAAACAGGAAGGTCGTGATAAAGAAGCTTTCCCCGGTGAGCATCCGTTTGAAGCCTTTGAACAGCCCGCCGTCGGTGCCGGTCTGCATTTCGATGCCGTCTTCCATGTACATCATCGCTCCGGCCTCGGCCCGCACGCCTTCGCCGCCGTCGAGTTCGATTTCGACCATCTGCATATCATCCCCGAAGATTTGATAATCAATGACGTCTGCGCCCATAGTGACTCCCTCTGTTGATATTCGTTGTGATTACGTTCCCGTTTACCTTACTAGATATCCCCGGACGCGGCCATTACAAAATCCGAAAGTTGGCGAAAATTTGGATTTTTTAGGGGTGGTCGCTTGATTTTCGGCGGGTTTTGCTATAATGAGGTTATGTCAAAATTCCCCGCCGGAATTTTTCTGACCGGACTCTTCCTTTGCGCCTTCACAGCCGACGCCCTGGCCGGCGCCGGCCTCGACCAGCGCCTGCGCGCCGTGCAGCAACAGCGCGCCTATGAGGCCCAGCGTCAGCAGCAGGCCCTTATCCAGCAGCGCCGGGCGCAGCAACAGGCCGTGGTGCAGCGGGAGGTCGCCCAGCGGCAGGCGCAGGTGATCGCCCAGCAACGCGCCCTGCAGATGCGCGCCGTGGCCGAACGTCAAGCCGCGGTCCAGGGGCAGATGCAGCAGCGGGCCGTTCAACAGCAACAGGCTGCTTATCAGCAGGCCATGCTCACGCAGCAGGCCCGCGGCGCGCAGCAACAGCAGCAGATGCAGCTCCAACAAAACCAGCAATTCCAACCGGTTCCGATCCAGCAGTACGATCAGTCCGGGCAGTTTGTTCCCTCCGCCGAACCCGTGTTCGAACCGTATGTGGAAGAGGTCGTCGACATGAAGACCATCTGGAAGGACTTGGAGATCACGGCCGAGGCGTGGCCGCTGATCATTGATCTGGATGCAAAGGAAGTGATTGTGGCCAAGTTTATGGAGGATTTCCGGCAGCAGGGTATCATCATGAGAAAAACACCGCGGCACTACGTGGACCTGATCGACGCGATGTCGTTCGATAATCCCGATATGCTCAACAATCCGCTCAGCCAGGTGCTGCAGACCGTGGCGATCATCGAGTATGATTACGGCAACGGCGTGGACCCGGATGCCCTGGCGCGGCGCGTCCTTGGCGAGCAGGGATACCGGGCGAACAAGAAAAGGTTGAAGCGATGAGGCATGAAATAAATTTCGAAATC
>JAGQKV010000005.1:0-75351 GCA_020429915.1 Candidatus Omnitrophota bacterium | reverse complement strand
GCCGTTTCGAGCATTCGGTGATTCGAGAATTCGATATTCCTTCGAATATTCGGTATTCGACATTTGATATTAATACGCAGGAAGGATAACCGCATCATGGCTAAACAGTATATCCTCTCCATCGACCAAGGCACCACCGGCTCCCGCGCTTTTGTTATCGACGACAAGGGCAAGGCGGTGGCATCGGCTTACCGCGAGTTTCCGCAGTATTTTCCCAAGCCCGGCTGGGTTGAGCATGATGCCGACGAGATCTGGGCCTCGGTCAAAGGGGTGATTTCCCAAGCCATCCGTAAGGCGGGGATTGCCGGCAAGAGCCTCGCGGCGATCGGCATTACCAATCAGCGCGAGACCACCATCATGTGGGACCGCCGCACCTCCAAACCGGTCTGCAAAGCGATCGTCTGGCAGTGCCGGCGTACCGCGGAGATGTGCCGCCGTCTGAAGAAACACGGCCCGCAATTCCATCAGAAGACCGGATTGGTGCTGGACCCGTATTTTTCCGGCACCAAGATCGCGTGGATGCTGAACAACGTCAAGGGCCTGCGCCAGCGCGCGCGGGCCGGTAAAATTTGCTTCGGCACCGTCGACAGCTGGTTGATCTGGAAACTGACCGGGGGGCAGGCGCATGTGACCGACATGACCAATGCCTCGCGCACTTTGATCTTCAACATTTTGGATTTGAAATGGGATCCGGCGTTGATACGGGTGCTTAATATTCCCGCGAAGGTCCTGCCCGAGGTAAAAAATTCCGGAGCTGTTTTCGGCAAGACCGCCAAGGGCGTGCCCGGATTGCCGGCCGGGGTGCCGATCACCGCCGTGCTCGGGGATCAGCAGGCAGCCTTGTACGGTCAGGGGTGCTATGAGTCCGGCACGGCGAAGAATACTTATGGGACCGGCTGTTTTCTCGTCGTGAACACGGGTAATGTTATCATCCGTTCACGGAACGGTCTGTTGACCACACTGGCCAGCGACGTGCGCGGACGGCCGGTTTATGCCATGGAAGGCGCGGTCTTTATTGCCGGGGCGGTGGTGCAGTGGCTGCGCGATCAGCTGGGCATCATCAAGACCGCGGCCGATTGCGAACCGTTGATCAAGGGCTTGAAGGATAACGGCGGTGTGTATTTTGTGCCGGCCTTTGTGGGGCTGGGTGCTCCGTATTGGGACAGCGGAGCGAAGGGGGTTGTTTGCGGACTCACGCGCGGAGCGGACAAACGGCACATCGTGCGCGCGGCCCTGGAGGCGATGGCTTACCAGACTAAAGACGTCTTTGATCTGATGAGACAGGAGCTGGGACGCGCACCGCGCAGCCTGCGCGTGGACGGCGGGGCCTGCGCGAATGATTTTCTCATGCAGTTTCAATCCGATATGCTGAACACGAAGATTATCCGGCCGCGTAACATCGATTCTACGGCGCTGGGTGCCGCGCACCTGGCCGGTGTTACCGTCGGTGTGTGGAAGGGAAAAAAAGATTTGGAGAAGCTGCACCGGACGGATAAAATATTCTCTCCCAAGATCACCAACCGGCAACGTCTTGATCTGTACGGCGGATGGTTGGAGGCCGTTGAACGCGCCAAGTCATGAGGCGCAGCCACGCGTGCAGAGTGATTGCGCGCGTAGAAAATTCAAATTCTGTCCGTTGAGTTATACCTCCCGTAAAATATGAAACGCGACACCTCACAATTCCAAAATATTCCCTACGACGTCCTGGTGATAGGCGGCGGTATCAACGGCGCGGCCGTGGCCAATATGGCGGCGCAGAATAAATTGCGCGTCGCCCTGCTCGACAAAGGCGATTTCGCCGGCGGTACATCCAGCAAATCCACCAAGCTGATCCACGGCGGACTGCGCTATCTGGAGAACTTGGAGTTCGGTCTGGTCCGTGAAGCCCTGCATGAGCGCACCGCCCAGCTGCGTATCGCCCCGCACCTGGTCAAGGAGCTCGGGTTTATCATCCCGGTTTACAAAAACGATCCCCGGCCGTTGTGGATGATGAAGCTGGGCGTCACGCTTTACGATCTGCTCAGCGGAAAGCACATCATTCATCCGTACAAACCGCTGAGCGCCGCCGAGGTCATTCATTTTATTCCCGGCATCAAACAGGAAGATTTAACCGGCGGACTGATTTATTGGGACGCCCAGATGGACGATGCGCGGCTGGTCCTGGAGAACGTGCAGCAGGCGGAATTAAACGGCGCGCATGTCGCCAATTATGTGGAGGTGCGCACGATCCTCAAGGAAAACGGCAAGGCGGTCGGCGTCACCGTCAAGGACCTCATCAGCGGCGAGACCTTCGACATGCGGGCCAAGCATATCGTGTGCGCGGTCGGCCCGTGGACGAACATTTTTCAGCGCAAAGAACGCAGCGAGTCCCCGGCGCGGGTGCGCACCACCAAGGGCGTGCACGTGATTTACCGCGGGAGCTTCTGCCGGCATGCGATCTTTGTGCAGTCGCATACCGACGGTCGTGTCTTCTTTATGATCCCGTGGTACGGCAACACTATGATCGGAACCACCGACACGGACTACGAGGCGCATCCGGATGAGGTGAGCGTGGAAGAAGAAGATATCCGGTACCTGTGCAAGGCGGCGGGCCGACTGTTCCCGGACCAGGAATTCACCGATGACAAGATCGTCTCCTCGTTTGCCGGACTGCGACCGCTGGTCCACAAGGACGCGGCCTCGCCGGAGAAGGTTTCCCGCAAACATGTGATCAATCCTTCGTTCTCGGGGGTGATGTACATCATGGGCGGGAAGTACACGACCTACCGCGTCATCGCCCGGGAGTGTCTCGAACGGCTGGGGATCATTAAGCCGGAAGAGTTCAAGGGCGACCTGCAGGTGTATGGCGGGGGAGAGCCGGCGTTTACGCCGGAACAGATTTGTGAAAAATACGGCATTCAGGAAGATACGGCGCTGATGCTGCGCCGGACTTACGGCAGCCGCGTGGAAGATGTGCTGCGGCCGACGGTCGCGGACAGCTCACTGTTGGAACGGCTGAATCCGGACTTTCCCTATATTAAGGCTCAACTCACCTACGGGGTCAATGTGGAAATGGCGATGACTTCCGACGATATCATCTGGCGGCGCTTGCCGCTGGCGTACCAGGGGCTCGACACCCCCGAAATCCGCAGCTTTATTCAAGGGCAACTCCTGCCCGCGTAATCCCTTACAAATTCTGTCCCAAAACGTACTTACCTGAAATTTACGCATTTTTTTTAACCACAAAGTTAACATGTGTTAATATTAACTTAACATAGGTGGTTGACATGCGTTTCTCGGTCTGTATTAACATATGTTAATGATATATTAACATAGGTGTTAGGCGGATCAAGCCTTGTTCCGGTAAAGTTCACCAAGTCCCGGATAACCGATATTAACCTATGTTAAATATAGATTAACATACGTGTTAGGCGCTGACGAGCGCCAAATTGATTTTGTCTAAAGAGCCCCGGCAACCCGAACAGGCCTATATCTCGATCCCGGAGTATGCCCGCCGTCTGGGCATCAGCCGGATCGCGGTTTACAAGAAGGTCAAGCAAGGGCTCATACCTGCCAAGAAGGTCGGGCGGAATTATGTCATTCCGACCGATGAGACCCGCGGCGAGCAATCCCGCGCGCTGCGCAAATCCCATATATCCATTCCGGAGTTAGCCCGACAGCTGGGCATCAGCCGTATTGCTGTATACCAGAAGGTTAAAAGCGGACAGATCCGGGCCGAGAAGATCGGCCGCAATTATGTGATCCCGGTCGCGGCCATGGAGGCCCTGCAACTCGTCGGGCCTGTTTCCATACCGAAGGCGGTGAAGATCACTTCCATGATGACCATTCCGGAATTGGCCAGGAAGTTGGGTATCAGCCGGATCGCGGTCTACCAGCAGGTTCGCAGCGGAAAGATCAAGGCCCGTAAAGTCGGCCGCAACTACGCGATCGAACCGCAGCAGTTCACCGGTAAGTCTCCCGAGACAATAAAGAAGAAGGCCGTGGCCGAAGACTTCGTGTCATTGCCGGAGTGCGCCCGTGCGCTGGGGATCAGCCGCTTTGTTTTGTATCAAAAGATCAAGAAGGGCGAGGTCAAGGCCAAGAAGATCGGCCGGAATTTCGTGATCAGTAAGGACGAACGGGACAGACACAGGCCCGATAAAAATACATGAAGAAACTCTTACTAACAATTTGGAATGACGTGCTGCGCAGCCTGCTGGTGGCGGTTATCGCCACCGGACTGTTCGCCGGTTCCGCCTGGGCGCTGGCCTGTAATGATCAGGCCGACGGCGACTGGAATAACGCCGGGACGTGGGATTGTGCCGTTATTCCGGACGCCGACGATGACGTCACCGTTGACTCTCATGCGGTCACCCTGACCGGCGACCAAGACGCCGAGAGTGTGACCGTTGCCGGCGGGACGCTGTCCATCGGGGCCAATGACCTGGGCATCGATTCCAATCTGACGGTCACCAGCGGGACACTTGACGCCGGGACAGGATCGGTCACCTTCCAGACGGCCGGGGCCAAGGCGCTCAATACCGGAAGCGCTGTGTTTAACGACGTCAATATCGATGGCGGCGGTGACGTGACCTTGACGGGAAATATGGACATCAACGGGACGCTCAGTATCGTCTCCGCGGCCAACATGAATTCCGGAAATTATTTGGTGGCCGGTAATGTCCGCAACAGCGATACCGCGATAAACGGGACGTCGGTTATTCTGCTCGACGGAACCGGTGATCAAAATCTGGAGGCGGTCACCGGAGCGACCCGCAATTTTACGTCGATCAGCATTAACAAGTCCGCGGGAACCCTCACATTGCTGGGAAATATGTCGATCGACCGTAACTGGACGTATACAGCGGGGACCGTCGCCGCGGGCAGTAGCACGGTGCAGTTTAACAATACCACCGGCCACACAGTGACGCTGGCCTCCGGCTCGATGCAGTTTAATAATGTCACCTTGGTGACGGGAGCGCAAAACCTGACGCTGAGCGGAACCATGGACATCAATGGGCAGCTGACGATTACGTCCATGGGGGCCATGAACGGCGGTGTGCTGGCGGTGGCCGGGAACGTGGTTAACAGCGATACGGCGGTGACCGGGACGTCCGTGATTCTTCTGGACGGCAGCGGCAATCAAAATCTTGAGGCGGTGACCGGCGCGACGCGGGACTTTACGTCGATACGGATCAATAAGTCGGGAGGCACGTTGACGCTGTTGGGGGCCATGAACATTGACCGCGACTGGGATTACATCGCGGGAACCGTTGCCGGCGGCACGAGCTCGGTGACGTTCGGACCGGTCGCAGCCTCAACGATTACGATAGCTCCGTCAGGATCGATGGCCTTTAACAATCTCACCCTGAACAAGAGTACCGCCGCGCTGACCACTTCCGGAACACTGGATATTAACGGGAACTTTACGCTGACCACGTTGAATACCTGGTCCGGCAGCGGAACGCTGGCCGTCGCTGGCGACGTAAGTTTGGTCGATACCGCGTACACGCAATTGGAGGACGTTTATCTCTTGCTGGACGGAGCGGGCGCCCAACAGCTCCAGGGGGTTGCCGGAGGCGGTCAAATCCCGAATGTGGTCATCAATAAGTCCGGTGGAACTCTGACGCTGTCCAGCTTGATCTACGTGGCCTATGACTGGACGCATATTGCCGGGGCGGTGGATGGCGGCACGAGCACGGTTCGGTTTACCCAAACCGATCAGTCGGATGTCCATATTGCCGACGCGAATATGATGTTCAACAATGTGGAAATCAATACGAGCACCAATGATCTGAACTTAACCGGGACCATGGACGTCAACGGAAACCTCTCGATACTGCTGGTGGTGAATATGAACGGCGGAGCGATCACCGTGGCCGGCGATATATCATCGACCGACAGCAACGGGGTTGACGGAACCACTCCGATCATCCTGGACGGAGCGGTCGATCAAACGATCTCCACCGGCGGTGCCGTGGATCCGTGGCCGAATGCCGATTGGACAATCGACAAATCAGCGGGATCCGCGATTTTGGCTGCCGACTTGGTCCTGAATGAATCCAGTCAGGACCTGTTGGTTACAAACGGGACGCTTGATTTGGCCGGCTTTGACGTGACCGTGGCCGACCAGTTCGATGTCGATGCCGGCCTGCGTCTGCACGGGGATGAAACAATTACGGCGACCACGTTTTCCATCGACTCCGCGGCATCCACCGTTCAGTTCTACGATAATGCCGTAACCGCCGTGATTACCAATTACGCGCAGGCCTTTAACAATCTGACCCTCGGTGCGGGCAAGGTGCATGAAGTCGCCACCGGCGGCGGCAACGGCATTACCGTCAACGGTACCTTCGACAGCAACGGCAGCCTGGCCAGTCGGTCAGTCCTGCGCAGCGTGGCGGACGCGGCCGTCGACTGGGAGTTAGACCTGCAGGGTGTTTCCAATCTCCAGGATAAGGTCGATGTCAAACGGTCCGATGCCTCGGCCGGTACGCTCGTCATAGCGGGCGGATCGACGGACAGCGGAAACAATACCAATTGGCTGTTCTCCAGCGCGGTCGTTTGGGACGGTGGCGGGGGAGATAATAACTGGAGTACCCCGCAAAATTGGCTCGGAGACTCCACTCCGGGTGCCGGAGATATTGCGGTCTTTAATGGCACCAGTACCAAGGACGCCACGGTGGACGCGTCGGTGACCATTGCCGGAATCCTGATACAATCTTCCTACAGCGGGACCATCACCCAAGGAGCGGGTAGTAATATGGATCTGGGAACCTCCGGATTCGACCAGCAGGGCGGGGCGTTCACCGGCGGGACGGCGAATATTAATGTTGAGGGCGATTGGTCGGTCAGCGGCGGCACCTTTACCGGCGGCGGTTCTACCGTGATCTTCGACGCTACCTCCGGGACTCAGACGGTGAATGCGGGCAGCAGTATCTTCAACGCGGTGACCATCAGCCAGACGGATGATACCTTTGCCATCACTGGTACGATGGACGTCAACGGAGCCCTGACGATATCAAACACAGCTCTGATTACAACCGGGACCATCGCTGCCGGCGGAGACATCGTGACTACGGATACGACCGTTGAAGGGTCCTTCGCGATTTATGTCGACGGAGTCGGTGCCCAATCGTTGAACGCGAGCGGCGGCACCGGTGAGCTGCCCGGGATTCGGATCAATAAATCCGGTGGCACGTTGACCGTTTCGGATACGATCAACATTAACGACCGTGGCTGGTACTATGTTGCCGGTACGGTCGACTCCGGAACAAGTACCGTTGTGCTGACCGACGCGGCCACGGTGTCCTCGGGAACCATGATGTTCAACAATGTCACCGTCAATACGGATGAGACGACTGACGACATTACGATCTCCGGAACGGTGGATATCAACGGGAACCTCACGCTCACCCAACTGGATCTAATTGAAACCGGAACTCTGGCCGTAGCCGGCGATGTCACCACTACCGACGCCACTGTGGACGGGTCCGGATTCCTCGTGTTTGACGGTTCGGGGGCCCAGGCCTTGGGAGCCGGCGGGGGAACTGGCGCGCTTCCGTCACTGATAGTGGATAAGTCGGCCGGCACATTGACCATCAGTGACACAATCGACATCTACGGCAACAATGACGGAGCCAAGGTTGTCTTTGATTATATTCAAGGAACGGTTGATGCCGGTACCAGTACAATCCGCATCCGTGACCGCGGGACAATCGATGCCGGAAGTGTGGTCCTCAATAATCTGATATTCAATGCGGGCGTCGCCGACGATGTTACGATCACCGGCACATTGAATATCGGCAATAACCTGACAATATCTCAAATTTCAAGTCTGCTCGGTGGAGAAATCGGTGTCAGTGGCGACGTCGTCAGTACGGATACAAGTGTCACCGGTTCCACCGTAATTGTGATCGAAGGCTCCGGAGCCCAGGCGATGAACGGCAGCGGCGGCGACGCGGCCCTGACCGGTATCCGTATCAATAAGCCGTCCGGAACACTGACCGTGACGGATGATATCTATATCAGCGGTAATAACAACGGCGCCCAGGTTCTCCTGGAGTACGTGCAGGGGACAACCGACTGGTCAGCCAGTTCGGTCAGCTTTAACGACGGCGGTGTGATTAATACCGGAACCATGTCGGTCAATGATGTGGCCATCAACACGGATACCTCCGATGGCCTGGACATCACCGGCACGTTTGATATCAACGGTCAGCTGGCCATCGTCCAAATGGGCAGCGGCGGTCTGGACGGCGGAGTGGTCACCCTCGCCGGGGATCTGACCAACACCGTCGACACCGATGTCGACGGGACCACCAACATTGTCTTCGACGGTACGGCCACACAGACAATTACGGGGATCGCTGGTGATCCGTGGACGAACGGCAGCTTCACCGTCAACAAGGTTTCGGGCAGCGTGGTCCTGGCCTTCGACTTCAGCGCGGTCGAAGCCAGTGAGGACTTTGTGGTCACCGCGGGAACCCTGGACCTGGCCGGATTCAACCTTGCGGTCGCCGACCAAATCGACGTGGATGACGGGTTCCGTCTGTATGGAAACGAAACGGTGACATCCGCCGCGCTGAGCTTCGATGCCGTCACCTCTACCGTTCAGTTCTACAATTCCGGTGTGACCGCCACGATCACCGATTACGGACAGTCTTTCGGAACAGTCATCCTCGGGGCCAGCAAGATTCACGAAGTCGCCACCGGCGGCGGCAACGGCATCACGATCAACGGTACTTTTGACAGTAACGGCACCTCCGGGACGCAATCCATATTGCGCAGTGTGGCCGATGCCGCGGTCGACTGGGAGTTGACGCTCACCGGTAATTCACAACTCCAGGACAAAGTCGACGTCAAACGTTCCGATGCCAGCAGCGGCGGGGTGGTCTTGGCCACCGGTTCGACCGACAGCGGCAATAACACCAACTGGTTCTTCGGCTCCGGGGTGATCTGGGACGGCGGCGGCGCGGACAACAATTGGAGCACACCGCAAAACTGGCTGGGAGATGTCGTGCCTTCTCCGACGGATGTCGCCATTTTCGACATTACCAGCTCCAAAGACGCGACCATCGATGCCAATGTGACCATTCTGGGGATACTGATCGACGCCTCCTATACGGGAACCATTACGCAGGGAGCCGGCATTACGGTCGATCTGGGGGCGGACGGCTATATCCAGGAAGGGGCCACATTTATTGCCAGCGACACGACCATCAATGTCGAAGGCGACTGGACCTTCTCGGGAGGTACGTTCACCGCGAATACCTCCACGGTGATCTTCGATGCCACGACCGGGACACAGACGGTGACCTCGGGGGCGATGATCTTCAATGACGTAACGGTCAGCCAAACCGATGACACATTCGATGTCAGCGGAACGATGGATATCAACGGCACGCTGACGCTGACCAACACGGCCGTGATGACCACCGGTACTTTAGCCGTTGCCGGAAATGTCGTGACCACCGATGCCGCCATCACGGGGGCGGCCGTGGTGTATTTCGACGGCGGCGGGGCTCAGTCATTAACGTCGAACGGCGGAACCGGTGAGGTGACCGGTGTCAGCATCAACAAAGGCGGGGGTACTTTGACGATCCTGGGGACCATTAATATCGACGATGCCGGCTGGACTTACACCGCGGGGACGGTGGATGCCGGTACCAGCAAAGTCGTCTTCACCGATACGTCGACGGTCGACTCCGGAGCGATGATGTTCAACGATGTGGATATCACCATGGAGGCGGCGGCAGATGATCTGAATATTACCGGGACAATGGACGTGGAAGGTGACCTTGCGATCACGCTGTTGGCGAATTTGAATGGCGGAGACATTGCCGTGGCCACCAACGTGACCACCACCGACACGACCATCAGCGGGGATGGTCTTATTGCCTTTGACGGCGGCGGGGCGCAGGTGCTCGATGCCGCCGGCGGGACCGGGGAGCTGCCCGGGGTCATTGTCGACAAATCCGGCGGTACGTTGACGATCCAGGACACCATTAACATTGACACCGGCGGCTGGACGTACAACATGGGGACGGTAGACGCGGGTACAAGTACGGTCGTATTGACTAATGTCTCTACGGTTTCGGCCGGATCTATGAGCTTTAATGACGTTACGGTGGCGGCCGGCGGAACAAATAACATTACGGTCAGCGGCACGATGGACGTCGCCGGAACGTTGAGCATTACCTCGGTGAGCAACATCAATAGCAGTGCGGTAACGGTGGCCGGAAACATCATCACGACCGACACCACGGCCGGCGGTACAAGCACGATCATCGCCGATGGCCCCGGCGCCCAGACCCTCAGTGCCGGCGGCGGGACCGGGGAGCTGCCCGGCTTTGAAGTCGACAAGGCGTCCGGCACATTGACGATTCAGGACAATATCAATATCGATACCGGCGGCTGGACCTATATGGCGGGAACCGTGGATGCCGGCACAAGTACGGTGATCTTTACTGCCACGGCCACCGTGACCGGCGGCAGTATGACCTTCAACGATGTCAACATCAATACCGGTGCGGCGGGTGACCTGACCGTCAGCGGCACGATGGATATTGCCGGGACATTGACGATCAATTCGGTCAATGATATCAACTCCGGTCCGATCGCCATTAGCGGTAACGTGATCACGGTGGACACCACTGCGGGCGGAACGAGTCTGATCCTGTTCGACGGCACCGGGGCGCAGACCTTGAGTGCCAACGGCGCAACGGGCGAGGTGCCGGGCGTTGAGATCAACAAGACTTCCGGCACGCTGACGATCCAGGACAATATCAATGTCGACGGCGGGGGGTGGACCTATACCGCGGGCAACGTGGACGCCGGCACGAGTACGGTCATCTGGACGGACGCGCTTACCGTCGCCTCGGGCACGATATCGTTTGCCAACGTGACTTTCAATACAGCCACACTCGATGTGACGGTGAGCGGCACGCTGGACGTCAACGGCACCCTGACTTTGACTACGGTCGGGAATATCAATTCCGGAACCGTCGCGGCCGGCGGTATGGTGGTCAGTACGGATACCGGTTACGGCGGAAGCGCGACGCTGCTGTTTGACGGGGCCATGGTCCAAGGATTTAATCTTTCCGGGGCCACCGGCGGCATCAATATTGATATCGATGTCAATAAGACCGGGGGTTCGGTCCACTTGCAATCGGCCCTCACGTTGGACGCGGCCGGTCAAGACTTTACGATCATTGAAGGGACATTCGATATCAGCGGCAACAACCTGAGCTTTAGCGGCAACAGCTTCACCGTTGAAGACGGCGGGGTGTATCAGCTCGAAGGCGGCGAGACATCTTCGGCCCCGACGCTTAACAGCGGATCAACCGTGTCGTACAACGGGACGTCCGGTCCCTACACTATCAACGACTGGGGATACGATGACCTGCGTGTCGCCTCCGACCATCTGGTGGGGTACTGGAAATATGATGAAACCACGTCCGGCGGTATGAACTACAGCAGCTCTCAATACGCCCGGCACATGTTCCCCTACGGCACCGGCGGGGCCAATACCTATCCGCAACCGTCGGCCAGTGTGCCCACAACCAGCTTTAACAATACGCGCAGCTTTGATTTTGACGGTACGGACGACTACACCAAGGCCGCCGGTTTCAATGAACTGGGAACATCCAATCAGCCGTATACGATATCGGCGTGGATAAACCGGGATTCGGGAGAAACCGACGGAACCATTATCCACGCCTCCTTATTGTCGGCGGGAACCGGTGGATGGTGTGTTTCCATGCTCACTTTGGATAGCAGCCAAATTGAGGCGCACAGCTGGGCGCCGGGAGCTGTTCAGGCGGATGGAACGACGACGCTCAATGCGGGTCAATGGTATCACATCGCCACGACATGGGATCCGGTCAACGGGCTGACCGTTTACGTCAATGGTGTGTTGGAAGACAGCACGGCGCAAGCCACATTCTCCGCCAGCGGCGGGGCCAATTATATATTTGCCGGTTGGTCCGGGGCAACATGTTCAGGATCTGAAAACAATTACTTCGATGGTCAAATAGACGATGTCCGTATTTACAGCCGGGCGCTATCCGCAACCGAGATTGCCGAGCTGGCTGCCGGTGATCATCTGACCGAGAATGGGTACGGGGAAGACTTCAACTTAACGGCCAATGAATCGCTCAGCGGCGATCTGTTCGTGGTCAACGGGACGTTCGATCTGGTGGACAACGACTTGACCGTGACGGGCACCGTCAGCAACGACGACGTCATCCGGTTGGAAGGCGGTCAGACGGTGTCGATTACCAATATGGACAGCGACAGCGGTTTGACCCGCTACGACGGGTCCGGAACATATTCGGATTGGGCGCTGGATGATGAATATTACAATCTGGAATTCATCGGCTCCGGAACGTGGACGGCCGGCAGCGACATGGATGTCAACGGCACGATCACCATCGAAAGTGGGACCGTGGCCGACGGCGGTAACAGCATCCTGCTGGCTGGAAACTGGATGCGTCCCGGCGGTACGTATACGGCGACCGGAACCATCGACTTCGATGGCGGCGATCAGACGATCTATGATTCGACGACCTTTAACAATTTCCGCAAGAACGTTACGACGGCTGCCACATTCACCTTTGAAACGATGGAAAGACAGATCATTACCGGCGCGATGACCATGAACGGCGCGGCCGGACAGCTGCTGACGCTGCGGGGAACGGAAATCAGCCTCATTCAGTGGGAAATTAATCCGCAGGGAACGCGCAGCGTCTCTTATCTGGATGTCACCGATTCCTGGAACGTGAATGCCACGGAAATCGATTGTACCAATAACTGTGTGAATTCCGGCAACAACACCGAATGGTTGTTTACCACGCCGACCGTCAATATTTCCGGAACGGTATTCACCGACGAAGGATCGACCAATATCGGGGCGGGCATTACCGTCGCCATCTCCATCGATGGAGCCGCCGCCGCCGCGACCGATGATACCGACGGAAGCGGAACTTACAGTTTGACCGGGTTGATGATGAATGCCGGGGACACGCTGACGCTATATATCGATGACGAAGCCAGCCAGGGTGCGACGGTCACTATCGCCTCGGATGAGGATATATCCAATGTGGACATATACGCGGGATATCTCATCGTGCGCAGCGACAACATGGGCTTCAATTCCAATACGCTGATGGCCGATGGAGATGACAACGGCGACACCGATATCACCGATATCTTCACGGTCACCGCCGGAAATACATTGCAGGTCGGTTCGGGGATCGAAATGCTTGTTCCGATGAATCAGACTTATATCAGCCAGGGAGCCATCGAGACGCATTCGCTGGACATCGAGGGGACGTTGAATGTCTCAAATTACACCATTTCAGTCGACGGTAACTGGGAGAATACCGGATCCTTCGGTATGGTCGGTACTGTCACCTTCCAGGGCGGTGCGGTACAGACGATCGACGCCGGCGGGACGGGTACAGCTATTAATGACAGCACCCGCGACTTTCCGAACCTGGTTATTACCAACAACAGCTTCCTGCAGATGATCAACACCGAGCTGGAGGTCGACACCCAGTTGACCATCAATAACGGGTCGACGTTGGACCTCAACGGCCAGACGCTCGATCTCAACGGAATTCTGAGCAATGACGGGACTTTGCGTATGCAAGGCTCCGAAGGATTTGAAATCGGGACCTTTGATTCCGATTCCGGTTTGGTCATGTATGACGGCACCTCCAGTGTGACCATCAATGCCACGCTCAGCACTTACTATGATTTGACCTTTGACGAAGAAGGCACGTCCGATCCGACCTTCACGCTGCCGGATATCGATCTGACTGTCAATGGGTCGCTGACGATCGCCGACGCGATCGTGACGAATGACGACGACAAGATTCTGACCGTTTCCAATGATATGGTCATTCAAGATACGCTGACCATGGCCGCCGGTGAAATTCGGGTCGGAGGGAACTGGGATGCTACCGGCGGAACATTCACTCCGTCTACGGGCAGTGTGATCATGTCCTCTAGCGGGACGGCGACCATTACGTCTAACGGCAATGCGTTTAACGACCTGTATCTGAATGACGGTTTGACAGGATACTGGAAATTCGATGAGACATCCGGTACGACCTCATACGATTTTAGCGGGTATGGATATGATGGAACGCAAATCAACACCCCCACGCCATCCACAGTGGTTCCACCGCGGTTAAGATTTACCAGTCTACGGAGTATGGATTTCAACGGGTCCAATGAATATGTTCGTGCCACCGGGTTCAATACACCTACCGGAGACTTTACCTATAGTGCTTGGGTTATCCACGATACAGCCACGGCCAACGATATGATCTTCATGAATGCCGACACTTCCGGTAACAACGAATTTGTTATTCTGGCGAACGCATCGAATCAGATAGTTGTCCACACCAACAATGTCTCACGGGTGACATCTGCCCAAACCATCACCACTGACGGTGTCACATGGAATCATGTTGCAGTGACCCGGTCGGGCAGCACGATTAGAATCTACATCAACGGCGTGCTTGATGCCTCGACGGGAACCGACGGGGTCGCGATGAGCTTTACCGGATGTCCGTTGCTGATCGGAGCCGATTCGGACGCGGGCTGTTTTACGACAGTTAATGATTTTTGGGACGGACACATCGATGAGGCGCGTGTTTACAACCGGGCGCTGTCTTACGCCGAGATCCGCCGGCTGGCCAACGGACACCTGCCGCAGGTTGCGGCCGGAACATTTACGTTGCAGGATGATCTCGACATCAACGGAACACTGTCTATCAATGCCGGGGAACTCGATACGGGATCCGACCGTAACATCAATGTCGCGGGGAGCTGGTTGAACAATGGCGGTATATACACCACGAACAACAATACCGTGACCATGGACGGAACAGGGACGGGGCTTGTCATACAAACCGGCACAATGGCCTTTGACACGTGGCAGCAAACCGGCAGCGGTACGTGGACACTCTACGACGCCATCGACGTCAATAACGAAGGAAATATCAGCGCCGGAACCCTGACGACCGCGACCAGCCCATTGCCGATTCTGCTGACCGGAAGTCTGAGCGTGGATGGCGGGACTTTCACTGGGGTGGCCAATGACGTCCGCCATGACGGTCAGCTCTCGATCTCTTCAGGGGCCTTCACCGCGCCGTCTACCAATTACGTTCTGACGGAAACCATGAACCACACCGGCGGGACATTTACTAATAACGGCGGAACTTGGGTGTGGGCTGGAACGACCTCCGTAGCGCCCGACTTCTCCGGTGGCACCGTCTTTAACAATGTCAGTCTCAACGACGGATTGGTCGGATACTGGAAGCTGGATGAAGTCGCCGCCACCGCCTTGGACAGCAGCGGTTATGGCAATCATGGAACGACGGCAAATATCGCTGCCGATGCCTCCGTGCCGGGCGCAATCAGCTTCACCGATCCGCTCGCCTATGCCTTTAACGGAACCACTTCCACGGTGAACGTTGGTGATCCAAGCGGAGGTGAACTCGACTTTGGGGTCAACGAATACTTTACCATTTCCGTTTGGGTCAAGGGTTCGGATACCACTAACGCGCAGAAGGTTGTCGATAAACGTTCTACCAACGGATATCAGATACGCTATACCTCGGGCGGAGGATTCTTCCTGCGGATTGATGAAACCAGTGCGATCACCGATACGGCCACCAGCGCCACGGTGATGGACGGGGCCTGGCACCATATCGCGGCCGGCCGGACGCCGACGCATCACTTTATTATTGTCGACGGAACTACGGTCGATATTACGGAAGACTCGTCGGTCGAAGACATCTCCGTGACCGACGACTTCGCCATCGGCTGCAACTCCGCATCGTGTACTTCAGGGGCGTGGAACGGGTCTATCGATGATGTCCGGATTTACAACCGCGTATTGTCGATGGAGGAAATCCAGGCCTTGGCTGCCGGAGCGCAGGATCCGGTGTCCGGCCGCTGGACCATGGCGCAGACTTTGGATGTGGATGGCGGGCTCCTGTTGTCGAAGACCTTGGACCTCAACGCGAATAACCTGGATCTGGAAGGGTCGTTTGATACCGACGGGACGTTCATCGCCCAAGGTGATGAGACGATTTCTATCCTGACCCCACAGGCAATCGGCGGGTTGGCGATATATGACGGCGCGGTCACGAGCACATTGACGGCCGATATCACCGGCTACTACCGCTTGACCTTCGACAATGCCGGCGGCACGTGGACTTTCCCGGATACCGCGGTTACGGTCACTTCGACCATGACGATCGCCAACGGAACGGCCATTACCGATGACGACAAACAACTTACGCTCGATGATGTGGATATCAACGACACCTTCACGATGCAAAGCGGTGATGTCAAGGTGGGAGGGTTGTGGGATGCCACCGGCGGTACATTTACATCTACCGGAACATTGATTTTTACGTCTACCGAAAATGAAACCATCACGTCTAACGGTAGCTCTTTTAATGATGTGATATTCAATGACGGGCTTGTCGGATACTGGCGCTTCGAAGAAAGTGCGGGCAACACCTGCAGCGGCGGTGTAGACGACTCTTGTGATCTTACGAAAAACGGATACGACGGGTTCTGGAGCAGTTCTCCCACGCCGACGACCACCGTCGCCGAAAATATCGGATACGATAACCGGCGCAGTATCTTCCTGGACGGAACTGATTATATTGCGATTCGGGATCTGAATTACGATCAGGTCGGGCAATTGGAGGCTGTAACGGCCTGTGCCTGGATCCGAACGACGGATACTGATGGGGCTATCATCGACTTCGACCGCAGCGAATACTTCTCATTGAGTATCAACTTCACATCTTGCGCCAACGGAGAGGTGCAGTGGTCCGTTGCCGACAGTGGAGCGACTGTCAATGATCAATGTTCCGCTTCCGCTGTAAACGATGATCAATGGCATCATGTTTGTGGGGTGTATGATGCCACAGTTACAAATGACTCCATTATCTACATAGACGGTGTGGCCGAATCCAGCAATGCCTTTGCGCTTGGGACCGCTCTGGGAACGGGGACGACCAGATACGGGTTTATCGGGGATGGCTCCGAGGCAAGCACATTCAACAGTTCCACTAATGCCGTTTATTTTGGCGGCTATATCGATGAAGTGCGCCTGTATCACCGTGCCTTGTCCGCCGCGGAAATACGATTGCTGGCAGCCGGCACCATGCCCGGTTCCGCGCTGGGGACCTACACATTGCAGGATAATTTGGATGTGAACGGAACGTTGCAGTTTTACAGCGGGGCCTTGGATACGGGTGCCGACCGGGATGTCAATGTCGGCGGCAGTTGGCTCAATTACGGCGGGGCGTTTGTGGCCAACAGCGGCAATGTTATCTTTGACGGTGCCGGTACCGGATCGCTGATCCTCTCCGGATCACAAACTTTCTATGATGCCGAGATCAACGGTGCCGGGACATGGACGCTGCAAGACAACTTCCCGATAACCACCATATTTGACAGCCGTGACGGTGTACTGACTTATTCGGACGATACCAATATCGAACCGGTTACTATTGAAGGAACTTACCGGATTACGACCGGCGGAGGCGCCGGGACGTTTACCGGTACGGCCAACCGTTTTCGTCATGCCGGTAACCTGTTGATCCAGGCCGGCACGTACACGGCGCCGACGGATGTCCTGGAGATAACCGGATCTTTTGTGCATTCTGCCGGTACGTTCACCCACAGCACATCGACCGTTATGTTCACCGGTACGGTGACGGGAGGACAAATTGATACAAGTGCAGGAACGAGTTTCCACAACGTTATAATTAATGACGGGCTGGTGGGCTACTGGAAAATGACGGAGTCTGTTTCGCCGTCCTTCGATTATAGCGGTTACGATAATGATTGTACTTGGATAAATAGTCCCACTGCCAGCACGGAAGTTCCGGAGGTTTCATTTACTGATCCAGGAAGTTTGGACTTCGACAACGCTGACGGCGATTATTTGAATTGCGGGGCGACCGACTCGTTGGCGATAACCGATACGATTACGATCATGGCTTGGATTTATATCGACGGAGCGGCTGATCCTGAGGAAATTATCGTAACCCGGTCCAATAGCACGGGCAATCAGACAAATTGGCGATTTATGGCCAGTACATACAATGGCGGGGCCGGCGGGAATTGGGGATTCCGGACCGATGCCACTTCCGCAGAAATACAAGCGAGTACCGCCTTATCCGCGGGGCAATGGTATCATGTGGCTGTTACCTACGATCGCACGACGGTCCGTTTCTATCTGAACGGGATGCCAGATGGCTCGGGGGCTGATGCCGATACTTTGGGTACGAACTACGACGTCAAAATCGGAAGAGGTATCGGAGGTGCTCAGGAACATTTCGATGGCCGTATCGATGAGGTGAGAATTTACAACCGTGTCCTTTCGGCCGCCGAGATTGCCGCCGTTACTAACAGCGGTCAGGTGGCGACCCAAACGGGAATTTATACGTTGCAAACGGACCTGGATATCAACGGTACTCTGACACTAAATAGCGGGGAACTCGACATCGGCGACAACCGTAGTATCAATGTCGCTGGTAGTTGGTTCAATCACGGTGGGACGTTTGATGAAAAGACCGGTGCGGTCACCTTTGACGTACAATCTGGAACGGTTACCGTACAGGAAACGCAAACCTTCTACCATGTGACGGTTGATGATTCTCCGGGAGGCGCGGGTACGGTGCAACAATATTCACCGCTCGATATTAACGGAACGTTGACGATCGCCGCCGGGACGCTCGACGCGAGCAGTAATAATCACACGATCAATTTGGCCGGCGGCTGGGATAACAGCGATACCTTCCTGGCTCAGACTGGCACTGTGACCCTCGACGGCACCCTGCAGGCTATTTCGGGAACGACCAGCTTCTACAATCTGAGCAAGAATGAAACGACCGATGACGGCACCGACTCCGTCCTGACATTTGAGGCCGGAACAGTCTTTACCGTTGACGGCACGCTGACCCTGCAAGGTTTGGACAACGACGACCGTATCAATCTGGTCAGCAGCTCGCCGGGTACGCGCTTCACGCTGGATGTCACCGATGCCGATCAGCGCGCCCGCTTCATCGACGTGACCGACTCGCAGACGTCCAGCAACGATATCATCGCGCGGCGGTCGCTGGATACCAGTAATAATGACACCGACGAATTGACGCCGCACTGGATTATTTCTCCGGGAGACATCTATGAGTGGACCAGCAACGGGGACGGTGCCACATGGACGGATCAGGCGAACTGGGACTTCGGCGACGCGTCTCCGGGTAACGACGGTTATCCGGACGACAATTTCGATGAAGCCCTGGTTTTGATCTCTGCCGATGATATCACCACGCCGGCCGGTACGTTAACCTTGGCCAGTTTTGAGATGTCCAGCGACTTCACCGGATCGGTGACATTGACCGGTACGCTGGTAGCCGACGACGCGATGGGACTTTCCGGTAACGTTACCATAGCTACCGGAACTTTGACGCATCCTGATAATTCAAATACAGAGACCAGCAAGGTCGTCATTCAGGCCGACGGTTACTTGGTCGTAGCCAGCGGCGCGCAAATCAATGTGGACGCCTTGGGTTACGATATGAGTTTCGGTCCGGGAGCTCCGGTCTCCATGGACAACGGCGGCGGCTACGGCGGTATCGGCGGGGACCACAGCCGCGACGGAACGGAGTCAACCACCTACGGTTCTCTGTTCGCGCCGGTCAATATCGGATCGGGCGGTGTGAACTCGTTCGGCGACGGTTCCGGAGGCGGGGCAGTCATCTTGACCGTTGCCGGTACGGTTACCGTCGACGGGACCATCACCGCCGGCGGTGAAGGCGGCCGGACATCGGGGTCGGGTGGATCCATCTTCATTACGGCAGATAATCTCCAGGGATCGGGAGCGCTTGCGGCCAACGGCGGATCCAATCTTCCGGCATCCGATCGCGCGGGCGGCGGCGGCGGCCGGATCGCCGTGATCCTCACCGGCGCGGGAGCGGATTTCAGCGCCTTCAACGTAGCCGGCACGCTGCAGGCCCATGGCGGGGAGGCCACTGCCGATTATGAAGACGGTGCGGCCGGAACCATTTATCTGGAAGCGCCGGATGTCGCCTCCGGTCAAGGAACACTCATTATCGACAACAACGACCTGACGGTCACCGGAACGGTCGTCACCTTGATGCCGACGGCCGTTAATCTCAACAACTTTGAAGATATCGTTATCCGCAACCGCGGATACCTCGGCGTGGATGCCGATGACACCCTGACCTTTGGGACGGCGAACCTGACCACCGAAGGTAAAAACGACGCGTTTATCACCATCATCGACGATACCCTGGTGACGTTCCCGAATCCGTATACGTTGACCGGATACACGCTGAACGGGGACGGCCTGTCGAGTATCACCGGAGACTGGACCATAACCGACGGTGTCCTTTCCCATTCACAAAACGCCACGGCGGAAACCTGGTTGTTGAATATGACGCTGGCCGGCGACCTGGTCATCAACGCGGACGGCGCCGTCGATGTGAGTGAAAAGGGGTATACCTCCGGCTACGGCCCGGGATCACCGGTTATTGCTGAAAACGGCGGGGCCTATGGCGGCCGCGGTGGGGATCACGATGACGACGGCGCGACATCCAGTACCTACGGGTCTATTACCGCGCCGGTAAACTTCGGTTCAGGCGGGTCGATCAATACCTTCGGTTACGCGCACGGCGGCGGGGCTATTATCCTGAATGTCTCGGGAACCACCACAGTCAACGGGACTATGGCCGCGGACGGGGCCTTCGGCGACGCGGACGGAAGCGGCGCCGGGGGAAGTATTTACCTGACCACCGGATTTCTCACCGGGACCGGCGCGTTTTCTGCCGACGGGGGCGGGGGGACCAACAGCCGCGGCGGCGGGGGCGGCGGCCGGATTGCCGTGATCCTCACCGGCGCATCGGCTGATTTCAGCGCCTTCGATGTCACCGGGACGATGCACGCCTACGGCGGTCCGCAGTGGGCGGCCAACGGCGCCGGGGCGGCCGGAACATTGTACCGGCAAACCGAGGCGCAGGGAACGGGCAACGGTATCCTGATCATCGATAATAACGGACAGGACACCGCTTCTGCCGGAAACGTCATTACGGCCCTGGATGACGAAGACGTGAATATCACCACCGTGGTCGGATCGTTGGTGATCCTGAACAACGCGGACTTCACGATCGGCTCCGACGATGAGCTGACCGTCGGCGGCACGCTGACCACGTTAACCATCGACGTCACGGGATCGCTGGTGAATGAGGGGACGTTAAACCTGGGCGGATCGGTGTTCAGCGTGGCCGATCTAACCGACATTTCTTTCAGCACCACCGGCAGCGATGTGGTTTATATCGGACAGGATGATGACGCTGGGGTCAGTATCCTCGATCGTGTCTACTACAATTTACGCGCGGACAATGCCGGAACAACTTTCACCAACACGGCGGCTCTGGACATTAACGGTTCGTTCAATTTGGATGACGGGTTCTTTGTCCAGGGCAATAACAACATGAACGTCGCAGGCAACTTTACTTTGGCTTCCGGGACCACCTTTACCAAGCCGACCGGCAGCGGTACTCTGACCTTTGACGGCGACCTGTACTTTGCTGACAACACCAGCCCGCTACAGGATCTCGGGCGGCTGGTCATCGGGTCGTCACCGGATACCACCACTTTGACCACGGACATGAGCGCTACCACGTTGACCGTTGACACGGGCGATGCCCTTATCACCGACGGTTATGAAGTGGATATCGCCGGTACTGTAACGATCAACGGTACGCTTAATGCCACCAGCGGTACGGACGCGGCGACCACCATTACGCTTGGCGGGCCGTGGGATTCTTCCGGCGGTATCTTTACTGAGTCCGTCTCGACCGTCATTTTTGACGGGACGACCGGAACGGCGACCATCACCATGGGCAGCAATTCGTTCTACAACCTGACTGTGAATGACGGAAACGCCGGCGGAGATTACACCGTGCGGACGGTCAGCGATCTGTACATTAACGGTTCACTGGCCGTGGCGGATGGGACATTTGATGCCGACGGTTATGAATTGACCATCGGCAGCAATGTCGATATCAACGGCACCTTGGATATAGGCAGCGGTACGGACGGCGCGGTCACGGCCGTTGTGGGCGGTAACTGGGATGCCACCGGCGGGGTCTTCACGGCTACGGACTCTACGGTGCTCTTCACCGGCACCTCCGCGTCGGCGACGATTACCTCCAATGCCAATGCCTTTAACAATGTAACGCTCAATGACGGATTGGTAGGATATTGGAAACTCGATGAGGCCGCGGCCGACACCTGTTCCGGAGGCACCAACGACGCGTGTGATTCCTCCGGATACGGATACGACGGCGCCTGGGGCGGCAATGCGACGGCCGATACGAATGTGGCTGAGACCATCACCTTTACGAATCCGCGCAGCGTGACCTTCGACGGGACCGGTGACAGTATCAATATGGGGGATGTGCTTGATCAGACCACCAGCTTCTCGGTGTCGTTCTGGATGTATGCGCAGGATATCGCTACCGCCGGTCGCCGGATCGTGATCAAGGATAACGGCAGCAACGGCTGGGCGGTCTCCCTGGGTGATCCCGGCGCCGGAGCGTTGCGGTTCTTTATTCGCAGTGTCAGTACGGTATCAACGGATACCGCCGCTGTTATTACTGCTAACCGATGGTATCACGTGGCCGCGGTGTTCGATGACGCGGCCAATACGAAGCGTATTTATGTCAACGGCACCCAGGAAGCCTTAAGTAGCAGTGTGACGGGGACGCCGATCGACGGGCCGTCCTTCCTCGGTATCGGCGGCGGCGGTAGCGGCAACAGCTTCCAGGGTGAGATCGATGAGGTGCGTATTTACAATCGTGCCTTGTCGGCTGCGGAAGTTCGCGCCATGGCCAATGGTTATCAGCCGGCGACATCCGCAGGGACATATACATTACAGGATGATCTCGACATCAACGGTACGTTAACCATTAACTCCGGCGAGTTGGATACCGGTTCCGACCGGGACATCACGATCGCCGACAGTTGGATGAATAACGGCGGTAAGTTTACCGCCAATAACGGCGATGTCCTGTTTGACGGGGGCCCGTCGGTCGGATTAATCCTGTCCGGTTCGCAGACCTTCTATAATGTTGATGTGACGACCAGCGGGACATGGTCCCTGCAGGACAATGCCCCGGTCAGCAATGTTTTTGACATCAGCGCGGGCGTGTTGACCTACAGTACGGACACCACCATCGAACCGGTCGCGATCGTCGGCAACACGACATTGACCGGCGGTACGTTTACCGGAAACGCACGGCGCTTCCGCCACGACGGCGATCTTACGATCAGTTCCGGACAATACACCGCGCCGACCGATGTTCTGGAGATCGACGGGACCTTCACGCACAGCGGCGGCACCTTTACCAACAGCAGCTCCACGGTGATGTTTACCGGCACGGACAACCACGGAATTGATGTAACCGGCGGGGCCGTGTTCGATGATGTGATCGTCAATGACGGTTTGATCGGGTACTGGAAGCTCGATGAGGCCTCCGGTTCGACGTCTATCGACTCCAGCGGGTACGGCAATCATGGAACATGGCAGGGAACGCCGGCAGCCACGTCATCCGTGAGTTCCGCGATCCAGTTCCGCGATCCGCAGGCCTTGGACTTCGGGGCGACGACCGATTACGTCCTGATTCCGCGAAGTCGCGAGTTGTCGGATCTGACGGAGCTGACGCTCGCGGCATGGGTGCGTGTTGACGGCGCACCGGGAACCGGTTGGGGCCGCATCATTCATAAGTCCGATGGTGGCACCGCGGATGATTACGCGCTTATCCACCGGGCTTCAACGCTGGCGATGATCTTCCGGATACATGTCGGCGGTGCCCAGGTACAAATTACCGGTAATCCGGTAACAACCGCGGACGGATGGGTGCATGTGGCCGGCACGTGGAACGGGAGCAGCGTCCGTCTTTATCAGGATGGAACGTTGACCGCCGGACCGACGGCTGCCTCCGGAGCCCTAACGGATTCCATTGAACCGTTGGCAATCGGACGGCATGAGAATTCCAATACGCGCGACTTTGACGGCGCCATTGATGAAGTTCGTATTTACAACCGGGCCCTGTCCTCAACGGAAATAGCGGCTTTGGCTGCGGGGTCCACGCCGGCCGCGGCGGTTGGCGCGTACACGCTTCAAGCCGACTTGGACGTTGACGGGACATTGATTATCAACAGCGGGGAGCTGGATGCCGGCGCGAACCGTGCGATCGATGTCGGCGGTTTCTGGCTCAATCACGGCGGGGTCTTTGATGAACAGTCCGGCTCCGTGACCATGGACGCCCAGTCCGGAACGGTAGGGGTTCAGGAGCTGCAAACATTCTACAACCTGATTGTGGACGATACGCCGGGCGGCGGCACGACCTTTGAATTGTATTCGGCTCTGGATGTCAACAATGATCTTACGATCGCCGGCGGGGATTTGGATGTCTCCGCCGCCAACTATGATATCAATCTGGCCGGCAACTGGATCAACAACGACACCTTCACCGCGCAAAGCGGCACCTTCGCGCTCGACGGAACGACGCAAAGCCTGGTCGGTTCCACGACATTCTATAATCTGAGCAAGGTCGAAACGACCAATAACGCGACGGACTCGGTGATAACCTTGGAGGCCGGCAGCACGTTCGCTGTCCAAAACAATCTGACCGTGGCCGGTATCGATTCCGACGACCGCGTCAACCTGGTCAGCTCCGTGCCGGGAACACGGTGGAACCTGGATGTTCAGCTCGGTGATGAACGGGTTATGTGGCTGGACGTCAGCGACGGCGAGGCCTTGAGCAATGATATCCTGGCCGCAAATTCCATCGACAACAGCAATAACGACTCAATGGAGGCGGCGCCGCATTTTGTGTTCAGCTTCGGCAGCATTTACGAGTGGACCGGGGCTTCCGATCAGGCCACATGGGAAGATGAACTGAACTGGGACTTCGGAGACGGTTCGGCCGGGGATGACGGTTATCCGGATGACGCGACCGACAAGGCGTTCTTCATGTCGAGCGGCCACATCATCGACACGCCGTCCGGAACCTTGACGATCGGGGAAATTGAAACCCAGACCGGATTCACCGGAACGATCGTGCTCACCGGCACCATGGAAGTGGACGACTCTACGGGCCTGTCGGGTGATGCCTTCTTCGTCACGGGGACATTGCGGCATCTGGACAACAGCACCGCCGAAACAAACAGGTTTATCATGCTGGTCGACGGCGACTTCAACCTGGGATCACTGGCCATGATTGACGTCTCCGGGCTGGGTTATGATACCAATCAGGGACCGGGTCAACCGGCCGGCAGCCGTGTCGGCGGCGCCTACGGCGGCAGTGGCGGGGATTACAATATGGGTGGCGAGGCCAACACCAGTGTGTACGGTTCGATCACGGCACCTGTCAATATCGGAAGCGGCGGCGGCATCATCGCCACGGGAAGTTCCGGCGGGGGGGCGGTTATCCTCGAAGTGGCCGGCACGGCAACAATTGACGGGACGATCGCGGCCGACGGGGTAGACGGCAGTGACGGGTCCGGTTCAGGCGGTAGTATCTTTATTACTGCCGGACAACTGACCGGTACCGGAACCTTGACGGCCAACGGCGGTAGTGGCATTACCGGACGCGGTTCCGGTGGCGGGGGTCGTATCGCCGCGGTGCTGACGGCGAGCGGCGCCGATTTCATGAGCTGGACCGGTACGATGAACGCGTTCGGCGGCAAGTCCACCGACGGTCAGCATGAAGACGGCGCGGCCGGTACGGTTTATCTGGAAACGGAGGCCGTCATCGCCGGCGGCGGAACGTTGATTATCGATAATGACGGCGCCGATGCCTACGCGGAGGTCACGACGCTGATGCCGACGTCGGTCAATCTGGACAGCTTTGCCGAAATCGTTATCCGCAACAACGGACACCTGGCCATCGGTGCGGACGATACATATGATTTTACCAACGATACGATTACCGGATCGGGGGCATCCGAATCCTATGTGACGATTATCGACGACACCCTCGTCACCTTCCCGGCCGCCTATACGATCTCGAATTACACGTTGCATCCGGACGGCGTATCAGCGGTGACCGGTCATTGGACGGTGGCCTCCGGCGGGCGGTTGTCGCACACCATGAACCGGGAGGCGGAAACATATACATTGAACCTGACGATTACCGGGAGCCTGACTGTTCAGAGCGGCGGTGAGATCAATGTGGATTATATGGGTTATGAAAGTTCGTTCGGGCCGGGTGTCCCGACGACCGCGCGCGACGGCGGGTCCTACGGCGGCTGCGGCGGGGACCATAGTCCGAAGACGAATACGTGTACCACCTACGGATCGATCACCGCGCCCGTAAATATCGGTAGCGGGACATTGGATGACTCCGGAATGCATGAACTCGGAAGCGGGGGCGGGGCCATCATCCTGACGGTCACCGGCACGACGACCCTCGAAGGGACGATGAGCGCGGTCGGCGAGGAGAACCTGGACTTTACGGCCGCTGCGGGTTCCGGCGGAAGCATTTATCTGACCACCGGATATCTTACCGGGGCAGGGGCCTTTGACGCCGACGGGGGAGACGGATCCGCCCAGGGACGCGCCGGCGGAGGGGGCGGACGTATCGCCGTTATCTTGACCGGAACTTCGGCCGATCTGATGAGCTTTACCGGGACCATGCATGCCTACGGCGGTATCGGTATCGCCACCGACTACGGCGCGGCGGGGACCGTCTATACCGAGACCGCCGTTCAGGGTTCCGGCAACGGCATTCTCACGGTCGACAATCAGAACCGCGACGCGGACACCGCTAACGGAGTCGTGACCACCCTGGATGATGAAGACGCCAACATCACCACGGTGGTCGGTTCGCTGTTGGTCGACAACGGCGGGTACTTTGTTATGGGGGCGGATGATCAGCTCACTATCGGAGGGACGCTCGCCACATTGACCGTCAATTCGGGCGCCACGTTCGTAAACGAAGGAACCCTGTATCTCGGCGGAGAAGGCTTCACAGCCTTGGGTACGGTCAATTTTGCCACCACCGGCAATATCGTTGAATACACCGGTCGTGACGACGACAATACTATTCCGGTGCTGGGCGCGGTTTACTACAATGTCAACTTCGATAATGACGGCACCATCTTTCGGACGTTTGTTGATCTCGACGTAAACGGCACATTTAATCTGCAGGCCGGAACATTCGACCAAAACAGTTCCGATCTCAACGTTGCCGGCAACTTCATCCTCGATGCGGGTACGGTCTTCCTCAAGTCGGATGCCGGAACGTTGACATTCGACGGCGATCTCACCTACGCGGACAACACATCGCCGCAGCAGGATGTCGGCTGGATCGTGGTCGGTCAGTCACCCGACATGACTACGCTCACAACCAACCTGACCGGTACGTCGATGAAGATTATGTCGACGGATGCTTTGGTCACGGATGGTTATGACGTCTTCTTAAGCGGGACCATGGATATTAACGGAACTCTGAACGCCGCCTCCGGTTCCGGCGGCCGTACCGTCATCGCGGTCGGCGGCATCTGGGATATGACGGGAGGGGTCTTTACCAGTACGGGATCGAGTGTGGTGCTGACCGGAACGACCGGCAGTCTGACCGTGACGGCGGATACCAAGTCCTTTAATGATTTGGCGATCAACAACGGACTGGTAGGATACTGGAAATTGGATGAGTCGGCCTCGCCGGCGGTGGATTACTCCGGGTATGGTCATGACGGAACCTGGGTCAATGACGTGTCGGTTAACGTGTCGGTTAACGGCACCATCAATTTCAATAATCCGGGAGCGGCCGAACTGGATGGAAATAATGACTATATCGAAATAGCCGATTCGGATGTGTTGGATCTGGATACGGCGGCCGGAATTACCATAGCGGCCTGGATTTATCCGGATACCTGGGGGCAGAGTGTTCAGGGTCGTATCGTCGACAAAGGCGGCGGGCTTAACGACGAAGGAGGATGGGTGTTCCACATTTCCGACCTCAACTCCGGCGGCCAACCGAACGAGGGACTGGTTCTGCAACTCGAGGGAAGCAGCACCAACTATACGTTCTCCTCTAATGATCAAGTTGTGGATCTTGGCGAGTGGCAGCATGTCGCTGTTGTATGGGAGGACGCGACGGACGTGGCCACGTTCTACGTCAACGGACGGGCGGCCGGATCGGATACGCAAGCCGGTTCGAGTATCGATGCTTATACCGACACGGTGCGTATCGGTATGCGCGCCAGTGATCTTAACCGCGATTTCGACGGCCGTATCGATGAGGTCCGCGTCTACAGCCGCGCGTTGTCGGCCGCCGAGATTGCGCGCATAGCCGACGGATATATGCCGGGCACCGGCCTGGGCACCTACACCCTGCAGGATAATCTGGACGTCAACGGCAGCTTGTCGATCAACGATGGCACGCTTGATACCGGTGCCGATCGCCAGATCAACGTGGCATTGAGCTGGTTAAACAACGGGGGGATATTTGCGCCGAATAGCGGTATCGTCGTCTTCGACAGTTCAGCGCCCGACAATGAAATCCTGTCCGGTTCCCAAACATTCTATGCCGTCGATATTGCCGCGGGCAATCCGAATGGAGGTTGGGTCTTACAGGATGATATCCCGGTAACCAATGGTTTGGATATCAGTTTAGGATCACTGACTTATGCCGACAGCACGATCATCGAACCGGTTGCTGTTATCGGCGACACGACCGTGACCGGCGGCCGGTTTACGGGAACGACCAACCGCTTCCGTCATGACGGGAATCTCACAATCACGACGGGTGTTTACACGGCTTCAAGCGACACCACCGAACTGGACGCCTCCTTCGATCACGCCGGCGGTACGTTTACGCATTCATCGGGAGCGGTAATGTTTACGGGGACCGGAACGGAGACCATCGACTCGACGGGCGGCACGATCTTCAACGATTTGATCATCAATGACGGGTTGATCGGCTACTGGAATCTCGATGAAACAGCCGAGGATTCCAACAGCGTTTGTAACGCAGCCGCCACTTTCGATGATGCCTGCGATTTGTCCGGCTACGGTAATCATGGAGAATGGGCCGGAACACCGACATCCAGCACGGATATTTCCGGGTCCATTGCCTTCGCGGATGCCGCGAGCCTCGAATTTGACGGCAGCAGCGACTATGTGGCTATCGACGATAATCCGGTGTTTGATTTTGACATTTCCCACGACTATTCGTGGTCGCTGTGGTTCCTAACCCAGGACCTGACCGCGAACGGCGGGTGGCCGACGCTGTGGAGTCAAACCGCGGGAGGGAACAATTATTTCTATTTCTATACCCATACCGTTTCAAGCGGTGACTTGCCCGGCGGATCGGTTACCGATGGTATTTCTGTTTGGTTTTACACGCAAGGAGCCAATCGCATTGTAACCGAGGCCGAGTCCGTGGTGACTGAGGATGTGTGGACGCATGTGGTGGTCACCTATGACGCTTCCCAATCGGCGGCGAACAGGTTCTCCATATACGTGAACGGTACGGATGTCACCGGCGGCAGTTCCACCGGAGGGACCGTAACGGATATTCCGGTGACCGACGTGCGGATCGGTTCCAATGCCTCGTTCCCGACGGAATTGTTTGACGGGCTGATTGACGACGTGCGTATGTATAACCGGTTACTGTCGACCGCGGAAATCCAGGCTTTAGCCAACGGCAACATGCCGGCCACCGCGGTGGGCACGTACACCCTGCAAACCGCGCTGGATGTCAACGGCACGCTGCGGCTCAATGCCGGAACCTTGGATGTCAGTGCCGGAAACGACTATCAGATCAATGTCGGCGGCAATTGGGAGAACTTCGGCGGGGTCTTCGCGGCCCGCAGCGGCACTGTGGTCCTGGATGGAGCCGATCAGGAGATCCCGGCCTCCGAGACGTTCTACAGTCTTGACAAGACGCTGAGCGCCGGCCCCGCCCGGACCCTGACGGTCGGTCAGCAGTCGACACTCACCGTGGCCGGAACGCTCACTCTGGACGGGTTCAACGGATCAAACCGTTTGAACATCCGTTCTTCGACCACGGGCACCCGTTTCACAGTGGATGTGACGGGGGCGGAACAAAATGTCGGTTTCGTCAATGTCCGCGATTCGCAGGCGTCCTCCAACAATATCGTCACCGGCAATTCCGTGGATGCCGGCAATACCGACCGTCCCGAGGCCGAACCGCACTGGATCTTCGGCCCGTTACGCGGCGCGGTTATCATTGTGGATTAACGGGAGGGACTTAACCCAACATCCATTTGTGCGGACTTAACCCGACATCCGGCCGGCTCCGTACCCCTAAATATAGGGCTTAACCCAACACCTTTTTGGGCGGACTTAACCCGACATGATGTCCAATTCCGGAGCGTATTCGCCCGGCCGGGCGTCGAGGCGAATCGGCCGAAAATGAGCCGATATCACCGGACATTACTGCTTGACTTTCCTTTCCAGGATGATATAGTTAGCCAGGCTGCGGGAGCCGCAGTCCTACCCGATTTCCTCAAATCAATCAAAATTAGTATGAGCAGCCGAGCGATACTCTATTTAGAAGACGGGACGAGCTTTATCGGCCGGTCGTTGTCCCAGCAGGGGGAAAGTGCTGGTGAAGCGGTATTCAACACCGCTATGAGCGGCTATCAGGAAGTCCTGACGGATCCGTCTTATGCAGGGCAGATCGTGATCATGACCTATCCGTTGATCGGCAATTACGGCGTCAACGACGAAGACGTGGAATCCGACAAGGTCCATGTGAAGGGGTTTGTGGTCAAGGAATTCTGCCGTCACCACTCCAATTACCGGGCCACACAGAGCCTCATTGACTATCTCGACGAAAATAAAATCATGGCGATCGAGGGGATCGATACCCGCGCGCTGACCCGTCATCTGCGGGAGCAGGGCGCGATGAAGGCGATCATCTCCACGACGGATTTTGACTCCGCCAGCCTCCAGAAGAAAATCGATGCCGTACCGTCGATGATCGGTGCCGACTGGGTGAGCAAGGTCACCACCAAGAAAAAATATATTTGGCCCAAGGGCCGGAAGGCCGGGAAGACCGATAAGAAGTACACGGTCGCCGCGCTGGATTGCGGGATCAAGTTTAATATTCTGCGAATTCTCAACGATCTGGACTGCGAGGTCCATGTATTTCCCGCCTCGGCCACGGCCGAAGAGATCCTGGCCGTCGAACCCGACGGTCTGTTTGTCTCCAACGGTCCGGGCGACCCGGCGGCGGTGACGTATGTCGTAGCGACCCTGAAAGAATTGGCCGGCAAACTGCCCACATTCGGTATCTGCTTGGGGCATCAGATGTTAGGGTTGGCCTTGGGCGGACAGACGTACAAGCTTAAATTCGGCCATCACGGCGCCAATCATCCCGTAAAGGACCTGCTCGACGAACGGATCGGAATTACGTCGCAGAATCATGGATTTTGTGTGGACCTCGACAGTCTGAAGGCGCATGATATCGAGATGATCGATGTGAACCTGAATGACCAGACCTTGGAAGGGCTACGCCACAAGAAGTTGCCGATCCTGTCTATTCAACATCACCCGGAGGCCGCGCCGGGCCCGCATGATGCCCAGTATTTGTTTAAGCACTTTATTAATATGATGGAAACAGCGAATGCCTAAACGAACCGATATTCAGAAGATTTTGTTATTGGGCTCGGGGCCGATTGTTATTGGTCAGGCGTGCGAGTTCGACTATTCAGGCACACAAGCGTGTAAAGCATTACGTGAGGAAGGTTATGAAATTGTCCTGGTGAATTCCAATCCGGCGACGATCATGACCGATCCGGAATTCGCGGACCGCACTTATGTCGAGCCGCTCACTCCGGAATACGTCGAATATATCATCGACAAGGAACGCCCGGACGCGATCCTGCCGACGTTGGGCGGACAGACGGCGCTTAACATTGCGATGAAGCTGTATGAGGCCAAGGTCCTGGAAAAGTATGATGTGCAGATGCTCGGGGCCGACTATGATGTCATCAAGAAAGCGGAAGACCGCCAGTGCTTTCGAGAAGCGATGGAAAAAATCGGATTAGCCGTCCCGCGCAGTTATACCGCCTACACGCTGGATGAAGCGGTGGCCGCGGCCGAAAAGATCGGTTTTCCGCTGATTGTCCGACCGAGTTTTACGCTGGGCGGCACCGGCGGCGGTCACGCCAAGGATATGGAAGAGTTGAAACGCGTCGCCGCGCTGGGAATCGAAAGCAGCATGATCAATGAAGTTATCGTCGAGGAATCGATCACCGGCTGGAAAGAGTATGAGCTCGAGGTGATGCGCGACCATAAGGATAATGTGGTCATCGTCTGTTCGATCGAGAATCTTGATCCGATGGGGGTGCATACCGGCGACAGCATTACCGTGGCGCCCGCCCAGACGCTCACCGACCGCGAGTACCAGCAGATGCGCAACGACTCGTTGAAAATTATCCGGGAGATCGGCGTGGAGACCGGCGGATCCAACATTCAGTTCGCGGTCAACCCCGAAGACGGCCGGCAGGTGGTGATCGAGATGAATCCGCGAGTGTCCCGTTCGTCCGCTCTGGCCAGCAAGGCCACCGGTTTTCCGATCGCCAAGTTTGCGGCCAAGCTGGCGGTGGGGTATTCTCTCGACGAGATTCAGAATGATATCACCCGTGAAACACCCGCGTCATTTGAGCCGACCATTGATTACTGCGTCATCAAGATTCCGCGTTTCACTTTCGAAAAATTTCCCGAGGCCCTGGATATCCTCGGCGTCCAGATGAAATCGGTCGGTGAGACCATGGCCATCGGCCGCACATTTAAGGAAGCGCTGCAGAAGGGGCTGCGGGGACTGGAAATCGGTCACATCGGCTTGGACAACAAGCTGGATTACCGGGAAGTTCCCGATGACAAAGTGACCTGGCGGCTGGAGGAACCCAACGCTTCCCGCATTTTTTACATCAAGTATGCCCTGCAAAAGGGGTGGTCGCTGGAAAACATTCACGCGCTGACCAAGATCGACATGTGGTTCCTGGCGCACATCGCCCAAATCCTGGACTTTGAAATCGACATCATCAAGGAGATCGAGGATAGCGGGACCCTGAGCGCCGATTCGCTGCGGCACGCCAAGGAGTACGGGTTCAGCGACGCGCAACTGGCGCAGCTGATGAACACCGATGAGTTGGCCGTGCGCAAACTGCGCACCGATCAGGGTATCGTTGCCACCTTTAAGCTTGTCGACACCTGCGCTGCGGAATTCGAGGCCTATACGCCCTACTTTTATTCCACGTATGAATCCGAAGACGAGGCCAAGATACAGATCGCCAAGATGCAAGCCGACGCCGGCGGGGCCAAAAAGAAGATTATGATCCTCGGCGGCGGTCCGAACCGGATCGGGCAGGGGATTGAGTTCGATTATTGCTGCGTGCACGCCGCGTTTGCGCTGCAGGAGTTGGGCTATGAGACGATCATGGTCAATTCCAACCCGGAAACAGTCTCCACGGATTACGACATCTCCGACCGATTGTATTTCGAGCCGCTGACTTTTGAGGACGTGATGAACATCGTGGATGTGGAAAAGCCCGACGGTGTGATCGTGCAGTTCGGCGGGCAGACTCCTTTGAACCTGGCTCGCCGGCTGGACGATGCCGGTGTCCCGATCATCGGGACGTCGGTGGATTCCATCGATCTGGCCGAAGACCGCGAGAAGTTCGCCGATTTGATGAAGTCCCTGGACATCAATCAACCGGCCAACGGATCAGCCAAATCCGCCGAGGAGGCGGTGGAGATCGCCGAACGCATCGGGTACCCGGTGCTGGCCCGCCCTTCCTACGTGTTGGGCGGCCGCGCCATGAAGATTGTTTATGACCGCGAATCGCTGCTGGAATTTATCGAGGAGGCCAAGGAGGTTTCCCAAGGGCATCCTATTCTCATCGACAAGTTTATCGACGACGCTATCGAGATTGATGTCGACGCGATCTGTGACGGAGAAACGACCTTTGTCGCCGGGATCATGGAACACATCGAGAATGCCGGGATCCATTCCGGGGATTCGGCCTGCACGCTGCCGCCGCCGACGATCAGCGAAGATCTGATCAATGAAATCAGGGATATGACCACACGCATCGCCCTGGCTCTCAACGTGCGCGGGTTGCTGAACATCCAGTATGCCGTTAAAGGACGTCGGGTGTTCGTACTGGAGGTCAATCCGCGGGCTTCGCGCACCACGCCGTTTGTCAGCAAGGCCACCGGGGTCCCGCTGGCCAAGATTGCCGCCAAGGTGATGGTCGGCAAGAAGCTGGAAAGTTTTGATATTCCCTACGACTTGATCACGGAAATGAAACACTTCGCGGTCAAGGAATCGGTGTTGCCGTTTTCCAAATTTTCGGGCGTGGACATCGTCCTGGGACCTGAAATGAAATCGACCGGCGAGGTCATGGGCATCGCCACCCGCTACGGTGAGGCCTTTGCCAAATCGCAAATCAGCGCCGGTTCCGCGTTGCCGTCCAGCGGCAAGATTTTTGTCAGCGTGCGGGACGAGGACAAACGTCCGGTCGTCCTGATTGCCAAAAAGTTGACTGAATTCGGATTCTCGCTGGTCTCCACTCCGGGGACTGCCAAGGTGCTCGAATCCAACGGCGTGGCGGTGGAAATGGTCGAGCGCTATGATCAGGGAAAACAGCCGATGCCCAATCTGATGAGTCTGATCAAGGAAAGCCAGATCGATTTGATTATCAATACCCCTTCCGACGAGAGCAGCCAGTATGATATGCGTTCCATCCGCGCCGCGGCAATCCTGCACAATGTCCCTTGCATTACGACTATTCAGGGCGCATGGGCGGCCGTGAACGCGATGGAGTCGGCCCGGCAGAAAAAATTTACGGTGCAGTCTCTGCAGGAATATTACCAGGCAAAAAAAAACTCTAAATCATCCACAGAAGTGCCCGGCGGGCCGGTAGCGCATCAGCGTTAACATGGCGTGCGGGCGGTCCGGGAGGACCTGACCATGTGCGGAATCATCGGCGTATCCCAACATAAGGACGCGGCGCAGCTGGCGTATTCGGGACTGTATGCCCTGCAACATCGCGGGGAAGAGGCCGCGGGTATTGCGACGTACGACGGCCACAACATCCTGATTAAGAAACAACCCGGCCTGGTCGCCGATGCCTTTGACGAGCGCGCGATCAATTATCTGCAGGGCGATTCCGCCATCGGCCACTGCCGCTACTCCACCACCGGGTCCAGCAATCAAAAAAATATTCAGCCGTTTATGGTCACCCACAAGAACACGCCGATCGCCATCGCGCATAACGGCAATCTTACCAACACAGAAGCCCTCTACCGGCGGTTGGAAGAGGAAGGTTCGATTTTTCAGACGACGATGGATTCCGAGATCATCATCCATCTGCTGGCCCGTCAGCGTAACGGCAGTATCGAGGACGCTTTCGTGAAGGTCCTGGCCCAGCTGGAAGGTGCGTATTCCCTGGTCTTTCTCGTGGAAGGGACGGTTGTCGGCGCCCGCGATCCGCGGGGATTCCGGCCGTTGTGCCTGGGGACCATCGACGGGACCTACATGCTGGCCTCGGAGAGTTGTTCTCTGGATTTGATCGGGGCCAAATTCGAACGGGAGATCGAACCGGGTGAGATTGTATTCATCAAAGGCAAGGAAATCAAATCCGTTTATATGCCCGAACGGAAAACCATGAAGAAGTCGCATTGTATCTTCGAGAACATTTATTTCGCGCGACCGGACAGCGACATCTTCGACGACAATATTTATCAGGTGCGTAAGCGGCTCGGCGAACAACTCGCCCGCGAATTTCCCGTTTCGGATGCGGACTTTGTGATGGCGATCCCGGATTCCGGTAATTACGCCGCCCTGGGATATGCCAACGAACTCGGTCTGCCTCTGGAGATGGGGATTGTCCGCAATCATTACATCGGGCGGACGTTTATCCAGCCGACGCAGCTGTTGCGGGATTTGCGGGTGAAGATCAAGCTCAACCCCATACAAAGCGTGCTGCAGGGAAAACGCATTGTCGTCGTCGAAGACTCGATTGTGCGCGGGACCACCTCACGCAGTCGTGTCGAGTCGTTGCGCAAGGCAGGCGCCAAGGAAATCCATATGCGGATCAGCTGCCCGCCGATCAAGTCTCCGTGCTTTTATGGGATCGATTTTCCCGATTCCAATGAGTTGATCGCGGCCAACAAGACCGTGGAGGAGATCGCCGGATTTATCAAGGTCGATTCATTGAAGTATCTCAGCGTCGAAGGGATGCTCAAGGCAATGAGTCTGCCGGAGAACTTTTGTGACGCGTGCTTCACCGGCAACTACCCGGTGCAACCGCCGACCAACCGCAGCAAATACCTGATGGAGCACCCGTACCACCATAACACCGGCGGATAAGCGCGGTGCGGCGGACGGATCAGACAAGAAGGTTGATTACACCATGATTTCGAAATGCATATTCATTACCGGCGGGGTTGTTTCCAGTTTGGGGAAAGGCCTCGCCGCCGCGTCGATCGGGAAGCTGCTGGAAGCCCGCGGGCTGCAGACCACGATCATCAAGTGCGATCCCTACCTGAACGTCGACCCCGGGACCATGAACCCGTTTCAGCACGGAGAAGTTTATGTGACCGATGACGGCGCTGAAACCGACCTGGATCTCGGTCATTATGAACGGTTCACCAACGCGCATATTAGCAAAGATAGCAATATCACCACGGGTAAAATCTATTACAATGTCATCGCCAAAGAGCGCCGGGGGGACTATTTGGGCAAAACCGTCCAGATCATTCCGCATATTACCGATGAGATCAAACGCAGTATCAAAAAAGTTTCCCGCGAGAAACGCGTCGACGTCACCATTGTGGAGATCGGCGGGACTGTAGGGGACATCGAAAGTTTGCCGTTTTTAGAGGCGATCCGTCAGCTGCGCTGGGAGATGGGCGACAGTAACGCGATCAATATTCATGTCACGCTGTTGCCGTATATCAGGGCGGCCGGTGAGCATAAAACCAAGCCGACCCAGCACAGCGTCGGACGGTTGCGTGAGATCGGGATTTCTCCCGAGATCCTGTTATGCCGTACGGAACGCAAGATTACCAAGGAACAGCGGGAAAAGATCGCTCTGTTCTGTAATGTCGAAAAGGAAGCGGTCATTGAAGCTGCCGACGCCCGGCATATTTATGAAGTGCCCTTGATGTTGAAAAAGGAAGGACTGGACGAATTGATTCTCAGGAAGCTGGATATCCGGCGCGCGGACAAGCCGTTGAAGGAATGGAGCGATTTTGTCCTGGAGCGGGTGAAGTTTCCCAAAAACGAGGTCACCGTCGCCGTGGTCGGTAAATATATCCAGCTTCCCGACGCGTACAAATCCATTTATGAAGCCCTGGTGCATGGCGGAATTGCCAACGACACGCGGGTCAATATCGTCAAAATCGATTCGGAATCTATTGAGAAGGGGAAAAAGCTCAAACAACTGCAAGGCGCCGACGGCATCCTGATCCCGGGAGGCTTCGGCGATCGCGGGATCGAAGGCAAGATCAAGGCGGTGCGGGTCGCGCGCGAACAAGGAATTCCCTATTTCGGAATTTGTCTCGGGATGCAGATCGCCTGCATCGAGTTTGCGCGCAATGTCTGCGGTCTTAAGGGAGCCAATTCCACGGAATTCAACAAGAAGGCCAAGGAACCGGTTATATCCCTGCTGGAGGAGCAAAAAAGCGTGAAAGACCTCGGCGCGACCATGCGTTTGGGGGCCTATCCGTGCCACTTGTCCAAAAAAACGCTCAGCTACAAGGCGTATAAGAAAGACAATATCTCCGAACGGCACCGGCACCGCTATGAGTTTAACAACAAGTACAAATCCCGGTTCACCAAGAACGGAATGCTCTTCGCGGGCAAGAACACCCAGCATGGCTTGGTCGAGGTGGTGGAGCTGAAAGACCATCCCTGGTTCGTTGCCTGCCAGTACCATCCCGAGTTCAAGTCCAAGCCGGATAATGCCCATCCGCTGTTCAGGGAATTTATCGCGGCCGCCTTAAGGAACCAAAAGGCGGAGTGAGATTTTTTTGAAAAATACGCGGTTTAGCGGTATATTAGGTAATCAAATTTTTGCGCGAGTGGCGGAATTGGTAGACGCGCTACTTTGAGGGGGTAGTGGCCGAAAGGCCGTGGTGGTTCAAGTCCACTCTCGCGCACTCTCTTGCGCAAGCGAGAGCAAGCAAAGGCGAAGCGTTCCGGCATTCGAATTAGCTTGCCCGCTTGTCCACAAAATTCTTGCTCTGGAGTCTACATGCCTACCGAAACAAAAGTATCCGTCAGTATCCTCTGCGCGGACTTCACCAAACTTGGGGATGAAATCAAAAAATGCGAAGACGCCGGCGTGGACATGATTCACGTGGATGTCATGGACGGGCACTTTGTGCCCAATATCACCATCGGCCAGGTCATCATCGAGGCTATCCGTCCCGTCACCAAGCTTCCCATCGAGGCCCATCTCATGATCGAGAACCCCTGGGCCTACACGGACAGTTTTATCGACTCCGGCGCGAACATTATCTCAATCCACGCGGAGTGTTACGGTGAACGTCGGCCGGGATGCCGGCAGTACGGGGAGTATCCCAAGGAGGTCGACGAAATCGATATCGAGCGCGCCCGGCAGGACGTGATACGTATCAAAAACAAAGGGGCCCAAGCAGTTATGGTACTCAATCCGGGTACCCCCCTGTGCCTGGGGGGGCTGATGACCGACCTGGACGGGGTTCTGGTGATGTCCGTCAATCCGGGCTTTGCCAAGCAGAAATTCAATCCCTCGGTTTTGGCCAAAATCATCGATCTGCGGGAGAATTATAAGGGAAATATCGCTATTGACGGTGGGGTGAATGAATTGACGGCCCCGGAGGCGGTAAAGGCGGGGGTCAACGTTTTGGCCACGGCCAGCTATTTCTTTGGTTCGGATAAACCCAGGGATGTGGTAAAATATTTGAAGAGTTTGGGCCAGGCATGATATATTTGTACTGAGGAAAATATGCGAATAAGCTCCCCAAAAGGTCAAACCGCCATTGAATACATGCTCCTGCTGGCTACCGTGGTCGCCATCGTGCTGCTGGCCTTGCCGGCCTACATTCCGCGGGTGAGCAACGCGGCCAATATGTATTTTACCGGCGCTGCCAATGCGATGCTCGACATCGGGCCCCGTTGCGGCGACGGATATTGTGACGATACAGACCTGCGACCCAATGGACACGCCCCCTTTGAGACGCCGGAACGCTGCTGTGACGACTGCGGCGGTTGTACTTAAGAACGGCGCTGGTCCCTCACGTAATTGCTTCCATCTTTACTCTTGGCAAATTTCTTCAGTTCCGCCCCGATCTCACCGATTTGTGCCACGTGCGAAATCTTCTGATTGACATTGGACACGATCCCGATTGAGACCGCGATCAGGCCGAATTCCTTGTGGTTTCCCTGCCGGTCCTTACCGGTAATGAAGCCCTTGTCCCGGTCCTGCTCATTGTAAAAATTGGGCACAATCTTGTCAAACTCCGAGATCACCTTTTCACAAATTTCGTCCATGACGTTGTCATCCGTGATAAAAACGAAGTCATCACCTCCGATGTGCCCGACAAAGCTGTTATCGCGCGCGATTTCCTGCACGCAGTTGAGGATGACCCTGGCCGTGGCCAGAATCACTTCATCGCCTTTTTCAAAACCGTATTTGTCGTTGTACACCTTGAACGCGTCCAGATCCGCGTAACCCACCGCAAATTCGCGGCCGGAATCGATGCGGGCCTGGATTTCTTCCATGATCGAGGTGTTCCCGGGGAGGTGGGTCAGCGGATTGGCATCAAGGCTGCTGATGGTCCGCCGCAGGATCATCTTGATGCGGGCCAGCAGTTCATCGGGGGCGAAGGGTTTGATCATGTAATCATCCACCCCGGCTTCAATACCGCCGATCCGGTCCTGCGTTTCGCCTTTTCCGGTCAGCATGATCACCGGCACGTGGCGCAGGAGAGTATCCTTTTTCAGGGCCTTGCAGAATTCCCGTCCGTTCATGACCGGCATCATATAATCGCAAATGATAAGGTCCGGCATGAACTGCTTCACGATTTCCAACCCTTCCTTTCCGTTGCTGGCCTGGGTTACGTCATACTGTTCCGACAGGGTGAGTTCAAGGACGTCGAGGATATCCGGATCGTCGTCGACGGTGAGGATTTTCGGTTTAGTCATGGCTGATTCCTTTTTCTCTGGATTCTTTCTCTTGAGCTATCTGTTCCTCGGTCTTCACCGGTAGCGTAAAATGAAATGTGGTGCCCTGTCTGACGATACTGGTGACCCACATGCGTCCATCATGGGCTTCCACGATTTTCTTGGCCAGGGGGAGGCCGAGCCCCGTTCCCTTGACGTTTTGATTGATTTCGTTGTCCACCCGGTAGAACTCGTCGAACAGGCGTTTGATGTCCTCTTCGGGAATACCGATCCCCGTGTCGGTAACCGCGCAGGTGACCAGATTGTTTTCCATCGTTGCCTTCACGCTGATGGTCCCTCTTTCGGGAGTGAATTTGATCGCGTTTCCGACGAGGTTGATGAAGACGCGTTCGATTTGGCTGTGGTCCAGTTGCATCGTCGGGATCTTGGAGTCGACCTCGTTTTTAAATGTGATCGATTTGTCGCGCATCTGCGGCGTGAGCAAGTCATGGACATTGTCGACGACCTTCAACAGTTCGCATTTTCCGAAGTTCATTTCCACGCGGCCCGACTCGATGCGGGAAATGTCGAGCAGGTTATTGATGAGACCCACCAGATTGTCCGAATGCGTGTTGATCTTGCCGAGCCGCTGGCGGACCTTTTCCGGGATCTCACCGAGCTTACCGTCCATCAGGATCGCGGCGTAGCCTTTGATGGACGTCAACGGCGTGCGCAACTCATGGGAGACCGCCGAGATGAAGTCGGATTTGGTCCTGCTGATTTCCTGGACCTCCTTGAGCGCCTCCTGCAGCTGTTTGGTCCGTTCCTGGACCTTGGATTCCAGGGCCTGGGAAGAGCGGTAAACTTCTTCGAACAAGCGGGCGTTTTCCAGCGACTGTCCGATCTGACTGGCGAGGATCGAAATCAATTCCTCGTCGCCTTCCGTCACGGGCGAGACGTTGGAGAGGTTGCCCACAAAAACAATACCGATGATACCGTTTTGCGTCAGGATGGGGGAGATGATGAAATGCCCGGTATCGAAGATACGGACAATCGACTCCCGCCGTTGATCGGGGCAGTTGGCCGAGGAGTAGGTGTGGCCTTCGCGCAAAGCCCCCATCAGATTGAAGTCATTTTCCAGATTGGTCATGATGAATTTGATGGCTTCCTGGGAGAATCCGAGGGAAATGCGTTCGTGCAGTTGCCGGGCGTTGTCGAACTCGAAGATCAGCGTCCGTTCGAAATCCAGGTCCGTGAGGAACGCCTGGTCCAAGCGATGAAAGATTTCGTTTTCATCGAGGGTGGTACTGATTAGGCGGGAAATCTTTTGCAGGGCTTCCAGGCCGTTGAGACGCTTGTCGGAGATCTCCTGGGCCTTGTTCAGCTCGAGGTCGGTCTTGACGATGAGCTTCGCCTGTTCGTCAAGTTCGTTGAATGACCGTTTGAGCTTGGCCAGGGCGAATTCATACTGCGCGATTTGCTTGTTTTTATTCGACATGAACAGGATGCACAGGCCGAATATGATGAATGCGAAAACGATACAACCGGCGATGATATTGACGGGAAGTTCTATCATTAGGCTATGGCCAATATTACGATGCTCTCGTTTTGATGATGCGGTTTCTTGAAACGTTCGGTGGTCTGAAACGGACATACCTCACCGTTGGAGTACATCCCGAACATCGGGACATTTTCCCCGAACACCTCGCGGACCTGCTGTAATTCCCGGTAGGCCCCGCGGCCGAGCAATTTCAGCCGGGAGAGGCATTCGATGACGATGACCAGCCTCGCAGGCTTGCCCAGCAAATTCTTTTGCGCCTCCATGGCGGCCTCATGGGCGGCCGTCTGGCAGGAGTCCTTGTTGCCGATCATGATGTGAACTTCCGAACCCACCGGGACGTCGCCTTGACAGACGATGCTGCCGTCCGAGAGGATATCCACCGTGTTGCGCAGCAGGTATTCGTTGCTGCCTTCCACGTACACGCCCAGCGGATAAAGGATCGCCATGCGGCCGAGCTTGTCGGAGCGCAAGTCTTGGGCGTACTCACCGAAATATTCATCGTACAGGGAAGAAGCCTTTTGTCCGTCGATCGTCTTGATGACGTTGTATTCGGCTTCATCGATAATCCGCGGTTTTCCCAGCGGTCGCCACCCGTGTCGTCCGGCAACACCGACACTCATCTGACCGCCCATGAGCACGCCGGTAACCGACTGATAGAAAATTTCGTCCTGATAAAACTGGTACGTGTTCCCGAAGTGAAAATCGTCGGAACTCCCGGCCCCCACAATCGGGAAGATATTTCCGAAGATGCCCTGCAGGCCTCTCAACAATTCCGAGGTCCAGCGGAGCTTGTCGTCCATAAAGAACAAAAAGGCCTGGCGGGCGCTTTGCCCGTGATCCTTGATGACGTCATTGGCCAGCTCCGCACCCAATTCGACCGGATTGTTGGTCTGTCTGTCTTGCGTCGACGCGATGCCGAACTGGATATCCGTGGAAGAGATAGTCAGGACACCGATGCCGCGGACCGCCACGGAAGTATCTCGGATGATTCCGGCGGTGGAGGAACCGATCAACCTTTGGCTGTTGAGGACTTGGCGGACCACCGGGAGTATTTCATGGGGGTCGTAGTGGATGCTGGAAAACACGATGGCGAGATCAATGTGGTCCTGCCGCAGGTTGGTTTTCGCCTCGAAGGCCGCGTCCCGGGCGGCACTGTGCATGTCGATGTTCTGACTGAAACCGATGCCAATATGGGTGGACACAGGCAATCCCCATTTACACAACTCTTAATTATGACCAAATCAAGTATACAATATAACAATAAGGCCTTAAATATTAAATCGACTTATATTAATGCTGCGGTCGATAGGGCGGCCTTCGGTGAGATATTCGGCCAATTGCCGCGCGGCGTGCGGTCCGCGCAGGACACCCTTGGCGCCGAAGCCGTTGAGGATGCCGACGCGGGGGTGGCGCGGGTGAAGGCCCGCCACCGGATTGAGGTCCAGCAGGACGGGGCGGACGCCGGCATACTGCTGCTTGATCGTGTACGGGAAGACGATCCGGGTCTCGGCCCGGGCCAGGATCTCACGGCGGGCCTCTTCGCTGGGTTCGGTATCGATGGTGCGCCAGTAAAATGTTGTCCCCAGACGGACGGTTTTATCGGAGGCGCGGTAGGCCCATTTGCCGAAATTGAAGATCTTGTCCGGCAGGGGCGGTCCCTCGTGTTCGAGGAGGAGGATTTCACCTTTGGCATGTTTCCAGGGGAGTTTTGCGAAGTAATGGTTTTGTGTCACCCGGAACCCTTCGCAGAAAATAACGCGTTTGGCCTGAATCCCCCGATAAGCCACGCCGTCCGCCGTCACTTCCAGCCGGGCCGCGTCGAAGGCGCCGGGTACGATATGATCCGGTCCGGTTTGTTCCCGGAACGAAGACAGCAACCGGTGCAAATGACAGATATGTCCCTTGATGACCAGACTTCCGTACGGATCGTGAAACCAGCGCCGGTATAACCCGGCGGGCTGAAAGGATTTGACGTACGGCGCACTTTTGATACGGTCCTTGCGTTCCGACCAGTTCTTTTGTTCGGTGAAGGAATCGTAGAAACGCACGATGTCCTTGGGCTCGAAGAGATGCTCGCGCAAGGTGCGTTCCATTTCCCGGTAGGTCGCTTCGGCTTCGGCATAGTATTTCTCGAAGTCGTCTGATAGAATAAGCCGTCTTCCGCTGATCGGATTGACAAAGCCGGCGGCCACCGCCGAGGCACAGGTGGCGTGGTCGTCGTCGATGATCATGCAGCGGGCGCCGCGTTTGGTGAGGTGATGATAGAGCAGCGTCCCCGCCAACCCCTGACCGACAATAAGATTTTGAGTCTTCATGGCAACAGTATAACACCGAATCGGAATACGCGATGAATGTGATTTTACTCGACGATACGGACTTTGCGGATACCGACACGGTCCACTTGAGTGGCCGGCGGGTCCAGCATATGAACCAGGTGCTGGCGTGCGCGCCGGGCGACGAGCTGGCGGTGGGACGGGTTAACGGCAAACTGGGCCGGGCTAAGGTGACCAAAATCAGCGCGCGCAGCGCCGTGCTCGCGGAAGTGGTCCTGGACGATGATCCGCCGCCGCCGTTGCCGGTCACATTGGTACTGGCCCTGCCGCGGCCGATCGTAATGAACCGTTTGCTGGCAGCCGTCACCAGCCTCGGCGTGAAACGGATTTGGCTGATCCATTCCCGACGGGTTGAAAAAAGTTACTGGCAGTCGCCCGTGCTTGCGCCCGAGAATATCGATCAGCAATTTCGTCTCGGACTCGAGCAGGCCATCGACACGGTCCTCCCCGAAGTTCGGATTCACAAACGGTTCAAGCCGTTCATCGAAGACGAGTTGCCCGGTCTGATAAGGAACGGTCCCGCATGGCTGGCCCATCCCGGTGATGGTGGCCCGGTTACCGAAAGGACCGGTCCGCAGGCCACGCTGATCATCGGTCCGGAAGGCGGATTTATTCCCTATGAAGTCGACCGGTTCGATGCGCTAGGCGTATCCCGGTTATCCCTGGGGCCGCGGATCCTGCGGGTGGAGACGGCGGTCCACGTGGCCGTGGCCGAGGTCGGCGGTTTGTTTAAATGAGGGTCGAGATGAGGGTGAGGATCCCGAAGACGATAACGAAAATTCCGAAGTTGATTTTTTTCGCGACCTTCAACAGCAGGTGAATGGTCGCCAAACCGAACACAAACGCGGTGCCCACACCGACCAGTAATTCGGGTGAGAACTCAAACAGGGCCTTCCAGTTTTTGACGATGTTCCCGGCGAGCACGATCGGCAGGCTCATCAGAAAACTCAACCGCAAGGCGAAGTCCCGGTCGAACTTGCACAACAGCAGCGCCGAGACCGTCAGCCCCGAGCGTGAAAATCCGGGCAGGGCGGCAAAGCCCTGGGTGATGCCCAAGATCACGCCGTCGCGTGTCCGCAAATCGGAAGCGTGACGGTAACCGCCGTGTTTGGCGCGTATTTCCAGGAAGCCGGTCCCGATGAGCAGCAATCCGATCAAACCGACGATGATCTTGCTTCCGGTCGTAAAAGACTCGGCGAAGTCCTCCACCGTCTTCAGCAGCAGCAGCCCCAGGCACCCGCTGATCAGCGTGGACAGGAAGAGAAAGACGAAGATGTTCCGGGTCTCCGTGTCCTGTCCGCGAAAATTCACCACGCCCCTGAGCAGCTTGGCCACGTCCGCCCGAAAGTATATCAGCGCGGCGAAAAACGTTCCCAAATGCAGATAGAGGGCCTGTCTGATCGATTCCCCGAAAGAATCCCCGGAGTGCAGGAAGGTGTTTTTAGCCAGCAGGATCATGCCCTCGGAGCTGATCGGCAACCATTCAGCGATGCCCTGGATGACGCCTAATATAAATTGTTCCCACATAAGATTTTTTGTCCTTGGTAGAAGTTTGTCGCCAAGTCCGAATATGATAGCATTTCGGCGGGCCGCAAACAACTTGTCTGGCGAAAGGTTTTCGGATAGAATATCACAATTATCAACAGGAGGATATTATGAATAAACTGATTTATCCGTTGGCCGTCTTGCTGCTGGCAGGCTGTGCCACGATGGAACCCGGACAAGTTTCCCTCGATCAACCCCCGCGCGCCATGGCGGCCCGCCCCGAACGTAAACCGCTGACGCCGATCGATCAGATCCGCAACGGTATGAGCTACGATGAAGTGATGGCGCTGATGGGGCGCGAAGTCAAAATCGGCTTTTCCGAGTCCGATTCCTCGGCCCAATCGGTCGGCACGGTGGCCATGCGCAATCCCTATCGTATTGAGATGATGAACGCCGGCGACACGCCGCACCTGGTGGTTTATTTTTTGACCAGCATCAACAAGTCGGACGGAGAAGTGACCGACGATGAACTCACACCGGTGATCTTCAAGGACAACGTGATGATCGGCCGTGGATGGGATTACATTGATACGCTGCAAAACAACTGACGATGAAGCTTACCGTCTGTTCGCTCGCTCCCTTGTTTGACTTTTATTCCGTCGACAGGCCGGTGCGGTGGGAGGAGGCCTTTGGTCGCCGGGCCCCGCTGCACGTTGAAATCGGTTTCGGTATGGGAGAAGTGTTGCTGCGGCGGGCGCGCGAGTTTCCCCATATCAATTTCGTTGGCATCGAGTACCACTGGGAGCGTATCTACAAAACCGTCAAGGCGATCGATCGCGCCAACCGTGCGGCGCGGCCGGGAGAAGGGCCGGGCAATATCCGTATCCTGCGCCTGAACGCCTGGATCGCCTTCGAACGGTTATTTGCCGAACGTTCCGTCGAACACATCTACAGCCTGTTTCCCTGTCCCTGGCCCAAGAAGGGCCATATTAAGCACCGTCTCTTTTCGCGCGAGTTTCTCGGACTGCTCAATAACCGGCTTACCGATAACGGTACGCTGCATGTGGTTACCGATTATTATCCCTACAGCGAGTGGGTTAAAGAGGAGAACGATCCGGTCGATTTCCACCTGCAGGCCGAGGATATTCCGGCGCAGTTCGGAACCAAATTCGAAAAAAAGTGGATCGAGGAGGGGCAGGAGGAATTTTTTGAGATAAATCTGTTGAAGAACAAACACAGAGCGTGTACAGTCAGGGAGGATTGCGAATTGAAATCATACAAGCTCACTGAATTCGATCCGGACAAATTTTCCTTCGAGGATGTTCGCGGGGAAGTGGCGGTGGTCTTAAAGGATCGGATCTTTGACCGCGATCAGCAGCGGATGATGTTGCGTGTGATCGTCAGCGAGCAGCATCTCACCCAGAATTTTTGGGCCATGCTCAAGCGGGAAGACGGTTTTTGGCGGCTCTGCAAAATGGAAGGGCAGCATTTTTTCCCCACACCCGGAATAAATACCGCGCTGGAGGAAATTCATCTGGCGGCTGTCGGCCGTCAGACCGTCCGGCACAATAACTAATCGTTTTTCCTATCGGTTCATGCGTCAGCGTTACCGGCTATTAACCATTTTCCTCATCGGGGCCCTGCTATTCCAGCCGGCGGAGGTGTTTGCCAAGTACCAGGTGTCCTGCCGGTCGATGATATTTTCCGACCGCACCAAGGTCGTGCGCCTCTACGGCAAGAATGTCCATGACCGGGTTTTGCCGGCGTCCACCACCAAGGTCATGACGGCCTTGCTCGTCATGGAAAAGCTGCCGCTCGATAAATACGTCACCGTCAGCAAGCGCGCCACCTATCCGCAGCCCACCAAGCTCTATCTCAAAGAAGGCGATCAGTACAAAGTCCGTGATCTTCTTTACGCCATATTAATGAAGTCGGCCAATGATGCCAGCGTGGTCCTGGCCGAGGCCGTGGCCGGGTCGGAATGGGAATTCGTTCAGATGATGAACGCGAGGGCCAAGGAGATCGACGCCAAACACACAAAGTTTGCCAATTCTCACGGCCTGCCGACCAAAAACGTATCGCAATACACCACGGCGTATGACATGTATCTGATTTTCCGGGAGGCGATGAAATATCCGTTTTTCCGGGACGCGATCAAACAGAAATACAGGACCATCTACAGCAAGGCCGGCCGCAAGCATTCGCTCAAGAGCCATAACAAGATCCTGTTCAATGACTGGAAAAGAAAGGTTTACGGCAAGACCGGATACACCCGTGCCGCCGGCCCCTGTTTCGTCGGAACGCTGGAGAAAGGCGACAGCATGCTCATTGTGGCGGCCTTCAATTGTCCGAACCGGTGGCAGGACATCAAGCACGTGATCCGATATTACGGGGGAGTGCCGCTATAAAACTTGAAATTGCAAATGTTTATACCGATGGCCTGAAAGTTTTTGCTTGCATTTGGCCGAGAAGTTCTTATGATAGGTAAAGTCACGGGGGTTCATATAAAAAGTGAGCAGTTAATCGCAAACCGGTAAGAGGGATCGCTTATGGACACAAAGGTATTTAATTCAGTGATGTTGGTCGTGCTCGTGGTCTTGGTGGCCGTGGGCATTTTTTCTAAGCAAGGCGGCTCGGGAGACCTGCAGCAACTGATCAATCAGCAAACAGCTATTATGCAGGCCCAAAACAGGCTCGAGGCCCAGATCGGTAACCGTTCCGGCGATACCGGGGCAAGTACCGCCGTTGCCCTGCAGATGGCTACGGCCCTTTCGCGAATTTCAGATTTGGAAAGCCGGATCAAGTCGATCGAAGGGGATGTCAAACAGTTGGCTGCGCGCCCTGCCCCCACGGCCCAGGCCCCTGCGCCGACCCCGCAGCAGGCCCCTCCGGGACCGGACCCGACCCGGAAGTATGATATCCCGGTCGCGCACACCCCGGTCATTGGCCCGCGAAATGCCAAGGTCACGATCACCGAGTTTATGGACATGGAATGCCCCTTCTGCGCGCGGTTTCATCCTCCCATTCAGCAGGTGCTGAAGGCCTACCCCAACGACGTCAATTACATGGTCAAGAACTTCCCGTTGAGTTTTCATCCCAACGCCAGACCGGCGGCCAAGGCCGCTTTGGCTGCAGCGGAACAGGGGAAGTACGGTCCCATGATCGACAAAATGCTCGAAAACCGGACCGTCCTGGGGCCGGAAATGTACAAAACATGGGCCGGGGAGATCGGTCTGAACGTGGCCAAGTGGGAAAAAGACCTGAAGAACAACGAGGCCAAGTATGAGCAGATTATCCAGAAGGACATGCAGCTGGCGGCCCAGGTCGGCGTCCGCGGCACCCCCACCTTCTACATCAACGGCCGGGTCACAATGGCCCGTGATTTCAATGCTCTGAAGGCCGAGATCGACAAGATCCTCAGCGAATAAGAGCGGTTCTTTCCGACTGATTCCGAATCCTACGCTCCCCCTATGGGGGCGTAGGATTTTGTTTGATATTTTAACGGTTTTCATATATACTTTGAGACTATTTCAAGACAACTTTCGTGATTTCACGAGCATCATCTGGAGGCAATAATGGTACGAGTAGGCGGAACAACGGCTAAATATTACCGCGAAACCAAGGGGCTGAAGACCAGCGGCGGACAAAGAGTCAAGGCGGGGACCATTCTGACCCGGGAAGGCCATCGTTGGAAGCCCGGTCAGAACGTAGTCGGCGGCATGCATTTGGTGGCGAAATGCGACGGCGAGGTGTATTTTACCCGTAAAAAGAGCCGTGCCAACAAACTGGTGACGATCATTAACATCCGTCCCGCCGCGGCTGCCAAGGCCTAAACCGGGCCACCGCGCACGGGCGGAGTTAGGTAAGTATGTGTGGAATAATCGGATATGTCGGGACCAAGGACGCGTATCCGGTCCTGATCGACGGACTCAAAAGGTTGGAATACCGCGGGTACGATTCATCCGGTGTGGGCATCATACCGGAAGGCTCGCAAAAGAGTCTGGTCCTGCGTAAAACCCACGGCAAGATCGCCAATTTGCAGGATTTGGTCAAGTCCAAGCCCATCCCCATCGGCCATACCGGTGTTTCCCATACCCGGTGGGCTACCCACGGGGCACCCAATCAAGTCAATGCCCATCCCCACAGTAACAATGACGGGACCATCACCTTGGTCCATAACGGCATCATCGAAAACTATGAGGTCCTCAAGGAACGACTGAAGAAGAAGGGCCATAAGTTCAAATCGGATACCGATACCGAAGTCATCGTTCATCTGATTAGTGATTATTACAAAGGAGATCTCAAGGCCGCGGTGCAGCGCGCGATCAAGGAACTGCACGGCGCGTTTGCCTTGGGGGTGATCTGTACGGACCATCCGGATTTGCTGGTGGCCGCCCGCATCGGGTCGCCGTTGATTATCGGTTTGGGGAAGAACGAGAATTTTATCGCCTCGGACGTGCCCGCGATTTTGCAGCATACCAAGCGGGTGATCTATCTGAAAGACGGTGAGATGGCCGCGCTGACCAAAGACGGGGTGGAGGTCTTCAAGTTCGACGGCCGCAAGGTTCGGCCCAAGGTCGACCGGGTGACATTCACCGTCGACGCGGTGGCCAAGGCCGGCTATGCGCATTTCATGCTTAAAGAAATTCACGAACAGCCGGCGGCGCTCCGGCAGATGCTGAACTTCCGCACCCAAAATAACAAGGTGCACCTCGAAGGCCTCGGGTTATCCGAGAAGCAGATCCAGTCGCTGAAGCAGATCGTGGTTATCGCCTGCGGGACGGCGTATCACGCCGGGATGGTCGGAAAATATATTATCGAGTCCCTGGCGAGGGTCCCGGTGACGGTCGACGCGGCCAGCGAATTCCGTTATCGCGATCCGATCATCGGGCGTAACACCGTGATTTTGGCGATCAGCCAGTCCGGTGAGACGGCCGATACCCTCGCCGCCGTGCGCGAGGCGCGGGCCCGCGGGGCCAAGATCGTGTCGATTTGCAACGTGATCGGCTCGTCGCTGGCACGGGAATCGGACGGAATCCTCTATACCCATGCCGGTCCCGAAATCGGCGTCGCCTCGACCAAGGCCTATACCGCCCAGCTCAATATGCTGTATCTGCTGGCCGTTAAACTTGGTCAAAGCCGCAAGGTGATCAAGTCGAAACAGGCCGCCGATCTGCTGAGAGATTTAAAGAAGGTGCCGCGGCTGTATGAGCAGGTCCTCAAGGATAAAGCCGCCATCGCACGGGTGGCGCGAAAGAATTCCCATTGGGGGTGTTTTCTCTTCCTCGGCCGTAATGTGAACTATCCGACGGCGCTGGAAGGTGCGTTGAAGCTCAAGGAAATTTCCTACATCCCGGCCGAAGGGTACGCCGCCGGGGAAATGAAGCACGGTCCCATCGCGCTGATCGACGAATATCGCGCCGTCATCTGCGTGGCCACGCAAAGCGATACCTATGACAAGATGATCTCCAATATACAGGAGATCAATTCGCGCAAAGGCAATATCATCGCCGTGGCCACCGCCGGCGACCGTTCCATCAAGAAACATGTACACCATGTGATCTATGTTCCCAAGACCAATAATCTCCTGACCCCATTGCTGGCCGTCCTGCCGCTGCAGTTGATTGCCTATTACATCGCGGTTAAGCGGGGTTGCGATGTGGACCAGCCGCGCAACTTGGCGAAGTCGGTGACGGTGGAATAGGGCGGGAAGCAAAAATCAGGAATCAAGAACTTCTTGCCCGGCGCCTATGCTTTACATCGTCTCCACCCCTATCGGCAATCTCAAAGACATCACCCTGCGTGCCATCGAGACGCTCAAGGGCGTCGATCTTGTCGCCGCGGAGGACACGCGCCATACCCGCAAACTCCTTGACGAATACGGTATCACCACCAAGCTCACCAGCTATTACGATCATAATAAAGAGACTAAAAGCAAACAGCTGTTGAAATACCTCGTGGATGGTCTGAACATCGCACTGGTCACCGATGCCGGCACGCCGGGCATCAGTGATCCGGGGTACGTGCTGGTCCGGCTCGCCCGTGAGTACGCGATCGAAATCGACGTCCTGCCCGGGCCGACCGCGCTGATCGCCGCGTTGTCGTTGTCGGGGCTGCCGACCGACGCCTTTATCTTCGAAGGGTTCCTTCCGGTCAAACCCGGCAAACGTAAGAAAAAACTGGCTGCGCTGGCCGACGAGACCCGCACGGTTATTTTCTATGAATCTCCGCACCGTTTGCTGAAATCACTGGAGGATATCCGTCTGGAACTGGCCGATCCCGAGGTGTGCGTCGCCCGCGAGATCACCAAGAAATTCCAGCAGGTCAAGACCGGCCCCTCCTCGGAGCTGATCGCACACTTTACGGCGCATCCCCCGAAAGGCGAGTTTGTGCTGCTCTTTAATCTGGCCAAAGCCCAGGACCAAGACGGTTGACAAGATCACGCCGCGGTGGTATTCTTGGGCAAGTAAGTCGCCTTTAAATCCGGTCCCGTGAGACCGGTAAGGATGATCACATGACAGCATTGACCACAATTTCCATAGTCTTTTATCCCGGTCTGCCAGCGGCGGACGCGGGATTTTTTTTCACATAAACGAGGACCAGCCATGGCCAAGCCCAAACAAATTATGGATGCCGAAGGTGTCAACCGCGCCCTGACCCGGATCGCCCATGAGATCCTGGAGAAAAACAAAGGGACCGCCGAGTTGTGCCTAGTCGGAATCCGCACGCGCGGCGCCTTTCTCGCCCTGCGTCTGAAAGAGTGCATCAAGAATATCGAAAAGACCGAGATCCCGGTGGGGATCCTGGATATCACCCTTTACCGCGATGACCTCACGCTCGCGTCATCGCAACCGATCGTGCACGAGACCACCATTCCCTTCGACATCACCGACAAGAATCTGGTCCTCATCGATGACGTCCTGTTCACCGGCCGGACTATTCGCGCGGCGCTCGACGCGATCACCGACTTCGGCCGGCCCGGACAAATCCAGCTCGCCGTCCTGATCGACCGCGGTCACCGTGAACTGCCGATCCGCGCCGATTACGTGGGGAAGAATATTCCGACCGCGGAGGACGAGAGCGTGAAAGTTATGTTGAGCGAAACCGATGACCAGGAGGACAAGGTGGTCGTAAAAAAGGTGAAAAAAGATGGATAAATGGACCAGGCATCATCTGCTCGATTTGCAGGGCCTCAGCAAGGAAGAGTTGGAAACGATCCTCGAAACGGCCAAGTCCTTTAAGGAGGTCTCGGCCCGGGAGGTCAAGAAGGTTCCGGCCCTGCGCGGGAAAACCATTGTGTCGCTCTTTCTGGAGCCGTCGACCCGGACGCGCGGTTCGTTTGAGCTGGCGGCCAAGCGTCTGTCGGCCGATACGATTAATATGTCGGGAACGGGCAGTTCGCTGTCCAAGGGCGAGACGATCGTCGATATGGCCAAGAATATCGAGGCCATGAATGTCGATCTGATCATCGTTCGCCACGCTGACGCAGGTGTGCCGTACATGCTGGCCAACAATCTTAAAGCAGCGGTGGTCAACGCCGGGGACGGCTGCCGGTCGCATCCTACGCAGGCCCTGCTCGACATGTTCACCATCAAGGAAAAGAAAGGGCGCATCGACGGGTTGAAAATCGCGATCGTCGGCGACATCCTGCATTCGCGGGTGGCGCGTTCCAACATTGTCGGGTTGACCCGGCTGGGCGCCGAGGTGACCGTGTGCGGTCCGTCGACGCTGATTCCGATCGGCATCGAGAAGATGGGCGTCAAGGTGAGTTATGATCTCAATGAGACGATCAAGGACAAGGACGTCGTGATGCTGCTGCGCCTGCAGAAGGAGCGTCAGCACGAAAACTATCTGCCGTCGATCCGCGAGTACGCGATTCAGTTCGGGGTCAACAAAAACCGTCTGCGGCATGCCAAGAAGGATGTCATGATCATGCATCCCGGACCGACCAACCGCGGTGTCGAACTTTCGGCGGAGGTGGCCGACGGCGAATATTCGGTGATCCTCGATCAGGTGACCAACGGAGTGGCGGTGAGGATGGCGGTGCTGTACCTGACGCTGGGAACGAAAGAGGCGGAGGATTAACTTGGAACCGATCTCGAATATCGAATGTTCGAGAATTCGATGATTCGATATTCGGATTTCCAAATTTGTTTCGCAAAAATGACCACCTAATTTAGGAAAAAGATATGTCACTTCTCATCAAGAACGCTCAGATCGTCAACGCCGATAAGAAAGAAAAACAGAAACAGGATATCTTTATCGACCGCGGTCAAATTCAGCAAATTGCGCCGTCGCTCAAGGTCAAAGCGGGCAAGACAATCGACGCCGAGGGGCTGCTGGTCTTGCCGGGGTTGATCGACATTCACGTGCATTTGCGCACCCCCGGCCAGGAATATAAGGAGGACCTCGAAAGCGGTTCGCAGGCCGCGGTCAAGGGCGGCTTCACCAGTATGATGTGTATGCCCAACACACGTCCGGTCATCGACAACGCGATGATCGTCGAGGGGATCCTGAACGAATCCCGGCGCTTGGGATTGTGTCATATCGTGCCGATCGGATCGATCACGCGCGGCCAGAAAGACCAGGAGCTGGTGGATATGTTTGATCTCAAGAAGGCCGGCTGTCTGGCCTTGTCCGATGACGGCAAAAGCGTCGTCAACAGTCAGCTCATGCGCCGGGCCATCGAGTATGCCAAAATGGTGGACATCCTGCTGATCCAGCATTGTGAGGATCCGCTGATCAGCGCCGGGGGAGCGATGAACGAGGGGGTGACCTCGACCATGCTCGGCATCAAACCCGACCCGTACATTTCCGAAAGCATCATCGTCAGCCGGGATATCGAGCTGGTAAATTTTCTGGGCGGACGCGTCCACTTCGCGCACATGAGCTGCCGGCGGTCGGTCGAACTCATCCGGCAGGCCAAAAAACAGGGGATCCCGGTCACGGCCGAGGCCTGTCCGCATCACTTCGCCTTGACTGAGGATGCGGTCCGCAGTTTCGACACGCATACCAAGATGAACCCGCCGCTGCGCACCGCAGATGACGTGGAGGCGATTAAGGAAGGTCTGAAGGACGGTACCATCGACCTGATCGTTACCGATCACGCCCCGCACTCCAAAGAGGACAAGGAAGTCAGTTTTGAACAGGCCCCGTTCGGGATCATCGGCCTCGAAACCTCGTTGGCCCTGACGATCACCGAACTGGTCAAACCCGGGATCCTGAACTGGGAACAGGTTGTTGACAAAATGTCCACTTCCCAGGCCCGTATCGCCGGGATGGAAAGCAAAGGGGTTATTGCCGAGGGATACGATGCCGATATCACCCTGATCGATCCGGACTTGGAGTGGGAAGTAACGCCCGAAGATACGGCGTCCAAGTCCAAAAACAGCCCGTTTTTCGGCACAAAACTGACCGGACGGGTCCAGACTACAATTTTCGGCGGAAGAGTCGTGTATCAGGACAAATTGAAGCTGGTCGCGGCCCGCTAGCGAGGCAAAAAAACACTGTCCGCGGGCGGATAAGTCATACTACATATAGTCACAATCCACAGTTTTCTTGTGGGTTGTGGAAAACTTACGAGATCACGACATCCCAAAAAATTGGTATAAATTGTATCAATGTGGAGTGAATTAATGGATAACTGCCTTTTTCGGGGAGTAAATCTTGCGTTTCAGGCCGATTGTGGCCTGATGCGTACGCCACGAAGTTGTCAAACAGAGAGGGTGTGAATAACTTATGCGTAAACAAATGATCACGGTATCGGTTATCGGCGGGTCAGAAATTGATGAGGCGGTGGAGCGTTTGGCAACAGATGTCGGTCGTATTGTGGCCGAGGTGGGGGCTGTTCTAGTCTGCGGAGGACTCATGGGGAGTATGAAGGCGGCTTCCGGGGGCGCCAAGGCAGCCGGCGGTCTCACTATCGGCCTGTTGCCGGGCAAGGACAAGGCCGATGCCAATGAATATATCGACATCGCGCTGCCGTTGACGATTGGTTTCGCCCGCAATGCCTGTGTGGCCGCCAGCGCGGACGTGATCATCGCCTTGCCCGGTAGTCATGGAACATCCTCCGAAATTTCCTACGGACTGGTTTACAAACGCCCGATTGTGGACCTGGGCGGTTGGGGGCGGGAAGGCATGATTCCCTGCGCCGGGCCGCATAACCTGAAGGCGATCCTGCAGGAATTGATCGCCGATCTTGATGAGGTATGAAGACCGTTGACAAAGTTTCGTTGATGCTGCCGTGGCCGGCCCTGTTGTTCATTTTGCTGACCGGGCTCGCCTGCTATGTTCATGTCCTTCCCGGAGAATTCATCTCCGACGACTTCCGTTTTATCGCGCATAATCCTGTCATCACGCAGCTGCGTTATCATGACCTGTGGTCCTCGTTCAATGCCCGCTTTTTGGTTGGCCTGACGTTCATGCTCAATTACCACCTGCACGGCCTGACTCCGCACGGCTATCACCTCTTCAGTCTGTTTTTTCACATGGTCAACGCCGCGCTGATTTTTGTGTTCTGCCGGGAGACGGTTCGGCTGGTGAATTTGCGTCGGCCTGACGCACCGTTGTCCCCCTGCAAGATTGCTTGGCTGGCGATGGGGATTTTTCTTTGCCATCCGGTGCAGACGCAGGCGGTGAGTTTTATTGCCCAGCGCGGAACGGTGATGGTCACGGCATGGTACCTGCTGGCGCATATTCTCTATATGAAAGGCCGGTCGGAAAAATGTCCGTTCTGGTTGGCTACGGTCTTTGTTCCGCTGCTGCTCGGTTTTATTACCAAGGAGATTATTATCACCGCCGGGGCGACGCTGGTTTTATGCGAATGGCTGATCGTCCGGCCAGTGCTGGCCGAGAAACGGGGCGCAATGCCATGGCTGAGTGCGTACATGCTGGCCGCGTTGATTTTTCCGGTGATATTCTTTCAGTCCAAGTCGTCGGCGACGATCAATTTTCAGCACCTGATGGGGATCAACATGTTTGAATGGAAGGTGCTGCTGACCGAGGTCAACGTGCTGGTCACCTACCTGCGCTTGTTTGTCGCGCCGGTGGGATTGCGGGCGGATTATTATTATCCGATTACGCACAGTATCCTTGAGCCGCGTTTTCTGATGGCGGTGGGCGTACTCGGCGTATTGATTTGGACGGCAGTCGCGAACCGGCGTAAGCGGCCGTTGATCGCTTACGGTTTAGGTTGGTTTTTTATCACCAAGAGTGTGGAATTCGTCGGGGTGAGCTTCGGCCTGCGTAATCTGATTTATGAAAACTGGCTGTACCTCTCGATGGCCGGGTTGTGTCTTTCGGCCGGCTATGTCTGGTCGATGCTGATCCGTCGGGAGATGATGTTTCGGGTGACGGCGGCGGTGCTGGTGATCGTACTGGGCCTCGCGGCGCACACACGGAATTATGTGTGGATCAACGAGATTGATCATTACACGGATTTGGTCGCCAAGGAGCCGAGGTTTCCGTCGGCGTACCTGGGATTATCGGACGCGTATCTGCGCCAAGGCATGCGCCGGGAAGGCGTGCAGGCGCTGGAGGAGGCGATCCGGCTGAAACCGGATTTCGCCCACGCCCTGAACAATCTGGCGCGGTTCCGTTGGGAGGCGGGCCTTCTTGACGAGGCCGTTGCCTTGAACGAACGCGCACTGAAGGCCGACCCGGCCTTGGTTCCGGCGTATTACAATCAGGCCTATATGGCCTTTGAATTGGGAGAAAACGAACGGTCCGCGGCGGCATACCGGCGGTATCTCGAGTTTCATCCGGACGACCTGACCGCGCATTACCACATAGCGCAGGTCTTTTTTGCGTTGGGCGACAAAGAAAGCGCGCGGCGACATCTGCTGGCGACCCGTGAGTTGGCAATCCGGCAAGGACAACCGGAATGGAGCGCCGCAGCCGAGCGGGATTTGGAGGGGATGTAATGCCGGAACTACCCGAAGTGGAAACCATGGCGCGCGGCCTGCGCCGCAAGATCACCGGGTTGACGGTTGAGGAGGTGCGGGTGTTCGACCGGCGGGTCATCGCCGATTTTGACACCGGCCGCTTTGTCCGTGAAATGACCGGCGCCGCCTTCCGCGCGGTCGAGCGCCGCGGCAAAGGAATCATCATAACCCTGGACCGCGGGAAGTATCTCTTTGTCCAGGTGAAGATGACCGGCTACTTTGTTTACGGCCCGGATTTGCGGGAAAACGGCGGTTCGGGGGAGACCAAAGTCATCTTCCGGCTTTCCAACGGGGACTTTTTAAATTATAATGACCAGCGATTATTCGGCTGGTTATACCTGGTTGACCGTCTGGAAGACATTCCCTACCTGACGACCATCGGTCCGGAGCCGCTCGGAAAAGACTTCAGTGTCGCCTGGCTCACCCGGGAACTCAAGAAGCGGTCCTCGCCGATCAAACCCTTGCTGATGAATCAGCAGTTTATAGCGGGCATCGGCAATATCTATGCGTCGGAAATCCTGTTCTCGGCCAAGGTGAATCCCAAGAAACGGGCCCGGCAGCTGACCCTTCGGCAGATCGAAGACGTTCATCGCCATACGGTTTCGATCCTGGAAGAGTCGATCCGATTGCGCGGCACCTCGATGCGCAACTACCGCGACGCGCAGGGACGTAAAGGGCGGTTTATGGACCGTATTCGGGTATACGGTAAGCAGGACGAAGATTGCCCGGAATGTTCACAGCCGATCATCCGTATCGTGCAGGCCCAGCGCAGCACGTTTTATTGCAAACACTGTCAAAAGTAACCCGTATGCCCGAACTGCAAAACATATACACGGTCGTTTCCAACGAAAAACTCTGCCCGGCGTTTCATCGCCTGTGCTTTGACGCGCCGGCTATCCGCGATCACGTGCGGGCCGGCCAGTTCGTACATATCCGTACCAACGCGCACGGCTATGAGCCCTTCTTCCGCCGGCCGTTCAGCGTTTACCGCGCTCAAAAACATATTGAGGTCTTTTACGAGGTCGTCGGGCCCGGCACCGGGATCATGTCGCAATGGAAGAAAGGCGACCGCATTGACGTCCTGGGCCCGGTGGGCACGCCGTTCACTCATCCGCCGGAGGGAGTCAAACAGGTGGTGATGGTCGCCGGCGGCATCGGTGTGGCGCCGTTTTTGATCCTGACCGATGAACTCAAAAAGCGCGGGCTGCAACTGGTCTTGCTGTACGGCGGCCGCAGCGGCGAGCATGTGTATGAAATGAAGGAATTCAAGGCCAACGGCTGTGAAATTCATGTGGCCACCAATGACGGGACGGCGGGCGTTAAAGGATTTGTCAGCGAGCATTTTGACAAAATCGACCTGAATCCGCAGACGACGATGGTCTATACCTGCGGTCCGCACGTCATGATGCACGCGGTGCAGCAATTCACCAAGAAGCACAAACTGCGCGCGCAGGCGGCGTGCGAGGAGATCATGGCCTGCGCCTTGGGCGCGTGTCTGGGCTGCTCCATACGCACGACCAAGGGTTTTCGTACGGTTTGCTACGACGGCCCGGTGTTTGACTTGCAAGAGATCATATTTGATTGAGCAAGGGTGGGTATTATTTTCGAATATCGAAGGAATATCGAATTCTCAAATCACCGAATGTTCGAAACACTGGTTATAGGAATTTTATGAATTTGAAATTCGGAATTGTTTCGGTCCTTCGAATTTAGGTGATTCGATATGCTCCCTCGACTCCGCTTGGGACGGTGAGCGAAGTCGAACCGCTTCGAAAATTCGATATTCGGATTTCGATATTTATAAGCGCATCAACACGGAGAGATTTATGCCAATAATCACATACATGCTGATCGGCCTCGCGGGCGGATTCGTAGGCGGTGCGCTCGGCCTCGGAGGCGGCGCCGTCATGGTTCCGCTGCTGGTGATGGCGGGGGGCTTAACTCAACATCAGGCGCAGGGCACGGTGATCGGATTGTTGACGGTCCCGGTCTTTCTCGCCGCGGCGTGGCGCTACTACGCGGCGGGCAATCTGCAGTTGAATATCACGGGACTGATGATCATCGGGTTCGTGATCGGATCATTCGCGGGCGCGCACCTGGTTCAGTATCTGCCGGCGGCGGTCCTCAAACGGATATTCGGTGTGGCGCTGGTCCTCATCGGACTGAAAATGGTGCTTTTGAAATAACTATGGACGATCTCAAATTAAAAGTCAAAATCGGCAAGGCCGCCTTCGCCAATCCGGTGACGGTGGCCTCCGGGACATTCGGTCACGCGGAAAAGTATTACGACCTTGAGGAGGTCAAGAAGCTCGGCGCAATCGTGCCGAAGACGGTCACGCTGCCCGCGCAGGAAGGCAATCCGCCCGTGCGTATCGTGGAGACGCCGTCGGGCATGCTCAACGCGATCGGCATCGAGAATCCCGGTGCCGACGGTTTTATCGCCGACAAGCTGCCCGGTTTTCAAAAGGTCGGCGTGCCGCTGATCATCAGCGTGCTCGGTCACACCGATAAAGAATTCGAAATCCTCGCCGAAAAGTTCACCGCGGCCGGCGGTTTTGTCGCGCTCGAGTTGAACCTGTCGTGCCCGAACCTCGGCCACAAGACCCTGGTGGCGCAGGACCCCAAGGCCACGGCGCGGATCATCAAAAAGGTCAAGAAGATCGCCGCGGTCCCGGTCATCGCCAAGCTCGCGCCGAACGTCACCGACATCACCGTGATCGCTCAGGCGGCCGAAGACGCCGGTGCCGACGGGTTGAGCCTGATCAACACGCTGACCGGGATGGTGATAGATGTCGAAAAGCAGCGTTCGGTGTTGGGTAATTTTACCGGGGGTTTAAGCGGCCCGGCGATCCGGCCGGTGGCCGTGAATATGGTGTATCAGACGGCGCAGAAGGTGAAGATCCCGATTATCGCCATGGGCGGCATTGCCGATGCCTCTGACGCCTTGCAGTTTATTTTGGCCGGCGCAACCATGGTCGCCGTGGGCACTATGAATTTCGTCAATCCGCGCGCGCCGCTGGACGTGCTCAACGGGATCGTCGATTACATGCGGCGGCACGACATCAACGACATCCGCAAATTAAGAGGAAAGGTTAAAAGAAAATAACATGGGCAGGGAAGCCAAACTGATTGTCGCGCTGGATGTGGAGACCTTTGAGGAGGCCAGCCAGCTGATCGACCGGCTGCAAGACACGGTCGGCATTTACAAGGTCGGATCGCAGTTGTTTACCGCCTGCGGCCCGATGATCGTCCGCTACGTGCTGGCCAAGGGCAAGCAGGTCTTTTTGGATCTGAAGTTTCACGATATCCCCAACACCGTGGCCAATGCCGTCACCGCCGCTGTGGACCTGGCCCGGCCGGTACACGAAGCGGTGGATGAGCGGCAGAATCCCGTGCCGGTCACCGATCACCTGTTATTGTGTACCCTGCACACCCAGGGCGGGCCGGAGATGCTTGCCCGGGCGGCGGAAGCAGCGGCCAAACAGGCTCAAATCAATGGGGTTACAAAGACTTTGCTGGTGGGGATTACGGTCTTGACAAGTGATAGCAAAACGGATAACATACGTGACCTCGTATTGGAAAGAGCCCGTTTGGCGCAGGAATCCGGATTGGACGGGGTGGTTGCCTCCGTTCAGGAAGCCGCCATGATCCGTGAGGCGTGCGGGGAAGATTTTGTTATTGTGACCCCGGGGATCCGTCCGGCTGGGGCCGCCACCGACGATCAAAAAAGGGTGGCGACGCCGGCCGACGCTACGGCCGCGGGAAGTGATTTCCTGGTCGTAGGCCGGCCGATTGTTAAAGCCGCGGATCCGGCGCAGGCCGCCAGAGACATCTTAAAACAAATGGTCATTTCGACCGCGTAGGTGTATATTAAGAACATTAATCTTTTACATATAATCGTTAAAGAATTAACAATTAAATGATTTCGGGAGCCGACGATGTCTTCACAAATCCAGGAACTTATCGATAAAATCAAAAATGACGGTATTCAGCAGGCGCAGGACGAGGCCGGCCGGATCGAAAAAGAGGCCCAGGAGAAGGCCGCTCAGATTATCCGCGAGGCCGAGCAGGAAGCCGAGACGATTGTGCTGCAAGCCAAGGATGAAGTGAAGAAGATGGAAGTAGCGGCCAGGACGGCGCTGCAGCAGGCGTCCCGCGACATGCTGCTGGCATTGCGCAAGCATATCGAAAAAACGCTGCAAAAACTGATTACGACGGAAGTCTCCGGAGCGCTGACCGGCGACCGGCTGGCGGAGATCATTACCGACGTGGTGGCCAAGACCGTGGAAGAGTCCAGGGACCACGGCGTGGTGATCGAAGTCAATCCGCGGGCCGCGGAGGAGTTAAAGGCCGGGATCCTGAAGAAACTGCAGGATACCGTGAAAAAAGGCGTGGCCCTGGAAGGTTCCGATGAAGTCGCCGGCGGGTTCACCATCAGTTACGACGGCGGTAAATCCAGTTTTGATTTCAGTGACGAGAGCCTGGGGCAATTCCTGGCCACATACCTGAACGCCCAGGTGGCGGATATTCTCAAGAGCGCGGTCCACTAGGGCGCGCGGTTCTGTAGCCAACGAAACCATGACCTACTATTACTTCGGAGCAAGTTTACCCGTCCTCACCTTCTCAGGCAAATTGCCCTTTACGGTTGCCGAATTTCTCGACGACGCCCGGCGGCAGATGACGCGCGGCGACGCCCGCCTGCTCGTCGCGCTGCTCGGCGCAGAGCACATCGCGACCGCCAGCCCGGTCCTCAAGCAGGTTTTTGAATTTGAACAAAGTTTGAATAACCATGTCGCCGTGTATCGCGCGCTTAAACTCAATCGCGATCCACAGACCGTCACCCGCGGCGCGTACGGTGCCAATCCCGAGTTGCAGCAGTTGGTCAAGGACGCGGCCAATGCCGCGGATCCGTTGGAAGGGGACAAGGTGCTCAGCCGGGCGCGTTGGAATTTCTACGAAAATCTGATGGTCGGGGAGTTTTACACCCCGGCCTTTATTATGTTGTACGGACTCAAACTGAAGATTGTCGAACGGTACCACAATATCGCGTCCCCTCAGGGAAGGGAAAAGTACGAAGAGCTGAAAAAGGTCGACTTCCCCGAAGGGATGTTTGCCAACTTATAAGGAGAAGACAGTGAGTACAAAGAGCAAACGTACGGGTAAAGTCGTCGGGGTCAACGGGAACATGGTCTCTGTTGAGTTCACCGACAAGGTGAAGCAGAACGAGGTGGCATACGTCAGGGTCGGCAAAGAAGCGCTGAAGGCCGAGGTGATCCGGGTCAAAGGAACTTCCGCCGACCTGCAGGTGTTCGAAGACACCGCCGGCATCAAGGTGAACAACGAAGTCGAATTCACCGACGAACTCCTGAGCGTGGAACTCGGACCGGGTCTGCTCGGCAAGATTTTCGACGGGCTGCAAAATCCGTTGCCGCAGCTCGCGGAGAAACACGGCTTCTTCCTGAAACGCGGCGAGTATTTGCGCGCCCTGGACGGCGATCATCTGTGGGATTTCTCGCCGAAGGTCAAAGACGGTCATGTGGTGCGCGCCGGCGACACCATCGGCACGGTTCCCGAGAATATGTTTGAGCACAAGATCATGGTCCCCTTTGACTGGCAGGGAGATTTTGAAGTGATCAAGGTCGTTGACGCCGGCAAGCACAAGATCGACTCGACCGTGGCCACGCTGAAAGATGAACAGGGACGCAAACATGATGTGAAGATGGTGCAGACTTGGCCGGTCAAGGTGCCGATCAAGGTTTACGCCGACAAACTGAAACCCGTCGAACCGCTCGTCACCAAGATCCGATTGATCGACACGATTTGTCCGGTCGCGGTGGGCGGGACCTTCTGTACTCCGGGGCCGTTCGGCGCGGGCAAGACGGTTTTGCAGCATTTGCTCAGCCGCCACGCCGAAGTCGACATCGTGATCGTCGCGGCCTGCGGGGAGCGCGCCGGTGAGGTCGTCGAGATCCTCGAGGAGTTTCCCGAACTGACCGATCCGCGTACGGGCAAGACATTGATGGAACGCACTATCATTATCTGCAACACCAGTTCGATGCCGGTCGCCGCGCGTGAATCTTCCGTGTACACCGGAGTGACCATTGCCGAATATTACCGTCAGATGGGACTCAATGTCCTGCTGTTGGCCGATTCCACCTCGCGCTGGGCGCAGGCGATGCGCGAGATGTCCGGACGTCTGGAAGAAATCCCCGGAGAAGAAGCCTTCCCGGCCTATCTCGAGTCGCGGATCGCGGCGTTTTACGAACGCGCCGGATTGGTCCGCTTCCGTGACGGGACCACCGGTTCGATCACCATCGGCGGGGCGGTATCGCCGGCCGGCGGAAACTTCGAAGAGCCGGTGACGCAGGCGACGTTGAAGGTGGTCGGCGGTTTTCTCGGTCTGTCCCAGGCCCGCGCCAACGCGCGCCGTTATCCCACGATCGATCCCCTGGACAGCTGGAGCAAGTACCCGAGTTTCGTTGATTCCGAAAAGGCCGAGAAGAGCCGGGCGATGCTGCGCAAGAGCAACAGCGTCGGCCAGATGATGAAGGTCGTCGGGGAGGAAGGGACGTCCAACGATGAGTTTATCGATTATCTGAAGGGCGAGTTTTTCGACGCGGTTTATTTGCAGCAGAACGCCTTCGATCCCAACGATGAGGCCACCGCCCGGGACCGCCAGATCTATGTCTTCGACGTGGTCATCGAAATCCTGGACCAGGAATTCAAGTACCAAAATAAAGAGAAGGCGCGCCGCTACTTTCAGGACCTGATCCAGATCTTCAAGACCTGGAATTCTCAGGAGTTTAAAAGCGATGAGTTCAAGGCGACGGAGAAGAAGTTGAAGGACAAGATAGCGGAGGGAAAACCTCAGGAAGCAGCGGTTGTATAAATATCGAAATCCGAATCTTCGAATGTTCGAAGGAATATCGAATCGTCTAATGCCCGAATCTTCGAAAGCGTTAATTTCGGTGATTTGATGATTCGAGAATTCGATATTCCTTCGATATTCGATATTCGATATTCGAAATTCCGATAAGAGATAACTTGGAGAGCAAGTCATGCAGAAAGTCTACAGCCAAATCACGCAAATCGTCGGCGACGTAATTACGGTCGAGGCGGAGGATATCGCTTACAAGGAGCTGGCCGAGATCAAGACGTCGCTGGGCGCATCGCTGGCCCAGGTCATCCGGTTGGACCGCAACAAGGTTTCCCTGCAGGTCCTCGCCGGAAGCCGCGGGATCTCGACCAACGATAAGGTCCGGTTTTTGAAGAAAGGAATTCAGGTCGCCTATTCGGAAGACCTGCTCGGCCGTATCTTCAACGGTGCCGGTATCCCCCGCGACAAGGGGCCCGAACTGACCGATAATATGATCGAGATCGGCGGGCCGTCGGTAAATCCGGCCAAACGCGTTGTTCCCAAAAACATGATTCGGACGGGGATCCCGATGATCGACGTCTTCAACACGCTGGTCGTTTCGCAGAAACTGCCGATCTTTTCCATCGCCGGGGAGCCGTACAATGAATTGCTTGCCCGGATCGCGATGCAGGCCGAGGTCGATGTCATCATTCTCGGCGGGATGGGTCTGAAATATGACGATTACCTGACGTTTAAGGAAACGCTGGAGGCGCAGGGTTCGCTGTCGCGTTCGGTGATGTTTATCCACACAGCGTCCGACCCCACCGTGGAATGTCTGCTGGTCCCGGACATGTGCCTGGCGGTGGCCGAGCAATTCGCGCAGGAAGGCAAGAACGTGCTGACGCTGTTGACCGACATGACCAACTTTTCCGACGCTCTTAAGGAAGTCGCGATCACCATGGAACAGATCCCGTCCAACCGCGGATATCCGGGCGATCTTTACAGCCAGCTCGCCGCGCGTTATGAAAAGGCCGTCGACTTCTCCGGCGCCGGTTCGATCACCATCCTCGGGGTCACCACCATGCCCGGGGATGACGTCACGCATCCGATCCCGGATAACACCGGTTACATCACCGAGGGACAATTTTATCTGCGCGGCGGGCGCATCGAGCCGTTCGGTTCGTTGAGCCGTCTGAAACAGCAGGTCAACAAGGACACCCGTGCCGATCACCGCGCGATCATGGACCGTATGATCCAGCTCTTCGCGGATTACCGCGAGGTATTGGAGAAGAGATCGATGGGTTTCCAGTTGAGTTCATGGGATGAGAAACTATTGAATTACGGGGTGAAGTTCGAGAAGGAATTGATGGACCTCTCCGTCAACATCCCGTTGGAAGACGCCCTCGACCTCGGATGGCGCATCCTCGCCGAGTGCTTTGAACCGGCGGAAACGGGGATGAATCAAAAACTGATCGATCAGTTTTGGCCGAAGGCGGCCGCAAGAAAGTAGCTGGAAGATTTTTGAAATCCGAATATCGAATTTCGAAGGAATATCGAATCACCTAATCTTCAAATTGTCAGAACAATCAACCGTTCCGGAGATTCGAGCATTAGGTAATTCGGTCATTCGAACTTCCTTCGAAGATTCGGATTTCGATATTCGAGATTAATAGGTGATAACTACACGTATCAGATATGGCGAAAATCAAACTGACAAAAGGTGAACTCAAGCGCCAACGAGACAGTCTCAAGCAGTTCAAGCGCTATTTGCCGACGCTGCAGCTGAAGAAGCAGCAGCTACAGATGCGTACGATGGAGGTGCGCAAACATTTGGAGCATCGGCTTTCCGCGCTTTACGAAAAAGACGGTGCGGTCAAAAAGTGGGCGGGGTTGCTGGGCGATGCCGAAATCGATCTGAAACCGTGGATCAATCCCAAGGACATTAAGTGCAGCACGACCAATGTCGCCGGGGCCACGGTGCCGGTGTTCGAGGATATCAGCTACGAGACGGCCGAATACGATTTTTATGAAACCCCGCTGTGGGTCGACAAGTCCCTTGAGGAATTGCGGTTGACCGTGAAGATGATTGCCGAAGTGGAGGTAGTGAAGAAGCAAATTGCCATCCTCGAACACGAGCTGCGCACCACCACCCAGCGTGTGAATCTGTTTGAAAAGGTCAAGATCCCCGAATGTCAGGAAAATATCCGCAAGATCAGGATTTATTTGGGTGACCAACAGGCCCATGCAGTGGGCGTCAGTAAGGTCGCGAAGAAGAAAGTGATTGATAAAGAGCTGGCGCTCGCTGAGATCTAGTGGTTAGTTCTTAGCGGTTAGTATCCGAGACTGGTTTGGGCTGCGAGGGTGACGAAAGAGATATTAAGTAGTAAGGCTGTATCATAACAAAAAAGTGATAGTGGAATGGGTAAGTCAGTCTCTGCTGTTAATCGCTAACCACTAATCACTAAAGATACGAGGATAGATACGCAAGATGATTGTCCCGATGAAAAAAATCCACCTGATCGTCCAGAAAAAGGACGTGGCCGCGGCGCTGGAGAACCTGGCCGGTTTGGGGCTGGTGCACATCGAGCACTGCCAGATCCCGGAAGGCAAGCCGGTCGAATGCGCGCGCGAGACCGTGGAGATCCTCGACCAGGTGCTGGCCATTCTCTCGCCGATCAAGGACAAGAAGCAAGCGGAAAGGTGCGGTGACTGGAAGGAAAAGGCGACCGAGATCCTCGATTTGCAGGCGCTGATCACCCAGCATAAGGAATTTATCGACAAGCGGACCAAGCGCATCGAGACGTGGGAAGCGTGGGGTGATTTCGAACCGCAGGACATCCGTGACCTGGCCAAGTGCGGCGTCTTTGTGCAGCTGTACGAGGTCCCGGCGTCGGTGAAGAATGTCGAAGTCTCCGCCGGGGCGGTCCTGCAGGAGATCGGCAAGGCCAAGGGGTTCACCCGCTATGTGTGTATTAAGGAAGGCGACGAGAATCTTCCCTATGATCGCGTTTATCCGCCGCCTGTCAGCCTTTCAAATCTCAAGTTGCTGCAGGCCGAAGAAGAAACCGAACTCGGGCAGCTCAACAAATTGCTGTGGGAGGAGACGACCTATTTTGAGCAGTTGAAGAAGATCCGCGACGCGGCCCAGTACGAGCTGGACATCAAGTCCGCCGAGGCCGGGATGTATGATTACGATCGGCTGTGTTTCCTGAAAGGCTTTATCCCCGAAGACCATCTGCTCGACCTGCAGACGTACGCCAAGAAACAGGAGTGGGGCGTGCTCGTCGAAGATCCGGAAGAAGGCGATGATGTCCCGACCAAATTGAAGAACAAGGAGTGGGTCAATCTCAGTAAGCCGGCGTTTGACCTAATTGAAATCCTGCCGGGATATTCCGAAGTAGACATCAGTCCGGTTTTTTTGGTCTTTTTCACTCTGTTTTTTGCGATGCTCATCGGCGATGCGGCGTACGGAATGATCTTCGGTTTGCTGACGGCCTTTGTTCAGGTCAAATTCGGTAAGAAAATTCCGGACAAAACACCGTTTTTCTTGATGTATTTGCTGACCGGATTTTGTATTGTGTTCGGTGTCTTGACGGGAACCTATTTCGGACAAGCCTGGCTGCCGGATTCGATTCAGCCGGTTGTGCCATGGCTCAACGAAACCAAGAATATTCAACTGGTGTGTTTTGTCGTCGCGGTTATTCACCTTACCATAGCGCGGTTATGGGCTTTTAAGCAAAAGACACCCAGCATCCTGGCGTTGGCCGAGATCGGTTGGCTCCTCGTTGTGTGGGGGATGTTCTTTGTGGCGAATTATTTTGTGCTGGGTTACGCGATGCCCAGATTTGCGGTTCCGATGATCGGTATCGGAGCGGCGCTGGCCCTTTTTTTTATGGCACCTCCCTGGGAGCTGCCTAAAAAGATCGGACAGGAGGCGATCCCCTTTTTGCTCGGCATCATCGGTGCGGGAACGGACATCGTATCCTATATCCGGTTGTTCGCCGTCGGGGTGGCTACGGTCGCCGTGGCGGATGCCGCCAACAGCATGTGGGGAGTCGCGAGTTTAGGGGTTTTCAGTTATGTCCTGTTTATTTTTCTGCATCTGCTGAATATGGTTCTGGCCTTGATGGCGATTCTGGTCCATGCCGTCCGTCTCAACGTGTTGGAATTTTCCGGTCATCTCGGATTGGAGTGGGCCGGCGTGAAGTATCAACCTTTACAGAAAACATTACAAGAAGCCTAAATAAAAGAGGGAGGTTACGTATGTGGGAAGATGTTGGTGTCGCGGCCTGTTTGTCTTTGGCAGCGCTCGGATCCGCGTTGGGAACGGGGTATGCGGCGCAGGGGGCCGTCGGGTCCTGGAAAAAATGTTTCATTCAAAACAAGGCAACCCCGTTTTTGATTACCGTCTTCGTCGGATTTCCGCTGTCCCAGACGATTTACGGGATGGTTTTGATGAACAAGGTCGCTGAGGCCGCGGCCGCCGGTCATCCGCTGTTGGGGATCGGGATCCTCGGCGGGCTCGGTATGGGTGCTTCGGCCATGATGCAGGGTAAGGCCGCCGCCGGCGCGTGTGACTCCCTCGCCGAGACCGGTAAAGGCGCGACCAACTACATCATCGCGCTCGGGATTATCGAAACGGTCGCGCTGTTCGTCATGGCGTTCCTGCTCGGTAAAGTCGATATCTTCATGTCATAATCGCGCAAGCAGGCGAAAAAACAGGGACAGACTCCAATTTCTTCTTTGCGATGCTGATTCGCGAAATTGGGGCCTGTCCCTATTTTTCTTCCAAAACTTCCAAAGACTTCTTAAAGAATTCCTTCTCTTCCTCCAGCCCCAGCTCGTCGCTGATTTTGATCAAATCCCGGTACCGTTTCGCCGGGTCCACGCCGAGATTCCACGTCAACTTCGCCAGACATACCGGGCACAACCACAGGGGACGGCGGTCCGATTCTTGACGGTGATTGGCGCCGTTCATATTGCATTCAAAATACGGGCAGTGATGCAGCGAAAACATGTGACCGAGTTCATGCGTCCCGGTCTTGACGGTGCGCAGCAGGCAGAAGTGCCGCTGTGATTCGCGATTAGGGTTGCCGTTGCGGTAAATGGACCAAACGCCGACCCGGTCGGTGATCGAGGCCTGACCGAACACAAAATTCCAGCCCTCGCCGGGCCACAGATCGGAGGACGTAAAGGCGATCAGGGACACCGCATCGTCGGGCAGCCTCGGTGCGAGGATATCTTCCAGGACGTAGGACGTGAGGATCTGTTTGTCCCCGGTCTGCGGATGCACGCGCCGCGCCCGCGGAGGAATGTTCTCGATGCCGACCGGATCCAGCCAGCGGGTTTCCAGCTGAAAGTAGGCTTCCATGTAACGCGCCGTGTCGCGGATGACCGCCTGCCGCGCCGGATCGAATTCGCCGAGCAAAACTAGGTAGATGTACTTACGCTTATCGTCCGGACGCACCGGATGGCTGTTGACGTACTCGTAAAAGCTTTGATCGGGTTCCGGATGCTGCGCCATCCAGTCATACTCGCCCGGCGGCAGCTTGACTTCATGCAGCGGAATGAGCTTTTGAAAGCGGCTGAGATCGATTTGTTCGCCTTCTGCGGCCCGCGCGCAGGGGGCTGTAAAGAACAGCGAGAAAATCGCCAAAATCTTGAGAAACCGGAAGCTGAAAAATTTCACACAACCGCCTTTTCCTGTAAAATGATGTAATTTATATATTTACGTGATTCAAGTGAAGGGCTCGCCGGACCGAAAATAATCCGTGTTGACAATACATATTAAGGGTGTAATATGGACCTAGCTTCCCATAAGCCTCACATTCCCCAATCCAATCTGATCCGCTAATCAACGATACGTCACGATTTGTATGCGCAGTATTCAGGCTCATCGTGTGCCTGTTTAAGGATAGCAGACAATGTCTTTAATGCGAATGAAAAAATGGCGCGCCGCGCTCTGTTGCGGTCTGTGTGCGGTGCTGACGGCCGGTCCCGTGGTCCCGGTTAATGCGCGGGAAACCACTGCGCTCGGTCTGCCCGTGCCCGGCACGCTGGTGACGGTCAGCGAACAGTTCTCTCCCGCGGTCCTGAAAGGGATGACCGTGCATCCGGAAGAGCCGTTCCGTTTTGATTTCATCATCGATACCGGCGATTCGCGGTTGGGCGCAGATGAATTGCAATCCGAGGCCGACAAACTTATCCGCTACTTCATGGCCGCGCTCACCGTTCCCGAAAAGCAACTGTGGGTGAACTTGTCTCCCTACGAACAGAACCGCATCATCCCGCCGGTCTTCGGCGAAACGGAAATGGGCCGCGATCTGCTCGCCCAGGATTATCTGCTCAAACAACTCACCGCCTCGATGATCTATCCCGAGAGTGAACTCGGCGCACGCTTTTGGCAGCGCGTTCATGCCCGTGCCCGCGAGCGTTTCGGTTCCGATGAGATTCCGGTCGACACCTTCAACAAGATCTGGATCGTACCGCAGACCGCTGATCTTTATGTCAGCGGCCGCAACGTGTTCGTCGTCGAGAGCCGGCTTAAAGTCATGCTGGAGGAAGACTACGTCGCGTTGCGTCATAATGCCGGCCATCATGAACACGGCGTGGGCAAGGGCGCGCCGGATGAACTCAGCCCGGCGGCGGCGCTGTCGGCGCAGATTGTGCGCGAAATCGTGATCCCGGAGATCGAACAGGAGGTCAATTTCGGCAGGAACTTCGCCAACCTGCGGCAGATATTCCATTCGCTGATCCTGGCGGCCTGGTATAAGCAGAACCTTAAGGAATCGGTTTTCGCCCGCAGTTACGTCGACCAGGGCAAGACCGACGGGATCGTCAACGACGACCCCGCCGTTAATCGCAAGATCTACGATCAGTATGTCGCCGCCTACAAGCGGGGCGTCTACAACTATATCCGTGAAGATTACGACGTTGCCACCCAATCGGCCATTCCGCGCAAATACTTCTCCGGAGGAGTCGAGGCGGATGTCACGCCGGTGATGCGGGTCGGCCGCTCAGTGGAAAGGCTCGGTCGGTCAATCAAAGGGGAGTTGGTGACGGCTACCGCCTTTGCCCGGGCCTCCCACTTGTTCGCGCATCAACAGGGAGGGTTCGCGCCGATCCTCGCCGACATTGCCGCTGAAATCGGGATTGTCGAATCGGACGGCGTCTATCCGTTTGTCCCGGAAGTGCGCGCGCGCGGCGGGCGCATCGCCTTGGCTAACGGCGGCCGCCTGGAGTTGACGGCCGACGGGATCCTGACGGTGATCGATCCGCGTTTTCAGGGCGATCATGCCGGGCGCGGAACGTACCAGCTGGCGGTGTACGCGCGCAATGAGGCCAAGGCGCGTCATGAGCTGGCGGAACTGCGCGCGTTGATCGCAACGGCGCGAGAGCTGGGAGTTATCAGCAAGACCGAAACGAATGCCCAATTGGGCGCGGCCCTGCAGGCCTGGGCCAACGACGCGTCCGTTGACGACTCCGAACGGCTGGCCCGGCAAAACCGTTTGATCACGGCGGCCCACCAAGCGCACCGCTTGGGCTTGATCGCCGAAGGGCAGGCGCAAACAGCACGGCAGGCAGCCGAACCGGTATTGCTCACCCGGCCGGTATCCGGATTTGACATCACTATCGCCAGCGACGGAGCGCAGGCTCTGCGCATCTATCATTTCTTAAAGTTTCTCGGCGAGCAGGAGTTTCATCCGCTGCTGTTGAGCACCGCCCGGGTCGCGGCTGCGGCGATTCAGCGCCGGCCCGGACTGTTAGTCAGGGCGCAGGACCTGACGCCGGATATTATCGAAGATACCTTTGCGCGGTTGAACGAATTCACCACCGAACGGCTTGAGTCTGTCCTTCTGTCGGTGCCCGGATTGAGCATGGAACGGATCAACCTGTTTCGTCAAATCGGCGTTATTATCGGGATGGCCGCCGGTCAACGGGATGAGGCTGATGTCGAGGCCGAGTTGGAAAAATTGCGGGGGATGTACCCGGAGTTATTTGAGAACGCGCTGGCCGGCGTCGACCGGCTGCGTCTGCGCCGGCGTCTGCATCTGCTGAACCGGGTCGAGCGCCGTTACCACGCCGGTGATCTGCCCACGGTCCTGAGTTTCGGTGACAAGCACGGCCGCACCGCGGACCTGGAAAAGATTTTGGAGCGGACCCGCGCCGCCGCGCGTACCGGCGAACAGCTGACCGTCGTCGGTCACGGTGACGCCTTCGACCGCGGCACAAACAATGTGCGTGTCCTGCGCATCCTGCAGGAGCTCAAACAACTGGAGGCCGAACATGACAACATCACCGTCAAGCTGCTGCTTGGCAATCATGAGACCTGGCTGCTGAAGTCCCGCATGGCCGTGTTGCGTGAAGATGAGGAGGTATGGATCCTCAACGGCGGCGAGAAGACGCTCGACGAGTTTGCCAGGGAACCGGGCGGGATTGAAGGACTGATGCGCTTTATTCTCGATAACTTCGACGTGTATTATATTGATGACTGGGGCATGCTGCACATCCACGGCGGTTTTGAAGTCGGCGCCCAGGGTGATCCCGTGTGGCCCGCCGAACGGCTGGTGGAGCTTCAGGCGCAGCTTGAAGAGTACCGTGCGAATCTGGAGTGGGATAGTACTGCGGAGTTTCCCGACGCTGAGCGCCGTCCGCTGCGGCAGCTGATGCACGACATCGGCCGGATGATCACCGTTTCCCGCGAGAGCTGGGACCAGCGTTTCCGCGATATCCGCGTCGAGATGGACCCGGAGGCGCGCGAGACCATGTACCAAATCGTTAAAAGCCAGATCATGCGCATCCCGGGCAACGATACGCCGACCGAAGCCGAACTGCGCGCCTTCTTTAACGCCAACTGGAAGGCGATGCTCATCGCCAATCACGATATGTATTATTCCTTGGGGCTAGTATTTGATATCGATGATTCCCGCCGCGAAGAGTTTTTATCTGACCGTCTCGACCGTTTTATGGCGGGCATGGGCGTACTTGGTGTAATCAACGGGCATCATCATCATTTGTCCGTGATGAACGCCGACCAACGCATCTTCGGTATCGACGTCGATGACATCGATGCCGGTCACATGATTATGGACGCCGGCGGCGTGACGTTTTATCCGGTTAATCGTGAAGGGGCGGAGCAGCTCGTTGAGCAGCGGGAGATGATCGCCAACTGGGAAGAACAAAGGCAGCGCTTGCACGGATATTATGCCGAGCACGATCTGCTCACCTTGTTGAACGCCGGCAAACTCAAGCCGCCCTCCGACGAAGACGCGGCCATGCTGGTGCGGATCAACAACGTGGAGATCAATGCCAAGCAGCGCAACAGCTACGTGCAGGCGGCCGCGGACCTCGTCGACCAGATCGCCCAGCGGGGTGTGACCCGGCTTTTGTTTACGGGGCCGAGCGCCTTTATCTCCATGGAACTCATCCGCGAACAATGGCAGCGGAGTTTCGGCAGCTTGGACAAGCTGCCCGAGATGCATGTGATCGACGACTACGCCGGATTACGTTCCATTATGGTGTGGTACAGCGGCGATCTCACGCGCAACCTGCGACGCCATATCCCGCGTTTCAACGTGGTTCGCTTCCGTCAGGAGTTGAGGGAGGGCCGGGTCGCGCTTATAGGAACGCAGATCACCGGCGGGACCACCATGAAGAAGCTGCACCGGTTGTTCAAAGCGGAATTTGGCGTGACACCGGCGATCGGCGCCCTGGTCGCGTCGCACGCACGGTACCGGCAGCGCAAGCCATTCGAAAGCTGGGGAGAATTTGACGTCATGGCCGGCGCGGTCAACGGCCCGCTGGCCGATCTTATGAATGAATATATTTCCGCGCAACGCCAACGTTGGGAGGCGGAACCGCCCTACCGTACCAAAGGCGTGAACGATCCGCTTGTCGAGGCGGTCCGTGAAGGCATCCGCGCGGACGCGGCGGTGTTGGTTGGCGCGAGCCATTATGATTACAGTGTAGGCGAGGGCGACCGGATTGCCGACGCGGTGTTGAACCTCGTTGAGAAAACGGCCGGCGCCGGCATTGTCCGTGTCTTTTTCACCGGAACAAGCGCCTTTGTCAGTCGCGAATTGTTTGTGGAGGCTTGGAACACTCGCTTCGGCGAGACCATTGCCCTGCCCGAATTGTTGGAATTGCCCAGTAAGCGGCTTTACACGCTGTGGCGGGCCGGAGATCTTCCCAAGGAATTATTGCGATTGTACCCCCGTTTGGACCTAACCCGGCTGGTTGAACAGATGGAAGCCGGGCAGGTTGCGTTGATCGATGATCACGCCGCCAGTGGAGCCAAACTCCGCAGTTTACATCGCATCTTTGTCAGCGACATGGGCGCGGCCCCGGTAATGGGCGCCTTGGTGTCTCGCAATGAGCGTTATGAGCACTTCGGATTTAACAGCGCCTTCGGCGGTTTTAATGTGATGTACGGCCTCATCGATTTCGATCTGCCTGACAAGCTCGGTGCTTACACCCAAAGTCATCGCGAACAATGGCTTGGTACGCCACCGTACCGCGACGCCGGGGGGCAAGACAATAATGTGACTGATGCATTGGTTGAGGCGATCCGCAGACGTCTGCAAGTCGCCGACCAGGCCGCTTTGAGCGAAACTCCCGGGGGGATCGACCTTAATCCGCAGGCCATGACCATCACCGTCAGCGGCGATGCCGCCCCGCTGATCACCCCTGTCGATGCCACGCAGATTGTCCCCGAAGTCGAAGGCTACGTCCCGTTCATCCTCCCCGTCACCCCCGCCGCGAACCTGCCGGTGTTATTGGGGGGAGGGGGTGAACCAACGATCAGAGAAAGTATAAGTTATTTAAGGTAAGCCGTGTGTACTAGGGTAAAAGAAAAGGACCTTCGATTGAAGGTCCTTTTTTATGGCGGGGTTGACGAGATTTGAACTCGCGACCTCCTGCGTGACAGGCA
>JAGQKV010000031.1 GCA_020429915.1 Candidatus Omnitrophota bacterium | reverse complement strand
CCCGCCTGGCTGAGCACATTGATGTCTTCCCAATTTATACCGGCCGTCGTCATCACCGCGATGTCGCTCCAGTTGACGATCGCCTCGCTCATCACCGTGATGTCGTCCCAGTTAATTCCTGCCACGCTCAATGCCTGAATTCCGGACCAATTCACGCTCGCATCGCTTAACACATCGATGTCACTCCAGTTGATCCCCGAAGCGCTCATGCCGGCGATATCGGCCCAGTTGATGCCCGCGCTGCTCAGGACGTCGATATCGATCCAGTTGATACCCGTCGCCGACATCTCGCCGATATTCGCCCAGTTGATACCCGCGTCGCTTAACACATTGATGTCATCCCAGTTGATACCGGCCCCGGACAACGCCTGAATTCCCGACCAGTTCACACCGGCGTCGCTGAGCACATCAATGTCACTCCAGTTGATCCCCGCCGTCGACATCGCTTGCAAGTCGTCCCAGTTGATGCCGGCATCACTGAGGACGTTAATATCCGCCCAGTTAATGCCCGCTCCACTGAGGACATCGATATCCGACCAATTGATACCGGCGGTGGACATGGCCTGCAGATCATCCCAGTTGATACCCGCGTCACTCAACACATCAATGTCCGTCCAATTGATACCCGCCACGGACAGGGCCTGGATGCCGCTCCAATTGATACCGGCATCACTCAAAACATCAATATCCGACCAGTTGATGCCGGCGGTGGACAGGTCCTGAAGATTTGACCAATTGATGCCGGCTGAGGACAGGACGTCAATGTCCGTCCAGTTGATGCCGGTTGTGGAAAGCGCGGCGATATCCGCCCAATTGATGCCGGCGTCGCTCATCACATCTACGTCATTCCAATTGATACCCGCCGTCGTCAACGCCTGCAGATCCGCCCAATTAATGCCCGCGTCGCTGAGGACGTCGATATCGCTCCAGTTTACTCCGGCAGCGGAAAGCACGGCGATGTCCGCCCAATTAATTCCTGCGTCACTCAGCACATGGATATCGTCCCAGTTAATTCCGGTGGCCGACAGTTCGCCGATATTGGCCCAATTAATGCCGGCGCCGCTCATAACATTGATGTCGTCCCAATTGATGCCCGCTGTCGACAGATCCGCAATATTCAACCAGTTGACACCGGCCTCACTCAACGTGTCGATGCCGACCCAATTCACGCCCGCGACGGATAGCACACCGATATCATCCCAGTTGATGCCGGTTTGACTCATAACGCCGATATCCGCCCAATTGATGCCGGCGTCACTCAAGACATCAATATCGGTCCAGTTGATGCCCGCCGCGGATAACGCCTGAATGCCGTCCCAATTGATGCCCGCATCGCTGAGGACGTCGATATCGTCCCAATTGATGCCGGACGCTGACAATGTCGCAATATCCGCCCAGTTAATTCCCGCGTCGCTGAGGACATCGATATCGGTCCAGTTGATGCCCGCGACGGTCAAATCCTGAATATTCGCCCAGTTGATGCCTGCATCGCTGAGGACGTTGATATCCGTCCAGTTGATACCGGACGAGGACATGGCCGCGATATCCGCCCAATTAATTCCCGCGTCGCTGAGCGCATCGATGTCACTCCAGTTGACGCCGGCCTCACTCATGACCCGGATGTCACTCCAGTTTATACCCGCGTCGCTAAGTGCATTGATGTCACTCCAATTGATACCCGCCACGGACAAGGCCTGAATATCCGCCCAATTGATCCCGGCATCACTCAAGACATCGATATCAAACCAGTTTATTCCGGCCGTGCTGAGATCCTGAATATTCGCCCAGTTGATGCCCGCATCACTGAGGACATCCAGATCGCTCCAGTTAATCCCCGCAGTGGACAGGTCTTGAATATTGGCCCAGTTGATGCCCGCATCGCTGAGGACATCAATGTCATCCCAATTGATACCGGCCGCAGACATGTCCTGGATGTTACTCCAATTAATACCCGCATCGGAAAGAACATCCACATCCGCCCAGTTGATTCCGGCGCCCGACAAAGCCGCGATATCCGCCCAGTTCACTCCGGCACCTGACAATACGTTCATATCCGCCCAATTGATACCCGCTGTTGATAATGCTTGAAGATCGGACCAATTGACGCCGGCTTCACTCATCACAGTGACATCGGACCAATTTACTCCGGCCACCGACAAGGCTTGAATGTCCGCCCAGTTGATACCCGCGTCACTGAGCACGTCGATATCCGTCCAGTTGATACCCGCGACCGACAGCGACTGAATGCCGAGCCAGTTGATGTTGGCGTCACTGAGTACGTCGATATCCGACCAGTTAATGCCCGCGACGGACAAGGCCTGAATATCGGTCCAGTTAATTCCGGCCCCGCTGAGCACATCGATATCCGTCCAGTTGATCCCGGCCGTGGACATGCTGCCAATGTCCGCCCAGTTGATGCCGGCGGTACTGAGCGCGTCGATATCATCCCAATTGATGCCGGCCACGCTAAGCGCCGCGATATCCGACCAATTGACTCCCGCCTCACTCAAAACACCGATGTCATCCCAGTTGATCCCGGCCACGCTCATCGCGTTGACATCATCCCAGTTGATGCCTGCATCGCTCAGCACATCGATGTCGTCCCAGTTGATTCCGGCGACGGACAAAGCCTGGATACCGGACCAATTGATTCCGGCATCACTCAGCACGTCGAGATCATTCCAGTTGATACCGCTCAGCGACAGCGCCGCGATATCCGCCCAATTCACGCCTGCTTCACTGAGAACATCGATATCCGTCCAGTTGATTCCGCTGGTCGACAGGGCATTGATATCCGCCCAATTCACTCCGGCATCCGACAGGACCTGGATATCATCCCAATTGATCCCGGTTGCCGACATCACGGTGATATCCGCCCAATTCACTCCGGCATCACTCAGCACATAAATATCTGCCCAGTTGATGCCCGCCACCGACAAACTGCCGATGTCCGCCCAGTTGATGCCCGCTTCGCTCAAGACGTCGATATCCGTCCAGTTGATGCCCGCCACCGACAAAGCCTGAATACCCGACCAGTTGATACCCGTTGTACTGAGCACATCGATATCGGTCCAGTTGATTCCGGCGGTCGTCAATGCCTCCAGGTCCGCCCAATTGATGCCGGCGTCGCTGAGTACGTCGATGTCTTCCCAATTCACGCCCGCCGCGGACAATACGGCAATATCCGCCCAGTTAACGCCCGCGTCGCTGAGGACATCAATGTCCGTCCAATTGATACCCGCGGTGCTTAAGGCGTTGATATCGGTCCAATTAATTCCGGCATCCGACAACGACTGCAGGTCGTCCCAGTTGACACCGGCCAAAGACAGCTCGCCGATATTCGCCCAATTGATACCCGCGTCACTCATGACATCAATATCCGACCAGTTGACACCGGAGCGGGTCAACGAGCTGATATCATCCCAATTGATACTGGCCGCGAACATAACGGAGAAATCATCCCAGTTGATACCGGCCTTGGATAACACCGAGAGATCGGTCCAGTTCACACCCGCCGAGGTCAGGACATTAATGTCATCCCAATTGATTGAAGACGTCGACATCGCCGACAGATCCGCCCAGTTGATACCGGCGTCACTGAGGACATCGATGTCGAACCAGTTGATACCCGCAACCGTCATGGCCTGGATGTCGGACCAGTTGATACCGGCATCGCTCAGGACATCGATATCCGCCCAGTTGATACCTGCCTTAGAGAAGGCTTCGATATCTGACCAATTGATGCCCGCGTCGCTGAGGATATCGACATCGGACCAGTTGATACCGGTAGTCGTCAGAGCCTGCAGATCGGACCAGTTGATGCCGGCGCTGCTGAGCACATCGACATCCGACCAATTGATACCCGCGGTCGATAAGGCTTGAATACCGTTCCAGTTGACTCCGGCGTCGCTGAGCACATCGATGTCATCCCAGTTGATGCCGGCCACGGACAAGTCCTGGATTCCCGACCAGTTCACTCCGGCGTCGCTCAGGACATTGATATCCGCCCAGTTGATTCCGGCGTCGGACATGACGTCGATGTCCGCCCAATTGATGCCTGCCACACTGAGCGCCTGCAGATCGTCCCAGTTGATACCGGCGTCGCTAAGCACGTCGATGTCTGTCCAGTTGATCCCTGAAACGGAGAGCGCCTGGATTCCCGACCAGTTGACCCCCGCTTCGCTGAGAACATCCAGATCGGTCCAGTTGATGCCGGCTGTCGACAAGTCCTGAATGCCGGACCAGTTCACTCCGGCCCCGCTGAGCACGTCAATATCCGACCAATTGATGCCCGCCGTCGATAATTGCTGAATATCCGCCCAATTCACCCCTGCCCCGCTGAGCACGTCGATATCCGTCCAGTTCACGCCGGCGGCGGAGAGCTCGGCAATATTACTCCAGTTAATGTTGGTCCCGGACAGTACGTTGAGGTCATCCCAGTTAATGCCTGCTGTCGATAACGCCTGCAGATCGGACCAGTTCACACCCGCATCACTGAGCACATCGATATCGAGCCAGTTCACGCCGGCGGTGGACAACGCGCCGATGTCGCTCCAGTTGATACCCGCCTCGCTGAGCACGTCGATGTCCGTCCAGTTGATACCGGAAACGGAGAGGGCCTGGATTCCCGACCAGTTGACGCCGGCCTCGCTCATCACATCGATGTCCGTCCAGTTGATCCCCGCTGTCGATAATGCCTGCAGATCATTCCAGTTAACACCCGCGTCGCTGAGGACATCAATATCCTGCCAATTAATTCCGGCAACGGATAACGCGCCGATATCGCTCCAGTTGATGCCGGCGTCGCTAAGGACATTGATGTCGTCCCAGTTGATGCCCGCCGTGCTCAATGCCTGAATATTGGCCCAATTGATCCCCGCATCGGACATAACGCCGATGTCGGTCCAATTGATCCCGGCGGTGGACAACGCGTTCAGATCGCTCCAATTCACACCGGCCTCGGACAGGACCCGGAAATCATCCCAGTTTACGGCGCTGGTCGACATGGCGGCCAGGTCGGCCCAATTGATCCCCGCCGCACTTAATACGTCAATGTCCGCCCAGTTGATACCGGCCATGGTCAGGACCGTCAGATCGGACCAGTTCACGCCGGCATCACTCAACACATCGATATCGGCCCAGTTGATGCCTGCCAATGACAGAGCGCCGATATCGTCCCAATTGATTCCCGCGTCGCTGAGCACGTCGATGTCGGCCCAGTTGACGCCGGCCGTGGACATCACTCCGATGTCGTCCCAATTCACCCCGGCCTCGGAAAGTTCGACAAGGTCATCCCAGTTGACGCCGGCGTTGGTTAATTGCGCGAGCGAATCCCAGTTGATGTGCTCGTCCCAATTGATCCCGACCCCGCTCATCTTGGCAATGTCATCCCAGTTCACGGAGGCCGTGGACATATACTGCAGATCGGCCCAGTTGATGTTGGCGTCACTCAGGATGTCGATATCCGCCCAATTGACACCGGCCCCGCTCATCACGGCGATGTCAAACCAGTTGACGCCGGCGGTGGTCAGTTCGTTCAGACTTTCCCAGTTCACGCCGGCCTCGCTCATCACTTCAAGATCGGACCAGTTAATCCCCTCCAGACTGAGGACGGCAATATCCGCCCAGTTGATGCCCGCGTCGCTCAAGACATCGAAGTCGGTCCAGTTGATACCGGCCACCGTCAAGCGCATGATATCGTCCCAATTGATATCGGCCGAACTCATGACTCCCACATCATCCCAGTTGATTCCGGCCGCCGTCATCGAATCGGTGACACCCTTTATAGAGGTAACGTCGGAACGCAGGGTCTCGATATCCGTCCAATTGATGGTATCGGTAGAGGCCTTGATGGCGCTGATGTCTTCCCAATTGATGTCGTCGGTCGCATCGAAAATGGCCTCGATGCGGTCCCAGTTAAAATTCTCAGCTATGTCAGATAATGAAGGTTTAATGGTCGGTAGGGCTACGTATGTGGAATAGTCTGTAGGCACTTCGTCCCGTACGGAAACATTGATGTAGTACGAATCGAGAAAGTCGGAAGGCGTCCACTCTTCGGATTGACACCAGTCTCTGGCATTGTTCGGTAGCGTGTCATCGTGGGCGAGGTTTTCCCCGAACGTCAACCGTCCACCGGGTGTTTCTCCACCAGCCCCTGGTTCGCCTGCACCGGAAGAGTTGTACAACGTAGCCGCGCGACAGATAGCATTGGTCCCGTCATCCAAAGGCATACGGTTACCATCGGACTCAATCCATGCATAAATCGTGAAGGCCCCGTCTCCTGAATTTGCCGAATCATCCCATACGGCTGCCAGCCTGACACCGGTACCCGGAAAGATATCAAAGGGATCCGAGATGGCCGATGTCAGGCCGGGAGCCGTGGCAATGAGTGAATACATCTCCCCCGCGGTGGTAACGGACAAGCCGGTAAACTCGACCTTTCCACCGGATGCGGTAAGCGTCGTGGTCCCACGCAACTCACCGGCCCCGGGGTTGTTAAAGATATCCAACGTAACTTGAGTGGAGTTGTCGGTTGTGACAAGGTTGTCATTGGCATCGCGGATTTCGATTATCGGTTGGCGGCGAAATTCCACGCTGTGCTTTGTTGCGGAAGGGTATTGTGTGAAGACCAGTTTGGTGGGAGCGCCGTGTGACAAAGACTCGGCGCTGGGGGAAGTGCCACTCGAAAGGCCCGAATTGGGCCCGCCCGTATAGATATCATCACCAAGGGATGATTCTTCGTCCCCGCTAAAGGGACCACCTGTAAATTGCGCATACGATACCGTCGGAATTTGCGCAAATATAAACAGAACCGCGACGACACACGTCACGGCCCTGTGCAAATGGAGATACCAGCCTGATTTTGTGGATTTTCTCATAAAACCTGAAAGTGCCAACCGTTATCTGAACCAAATGGTTCGACTTGTTTCAGCTCCCCGTACCGGAAGGATGAAATTTTGCCCACCATAAGTACCGGGCAATGTCGAAACCCTAAGGAGCCGTGCGAGCCAGACGGCCCCCCTGGAATACCCCGAACGCCGGATCGAAACGCTGGTAGTACCCCTCACTATCCGGGTCGCGCGTAGCGTTAGTCCGGGTGGAAATCTGGAACAGTCTGACATCCGCGGATTGAAAGTCCCCGCCGCGGGTCCCCGAACCGACCGTGGACGTCACGCCGCGGTTCGGATCGACCGGATCAATCCCCGGCCAGTCAATGTTGGTCGCGTTACCGGCATATCCGGTGGCGCTGGAGAGAATACCGTCGCCATGCGAACCCAAAAAATTGCGCCCTTCCGTACGGCCGACCGATACCACCATTTCGGCCAGGTTGCCGGACAACTCCATGGTGCCGTAGAATCCGGCGCCGCTCGTCACCCGGTTGGTGGAGTCCTCGGCAAAAATACCGACCCGCAGCGGCCCCTTCTGTCCGTCCGCCGGGCCGCCGGGCCGTCCGTCTCCCGATGACCAGCTGAGCGCGTTACGGTTAAGATTGGCCGCACCGTCGAAAATCTGCTCCTGACCGGTCTCGTCGGCGTTCGGATAGATTTCACCGGCCTGAGCGTCGTTGTACGTCGACTTGCCCCAGGCGTATTCATCAGCTGTTGGCAAGACATCGACGCCGCGCGCCGCTTTTTCGTACTCAAGTTCGGTAACGGGCCGCAATCCCGCCCAGTCGGCGTAGGCCAGTAAATCCGGCCACGAGATGTAGGTCACCGGGCGGTCTGGCCGGGACGTACTAGCCTGTGCCCGCGGATTGCCGGAATCCCAACTCACCGTGTTGCGGTTAACGATCGTATCGGCATTTTTGCCGCCACGGCTGGCGGCCGTAATATCGCGGTTCATCTTTTGCGCGTAACTTAAAGTATTAAAAAAGCTGACCCATTGCCCTTCAGTCAACTCATACTTCATCACATAATAAGCGCTGTAACCCTTGGGAAATGACGTGGGTATCAGGAATGAGGATCCGGTGGCACTCTCTCCGCTGGCTCCGGCGCTTTGGTAGTAATATCCGTCACTACCTGCGTTGGCGACATTGATTGCCGCGGAACTTTCGATATACCACGGATCGTTGTCACCCAAACCTTGCTTAAAGCGATGCGCTGAGGAACTGTTTCCGTCGCCCGCGTAAAAGGCGCCTTCGGGAATCTTGACCATTTCGATACCGAAAACCTTGGTGATCGTATTGGCCGCCATAGCCTGTTCATCGCTAAGACCGTCCTGGGCATAATCCCAGGAAAATCTGACCCCCTGGACATTTACATCACCGCTGCTGAAGCTCGTCGGTTCCAGAAAAAATCCGCGCTCGTCATTGGGAACCACGATCTGGAAGCCCGCCGGAGCGGCGAAGCCGATGGGATTGAGTCCGCTGGATGTCATGCTGGCGTGGTTCCAGGTCGCTCCGCCGTCGAGGGAATATTTGACGAAGACCCAGACCGCGTCGTTGCTGTTGACATTCCGCCAGCTGTTTTCCCACATGAAATCTCCGGTAAAGGTCATCATGTTGCTGGCCTCGTCGATCGCCGTCACCTCATAGTTATCGATTTGCAGGTGATTGGCCAGCGCGGTTCCCGGAAAAATGAGGGCTAAAGATGTCATTGTTCCCAGAACGAATCGCAAGGCAGGTCTCATATCAATTGGCATCATCAGTCCTTACTCCTCTGCCGCCGCTGTCGGAAGATGCGGCGGTGTTGGTCTCCGCGGCCCTGGAACGGTCGGATACGCGCAGCGTCCCCTGGGACGCGGCAAAACTTCCGCCCCGGTACCCCGATCCGTCGGCGCCGTCCACTCCGCGGGCCGGCGTAGGATTAATTCCCGGCCAATCGGATTGATTCGCGTATCCCTCGAAACCGCTTGCCGTGGAAAGCATCCCGTCACCGTGTGTACCGGCAAAATTACGACCGCTGGCATTGCCGATGGTCACGGTCCGTTCCCATACATTTCCGGAAAGCTCCATGACACCGTAATAGGAGGCGCCCGCGCTAACACGGGTGGATTCGGAACCGGCGAAAATCCCCTGGCGCAAGGGGCCGTATGCGTATTCAGCACCGTACACGGAATCACCGCCGCTGATTACGGCGCTACCGAAGTGGGCGTTAGCGCCCGTTGTCAGGACGCGTTCGGCCCCGCCTTCGTCGCCTGTCGTCACGGTGTTTGCGGCGGTTATCGTTTGGTCTCCCCAGGGAAATTCGCCCTCTTCCGGAACGACCGGTCCGCGGGAGGCCTTTTCATATTCCAGTTCAGTCATGGGGCGCAGGGCCGCCCAGTCCAGAAAAGCCGCCAGATCCATCCACGACAAATAACCTGCCGCCCGGTAGGGCCGTTGTGTCGAGCAGGTTACCGGAGACCCGGAACAACTGACAGTGTTTCTGGCACGTACCGCGTCGCTGTTTTTGTGATTATTATCGGTCAAATCATGATGAGCACGCGCCGCCGCGGATGGCAGTGAATTCAGAAATTCAACCCACTGTCCCTCAGTCAACTCATATTTCATCACGTAAAACGCCTTATAACCATTGGGAAATGCGGCCGGTACCGAGAAGGCGCTGCCGGAGGCATCCTCGCCCGCGTGGCCGACGGCGGAATACCGGTAGCCGTCCATGGTCGGGTTGGAAACGGACAAAGGCCCGGCTGATGTAAGGTGCCACGGATCGGTATCCGCGCTGCCTTCGGTCAAAACCGCCGTACTTGTCCCATAGTCACCGGCATAGAAAGCACCCTTCGGGATGTAGACCATCTCAAGCCCCAAGACACTTAGATAGACCGAGTCATCCGCCGCGAATCCGCAGGCTTCGTAATCGATCTCCAGTTGTACGCCCTGGGAAACGACGTCAGGCCGGATGCCGTAGTCGGATAAACGGAAGAACGCCCCGGCTTTGTCCGCGGGAACATAAACTTCGATATTGGGGGATGTGCCGGTTCCCGTACCCGCGGGGTTCAGACCAGAGGCCGACAACGGGCACAATTTCTTGGCCACGGGATTGGCTCCTGCCTTATGCAGACGGAGCGTGACCCATACAGCATCGTGGTTGATTTTGGTTTTCCAGGCGTTTTCCCAGGTAAGATCGAACGTGGCGGTCAGCTTTTTGGTTGACGGATTACGGGAGGCGATGGCGACATTGGACACGGAGAGATTGCTGGCGAGGGCGTCGGATCCGCAAAACAATAATATAAATAATATTGAGGGGATCTGAAGATTGACTAAAAATAAATTTCGCATGTGACTGTAGGACCTACCGAATGATACCACCCGTTGTGCCCGGTCCGACCGGGATACAACATATGGGCTGATGAATCACACAGTTTTCAGGCGGTAAATCATCCGATTTACTGTAGATCACTCAAAGTTATTGCGTTAATTTGCCAACCGATGGTGAATGCGCCAATGACACAAACGACAACTCACTCAAGTTACTTATTGATATCTTTTTCCAGAATGGAGTCCAGAGTTCCCCGGATTTCCAACTGGGCGTGCATAATCTTTTCGTTCACGAAGGCGCGATCCTTAGCGTCCGGGTTCAGATAAAGGTACATTTTGTAGTGCTTTAGCGCCGTCTTGAAATCCCTTAGATACTCACTACTGACAAAAGCGAGATTGAAATGCGTGTCGGGGTCGTTGGGCATCAGGGTAACCGCCTGATAGTACTCGCGCGCGGCGATCTCGTAGTACCCCTTCTGAAAGTATATGTTGCCCATATTGTAGTGCGCCTTCGCCGCATCCATGCGCAGACGTTCATCGTTGATATTGTAGGTATCGATATTGGACAAAAGATCGAGCGTCTGGTGTTCGCGGTTGCGAATCTCTTTGCCTTCGAGTTGCGCTCCGGCGGTTCCAACCAAGCCGAGTATGAGGCTGCACATAAGACACACAATTATCGTCGGATGGTGGCTGCTTTTCATCTCAAGTCCTCTTTGGCGCATATGTAAGCCCTTTGTCATAAAGTTTGTTATTCGTTACTATACGATTTAAAAGGTTTGATGTTGCCATTCATCTGCGCGTAATCTTCGTGGCCTTTAACAACGTGCGGTGTCAGAAATATAACGATCTCGGTTTGAGCATACTCATCGGATGTCCGGCCAAAGAGAGCCCCCATGACCGGAACATCCATTAGTGCCGGAAAGCCCTTCTTGGAGTGGACCCGGTCATCTTTTTTAAGTCCGCCCAAGACAATACTGTGCCCGTCGTGCACCATGACCGTCGTTTCCACTTCGGTCTTATTCACCTGCGGGATGCCGCCGCCCTGTGACTCGACGACACCGACAATAGTGGAGATCTCCGGACGCAGGCGCATGGTCACAAAGCCTTCGTCATTGATGATCGGCGTCACGTTGAGTTTGAGACCGACATCAATAAACCGGACATCTTCGCTTGTAATCGCATTGTCTCCTGTTCCCGAAGTGGTGGATATGATGTACGGAACCGTATCGCCGATGTGAATCTTGGCTTCTTCATTATTGGTCACCAGGATTTTGGGATTGGACAAGATCTTGGTTTCGCTGACTTGGCGCAAGGCGCGCAAAGTCAGCTCAAATGAATCAACATTGATATCCCCGAAGGCAACCTGACCGAATGTATTGGCCAGGTTGTCACTATTGGACAAATTGTCGGCATTGAGATAAATGTTGTTAAATTGGAGCTTTCGCAATTCATCGTCACCGCTCTTGCGAAAATCCTTGTTCCAATCAATGCCCACGTCATACTCCGGATTGAGAACGACTTGGAGAATACGTGCGTCGACTAGCACCTCCTTTGTGGGAGAGTCGAGCTTCTTCACGATCATTTCGATTTCGCGGCGGCGTTCGGGAAAAGCCCGGACGATGAGCTTGTTCGAGCGTTCATCGGGCGTGATCGAACCGACAGCCTTGGCATCAATGCGCGCGCGCAACTTATTGGCCACCACGTCCGCGCTGGCATACTGGAGCGTGTAAATATATGTTTCCAAAGGCTTTTCGATCTCCTGGATGGCCTGACGCATTTTAGCGATGGATTCGGGGGTGTCGATCATAACCACCGACCCGGTGTCTTCATCTATAATAATGCGCCCAACGTTGCTCTTAATGCTGTCCAGCGCGGCCAGAGCGTAACTGGGCTTGGCATAATTCAGGCGCTCAATGGCCACGACCGTCTGATCGCCAAAACGTTTACCGAACATCGATTCATACTCGGCAGAAGTCATGATCTGAACAATCTCACCCTGAATCTTATACGCTAAGTTATTGGAAATAATAACGATATCAAGCGCATCCTTAATGGTCACGCTGTTCAACAAGACTGTCGATCTTCCCTCGACGGTTGGGGAAATGACCACATTGAAATCCCCTTTCAGGGCCAGGAACTTGATGACGTCGACGATGTTCATATCCCGGACATCCAGGGTGATCGTCCGCTGCATACGTTTAAGTATCTCTTCTTCGTAGTTTTTTACCTGGATCGGACGCGGGGCCTGCGCCGCCGCGAACGTGGAATTACCGGCAACCAACGCGAGGGCGCCCAAGAGCGGGAGAAATGCTCGCCGTCGTACAGTCTTTTTACAGTTGTGGTTTGTCATATCTCAGTATCATCTCCTCGTTTTCAAGAGCAAGTTCCACGCTGTCGGCGTAGATAGTCTTGACTTCGATATTGCCGATTTTTTCACCTTTTTGCAGGAAGTAGGTGACCTGCTTTTCGGTATCTTCAATCATCGCCGAGGCGCTTTCGACGCGATCCATCCAGGAAATCCCTACCAAACGAAGATTTTCGGTCTTGCGGGTAATGGTCATTAGCTCCTGAACAGGGCTGACGTCGGCAAAGATCTGTTCGTCATAGGGCCGGAAAATGTTGCGACGGTTTACACCGGCCAGATAAAACGGTAATTTTTGGACCGTATGCACTTTGTCACCGTCCATCGAGTCTGTCATCCCCCGTTCCGCCTGGATATCTATGCCCGCTCCCATGATGTCCATGCCCTTTTTGATCTCGAGACCGACAAGGACGGCCACCCCGACAATCAAAATCAGCAACAGACTGTTGAACGTCTTCAGCAGAGACAAAGCATCTTGCTGGCGAGACGTTTTGCGTTGTGCACGGGACGCCGCGCCGGCATCTCCGGAAGACGCCTCGATCATTTTAAGGAGCTTTTGCTCAGCAGTTTCTTTCTTCTTCAAAATCATATAGTTATAATCTTATAGTTACGTATCTCTAAATACAAGATGAAATTCTTTTTTTTTCTTAATAAATTTAAAATCACTACGCGAACAATTTTCTCGTCGAGAAAACGCTATTTTCCCGGCCACAGGTTACCGGAAAAACACGGATTTCACATTCAGTGGACGTAACACGGCAAACAGTTTTAGCCAATATGTCCAAAACGGAATCGGCCCGTCTGACTAATTCTGCAAGAAAAAAATGGAGGAAATTCAATAGCATCGGATAACACCAACAAGATCCGAAAGACGCGGCGGAATGAAGTGAACCCAAGTGGATGGACTGAGTTGCGGCGTGATGAAGATGGGTCTGGCTCATTGTCCCGGCCAAAACCGGGCGTCCCCCGGCCCGGTTTGGACACGACATCGATCTTGTTGAAAGATATGACCTTCCAATTATAGCGAAATATGGTTCGAAAAATCTGACTAGGGTCTTGAACACGTCCTTATATTAGCATATGCCCCTATCGGCACAAGCCAATTTTAGCTTTTTTTTGTTTTTCGGCGGCCGAATGACGACAACATCCCCGACGAGAAACCTATGGCACGCGCGAATGCACGCAAAAACAATACCAGCGAGTAAAAAATTCCGTCAAACATGTTAGGACAGATCCGGAAACAGAAACCTGCTTGCAGCAGCATGAGGGCTCCACCCAAGACGACCACGCACACAGCCGGCAGACCGAACGGTAAAATCAGCAACGCCAATCCTGTCAATCCCGCCAACCCCACCTCCGCAATATCCTTCCAGAAAGTATAATCGTCCCCCCCGGCCATATGCGGATGTGCGCGGTACATTTTAACCCGCCAGAAACCGTGCCGGAACTGCTCCCGCAGATAACGCACGACCCGTTCCGGGTGGTGATGGCCGACCCGCGAACGGGGATCGAAGCGGATCTTATACCCGGCCCGCCGGATCCGGTAGCTCAGGTCATTATCCTCTCCGGAGGCCGCCGGATACGACTCGTCAAAACCACCCACCCCGACATAGACATCCCGCCGAATGGCCACGTTAAAACTCCCGAAAGCCCGGGGATATTCCGGCAGCAAGCGCAGATGCCGGTACAAAATCTCCGCGTGAATGCAGCGAGCCAGCCGCGACCCGGGATTGATGATATCGTAGCTTCCGGCCACAGCCCCGATATCTTCCCTCACAAACCCGGCCGCTGCCGCAGCCACCCAATCGGGAGCCGGAACACAATCAGAATCCGTGAACAAAACGATATCCGCCCCGGTCTCGCGCTGACCGCGGTTGCGGGCGGCTGCCGGCCCGGCATTATCCTGTCGCACACAGCGCACTTCGGGAAAAGAACCGGCCACGGCCGAAGTCCGGTCTGAGGATCCGTCGTCCACAACGATAATTTCCTGAGGGGGGATGTTCTGAGATGTTACCGCCTGCAAACAGAAAGGCAAGGTCTGCTCAGCGTTAAAAGCGGGAATGACGACCGCAACGGATGGTTGTGTCATCGTAATTTGGCAATGGTAAACAATAACATCCCGAAAACCGAACCGAAGAGTCCGTCGGGGGAAAAAGCAAAAGGAACCGTATTGACCCCGCCGCGGGCGAGGACCTTAAGATGATTCCGCTCATGCAGGTCGACCAGCTCCCCCAAACGGAAGGGGTCTTCTTTTATGCCCGGCATATAAAGCGGTCGGATGAGCTCCCACGGCGACCAGCGGTTGGGAACGAAGGTGACAATCACGCCATCGTCGACGAGGATACTCATTAAATTGCGGATAATACGGTCCTGGTCGGCGGGAACAAAGTGCTCCAAAAGTCCGTCGGTAAAAACGAGGTGATAACGGTCCGTTAACTTAACAGACAGGTCATCTTCCACCAAATTCGCCTGGACCAGTTTGGCACGGCCCCGGGTCTTGGACCCGGCAATTTCAAGAGCAGACCGCGAGTAGTCGAGGGCTGTGGCGCGCATTCCGCTTTCGCAAAAGAATTGTGAAAAGAATCCGCTTCCGCAACCGGCATCGAGCGCATGGCACCCGGTCTTCAAGTACGGCTGCAGCATCCGAATGATCCTCCGCTTGGACCAGCTGACACGGGTGAAGCGCTGGGTTTGCCCCCGTTCCCAGTAATGGTTCCAATCCTGAGCCCCGGGCAATTCAAGATTTTTGGTTTTCATGCGCTCTTTCCTTTAGCTCAAGCTCTTCTTTCAGTTGGCGGATCTCAAATTCAAGAATTCCGATTTTTTGTGCCATGGAATCGTTACGCTCATTTTGCTGGCACAAAAAAACCGTCATTAGGAAACTCAACACCACAAAAACTCCGGAGAGACTGAAGAATATAAAATTGCTGGGCAATTGAAATCCCAAAGCATATGCCAGTTGATACAACAGCCCGTCGAAAACGGCAAAGAAAACCAGCAAGGCACCGACACCCAGCCACGCAAACGCGTATTTAAAAGTCAAACGCTCTTTGCGGATCAACTCGAGCACAAAAACAACCATCATCAAACCTGCGCTCACCGTTATAAATTTGATGATCATGTCGCGCTATCCCCTCTTGGTCTTAAACCGGCCCAGTAAAATGGCGAGTGTCACTTTGAGCATGTAGTACAACGTTTTAAAATAACGGATCGAACTCGAACCGGCTTGCCGCTCCCGCATGGTCACCGGGACTTCACGAATGCGCGCGCCGTATCTCCCGGCCACGACGATAGCTTCCGGCTCCGGAAAATCGTGCGGATAATACCGGGCGAAAATATTGATCATTTTCCGGTTATAGGCCCGGAATCCACTGGTCGGATCCGTCACCGGGGATCCGGTTAAAGCACTTAACAATCGGGCAAAGAAATTAATGCCGATCCTCCTCACGAACGAAGATTGATAGCCGAGATACGGCGGGATAAAACGGCTTCCTATCGTCATATCCACTTCATTGTTCAATATGGGATTAACCAGAGTACCGAGAAAATCGACATCGTGCTGGCCGTCGCCGTCCATTTGGACCACCAAATCGTAACCCTGACGCAGGGCAAATTGAAAACCGGTTTGGACCGCCCCGCCGATACCCAGATTAAACGGTAGCGAAATCACATTAACTCCTGCGGCCCTCGCCTGTTCAAAAGTTTGGTCCGTCGATCCGTCGTTCACAACCAACACATCCAAATTCCAAGGAGACAAAATGATATCGGACACCACCGCGCGGATACTCCCTTCCTCATTATAGGCAGGCACGACGATCAGGAGTCGCGCTTGATTTACTGCGCCCTTTTCGGACTGAAGCGTCTTGAGGCCGGGTGCCTTTTTCATAGGGATGCGTTGTCTTTCTGGTTCACGTAGAGAATGTATGTCGCCGCGTACTTGAGGATGTCATCCTGATTCATGCTGGCCACGTGCCGGTCCGGAGTTAAACCTTGAAAGCTGAAGACTTGGCCGTCAGGATAGTGGCCGCGTGCGGTAACTAATAATAGCATAGATTCATCTTCCAGCGGAAACATACTTTTGAGAAACACCTGCCCGGCGGAGTTTTCACCTAGCAAAACGGCGCGCCGGCGCTGTTGCATAACTCCTGAAAAAAGCTCCGAGGCACTGCCGCTGCCCTCGTCGATAAGGATCGCCAGCGGGCCGTCGTAATGATGTTCCTGGGGCAGTTCGGGGACATCCAATTCGGCCTTCGGTTTGTTGTTCCTCTGAAAATAGGCAAATTCCTCTCCTGCCGGCAGGAAAAATGATGAGATTTCACGGGCCGCCAACGGCGGACCACCGGGATTTCCACGCAAATCGATAATCAACCCCTTGATCGGCCCATGTTGACGATAAAAAGTGAGAAACCGAAAGACATCCTCAAAAGTTTTTCGGTTAAACCGCTCAATTTTCAGGCAATAAATCCCCGGCACAGGAATGGGAACGTCGAACACCGCCTGTTTGAAGTACTCTTCGGAAACCACATCGACTCCCCTGGACTCCCGGGTTTGACCGTCCAAATACACCAGCGACACGACCGTATCTTCCAGTGGCCGCAAGCGATCACGCACTTCCTCCTCGCTGAGACCGCTCACTTCTGCCTGATCGATCATGACTAGCAAGTCGTTTTCCCGCATTCCCAGCTGGTAGGCATTCGAGCGCGGCTCAACGAAAGTCAGCCGGAAACCGACCGGCAGCAGCTCTCCCTCCAGGCCAAGGTCGATACGCTTACCCAGCGCAGTTTCTTCGTACTCCTTGGCCGGTTTCGGCGGATAAAAAGCGGAAAAAATATCGTCGTCTTCTTTCAGAAAGTCGACCAGAAATGCGGCGCTGCGCCAGCGAACAAAGTCATTCGACTTCCCCTCCCCCTTAAGCTGGGCGAATATCTTCTGGTCAAAAGTTTGCAAAAACCGGTCGTAGTCTTCCTCATCGATATCCTTGTAATAATTCTCCCGCATGATATCGAAAACTTCCCGGAAGAATGCCAGATACTCCTGATAGGTTTCGCTACTCTTCGCGTCGGATGCCCCGGTTCCTCCCAACTGAGATTGAGCCCGGACCGGCACCACGGTGCGCCCGCACAGAGAGGTGAGAGTCAATCCCGTCATAAGCAAAAGAAACGCCTTTCCGGAACGACGGAATGTCGGTGAATGAAGGGTCATAAAGTGGAAGGTCACGCGGCGGGAAAACGGCGTGACCGGTTAGTTATAGTGAAACTAGTTTAATCGATTGGCGATCTCGCCCACTTCGTAACGGCTGATCCGTCCGTCCTGATCAGAATCAAAGTCCCGGAGCAGATCGGAGCTGACCCGGAAACTCCCCCGATTCTGGACGGAGGAAACGACATCCCGATAGAAGTCGGCGACTTCATCGGGTTGCAGGAAGCCGTCACGATTCAAATCATAAAGCCGTTCCACCCTGTTCGTCACGCGGGGTTGAGCGGACGCTTCTTGGCCGGCCGGCTCCGTTGCGTAGTCGCTTCGATAGTAATTAATGGCGCGATCCTCCGTCTTGACCTTCCGGATTGGTTGCGGATCGGACTTGGCGGCTTGTTTCGGCGACTGACGTTGATTCCGTCGGTGATAATTAATCATTTGCGCCTCGGCGACAGACGCCGTCACCAGCATGAAAACCAGCAGTAACATTCCTGAGCTATTTCTCGACATCATCGTTATCTCCTCTCGTAAGTCCGGCAGGAAAATCTCTTTCATTATAGAACGCCCCCAACACGTGTCAATCATTGGAAGCAATTTGTATCCGGTTCAAAGCCCCACATGGACCTGAACGGCGCTGCGCAACTCCAGCAGACGCGCCTGTTCGGTCGCCGACACCTCCGACTGCACCGGGCCGGCGCCGAATTGCCGCGTCAAGCCGTCGATAAAACGTCGGGGCTCGATTCCGGCATTCGCGACAAATTCCAGGTGGGGCCGGGCCTGCCGGTAATCGGGCATACTCGGCGGCGTAGCCAGATATCGTTCAATCAGATTCAGGTCAGCATTATATAACAAAGTCCCGTGATGCAAAATAAACCGCCGGCCCCGTTTCTGAGCATTGCCGGAGATTTTTCGGCGGCTTCCGTTTAACGCGATATCCGAGATCGGCCAATAATCAGCCTCCACCCCGCATTCCGACAGGGCCGCCGTCACCTTGGACAGGATATAACCGTAGGACCGCTGGAGATCCGCGATTTCCGGCTGTGCGTCTTTTGATAGGACCAAAGCAAAATTCAGACATCCCGGCCCTTGCACGACCGTCCCTCCGCCGGAACACCGGCGCAGGACTGAAATACCCTGCTGCATGACCGCGGCGACGTTCAGTTCGTCGGCGGGACGGCCGATACGGCCCAAGACGATAAATGGCACGGGCGACTCCCAAAAACGCAATGTCTCGCCGGATTCCCCCGCCTCCGCGACCTCAAGCAGGACTTGATCGAACAATATATTGTCCGCAGGGTCCGGAAAGGAAATTTCGCGCAATACCGTCATCGGTCAGGCAGTTTTCTGAAAATAGCTGGTATTCAAATCACGGGCCGCCTTAACCTCATCGGGACGGGTCACCGGAGTGGTGGCGGGAAACTGATGGGCCTGTTCCGGTGCGGACCGGCTCAGTTGATCGGCTGCCATCATCGCCTCAATAAATGCATCGATCGTGGCCTTGGACTCGGTTTCCGTCGGCTCGATCATGATTGACTCTTTAACGGTCAGCGGAAAGTAAACCGTCGGCGGATGAAAGCCTTGATCAATCAGAAACTTGGCGATATCCAGGGCATGCATCCCACGTTCGGCCTGATTCTTCGCGGAAAAGACAACCTCATGCATGCATCTCCGGTCAAACGGCAGATGATAAATACCCTTGAGACATTCCTTAATATAGTTAGCGTTGAGAACGGCGTGATCACTGACCGCTCGCAACCCCTCTTCTCCAAGCAACAGGATGTACGCATAGGCGCGTAGCAGAATTCCGAAGTTGCCGTAAAAAGAAGCGATATAACCGATGGTGTCCGGATAATCGTATTTTAAGGCGTAGGCCCCGTCTTCCTTCTGAATCACGCGGGAGACCGGCAGGTACGGCGTTAATTTCTCCGTAACACCGACAGGCCCAGCACCCGGCCCGCCACCGCCGTGCGGCGTGGTAAATGTTTTGTGCGTATTGATATGCATGACGTCAAAGCCGATGTCGCCCGGCCGGCAGCGGCCAAGGATCGCATTGAGATTGGCGCCGTCGTAATACATGATGCCGTCCACCGCATGAATCATCTCGGCGATTTTATCGATGTCGGAGTTAAACAAGCCGTGAGTGTTGGGACAAGTCAGCATCAACCCGGCGACTTCATCCGTAATGCACTCCTTTAACTTTTCAAGATCCATAACTCCGTTGGCATCGGACGGAATGGCGATGGTCTCATATCCGGCAATCCGGGCGGTGGCCGGATTTGTTCCGTGGGCGGAGTCCGGCACGATGATATATCTTTTGTCGTTCCCGCGCGCTTTGTGGTACGCGGCCATCATCATCACGCCGGTCAATTCTCCGTGCGCCCCTGCCAACGGTTGCATCGTAATTGCGTCCATACCGGTCATTTCACACATCCATTTCTCAAGCTCATAAAGCACTTCGAGGGCGCCCTGAACGAATTGATCACCGTGTCGCAGCTGCGGAAGCAAAGGATGCAGTTGAGTAAATTCGGGCAATTGCGCGATTTCCTCACAAAACTTTGGATTGTACTTCATCGTACAGGAACCGAGCGGATAAAAGTGCGTATCGATGGAGAAATTGTATTTGGAAAGATTGGTATAGTGTCTGACCACCTCGAGCTCGGAAAGCTCCGGCAACGGACAATCTTCGGCACGCGCCAACTCAGCCGGGAATGCAACCGCCACATCCACATCGGAGCGTGAATTCAGAAATCCTCGCTGTCCGGGAACGCTTTTTTCAAATATCAACTGCACGCAGCCGTCTCCTTGGATAATTCATTGAGAGTGGTCTCCAACGCCGTAACATACGCGTCGATTTCCCGCCGTGTTCGTTTTTCCGTTACCGCGACGATCATATAATCTTCCATGCCGGGATAGTAGCGGCCGAGGGGAAAACCGGCGGCAAATCCTTTGTCAATCATGCGCTCGACCACACAATCCGCTGCCAACGGCAGCAGTATCGTAAATTCGTTAAAAGTCGGTGCCGAGCGCTTGACCTCGACACCGTCGATACTTTCCAGACGCTGCCGCGTGTATTCCGCCTTTTCAAAATTGAGCGTGGACAGCTCCTTAAATCCTTGCTTGCCCATCAAACTCATAAACACCAATGCCCGCAACGCGCACAAAGAGACATTGGTGCATATATTCGAAGTGGCTTTTTCCCGGCGGATATGCTGCTCGCGAGCCTGAAGCGTATTCACAAAACACCGCTTGCCGTTTTCATCCACGGTTTCGCCGACAATCCGGCCGGGCATTTTTCGGATATATTTCTTTCTGGTCGCCATAAATCCCAGATACGGGCCGCCGAAATTTAAAGGAAGGCCGAGGCTCTGGCCTTCCCCGGTTACGATATCGGCCCCCATCTCGCCGGGCGTCTTCATCAGCCCCAAGGCGATCGGATACACGCTTTCAATGACGAGCACTCCCAGCTCATGGGCCCGCGTGACAATGTCGGCATGGTCGTCCATAGCGCCGAAGAAATTCGGATTTTGTAAAATAATCGCCGCGGTGTCCTTGTCCAACTGCCGGATGATCTCGTCACGGTCACTATGACCGTGCGTCACCGGGGTTTCGGCGAATTCGTAATTCAGGTTTGTGGTATAGGTGCGTAGAATCTTGCGGTAAATCGGACTGACCCCGCCGTCCATCACGATCTTGCTGCGACCGTTGATACGGACCGCCATCATGGCGGCTTCGTACAGAGCGGTGCCGCCGTCATACAAAGACGCATTGGCCGCTTCCATACCGGTCAGGGCACAGATCGAACTTTGGAATTCGTATAGCGCCTGAAGGGTCCCCTGAGCCACCTCCGGCTGATAAGGAGTATATGCCGTGTAAAATTCACCGCGTGAAATCACCGCGTTGACCGCGGCCGGGACGTAGTGGTCGTAATAACCGCCCCCCAGGAAGGAGATAAGACCGGATTTGTTGCGTGAGGCCGCCGCCCTGAGCGTCGAGATCACTTCAAACTCGCTCAATCCCGCCGGAAACCGGAACGACTTCGGGCGATGGCGGTTCCGAATATCCGCAAAGAGATCATCGATGGAAGCGACACCGATACGGGCCAACATTTTCTCGACTTCTTGTTCCGTGTTGGCAATGTAAGGGATCATACTAACCGGTGCTCTCCAGGAACCGCTCGTATTCCTCGGCCGTCATCAGATTGTTCTTCTCTTCAATATCACTCAGGCTTAGCCTGACGATCCACCCTTTTTCGTAAGGAGACTTATTGATGATCCCGGGGTCGTCATTGAGGTCCTCATTGACTTCCAAAATTTGTCCGGACATCGGCGAGAAAATATCACTGGCGGCCTTGACCGATTCCACCGACGCCAGCTCTCCGAACTGCTCAACGTCGTCCCCGGCGGCGGGTAACTCCACAAAGGTAATGTCGCCGAGCGACTCCTGGGCGTAGTCGGATATCCCAACGGTGGCCTCGTCGCCGTCAATGTTGACCCATTCATGCTCCTTGGTGTACAACAGATGATCTTCTATTTCCATCACTTTCTCCTTCTTAACTTTTTACAGATCCATTACGGTAAAAAATTTTGCTGGAAACGGCAGCTTCCTCCTGTTGTTTCTCACTGCCGAATCTGATCAAATCATCTTTATGCAATTCCACGCCCTCGACACGGGCCAGACCGATCCCTTTTTTCAATTGCGGAGAATACGCGCCGCTCGTCACGGTCCCAACGACTTTGCCGGCGGCGGTGTAAATCCGGTGACCGGCGCGAGGTGAACGCCTCGAAGTCGAGACCAGTCCGATAATGTGTCCGGACAGCGGATGCTCTTGCTTCTTCATCAGGGAGTCTTTACCGATAAATTCTTTTTCAAAGTCGATGAAGCGCGACAAACCGCATTCCAACGCGGAGACGTCTTCAGATAATTCGTGGCCGTACAGGCTGTATCCCACTTCCAACCGCAACAGGTCGCGCGCACCGAGCCCGGCGGGCTTGACTTCCCTTGCCTCCAGAAGAGCATTCCACAGATAAGTGGTTTTATCCCAGGGATAAAAAATCTCATAGCCGAGTTCACCGGTATAGCCGGTCCGGCTGATGAGGACATTCTCACCCAAAAGCGGGAAAAAATCAAACGTATAATAATCCAACCGGCCGATATCTCCGACAAATTGTTGCATCACATCGCGCGAGTGCGGCCCCTGAATGTCCACCTTGCCGATCTGTGCCGAGACATCTTCAAAGTCTTCCGCGGAGCGCAAGTGGGTGCGGATATGGTCGGCATCCTTGGCGGTGGTCGCCGCATTGACCACCAGGAACCATTTGTCTTCTTGCATGCGAAACACGATGAGGTCGTCCAACACCCCGCCGTCTTCATTCAGCATGGCACCGTACCGGCAAGACTTCACGGGAAGATCCGTGAGGGTCTGCGTCACAATTCTGTCTAAGCCGCTTTTCACGGGATCGCCGTGAATAATAAATTCGCCCATATGGGAAATGTCAAAGATCGTTACCGCAGCGCGCGTATGCGCATGCTCATCAAGAATGCCGCTGTACTGCAAAGGCATATCCCATCCGCCGAACGGCACCATTTTTGCGTGATGGACGATGTGATCCTGATAAAGGGCCGTGCGTTTCAGAGGAGCGTTGGACGTCATGTCGAATTTGAAATTGAGACGGATATGTTCCGGTGAATTAATTCGGGTGTATCTTATAAAAAACTTTTCTCATTGTAAAGACATTTCATGTACGACGAGAGTCGCGGGGAAAAGTAAAACGCGCCTGAGAGGATTCGAACCCCTGACACCCAGTTCCGAAGACTGGTGCTCTATCCAACTGAGCTACAGGCGCAAAATGTCGGCACGTAAACGCGGGACGACACGGGAAAATTGATGAAATGTAACGGAAAGGAGATTTTAGAATATATCACGGCCGCGGCAGATGGCAACAACTATTTTACGGCCCGGCATCCGCGGCCCGCTCTTGCACCTGTTGTTTCAGGCGGGATACATACGCGGCATCCACCTCCTCCCCTAAAAAACGCGCTCGCACCGTATCATCCAGCGCCTTGCCATAGTTACCGGCGGCCAGGTGTAAAAAAGAGCGCTTGTAGTACACATCGCCCCTCCCGGGGTCCATTTGCAGAACCGTCCCGTATGCCGCCAATCCCTCTTCGATCCGGTTTTCACGGGCATGCAAAGTACCCAACAAAATTCGCGTATCCACGTTTTGTTTATCTAGGGAAACCGCCCGTTCGTATTCACGCAACGCTCGCGAAAATTTGCCTTGGGCTTCAAAAAGCTGTCCCAAGGCCGCAGCGATCCGGCTATCATCGGGGCGTATCCCTTCGGCGCGGCGCAGATCCTCCCGGGCCGGCTCGTAACGCTTCTGTTTGATCAATACTCCGGCCCGTCCTAGATAACCCTCAACGTCGTCAGGGTCATCGCGAATTAACTGTTCGTAAGAGGAAATGGCCTGGGCATAGCGGCCAAGCCGTCGAAACAAATCGCCGCTTCGGCGCAGGGCCTCCGCCCGATCCTCCGGTGAATCCAAGGCCCGGGCATAATCGTCGAGGGCCATGGCCAAAAATCCCTGGGCTTCGTGCACCCGGGCGCGCACCAAATAGGCCGGCCCGTAACCGGGCCGCAGGTTGAGGGCCCTGGTGACGTGAACCATGGCTTGCTGATAGTCTCGCGTCTGCAGGTCGTGTCGTGCTTGACGCAGTTGCCAATCCGGTCCTTTTTCCCGGTTCGCGCATCCCGCGAGGGAAATCCCCAGCAAACACATGCAACCGACGGTAAAAAGCCGAGGCCTCACGTTCATGATTCCGTGGGTTGAAGCAGGCCGTCCGGCGAGACAGCGGACTCCTCCGGCCGCTGGAACCGATAGCTGATATTGGATACAGACGGACGCCCTTCCACGATAGCGTAAAGCGTCGTCCCGAATGGTAAGGACAGATAACGCGATAAGGCGAGTTCCCAGCCTTGCCATCTGGCCAAAAGGCGGTTCACCCACGGTGGCGGCGGCACGGCTGTATCGGAACGGGGGCGCTCCTGTCCGCTAAAAAGACGCTTGAAAACTCTCAACGGTGCGACGAGTAAGAAAACCGCACAGTAATGGTATCCCATCCGAACGACCGGCAATCCCGCGTCTTCAAGTAATCCGCGTAGCTCACGGCGATGGTACCGGCGGAAGTGACTCAAGGCCTCGTCATGCGGGCTCCATAGGAATTTGAATGCCGGCACCGTAATAATCACTCGCCCGCCGGCCTTCAGGACCCGACTGATTTCCCCCACCACCCGTTCCGGATCCGGAACATGCTCAATCACGTCGAGCGCGGTGATAACATCAAAAGTCCCGTCCCGATAGCACAATCGTTCCAGATCGCACTGAGCCAGACAGCCGCCCCCCGCGCCCCGCGTGTGTTGCAGAGCAGGAAACATGGCATCGCAGCCGAAACATTCCGCGGAGGCATCCCACTGCCGGAGGTTCAGTCCGGTGCCGCATCCGGCATCCAGTAACCGCGGCCGGGTTCCGCCAAGCGGCCCGACCAACTGCCGCACCAGATTCCGCTTCGCCTGAAACCACCAGTGATCCTCCTCGGCGCTATGCATGGCGTCGATCTCCGCGGTGCTCATGTGCCGTGCCATGACGGCCCCGCTGTAGGCATGCCAGTTGCGGATTTGAAAGATATTCATCAACATCCGCCAGGAATCGCTGATCAAATTTGTTTTGGACGCGTCCACATGCCGCCAATCCACCGGAACCTCGGCCACGCGGTAGCCCAACAGCCGGGCCAAATAAAGCAGTTCCAAATCAAACCCGAAGCCTTTGATATTCAGGCGTCCGAACAGCGGCCGGACCACCTCACGGCGAAACATTTTGAACCCGCACTGCGTGTCCATGATATCGGGCATCAAGAACCGGTGGACAAAATAATTAAACACCTGCCCGACAAGTTTACGGTAACCGCGCGCCTGCACGCGATGCTTCTCATCGGCGACCACCCGCGAACCGATCACGATATCGTTCCCCCCCGACAACAGCGGTGTATACTCTTCGATCATGCTCGGCGGCGTGGACCCGTCTGCATCCATAAACAGGACGATATTCCCGCGGGCCCGCAGGACGCCCTGTTTGACGGCATACCCTTTCCCTCTGTTTTTTTTCAAGACGATCAGATGCAGGCGGGCAAACTTGGCTTGAAACTTTTCCACCACAGCCGATGTTCCGTCACGGCTGCCGTCATCGACCACAATTATTTCGTATTGCTGTGCAGATGCCTGACAGAAACTGATCACATCCAGCAAGAATGTCGGCAGACGCCGCTCCTCATCTTTGGCGGGGATTATAATCGAGATATCAGGCACGGGCGGGTTGAGCATACGACTTATTATAGAGATTTCGATGTGAAATTTAAGGAATTTTATGGACTTCTTGCCACGCGCGCTGCGACGATGCGCAGGTCTGCCCCTTAAGAAAATTCATCATGTAATAGCGTGTATGATAATCCTGTCGCCGGTAGCGATACATGAACTTCATCCAGTCTTCCTGTGTACGGGCGGACAGGGCCTCATCCTTGGTGAACGTGCTGAACATATAGTACGCACGTTCAGGGTAAACTTTGAAATAGTGACGCAGATAAACCGTCCCGAATCCGACCGCGACCGCGAGGATCACCGGCGCCACAAAAGGCGCCCGGCGGCAAAGCGTTGACAGGACCCATCCGCTTAGCAAAGCCAGGAACGGCCAATAAAGCAGCATGCGCAGTGAGTGCGGGATATCCTGCCACGTCAATGCCGCCGGCACGATCGCTAACAGGATACCTCCGATCAACTCAACACTCACCGTAATATCGGATAACTTCAGCCGGCTTGCCCCGCGCGTCGACCGGCACACCTCGAAAATGACAAGGACAATCCCCAGGGCCAGCGCCAACATGTCAAGCCATCCCAGCAGCCCGAAGCGGCCGGTGGAATATACGAAATTCTCGTCGCCGTTGATAAACAAGAAATCCGGTCGGAGGTGTTGTGCGTAATTCTGGACAAAAATCCCGGCGATATCTTTTAGACGACGGGCCTTTCCCTGCTCGGCCAGAAATTCTTCCGAGAAAATGCCGATTTTATTGAACCGCCCCATGTATTCCCCCGACAATGTTCCCAGTACCAGCGGAATATTCACTATGACCAGGGCGGCACCGAGGGCAAAGACCGGTCCCAGCCGGCGCGACCCGCGCAGCCAACGGGTGACGACAAACAACATCAGGAAAAGCGGGACAAACAATCGGGCGGGCGGATAGGAATACATGGCCAGCGCGAACATCAAGCCGCCTAACACCGCGCCGACGTAGGGCCGGCGCCCGAGCAAGCAAAATATACCGGCCATGACAAAAAACGGCGCGAGTCCCGGTTCGAGGGCGACTCGTGAAATCTGAAAGACCGTCGGCGACAGACTGGCCGTGAGTGCCGCCCAAACCGCCGCTTCCCAACCGAACATCCGGCGGGCCAGCGCAAACAGCATCCCGATGGCCATCACCGTGATAAATGCCGAGAAGGCCCGGTAACTGCCGATCGAGTGCCCGAACAGACGTGTCCAGAGTATGGCGGGATACAAATAGGTCGGCGGTTTTGGCGAGCCGTAATTCAAATTGGCAAAAAGCGGGTACGGCTTGCCCGTGGCATCGACACCCTCGGTTTCAAGGCATTGGACGGTGACTGCGCCGGAGAGCTCATCGACATGGAATCCGGGAGGGCTTTGTTCCAGGCCGGCAAACCGGATGACATTGACCGCAAGTATGACGAGCGCGGCGACGACCAAGGCGCCGGCGTGCATCACCTTGACGGCTTGTGTTGCCCGGAAGTTCAATCCATCCCCTTGTTGTTAGAAAAACCGTGAGTAAACGAAAAGCAGTGCGAACCCGGTGAGGACCGCCAGGCAGAACCAGCTGAAGGCGATCTCGATCCGGTTGGGCTGCGCCGCGACGGGTACATTCCCCGCGGTAACGGTCCGCAGATTAATGTAGGCAAAGACCGGCGTGGCTAAAAAAGCCAACGTGGTCGCAAAATCGATCAGGGCCTTCATGCGGCCCACGAAACATCCGATAATCACGGTGGAGACAGCCGCCACTATCAGGATCGCACCCAGGTAGATTTTCTCCTTACGATCCTCCAGCGCGGGATTCACCATCACGCAGACCTCCCGGATGACCCGCGGGAAGGCGTCCAGACAACAGATAGTGGTGCTGAACATCGTCGTGGCCGCGGCCACGCCGATAACCCACTTGCTCCACGGGCCCAATGCCTCCGTGTATAACTCGATGACCTGGCCGGTAAAAGTAACTGCGGAACCGGAAAATTCCTTTCCGGTAGCATACATGACCAGCGCCCCCAACCCCAAAAAGAACAGGGCCATGATCATGGTCCCCCAATAGCCCAAATGAAAATCGAACAGCGCGTGCCGCAGCGACGGACGGTGACCGGTTTGTTTGATCCTCTCAGCGCACCAAAAGGAATGCCAGACGGAAATCTCCAGAGTCGTCGGCATCCACCCGACAAGCGCAACCAGGAAAGCGACGTCCCTTTCATCCCCGAAAGAAAAAACCTGTCCCGCCCCCTGAACCCCCGCGGGACCGCGCATCAACGCGGCCGCAAATGCCGTGATTGTCGAGACGCCCAAGAAAAGGATCATGATCTTCATCAACTTGTCGAGAAGCGGATAACGCCCGGCCAGTAAAATGACACAGCACACCGTCAGCAGCACCGCGCTCAGGACTACCGGCGGAAACGGCCAGCTCAACAAATTGGCCAGCAATCCCGTGGTCACCAAAGTGACGGCCGCCTGAATGGGGAACATCGTACACAGCGACAGACCGCAAAACAGGTAGAAGGCCCAGCGGCCGACACGGCGATATCCGTGCAACAGATGCTCGCCGGTGGCGACGGTGTAACGCGGCCCGTATTCAAAGAACGGATACTTGAAGAGATTGGCAAGGATAACGGCCAGGATCAGTCCAAATCCATAGACAGCGCCCGCGCGCGTGGACTGGACGATGTGCGACACCCCGATGCTGGTGCCGGCAAAGATGAGTCCGGGACCCAGCGTCTTCAGAAGTTTATCCAGCCGGTTGTCGCTATTGGCGTCGGGCCCGTTCACACATCCTCCCCATGGTTAGACCCAATCCGACCCCGCCGGCGGCGAACAGCGGCAATAACACCAGACAATTCCGGCCAAACGTTTCCGCTTGCCATCCGCTGATGTGCAATCCCCCGTCCCAAGAGACACTGGCCAACAAGAAACTCAGCACGAAACCGGTGGGCATCCCCCACAAGAATATGCCCACCAGCACCCATGACGACGTCAGACCGTTCATTTTGAAGAGTCTTCTTCCTTGAAATTCTCAACGACCTTCTTGACCTCCAGCTCGGCCTTGTCAATCTTGGATTTGCACTCCTTGATCAGAGTGGCGGCCTCTTTCACCTGGCTGGAGAGTTCGTCGACATCGATTTTCTGATTGTCGATCTTATTGATAATCTCTTCCAATTTAGCGATAGACTTACTGTACTTGTTCTCCGTCACGGCTGTTCTCCCTCTTGATGGTTTTGACTTGACTCCCCCACTCGCCCCCGACGACTTGCGTGACGATTTGATCGCCTTCCTTCACGGCGTCTACTGAACGCAGGACACGCCCCTGGCTGTCGCGGGTAATGCTGAAACCGCGTTTCATAGTATTGATCGGATGATACACCTCCACAATTTTGGTAAAATGTCCCAGGCGTGTCTTCTCCTGATCGACCCGCCGGGTAGCGACCCGCATCAGCCGTTCCCGCTGATCACCGATTTGTCGACGCGCGTCACGCAGCAAGCGGCCGGGCGCCTTCGTCAGGCTGTGAGAGCATTCGATCAAGCGTTGATTGTAATTCTTCAGAAAATGATTGGTGGACTGTTGCAGCCCAACGGACAGGTCCTTCAAGCGGCGCACGCTGTCCTTAAGCAAAATCAACGGAGCCTTGCGAAGTATGTGACTGTACTCGTCGAGCCGACGGTTGTAGTCCTTAAGAAAATGGCCGGTCGCCTGCTGCAGTCCAACCGACAAGTCCTTTAGTCGGCTCCGCTCCTCCCTGACGAACTTTTGCGACTCGCCGAGAATATACTCCATCCGGGTGTCGAGTTCACCGAGATAGTCCTTCACCAACAGAACGAGATATTGGGCGATAGCGGTGGGCGTTTTGGCAAAAGTGTGCGCTGCCATATCCGTAATGGTGGTATTGATCTCGTGCCCGATCCCGCTGAGGACCGGCAGCCGGCAGGCAGCGATCTTTTCAGCAATAAGTTTATTGTCGAAGTCGGACAAATCCGCGATGGAGCCGCCGCCCCGGGTAATGACGATCACGTCCAGCTCCCGAATCTCCTCCAGTGCCGCGATGGCCCGGGTCACGTCGCCTTCGGTGCGTTGTCCCTGCATACTGGAATTCTTCAAATACACCCGAAACCCGTAGCCGCTGCGCGCCAACTCCGAGATAAAATCATTATACGCCGCGGAATCATCGGAGGTAATCAGACCGATATTAAGCGGCACCGTGGGAATGGCCAGCTGCTTATTCTTATCCAGTAATCCCCGTTCACGTAAATCCGCGATGATCTTTTGCCGCTGCTGGGCGAGTTTGCCGAGTGTATATGTCGCATCAATGGTCTCGACAATCAGCCGCATCGCTCCGTGCGGCGGATAAAAATCCATACGGCACTGAAACTTGACCTCGATATCGTCTTTCAGCTCAAAACCGTTTTCGCTTTTGCGCAGGATCTGATCGATATAACTCCGCCGGTTGGAGAAGATCACCAAACCGATCTTGGCCAGGACCGAATCGGATCGCTTGTCTTTTTCGACCAGTTCAAAAAACACATGGCTCTTGCCCTTGTTGCGGTCGTATCCCTGAATCTCTCCGCAAATCCACAACGGCTGCGGAAAAGCGGCATTGATAACACCCTTGATGTATGTATTGATTTCGGATACGGTGTAGATGTCTTCGGGCATAGACCTACCTTTCCAGGAGTTGGCGGTAAAGTTGTCCGTCGGTGTCGGAAAAACAGCAAAATATCACCTTTCCGGGAACTTTCTGACGGGATATATGTTCAACGACGGCGGTAATGGCGATGCGGGCGGCCTCTTCCTTGGGATACCGATACACACCGGTACTGATGCACGGAAAGGCCACGGAAACCAGACCGTGTTCCGCACACAACGCAAGGCTGCGGGCATAACAATTCGCCAGCAGCTCCGGCTCACGCTGCCGTCCCCCGTGCCAGACCGGCCCGACCGTGTGAATCACATGTCTGCTGGGCAGATCATATCCGCCGGTAATTTTGGCATCTCCGACCGCGCAACCGCCGAGTCGGCGGCATTCTTCAAGCAGTCGCGGCCCGGCCGCCCGGTGAATTGCGCCGTCCACCCCGCCCCCGCCCAACAGCGATGTATTGGCGGCATTGACGATGGCATCGACGGACAGCCCGGTAATATCTCCGACGATAACTTCGATCCGGCCCATGGACTATTCCTTCGTCCAAATTCGGGTATTTAGATTCAAATCTTCGACAATCCCGACGGCCAGTTGCAGATCCTCGAAATACTCCTGGATGGGCTTGAAGTCCAGCAGTGTTTGAAAAATACGCGGCTCAAACAAATTCTTAAAGTAGGGAATCGCAATATAAACATTGGCGTTCAGGAAGGACAGCGAGACCGTACGCCCGGCTTTCTTTTTAAACTCCGTTATGCGTCGCATCAGACTCGGGGATAAAATATAGCGCGCTTCAATTTGATCGTCGCTGTACACCACGAACAACTTTTCAAACTCGGGATCCTCCAGCTTAACCAATTCGGGCCGGCTCATACTCATAGACTGAAAGACCTTGCTCAGACTGCCGAACAGTTTCTCGCTGCGGTCCGGCAGCACAAAGGTGCGCCCTTTGAAATGCTTATTAAAATCACCGACGAAAAACAAGCCTTTGAAAATCGTATGATGCTGTGTCCGCCCCTTGCTGTCACGGGTAATGTACTGGGTATGTAACTCGGAAAACTCTATGGCGGTGGCTCCGACCTTCCCCTGAACATGATCGTCGCCTTTATAGACATCATACCGGCGGGTGAAAAGGCGGCTATCCTTATAGAGGCCCGGCGCGATATAGCCAGTGGGATTGTAAGCCAGCCCCTCATCGATAAAGCGGACGATCTTCTCGATAATCGCCCGCTTAAAGTCCGAAACATAACCGCGCACGATCGCCGCGTACATAATGGCCGCCACAACCGCGGTCAGCACCAGGACAAAAGAGGGGAGGTCCTCCATTTCATGCAGTACCAACGCCAGTAGACCGCCGACGGCTAATGTCGGCCCGATCATGACGACCATTTTCCTGACATTGGCCAGCCGGACTCCTTCCAGCTTCTTCAGGTCCGGCATCAACTCGGAGTTGTAGTATTCTCTGAGTTCGTTTAAAGTCTTCATCGGCCAGTGAGTTGCTGCTATTTACTGAACAAATCACCCACGTTCGGGTTACTGCGTTGGTCGTCCGGGATCTCGAACATTTCTTTACGGCGATATCCCATCATGGACGCCACAATGCTGGTGGGGATCATCTCCACGGCGTTGTTGTAATCGAGCACCGAGGCATTGTAGCTCCGCCGGGAGGCCGAGATTTGCTCTTCGATTTCGTTCAACGACCGCTGCAAATTCATGAAATTATCGGATGCCTTCAGGTCCGGGTAATTTTCCACGGCGACCATGATGCCGCCTATCGCTTTGGAAATCTTGTTGTCGATGGAGACCTTCTCGTCATTCGACAAATTTCCGGACATAGCCTTGGAACGCAGTTCCGTCACCTCGGTCAGGGTATTCGCCTCATGCTGCATGTACTGCTTCACCGCGGCGACCAGATTGGGGATAAGGTCGTAACGCTTCTTGAGCATAACGTCCATACCGGAAAAGGCATTTTCCACCTGATTCTTCTTGCCGACCAGGCCGTTATACATCATGAAGTAAATCAAGGCCAGCACGGCAATGACGATCAAAACCGGAATCATAGCATCCTCCCTCTAATGGGTTAATCTACTGCGGGGGCTCCTTGAAGGGAACGCCTTCGACGAACTTCAGCGCGGCTCCGTTGATACAATAACGCAGCCCCGTCGGCGGCGGCCCGTCCTTAAAAACATGCCCCAAATGGGCTCCGCTGACCGCGTCCACCACCTCGACACGCTTCATAAACAGACTGTTGTCTTCACGCAGTTCGATGTTGCTTTCATTCACCGGACGGTAAAAACTCGGCCAGCCTGTTCCGGAATCAAATTTGTGATCGGAGTGAAACAGGTCATTGCCGCTGACGATGGATTTATAAACACCCGACCGCTTATTTTTGTTGAGCGGACTGGTAAACGGCCGTTCGGTCCCGGCCTCGAAGGCGACATGATACTCCAAATCAGTCAGTTTATCTTTCATGACCTCCGGGGCAAAGCCTGAACGGTAAGCGACAACGGTTTGCTCCCGCTCAACGTCATACACATTGACCTCCCCCCTCTCTTTCAGTAAGGCTTGCCCGGAACCTTCCGATTGATGTTGGACGATTCGGGAAAAAGCCAATGCCATCAGGACGATCAAAACAGCCGCGGCGATAACTCTCTGCATTTCCTATTCCCTAACTGCACTGATTGGCTGACATATACTCCACCACGCGCGGATCGAGCAGGACGTGATGGTCATAAATCGGCTTGCGCAATACGATGCCCTCAAAGGTGGTGCAACGACTCATTGCCACGTATATTTGGCCGTGAGAAAAGGTGCCGTTGCCGATATCGATGATCACCTTATCGAAGGTCTTACCCTGGCTCTTGTGAATCGTTACCGCCCAGGCTAGCTTGAGCGGCAGCTGGGAAAACGAGCCCACCACCTCCGATTCGATCCCCTGGGTATCTTCGTTGAAGAAGAAGCGGAACATCTCCCAGGTGACCGGCTTAACCTCAACGATATTACCGCCCTGGATCTTGACCTCCACACTCCCTTCACCGAAGCCTTCCTCATCCAGAAAAGTGATCTTACCGATAGTCCCGTTGACCCAGCGACCCTGCGGATCGTTGTTGAGCATCATCACCTGCGCGCCTTCCTTCAATTTCAGTGTCAGCCGCGTGGGCAGGTCCTTTTCTTTGAACTCTCCGATCAAATCTCCCTCACGCTCGCACACGTCTCCGTCGAGATTGGCCAGTTGCTCCTGATTAACCCGGTCGGCGATGGCATTGGTGGTGGTCAGCGAGATGTAGTATTCCCCCCGGGGAATTTTGAATTCCGGATTAACCCGGCGGTTAAGCTCTACCATATCCCAGCGGGAAAATGTACGATTGCGCAGACCGCCCAGCAGATTGATAAATTCCTGATCGGACTGGCGGTAAATCTTCTCGAGCTCCACCAGGCGTAAATTCAGATGCTTGTAAGATTTCGCGTCGAAGAAGAACGGACTGGAATAGACATCCCGGAAAAGACTTTGCTCCCGTTGGGTCACTACCGGCGGCAATTGATAGAGATCACCGAAGAAAATCATCTGCACGCCCCCGAACGGCTGATCTTTTTTCTTGCCGTACAATCTCAGGAAGGTATCGATGCAGTCGAGCAAATCCGCGCGGACCATCGATACCTCATCGATAACCACCGCATCAAGGCTCTCATAGAGACGGCGCTGCGATCGGTGGAGGCGAATCGAGAAGATATTTTCCGGTGTCGTATCCGGCCGGAAACAGAAAAAAGAATGAATCGTCTGGCCCTTGATGTTGACGGCAGCCACGCCGGTCGGCGCCAGGAAGACGACCTTTTTGGTGGTATGGTCGCGAAAATACTCAAGAAGAGTCGACTTTCCCGTGCCGGCCTTCCCCGTTATAAAGAGATTACAATTGTCGTTTTCGAGCAGGTCATAGCAAAACGCGAACTTGTCATTGAATTCGATATTCTGCTTGTCTTCAAACGTTTGTGTCATTGGACCTCTTCGAGTAGGATCAGCGTGGCCAGATCCACGATGTCTTTGTGAGTGAGGATCCCGCAAATCTTGCGGTTCGCCTTGATGATGGGAATACAGCCGGTGTTTTTGCGGGTCATGGTCAGGACGGCTTCCGCCACGCTGTCGTCCGGCCGCAAGGTGACGGGATTGGGATTCATGATCCTGGTGAGTTTGAACTGATCGAGCTTATCACGCTCGTAAAAGGAATCCCCGTCATAAACAACGTCCGGCGAATACCCCGCCATCTCGTTCCCCATGTTCTTACGCGGCGCCACGGTTTTATACAGGTATTTGTGCGTTACTACTCCGACGAGTTCATTGAGCCGGTTCACGACGGGCAAGTAATAAATGCCATGCTCCACGAACAATTCCTGCGCACGGCTGACCGTGTCATTGTCGTTAATCTTAATGACAGGCACGGTCATAATCTCTTTGATCTTGGTCTCCTTGAGAAGCCTTTGAATATAAATGATCTCGGGTTTGAATTTCATGGAAGCTCCCGCCTCTTATTTCTTGATCCAGTTTCCGTCGGGCTTTTGTACACTTTCCCCCGGGCCGGCTTTATCACGCTGAACCCGGGCGAAGACCTCTTCGATCACCGGCAAAGCGTCGGCCAACCCGTTTTGTTCGGCTATCGTTTGATAGATTACCTTACGGTCCTTGTTTTCGTCTTTGACCATTTCCGCGGTTTGCGGATCGTGCTTCAACACGGAAATATAACCCTTGTTGTTCTCTCCAATGACGCCGCTGGACTTCAGTTCGGCCAAACGGTCGAACCGCTGCCGGCGGTTTTCCAGGGCCCGCGATACCTCAGCGGTCATCTGTTTGATGTTATAATCCTTGGCTTGCGCGGCGGGCGCATAACCCGTCAGCACGGTAAGGACTGCTGTCATGGCAATAAAGGTGATACGCATCGCAATCTCCTTGAGTCTACATTTTTGAAGATACGGCCGGCCTGTCTCCGCTGACATAATCCTCAATATTCATGGCCGTGTTTTCAAGCCCCTGGATATCGATTTTAATATTGGCGTTGATGGTTATCGGACGTTCCGGATCGCCCACGGCCTTGACCGTGCAGCCGCCGGCCAGCGCGCCGAGAATAAGCCCAAGCGACATCCACAGATTAATTCCGGACATAAAAATTCTCCAATGATCCATGCTTGAGTCCAAAGTCCAACTGACGGACAGTGGTCATCAGATCGCCGTCGGACTGGATATCGATGGTGGGATTAACGACGAAGGTGTGTTTTCGTGTTTTCATGTTCATCTTGATTCGAATGTGGTGCTGGCCCTCGCTTTGCAGGGCCATATCAACGGCGTAATACTGCATCATCGGGTAACGCCGGACTTCCTCCTTCATCATCCGGAACAGGGAGTCTTCCAACTGGCTGTTAACTACAAGCCAACCCACCAGGCCGGAACGGATATTCATATCCTGCCGGGTCGTCAAATTAACCTCCAGATTTTGCATCGAGTGGGCGTCGCCCACGACATACATATCCCCCGATACGACCCCCTGGACATCCCGCTCCAAATCGCGGTAAACTTGATTCAGGTTGGCCGTGGGAATATTCAACAGCACGATGGTCCCCGTGTAAGGTTGACGGCCGGCTACTTCAAACTGAATATCAGCCTTAAGCTTCCCGCCGTAGAAATTCGCCTCTTTGATACGCAATTCGAATACCGGATCGCCTCCGCGAATATCAAAATGAATACCCTCTAAAAGGTAGCCGCCGGCTGTCATTTTTCCTGCAATCCCGGAGCCGTCCACTTTGTACCTGCCGGAGTCAGTTCGGGTCAGGGTCAAATCCACAATCATATTCTGAAAGTCGGCATCATGATCCTCGTAAGCGCGCATCAGGATCTGTCCGACCAACGGGTGTTCTCCCCGGAAAAAATCGAATATGCGTGATACCTCTACGCGGTCGAGAATAACATGATGCGGCGTTCCGCGCTCACGGTACGCCAGCGCCACGCCTCCCAGTTCGATTCGGGGCGGATAGCGGAACTTCGCCGTTTGAACGGAAACGCCCTTGACGTCTATCCCGTCGAAAAAAAAGCCGACCGCCAGCGGGACGACTTTTTCATAAAACCGCGTCGTGTTGAGACCGATCAACAGCAAAACCGTAAAAACGGCCGCACATACAAGGACGGCGATTATCAAATAACAAAGCTTCTTTACCAGGGCGATCATGAAGGCGTCAGAATCCGCTGTCGCGGGCCTTATCCCGGGCGCGGTCGAAATCTTTCAGGGTATTTTCCTGAAGGATTTTCTGCCGCTCCAGGTCCGGGCGGATCACTTTTTGCTCCGTTCCGATATTCCTCGGCTGGTTGTCCGTCGGGTTGATGGCCTGCGGTTGGCGAATATCCTGCGGTTGACGAATGGTCTGGGTCGTCGTTGACTGGGATGTCTCGGTCTTGCTCTTGGCTTGGGACTTTTGCGTCACTTTCAGATAATTTTCAAATGTGTCCGGCTGCTGGCCCTCGTAAATGTCCTTGATACCGACGGTCCTGCGGCGTTCCTCGAGCCGTTGCCGGTAACCCAGATAATTTTGATTCAGCTGGGCGGCATAATTGCGGTCTTCCACCAATCGTTTGATGTTGACCTCAATCAACGCACCGATATTCTTAAGGAACAGCTTGCTCTCAAAGAGCCGGTGACGGGTCACCTGCAGCAGCTGCTTGTCCAATTCAAGAATCTCCTGGATGTACTGATCTTCCAGGGCCTTGTTTTTCTCCACAATACGGAAGAAAGAATCAAAGTCGGCCAGCTTTTGCTTGTCGATCCTTTCGATCAGAGCTTCCATCTGCTGCCGCTCTTTTTTGTGCTGTTCGACAAGCCGTTCGCTGCTGAGCTTGAGGCTGTTGAGCACGCGTTTTTGCTCAATCTCCAGCTCCGAGTAAAGTTGAATCAAATCGTTGAGGTCCCGGGCGGTAATCTTGATCATCTTCTGTACCAGCTCCCGGTACTGTCCCTTGCGGTATTCATCCTGTTCGACCACATAAGTTTCATCCGTGTCACTGTTGATCATCTGGTTGTTATACGCGCGCCGGGCCTTCTGCTTAATCTTGACGGCGTTGACAAAGCGCGGCTCGATTTCCTGCTGGAAATCGATAAGCACTTCGTTCAGGAAGAGTTTGGCCCGCTGCACATTGGCCTCGAGACACTGCTCGGTGGTCTCACAACCGCTCAGCGAGACAAGATTTTTTTGGATTACGGTCGAATTGACGTAGTCGAGCAACTCATTGATGTCCGCTGTGGAGACGCCCCAATCCCGGCCTCCGTTAAGGGCAGCAATCTTCGCCTTGATCTTATCCATATTCTGCTGACGTAAACGGAGGTTGTTGATGTTATAGGTTTCCATCATCAACTGCCCGAGCTCTTGCAGGTCCCGGTTGTAGGCCATGAACTCTTCCCGTTCCTGACGGATTTCCTCTGCGTAGAGTTCGGCTTCCTGAAGTGTCTTATCCTTTAATTCGATGAGTTGGGTCAGAAGTACGTTGCGGTTATGCACCAGCTTGTCACGTTGCTCCTGAATTTCCTGCAGTTTTTTGGAAAGCCGGGCGAGATTGTATTCAGCGCTTTCCTGAAAGGTGGCATATTTGGATACCGATGTGCGGCCCGGGGTATCGACACTGCCTTCCTGGGCGAGACCCCCATAGTCCAGAACCTTCGATATCGGGCTTTCCCCGGTTTTTTCCGTGATGTACTGATCATAGGTGAAGACGCCGATGACGACGAACACGATCAGCAAGATTAAAAATGTTTTATCCCCCATCTTCTTCCCCGATCTGTAAGTATTTCCGGTCTAAAAATTTAGACCTAATTTTACCTCATTTTCCGATTTTCCTCAACCTTTCCCTTACAATTCACCGGGAATGCAGAACACACCGGAAATGACGTTCTAAAACGATGCCGCAGGAGACTTTAGGAATTCCAATTCCGTCGAAGTCGAACGACGGTTCAACACTTCATTACGGTGGGGAAAGCGTTCAAATCTCTCAATAATATCGTGATGACGCTTGGCGAAATCGTACACCGTGAGAAAATAGTCCACATTATGCGGCTCCAGAGTCTCGGCCGCTTCGGCCAGCCCTTTGTAATAGTCCAATGATTTCTTCTGGATGAGCAGATTTTCCGAATGCATCATAGGCATGTACAGAAACTGCCGCTGGATCAGACTGAGCTCCTCATCGAAACCGTTTTTGACGGCCAGCAGGGAATATTCCAGCGCCTGCAGATCGGTGTGAAAGGCTTTCGCGGAATTGCGAAAGATATTGCGGGAAAACTGATCAAGGAGGATGATCAGTGCCAAAGATCCCACGGAGGTATCCATCCATGACGAATATTTACCTTTTCGCGCCTTGGTCAAGTCCGATCCGAATTTGGTTTTGATTTCCTGGTCCACGGCCTCGTTGTTGGCGAACCAACGCTCCCTGACCGCTACATCCTCGCTTAATCGAGTCTCTTCGGTGATCCCTTCGAACCAGTAGTCCAGGATCGCCGCTACACGTTCCATCATAATGCTGTCTTTCCTTTTTTCTGATTAAGATTGCTTATAAATTCACCCGACGGAATAACCGCGGGATACCTTCCTAACCGAACAACACGGAACCGCGGCCGACGAAAAACAGGCCGGCAACACATCCGGTCATCAGGCAAGCCAGGGTCGCGGCAAGCAACGAGCGGGCCGCAACGGCGGACAAATCCCGGGTCTTCTCAGGGACAAGCGCCGAAACACCGCCGATAAAAATCGCTAAAGACGCCACGTGTGCAAATCCGCACAAAGCGTATGTGGTGATCACGACCGAACGCTCGTGAACCACGGAACCTGCTTTGATTACACTAGCCAAATTCTGATAAGCTGTCAACTCGGTTACGATCAGCCGCGCCCCAATGACCTTGGACAACACGCCGGCGTCGTCAAGCGGGATGCCCATCAGGACCGTAAACGGGTAAAAAACGACTCCGCAGATCCCGGCGAGACTCCATGAGCTGCCGGGCAACAATTGCCGGCCCACGACCCCCAGCAGCTGATCGGTCAACGCGACCAGGCCGAGGATAGCGATCAGCAGCGCGCAGATCCCCACGATCAACTTAACGCCGGCCTGCGCGCCGTTGATTACCGCCTCAAAAAAACTGCCGTCCTTATCGTAGTGCGGATCGACGTCAATACCGCGCGTCACCGGCTGCCCGTCTTCGGGATACAGCAATTTGGCCATCATCACCGCGGCCGGCGCTGAGAGCAATGAGGCGGATATCAGGTGTCCGGCAATGTTGGGAAAAACTTCACGCAGGCTCAGCACATACACCGCCAGGACGTTCGACGCGACCGTGGCCATACCCGCCGTCAGCACGACACATAACTCCGAGCGCGTCATCTCCCGCAGATAGGGACGAACCGTGGTCACCGATTCGATGCCGACAAAAATGTTACTGGCTGCACACAACGCCTCGGCTCCGGAGACGTTCATCAATTTGGTAAACAAACGCGAAAACAGTTTAATCAGGAACGGTAAGACGCGCCAGAAATAGAGTATGGACATCAGACTGGAGAAGAAAACAATCGACGGGAATACTTGAAACGCGAAGATAAATCCCAGGGACTCTTCCCCGGCCGGACCGCTGCCGCCTGGCGGAACCGCCAAGGCCCCGAACAGGAATCGCGCCCCTGCGTTGGATGATTCGATCAGGAGAATCACCCCTTCATTCAGCAGGTGAAAAAGCCTGACACCTGAGGGGACAACGAACAGGAACCAGGCGATCAGCAACTGGAAACCGATACACCAAACGACGATATGCCAATTAACGTGGCGGCGGTCTTGGGAACAGGCGTACGCCAAGAAGATCAGGGCTACCATACCCCCCAGACTGATGAAATTTTGCCACTCCATTATCCCAAATTCTAATACAATGCCTCTTTTTGTCAAGACAGGCAAAAAAAAGGGCCGGTCATGTGACCGGCCCTGAGGAGCGTCCCGAAAGATTAATCGAGCGGGAATGTCAGAATGTCTACCAAACCGCCACCGATATCTTTCAGCATATAAAAGGGAGATTCCACCAACCCCTTGGTGAATCCTACCGGGGTCGATAGATGGTCGTCCATCTCGGACTTCGTATGGCTGAAAATGATCAGGGGTGATTTGACGATCTTGACCACACCGGACGTCAGTTTTTCAACCGGTCCGTACATGGCCATGGCCGGGCCTGCCGTGATAAACATCATGGCCAGCGCCAGCATCAGCGTCACTGCCTTTTTCATCCTCCTCACCTCCTTCCCGCCGAACTCCTTCTTGCACAGCAGGAAGGAACCGGCTCAGAAAAATGACCTGCCTTCGCCCCCGATGCGGATACCTGACCCGTTTGAAGATTCGACGGCCGCACCCGCGCACCCGCACTATGCACTGCGGAATGAGACAAGAATTGAACGGCCGGATCAGGTATCATACTGAAAGTATGACATATTTCCGGATGACTCACAATGACTTGAATAGTTCTAAATTATTCTACATGAATCATCTGTATCATTATATAACATTTCTTGACATTTAAATGCGCCGTTTGGGCTAACTAGCGTTAAAGAGGGTACTCATTGAGGAAGGTCAAAACCCGGGAAATTTGGGCCTTGTCGTTATAAACATGCGGAGTGAGGCGGATCCGCCCTTTCCACAAGGCGGTGTAAATCTTTTCTGCCTGCAATGCCTTGTGAAGTCCGGCATTTCCTGATGCGTCCGCGAGCGACAGCACGACCAGGTTGGTCCTTTGGTCCGGCTCAACAGGCGAAATGAGACGGTACTTGGCTGGATCCAGACCATCGACCAGCGCGTTCACCAGCCCGCTGTTGTGTTCCTGAACAGCATTCGGGGTAATTGCAAGCCAATACTGGAGGGCCGCCTGCAGGGGAACAAAATTAAAAAAGTTCGCGGTGCCGAAGATGTCCAGACCCCGGGCGTTGTCGATGCGCTTGCGGGTCAACGGCCCCTCGACCTCCAGTTCCTCGGCCGTCAGGTATCCGCTCCAGTAAGCTCTGTTCAATCTGAGCCGACGGCGCACTTCGGGCCTTATCCAGCAAAAGCCTGTCCCGTACGGCCCGCACAACCATTTGTATCCGACAGCCACAACCGCGTCGGCGCCGAGCGCCGCGACATCGACCGGACGGTTTCCCAGCGACTGCACCACATTCAAGACAAATATGATCCCGTGTCGGCGGCACACCGCCGCTACCGCCTGCGCATCGATCATATGACCGCTGAAGGTATGAACATGGGACAGGCAGACGACCCGCGTGCGCGGCGCAATGTTCTGCGCAATCTCATCGGCAGTCAGCACCCAACCGGCAGGCTTCACCTGACGCACCATAACCCCCCGATCTTCCAACGCCAGCCACGGCAGGATGTCGGTCGGAAAATCATTCTCCATCAACAAGACATCATCCCCGCTTTGCCACGGCAATCCGTCCGCCAGCAAGTGCAGTCCGTAACTGGCACTGTTGCCCAAGATCACGTCAGCCGGGTCCACATTCATCAGACTGCCGATACTTTGCCGCAGCTCCCGCGGGACCCGGATAAACTTCGGAATATCCAATTGATGCACGGCCCTTTTCCAGGCCACGGCCTCTGCCAAGGCTTCTTTCGCCGCGTTGGGCAACGGGCCTTCGCTGGCGGCGTTCAGCCAGATGACGTCCTCAAAATCATGAAAATCGCGGGCGTAGGAATTCATTGATCCTCCGATAACTCGAGCATGGTTTCATGAATGTAGCGGATGAACCGCTTAAAGAAGATAAACCACAACACGAGGAGAACTCCGTTAATGGCAAACCGCATGCGGGCATCCGCCACCGTCACGGAATTGGCGAGGATAAACACCGCGATGTAAAATCCCGGGCGGGTTACGTTTCGATACTCGTGGCGGGGAAACTTCAATAATTTGCCGCACTCCTGACACCGCAACGGTCCGGTCAGGACCTGCTTGATCGAAAGATGACTGTGACAGTTCGGGCATTTAGCCATGATGTTCGGACGGACGGCTAGATCGAGAACTAAAAAATTTCCTCGAAGGCCGGGTTCACTCGTATTCGATATTTTTCTGGCTGATGCTGTCGGCCAAGTCTTCGACAGCCTTGCGGGCATTGCGGCGGGATGTCTTGAACAGACGGCGGTACAGTTCGATCGCCAGATCATACTCCCCTTCGATGATCAAACTGCGGACGTCGAACATGGTGGCCTTGCCTTTCTCCGGGTAGATCCCCTTTTTGCGGGCCTGATTGATAAGCCATATCCAACGTGTATGGCTGAGCACCAGCCAGGAGGTCAGGATCACCAAGAAAGTATACAAAAACGTCATGCGCGGCTCCTACTCCGGGGTGCCGAGGCAATCCTTGATCCGGGCCACCAACTTGGCGATGTCGACCGGCTTGACAAAATACTCCAGACTGCCTTCAAGTTTGAATACATCTTCCATCGTTTCGTTGGCGGTCAAAATGATAACAGGCGTGTGCTCATGCCCTTCCAAATTTTTCAGTTCCTGCATGAATTCGTAACCGTTTAATTTCGGCATACCGATGTCCAGCACGATAAGGTCGGGATTTTCCGACCTGACCATTTCCAGTCCGACATCGCCGTCCATCGCGGTACTGACGTCATAGTGATTGGCGGCCAGCCCGAATTTTACCAGGGAAAGACTGACCCGCTCGTCATCGATTACCAATATTTTGTGCGCCATTCATACTCCTTGCAACGATTGATCATTGTACAGAAATTAAGACAGGGAAACCAGCAAAAAAAATGATTGCTTTCATTAGGCATGTCATTACAATACCTTAAAAGGATAAATCGATGCCATTTAAGGACCTGCTGCAAAAGCTGAAATACTGGGATCACCTCGCCGCCCGCTGGCTGATGAGGCATTTCTACTTCACTTTCTTTCAGGTGGTGCTGCTGGTCATCTTTGCCTTCTGGTTCCGCAATCTGCTGAACGTCATCGACATCAACCTCCATCAAACCGATAAGACCTTTGTGGAGGCCATCCTCACCACACAGAACGTCAATTCCAGCATCCTGGTCGTGCTGCTCTTGCTTAATTCCTTCTGGATGCTCTATATCCTCAATGCCTTGCAGCGGCTGGCCAACCTGATCAAAGACGTCAGCTACAATATCAACCGCCTGCGCAGCACCCAATACCGCAAAGACTAGAAATACTCAAAATACAACTCTTTCACCTTGTTGATCAGGCGACGCCCCCAATCCACATGTTGTTGCGCTGTCATCTGTCCCTGGTCCTGGAACTGCCAGCCGCGGTGCGCGCAACTTACCGCCGTGGCAAATACGGCCGCGTTGGAAACATTGCGCGGCGTCAACTGCTGAATCTGGGCGAGTGACACTTCCAGCCTGGTCTTCTCTTCAATCCGCTCGATCAGTCCCGGCAATAAGGCTCCCCCGCCCGTAATCCTGATCCCCGAACCCACATACTCGTACAGGTTGGACGCCCTGATGGAATCATCGATCTGTCCGATCAAACTGTCAAGCCGGTCCGAGATCGCCTGATATATTTCTCCGTGCTTGATCGGTATATACGCATTGTCCCGCTTGACCAACACCTCCTCTTCCTGGATCTGGGAGGAGACAGCGGTGGCATAGGAACGTTTGATTTCCTCGGCCAATTCGAAATTGAGTTTAAGGCGCAACGCGATATCTTTGGTGAGTTGCTGCCCCCCGATCGGAATGGCGTGCACATACTTGATGATCCCTTCATGAAAAACGAGGATGCTGGTCACGGTGGCCCCTATGTCAATGAGGACGCATCCGTTACGCCGCTGGTCGGGAGTGAGCAGCAAATGCGAGCAGGCATAGCTGCCGAAGAAGATATGCCGGACTTCATAACCGGCATGGTTGATGGATTTGATGATATTCTTGGCCTTGTCGACGTCTGACACCACCATCAGGGATTGCACCGCCAGCTTGCGACCGTACAACCCCACCGGATTGGCCGCCGCATTGATGTCGTCAATGAGATAGGTCTGCGGCATCTCGTGCAGGACCTCTTCTTCCATCTTGACGCCCAGCAGACGCGCCTGCTTGTTTAACTTGCGCACATCGCCTGCGGCAATCACCTTGTTCCCCCGGTCCACCAGCGGAATCGCGGCCGAGGTCTTGCGAATCTTGACCAGATTGCCATCGAGACCGACCTCAATGTCCTTCACATGGACGCCCGTCTTGGCGGCCAGCTCGGTCATCACCTGGTGAATGCATTCGGAAAACTCATTGAGATCGTGGACACAGGAATCTTTGAATCCATGGACCGGGTGTTCATACGCTCCGAGGATTTCCGGCTCTCCGTCCTTTAACTGCACGAGGCCGACCTTCAGCTTGTTGGCCCCGATATCCAGTCCGCAATAGAGTTTGTCTTTCAGGACTCGGTTCAGCATTACTTCTTTCCGATAATAGGGTCTTTGAATCTGAGGTCGATGTAATTGACTTCCCGCAGATCGAGGTTGCCCTGGGTCAAAACAAAACCCAGGACATTAATTTTGCGATCGACGCGCTGATCGTCGAGGATGGCCTTGATATCCCGGTCGAGATAGACCATGATTTTGGACGACTGGTCGATATCGAGGTTATCGATTCGGTAGGAAGACAGCGCCGCGTTTTCGTTAAAGGAGGTGATGATTTCGAGCGCCGTGCGCAGCCGCTGGTGACGGATCCGGGACCCGAGTTCCACCGGCCCCCGCGGAATCTTAAATCCTTCAATGGCGGGCAACTCCTTGTCGCGTTTTTCCTTTTTGGCCAGCACCACCCCTTCGTCATCCACTACCAGAAAACTCTGCCGGAACGGCACCTGGGCCAGCTGCATCCGCTTCTTGGCCACCAGATGAATTTCATCCGGAAATTTCCGCTCCACCCGCAGTTCGGAGATTTCCGGATACTTCAGCATCAAACGGCTTTCCATATCCTGCAAATCCACGTCGAATATGCTCTGCCCCTGAATCACCTGCAGGTCGCGATGCTGAATGAATCGCAGGGTGGGATCGATAACGATTTTCTTCACCGTGAAGCGGCGTGAAGTCCGGATCAATTCCCCGCCCTCGACATAACACAATAGCCCGATTCCTCCGGCCGCTGCGATGATAAGCAGAATCAGTAATGATTTAATGATCAGCGGTAATAAGTTTTTTTTCTTTTTTCTGGGCATAAGCAAGATTTAGTAATGTTAGACAAAGTTTATCGAATGATATCTGCGCGTGCGCGGCGGCTTTAGGCAGGAGACTGTACGGTGTGAAACCGGGGATCGTATTGATTTCCAATACGAAGGGTTTCAAGTCCTGATCGAGACGAAAATCCACCCGCGATATGTCGCGGCAGCCCATCACCGTATGAACTTTAAACGCCGTCTCCTGCAGGACATGTCTGATTTCGAGCGGCAGGTCCGCCGGTACCTTATACTCGGTCTGACCCTCCTGGTACTTGGCGGTGAAGTCGTAAAATGCGCGCTGCGTCACCACCTCCACCGCATCCAGCGGGACATCACCGAGGATCCCGACGGTCAGCTCTCTGCCGGGCACAAAGCGCTCGATGAGCACATAGGGCCCGTACCCCCAGGCCTCCTCTACGGCCCGCCGCAATTCGGTCTCGTCCCGGACGACGGTGACGCCGATACTCGAACCTTCGCAGGCCGGCTTGACGACAAAGGGATAGCTCCCGAGACTCGCCACCGTCGCCGGAATGCGGTCCGGGTCCTGACTTTCCATCGTCACAAAATCAGGCACCATAACATTATGCGCCAACAAGGTGCTCTGAGTGATAATCTTGTTGTAGGCGCGACGGCTGGCCACGGCGTCGGAGCCGGTATACGGCAACCCCAGCTGCTCGCACAGTTTTTGAATTTGGCCGTCCTCACCGAATCTCCCGTGCAGGGCAATGAACACGCCTTCTACCTTTTTTTCCAACAACAGATCGTGTACGCGGTCCGGCTGATCATCCCGCAGATCGATGGCCTGGACATCCAGCCCCATGCCGTGCAGGGCGTCATACACCGCCTGCCCCGATTGCAGGGAGATTTCCCGCTCCGAGGAGCATCCCCCCATGAGCACGCCGACCCTACCGAATTTATATTTGTTATGACTCACTGATCTTCTCCATTTGCTTCTCCAGTTTCATTTTCTTTTTCCGTACGAATTCGTAGCCCACCTGATTGACATCGCCCGCGCCCAGGGTGATGACCAAATCGCCGGGCATGGCGGTTTTGAACAGATGGTTGACGATCTTTTCCTGCTTGATGTAGATGACCGGATGATCGCTAATTTTCTTCAAATCATTGACGAACGCCGCGCTCTCCACTCCCGGAATCACGTTCTCACTCGCCGCATACACATCGGTAACAATCAGATAATCCACGTCCTTAAGGCTTTCGACAAACTCCTTCCACAATGCCTTCAAGCGGGAATAGCGGTGCGGTTGAAATATCCCGATAACACGCCCGACGTGCTGTTCATGCGCCGTCTGCAAAGTCGCCAAGATTTCGGTGGGATGATGCGCGTAGTCGTCGACGACCATAATGTCCTCGACGATACCCAAGGTTTCGAAACGGCGCTGGACGCCGCCGAACCCGGACAGGCTTTCGGCCATGACATTGAAATCGATGCCGAGCTGACTCCCGAGGCAAAGACATGCCAGGGCGTTGGCGATATTGTGCCGGCCGGGAATGGGAATTTCCACCTGACCGGCCACTTCTCCCCGGATCACGCAATCGAAGGAGGTATGAAATTCCTGCATCCGGATATTGGTCGCAAACACATCATCATCGGATGAAAATCCGAAGGTTTTGAACTCCCGGCCGCTTTGCCGAATAAGATCGCACAAACGGTGATCATCGCCGTAGGCGATGATCACTCCACCCGCCGATGTCCGTTGAAAGAATTCCTGGTAAGTGTCCGCGATATGCTTCCAGTTCTGGTAGTAATCCAGGTGCTCCAGATCGATGTTACTGATGATGGAATAATCCGGAGAGAAATACAGAAACGATCCGTCACTTTCGTCGACCTCAGCCACAAAGTACTTGCCTTTCCCGAGCGCGGCGTTTAAGCCGCTGCCCATAACGATCCCGCCGATGGCCGTGGTGGGTTCCAGCCCGGCGGCGCTCATCATTTGGCCGATCATCGAAGTTGTGGTCGTCTTGCCGTGGGCGCCGGCCACCGTGATGCCGGTGTGCTCCCCCATGAGTTGCGCCAGGACCTGCGCACGCCGCAGGACGGGGATACCCCGGCGATGGGCGGCGGCAAGTTCGCAGTTGGCGTCGGTGATCGCCGAAGAATACACCACGATATCGGCATCTCCGATATTTTCCGAATTGTGGCCGACGGTGATTGAAGCGCCCTGAGCGATCAGCCTGCTGACCGAGGCATTCTCCCTCACATCCGAACCGCTCACGCGCTGCCCTTTGGCTAATAACAACGATGCGATGGTGCTCATCCCGATCCCGCCGATTCCGATTAAGTGATAATGTTTAGTCATTGTCGAGAAATTTGACCCATGCCTCATTGAGACGGTCGGTATTCTTGAATCTGGGATAGGACTCATCCAAGGCCCAATCAAATGGTTTACCTTCTTTTAATTTGCGACAGAAGCGTACGAATTTTTGCTTGCCGTGCTCATCGATCATGAATTTCACGATACTGGCGGCATGCATGTAGAACAACGCCGCCTCCTGCCGCCCGTTGATCCCCCGCATCCCGGTTAATGTCAGCTCTTGGAGGGTGCGAAACTGTCCGCGCCGCCGGGCCTCCCGGACCGCGTTGTGGGCACCGAAGCGCTTGGCGCGTTCCGCATACATGGCCACCCCTTCCTCAAACCATGTCGGAATAAATGTGCGGTATCCTACATATTCACGAAAGACGATATGGGCCAGTTCGTGAGGCAGCGTCGTGTCGAAAAAACCCGAGGCCGACGGATAGGTCCGGATAATCTTTTCATAGGGAGAGGCCACGCCGTGGGACCAGCGCTTTTGTTGGCCGACGGTCACATATTCATCCTCGTTGTCATAAATATAGATCTTGACCCGTTCATCATACGACCAGACACCGCGCCGGGGAAATCCAAAGGTGCGGGTAATACGGGAATAATAATCTTCGGCCGATTCTTCAACGCTTTGCACAAAATCACGGGGAGCCGAACGGTAGAGCACAATCGTGTGCCGACCGCGCTCCTCCTGCCATTCGTACTCTTTGGCAAATGCGGGCTGGACCGTGACCGCTGAAATCAGGAAACCGGTAAGCAAAGCTGTGAGTAATCGCGTCATGCGGTGTTTAAGATTTCCTTGGCCAATGTGTCGGTGGCATTATTGACGTTCATTTCGTCCTGCAAACGCGTAAAATTTTTCTGCTGCGGCGGATCATCCAGGAGTACACCGATCCGGCCCGATAAATTCTCGGGGGTCAACTCCTCGTCCTTGATCATCTGAGCCACGCCGGCTTCAACCAGCACCCGCGCGTTAAATTCCTGGTGGCCGCCAGCGTGCGGGTAAGGCACCAAGCAGGCAGGCTTTCCGAATACCACCAGCTCATTGACGGTGGCCGCTCCGGCCCGGCACACAATGACGTCTGCCGACGCATATAAAGTAGCCATCGGCCGGTAGTACTCAAAGAGCCGGTACGGGGCCTGAACGTTCGCATAGGCCGCCTCCAGCTCCGCCAATCTTCCGCGGCCGCTGACATGCAAAATCTGGACCGGAAACCTGGCCGTCAACGGCCCGACACAAGCCGGAAAAAGGTTGTTAATCCGCTGGCTGCCCTGGCTGCCGCCGAAAACCAGGACCGTTTTGCGTTCGGACGAGAAGTTTACCTTCCGATAAAAGTCATCCCGCCCGTGTTCCGGCGTTCCCGGACTGACCGGGCAACCGGTGACGACAATCTTGCCGGCGGACCAATGCGCGCGTGACTCGCGGAAACTCACCGCAATCTTGCGGACAAACCGGCCGAGCAACCGGTTGGCCCGCCCGGGGACCACATTCTGTTCATGAATGACCGCGGGCACGCCGCACATAATGGCAGCGCCGACGACCGGAAACGCGGCGTATCCGCCGAAACCCGCGATGACCTGAGGCCGGACCGATTTAATAATCACCCGTGCCTGCCAAGCCGCTTTAATTAGCGAAAGAACTGCGGACAGATCATGCCGGACACCTTCCCCCTGCAGTCCGCGCGCAGCCAACTCCCGCGCCTCAAATCCTTCATCCCGCAGCCGCTCTGCGTTGTCTCCCAATACGCCGACAAACGTGACAGTGTGCCCTTCACGCCGCAACCAACGGGCGACTTCCACAGCCGGCCCCAGATGCCCCGCCGTACCGCCGGCCGCCAACATAACTCTCATATATCTTCGATTCGGGATATATTCAACAACAGGCCCACACTCAGCATATTGAACACCAGCGCGGAACCACCGTAGCTGATAAACGGCAACGGGAGTCCCTTGGTCGGAAATGCCCCGATGCTCACACCGATATTCACCACGGCCTGCATGCCGATCAGCGCCACAATCCCGGTCGCCAGATAATATCCGAACGGATTAGAAGTCCGCTTGATAATCCGGGCGCCCTGCCAGATAAACGCCGCAAACAGCAACACGGTCATGAGCGTTCCGATGAGGCCAAGCTCCTCACCGATTATCGACAGGATAAAATCCGTATGGGCCGCGGGCAGATAAAACAACTTCTGCATGCTTTGGCCAAGCCCGACTCCGAAGATCCCCCCGGAGCCCAAAGCGATCTGGGACTGGGACAGCTGGAATCCCGCCCCCTGGCTGTCCTGCCAGGGATCAAGAAAGGCGATGATCCGCCGCATCCGGTACGGTTCACTGATGACCAGATAAACCAGCAACGGCACCGCAGACAGTACCAGGCCGCCGATATAAATCAACCGCGTCCCGGCCACGTACAGCAGGGTAAGGATGATGCTCGCAATCAGCACCGAGCTGCCCAGGTCGGGCTGCTTAATAATCAGCAAACATACACTCCCCATTATAATCAATAACGGTAAAAATCCCTCGAGAAAATTGGTTATTTTTCCCTGTTTTCGGGCCAGAAAGTCGGCGGCATAAATCATGATGGCCAATTTGGTAAACTCGGAAGGCTGAAAACTGATCGGACCGAGCTTGAACCAACGGCGCGCACCGAAACTCGAGGTTCCGATGCCCGGAATCAGCACCAGCAGCAGCATGACAAAGGCCCCGATCAACAGCCACTTGGAGTATTGCTGCAAGATCCGGTAATCAATAGACATAATGAGAAAAGAAAAGACAGACCCGATGCCCAGGAAAATCAGCTGTCTCTTCAAGAAATAGGTCCGGTCACCCAAGTTTTCCGAGGCATAAACCCCGCTGGAGGAATATATCATGATCAGGCCCAGACACAGCAACAACGCGACGATCATGGCAATGGAAATTCGTAACGGCCGCATATCTGTCATCTCAGCTCAACTCCATAACGATCTGTTTGTAGATGGCGCCCCGTTGCTCAAAGTTGGCAAACATGTCGAAGCTGGCGCACATCGGACTTAACAGCACACTGTCCCCGGCAGCCGCCTCATCCCGGGCGCGATTAACGGCCTGCCGCAAATCGGGACAGACGGAAACCGGCACCACTTGCGCGAACGTGTCCCGCAATTTATCACTTGCCTCACCGATAACATACATCGACTTGACCCGCAGCCGCACAAGTTCCCGCAACGGACTGAATTCGATATTTTTGTCCCGTCCGCCGCAAATCATGATCACCGGCCCCGGCAACTGACTGAGCGCCCAGCGTCCGGATTCGGCAGTGGTTGACTTGGAATCGTTAATGTACGTGACCCCGTGCAAAGAACGGACCAACTCCATGCGGTGTTCCACCCCTTCAAACGCCTCCAGGACACTGTCGATGACCCCGGGATGGATATTCAGAATACTGGCGATCAGCCGCACAACCGCATGATTGGGATTGCCGGCCCGTTCCGGATCGTCCTGGCCGGCGCTGAAAAAACGAGTGCGCGCCTTCAGCTCACCGGCCCGCTCCCGGCTGCGGGCGCAGCCTTCGTTCAGGACCGCGTAATCCTCTTCCCGCTGATTCTGAAACAAGCGCCATTTCGCGGCAAAATACTCATCAAGATCGGCGTGACGGTCCAGATGGTTCTCGCTGAAATTCAGGATGACTCCGATCTTCGGTCGAAAACCGCGCGCCGCCTGTGAACGCACTAACGGATCACCCGGCGAAAGCAGCGACTCCAGCTGAAACGAGCTGAGTTCCAGGACGTAGTAACCATAATCCTGACCGTCACGGCAATAATCCGAAAAGGGATACCCGACATTGCCGCAGAGACGGGCGGATATGCCGGCTTCCTGAAGTACACGGGTAATCAGATTGACCACCGTTGTTTTGCCGTTGCTGCCGGTCACGGCAATGACCGGCGCCTGACAAAACTGATAGGCAAATTCAATCTCTCCCATCACAGGCACGGACATCTCGCGGGCCCATTGGACGATCTCCGATGTGAACGGGACACCCGGACTGAGGACCAGCATATGGGATCCGTCCAGAAAATCCCGGGTGTGCCCGCCAAACTCTGTGACGATCCCTTGCTCATGCAAAGCACTCAGATCATGGTCCGGGATATCTTCGGCAGGGCGCCTGTCCGTTAAACGCGGCTCTCCCTTAATCCGGCGCACCAATCGGACCAAGGCCAGCCCGGAACGCCCGGCACCGACAACCGTCACTGTTTTATCAGTCAAATCCAGCATCTAACGAATCTTCAATGTTGTTAACGCCAGCAGCGCCATAATCACGGCCAGGATCCAGAACCGGATGATGATTTTCGACTCCGGCCAACCGGAGAGCTGCAAATGATGATGAAACGGCGACATCTTAAATATCCGTTTTCCCCACACCCGGAATGAAATAATTTGCATAATCACCGAAACCGCTTCGATCACAAAGACCCCCCCGATGATGACCAACAGCAGCTCCTTTTTAATCAGGACCGCCAAAACCCCAAGCGTCCCACCAAGCGACAACGAACCGGTATCCCCCATAAAGACGCTTGCCGGATGACAATTGAACCACAGAAACCCGAGACTCGCACCGACGATGGCGGAACACACCACCGTCAGCTCGCCCGCATCCGCGATAAAGGGGATGAATAAATAGGAACTGAACTTGATATGCCCGGTGATATAACTGAGGATCGCCAGGGTGATGCTGACTACCAAGACACATCCGATGGCCAGACCGTCAAGACCGTCCGTTAAATTGACGGCATTGGAGGTTCCGATGACGATCATGGCCACAAAGGGAATGTACAGCCATCCCAAACTTATGATCGCGTCCTTTAAAAATGGCATATCCAACTGCGTCGATGTCGTCGGATTGAAATAGACATAGGAACCGATAAAACAACCCAACAAAATCTCCCAGAGCAGTTTAGTCCGCTTGGTCAGTCCGCGCCGGCCGATGCCTTTCAGTTTATAGTAGTCATCCACCCAACCCAAGACAGCGAGGTACACGCAGGTGAAAAGGGTTAGCAGGACAAAATGATTCCCCAAATCTCCCCACAGCAGGACCGAAATCACGATGCTGCCGACCACAAACAGCCCTCCCATCGTCGGCGTCCCCTCTTTGGCATTCTGAAACTGATCCAAATCCGGGCAATCGTCCCGCTTGGCCACTTCTCCGACCTTCATCTTCCGCAATTTACGGATGATCAACGGCCCGACGGTGACGCACAGCACAAAAGTGGTAAACGCCGCCATGCCCGTACGGAATGTGATGTAACGGAAGATATTGAACCCGAAATGGGCCTCCCGGAATTGCGACAAAAAATAAAACATATCGGTAGCCTAACTCAACTTTCCTTTCAAATATTCCACTGTTTTTTCCATGCGCATCGAACGTGATCCCTTGACCAGGACCACGTCACCGCGACGAACGATCCGTCCGAGGCCCCGGTGCAAGGCCGACAGTGATCCGTAACCCGTCGCGATACCCGCCGGCGCGGCCTGGCGGTAAGCGTCGACGACGTAACGGGATTGAGCGCCAAATCCCAACAACACCGCAACACCGGCCTGTGCCATGCACCGACCCAGATCCTGATGTAACCGTCTTGACATCGCCCCCAGCTCAAGCATGTCCCCGCACACCACAATGCGGCGACGCGCCCCCGGAAGTTCCGCCAAAAACTCAAGCGCTCGTTGAAACGACAGCGGATTGGCGTTATAGGTGTCGTCCAAAATCCAGACACCCCCGCGGGTCTTGACCAGGTTTCCGCGGTTGTCCGCCGGGGTTATCCGGGCCAGGGCCGTACGCACGTTTACCGGCGGGACACGGAAGCGGCGGGCGCACAGGATCGCGGCCAGCGCATTATACACATGCTGCCGGCCGGGCAGCCGCATATGATAGTCGCTCCCCCCGACCCGGAAGCGGACCCCGCCGGCGGCCGTGACACGAACGTCCCGGGCGCGGCAATCGGATGGCGAGTCGACCGAAAAACCTTTTAAAGCCGTCGCCCATCCTTCCTGCGGAATCCGCGCGAGATACTCGTCATCCGCATTAAACAGGACAGCTGCCGGACCGGGCCGTCCCTGCGCCAAATGGATTTTCTCCCGGTAAACTCCCCCGCGGTCCTTCAGACCGGCCAAATGGGAATCACCGATATTGGTAAAGACCGTGACGTCCGGTTGAATAATCGAGGCCAGCCACGCCATATCGCCGGTTTGATTTGTCCCGGCTTCCACAACGGCGATATCATGTTCGGGACGCAACTTCAAAAGCGTCAACGGCACGCCGATCCAGTTATTTTCCGACCGGGCACTCTGGAGGACCCGATGGGAAGCCCCCAGTACGGCCGCGATCACTCGACGGCAACTGGTTTTTCCGGCGCTCCCGGTGATCGCGATGACCGGTCCGGAAAAGTGCTGTCGATGCAGGCAGGCTATCCGTCCCAATGCGCGGACCGTGTCGCTGACTTGGATCACGGTCATTCCCTTTGCGGCAACTCGCCGCGACACAATGACCGCACGCGCTCCTTTGGCGGCCGCCTGCGCAATGTAGCGATGCCCGTCGAACCTATCGCCCTTTATAGCGACGAAGAGTCCGCCGGGCTGTACCGTGCGTGAATCTATGGATACCGAATCCACGGTGCCGCGCGCCTCTCCGCTCATGATACGGCCGCGGCACACCCGGCGAATATCCGCCAGGTTTAACATCGCAAAACCTTTCGCACCACGGACCGCTCGTTGAAATCGATGCGCCGATCACCAAGCACCTGATAATCCTCATGCCCCTTACCGGCAATCAAAACGATATCCCCTTCCCCGGCAATATTCAGACCACGGGCAATGGCCTGTTCGCGGTCGACCACCACTTCATAGTCACCGCCTTTCATGCCGGATTCGACCTCCGCTATGATTTGTGCGGGGTCTTCCGTCCGGGGATTGTCGGAGGTGACGATGATCTTGTCGGCTCCCGCGGCGGCAATCCGCCCCATCAGCGGCCGCTTTCCGCGATCTCGATCACCGCCGCAACCGAACACGAGTATGATCCGCCGCGGACTGACCCGGCGCAGGGCGGCCAAGACATTCCTCAAGGCATCCGGCGTGTGGGCATAATCAATCAGGATCTCATAGTCGCGGTCGGATTCCACACTTTCCAGACGTCCCGGCACGCATTGCAAATCCTCGATGCCTTGATGGATCGCTTCGAGACAAATCCCTTCATGAAAACCGACACATACCGCCGCCAGGATATTGGACACATTGAATTCTCCCAAAAGCGGCGTGACGATCCGCACCTCCCCATGCGGTGTCACCAGGAGGAACTCGGTCCCTCTGACCGAATACCGGATGTCGGTCGCGTGAATCTCCGCGCGCGGATTCAGTCCGAAGGTCATCACATGCTGGCTCAACTGCTGATACAAACGCCGTCCGTAGTCGTTGTCCACATTGACACAACAGACTCCGTCTTCCCTGACCAGTTCAAATAGTCGTGACTTTGCGGCAAAGTAATTTTCCATGGTCCCGTGGTAGTCCAGATGATCCTGCGTGAGGTTGGTAAAAACAGCGGCTTTGAATTGAATGTTGTCGACCCGGCTCTGCACCAGGGCGTGTGACGAAACTTCCATAACACAGTAGCGGATGTTTTGTTCGGCCAATTCATACAGCAGGCGCTGATTTTCCAGGAAGCCGGGAGTCGTATTGACGGCCGGATAAACTTGGCGCCCGACCCGGTAATTGACGGTGCCCACGACGCCGCATTCTTCCTGGGCGCGATGGAGAATGGATTCAACAAGATAGGAGATGGTGGTTTTTCCGTTGGTGCCGGTTATGCCGACAACATTGACGCGGCGCGAGGGATTGCCGTAAAACCTTTCCGCGATCTGGCGCAGGAACGAATTCGTATCCGCCACGTTCAGCACGCACGCATCTTCTCCCGGCACCCCTGCCGGGGCGTCGTCCGTCACAATGATCCGGGCCCCATGGGCGATCGCTGAGGGGATAAACTGACGACCGTCGAACTGCTCACCGCGCAAGGCGACAAAGATCTCGTTGGGATCGACCTTGCGTGAATCGCTGCTGATTCCCGCGACTTCCAGATCATGATAATGCAGGGCCAAGGGACCGGCATATATCCCGTCGATGAGATCCTTGAGCTTCAATGCACCGATCCTTCCGCTTGCGCGACTTCCGTAGAATTCAGATATTTCAGACTGTTTTCGAGCACTTCCTTGGCGACGGGCGCAGCCACGGTTCCACCGAAATAGCTCGGCCGGGGTTCGTCAAAGACCACGACGCAGGCCAGCTTTGGATCATCTGCGGGAGCAAACGCCATGAATGAGGCATAAAACTGACTATGAGAATATTGGCCGTCGATGACCTTCTGCGCCGTACCTGTTTTTCCCGCCACTTTCACTCCTTCAATTTGCGCGCGCTTGGCCGTGCCGTTTTCAACGACGCCGACCATGATGTCACGTACGCGATGAGCGGTCTGCTCACTGATCACCCGGTCCAATATCTCCGGCCGTGTCGATTTGATCACCTGATTATACTTATCCCGTATGTGCTTAACGATATGCAGGCGCATGTAATAGCCGTCGTTCGCAATGGCCGATAATGCGCCCAATAATTGCAGCGGGGTCACGGTCACCTCGTGACCCATGGGAATCGCCGAGATCGTGGTCTTGGACCATTGTGAAGGGTCCTTCAGCCAGCCGTCGACCTCACCCTTCAATTCAATTTGAGTCGGCATGCCGAAGCGGAACCTCCGGCCGTAGTTATAGACTATTTCCGGACCCAACTGCTGGGCGATCTTGCAGACACCGATATTACTGGACTTTTCGAACACCTCACGAAACGTGAGCGTCCCGTGGGGATGGTGGTCCCGAAGTGTATGGTTGGCCACGCGGTACTTTCCATTTTCACAAAATATCTCGTCCGTTTCAACAAACATCTTCTCTTCCAGCGCTGCCGAGGCCGTGACCACTTTGAAGACGGATCCCGGCTCATAGACATAGCTGACGGCCCGGTTGGTCCGGCTTTCCACGCTGCTCTGAGCGACATGCTCCAGGTCATATGTCGGCCGGTTGGCCAGGGCGAGAATCTCGCCGGACCGGGGATCGGCGACGATGATTGTCGCCGATTTGGCCTTGTTTTTCACAAAGGCCTCATCCAGTGCACGTTCGGCGATATACTGAATCGTCTCGTCGATCGTCAGGACCACATGCATACCGTCCTGGGGTGATATGAAGTTCTTCGACAGCAACAAGTTACGTTGTTTAGCGTCGCGCAGAAAGATCCCTTGGCCCGCCTTGCCCTTCAGGTAGCGGTCGTAGACCAGCTCCACCCCTTCCAGGCCCTTGTTGTCGATGTCGGCAAATCCGATCACATGCGCAGCCAACGATCCGTTGGGATAGAATCGCTTGCTCTCATCGATAAACGACAACCCGCGCAGCTTCTTGGCCCGCACGGCCTCGGTGAGATCCACCGGAAGCTTGCGCTGAATCCAGACAAAGAATTTGTCGCGGCCAAGCCGTTCCCGCAGCATCTCCGGCTCGACGCCGATGAGCCCGGGAAGGATCTCCAGCGCTCGTTGCTTGTCTTCGGGCGACATAATGCGTGGATTGGCATACAGCGAGTGCACCGCGATATTCAGGGCCAGCGGTCTGAGATTCCGGTCGAAAATAGTCCCCCGGACCGGCTCCAACTCGATCGCTTGATTGTGCTGTTTGCGGGCCAGTTGGGCGAGATGCTCGGAGTTGAATACCTGAATGAGTATCAGCTTGACGACAAAGACGCCGAAGCAAGCGATAAGAAACAGGAATACCGAGACGAATCTTAGGTCATGGCGTCTTATCTGCACGGCTTCTATATTACACGATCACCCAGGCCCGATCATTCAAAATTTCGAGCTTCGGCGCGGGTGGCAAAAGAAAAGATCGTTGAGAATGGATTCTTTTTAACGGCGGAAAGCTGCGTTTTACCGGGTTGCAGGTCATCGTTCGGTTCTCTGGAGGAAATGAGGACGATGCTGTCGGGATTGGCAAACTGCAAGCCGCTGTCTTCTCTCAGCATTTCGTGCCCCAAGTTATGAGCCGACTTGATGCTCAGGATACTGTAGGTCAAAAACTGCTTTTGTTGGTCCAGGCGGGTAATGGTCCGTTCCTGATCCTTGCCCAGATAAGCCAAATCAAAGATTTGCATTTGCATGTGGACATATGAGAGCGCCAAAACAGTCACCGCTCCAATGGTTTTCAAAAATGTGGACAATCTCATATGACTCTCTTGATAATGCGAAACCGGGCGCTGCGCGCCCGTGGGTTGTCTTCCGTCTCCGCTTCACTGGGACGGACCGGCTTCTTAACCAGGCACCGGGCCAAGTTGGCCTTTTCAAAAAGCTTAAATTTATTTTTCACAATCCGGTCTTCCAGAGAATGAAAGGATATGATCCCCATGCGCCCGCCGGGTTTCAAGAGCGTGATCGATTTGTCGATCACGGTCTCCAGCGTTTCCAGTTCGCGGTTGACCGCGATCCGCAGGGCCTGAAATGTGCGTGTAGCGGGGTGAATGCGGGGAGGTTTGCCCTTACCGGGAACCGCCTTGAGTATGATCCGCGTCAGGTCGTCGGTGTATTCAATCGGCTGCTTTGAACGCTCCGACACAATCTGTCGCGCGATCCTTCCGGCCCACCGTTCTTCGCCGAAATCCTTGAGAATGGCCGCGATCTCCCGCTCCGTCAATGAATTCACCAAGTCATAAGCGGAAATCGCGCCGTTCTGATCCATCCGCATGTCCAGCGGTCCGCTGTTGCGCAAGCTGAAGCCGCGCTCCGGATTATCGAGCTGATAGCTGGATATCCCCAAATCGAGCAAAATACCGTCGACCGCGTCGATATTCAAATCCGCCAACGCCTGGTCGATATCACGGAAATCCTGGTGAATCAGACGGCACTGGTGCGTAAATTCCTCCAAATTTTTCTGGGCCTGCTCCAGAGAATGCAGATCACGGTCCAGACCGATCAACAGGCCCTTGGGACCGAGTCGGTGAAGAATCGCCTGCGCATGCCCTCCCATTCCCAATGTACCGTCAACAAAAACTTCTTCGGGTTGCGGGTCCATATATTGCAGGACTTCGTTCATCAGCACCGACTGATGCGCAGGTGCGTCCGGATCGGGAATATCGGTATTGTCGCTCGTCATGACCGGTTTTATCATTGCCTGTTCTCCCCCTCGCTCTTACGCTGAAAAGCAGGGGACATTTTTCTCCTCGATCGCCTGGTTAAAACGCTCCCTGATACACGCGTATTGCGCGGCATCCCGGAGCTCGTCCCAAGTATCTCTGATTCCGTTGCGAAGATATATCCGCTGTCGCTCACGAAAAATAAGAAACAATCGCGAATGACCGGTCGAGGTCTCCACGGTTGAACAAAAGACACAGTCGCTGTTGGGCAGGTCTATAAGATGGTGGAAAACAACGGCATTGGCATCGAACGGCTCCATGGCTAGCTCCCTCGTGGTGGGGGTTGAGGTTTTAAATTGTCAACCAGAGCTACAGATCCAACATATTTTCAGAAATCTCTTCGAACGATTTGTTCGATTCGGCGTAATATTCCCGCCAAGTCTTGCTATCCCAAATCTCGATACGGTTGGAGACGCCGATGAGTACGGTCTCGCGTTCGATGCTCGCATATTCCTTCAGGTAGGCCGGTATGATGAAACGCCCCTGTTTATCAGGGACAACGTCCACCGCGCCGGCGAAAAACATCCGGTTGAAGCTGCGCGCTTCTTTGCGGGTGAACGACATATTTTTGAACTTCTGCTCCTGGGAGCGCCATTCGTCTTCAGAGAACATAAAAATGCAGTGATCCATCCCCCGCGTGAGGAAAAACCGCTCAACTCCGTATTCGCGGCAGGTGTCTCGAAAACGGGCGGGCATAATCAGCCGCCCCTTGGTGTCAAGATTATGGATGTACTCGCCGTAAAACATAGGAAATTGTCAAATCCACTTCGCTCCACATCAATCCACTATGGACTCCATTTTAACCACATTGCACCCCCCTGTCAATTGAAAAATGGCTGATTTTTGCTGTAAACCGATAAAATACAACAATTTGTGCCGGGAGGTGGAGCTTGCACTATATATGGTGTTAAGTGGCTCAAAATGCCTAATAATTAGGCATTTTGGAAAGAATAGCGTGTTACCGGGAGAGGATTTTCTGGGCCAGGACCGCGTCTTCACGCAGCTGCTTAATCAGGTCGATCTTGGAAAGAAACATTTTTTCGTTGCGGATACGGCGGACAAACTCCACCAGGACGACTTCTCCGTAAATCGCGCGGCGGAACCGGAAGATATGGACTTCCAAGCTGATGGGAGAGGATTCCTTTTTGAAGGACGGACGGTGCCCGATATTGATCATCGCATCATACCGCCGCCCCCTGATGACAATCCGCGCGGCATATACCCCCAGCGGAGGCAATACTTCATCATTTAAAGATATATTGGCTGTAGGATACCCCAAGGTACGCCCCCGGCCGTCGCCGCGAATAACAGTTCCCATCAGGGAGACGTCCCGCCCGAGATACTTCTGGGCAAGTTTCAATTCACCGGCCGCGATCAGCTTTCGGATGGCGGTGCTGCCGATTTTTTCCTGATTATCGGCCACCGGCCGGACCGGAGACACCTGGAAACCATGCGTCGCCCCCACCTCCTTCAGCATGGTGACGCTTCCGCCGCGGTCACTTCCGAAACAGAATTCCTCCCCGACGACTATCTCCTCGGGACCGATCCGGTCGATGATATAACGGCGCACAAACTTCTCGGCACTCAACCCCGCAAAGCGGCGGGTAAAATGAACCACAACGCAGACATCCACACCGAGACCGGCGATAAGCTGCAAACGGTGTTCGAGCGACACGATATACGGCATGTAGCAATCCGGCTTTAGCACTTTCACCGGATGGGGAGCAAAGGTCATGACAATCGCCTCCCCGCCTCGTCGGCGGGCCTTGGCGACGGTCATGGCGATCAGTTTCTGGTGACCGATGTGGACCCCGTCAAAGACCCCGATAGCCATCACGGCCTGCCGATACTTCTTGTCAGTTTGACCAATGCCGTATACAGTCTTCATTCATGTCCTCAAGTGTGACGGCATCCTCAAGGGCGAAACGCCCGACCTTGGTCCGTTGAATCTGAGAAATACAGGCCCCGCAACCAAGGGCATCCCCGATATCCGCGGCCAGCTGCCGAATGTACGTCCCCTTTGAGCACTCCACGTAAAATTTAACCTCTGGCAGATTAATTTCGCCGACGAGCAATTTATGGATGGTTACGCTTCGCGGTTCGCGCTCCACCTCGATTCCCTTGCGGGCAAGCTCATAAAGTTTCCGCCCCTTGTGTTTAACCGCAGAGTACATCGGCGGCACCTGTTGAATCTCGCCCCGGAACCGACCGACCACTTCCGCGAGCTGCTGCGGCGTAATGGCATCATAGGGGCGTTGCTCGATAACCTCCCCCTGCTTGTCCGCCGTTGTGGTCTTCGTTCCCAGCACCATCGTGGCCCGGTAGGCCTTGTCAAAGGCCGTGAATTTGTTGGACAGTTTCGTCGCCTTGCCGAGCAAAACCACCAGGACGCCTGTGGCCAGCGGATCGAGCGTTCCGGCATGGCCGACCTTTTTCATCTTGAACCGCTTCCGCACCCGGGCGACGACATCATGGGAGGTCACGCCGTCGGGCTTGTCGATCACGAGGATACCTTCGGTCATAGTTGACTCTCTATCTCTTTGAGGATCATGGTTTTGGTTTCTTTCATACCCTTTTCTACCACACATCCGCTGGCCCGCTTGTGACCGCCGCCGCCGAACGCGCCGGCGATCTTAGCCACATTGACACGTGACGAAGAGCGGAAATTAACACGGGTTACCGAGCGGGTAAATTCCGTCAGAATGACGATCACCTCCACCCCCGCGATGGAACGCAAAAACTTGAACAGAGCGTCACGCAAATCGAAATCTTCCGACAGGCCCGACATGACATTCTTGCGAAGCTCCACGCACACCAGTTGCCCTTGCCGGTACGTTTCAAAACGGTTGATGATCCGCGTAAATACCGTGACATCCTTCAACGGGATCCGTTCATAGATACGCGCGTAAAGAGCACTAATGTCGATATGGAATTCCATCAGCTTGGCCACCGCCAGGTGCGTCCGCGGAGAAGTGTTTTCATAGCGAAACGAACCGGTGTCGGTCATTATTCCGCAGTAAAGATTGGTGGCGATGCTTTTGGTCAATGCGGCCTTCCAGTACACAAGCAGCTCGAATAGCATCTCGGCCGTAGATGATGCCTCGACGTCCACGAGGTTCACCGAACCAAAATTATCATTCGTAATGTGGTGATCGATATTGATCAGCGGCTTTTCATCCTTTAAAAGCCGCCGCACCTCTCCGATGCGCCCCAGGTCACCGCAGTCCAGAATGATGGCCGCATCATACTTCACACTTTTGAGTTCCGCCGCATGCTGGATCCGCCCCGCCCCCGGAAAAAACCGGAATCGATCGAGCAGTTCGGTTTCATTAATGATGCGCACTTTTTTTCCCAGCGACCGGAGATATTCGGCGAGGGCGAGCTCCGAACACAGCGCATCCGGATCCGGATTCACGTGAGTCGAAAGCAGAAATGTGCCGGATTCTTGAATGATTTTGCTAATTTTCTTTTTGCTCATCATAGATTTCCTTTAAGCGCTCTTCAATTTCAACACTGTAGTTGATCGATTGATCATGAATGAAGTTCAATTCCGGGGTGTGCCGGATCACCATCCGTTGACTGACGGCGTGCCGGATCATTCCGCGCGCCTTGTTCAAACTGCGCAGAGCCCCCTTCACCGCCTGTTCATCCCCCAGCACCGTAAAGAATACCTTGGCATTCTTTAAGTCCGGGCTGGTATCCACATGAGTTATCGTTACAAAAGCCATGCGCGGATCCCCGAACTCCTGTTGCAGTATCTGACTGATGACCCGTTTCATTTGATTATTTACTTTATCCATGCGACTCATATCCGCTACTCCCCTTGTTGTTCCTCGATGATTGATCTTGCCGCAACCAATTCCTCAGCCTTTGTTTTCAGCTGGTTATCCAGTTTCCGGTTTAAAACCCCGCGCAACACTTCTCCGATATGACGGCCCGAACGGACACCCAGATTCTTCAGATCGTCGCCTGAGATCCATAACGTTGTATCCCGATTTTCGATATAGGTGCGTATGTTCACCCAAGCGTTTAATTTCCGATTTGTTTCGAACAAATAGAACAGCGCCTCCTCGCTGAATCCGCCAAGTCTTGCGTGAAGCACGGAGGGACGCAAACGCTTGGTCTTTAAATATTGACCCAGCCGATTTAACTCTCCCAACTGCGCAATATGCTCCCGGCGGGCCTTGGCAAACGGCACTCTGCGCAGAAGCTCGATCCGCGTCGCCTGCGAACTCCCCGCCAGGAAGGCCATCCAGTAAACCGTCCCGCTATCGATGCGCCCCCAATCCCCGGGAAACGCCGGATTGTTGGCATACTTGTGAAAATGTTCAAGCACTCCGAAACGGATCCGCAAATCGGGATGCAGGCGACCGAAGACCTTCCAGCGATGCAGCCGGCGCAGGGCCGGAACCGGATCCGCCTCCGCAAAAATCTTGTCGATTTCGTTAATATAGCGTTGCATCGATATGGTATCGAAGACTTGTTCCTCCAACGCCTCCTTTAGCAGCCCTAGTGTATGCCGCTCAATACGGAATCCATAACGCTGCTCGTAGCGTGCGGCACGAAATATCCGCGTCGGATCATCCCGAAAGCTGCCGTCATGCAGAACCCGGACCAAACCGGCCTTGAGGTCCGCGACGCCGTCTGCACAATCCCTCACTTCGGCGAACGTTGACGGATTAAGCGATATCGCCATCGCATTGATCGTAAAATCCCGCCGCAAGGCGTCAGCGTTCATGTCGCCCTTGCGGACCGTCGGCAAGGCGCCGGGCCTTTTATAACTTTCGGCCCGGGCCCCCACTAAATCCACGCGGCGGTCGCGATCAAATTCCAACGTGGCCGTTCCGAAACTGAGATGGACCGTCAACCGGCCGCGCAAATGTTTGCACAATTTTCTGGCGAAGGGAATCGCGTCTCCCTCCATAACGAGGTCGATATCCGTCGTGGGCCGGTCCAGCATGATATCGCGCACCGCACCGCCGACCAGATAAATACGTCGTCCCGACTGTTCGGCAAATTGACCGGCCCCAACCAGGACCGGAATGAACTTTTTATCGAGGCTCTTTAGTGAGACCTTCATCATCTATCCCCGCGGATGAAACTCCTTATGAACCGCCTTTAATCGCTCGCGATCCACATGCGTGTAAATCTGTGTCGTGGAGATATCGGCATGCCCGAGCATCTCCTGCACGCTGCGCAGATCGGCGCCATTCTCTAACAAATGTGTGGCGAAGGTATGCCGCAGGGTGTGCGGCTTTATTTCTTTTTTGACATTCGCCTTTCGGGCGTATAATTTGATAATTTTCCAGATGCTTTGGCGGCTGATACGCCGTCCCAACCGGCTTAAGAATAAATGCTCCGGCTCCTGTCCTTTGGCCAGCTTGACCCGGACCTTCTGGCAATAGCGGGAAACCGCCTGTTTCGCGCGCCGGCCGATTGGGATAATCCGCTCCTTGCTCCCCTTGCCCAGACAGCGCACATAGCCCACTTCCAAATCAATATTTTCCATACGCAGATCGGACAACTCCGAAACCCGCATGCCACTTGCATAAAAAAGCTCCAGGATGGCATGGTCCCGGACAGCCTGCCAATGCCGGCCCTGCGCCGCCTCAATAATCGCCTCGATTTCATGGGCCGACAAAACCTCCGGAACGCGTTTCCAGAGTTTAGGCGTCTCAACAAGGTTCGTGGGATCCTCGTCGGCCATTCGTTCCCTGACCAGAAAGCGATGAAAGGTCTTTATCGCTGCCAGCGCCCGACAAATCGAATTCGTCGACAAATTCTTTTCTTTCTGGGCGTACATGAAGTCGGTAACCATCTTGCGCGAGGCCTGCGCCGCGTCATTGACCCGGCACTCCTTAAGAAAGGCCGCGTATTTGAGCAAATCCCGTCGGTAGGCGAGCAGAGTATTCTGCGCCAGGCCGCGTTCGACGGCCAGGTAATTCAGAAACTCCTCAATCTGGTCGTTTATCATAGTGAATCCTGTTGCGGCGGGTAGATCTTGCTCGGACTGAAATTCTTCCGCATGTCGCGTTCGTAACGCCTGAGCTTGCTGACAAATCCGGCTTCATTGCGAAAGGCATCGGAACTTTGAAAGTAAGAGAGTGCCGAACGGTATTCGGTCAAAACACCTTGAAGCTGATCGCCCATGTCTTCCGGGGCCCACTTGATCATTCCTTCGATATTTGTCACCAATTCGTTCAAGAAGAATTCCAGCCGTTTGTCCGGCATATCCCGCTCCAGGCCGGCCATTAACTCGCGCTCCCACACGCGGTAGGTCTGATAATGATGGCCGTATCGCTCCGCCCGGCTCACGTCGTGCGCCTCGTACTCGACCGGCTCAAGAATCGGGATAAACTTGTCCTCTTTATCGGACTTTTTCTTACGCACGAATTTCTGCCGCAGCGTCTGGCATCCGGACAAAAACACCGCCGCGCACAGCGTCCCCACCGCAACCGCCAACCATTTTCTATTTTTCATTGATCATCTCCTGAAAGGCTTTCTCCGTTAATACGGTCACGCCGAGCTCTTCGGCCTTCTTCAGCTTGGACCCGGGTGAATCGCCGGCCACCACATAATCTGTTTTACGGCTTACGGACGAGACAACCTCGCCGCCGAACCGACGTACCATCTCCGCAGCCTCGGATCGGGAAAAGGACTTCAGCTCCCCGGTAAAAACAAATTTCTTGGCCTTAAGCTGTTGCGAAACCGGCGTTGCGTCGGGCTCGGAAAGATTGACCCCGGCCTTCCCTAGCTTCTTTATTAACGCGACAGTGGTCTTGGCCCGGAAATATTGGGTTACGGAATCGGCAATGACCTCGCCCATGTCATCGAGATCCTTTATTTCTTCCGCACTGGCCGTTTTCAACCTGTCCAGGGTCTGAAAATGGCGCGCCAACACCGTCGCCGCCTTTTGCCCCACATGGGGCACTCCCAATCCGAACAAAAGCCGCGACAACGATTGTTCTTTGCTCTTGGCAACGGCCTGCAACAAATTGTCCGCTTTCTTCTCCGCGAATAAATCCAGCGCCAGCAAATCCTCGCGTTTAAGAAAGTAGATGTCGGCCACATCCTTGACCAAGCCGTTGCCCAACAATTGTGTGACCACGGCCACGCCCAGACCCTCAATATTCATGGCCCCGCGCGAGGCGAAATGAGTCAGTCCGCGTTCCACAATCTTGGGGCAGGCCGGATTGATACAACGATAGGCCACCTCACCATCCTGATCCCTGATCACCGGCTGATCGCATTCCGGGCATTTCTTGGGGATCGGAAAGGCATGTTTGGCCCCCGCCCCTTTTTCAACGACTTTGACGATCTTGGGAATCACATCGCCGGCGCGCTCCACCAGAACGGCATCCCCGGCATTGACTTCGAGACGTTGAACCTCTTCAAAGTTATGCAAAGTGGCGCGTGATATTGTAACCCCGCCGCATGCCACCGGCTGCAATTCAGCCACGGGGGTCAGTACACCGGTCCGCCCGACCTGTACCGTAATCGCATCGACGATCGTGGTGGCTTGTTGCGCCGGAAATTTATAGGCCACCGCCCACCGCGGACTCTTGGCCGTATATCCCAGCCGACGCTGTTGGCCCAGGGAGTTAACTTTGATCACCACGCCGTCGACCTCATAGGGAATATCCGCGCGCGCCTGCTGATACTTCTCACAATAGGCGATGACCTCCTCAAGTGAGCGGCAGGTTTGGGAACGCGGATCAACGGCAAATCCGTAAGCTTTCACCAGATCTAAAAACTCCGCCTGCGAGTTTAGAAGGATGGCGTCGTCGATCCGACCGAACGAATGGATCAGGCATTTCAACCGGCGCTTGGCGGTGATGCGTGAATCCAGCAGCTTCACCGATCCGCTGGTGGCATTGCGGGCATTGGCAAAAACGGATTCTCCGGCCTGCTTCCGCTCACGGTTCAAGTGTAGAAAATCGCGCTTATCCATATACACTTCGCCTCGGACTTCGAGCACCGACGGCAGTTGACCGGCCTTCGGCTTTTTTAAGGTTAGTGGCACGGAACGGACAGTGCGCAGGCTGTGCGTCACATCCTCTCCCGCAACACCGTCGCCGCGGGTGGCTCCCACCTTCAATTCGCCGTATTCATAGAGCAGCGAAGCACTCACACCGTCGATCTTCAGTTCGACGAAATACTCGATATCCTCGTCACCCAAGCCCTTGCGGACACGCTGCCCCCACTCCCGGACATCCGAGATGGAATAACTGTTGTCCAGCGAGTACATTGGCACGCCGTGCCGGACTTCAGCCGCCCCGGCGGCGATCTTGGTCCCGACGCGCTGACTGGGAGAATTTGCATCCCGAAAATCCGGATACTCTTCCTCCAAACCGATCAATTCATGCATCAATGCGTCGAATTCGGTATCCGCGATGCGCGGGGCGTCTTCAACGTAATAATGATAGTTATGCTGCTCCAGCACACTCCGCAGGGCGGCAATGCGCTTTTTAGCCTGGCTCTTATTCATGGTTCCTAGTAGCGAATAGCGAATTGCGTGTACCGGTCGGCAGCATCGTGCGGCCGCCGGTTAATCCCGGAAATGTTGTCGCCGAAACGGGCCTGTAACTCCTTCAGGCACATTTCGATGGTTTCACCCGCCCCTGAAATAACCGCCTCGACCCGGCCGTCCGGCAGATTACGAACCCAACCGACCAGTCCCAGGTCCCGGGCAACACGGGCCGTGGTGTATCGAAATCCGACGCCCTGGACATGCCCCGAGAAATAGATGTGCTCCGTTTCCATGGCCCCTCTGTGCGTAGTTAACAATAAATCGAAGAACATAGTTTAGCACTGTTTGCCGGGCAGGTCAAACGTTAGCTACCCCGGTAAATAGCCATAAGTACTTTTATTCTCGATGGTTAAAGCTGGAGGGCGGGCTCAGACTTCCTTGACTCCGAAACCGATGTCAGCCTCGGCGACAAGCTTATCCTTGACGAAGGCCTGAGCCTTCAGAAATCCGGCCTTGGGCAGCAGTTTGGTGGTGGTGATCTCGATGACCAGCTGATCCCCGGGAACAACCGGGGCAATGAACTTTGCGGTCACCTTGGCCAGATAGTAGATCAGATCTTTCCCTTGCATATTCTTGCTGTAGTAGAAATAGACGCACCCGGCCTGGGCCATGGCCTCCACGATCAGAACACCCGGCATCACCTTCTCCTCGGGAAAATGACCGACGAAGTGTTGTTCATTGATGGAGACATTCTTGATGGCGACCAGCTTCTCGTTGGGGGTGAGCTCGATCACCCGGTCGATCAACAGGA
>JAGQKV010000030.1 GCA_020429915.1 Candidatus Omnitrophota bacterium | reverse complement strand
CCGCCCCCGCCGCCGCCCCAGGCCTTAACGACAATGGAGGTCACCCCGCAGGGAACGGAAAATGTCCCGGTCCCGGCGGTGGTAAATATGGTCTGCCCGTACCCGTCCGGATCGAGGAAGATCCACTCGGGCGTGCCCGTACCGTTGTCGTTGCCGCCGTTGTCGGTGGAATTCTCCGCCGTAATGTTAAAACCCGCGGCGTTGGAATGCGCGACGCGCACGTACTCCACCCGCTGATGGCCGGTGGTCGAATTGAATGTGAACTGGGTGGAATCGTCGATACTGTTTAACGAAATGCTGACCACATTGTTACCGACCAGGCTCAGCGATCCGGTGATGGTAAACGTGGTGGACTGCTGGAATTTCATGGTGGTGTTCGGTTCATAGCCCACCAGATCGTCCGTCGTAAAGGCCTCGGTGAAACTGACCCCGTCAAACGTGGCGTTGGACACTTCGATCACATTGTACGTCAAAGAGTTGCTCGCCACCGTCTGAGCTACGTTGCCGTCGAACTCCACCGTGGAATTCGTGACGGTAAAAGTATCCAGATTGGCAAAATCCAAATTGCCGCCTATGTACAGCGTGTCGTTACTGATATTCAGCGTCGTGCTCGCCGCCGAGCCGACAGTCAAATCGCCGTTGATATCCATGTCGTCCGACGTAGTCAATATTCCGCCCGCGGTGGACGTCCCGATCTGCACGTGGTTGAAGGAAGATCCGGCGCTGGTCACATCGGAATTCCCGTCAAAGATCACCGTAGTATTGGTGTTGGTGAATGTGCCGCCGGTCACATCCCAGTCCCCGGTCACGTTGATGGTGGTATTTCCGCCGACGCCGTTGGTCGCGTTGAGAGTCCCGTTGAGATCGGCAGCGCCGTTCAGGTCGATGTCGTAGCCCCTGGTGATCAACCGATTGGAAGAGTTAATCGTTAACGAGGCGGCCGTCAGGTCGTTGATCATCGTCACCCTGGCCGCGATAACCACGTTCCCCAGGTCCATGCCGCCGGCAGAATCGTTAATGATCTGTGTCCCGTCCAACGTCAGGACTCCCGTTCCCGAATCCACCGTGCCGCCGAGCACGATATAGTTGTTGGACACGTTCATGTTGGTGTCGTTGGTGTTGGTGTCCCAGGTCCCGCCGGAGATGCTGAACGGACCGTTCACATCGACCAGCGCGTTGGTGGTGACCGTTCCGGAATATCCGCTCTGCAGCTCGATACCGCCGACGTTAAACGCCGCGTCGACTGTGGCGTTATTCGTACACGATGAGGTAAAGATGGCGACTTCCCCGGTGGTGGGTACGGCCGCGGGGCCGCTCCCGCACGCCCCCTCCATACCGGCCCAACTGTTGGTGTCGCTGGTGTTCCCGCCGGGGCTGCCGACCCAGTACCGCGCGTTAAGAAAGACCCATTCCGGGGTGCCGCTCCCGTTGTCGTTGCCGCCGCGGTCTTCCGAAAGCACGGCATTGATGTCGTTGCTGGACGCATTGGAGTCTTTCACGCTGACGTAGGTAACCGTCTGCGTTCCGCCGGTCACGTCGAATGTAAAGGCGCTTCCTCCCGAGTCCGATTCGAGGCCGAGCAATTGTCCGGGCGCCCCTGAAAGCGACAACGCCCCGCCGACCGTGACGGTGGTACCGGCTGCGACTGTTAAGGTACCTGTCACGGTAACGCTTTTACTAAGGTCATAGAAAGTCTCGGACGTGGTGACGGACTGGTCGTCACCGTCAAAGATGACGAGCCCGGAGCGCGCGGTGAACGTGTCGTTGTCGGTCCAGTTGCCGGCGATATTGATGGTGTATTCGCCGGAGCTGTTAACGTCGAGGGTCCCGCCGTCGATCGTCAGGGACCCGTTGACGTCCAGATTGTCCTGGAGGGTAAAGGTGCGGCTGCTGCCGCCGTCGTCAAATAAGAGGTTGTAGAACGGGTCGGCGTTGGAGGTGATCGTGGGGATTCCGGTGGTTGCGTCGAAGGTGACCGTCCCGGTACGTGCCAGGAAATTACCGGTACTCAGCCAGTCCCCGCCGACATGGATCAAATAGTTTCCGGACACATTGATGTCGAGCGTGCCGCTGTTGAGCATCAGGTCGTGATTCACATCCAGCGCGTCCGCCAGGAGATATGTTCCGGTCGAGCCGTCGAAGGACAGGTCATAGAAAGCGTCGCCGCCCGATGTGACATTGACAGTTGCCGTCGAATTCAAAATCACGGCACCGGTCCGGGCCTCGAAGGCGCCGTTATTGGTCCAGTAACTGCCCACGGTAATGGTGTTCGTCGCCCCGGTCTTGGCATCCAGGGTCCCCTGGCTGATCGTCAACGAGCCGGTGATGTCCAGATCATCCTGCAGCACCCAGCTGCCGCCGCTGCCATTGAAGTCAATGTCATAAAAACCGTAGCCGCCGGTCGTGATAGTCTCCGCGGAGGTAGCGGTGAAGGTGATCGTGGTATCGGCCATACTGAATACACCGGAGACATCCCAGCTGCCGGCAACACCGATGGTCCCGCCGACGGTCATCACTCCGGTTACCGTGACGTCATTGGCCGTCAGATAGTCGGTCAACCCGAACGAGCCCGAGACCGTCACGTCATTGGCCTGCACATATCCGCCGGTCCCCATGGTCCCCGCGACGGTCAGATCATAGGTCTCAACATCCTCCGCACTGATCAGGCTGAACGTATTGCCGGCCAGCACGTTCAGTCTTTCATCGCTGTAAACACCGTCCGCGTCCACGATCAGCAGGCTGCCGGTAACCTCAAACATCACGTTGTTGTCGTCACTGTTTTCATACTGGGCCAGTTCGGTCATGCTCAGCGTCTGCCCCTCATCGCTCCCCACCGAGAGGACATGCCGGTTGAGGGTCATGCCGGTGATATGGGCCAGCCCTGTCGCCTTGGCCACGGCCGTGGATTCATTGGCGTCCGACCCGACCACCGCCCAGACCGTAATGACGGCGTCGGAAGGAATATCGATGACATCCTCGATGCTGAACGATCCGTTGAGGACCACCCCGGTCTCCGGCTGGACAGCGCCATTGACGGCAACAGCCACGGTGGTGCTGTTCGCCAAATCCGACGGCCCGGAGATGTCGATGGCCGTCTCGGTAACGATTTGAACATAGTTTACGCGCATGTCCGCACTGGACTGTGTCGTGGCAACAGCAAAGACGAAGGCCCCTGTAGTAGAATCGACGTAAGTCGCGAACCCCGTGGTGATGTTGCGGATAATGTCGGTGTCGACGTCCTGATTGATGGCCGTGGCGCCACCGAGCTGGTTCCAGTTGGCCGCGGAAAACTCCGAAGTTCCGGTCTGCAGAGCGTACATGAAGTGATCGATAAGTATGAAATCGTCCGTATTTCCGTTCCAGGTGATCTCAATATTGTTTAGTATCGCGAGCGGTTCCTGGATGTAGAACTCGAAACGCGTCACCATTTCGTCGTTTCCCCCGGGGTCGTCGGTGACCCATTCATTGGTATCGTCCGCGTCAATGTTGGCGTATTCCCCGTCCGACGGTTCCTGGGAGTCGTTCTGATCGGCGGCCGCGGTCCACGGGAATTGGTCCGAGTCGTGTTCGGTGGCGATCGGATGGGTCCCGTCCCCGCTGTTGGCCTGGTTGACGCCGACAAAATTGTAGGTTTGCCCCGCGGCATAGGCCCGGCCGACCCAGGCGGCGGCCAGGCACGTCGCCAGGACGAAACCCCAAGCTGTTAACCGGAAATTGTGTTTAAGAAGGCGCATGCGTATTTCGGATTGATGACATTCGGCACGCGGCATGACAACGGCCGCGTCTGATGACCGTGACTGCTCCGCTGCGACCGGGCCGGACGATGGATTCGGATGCGGCAAAAACGGCGGGCGACAACGCATGTACGCGAAAAGCAGAGAAAATGGTCAGTATAGATTACTTGTGACTATCCTATCGTCTTATAAGTATGAATAAAAGTATTAAAGCGAAAAAATGACGCCACTTATTGGATGTAATCAATGACACGGCAAACATTTAGAAACAGACCCCGTCCCGCAGAGACAGCCCGGAGGAGGCGCGCCGGACGCGCGCGAACTTCTTGCAGCCGCGGCGGATTTTCGCTATACTGCGCTCACGTGAACAATCAACCGGCCTCATCTTCACCAATTCCAGGGGATTGCGGAAAGGCCTCCGGGACGGGCGCGGCAGCCGCTGTCGCGATCCTCTTTGGTTGTGCCGGACTTTTTGCGGGAGATAAATGAGCGCCCAAAATCGATTGCGGACATCCCGGGACCGGACGGCTTACCTCGCGCACCTGCGCCGGGTGCGGTCACGTTGCGCCGCGGGGGTCGTCATCTCCGCCGGATTCCTGCTCTTCGCCGCACAGTTGCGCAAGGCCGATCCCGACGCCTCCGCGATGCGGCCGGAAGTCTTCCGTGAACCGCGGCAGACGCCGGTGACGCCGCGTCAATTCTCCGTCGACAGCGACGGCAAATCCTACCTCGTCACCACCTTCTTCGACTACGATCAATCCGCGATGGTGGTCTCCACCAACAACAAGCTCACACTCAAACCCGTCCTGCAGCTGTTCCGCTGGCGCGACATGTTGAATGTGAGTGACCTGTGCGTAATCTGGGGAGACAATGTCGCTTCGGAAGTTTACAAGGACATGAACTTTTACCAGGGGGCGTACACGTGCTTTCCGCGCTACAAGGAGGGCCGGGCATCGGTCGCCGCCCGCAAATACCGCGGGAATCAGCTCGCGCACAATCACATCCTGACCAATGACCCCAAACTGCGCCGCCGCTTGGGCAGCGTACGCACAGGCGATCAGATCCGCATCAGGGGTAAACTGGTGGGCTACGCGCACCGGGGCCAAGTCCTGCGCATCTCGAGTTTCACCCGCGACGACAATGTCTGTGAAACCATCTGGCTGGAGGAACTTGAGATCCTGAAGCGCCATCAGCCGGTGTTGCGCGCCGTCATGGTGGTGGTCGTGGTCGCGTCGGCGGGACTGATCGGTGGGATAATGGCAATGACCTGGCGGATCATGCGCTTAAGGCAGGAAGAAACGGGGAAAAAGTGGGCGTCCTGGGGAAGAGAAAAATGATGGGTGATGTTGTCAGGAGGCGCTTGGGGTGATGTGTGCTGGGTGATGATCGTATTAGGCGAGTAGAGACATTATGTTCTCAACATCACCTGTATCATCACTCATCACACAGCACTCACCACCATGATCAAACGGAGACGTCCCCGAAATTACTTGGGCCCCACCTTCGACCACAGCTTCTTGAGCAGTCCGTCGTGAATATCGTAAATGACGGCGTGTACGCTGAGCTGCTGCCCTTTCTTCCAGGCGTCTTGGACGACGGTGGTTTCGCAGACATGGGTCGCCTGCTCCATGACATTCAGTTCGCACAGGCGACTGAAGCGTTCGTCCTTTTTCTTGATCTTTTTTAATTCGACAGCGTGTTTGTTTTCGACGTCTTTCACATGCATGAGCCAGTTATCGATCAAACCGAACTGTGCCGCGTCGCACACGGCCTTGATCCCGCCGCATCCGTAGTGACCGCAGACGATGACGTGGTCCACCTTAAGGATTTCCACGGCGAATTGCAGGACCGACAAACAGTTCAGATCCGTGTGCACCACGATATTGGCGACGTTCCGGTGCACGAACATTTCTCCGGGCAGCAGGCCGGTAATTTCGGTGGCCGGCACCCGGCTGTCGGCGCAGCCGATCCACATAAACTTGGGCGCCTGAAGCTGCGCGAGCTTCTCAAAAAACTGCGGGTCCCGTTTCTTAGTGTTATCCGCCCATTGACGGTTCTTTTGAAAGAGGGCTTTTAAGTCCTCACTTTTTCCCATGGCAATCTCCTGAAAATTCCTGCTGGTCTGAAGGGTGTTTGGGGACTATTGTAGCAAATATCGGTAGGAGGGATAGGATAAAATTGGCGCCGCCGAAGACTGTTTAGCGGAAAGACGCCCGAGCGGAGCGAATAGCACGCACTATAATAGAGAAAGGCTTCTCACCATGGACGGCGCGCCTACTTCAGACTCACGGCCTGGTAGCGTTGATCGAAATCGATGTTTTCGTCTCCGCGAACAATGCGCGGCGTCAGGAAGATAACCGTCTCGGTCTTAACCGTCTGATTATTGGTGCTCTTGAAAAATTGTCCGAGGACAGGCAGATCGCCGAAGACCGGAATCTGGCGGTCGGTATTGATCGTTTCATTCTTGATCAGGCCGCCGATGAGAATGGTGATCCCGTTTTTGACCTGGACCGTCGTCTCCGCTTCGGAGGTCTCCACGATCGGGATGGTGTTGTTGTTGCTGGTGGTGAGCGTACTTGTTACGGAACTCACCTCGGGTTTGATTTTCAGCGTAATATAGTCGTCTTCGTGAATGGTCGGAGTGACATACAACTTGACACCCACCTCAATAAAATTGACACTTTCTGCGATCGTACTCGGGCCTGAGGCCGGTGTGGTGGTGGTCGTGGTGACGTACGGTTCGGTCGACCCGACGAGGATCTTGGCCTCCTCATTGTTGATCGTGGTAATACTGGGACTTGAGAGAATATCCGTCTTGCCGATCGTTTCCAGGGCCTCGACGGTGGCCATATACCGGTCCGCTGCCATCGAACCGATGCTCACCCGGCCGCTTTTTTCCGCGGGGGACAGCACGTCGAAATCTCCCACAAAGGTCAGATCGTGCTGGTCCCGCACAAAACCCTGCCAATCCACGCCCAACTTGTACTCATCGTTCAGGACGATCTGAACGATCTTGGCATCCACGGAGACCTCCTTGCCGCGGTGGTCAAAGTAGGTGATAAGCTGCTTCACCTCTGCGATACGCGCGGGTTTATCGGAAATAATAAGGCGGTTGAGCCGTTCGTCGATACGCATGGTGCCCAGCGCCGGCGTCAGGATCTCGGCGATCTTTTTGGCGATGTCATCGGCATGCACGTAACTCAGCTGAAACGTCTGGGTCTCGGTAGCGACATCCATGTGCCCGACGATTTTCTCCATTTCTTCCAGCTTGGCCAGGTAATCCACGAGTATGAGGGTCCCTGTTTTGTCATCGCTGACGATCTTGCCCTGATCGCTCTTAAGCTTTTCCAGGACCGCCTCCACGTCTCCGGTTTCGGCATGTTCCAATTCGATAATACGGGTGTACAACTTGCGGCCGTACGCGTGTTCGTATTTCTGCATATATTCTTGGGCGGTGATCACTTTAATGACTCCGGACTGTTCCTCCAGCGCCCAACCGTACGCATCGGCGATGATTTCCAGCACCTCCATCACTTCTTTATCCTTAAGATAAATCGTGACGCGCCCGTTGACCCCCTGGGAGGCCACAATATTCTTGCCGCTTTTTTGGGACAGCAACCGCAGCACGTCGGAGACATCCATTTGCTTGATATCAAGCAGGTCGATCATGACCGCTTCGTACGCGTCGGACCGGTACGCTTGCGCCGCGTCCACGGGGGTCGTTATTTGCGCCAGCTGTTGGGCGTAAGCAGTCGTCATCATTCCCGGCACTATAAGTAGCATCAGGCATCCGATAAGTTTCATGGCATTCCATCCTTTGCGTTGTTTCGGCCCCGTTCGCCTTTGTTTAGCGATACAGTTCCAGTTGTTCACCGTTATATTCCAGAATAATCTTCTTTTCTTCAATACTGATCACCGTGGCCCCGGCCACTTGATCCCGGATGCCCACGATATGGGTCCGCTGCTGTCCGGATTCTTCAATCATGGCCTGCGGCTTGTCGTCAAGCAGGATACCCACCAGACGCAGCCGGATCCGCAGATCGTCGAGGGCGGAATTTTGCTGCCCGGCGCCGTCGGCCACGAACAATGTGTCCGGTGAAACAAACAGATTGCGTTCCGCCAGAAGCTGCTCCAGCCGGTCATACGGCCGGGCAAACCGGGTCTCCACGATCCGTCCGATCCGGCCGGCCCGCGGATGTATCGGTTCGTTGACAGGTGTTGCCGGAACACCGGCGGTCCGGGGACGCCATCCGGAGAAAAAGTAATACGCCGCCCCCAGAAGCGCCAAGACCACAATCACCTTAATGATCAATTGCATGATATCCACGAAAAGCATCCAGCGCTCCCCCGGATTGATCAACTTCACTTCCTGAGGGACCTCGTCCGCTTTTTCTTTAACTCTGGCCCGATTGTCCTGGTCGCGCAGCAGCTTGATTAAAAGTTCTTGACCTAGCCCCCAAAAGTTGATCCACTTTTTGTGATAGAATCATGGTAACAAAAAGGAGATCAAAATGGGAAAGAAAAAGTACAAGGCCGAAGAAATCGTGATGATCCTGCGGGATATTGAGCTGGAGACTGGCAAAGGCCTGGACACAGCGCAGGCATGCCGCAGCGCGGGGATATCCGAGCAAACATATTATCGGTGGCGAAAGCAGTATGGCGGGATGCAGATCTGCATCTGCTTTCGGACAACGGCTGTCAGCCGACCAGCGGCAGGTTCCGCTTAAACTGCTCGTTGGCCGGTATCAAACAAATATTCACCACTTGGTCGAATCCCAAGGGCAACGCCGATACCGAACGCGTCATCCGACGCATCAAAGAGGACTTTATCTGGATCAACGAATGGGACAATCCCTTCGATCTTCAGGATGACCTCAAAACCTGGATCAAGGATTACAACACCGACTTCCCGCATCAGTCTCTGATGTTCAAGACACCCGAGGAGTTCTTCAAAAACTGGATTAACAAAGAGCTCGATCTACACAATATTTTGCTTGCTTAACTAGGGTCATTACACTTTTTATTCTTTACTGTTTATGAAACATGCACTATTTTTCCTATCCAACGCGATCCGTTCTCCTCATCGCCCATAGTTTCGGGAATCTTCTTGGCAAATCTGCCTCTTTCCAATCCTCGCCAAGCATTTTGTTCACCCCAAAATCATAATCTATGAATTCACTGCAAATTTCTCTAGGCAAGCCAACATCTTGGATATCACTGCCATATTTTTCTTTCATCGCACGGTCCGCTAACTCTAACAATTCTTCCGCTCCTCCCTCAATACTATATAACTCCTTGGTAAAATCATCAGGATTATCCATACATGCGTAAAATATCTCTTTACCTAACATTATGAGTGCACATCTATAATATAAGAAGCTATCATCGGATACGTCTCCTTCCACTATTTTTTGCGCTGCTAAAATGTTGTAATGATTTGCAGCTAACAAAAGTTGTCGCAACCTCATCTCAAAGCCAATAATGTCTTCCGACCTCATACCCTTCAATGTTTGTAGAATCATTTGAGCTTGGTTACTTAAGTTACTTGGGTGCAATTGTTTACTATGATAAATCAAATCCCAAAAACCGTTCTCTGCAATAGAGATTGGTTGCCTGGATGCATTCTCTTTTCCAGTTATACTAGTGGATTCCTTAGCCTTTGCTAGTTTAGATATATTATCTGGTACATGAGCACCTAGCCAAAGTAAATCATCCTGTAAGCTGTTAAGTTTAAAATCTGACAAGCTTGGTATTCCTGAAACTTCTTTCATTCTCTCACTTAATTTCTTGATTACTAAGGTGTAGCATTCAGCAAAATCTCTACTTTCCAAATCACGTGAATTCAGTACTAATGGGCATTTTATTGCCTTACCTTGCCGCAAGACATCTGTGCCTGTAATAGGGGTATTTGTGTCTTCGACCAAGTTTATTCCCACATGAATTTCGCTGATTTCCTTCCCATATACCCTATCGTCAAAGAACACCTTTAGAGCATCGACGATAGGCACGATTCGCTTGACTGCGAACTGATCAGATCCCTCGGAATAAATTCCGGCCACAATCTTCATTCTTCTCTCACCCTCCTCCTTTAGCGAAACAACCAGTTGCCCGGCGGTTTATGTCCGTGTTGAAAATAGTATGTATAAATCTTGATTTTTCCAACTATCTTAATTTGAGTTTGATTCCCCCGCCATTCAATGAACATTCGAACACGCCAACTTTCTAGTTGAGGTTCAGAATACCTGGTAATCTGAGTACTTTCTCCATATTCACGAGTTCAAGAACGAAGTGCAA
>JAGQKV010000001.1 GCA_020429915.1 Candidatus Omnitrophota bacterium | reverse complement strand
CGTCCACGATCAGCTTGAATTTCCGTGCCTCCTTGGCGATCGCCTCGCGGATCAGACCCAGCGGTTCCCGATACGGTGTGCCCGGACAAAAGCGGTGATCGATGGTGAACTCGCAGACGTCGGCGACCATATTGACCTTGTCCCCGCCGTGGATAACCCCCATATTGATTGTCGGTGCATGCAGCAGGCGGTGACGTTTGTAGGGAAAACGGATCTTGGTCAGGCGGGTGATACAGCGGGCCGCGGTTTCGATCGCACTTTCACCGCGCCAGTTGAACGCGCTGTGCGCCTTCTTGCCAAAAATCCGGGCTCGCAAAAACAGCACGCCCTTTTGAGTAATGACCGCGTCGAACTCGGTCGAATCGACCACCAACGCCAGCTTCGGGCGGACCACTTTTTTCTCAATCAGCGGGATAATGCCCAGATGCGAACCGCATTCTTCGTCTACGGTCGCGGCCATCACCACATCATGCTCCAGCCGGATCCCATCCTCGACCAAGGACCGCATAACCTCCATGCATGCCGCCGCATTCCCTTTATCATCGCTGGTCCCGCGGCCGTATATCTTGCCGGCGCGGATTTCCCCGCCGAACGGTTTGAATTTCCAGCCTTCACCGACCGGCACCGTATCAAAGTGCGGTGTCAGCAGCAACGCCTCACGCTGCGCCTTGGCCCGCGGCGCCGTTCCCTTTAAGGTGGCGATCACGTTCGGTCGATTCTTGGCATAGCTGACCGTCCTGACCTCCAGCCCAAGCGAACGCATGTCCTGTTCAATAAACTTGGCGCAATCGAGCTCCAGGCCCGGCGGATTGGAGGAATCAAACCGTACCAGTTTTTGCGTGAGTTTAACCAGACGGTCCTGGCGAATCATGAGTGTCTCCGGGGGATTGTGACCTGTTCATAAGGACGACCGCGCCGGCGATCGCGGTGGCGATCGCGGTGGCGACCAACAGGACAATGCTCACTTAAAAAAGTCTTCGGCCTGGGAGGCCGCCTTCTCTCTCTTATAGTCATCATGATCGATGATCACCACGCTCGGACGCTGGGCCAGCAGTTTGGTCAGTTTCGGCATATGGGATTTGATGTTACGGAAGGCGATGTACTTAAATTCAGTCTTGCACTCGGGACAAACCGGATCGTTCAGTTTGACATCGATCTTCTGGCATTGGGCGCAGGTTCCGGATAAATCACCGTAAATCAGCAAATGCGGGGTAATCTGAGACAGGTCCAGCTTGGTGTAGGTGCGGATAAATCGCTCGGCCATGATGCCGCATTATAACACAGCGGGTTTGACGCCATCAAAAATATCTTCGCCATCTTTGCGCCCGAGCTCGTCGCGCGGCAGGCTGTCCGGCGGCAGCGCATCCTTGGGCTGGGCGCCCAGCAGCAGCGGCAGGTTGGTGACCGGTTGAATGTTGATAATGACGGGAACCATCCCGTCGATCGGAATATGTTGGATCGGTTGCGCCTCCCACGGGAGAAGTGCCCCTTTCGCGTCGCGAATAATCTCCACGCGCAGCCGGTCTCCGGTCAAGTCGATCCCCCCGGGACTCTCGCCGGCCAGCTGGGCCGCGTCCTCTCCCTGCTCTTTCAGGGTCACGATCGTCTCCTCCAGCGCAAAATCATTGACGGGCAGCCCGGTTCCGTCGGCGACCATCGCTTCATCCGTGTCTTTGATCGCCATCACCGCTTCTTCGTCATACGCGTCGATCGTCACGTCGCGGAAGCCGCCGCTGCTGAGGAACGCATGGGTTACGGTCAACGGTTTACCGGTCGCGACAAAAATCCCGCCCGGGACCAGGATCCGGCGGGCTTCATCGAGGAGCTTTCGCAGCAGAGCCTGCGCGTTGCGTCCGCCGTTGCGCGAGTTGGCCAGTTCAAAATAGTCGAGCGATTTGGGATAGATCACCATCGTCACGCTGTCGTCCGGCAACAGGGCCTGAAGATCGCGTGCGTCGGCCTCGAACAACCGGATGCGCTGGGCCACATGATCCGGAACATGCGCTTTGATTTCCGCTTCGACTTCGGCCACATTGTCGCTGTCAAATTCGATCCCCATCACCTTCGCGGCAGGATAACGCTCGGCCACGGCCGTCACCTGTTCGGTTTTGTTGCCGAAACCGATCACCACTATGTGACCTCCGAGGGCATGCGGATTGTCCGTTACGTTTAATTCGAGGTACTCATCAATACCGTCCAAACGGTCCTCGTAGGAATAAACCGATGCGGCATTGATCCGTGATTCCTGAATAAGTTCATCATGTTCAGCCGAACCCGGTTCCGCATCCATGGCCTGGTCGCTTTCGACCGTCAACGGAACGACGATCAGGCCGCCGGTTCCCACGGTCAGTTTGGATTCCAGATCCTCCGGCAACTGCGCACGAAAATGGGCCACAAATTTATGGAAACGACTCGATTGTTCATCGGTGAATAAGGCCCTCAAGTCCAGGGCGCGGCCGTTGGCACTGGCCAACTCAGAGGCATTGTTAAGCGCCGTTCGGATCGTCTCCAACCGCTGCCGTGTCTCCGGGTTATTGGCATAGAGCTCCGCAGCCGGGATCTGCCGGATGTCATGCGGGCCGATATCCTTTAACAAATAGACCGGTTCGACGAGAAAAGATTGCGGGACCAGCACGCCGTTCTGCTTCTTCCACAGGGTCGCCAACCCGTTGTCCCCTCTCAAAAAGAGACCGCCCTCGCGCAGCACCCGGGTTACGGCCCCGAAAAATTCCTGCTGTTCCTCTATCTTCGTGTAATGCGTGAAGACGTTCATCACCCGCACCACATCCGCGGAACCGGGTTCCTTGGCGGCCAGGGTATTGAAATCCCCCACCTCGAAGTCGACGGAAACGTCAGGCCGCGGACGCCGGATAAGTCGGTTGCGGTAATACATACTGACGTTGTCCACGATATTCGGTTCCTGGTCGATACCCAGCAAATGAATCGCGGGCACCGCGGGATGGCGTCCGCGCAGTTTGTTCAAACGATGAAACCAATTGGCAAATGTCGGGGCCCACCGTCCGGCGGACTGACCGCCGAGTCCGACTTCGACAAACCGGGTAAAGCTCTGCTGCGTGCGCCCGAATTCCAGTTGCATCACCTCATTAAGGTACGTCTCTGTAGCTTCGTGCCGCCGGTTGTAGGTCAACGTTTGTGTCCGTTTGGGCCCGTTAAGACGATCCTTGCGCCGCGGATCACGTTCCAGGACGAATGCCGTCACGAAGGTGTCGTCCCGCGGAACGCGTATTTTTCGTGTCAGATGAAAACCCAGCGCCTCCAGTAACGTACGGTGACCGGCGGTATCCCACTCCCCGGCCGGGTCGTCCTCAAAGCTGCCGGCCAGGACCAGCGTCTGCACCAGGCTTAAATCGATACCGGACTTGATGTCGACGAGACCGGTCAAGATACTGTCACGCAAGCTAGTTGGCAGATTCATAACCACAACATCGGCGGTCTCCAGCATCCGCCAATTCATCTTGGGTATCCCCGGTACAGGCAGATCCGAGAGCTGCGCCTGCCGAAACTCGGTCCTGCCGGTGTAGTCGCCGAAGCCCGGCTCGTTCTCACCCATATTCATCTCAATCAATCCGGCGGTGTTCATGCCGTCGACGGCGACGACCTTGCGGGCCCCCAAACGCAGTGATACCACCGATAAAATCCCGTCGCCGGCACCCAGCTCCACTACCGTCTTGCCCTTGAGATCAACGCTCTGCAGTGCCGCGACAGCGGCTTGGGTGTGATCCCAAACCCGGACGGGCTCTTCATCCGCCTCGACGGATTCATACACGGGCCGGTTGCGAAAGCGGGAGTAATCAGCCAGTGAAATCACTTCTTTGCCGCGCGACCGGGCCGCTGCCACCGTTTCCTCATCCGCCCAGCGGGAAGCTGTCTGCCCGCCGCTCAACGCGGCCGGCAAGGCGGAACGGTAGTACACAAAGAAGCGCCCGATTTCCGCGTAAGTGCCTTCAAAGCGCGGGATAGTGAGAGTCTCCACGCCGTCCCTGCCGGGTGCCTCCGTCAGAATCGCCTGATCGGGCCGGAAAGTCACGACCTCTCCGTTACGCGGCCGGTTGCTGATCCAGTCGATATATCCGGTCGCATCAGCCATATCCTTGATGCCGGTCAGGATCTGCAAAGTGGAGAGAAACGTTCCATGCCCGAAAACCACCACCGCCGTCTCCCCGTCGGCAAAGCGGCTATTCATTCCCTCCAACCATTTGAGGCCGCGTTCGATGAGATCCAGGTAACTTTCCCCCCCGGGCGCGGGCAGCGTCGCGTTCTTGCCGCGGCGGTACGCCTGTTCAAACGCCGCCTGTTCAGCGGTGTAATCCGCGGGATCGGTATTGCTCAGTGATCCGAAATTGATTTCATTCAGATCAGGATCCGCCCGGACTTCCAACCGGATGTCCTCCGGTAACTCGCCGGCGGCAATCTTGGCGGCGATCAAGTCCAGAAATGGTTGCAGGCTTTGCTTGGTCCGGGTGAGCCCGCTGGTCAGCAGCAGGACCTTTTTCCCGCGTCTGAGAAGCGGGGCGATCTGATCGTACAGGGTTTGCGCTCCCTTCCGCGCGTCTTCCAGACCCTTCGGGGACAGATAATTCAACTTCGGATCGTCGGTGGAACCTTGAAATATATTGCGGGCATTGGCCGGCGTCTCGCCGTGACGCATCGCGTAGAACGGAAACGCCGGCTCCAAATATGGACCGTCGAAACTGATCCGCCCGCCTGCATGGACCAGGATCGCAGCGTCACCCGGCTGTTGTTCACGGAAATATCCGGCGGTCATCGCCTGCAACTGCAGCGCGGCAACCGGGTCCATCTGATGCGGATTATGAAAGGTCAATTCGTCCAGCGGTTCCAAATCTTGAAAATAACTTTCGTACGCCCTGTTCAGGGAATACCAGCGGCCATCGATATACTCGACCGCGTTGGCATTCCGCAGGAACTTCGGTTGCACCTGCAAGTACAGAGCCAGCATAAAATTCAACCGCCGCTGGAGACTCAACGACGCCCATTGCTCTTTGACGAATCCGGGCATCAGATCCTGCAGGCTGCGATCGAAGACCGCGGCCAGACCGGTCAGCGCGTCCATCGCTTCGTTCGGGGAAATATCGGGCATTTCGGTGTAAGCGGACCGGGCATCGTCACGAAACACAAGGTAACCGGTTACGCGACCGGACACATCCTCCGGCTTGAGATTATTGAGACGCAGGATGGTATCAAAGATGGACCCTTTGTAGGCGCTGTCGATAAAGACAAATTTCCCCGACTGCAAATCATCCGTCCCCACACCTTCCTGGCGCAAAAAGGCCCGCATGGAAGCGGCCTGTTCAGCGTCAAAAAACGGACTTCCGGGATCGACAATCCGTTCGCTTTGCCGCAGGCTGATGTTGATCAGCTTGATCCGGCCTTGGGCGGCCGCGTTCGGGTCCATGAGCCTGAGCATGTCGTAAAGCATATCACCGTCCCGTGCCAGGACCACATATGTCGGTTGCTCAGCCGCATGCCGGCGCAGCACCGCGTTGAGCTTGGCCTTTAGCAGCGGAAGAGCCAATTCATGCAGCCGCGTGTAGTCCCTGATGGGATTGACCGGTGCCGCGAGGCCGCGGGCGGCCAAGGCGATTTCCCGGGGACCGATGCCCTCCAATTCCTCGGGTTCCGGGCGCGTTACCCGCCGGTTGATTAAGGACCGGATGTAGCGGCGGCGTTCGTCCGGATCGAGCTGTTCGCTCAACAGTGCCTGGTCCCCAGCGGCTTCGGCAACATTCACGATCCGGCCGTTGTTCATGGGATCCAGTTTCACCGCGAGCAGGGCCATATCACCCCCCTGCGGCAGGGCGGCGGCCGATTCGGTGACGGTCACCACGGGTTTAATGTTCATTCCGCCGGAGAAATAGTTGCGGGGGATCATGCGCCGGCTGTAGGGATCGTAATCCTCCCGGATCATGTTGTAGACCCCGCGACGGAAGGCGGCCAAGTAAGCCGCGTAAATCTCTTCCTTCGAGTCCTTATCACTGATATCGATCCCGGCGATTTTATTGCGGTTGGAGTACATCTCGTTAACGAACGACGCGCGGATATTCTCCTTGTACCACGTCGCCAGGATCAGCGTGTGATAGATCTGCCGCAGGCGGGCAAACTGTTTGCCGTGATTCACTTCATATTCGATCTCCGGGATCAGCACGTCGCGAACAATCTCATCGGCAAATCGGTCCGCGGGCAACGGCGGCGAAGGCTGCCCTGCGGCTGCAGCCTGATAGTCCTCTTCCATCATGACCTTTAAAGTGCTTTCCACCACGTAGGCCGAGTTGCCGTTTTGATAGACGACCGCGGCCTGCGGCACGATCCACACCTTGTTGAAGGTGTTGACCGGCACATCGGTCGTCCCGAACAATTGCTGCGCACGGCGGTGCACGCGCCGCCAGAAATCCTGTCCGGTTTCCTTGTCGGGGTACATCAACGAGGCGGTGAATTGTTTTAGCAGATAGTCCTGCAGAAGAAGGTCGCGCCCCATGTCGGTCTGCGCGAATTCGGGCGGGATGGTACGGTCCGCTTCCTCGGGTGAGAGATTGACCCACAGGTCCTGTTCCGGGACGGTCAATGAGGCCAGGAAATAACGGACCAGCCGCATGGACTCATTACGGAATGACTCATCTTGGGAGGCGGATTCTCCTTTGTCGATGACGAAATCAAAATGAAATGGCCTGTCCGGATGAATCGTTACGCCGTTCATCATGGCCGGAGCGTACGAAGTGCTGCGATGAACCATGACTCCGGGATCGGGCATAGGCAACAGCTCATCGGCCGGCACGGAAGCCGCAACCGGACCCGGCACCAGACTCAGGGTCAGGAACCAAATAAAATAAACGGCGCATGCACGGACGCGCCGATGGTGAAATTTTCTAAACATGGTTTTAAGGGGATTTAAGAGCGGTTACGGAGGGGAATTGGATAAAATTAGTATAATTGATATATATACTGATGGCAAATAAAATGTGGCTGCCCAAAAGAAATCCCCGGTCCGGGAAATCACCCGAAAAGGGGAAAAATAGCCGATAAAGGCGAGGATGTCTCCCTCACCGCACTTCGGCAACCCAGCCACCATCGCGTCCTTGACCTCTCTACCAGTCTGTTTTGCCCCGGCCGGCGGCCTGATCGGGCCTTATGGTCGCAAACACCTTAGGTCTGTGGTTTTGTCCAAGAGTCCAGGCATGCCCTTGGTCCCGGACCTCATAAATCCGGGAGTCCCCGGGTTTCCCCGGGTTTACCTTTATCGGCTTTTTTAAGGATACCACACACCCCGACCAGCCACAAAGAGATAATCCATTGTAAAATAAAGACTTTTGAACCAGTCACAGGTTTATGTCCGGGTGTGTCCGGGATAGGACATTTTCGCCGGTTGGGCCCGGGTGCGGCATCCTTCGGGTAACTATTTGCCGGACGGGGGACCTATCAGGGCCGGACCTCCCCCGCGGTGGGATCGATCCCGCCTCCTCCACGGTGAACCTGAGACGGCTAGATCAAAGCGGCTTTCATGAATTCGCGGATCTTGCGGGGGTCTTTGATTCCGGGGGTTTTCTCCACCCCGCTGGAGACGTCGACCGCGTAGGGGTTGACCGAGCCGATGGCATCGGCCACATTCTCCGCGGTGAGACCGCCGGAGAGGATGACGGGCTTCTCGAATTTGTGGCCCTTGAGGACTTCCCAATTAAAGGTCTTGCCCGTGCCTCCGATCACGTTCTCCTGGTAGGTGTCGAACAGATAGGCGTCAACCTTGTACTTGCGGACGCCGACCGGGTCGAACATGTCGTTGACCCGGAAGGCCTTGATGATCTTGTAGTCGGTGAAGCGTTTGCAGTACAGCGGCGTTTCCTCACCGTGAAACTGCACGGTGCGGATCCGGGTGAACTGGCAGATATCGCGCACCGCCTTTTCCTTCAAATCCACGAACACGCCCACCGGCACGATAAACGGCGGCAGGGCCTCAATCAGTTTGCGCGCCTTGCTTGGACTGACATAGCGCGGACTCTTCTTGTGAAAAATAAATCCGGCGGCATAGGCGCCGTAGTACATCGCCTTCTGGGCATCTTCGTGGTTCGTGATGCCGCAAATCTTGACCTTCATCATGATTCTGCTCCCATCAATTCATCGACCTTCGCTCCGATATCCGGCGCACGCATAAACGTTTCCCCGATCAGGACCGCCCGCGCGCCGAGCTGATGCAGTTCGCGGACATCTTTGTGGGACTTGATCCCGCTTTCAGCCACGACGATCCTGTCCTCCGGAATCATCGGTATCAGCCGGCGGCAGGTATCGAGCGTCACTTCAAAGGTGTGCAGGTTGCGGTTGTTGATACCGATAATCGGCATATCCAGTTTGAGCACCCGCCGCAGCTCCGCTTCATCATGGATCTCGACCAAGCAATCCAGATCGAGGTCATCGGCGGCACGCTTCAGTTCGACCATCCGCTCGTCGGTAAGCACGGCCGCAATCAGCAGGATCGCGCTGGCCCCGTGCGCGAAGGCCTCAAACACCTGGTTGACGTCTATAAAGAAATCTTTCATCAGGATCGGCAGCCGGGTATGCTCGCTGACCCGGCGGATGTATTCCGGCTTGCCGAGAAACCACTTGTCTTCGGTCAATACGGACACGGCCGCGGCGTGATGATCACGGTATGCGCTGGCGATCTTTAAGATGTCGAACTCCTCGCGGATTACCCCCAGCGACGGAGATGCCTTTTTAATCTCGGCAATGAGGCTGATCCGATCACGTCCTTCCAACGCCTTCTGAAAGACACGATATGGGGTGATGTCCGTCCCTTCGATCTTGTCCCGCAGGGCGCGGTAGTAATCGCTTTTCTGCGCGATCAGTTCCCGTTTGTAATCGATAATACGGGTGAGAAAATCATTCGGCATGGGTGAATTCTTTCAACGCTTCGAGCTTGGCGCGAGCCCTGCCGTCGTCGACGGATGCGGCCGCCAACCGCAAACCGTCCTCGATACTGGTGACCTTCTCGCTGAGATACAGGGCATACGCCGCGTTCAACAGCACGATATCGCGCCGAGGGCCCTGTTCTCCGTCCAGGATGGCGCTGAATATGCGCAGGTTTTCATCAAGGTTTCCCCCCTTCAGATCTTCCGGGGAAGCCACCGGCAATCCGATCTCCTCGGGCGAGATATCGTAGGATAACAAGTCCTCGCCGTTATACTCACAAAAGTGTGTCGGACCGGTGGTGGTGATTTCATCCAGTCCGTCGCTGCCGTGCACGACCAGGGCCCTCCTGAGGCCTAGGTTGCTCAATACCCTGGCCATGGGCTCCACCAGCCGGCGATGGTAGACGCCGATCATCTGATGCGTGGCCTGCGCGGGATTGGTCAACGGACCCAGCACATTAAAGATGGTCTCCACCCCGAGTTCTTTGCGGATCGCCGCCACATTCTTCATGGCCGGGTGATGCCGTTGCGCAAAAAGAAAGGCGATGCCGACATCATTAAGGCACTGCTCGACACGTTCGGCCGGAATGTCGAGGTTGACACCCAAACCTTCCAGAATGTCGGCGGACCCGCATTTGCTGGACACCGAACGGTTGCCGTGCTTTGCCACCGCCACGCCGGCGCCGGCCACCACAAACGCGGTGCAGGTGGATATGTTGAATGTCCCTGACTTGTCGCCGCCGGTGCCGCAGGTGTCGAGGACAACCTTATGATCGGATTTGATCCCGACGACAAAGCGGCGCATGATGCGCGCCGCGCCGGTGATTTCAGCCACGGTCGGCCCTTTTTCCCGCAGGGCTATCAGAAAACTGGCGACCTCTTCTTTAATCGCCTCACCGGACATGATGGTATCCATAACCTCCTCCATTTCGGATTCGGTCAAATTCTCCTTGCTGTGCAGTTTGTCCAGATAACGGCGCACGGAAAGCCCCTTACAAATTGAGAAAGTTGTCGAGCAGCTTTTTTCCTTCGGTGGTCAGAATCGACTCGGGATGGAATTGAACGCCCCACAGCGGTAATTCGCGGTGACGCACGCCCATAATCTCATTGTCTTCGCTCTCTGCGGTAATCTCGAAACAGGCCGGGATAGATTTGCGCTCGATGACCAGGGAATGATACCGCGTCGCCTCAAACGGATTGGCCACGTCTTTAAAAATGTCTTTACCGTTGTGCCGGATCTGGGAAGTCTTACCGTGCATCAGTTTGCCCGCGCGCACGATTTTTCCACCGAAGGCCTGTCCCAGGCATTGGTGGCCGAGGCACACTCCGAAAATAGGGACCTGACCTTTGAAATGCTGGATCACATCGAGCGAAATGCCAGCGTGGTCCGGATTACTCGGCCCCGGCGAAATGACGATCTTCTGTGGCCCCATGCGGCGGATATCGTCGACCGTCAAGGCGTCGTTGCGGTACACCTTCAGATCCGCGCCCAGTTCGCCGAAATACTGGACGAGGTTATAAGTAAAGCTGTCGTAATTGTCGATCATCAATATCATGGTCAGGCTTTCTCGCGGGTGATTTTGGCTCCCAGGGCCGTCAGCTTCTCTGTCAGTTTTTCATAACCCCGTTCGAGGTGATAGATCCGGTTTATCTCGGTTGTCCCCCGCGCGGCCAGACCCGCGATAACCAGAGCGGCGGATGCCCGCAGGTCCGAGGCCATCACCGGCGCGCCGCGCAGCTGCTTGGTCCCCTGCACGATCGCGTTGGTTCCCTCACGTCGGATGTTCGCGCCCATCCGGTTGAGCTCGGCGATGTGGATAAAGCGGTCGGGATAAACTTTGTCGGTAATCACGCTGACCCCTTCGACCATGGCCATCAGGGACATAAACTGAGCCTGCAAGTCGGTGGGAAAACCGGGATACGGATAAGTGGTAATGCTTACCGGATGGAGTTTGCGCAGCTGCTTGCAGCGGATGCAATCGCCCTCCTGGATCATCTGCACGCCCACCTCTTCAAGCTTGTCATCGAGCGCCATCAAATGGGCCGACTCCGCTCCCTTGAGGGTAATGTTCCCGCGGGTGGCGGCGTTGAGCAATATGTATGTCCCGGCTTCAATACGGTCGGGGATCACCTTATAGTTAACGCCCTTCAGCTCCTTGACTCCGGTGACGATCAGCCGGGCGCTGCCGACGCCCTTGATATTCGCGCCCATTTTGTTGAGCATGCATGAGAGGTCTTCGATCTCCGGCTCGCAGGCCGCAAACTCGATCACGGTCTCTCCCTCGGCCAGCACGGCCGCCATCAACACGTTGGCGGTAGCCAGCACCGAAGACCCGAAAACCCCGCCGAGATATACGCGCCGCCCCTGCAGCCGGTTCGCCTTGGCGATCACATAACCGCCGGCGATGTCCATCTTGGCCCCAAGCTTTTTCAATCCCTTCACGTGCAGGTCGACCGGCCGGATCCCGATGACACATCCGCCCGGCAACGAAACCTTGGCGCGACCGACTTTGGCCAGCAGCGGCCCCAGCACACAGAAGGTGCCGCGCATGGTCGATACCAGGTTGTAATCCGCGAAAGGATTGATTTTACCCGATGAAGTGATCGTGACCGTGTTGTCTTTGTACTCAACGACCTTGCCCAAGGATTCCATCAGCTTGAGCATGGTATTGGTGTCGCGCAAATTGGGAATGTTGCGCAACACGCATTTTTCGTCGGTCAACAAGGTGGCGGCGATGATCGGAAGTGCGGCATTCTTGGAGCCGCTGATGGTCACCTCTCCTTGCAGAGGGTGCCCGCCTTCTATTACGAGTTTATCCATAATTCCGGGATGCGGGGACGTTAATTGTTTGCGGTCGTGTCCGGGACGTACTGGGCGCACAGGAACCGGTCGGCGTCGGTGTAGTCGCGGAACACAAACACTTTCTGAAAATCGGAGTACTGCTTAAAGACGGCCTTTAACGCGGCGCTTTGTTCCTCGCCGATCTCGAGCATGAGATAACCGTCCGGCTTCAGGAACTTGCCGGCGGCGGCAATGATGCCGCGGTAGTAAGCCAGCCCGTCGACTCCCCCGTCGAGTGCAATGTGCGGCTCCCGTTGCACGTCGGCCGGCAAACCGGCCACATCGGCCGAAGGAATATACGGGGGGTTGGATATGATCATATCATAAGGTTTTATCAGATCTTCGTCCAGGCCAAGCCAGTTAAACATATCGCACCAAATAAAGGTGGTTTTCTTTTGGACGAAATTCTTTTCGGCATTGTGCCGTGCGACCATGATCGCCTCGCGGGATATATCAATAGCATCGACGTGGCATTCGTAAATCCGTTTGGCGATCGCAATGGCGATATTCCCCGAACCGGTCCCCAAATCAAGGATGCGTAACGGCCGCCGGGTGGTCATGCGCAACTTTTGAACCGCCATTTCCACCAGGAGTTCCGTTTCAGGCCGGGGGATCAGCACATGCTCATTCACGAAGAGTTTCGTATTCAGGAACTCGCAATGGCCGATGATATATTGCAGCGGCTCGCCTTGCTGACGGCGCTTAAGCATGCGCGCGTACTGCCGTTCCTGTACAGGCGTCATCTCCTTCTTATCGACGTAGAGATCAACGCGCCGGCAATTCATTACCGAGGTCAGCATCTGTTCTTGCTCATTCATTCATGGAGTCCTCTTGTTCGGCCTTGATCAGGGCTTCGGTCAACTCATCAAGTTCCCCGTCCAGCACCATCGATAATTTGTGGGTCGTAAATCCGATGCGGTGATCCGTGACCCGGCGGTCCGGATAATTATAGGTGCGAATCTTCTCACTGCGGTCGCCACTGCCGACTTTCAGCTTGCGGTCCTGCGATTCCTGTTCCATCGTCTCCAAACGGATTTTGTCGAGCAAACGGGCGCGCAGAACGCGCATCGCCTTGTTCTTATTTTTCAGTTGTGAACGTTCGTCCTGGCACTGGACCACCACACCGGTGGGCATGTGAGTGATGCGTACCGCCGAGTCGGTGGTGTTAACACTCTGCCCGCCGGGTCCGGAGGACCGGAAGATATCGATCCGCAAATCACCGGGATCGATCTCGACCTCAACCTCTTCCGGCTCGAAGAGTACGGCGACCGTGGCGGCTGAGGTGTGAATGCGTCCGGACGCCTCGGTTGCCGGAACACGTTGAACCCGGTGCGCGCCACTTTCCCATTTTAAATGTTTCTCGGCGCCCACGCCACTGATACTGAAAATAACTTCCTTGAAGCCGCCGGTCTCGGACGGATTGGAACTGATGGGATCCAATCGCCATCCCTTCTTGTCACAATACTTTGTGTACATCCGGTAGAGGTCGGCGGCAAACAGGCTCGCCTCCTCACCGCCGGTGCCGGCGCGGATCTCCAGGATAAGGTCGCGGTTTTGCTCCTGTTTCCGGGGATTCGTTAGGTCCGCGAGTTGTTGCTCCAGACGTGATTTTTCGGCAGTCTGTTCCGCAAGCTCGGCCTTGGCCAGCTCTTCGAATTCGGCATCGTGTTTTTCGGTGAGTAGCTTCTCGGTATCGGCAATCTGGCGGGACACATCCTGGTATTCCCGGTAAACGGTGACGGTCGGGGTGATGTCGGAATACTCTTTGGCGAGTTTCTGGTACTGGTTCTGATCCGCGATAACATCCTGATCGGCAAGGAGATTTTCCAGTTCGACGAAGCGCGCTTCCAGTTGATCGAATTTATCGGGGTCCATTGACAAAAAACACTAAGGGCCGCAAAACATGCGGCCCCAAAGGTTTACTTCTTCTTGTAACGTTTCCGGAAGCGTTCGATCCGACCGGTGGTGTCGACGAATTTCTTTTCACCGGTAAAGAACGGATGGCAGCTTGAACAGATCTCCACGCGGATATTCTGCACGGTCGATCGTGTCTGCACGACATTTCCGCACACGCATGTGATCGTGGTGTTATGGTATTCAGGATGGATATCGCTCTTCATCGCATTTCTCCTCGTTTAATCGCAGCAGCGGGCAGCTGGCTATTTAATTGGAAAGACCAATTATAGCACAAATTTAAAATTGTACAATTTTTCTCCACCCCGTTAATATGCCGCAAACTGTTGTATACCAATGACTTGAATATAATCCCTACATATTGTTGAGATTGTCGAGAAATTCCCTGTTGGACTTGTACTTGCCGATCCGGTCGATCAGCAGCTCCATGGCCTCAGCGGAATTCAGGTCATTGATCGCCTTGCGCAACAGCCAGATCCGCTGCAGATCGTCTTCCGGAATCAGGTATTCCTCGTGACGGGTGTTGGAACGCTTGATATCGATCGCCGGATAGATACGGCGCTGGAACAGATTACGGTCGAGTTGCAGCTCCATATTACCCGTCCCCTTGAATTCCTCAAAGATGACCTCATCCATCCGGCTGCCGGTCTCAACCAAGGCGGTGGCAATAACCGTAAGGCTGCCACCTTCTTCCACGGCGCGCGCCGCCCCGAAAAAGCGTTTGGGCTTGTGCAAGGCGTTGGAGTCGACCCCGCCGGAGAGGATTTTCCCGGAGTGCGGCACCACCGTGTTGTAAGCACGCGCCAGACGCGTAATACTGTCCAGCAGGATGATGACGTCACGCTGGTGCTCCACCAGCCGTTTGGCCTTTTCCAGCACCATTTCCGCCACCTGCACGTGACGCTCGGCCGGTTCGTCGAAGGTTGAGGCGATAACTTCACCCTTGACGTTGCGCTGCATGTCCGTAACTTCCTCCGGGCGTTCGTCGATAAGCAAAACGATCAGGATGACATCCGGCTGGTTCTGCATAATCGAATTGGCGACTTTTTGTAAAAGCACCGTTTTCCCGCTGAACGGGGGCGCCACGATCAGGGCGCGCTGGCCCTTGCCCAGCGGCGTGAGCATATCCATAATCCGGGTTGAAATATCCTTCTGGGACGTCTCAAGAAGGATCCGGTCCTTGGGATAAAGCGGGGTGAGATTGTCGAAGAAGATCTTGTCCTTGCACTTCTCCGGATTCTCGAAATTGACCGCTTCCACCTTCAGCAGGGCAAAATACTTTTCCCCTTCCTTCGGCGGACGGATGTGTCCACTGACGCTGTCACCGGTTTTCAAATCGAACCGGCGGATCTGCGACGGTGAGATATAGATATCGTCCGGACACGGCAGGTAGTTGTAGTTCGCGCTACGCAAAAAGCCGAAACCTTCCGAAAGGATTTCCAGCGTCCCCCCGCCGAACATCTGTCCTTCCTTCTCCGCCTGCGCCTGCAGGATGTTGAAAATCAGATCTTGCTTCTTCAAACCGCTGGTTCCGGTGATATCCAGCTCCTTCGCGATCTTGCTGAGCTCCGACATCTTCATCTCCTTCAACCGGGTGATATCGATGTTGTCGCCGCTCTCGATGACGTCCTCGTGTGCCCCGTTCTCGAGTTCACCATCGGCTCCGCTGCCGTTCTTACCTTTGGCCGGCTTTTTGCCTGCTGTGCCTTTATCCTTCGATTGCGCCGTCTTAGCCATGTCTCGGCCCCCCCCTTTTACCGTCCTTGAGTTGATTGAACTTTTTGCCATATTCGTTTGACCTCTTTTGTCAATTCTAGTTTACTGCCTGTATTGTCAATCACGATATCCGCCCGTTGTTCCTTTTCCTTCAGGGGCATCTGCGATTGAATCCTTAACAAAGCGTCCTGCTTTGCGATTTTGAGCGCTTCGGTGGCCCGTGCGAGTTGTTGCCGCTCCTCACAGCGGACGACGATGCTGATGTCGACCATGTCCTCCATACCCGCTTCAAACAACAGCGGGATATCGATAACGATCACTTTGTCCGGATCGGATTTTCTGATTTCATCGATCCGGGACTGCATCACGCGACGGACCTCCGGATGAACGATCGCTTCCAGTTTGCTGAGTTCGGCGCGGTCGGCAAAAACGACCCTGGCCAAGGCCGGCCGGTTCACGGCCCCGCCGGAAATCACCTGGTCTCCGAATATCCGCCGGATCTCATCCACGCACGGCCCACCGCCGCCGATCAGCTGATGCGCGATCCGGTCGGCGTCGATGACATCCGCCCCCAATCCGGCAAAGGCCTCGGCCGCGGTGCTCTTGCCGCTGGCTAAACCTCCTGTGATTCCAAGCGTAGGCATCGGTAGAGTTCAAAGTATTTCATAGCGGACTCACGCCACGGAAACAATGTATGCATCGCGTTGGCGACCAGACTGAAATACTGGCGTTTGTCCCGGAAAATTTCTTCCGCCAGCCGCACGGCCTGCAACAGCGCGTCGGTGGTGTATTCCTGAAAAACCAGCCCGTTGCCGTTGGCCTCATCGAGCTGAAACGATTCCACGGTATCCGCCAGCCCGCCGGTGCGGTACACAATCGGCGGCGTGCCGTAATGCATGCTGATCATCTGCGCCAGTCCGCACGGTTCAAAGTTCGACGGCATCAAGAACCAGTCGCTGCCGGCGTAAATGGTGTGTGCCAGCCGTTCGTTGTACGAAAAACAAATGCCCAGCCGGTCCGGCATCTCGTTGCGCAGCTCGGAAAGTTCATCCTGATATTGCTGAGTACCCAATCCCTGGATGACGACCTGGACATCATCACCCTGCAAGGCGCTTAACGCGTCGACGACCAGGTCCATTCCCTTCTGATGTGACAACCGCCCGACATAGCCGAATACCGGCCGGTCGATATCGACCGGCAAGCCCATTTCCCGCTGTAAAACCGCCTTGGTCTCCGCCTTGCCGGATATGACGCTGTCGCGGTCATAATGCTTGGCGATGAACGGGTCCTTGGCCGGATTCCAGTAGTGGTAATCCAGCCCGTTAAGGATCCCCACGACCCCTTTGCGATACTTTTGAATGACACCGTCGAGTCCGCAGCCGTATTCCTCTGTCTGGATCTCGGTGGCATATTGCGGAGACACCGTGGTGACCTCATCGCTGTAGATGATGCCCGCCTTCAGCAGGTTGATCTGATCGTAGTATTGAAATCCCTCTTCGCTGTACAAGTCGTCCGGAAGTCCGAGCAACGGGTACTGATCCTTGGGGAACAACCCCTGAAACGCCAAGTTGTGAATCGTCAGGACGGTCTTGGTGTCGCGGAAAAACTTGTCATCTTTGTGTTTGGTCTTCAGATAGACAGGGATCAGCGCGGCATGCCAATCGTGGCAGTGGATGATGTCCGCCTGCCAGTCGAGCATCTTTAGGGTCTTCAGAACCTGCCGGTTGAAGAATTGAAAGCGCATTAAATTGTCGGGAAAGTCACCGTTTTCATCGCCGTACAAACCGGCCCGGTCATAGTAGTCATCATTGCGTACAAACAGAATTTCCACGTCGTCGCTCAACATGGCCCGTGAAACTGTTTCATCGATCTCTTCCAGATTCTTGGTCTTTTTGCGGACCTCACGGTACAACGGCATGATCACCTTGACTTCGGCGCCGCACTGGGCGATCTCGGGGGGGAGCGTTCCGCACACATCCGCCAGACCGCCGGTCTTGGCAAAGGGAAAGACTTCCGATGAACAGAACAGCACCTTCATGCGCGCACCTCGCTGACCGGATCCATATCGAGCCAATTGGGTCCGCTCTTCATATCGATTTTGACCGGGACCGCCAGTTCGATGGTGTGTTCCATCGTCTCACGCACCATGGCGATAAGCTCATCCTGTTCCGCCGGGTCCACGTCGAATACCAGTTCGTCATGTACGGTGATCAGCATGCGGGACGACCAGGCACGCGCTTCGATCTGCTCCTGCACCTTAATCATGGCCAACTTCATCAGATCTGCGGCCGAGCCCTGCACCGGCGTATTGATCGCCTGGCGTTCGGCAAATTGCCGCACCGCCGGATTCTTACTGCCGATCTCCGGGATGTAGCGCCGCCGGTGAAGTATGGTCTCCACATATCCGCGTTCCTTGCATATCTTCTTCTGCTCATCCATAAAATCTTTGACCTTCGGATAACGCTCGAAGTACCGGTCGATAAATTCCTGCGCCTCGGGCTGGGAAATCCCGAGGTCCTTGGACAGACCGAATCCGCTCATGCCGTAGACGATTCCGAAGTTGACCCGCTTGGCGGTGTCACGTTTCGGATAATCCACCTCTTCCGGGGCGACATCAAAGATCAATGACGCGGTGTAACGGTGGATGTCCTGATCTTCCTGAAAGGCCTTCAGCAGGGTATCGTCTCCTGACAGGTGCGCCAGAATGCGCAGCTCGATCTGCGAATAATCGGCCGCCAAAAGCGTCATCCCTTCGGATGGGACAATCGCCCGGCGAACCTGCCGGCCCAGCTCGGTCCGGATCGGAATATTCTGCAAGTTGGGATGCCGCGAACTCAACCGGCCGGTCTCGGCGCCGATCTGATTGAATTCGGCGTGAATACGGCGGGTGACCGGATCCACCAGCTTGGGCAGCGCATCCAAATAGGTGGATTTCAATTTGGACAGTTGCCGGTACTCGAGGATCAGTGACGGGAATTCATGCATCTCGCTGAGTTTGACCAGCACTCCTTCATCCGTGGAGTAGCCGGTCTTGGTGCGTTTGATCACCGGCAGTTCCAGCTTCTCAAAGAGAATCACGCCAAGCTGTTTGGGCGAATTCACATTGAATTCCTCACCGGCCATCTCGAACAGGCGCGCGGTCAACGTCTCGATCTTCTTTTGGCAATCCGCGGACAGCTTCCGCAGCAGTTGATCATCGAGGCGGACACCCGTAGTCTCCATAAGGAACAGGACACGCGACAGGGGTACTTCGATGTCGCGGTATAGCGAAAGCAGGCCTTCGGCTTCGAGTCGCTCCCGCAACGCCGGAAATAGCCGGCACAATAATGCCGCTTCCTTGTATTCGAGCTGATCGCCGCGTAAGGAGATATGAAAGTACGTCCATGCCAACTCGCGCGGCGAAGCCGGAGCATTATTCAAAGCCAACAGATAGCCGGCCAATAAAGTATCAAAGGTTTCCCCGGCGGATTCAATTCCCTGGCGCGCCAGGAACTTGAACATCTCCTTGCTGTTATGCGTAATTTTTGTGACGGCGGGGTCTTCCCACAATTCCCGCAGTTGTCCGAGTCGGTCGTGACCGACGATATAGACGGTATCCTCGCCGACTCCCACGGTCAGCTGCCCGAACATCGTGTCGTCCGGTTCGTCATTGAGATAGGAAAAATGTCCGGACCGGCGCACAGCGGCAACCAGTTCCTGGACATCCTTATCGCTTTTCAGCGTACGGACCTCGACCTCGATGTCGGCAGCCCGCGTGTCGCCGTATTCCTCGGCGAGCCGCCGGAATTCCATCCGCTTGAAGATTTCGTGCAGGGTTCCCCGGTCGGCATCGCCGACCTTGAGGTCGTCGAGATCGAATGCCAGCGGGACATTCTTTTCCAACACAGCCAGTTCTTTGCTCAGGAAGGCCATGTCCCGTTGCGCCTCAAGCTTTTGCCGCACCTTATCCGGGCGGACTTCGTCAATGTGGTCGTAAATGTCTTCCAGTTTTCCATAGCTTTTGATCAGTTTGGTCGCCGTGACTTGGCCGATCCCCTGTACCCCGGGGATATTGTCTGATTTGTCGCCGGCCAATGCGATGAAATCCGTGATGCGGACCGGAGCAAAGCCGAGCTTATCGTTGACGTCACGTTCTTTGAGAATCTTGTCTTTACGGGCGCTGAAGAACTCCGTGCGCGCGTCGCTGAGTTGAAACATATCCTTGTCTTCAGTCACTATGGTCACATCCAGTTTATTCTCATGGGCCTCCCGGGCCAGCGTCGCGATAATATCATCAGCTTCATAGCCGGGCACTTCGAAAATGGATACGTTGTAGGCCCGGATCACATCCTTAATGATGCTGATCTGGCTGATGAGCTGTTCGGGCATCTGCGGCCGCTGGATCTTGTATTCGGAATACTTTTTTTCCCGCAGGGTCTGCTCCTTGGAATCGAAACAGACGGCTAAAAACTGCGGCTCGAATTCCCGCAGGATTTTGCGCAGGGTGTTGACGAAACCGTAGACCGCATTGGTGGCCTGGCCGTTGCTGGCCACCAATTCGCGAATCGCAAAAAAAGAGCGGTAACACAGGGCGTGCCCATCGATGAGAAACAACCTATTCATAAATCAGCATTGTGCGTAGTTGGTCAGCCGGATCAAAGGCGGTATATGAATCATGTGGGTCGCATGATCGATGTTTATTTTGAATTCAAAAGCGGTTCGTCAGGAAAATTGGTGAGTAGTTTTTGAAGCTCGCGTTTGGCCGAATAGGAATGCCCGGCCTCAAACTGGCGCAGGGCGCTTTCCATTTGCGACTTCATTTGGCGCCGCGATATCTCCCGCTTGACTTCTTCGCGGGCATCCACGAACTTGGGATTATTCGGTGTCAACCGCAACGCCAGATTGAATTGATTCAAGGCCTCCTCTAACTCCTCATTCTTCAGATACGTTCTTCCCTTTTGGTAATGTTCATACGAGCGGTTGACCTTATCCACGAAATCCTCATGGTATTTCTGCTGAAGCTCGCGGTCCAGTTTTTCGGCTTCTTGATGAACAATCCAGGCATGATACTCGGGCTTGATCTTGAGCATCTCTTCTTTGGCCCGCTCTCCCCACACGTCTCCCAACGATGATAACTCGTGACGCTTTTTGAAATACGGGAAGGCTTTGTCCGGGAAGCCGTTGTTCAGATATAAATAAGCGATATTACTGTAGGCCGGTAAATACTCGGGATCAATGGTCAGGGCCTTACCATAATATTTCTCGGCCTTGCCCAAATATCCCAGTTGCTCGTAAATGACGCCCATGTCATTAAAGACGACGGGGTCCTCGATACCCAGGGAAACGGCTTTGGAAAAGTAGGCCAAGGCCGCATTAAAATTGCCCTGCTGCTGCTCTTGATAACCAAGATCACGGTATTTTTCGTATAGGGTTTGTTTGGGAGCAGCTAGGACATCTGTATGAAAGGTAACAAAAGATATGAATGACAGAAGAATAAAAACGGCATGCAAATTCGGTGGCTTTGTATTCTTCCTGACAAGCATAATACATTATTCCTGCTTTGACAAGTCTATTTACCCTTTCTCCTGAGCCGTTACCGACGGCGTGTCATGGGTTGCCGGGACCTCAGCCGCCGGCTCATCTGACGTCGCCTCTTCGGGCTGCCCCGCCGGGATCGCCGCCGAAAACTCGTCCCAGGCCATATCCGCGGGATAACCGCCCTCAACACAGGCAAAAAGTCTTTCGGCCGGGATATCCGTACCGGCCGCCAACGCGCCGACCACGATCTCGTCCCGGACAAAAATCCTGACTAACCGTCCGCCGCGCGGATCCATCCGGCATCGGCTTGACACCGACCTTCCCTCGGTCAACTGCCCGGCCGATACAATCCGGTACTCCTGGGGACCATAGGCGGCCTGCGGAATCGGTGGAGACGGAAATTCCGCGTACTCTGATATCACGTCGGCCACGACCTGCCCCTGGTACTCAAGGAATGACGTTTGCGGCCCATAGTTCTGCCACAGCCGTCCGCTGCGATGGGCCGCGTAATCGACCGCATAGACATGGGGAATGTTGGTCCGGTAGCACTCGTCCACGGTGATCCGTTCCGCTTCCGTTTCGAGCCCTTCACTAAATATACGCAAATCAAGCCGGGCTTCGTCCAGGACGACTACCTGGGAGGCATACACTTTGCCGCTGCGCATCTTGACCGCCTTAACATCGCTGTCGCCGAGAATCTCCTCAATCGGGTTGTCAATCAGCAGGCTGACATTCCGTTTGCTCATGACCGCCGTTAATCCGTCCCGGTATTCCTGATCGGTCGTCCGCACCAAAGGATGACGATCCGAAATCGAAAGGATCACGTCTTTGCCCTTGCCGCCCAACCGCAGGGCCAGATCCATCCCCCACCAGTGGTCACTTTGAATAGTGATGCTTTCATTCAGAGCGGCCAAGGTCCCGATCCGGTTCATATGGCCGGGTTCGATAAAGCCGAAGACCCCTTCCTTGTTGTGCCCTTTGACGGCGTCCATCTTGTGACCGGGCGTGTCGGCGATGATGAGCATGTCGTAATCCATTTGAGAACGGTCGTCGAAGTGAATCTTCTGACGTGTTACGTTGACACGCGTGGCCACCTTATCGCTGACGATATCGATGCCGCCGGCGATAATCTGATCCTCCGGCCGGTAGCATAGCTGCCGCGGTTTCTTCTGACTGATAATTCCGTCGGGATAGCGGTCGCGCGCGGCAATCGTATTGCAGTCGGACAACAACATGATAACCTGGTCCGGTAACCGGTTACGGTCCCGCAGGATCTCCACGGCCCGCAGAGCGGCCACGGATCCGCCTAACAACACGAGTTTATTCATGCGTCTCTCCGCTTGATGTTTTGCAGCTTGAAGGCCTCGACCGCGTTCTTCATCAGCATGCAGACCGTCACCGGCCCGACGCCTCCCGGGACGGGCGTGATATACGCGGCACGTTCCTTCGCCGCGTCAAAGTCGACGTCGCCGACAATTCCGGACTCCACACGATTAATGCCGACGTCGATCACAATAGCGCCTTCCTTGATCCACAGGCCCGGGATCAGACGCGCGCGTCCCACCGCCACGACCAGGATATCGGCACGCCGGACATGTTCTTCCAATCGGCCGGCCTCACTGGTGGCGATGTGGCACACCGTGACGGTGACGTACTGCTCCACCAACAGAATACTCAAAGGCTTCCCCACAATCCCCGAGGCCCCGACAATCACCGCCTCTTTCCCCCGGATGTCGACACCCGTCGACTTGATATGCTCCATGACCGCCTGGGGCGTGCATGGGATGATCGTGGTCTCGCCCAAGAGCATCTTGCCGATGTTGGCCACGTTAATACCTTCCAGATCCTTTTCGATCTGAACAAGATTGGCGATGCTGTTGTAATCGATATGCTCCGGAACCGGTTTATGCAGCATGATCCCGTTGACCTGCGGGTCCGCATTGAAACGGCTGATCTCCGCACTGAGATGTTCCTGAGTGATGTCCAACGGTAAATTGACGAGTTCGTACTCGATGCCGATCGCTTGGGCAACTTTCTTCTGGGAATTGGCGTAGGCGCAGGACCCGTCGTCGTTGCCGATCATAATGTTGACCATGCGCGGGACTTGTGCGAATTCTTTGTGCAAACGCGCGACCTGCGCGGACAATCCTGCTTTGATGTCCTTGGCCAACGCCCTGCCGTCAAGTAATTGAGCCATAGCGAGCATAATTGTTTTTTAGTGATGATGTTGCAGAACCAAGGCGGAGTTGTATGCCGACTTGAGCATTTCCACCGCGATCTCGACGTCGGACAACAAATACTTGTTGCCCTTTTCCACCAGATACGGCGCCAACTGTACGGCCTGATAACACAAGCGGCCGACCTCCCCGGGGACCTTGGCCGCTGCCCGTTCCGCCGCGCGGCGGCGCGCCGCAGTTTGGCCGCGGGCCTTCACCACCTGCTGGTAGGCCTCGGCATCGCGATCGACCAGTTCCGTCAGCTTCTTGCGTAGTTCCTCGGCCTTGGTCAGGTGCCGCCGCAACTTATTGTCCACGGTTTTGGAGTGACCTTTTCCGATGGAATACCGGGTCACCATCGCCAACAGAGCCGCCCCCATGGCCGCAGTCATGGCGGCCGCCGAACCTCCGCCGGGGGTGGGTTCCTTCTTTGCCAACACGGTCAGGTACTGATCAAGCGTGTGGTTTTTTAAGCGCTTGGCCATGGGATATTGGAATAAATCGAAGCCGGGATATGGAAATTATTGAAATGATATTGTGTTGCAACAAATTTAATATTAGCGAAATCGACGGGGCATTGCAATCATTTCATCAGCTTTTTAGATCGAACTTTCAAATGCTCCCGGGACAATTTGAACCTCGCAGCTGTCTTCCCCCAGAGTGACCGCCACCGCATCAAATCTTACGGTCACGTCGTCAGCGACAGCATACGCCTGGAGGTAATGCAGCGCGACCAGGCTGATAGTCCGCCGCTTGGCCGGTGTGATGGCTTCCAGCGGATGCCCCTGCTGCTCTCCGGCCCGAAACTTGACCTCGATGAAGCACAGCACGTCACCGTCCTCAGCGACGATATCGATTTCGCCCAACGGGCAGCGGTAGTTTTTCTCGCGCACCACATAACCGGATTGACAAAGACGTTCCGCAGCCAGCTGTTCCGCCACGCCGCCGCTGCCGGGGACCGGCGACCGGGAACTCATAAATGAATGAAGCTCCGGCGGTGAATCAGCGACGGACCGTACGTCCGGATGGCCTGCCGGTGCAAAACGGTCCCATATCCCTTGTGCTGTTTGAACCCGTACTGCGGGTACACCTGGTCATAGGCCGTCAGGATCCGGTCCCGGATGACCTTGGCCACGATTGAGGCGCAAGCGATGCTGAAGGACTTGCTGTCTCCGGCCGTGACTGTCTTGAACGGCGTCGGCAGATCGGTTTTAAAACGGTTGCCGTCGACCAACAGACAAGTCCGCTGGGGGCCGGATTCTTCCAAAACCCGGGCGGCCGCATTGTTCATCGCCAAATAGGTCGCCTCGAGAATGTTGATCCGGTCGATCACCGCTTCGCTGATGATGCCCACCCCGACGCAGGCCTTATCCAGAATCTCATGAAAGGCGGCCTCGCGCTGACGTGCGCTGATCTTCTTGGAATCGGCAATCTTGGCGGTAAAGTGATAGTCCTTGACGAGAACGGCACTGGCCACAACGGGCCCGGCGAGCGGGCCGCGTCCGGCTTCATCAATGCCGACGATATGGTCGAACCCCTCATCCTTGATGGATAACTCGAAATTGATCATGAATATCCCGTCGCGAGGGGAATGGTCTAAACGGGGGATGGTGAATGTGTTGTGGTTATTGCGTTTGCTTGCGTTTCACGCGGGCCTTCTTGCCGACCCGGTCGCGAAGATAGTACAGCTTGGCGCGTTTAACAATACCCTTGCTGGTGACCAACATGCTGTCGATAACCGGCGAATGCATCGGAAAACTTCTCTCCACTCCCTCACCGAAAGATATCTTGCGGACCGTGAACGTGGCCTTCAGGCCGCGCCCGGTCTTACGGATAATCGTTCCTTCAAACGGGTGCATACGAATCTTGTCCGCTTCCTGAACCTTAATCTGCATCTTGACGGTATCACCGACGTCAAATTCCGGCATCTTCTTTCTGTACTTTTCCTCGACCTTAGCGATGGTTGCACCGATATTAGTGGCCATTTTTAACCTCCATACCCTAAACTATTTGGAATCCTTCAGTAAATCAGGACGATTCTTGCGAGTGATGGCCAGCGCCTGCTTCTCGCGCCAAGCGTTTATATCCGCATGATTACCAGATAGTAACACATCCGGTACTTTTTTGCCACGAAAATCTGCCGGCCGCGTGTAGTGGGGATAGTCCAGGCGGCCGTGCTCAAACGATTCGTCCACCAACGACTCTTCTCTCCCTAAAACGCCTGGTATCAAACGGGTTACAGCATCCATAACGACCATGGCGGGCAGTTCGCCGCCGGTCAGCACGTAGTCCCCAATGGACAGACATTCATCCACCAGGAACTGATTGACCCGCTCGTCCACTCCTTCGTAATGACCGCATATAATAATGATATTTCGATGACTTGTCAACTTTTTTACCCGCTTTTGGGTGAGGGTCTTGCCCCGCGGGCAGGTCAGGATCACATGGGCCTTGCGGCGGCCTTTAATCTTTTTCACGGCATCGAAGATTGGCTGGCAGCCCATGACCATCCCGGGCCCACCGCCGAACGGCCGGTCGTCCACCTTCAGATGCTTGTCATCGGTATAGTCCCGCAGATCATGGACATTGATGACGACCTTCTTCTTGGCCTGGGCTCGTTTGAGGATCGACTCTTCGGCGGCGGCGCGCACCACATCGGGAAATATGGTAATGATATCAAAGCGCATCGGCCAGCTCCGAATTAAACTCGGTCAGAAAATCATGCTGAAACTCAGCGAAACGGTCTTCCTTGATCGCCTCGCGCATCTGTCGCATCAGATTCACGTAGAAATGCACGTTGCAATAAGATAAGATGTGCAGCGCGGTGATTTCATTCTGATTGGCCAGGTGCCGCAGGTACGCCAGGCTGTAATTTTGGCAATACGGAATATCGCGGTCCGGGTCGAGCGGTTCGAAGCGGTCGGAAAATTCGCTGTTTCGCAGGACCACGCGTCCCCGGCGTGTGAAGGCCGTCGCGTGCCGGCCGAAGCGTGTCGGCAGGACCGTGTCGAACATATCGACCCCCTCACCTACCGCCTTGACGATCTGATCCGGATAGCCGATGCCCATGAAGTAGCGGGCCTGATCCGACGGCAACAGCGGTTCGACCCAGCGCAGGGTATCGAACATCTCCTTAACCGTCTCCCCGACGCTGACCCCGCCGATGGCATAACCGTCAAAGCCGATATCGAGGATCTCGCGGGCCGACTGCTCCCGCAGGTCTTCGTACACGGAACCCTGAATGATACCGAATAACTTTTGCCGTTCGTTCATACCGTGCTCGTAAAAATAATCCTTCGAACGTTGCGCCCAAGCGGTGGTGCGCCGGACCGACTCTTCCGCCTGTTTGCGATCACACGGATACGGGGCGCATTCGTCAAGCGGCATGACGATGTCGGATCCGAGTACCGCCTCAATCTCCATCACCTTCTCCGGATCGAAATAGTGCGCGGACCCGTCGAGGTGGGAGCGGAACTCGACACCGTCATCACTGATCGTTCGCAGCTTGGAAAGACTGAAGACCTGATACCCGCCGCTGTCGGTCAGGATCGGCCTATTCCAGCCGGCAAAAGCATGCAGACCGCCCGCCTGCCGGATGATGTCCATTCCCGGCCGCAGGTACAGATGATAGGTATTGGACAGCATCAGCTGCGCGCCGATCGCGTTGAGATTATCGCAGGTCAGCGATTTAACCGTCCCGTTGGTCCCGACCGGCATGAAGAACGGAGTCTCGATGTCGCCGTGCGCCGTCGAGAGGACACCCAATCGGGCCTTGGTGTGTTTATCTTTTTTGATGAGTTTGTACATATTAAATAATCAGCATTGCGTCGCCGTAACTGTAAAAACGATAGCGTTCCCGGACCGCCTCGCGGTAGGCCCGTCGGATTAAGTCCGTACCGCCGAAGGCGCTGACCAGCATTAAGAGTGTGCTGTGCGGCAGGTGAAAATTGGTCAGCAAGACGTCGACCCAGCGCAGTTTCACCCCCGGGTATATAAATAAATTGGTCTCCCCCTCGAGAGGATAACCGTGGGCCAGACTTTCGATCACCCGCGTTCCCGTCGTGCCGACCGCAACGATGGGCTTGCCCGATTCGTGCGCTTTGAGCAATGCCCGGTGAACCGTCTTGGTAACCCGGTAAGACTCGTAATGCATCCGATGGCGCGTGATGTCATCTTCCTCGACGGGTTTAAACGTTCCGTAATTGATATGCAGGGTCACTTCCCTGATATCGTGCCCTGCGCCGGCCAACCGGTTTAGGACGGACTTACTGAAATGCAATCCCGCCGTGGGTGCGGCAACGGACCCGAGCTTGTCGGCGTACACTGTTTGATAATGCGTCCGGTCGATCGCCCGGTCGTCACGTTTGATGTACGGCGGCAAAGGAATGTGACCGTGCTTTTCCAGAAACGATGTCAGATTCTTGCGATTAAACCGGACGACACGGGCGTCCCGGTCGACAACCTCGGCGGCAATCTTTTCCTTGGGGAACACAATCCGGTCGCCGTTCTTGAGCCTCTTCAACGGCCGCATCAGGACTTCATAGCTGTATCCGTCCGGAAGCCGGTTTAAGAGGAATACTTCAATCCTCGCCCCGGTTGACTCTTTTTCCCCGTAAAGGCGCGCCTGCACGACCTTGCTGTTGTTCAGAACGAGCAGACTTCGCGCCGGAAGGTGACGGCCGATATTCTTGAATACGTCGTGGTGGATCTCACCGGAGTCGCGATCGACGATCATCAGGCGGGCGTCTTCGCGCTTCTTCAGCGGATATTGGGCAATCAACTCGTCGGGGAGTTCGTAGGCAAAGTCCTGCAGCCGCATCAATCCGCTTTCACCTTCTTGATTTCAATGCCCGGATAGTAATAGCGCAGGATTTCATCGTAATCATGCCGCTGGCGGGCCATCTGATAGGCGCCCCACTGGCACAGCCCGACACCGTGCCCCCAGCCTTTTCCCGTCAAATCAAAATAAAAACCCTGCATGTCGACCTCATACATGTTGCTGCGCACCAGATTAGGGCCGATGATGTCGCGGAATTTCTTTCCCGACAACCGTGTGGTTTTCCCGTCGCGGGAGCGGATCACCAGCTCCTGTATGCGTCCGCTGGGCGTCCTGTTGGTGACCTCGATATCCTTGATCATCCCCACCTTGATGCCCGCGGCCTGCAACTTTTCCTGTATCTCGCGGGACTGAAAATTTTTTTTCCAGGTGTAGGCCGGCATGTCCTTCGAATAAGGATCCTCCACCCCTTTCAGAGGCGGCAGGTCGATACCCCAGACGATATTCGCGTCTTCGGTGTGCCCGCCGCTGTTGGCGTGAAAGAACGCGGGGATGATCTTCCCTTCAAATACCATGATCTGCCCTTTAGTATACTCAGCGGCGATGTCGGTGCGAAAACGCTCTGCCGTTTTGCCGCCGTACACCTGCGAGTAAATATCACTGGTCACATCAAACGGTTGATCCTTGTTCTCCGCCGCTTTGTACAGGGCGTAGGTGCGCGTCGCCACCGCCTGGGCCTTGGTGGCCTCAATCGGCCAGCGGTCGGAGACCTCATGCAACAGGACGCCCTTGACGTACGACTCCAGATCCAGCCGATTGATCACCAGCAATTTTCTGTCCTTACCCTCTATGATATCGATTGATCCCCGGAACTGTCCCTGCTTGTTGTGGGCATAGATGGTCACATCTTTTTGCGAGGAGACCCGCAGATGCCGGCTGTCAAAGAACTTGCTGCCGATGGCCAAACCGCCGTCGACGGCCTGCACGCGCGACCGTCGCAGCCGGCGGCCCTGAACCAACAGCTCTCCGGACTTTTGATCGGTAACGGTGTACACGCCGCGCGCGGAGATCACAAAATCCCCTTCATCCTGGAGGATCGCCACCCGGATAACGGGATCGTCATCCGCCGCCGTGGGGAACGCAACGGCAACGGCCAGACAAACACTCAACAGCAAACGCAGTAGCCTCATGATCACCTGTTATTTATAAGATAGAGGATCAAATTGATCAACAGACTGAGCAGGATGCAGGTAGCCAGCGGAAAATAAAACGTCAAGTTCTCCCGCTTGACCAGGATGTCGCCGGGTAAGCGCCCCAGCCACGGTATCTTGGGAAGGAACGTCAACAGTCCGCCGAGCAGAATCAAAATCGCTCCCGTTATGATCAAGATCCTGGCCATGGCCGACGCTTCCTTCCTAGAAGAGCTGATTCTGCCCTTTGCCGGTGGCAGGCATCCGGATATGCCGTCGCGAGGACTCGGTCAGTTCACGTCCGCGCGGAGTACGGTTCAAAAAGCCGATTTTCAAAAGATACGGTTCGATGACATCGACCAGGGTATCCACTTCCTCATTAAGGGTGGCCGCCAGGGTTTCGATTCCGACCGGCCCGCCTTTATAGTTTTCCTTGATGACGTTCAACAGTCTCCGGTCGGCATCATCCAGACCGCAGGCGTCGATACCGAGGGTCCGCATCGATTCCTCGACGACGCGGGCGCAAATATTGTCGGACTCCTTCTTGACCTGAGCGTAGTCCCGGACCCGGCGCAACAGTCGATTGGCGATCCGCGGCGTCCCGCGCGAACGCCGGGCCAATTCCAACGCGGCTTCCGAATCGATGATCATATTCAATTTCTCCGCCGAACGGCCCACGATGGAAGCCAGATCATCATGGGTGTAGAAATCCAGATGATGAAAGATGCCGAACCGGTCTCGCAGCGGTGAGGCCAAAAGCCCGCTACGTGTGGTGGCTCCGATTAAGGTAAACGGTTTGAGGTTGAAATTGATGGTCTTCGCGTACGGCCCTTTGTCCACGATGAAATCAATCTTGAAGCTTTCCATCGCCGGATAGAGGAACTCTTCCACCATTTTGGACAACCGGTGGATCTCGTCGATGAACAGGATGTCTCCCTTCTCGAGATTGGTCAAAATCCCGATCAGGTCGCCGGCCCGGTCAATCGCCGGCCCGGAAGTGACCGTTATCCGCGAGCCCATTTCATTGGCCACGATATTGGCCAAAGAGGTTTTCCCCAAGCCTGGCGGGCCCGAAAACAAGACGTGCTCCAGCGGCTCCTGCCGCAGTTTGGCCGCCTGGATCGCTATTTTGAGATTGTCGACGACGTCCCGCTGCCCCACAAAATCACCGAGCATCTGCGGACGCAACGACAGGCTGTACACCTGGTCTTCCTCGGTCTCCTGATTCAGAATAATCTTGCGGTGCTCTTCCATAGGCGACAGGTTATTTATTGCGGATCGGACGGGCCGGGTTCGGCGGGCGGTTGGTCCCGGTCTTTACTGCCCTGGTTGCGTACGATTTGAATATCGTCAAACGGGGCGGCTTGATAGGCCTTTATTTCTCTCAAACGGATCAGTTCCAGCACAGCGATAAACGATACGACGATCTCTGAGCGGCTCCGACATCTCTTGAATATGGCCTGGACGGACATCTTTTCCTGCTGAATCAGTTCATGCAAAATATCGTGAATCTTGTCCTCAACGGTGAACTCTTCCTGGATGATTTCATGGATAATCTCCTCAGGCGTCCGTTGCAGGGCTTCCTGAAAGGCGGTGATCAAATCAAAAAGGCTCGCCTCAAAGAATACCTCACGGGCATCGTCCTTAATCTGCTGCATCTGATCGTCGTCGAGACGGCGCGCATAATAGTCCTTACGCTGCAATTCATGGGTTTCCAGGGTCTCGGCAATTTCCTTGAACCGCTTGTACTCCAACAAACGGCGGGCGAGTTCATCGCGGGGATCGATTTCATCTTCCTCTTCCGCGGAGGGGTCCGGCGGCAACAGCATCTTGGATTTGATTTGAATCAGGGTGGCCGCCATAACAAGAAAGTCACCGACGATTTCCAGATCCAGGAGCTTCATCATCTCGATGTACTCCATGTACTGTTCGGTGACTTTGACGATCGGGATGTCTTTGATATCGATGTCGTTCTTCTTAATCAGATACAACAGCAGATCCAGCGGACCTTCGAAAACATCGAGGCGTAATTTGTAGCTCATGGAAAAACTATCTCTTTGATTTCGGCAATTGTTTGCGCGGCAATTTGACGAGCCTTGTCGCGTCCGTCTGACAATATATCTCTGATGCGGTCACGGTCGCCGGTGAGCTCCCGGCGTTTGGCGCTGACGTCCCGCAGTGTGTCGGCCAAATGCCCGGCGAGGATCGATTTGCACTCGGTACACCCCTTCTGCGCGCCCGTACACCAATTATATACCTCTTTGACCTGTTGTGGAGCAAAAACTTGATAATAACTGTAGACGTTGCAGACGTCGGGGTGACCGGGGTCTTTCAGACGGACTCGTTCGGGATCGGTGATCATAGTCTTGACCTTTTTTCCGATCTCCTCGGGATCATCGCTGAGATTGATGGCGTTCTGATAACTCTTACTCATCTTTCGGCCGTCCAGGCCCATCAGCCGGGGCGTTTGGGTGAGAATGGCCTCGCAGTCTTCGAAATAATCGGTCTTGAAAATATGGTTGAATCGCCGCGAAATCTCGCGGGTCAGCTCCAGGTGGGGCAGCTGGTCCTCTCCGATCGGGACGGCGTTAGCGCGGTAAAGCAGGATATCCGCGGCCTGGAGCACCGGATAGCCCAGGAATCCATAGGTCTGCAGATCGCGGGTCTTGATCTCCCGCAATTGCTCTTTGTAGGTCGGATTACGCTCCAGCCAGCCCAACGGTGTGATGCAGGATAAGATCATCTGTAATTCGAGGTGCTCGGGGACCTCGGACTGCACATAGATAATCGACCGCTCCGGATCGATCCCGCAGGCGATCCAGTCGATCGCCATCTCCAGGACGTTCTCGCGAATCTGTTCGCTCTGTTCGTATTCGCCCATCAGGGCGTGCCAGTCCACGATACAGAAAATACACTGATGCTGCTCCTGAAGCGCCAGCCAATTGTGCAGGGCACCCACGAGATGGCCGAGATGCAACTTTCCGGTCGGGCGCATGCCGCTGAAAACGGTTTTCTTCATGATGGATCGTAATCTGGTATGACGGGTTTGGCTGTTACAGCCTTTGGGTAATCTTTTCGATGGTGTAGACTTCGAGCATATCGCCGGCCTGGTATTCGGTAAAGTTTTCCAGTTGAATACCGCACTCCATGCCTTCCGTCACTTCCTTGACATCTTCCTTAAAGCGCTTGAGCGACGCGATAATCCCGGAGTAGACGATTTCGTCTTCGCGGACCAGGTCCACATGCGCCTTGCGCGGGACTTTCCCCTTGGTGACGTAGCAGCCGGCGACGATCCCCTTGGTCAACTTAAAGACCTGCCGGACCTCGATCTTGGCGAAGAAGTTTTTCTTGGTCTTGGCCTCAAGCATACCCTCCAGGGCATTGCGGATGTCGTTAACCGCGTCGTAAATAATGCGGTACTCACGAACCTCCACCGGGTCTTTTTCCAGGGCCTCCTTGGCCTTGGGATTGATGCCCACGTGAAAGGCGATAATGATGGCCTTCGAGGCGACCGCCAGCAACACATCGGAAGTATTGATTTCACCGACGCCGACATGGATAAACTTGACCTTTACCTTGTCGCTGGGGATCTTTTCCAGGGAATCCTTAAGTGCCTCCAGGGATCCCTGCACGTCCGCCTTGAGGACGACGTTCAGCTCCTTGATCGCACCGTCCTGGATCTGGGCGTAGAGGTCGTCCAGCGATATGGCGGACGAAGCCTGCATCTTCTTGTTCTTGATCTTTTCCTGGCGGGTGTAAGAAATCTCTTTGGCCTGCCGTTCGTCCGGAACGACATAAAACATCTCCCCCGCGTCCGGCACTTCGGAGAGGCCGAGGATTTCCACCGGCATCGACGGACCGGCTTCCTTGATGGTCCGGCCGTGATCGTCGAACAAGGCCTTGACCTTGCCCCAATGCGGTCCGGCGATCAGATAATCGCCTTCGCTCAACGTTCCGCTCTGCACGATCAAAGTGGTGACCGTCCCTTTCCCTTGGCTGAGATGCGCTTCCACGACGATGCCGGAGGCGCGCTTGTGCGGGTTGGCTTTTAATTCAAGAAGTTCGGCTTCCAGCAGGATCATTTCCAGCAACTCATCGATCCCTTCGCCGGTCATGGCGGAGACACCGACGACCACCGTCTTGCCGCCCCAGTCTTCCGAGGCCAAATCCCGTTCGGCGAGTTGCTTCTTGACATTGTCCGGGTTGGCGCCGGGCCGATCCATCTTGTTCATCGCCACGACAATGGGAGTATTCGCCGCCCGGGCGTGATCGATCGCTTCCTCGGTCTGCGGCATGATCCCTTCGTCCGCGGCCACAACCAAGACCACGATATCCGTAATGTGCGCCCCGCGTGCCCGCATAGCGGTAAAGGCTTCGTGACCCGGCGTGTCCAGAAACGTGATCCGGCCCTTAGGCATTTCAACGGAATAGGCCCCCATATGCTGGGTAATCCCGCCGTGTTCCTGGTCGGTAATCTTGGACTTGCGGATGCGGTCGAGGAGTGACGTCTTTCCGTGATCGACGTGTCCCATAAAGGTGATGACCGGTGCCCGCGGCAGCAGTTCCGATTCATCGTCGTCTTCCTGGATGTGCATGTCGATCAGCTGCTCTTCCTGGGTCTTAATCTTTGTCAGCTTGAATCCGAATTCCCGCGTGAGCTTGCTGACCACTTCTTCCCCGAGGCTCTGATTGATATGGGCCAACATACCCATTTTCATCATGTGGGTGAGGACCATGCTCGGCTTTTGCTGGATGGTCGTAGCAAAATCCTTAACGGTGATAGGCACCTTGATTTCGATTTCCGGAAGATTCTCGTCGGAAAGCAGATTGTCCAGGGCCTTTTCGGCCTCGGCCAATTTGTCGGCGGATTGCTCTGCCGTCGGCTGGGTCGGGGTCGCCGATTCCTTCTTATCGTCGCGAGCCGACTTGCGACGCTTGCGGGACAGCGGCTTGAGAGTGATCACCGGTGATTGATTGATCTTCTTCTTGGGTTTCGGTTTGGTCTCCGCCGCCGGCTTGTCTTCCGCCGGTTTGGCCTTCATGGCATCGGCATCTTTCGACGCGGCCATGGCATCCGCCTCGTCATCCTTCTTTTTGACCTTAACCGATTTCTTGACGACCTTTTTCTTGACGACTTTCTTTTTGACCGTCTTCTTGACCGGTTCCCCTTCATTGTCCTCGGCCTTCTTACGAACGACCTTCTTGACGACCTTCTTGACGGTTTTCTTAGCCGGCGCCTCTTCGGCGTCCGCTTTGGCCGCTTTCTTCACGGCCTTCTTTTTGACCACCTTGGGAATGTCGCCCTTCTTGAAGGCACTCTTCACCACGGACACGACCGCCACATTCAGGTCCTGTTCGCTATCCTTGGCCTTGAGCTTCAGATTCTTCAGCGCCGCCAGAATCGTTTCGCTATCCGTGTTCAGTTCTTTCGCTAATTCAACAACTTTCATACAGCTAACACCTTACTCCTCTTCGCATTCGGCGAGTAATTTCTTGGCTTCCTCGATCATTTTTTGAGCCTTGATTTTACCCAATCCCTTGATTTGTGTCAAATCCTCAACACTCGCCTCCGCGATGCTGTCCAGGGTCCCCAGATCTTTAGCCTCCAGCTCGGCGATCAGCTTGTCGCCGACACCGGTTAAATCGGCAATCGAGATTTCCTGGATGATTTCCTCTTCGTATTCTTCCTGATCGCCGTCTTCCCCCGAATCGCCTGCTCCGGATGTCGGCGAGGCCTCTTCTTCGGTTCCAGCGGCCGCTTCATCCTGATCCGCTTCTTCCTCCTGCTCCAGCTTCTCCTGGTATTCGGCCCACTGGTCAAATGAAAACAGATCCAATTCCCAGCCGACAAGCTGACTGGCGAGACGCACGTTCTGACCATGCTTGCCGATCGCCAGGGACAGCTGATCATCGGCAACGATGATATTCGCTTTCTTGCCGTCATAGTCGAGCTGAATTTGCGAGATCTCCGCAGGCGACAGCGCCGCCTGGATATATTCCTTAATGTCCTGAGAATAACGCACGATGTCGATCTTTTCTCCCTGCAGTTCCGAGACGATATTCTTGACGCGGGACCCGCGCATACCCACGCACGCGCCGACCGAGTCAACCTTCTCGTCCTTGGAATGAACCGCGATCTTTGTCCGTTCGCTGACGTCGCGGGAAATGGATTTGATTTCGACAATACCTTCCAGGATCTCGGGAACTTCGAGCTCAAAGAGGCGTTTGACGAATTGGGGATGTGCGCGAGACAATATAATTTGCGGCCCGCGGTTTTCGCGTTTGACGTCCAGAACATACGCGCGGATCCGGTCACCCTGTTTGAATTCCTCTTTGGATGACTGCTCGCGGCGCGGGATCAGCGCCTCGGTCTTGCCCAGATCAATGATTATATTGCCACGTTCGAACCGGTACACACTCCCACTGATGATTTCTCCGATACGCTTCTGGTATTCATCGTACACGACATCCTTCTCGGCCTCACGGATCTTCTGAATGACAACCTGTTTGGCGGTCTGCGCTGCGATACGTCCGAACTCGCTGGAGCGGATCTCTTCGTCGCCGGCATAAGCCGTGAGCTTGCCGGTAACCTTGTCCAGCTCGACGCGAACTTCTTCGTCCTTGTCCACCGTCCACAATTTCTTGGCCGCCGATGCCACCGCGGCCTCAACGGCCTCCACCAGTACATCCTTGTTAATACCTTTATCGCGCTCCAACTGCTCCAAGATCGCTAAGAGTTCACTGCTTTCCATCGTTCGTCCTCTCTCGTTCTAAATTTCCTGAATGGCCTTATTTATTAGTTCCATCGGAATCGTCAATGATTCCGAATTTTGTGAAATCATAACCCCGTTGGCATCGGCCGTTTCAACCAGCCCGACCTGTTCGAGCTTGCCGGCGACCTTTTGCGACAAATAAAATCTGACGGGCCGCCCGATCACTCTCAAAAAATCCCGTTCGTGACGCAACGGCCGGTCAACGCCGGGCGAGGATACCCGCACCGTGTAGCCGGCGGGGAACAGTTCACGAGCGTCCACCTCGTCGCACAACAGTCTGTTCAGCCGGCTGCATTCCTCGATCGTAATGCCGCCGCGCGGCCGGTCGGTCAACGCATCGATGTTGGTGACCTGGTTGACCCGCTTTACGGCGATATGAACCAGATCCAACCCGAGCTGCTCACACAAGTTTTCAGCGAGCTGTTGAACTTCCTCAAGAATGCTCTCACTCATGGCGCTCTAATTCAATCGTTCCGCCAACGCCGCCACGGCCTGGTCCTTATCCACCAGGGTCGTTTCACCGCTGGCGCGCTCCTTGAGTTCGACCTTGCCTTCGGCCAGATTGCGCTGACCGATGATGATACGCCACGGAATCCCGATCAAATCCGCGTCGTTGAATTTCTTCCCGGCGGACTCATCCCGGTCATCGCAGAGGACGGCGACCCCTCGGCTCAGCAGTTCGTCATGATACTGCCGCGCCAGGCTCAACGTATCGTCCTCGGATTTCTTGAAGATCGGTAGGACCTCCACCGCGTAAGGAGCGACCTCGCGCGGCCAGATGATGCCTTTATCGTCGTGATGCGTTTCGATAATCGCGGCGATAACGCGGCTGACCCCGATGCCGTAACAGCCCATTATGATCGGCTTGGACTTACCGTCCTCGTCCAGAAAATTGGCACCCAAGGCGTCGCTGTACTTGGTTCCCAGCTGGAAAATATGGCCCAGTTCCATCGCGACCTTCTGCTCACCGTTGACCTCCACCTCATCTTCCCCGATCTCCGCCGGGACCATAAATTCATGGGAAACGTCCCCGCCCATTGCCCCCGAATCGGCTTCCGTGATCACCACGTTCAGGTCCAGCCTTTTGAACACTTTCTGATAGGCCTCGAACATGATGTCATAATTCTTCTGCAGTCCTTCCTTGTCGCGGTCAAAACTGTAGGCATCCTTCATCACGAATTCACACGCCCGGACAATCCCGTAACGCGGCCGCAGTTCATCACGAAATTTGGTTTGGATCTGATACAGCGTCACGGGAAGCTGCCGGTATGACTGCACATGATTTCGCACGATATCGGTAATAATCTCCTCGTGAGTCGGCCCCAAGCACATGTCTCGGCCTTTACCGTCCTGAAAAGTCAGCATCACGTCCTTCAATGTCTGGTCACGGCCCGTCTGTTTCCAGATATCCAGCGGATGCACGCTGGGCATTAAGAGCTCGTTGGCCCCGGCGGCATCCATCTCTTCGCGGATGACGCGTTCGATGTTAGACAGGACCTTCAGCCCGAGCGGCAGGTAATTGTACACTCCCGAGGTGAGCATCTGGATCATGCCCGCACGCAACAGGAGTTGATGGCTGACGGCCTCGGTCCCCTGCGGGGTTTCTTTGAGAGTGGGTATAAACGAATGACTCCAATGCATAAGGCTACTCTTTATCGAAATAATCCTTCGGGAATTCCACCCGGTGTTTGATGAATTTTTGCATGAAGGACGGTATCCGGCGATTCTTGACCCAGTCACCCTGCAAAACGCCGTCAACCATGTCTCCGGTCTGCTTCCAGTACCAGATGTCGTGCAGGTATGTCTTTTGTTTTTCCTCATCCCACACAACGTCGGTGATGTTGGCGATCCGGCGGACCCCGTCGTTGTACAGCTCGACGTGCACAATCATGTCGACCGCACGGGCCACTTGCTTTTGCAGTTCCGCGTTGCTCAGGCGAATCCCGGTCATCAACATCATGGTAACCATCCGGCTGAAACAGTCTTCCGGAGACTCCGCGTGGACGATCGCCAGCGACCCGCTGTGGCCGGAACTGATCGACTGAATCAAGTCGAGCATTTCCTTGCCCCGGATTTCCCCGATGATAATCCGGTCCGGACGCATACGCAAAGAATTGGTAAAGAGATCGGCCATGGTAATCTCCCCCTTGCCTTCAATGTTGGGGGGCTTGGATTGCAGACGTACGACGTGGTCCTGCATGAGATTCAACTCCGGGGTGTCCTCGATGGTAATGATCCGTTCCTCCTCGGGAATGTGCGTGGAGAAACAGTTCATACAAGTGGTCTTTCCGGCACCTGTCGCCCCGCAGAAAATAACGTTGCACTTGGACTTCATCCCGGCGACCAGCAACTCATGCATGGCGTCGTTCAATTCTTTGATCTCCAGCAGCTGCTGGGTGGAGCCGATATCTTCCTTAAATTTACGGATCGTCAACACCGGGCCCATCAGTGAACACGGAGGCAAGATCGCGTTGACCCGAGATCCATCGCGCAATGAAAAGTCAACGTACGGATTGGACTCGTCGCACCGCTTGTTGGACTCGGACGTCGCCAGAATTTTCTGGGTGGTGTGCGCCAACGCGGCGTTGCTCTCGAACTTGACATCGGTCTTCTCGATCTTCCCGAAGCGTTGGATGTAAATCGTGTCGTAACCGTTGACCATAATTTCGGTGATGGTTTCATCCTCCATCAACGGCCGCAACGGTCCGAGACTGAGCACCGCACTGACCATGGACTTGATCAGGGCCCCGCGCTCCTCCATGCTGATCTCGAGGTCCTGCTCATTGATCATATCGTCAATGGACCGGTTGACGAACGCGCGCAACTGGTCCTCCGTCATCTGATCTTTGACCTTGAGAAACTCGGTGCTATTAATCAGATACCGGTTGACTTTATCTCTGAGGTCCTCAGCCATGGCAGCACTCCTTTCTCAGATTACTTTCCCAAATTAGTAAAAAAGTCTTTTACGGTCGCTATCCAGCCGAATCGGTCGAAATCGATATAAAAGACGTACAACGCCAAAAGAATAATGAATGTGAACCCGAGCTTGGCGAAAAACTCATCCACTTTTTGTGATAATGGTCGGCCGCGTGCCTTTTCCACGGCCAGCAAAGCCAAATGCCCGCCGTCCAGCGGCAGCATGGGTAGCAGGTTGAAAATGGCCAGACTGGCGCTGATCACACCCAGCGTAAAGATCAGCGGCGAAAGTCCGAGCTTGGCCGATTCCTGCACGATCACAAAGATCCCCACCGGTCCGGTGAGCGAATCGCGCGCCGGCATGGTCTTGGTCACCATCCGGTAAAGCGCCTCATAGGTCAACGTGGTAATATACCACAACTGGTCCCAGCCATAGCCGAACGATTCCAGAAAACCGAACCGGTAACGGGCGGTGTCCTGCATCGGAGCGACGCCCAGCTGCCGGACTTTCTTCATTTCGCCGGTCTCGCTGTCGGTGCGTTCGACGATCTTCGGCTTGATGTTCATCACTGCCGGCTTGCCGTCACGTATATAGCTGACCTTGATAAACTCCCCGGTGGTATCCGCCACCGCCTCGTGCAAGGTGCGCCAATTGGTGACGGTCATATTGTCGATCCCGACAATAACGTCTTCGGGCATCAACCCCGCCTTATCTGCGGGCGTGTCGTCCACGATCGCCACCCGGTTGGGAAGAAAGCCGAGTCCGATTTCACGGAACATCGTCGGGACCTGCAACAGGTCCGGCCGTTCCTCCACTTCAGGCTTGATCTGATAATCCATCTTTTGGCCGCCGCGCTCGATGGTCACGGTCATCGGGGAGTCATCCGTTCCCTCAAGCAGCCGCTCCATATGCATCAGCCCCCACAATTTCTTCCCGTTCAGCGCGACCACACGATCCCCGACCTGAATGCCGGAGGTGACCGCCGGCCCGTCTTGAACGACTTCGGTCACCTTCGTCGACAGGTCCGGATATCCCAGCATAAAGACCAGCACAAAACTGACATAAGCCAGGACAAAGTTTATGAGGGGGCCGTTGAACACCACCAGAGCCCTTTGTTCGGGAGACTTTGAAAAGAATTCGTCCGGCGCCCCGGTCGCCTTCTCCCGTTCGTCACCGGCCATACGGACATACCCGCCCAAGGGAAAGGCCTTGATCATGTAGTTGGTCCCGTGCCATTTCCGCTGCCACAATGTGGGCCCGAATCCAAGGGCGAATTCGTCGACCTGGATGCCCTGCAGCTTGGCGGTAATGAAATGGCCCCATTCATGCACCACAATGAGGATGCTGAGCACCAGCAGAAATATTGCCGTGCTCCAAAATCCCGATAAAACTCCCTCGAATGCCATCATAACTCAGAAATCACCTTTCTGGTTTCTTCCCGGGCCCAAACATCGGCCTCCAGGATTTGATTGAGGTTCGGTTTTGCTCTGACCCGGTGCCGCGCGACCACTTTCTCCACGGACCGGTAGATATCCGTCAACTTGATTTGTTTATTAAGGAAGGCTTCAACCGCCTCTTCGTCCGCAGCGTTCAGGACACTCGGCAGCGTCCCCCCCTGGCGCGCGACCGCAACGGCCAGCGACAAGGCCGGAAACTTCCGGTAATCCGGTTTTTCAAAATTCAGCGATTTGAGCCGTGCAAAGTTCAAAGGCTTCAAGCCGGCATCAAGCCGCTGGGGATATGTCAAGGCGTACTGAATGGGAATCCGCATATCGGTGACCCCCAGCTGCGCGATGATGGATCCGTCCACATATTCAACCATGGAATGGATAATAGCCTCGGGATGGATGACGACTTCCACCTGTTCGACCGTTAAGTCGAACAAACGCAATGCTTCGATAATTTCAAATCCCTTGTTCATCAAGGTCGCGGAGTCGACCGTGATCTTCTTACCCATCTTCCAGCGCGGATGATTGAGGATCTCGGCGACCGACAGTTTGTCGAACCGCTGCCGGGCGACGGTGCGTAATGTCCCTCCGGAGGCGGTTAAATAAATCTTCTTCAATTCAGGCCGGTTTTGACCCTGCAGACACTGAAAAATAGCGCTTTGTTCGCTGTCCACCGGGACAATGACGGCGTTGTGGCGCCGGGCCTGCCGCATTATCAGTTCCCCGGCGATGACCAGGGCTTCCTTGTTCGCCGGGGCCACGGTCTTACCGTTGTTGACCGCGCTCAGGAAGGGACCCAACGCGGCGCTTCCGCGCATTCCGATGACCACGTGCGATACGCTCCGTCGGGCGACTATATCTTCCAGGTCGTGATCGACGTGCAACAACTTGGTCCCGTTGAGGGAGCGGCCACGAAAATATTCCATACCCCGGTCGCTGACTACGGCATACCGCGGCCGGAACGTATGAATTTGTTTTTCAAGGAGCTGAACGTTGTTATACGCGCTCAAGGCGAAGACCCTGAATCGCGCGGGATAGCGCTCAATAACTTTCAGCGTGCTGATGCCGATCGAGCCGGTCGAACCGAGAATAACAATATTTTTAGCCGCCATAAAAACAAAAATCTATATCAGGGATATGATGTAGAAATAAAACACCGGTGCCGAAAACAGCAGGCTGTCGATGGCGTCCAAAGCGCCTCCCAAGGCCGGCAACATCTTGCCCGAGTCCTTGACCCCCAAATCCCGCTTGATCATTGATTCGGACATGTCCCCCAACTGGCCTAATCCGCCGAATACCGCCCCCATCAGGGCAATGTGCCACAGTGACAGATCCAACTGCACCGGGATTAACTGGCAACCGATCAGCGCGGCCATGACACTCGCCGCCGTACTGCCCATCGCCCCTTCCACGGTTTTCTTGGGACTGATCTTGGGCACCAGCAATTTCTTGCCGTACTTCGATCCGACGAGCAGAGCTCCCATGTCGCCGCACTTGGTAACCAAAAGCAGGAACGCCAGCATCTTCACACCTGCGTTCGGGATCTCGGGCATCAGGTAATAAATCTTGATCAGAAAGCTGAAAAACCAAGACACGTACAGCACGCCGAACAGGGTACATGAAATGCCGACGATCGCGTTGGTATTGTCGTTGCGGCTGAGCTGCATGACAAAAATTACCAAAAGAGCGGCGGCGATGAAAAGCAGGTCCCATTTGCGTGCCGGTTCCAGTTGGAAGAAAGCCACCAACGGGATGATCACCCCGATGACGATCCCTGTATAGCTGTATATCGGGATCCCCTTCTTCTTAATGCGGTGGAAGAACTCGTACATCGCGCCGATCGTCAGCGCCAACGTGACAAAGAGCAACACCCAACGGTTGAGCAATGCCCCCACCGTAAGAGTGATCATGATCGTCGAACTAATCCAGCGGTCTCTGTTCATGGGCTCAAGACTGGGGAGTCAGATTCCCAAAACGCCTTTGCCGGTTCTGATAGTCCAGCAAGGCCCGTTTGAACTCCTCAATACTGAAGTCAGGCCAGAATTTATCGGTAAAATAAAGCTCTGCGTAGGACAATTGCCACAGCAGAAAATTGCTGATCCGCTGTTCACCGGAAGTCCGGATCAACAGGTCCGGGTCCGGCAATCCATGCGTGTACAAAGCATTATTGACAGAGTCTTCGTCGATATCCTCGACGGAAAGTTCCCCCTGCTGAACTGACCGGGCGATGCTTTTGATGGCATCGAGAATCTCAATACGTGATCCGTAATTGAACGCCAAGTTGATCTTTACGCCCTTATTTTCCTTGGTTTCCTCGACTACGAGCTTAATGGCCTCCAGACAATTCTCAGGCAACCCCTCTTCGCGGCCGATCATACGGAATTTGAAGTTGTCCTGTTTAAGTTTCTTCAACTTCCGGTTCAAGACCGCGGCCACGATATTCATAATCGTGGAGACTTCATTGCTGGGACGATTCCAGTTTTCGGATGAGAAGGTGTATAAGGTTACCGCTTCGATGCCGATTTCGCTGGCATAGTCGATGATCTCTTCGACCCGCTTGACTCCGGCGATATGCCCTTGCGTTCGCGACAGATTTTGCTTTTCGGCCCAACGACCGTTACCGTCCATGATGATGGCAACGTGCCTGGGGATCCGTTCTTTATCAAGTTCCTGGTTCATGGTCGTTTACAAACAAAATGGGGGATTGATTATCCCCCATCCGAAAACTTCTCGAGATTCAGGCTGTTAGGCAGCTGCGCTACAACTGCTGTGAAATCATATCGAACTCGAGGATCTTTTCTTCGAGCCGCTTCTGGATTTCGGAGGCCTTTTCGAGGCGCATTTTAAGGTCCTCGTTGATCGCGGCAAATTTCTGAGCCCGCTGTTCAAGGCTCTGAGCCTTTTGTTCGGACTTTTGCAATTGTCCTTCGAGGCTCTTGACCTGCAGCTTGGTGTTTTGCAGATTTTCCTCTGCCACCATACGCTGATAGCGTTCCTGATTGAGATCGTTTTCGGCCTTGCTGGCGCCTTTGTAATAACGGTACGCCAAACCGACCGACGCCGCGGTAATGACAATCGCGACTATCATCGCAAAAATGCGCATAATTCGGTTATCTTCCTTCTACTTCGGCCTCAGGCAGGATAACGATTTCCACCCGACGATTCTTCTGGCGACCTTCCGCGGTATTGTTGGAAGCGACTGGTTTGTATTGGCCGTAACCGGTAGCGGCTAAACGATTGGGGTCGACCTTGTGCTGTTCGATCAAAAAGTGCAGGACGCTGAGCGCACGCGCGCTGGACAACTCCCAGTTGGATTTCCAACCCGAGTATTTGATTGGAACATTATCGGTGTGTCCTTCGATACCGACATCCAGATTCTTGACGGTGGTGTTGAGCGTGTTGGCAACCTTGCTCAAACGGGATTTGGAGCCTTCGCGCAGGTCCGCCTTTCCGGAGTCAAACAGGACCTCGGCCACAAACGTAATAACCAGGCCCCGCTCGAGCATCTGGACCTTGACCTCTTTGTCCGCGATCTCCTGGGACATCTGCTTCTCCAGCTCTTCCTTGGCGCGCTGGAGCTGGGACTTTTCATCTTTCAGCGAACGAACTTCATCCTGCATCGCTTGAATCTTATCGACATCGGGTCGGCGGTTTTTCTGGAAAATAAAGGTGCAGCCGCTGGTGCTCACCGTAACAAAAACGGCAATAACGGCCATAGAAAGCTTTCTCAAGTGAAAATGCATGCTTTTCCTCCTTTAGCAATACCCAACATTAGCATGAGTGTAATTTAAAGTCAAGAAAATTATAACAACTCAATGTATCCCAATAGGATACGAAATTATCGGACGATAATTTCGTCCCGTTTGGGACCGGTGGAGATATACTTGACGCCGACCTTCAGCAACTTTTCCAGGCGGGTAATGTAGCTCTTGGCATTCTTGGGCAGATCGGCGTATTTTTTCAAGCCGTAGGTAGAGCTGTTCCAGCCCGGAACAGCCTCGTAAACCGGTTTGACGCCGCATAACTTCTCGAAATCCATGGGAAATTCCTTGTAGACCTTCCCTTTATACTTGTATCCGGTGCAGATCTGGATCTCTTCCAGCTCATCCAGGACATCGAGCTTCATGATAGCCAGTTCGGATATCCCGTTGATGATAACCGAGTAGCGGACCAGCACGCTGTCAAACCAGCCGCAACGGCGGGGACGCCCGGTCGTGGCGCCGAATTCATTCCCCTTCTTGCGGATCTGGTCCATCAGAACCGAAGAAAACTCGGTCGGGAACGGGCCTTCTCCGACCCGGGTGGTATAGGCCTTGACACAGGCGATCGATTTGTTGATCCGGGTGGGCGCGACACCCGTGCCGGAACAAATCCCGCCCACAATCGAGTTGGAAGAGGTCACGAACGGATAGGTCCCGAAATCGATGTCCAGGAACGTACCCTGGGCCCCCTCAAACAAGACGGATTTGCCCTTGTCGATCTGATCATTAATGTAGATAACCGTATTGCAGATGAACGGCTTGAGGATCTTGCCGTACTCGAGATATTCTTCGTAGGTTTTCTTGAGGCCGTATCCTTTCGCGTCGTACACTTTCCGGAATATTTCGTTCTTTTCCCGCAGATTGTCCTCAAGCTTGTCCTTCAACACGCGCGGATTGAGCAGATCGATCATACGGATACCGCAGCGGGCGACCTTGTCCGCGTAGCACGGTCCGATGCCGCGTCCGGTCGTCCCGATCTTGTTTTTGCGCTTCTGCTCGCGCAGGCCGTCCAGAATACGGTGATACGGCATAATCACATGGCACAGGCCGGACAGTTTGAGCTTTTTCTCCGTGACATTGATCCCCTTGGCCTTGAGATTTTGGATCTCCCGGATCAGGATCATTGGGTCAACCACCACGCCGTTGCCGATCACGCACACTTTGTTCTTATGTAAAATGGCTGACGGCAGCAGGTGAAACACATACTCTTTGTCACCCACGCACACCGTGTGCCCGGCGTTATTGCCTCCCTGATAGCGAACGGTAATGTCCTTTTCCATGGAGAGAATATCAATAAGTTTGCCTTTTCCTTCATCTCCCCACTGGGAGCCGACGACGGCGATGTTCATATCCGACCACTTCCTTCCTTGGCACGGCGGCGTCGCACAGCCGCGACCGGTTACAACGCGCCGATAATCGTACCCACGCCGAGCACGACATATACTAGCGCGAAAACAAATTTCAATTTGAGAAAACGTTCCTGCAGTGCGTTACGAACCGTTTTCGAAAGCCAAAAGACCACCGCGATAGAGGCTGCCGAGAAACTCGGCCACAAATATGCCGCCACATAGCGCATGGCGTCCTGAAGGGCTGCTTCCTGGTTCTCAAAGTGCGAGGTGCTTAATACCGCGATAAAAACATCGTAATCCTGCAACGTCAAGGCGCAGGTGGCCACGGCCAGCCCCCCCATCACAGCCGCCACTGTAATATAGAGAAGACTTAAAAAGAGCTTCACGATAAACAGGTCAGACAGTCCCTGTGATCCGCTGTCCTCTTTAGGAAAACCGATCCTGGGCTTAGCGGAACGGTCACCGCGCATTGAGGCCCAATCCTGCATATGAACAGCACCGATGATAATCATGATCAGACCGAGCGCCAGCCAAAAGATACGCACCACGGAGTCCACACCGGGACGGACGAGGAACATATCGAAATTTCCGTAGACCAAGCCGACGAGCAGCCAGACCTGCACCGACACGTACGCTATCGACGCAATAAAAATCGTCCACGGCGTGCGCACCGCGTGCACCAGAAAGACGAGAAACAGCAGGGCCCACGCAATCGGAAATACCGAGAAGGCGTCGTCAAAGCCCATCCCCACCGTACTCATCGAAGACATCAGGCCCCGCGACCCGGATAACAGTGTGTTCGTATCGACAGCCCACATGCTCATACCTTCATCGCCCTGACATACAGGATATCGGGAATCTGTTTAAGCCGTTCCACGACCGCTTCGGGGACCTCACTGTCCACATTGATGACACTGATGGCCGTGCCGGTATCGGTCCGCCGACCAAGCGTGATGCCCGCAATGTTCACCTGACCTTCGCCTAGTGTGGCCCCGATGGCGCCCACCATACCCGGTTTGTCGTTATTGTGGATAAACAGAATGTTTCCTTCCGGAATCGCTTCCATATAAGTCTGATTGATACGCACAATTCGCGGCAAGTTATTTCCGGAGAGCGTCCCCATCATCAGAAAGGGAATCTTGTCCGTCTCGATCTCGACCTTCACACAATTCGTGAATTCTTCGTCGCGGGTGGACGTGATCTCCTGCACTGCGATGGCCCGCTCCCGGGCCACATCCAGAGCGTTGACGTAATTCACCCGGTCTTCCAGGATCGGTGTCAACAGCCCGTTAACCAATGACAAGGTGACCGGTGCCGTCTTGTACCGGGTCAGGATGCCGTTATAGGTAATCTTGACCTCGCTGATGCGGCCATTGATCAACTGTCCGGCGAATTTACCCATGCAGAAACCGAGATGAATATACGGTTCCAGTTGCCTGTATGTCTCCCCGTCGACGGATGGAAAATTGACGGCGTTCACGATCCCACGGCCCATCAGGGCGTCACGCACACATTCGGCAATTTCAATCGCCACATTGACTTGCGCCTCGGAGGTAGAAGCCCCGAGGTGCGGAGTGAGGACACAATTTTCGCGACCACGTAACGGTGAATCCGCGGCCAACGGCTCTTCGGCAAAGACATCCAGTGCCGCGCCGGCGATGCGCCCCGACGCCAGTGCCTCATCCAAGGCCGCTTCATCAATAATGCCGCCGCGCGCGCAATTGATCAAGCGCACACCCGGTTTCATTTTAGCGATCTCTGTGGCCCCGATCAAATTCTCGGTCTCCGCAGTTTTAGGGATGTGAACCGAGATGTAGTCCGAATTTTCATAGAGCCGTTCCAAAGGCCCGGCGGCAACCCCTTGCTGCTGGATTGCCTCCATCGACAGATACGGATCATACGCCAGCACCTGCATGCCGAAGGCCTTGGCGTAACGGGAAACCGTGGAGCCGATGCGGCCCAAGCCGATGATACCCAAGGTCTTGCCGTGCAGCTCAACACCGCTGAATTGCGAGCGGTCCCAACGGCCGGCACGCATCGCGGCGCACGCCTGAGGAATGTTGCGTGATAAGGCCAACATCATGCTCAGCGTGTGCTCCGCCGTGGAGGTCGTGTTTCCTCCCGGGGTGTTCATCGCGACGACCCCTTTTTTGGTCGCCGCCGGCAGATCGACATTGTCGAGCCCCACGCCCGCCCGGCCGATCACCTTTAACTTGGCGCCGGCATCAATAATATCCCCGGTCAGTGTGGTGGCCGAACGGATGATAATGGCGTCGTACTCGCCGATGACCTTCTTTAGTTCGTCGGGAGACATCCCGTTACGGACATCCACCTGGAATTCCTTTTGAGCCTCGAGAATCGCCAGGCCCTCAGGGGCCAATTTGTCGCTGACGAGTATTTTCATGAGCTGATGGGGATCCGCGACCGGCCCCATGGTCCGGTTACTTGTTGTCTTTGGGCACGGCTTCAATCACTTCATCGACCAGACCGTACTCCTTGGCTTCCTTGGCGGACATGTAGTAGTCCCGGTCGCAGTCCCGTTCGACCTTGGCGAATTCCTGCCCTGTATGCTTGGCCAGGATCCCGGTCAACTCTTCCTTCATCCGCAGGATTTCCTGGGCTTGAATATGAATGTCACTAGCTGTCCCCTGGGCCCCGCCCCACGGTTGGTGGATCATGATCCGTGAATACGGCAAAGAGTATCGCTTGCCCGGCGCGCCGGCGGTCAGCAATAACGACCCCATACTGGCGGCCTGACCGATACAATACGTCCGTACGTCCGGCTTCACAAACTGCATCGTGTCGTAAATGCCCAACCCCGCAGTGACCGACCCTCCGGGAGAATTGATATACACATGGATATCTTTTTTGGCATCCTCGCTTTGCAGATAGAGCAGCTGCGCGATAATCAGGTTCGCTACATTGTCATCAATGGCGGTCCCGATGAAAACAATGCGCTCCTTCAACAGGCGGGAATAAATGTCGTAGGCGCGTTCGCCCTGTCCCGATTTCTCGACCACCATTGGTACCAGTAGGGAATTATTCACTTCCATATTCTCCTGCCTCCCGTATTAGAGATTGTGTTGCGTGGAACAACCGGCCGTCGAACGAATGGCCTTTAACTCCACTTTGCTTCCTTAAGCAGAAATTCGATAACCTTCGCGGGAAGGTTCTCGCCTTGCTTGATATCCATCTTCTCTTCGGCGGCGATCTTGTCGAGGATCAGATAAACCTGCACGTCCTTTTCGACCGCAGTCCGCAATTCCTTTTCGGATTCATTGATACGCTTCTGCGCTTCCTCGGCCGCAACACCCTGTTGCTGCATTTGATTTTGATAATCGTGCAACCGGCGGTGCAGTTGACGCTCGACCAGTGACTGCGGTACGGTCACCTTGGTGGATTTCAGCAGCTGTTCGATAATCTGATTCTCGACATCCACTTTGTTCTGGCGATCCTTTTCCATCTCAAGCTGACGCGCCAAAGACTTTTTGAATTCTTCCAAACTGGGAAAACCCATTCCCTTGGCAAAGTCATCGTTCACTTCGACGTCCTTGCCCTGACCTTGCTTGAACACTTCCAGCGTTTTGTTCAGTTCGTCGTCGGTGACCTTGGAATCCTTACGCTTCACCTTAAGTCCCTTGTATTCTTTCAGCTGGATATCCGGTTTGATTTCGAGTTTGGCGGTAAAACGGACGACGCCCTCTTTCAGCGAGACGTCATGAATCTCCGGCAGGTCGATGGGATGGATATCTTCGTCCTGCAACGCTTTTTCATAAGCCTCGCCGACCACTTTGCGAATGACTTCTTCCTCGGCCTGCTGACGATGATGCGTTTCCAGAATGTTACGAGGGACCTTGCCCTTGCGAAAACCTTTCACCGTGACCTTCTTCGCCAGGTCCTTGTATACCTCATCAAACTTGGGAGTTACGGTTTCCTTGGGGACCTCGAAAGTAAGTTCACGGGCCACTTCGTTGACTTTCTTGACGTCTACTTTCATCTTGTCTGATACTCCTTCTTCTTGATAGCCTTCCGATGCAAGCTGAGCTGCCGACAGACCACTTGGGTGCGGCGCGTCCGCCGTCTTTTACTAAGACCGTTCGTCCCTGCCGTCGCAGAAACTACATACGAAAATTCTCGCCCAGGTACCACCGGCGGGCATCCGGGTCGTTGATCAACTCTTGCGCATTTCCGGAGCGGAAAATCCTTCCGTCCTTAACCAGGTACGCCCGGTCGGTAATCGATAGCGTCTCACGGACATTGTGATCGGTCAGCAGGATCCCCAAACCGCGGTTCTTCAATTCCTTGATGATCTCCTGGGCCTCCGCCACGACGATCGGATCGATCCCGGAAAACGGCTCGTCCAACAACAGAAAGGACGGATTGGTGACCAGCGCGCGGGTGATCTCCAACCGGCGCCGCTCCCCGCCCGACAGCGTATAGGCCTTGCTCCTGGCCAAGTGCGCTATGTTCAACTCTTCCAGCAGGGATTCGAGCCGCTTACGCCGTTCACGGGGTCCAATATCCAGCGTCTCCAGAATCGCCATGATGTTCTGCTCTACCGTAAGCTTCCGGAAGATCGACGGCTCCTGGGCGAGATACCCCATACCCAGACGGCATCGTTGGTGGATCGATTTGCGTGTGATATCTTCGTTGTCAAAGAGGATCTGCCCTTCGTTGGGCTGGATGATCCCCACGGCCATGTAAAACGTTGTGGTCTTGCCGGCACCGTTGGGGCCGAGCAGCCCGACGATTTCCGACCGGCCCACGGAAATACTCAATCCGTCTACCACCCGCCGGCCGCCGTATTGCTTTACCAGACTCTTAGTTTCCAAGAGGTGCAATGCCATTCTCACCCCCCGTTTCCAGTATCAGTTTGGGTCTTCCGGACAATGTCAGCTTCTGGTCCTCGGCATTGTATGTCGCCTTTTCCGCATAGGTCTTGTTGTCGCCCTGAGTGATTTCTACATTCCCGATGCAGACCATCTCGATGATATCGCGCATGCCTTCTTTAAAATAAATTTCAATGACGTCCGCCTTGAGCGTCTGGTCTTCCTGCTCGGCCACCACATTCACCTCGAAACGCGCCTTATTGAGGAGCTGATCAAGGACCATCGGTCCGTCGCTGGTCACGGTGAGAAATTGCTTGGGCGGCTCAACCGGTTCGGCGGACGATTCCGGGGCCAGCTGGCTGGTATCGACGCGCACCGTTACGTCCTTCTTCAGTTGCGCGCTTTTCATCCCCGGACGGGCCTCGAGTCCGGTCCCGGTGGCCGTAAAATTATCGTTCTTGATAAAAACCTCATCATCCGACTGCACCAGATCTTCTTCCCGGTTCCACTCGACGTAATCCGTCATCATCTGCGAACCGTCGTCACTGGTGATGACCACATCCTTCTCCAGTTTCATGAAACCGGATGTTTGGTCCACCAGCCCTTCGGCGGCGGTGACATTTAAGGACCGCTCGCCGTAGGTGTTGGCATTGATGTTGGTCAACTGGATTTTGGTCCCGTCCACCACATCGGCGGTCTCGCCCACGACGTCCCAGGCCTTTTCCCCGCTGTCGTTGTAACCCTGCAGGTTGAACCCTTGAAAGCGTTGTTCGTCCTGCTGCGCGGCGACGGGAAGCGTGACGGTCACGGCCAGCAACAAACTAATGATTACGGACTTGTTGATCACTCGCGTACTCCTTTACCACGTCTTCCCACATCCCCTTGGATTTCAGGATCAATTCAATCACTTCGCGAACCGCTCCGCGTCCGGCGGAACAGGACGTAACATAGTCGGCTTCTTTCCGGATTTCCTCGCGCGCGGAGGGAACGGTACATACCGTGCCGACGGTCTGGGCCACCCCGAGATCGGGCAGATCGTCTCCCATAAAACACACCTCCTGGTCGTCGACGCCGGAACTCTTGGCGAGCTGCCGGTAGATCTTGAGCTTGTTGCGCGCGTTGAGATAGACTTTGCTGATCTTCAGATCCATCGTCCTGGCCTTGACCGCATCCGACCCGCGGGCCGAAATAATGGCCACTTTAAACCCGGCGCGCTGGAACAGGACAATCCCGAAACCGTCCTGCACGTCAAAGTGCTTGGTTTCGCGTCCCTGATCATTGACGATAATGCGGCCGTCGGTAAGGATACCGTCCACATCGAGGACTAGCAGTTTAACCCGATTAAACTTATCTTTCAACGTTTTATTCACAGCAAACCTACCTTCAGGAGATCCTGGATATCCAACAGTCCGACCGGTTTGTGACTATCGTCCACAACCGGAACTTCGTCGATTTTACGTGTCTTCAGCAGCGCCAGCGCCTCGGCGGCCAGCTTATCCTGATTGATGGTGACCGGCTTTTTGGTCATCACTTTGCTGACCTTCAGGTTGAGCAGGTCAGGGTCGGATTCGATGTGCCGGCGCAAGTCCCCATCGGTAAAGATGCCCACTAGCACGCCATACTGGTCGGTCACACAGGCGGAACCGCAGCGCGCCTTGGTGATGGCCAGCAACACCTGCTTGACCGGTGTCGTCTGTCGCACCTTAGGAAAAGCCGCCCCCTTACGCATAATATCTTCCACCTTGAGCAAAAGCTGCCGCCCCAGGCTTCCGGCCGGATGATAAAAAGCGAAGTCCTCGCGCTTAAAGCCCTTCTTGATGATCAGACACGCGGCCAAGGCGTCGCCGCAGGCCAGCATAGCCGTCGTGGACGCCATCGGGGCCAGCCCCAGCGGGCAGCCTTCCTGCTTAACCGAGACATCCAGCGTCACATCGCTGTATTTGGCGAGGCTGGATTTCACATTGCCGGTCATCGCGATCGTCTTGCAGCCGATCTTCTTCAGCAACGGAAGCAGACGTTTGGTCTCGTCGGTCTCCCCGCTTTTTGAAATCAGAATCAGGACATCGTGCTGTGTGACCTGACCCAAGTCTCCGTGAACGGCGTCGGCGCTGTGCATCGAGATGCTCGGCGTTCCGGTCGACGACAGGGTCGCGGCAATCTTGCTGCCGACCAATCCCGCCTTGCCCATGCCGGTCACCACGACCCTTCCCCGGCATTCGGCCATCATGTTGACCGCACGGCTGAAATTGCGGTTGATCCGGCCGGCCAGAGCCTGCAGTTCGCGGGCCTCGATCTTGATGACTTCCTGTGCTTTCTTTAAGGACATATCACTTCTTTCTGACGATCCGGTCGATCGCCACCAAGTCCGCGAGCAGTTTTTCGAGCTGTCGCAGCGGGAGCATATTCGGCCCGTCCGACAGGGCCTTTGTCGGATCGGTGTGCACTTCCATAAAGATTCCGTCGCAGCCGGCCGCCACACCGCAGCGCGCCAGCAGCGGAATGAATTCGCGTCGACCGCCCGAGGCATGCCCCAACCCCCCGGGTTGCTGAACGCTGTGTGAAGCGTCGAGCACGACCGGATATCCGCATTCCCTCAAAATGGCCAAGGCTCGGAAATCGGTGACGAGGTTATTATAACCGAAACTGGCGCCGCGCTCGGTCAGCAAAATCCTTTTGTTGCCGGTGCTGGCCACCTTCGCCGCGGCCTGGCGCATGTTTTCCGGGGCCAGGAACTGACCCTTTTTGATATTGACCACTTTGCCCGTGCTTCCTGCGCAGACCAGCAGATCGGTCTGCCGGCACAGAAAGGCCGGAATTTGCAGAACATCCAAGACCCGGGCGGCCTGGTCCACCTCGCCGATATTATGCACGTCACTGATCACCGGAACACCGTATTTGTATTTGACCTCTTCCAACACCTCGAGACCGGCGGTGATGCCCGGACCGCGGTAGGAGTTCAGCGACGTGCGGTTCGCCTTGTCATAGCTGGCCTTGAAAATCAACGGGACCTTGAGCTTGTCCGTGATGCGTTTCAGGCCTGCGGCTATCTTGAGAGTGGTTGCGCGGTCTTCAACCACGCACGGTCCCGCGATCAGGACCAGCGGATTCTTCCCGCCAATCTGGATGTCGCCGATGCGAATGCTTTTCATGTGCCCCTGCTTTCGTTAATGAGTGCCGTCACCTTTGCCAAATCTTCAGGCGTGTCCACGCCGATGCTCTCATGCTGCGTGGCGACGGTCTTGATCTTGAATCCGTGCTCGATGGCGCGCAGTTGTTCCAGACACTCGGCCTGCTCCAGCGCGGTTTTCGGCAGGGCGGCATAAATCAGCAGGAAGGGCTTGGTATAGGCGTAAATTCCCAGATGCTTGTGATAAGTGAGTTGTGTGCCCGCCCGGTTATACGGTATCGGGGAGCGCGAAAAATAAATCGCGAAGTTCTGCTTGTCCAGGACGACCTTAACCACATTCGGATCGGCGATCTCCTGCGGGTCCTCGATCTTCTTGACCACCGTGGCCATGACCTGCTGTGAGTCCTCGCCGAGACAGGCCACCAGCGTATCGATGATATCCGGCTGGATCAGCGGCTCATCCCCCTGAATATTAACGATGATGTCGGCCTCGATACCCTGCACCGCCTCAACGATGCGGTCTGTCCCGCAGGCGTGATCGGATCGGGTCATGATCACCCGGGCCCCGGCCGCCGCCGCGGCGTCCCTGATCCGTTCATCGTCACAGGCGACGACCACTTCCGTCAGGCTCAGGCTCCGGCTGGCCCGTTCGTAAACGTGTTGAATCATCGGGCGGCCGTCGATCTCGGCCAAGGCCTTGCCGGGAAAACGTACCGAGTCATAACGCGCCGGAATGACGCCGATCACGTTCATTTTTCTCCCTCTCTGAGGGCGTCGAGCAATTCCCTTTTAGTGACGGCTACGGCCCCCAGCTTTCCGACGACCACTCCCGCGCCCACGTTTGCCAAATCAGCGGCGAGCGGCTTGCTTGCCCCGCAGGCCAGGGCCAGCGTGAACACGGAGATGACCGCGTCGCCCGCGCCGGTGACATCGAAGACGTCGATGGCCTTGGTCTTAATCGATACCGGACGGCGGCCTTTCTCAAATAGCCGCATGCCGCGTTCGCTCAAAGTCACCAGCAGGGATTCGAGTTCAAGGCACTTGAGCAGCTCCCGACCGGCACAGTCGATCTCTTCATCCGTGCGAAGTTTGTCCGAGTTCACGCCGAGCTTTTGCGACAACTCCGGCGAGGTGATCTTGATGCTGCGAATCGCGTTTTCGGTCTCCTTGAGGTTCGGCGTGATGGCCGTGACCCGGCGGTAATAGTCAAAGTGTTCGACCTTGGGATCGACCGTGATGATCACCTTGTGCTGCCGGGCCAGCGTGACCGCATACTGCACCGTTTGCGCCGTCAGCAGTCCTTTACCGTAGTCGGACAGGATTACCGCGTCATAGTCCTTAAGGTGCCGGTCGAGAAATCCGTGCAGTTTCTTAATGGCGCCCGCGGCGAGCGGCGTGTCCATGTCCTCCTTGTCGATCCGGACCACCTGCTGATGCTGGGCGATCACCCGGGTCTTGGTCACCGTCGGCCGGAGAGCGTCCACCAGGATGCCCTTGGTGTCGATTTTGCGTTTCTTCAAATCCTTCACCAGGATCTGGCCTTCGTCGTCCTTGCCGATGATCCCCATCAGGGTGACCTGCGCTCCGAGTCCGCTAAGATTATGCGCCACATTGGCGGCACCTCCCGGCGTATAGAACGAATCTTGTTGCAGGACAACAGGTACCGGGGCTTCAGGCGAAATGCGCGAAACACTCCCCCGGATATACTGATCGAGAATCAGGTCTCCGATCACCAATACAGACTGCTTAGAGAACTTGGATATGACAGAGCGGTAATTTCTCATGCATCCGGGAAGCTAAAATGTTGATATGGCGTATGATAGTGTAGTGGAAAAACGTTCGATTCTAACACAGTTTCAAAAGCGCGTCAACCGCGGCAACGACGTCCCTAACTGGTATAGGTTTCATACAGTTAGGATCATACGGGCGGGCTTTGCGGAAGTCGGAACCGGCGTCCGGAGCCACGCTGACGACCCGGGCTTTCTCCCCCAAGGGCTCCCATCGCTGCGGGTTGATCCCGGGCTGGTTTCGGGTGAAGATCGAGACCACCGGGGTTTTAAGCGCGGCAGCGATATGCACCGGACCGGAGTCATTTGAGATCAGCATATGGCAGTGCTTGATCACGGATACCAGCTGGCGGATGGTCAGCTGGCCCGAGGTGTCCAGGACCTCGGTATTGGTTTTATTTTGGATATTCCGGGCGGTGGGCTGGTTCTCGTTGCCGCCGACGATCAGAAAACGCGCGTTGGCGTCCCGTTTGGCGATGGCATCAATCAATTCGGCGAAGTTCTCCTTGGGCCACTGCTTGGCCGGATCACTGGCCGCCGGATGTATGATGTAGAGATGGTGCGCGGGCTCCACGCCCTTGCCTTTAAGAAAATCCAGCACCCATTGTTCGGACGACTCCTGGACAGCCACCGCCAATTCGGGCGGTCCGGCCTTGACGCCCACCGCGGCAAGCAGGTCTATGCAATAGGCGGCCTCGTGCTTTTGTCCGTGATGCCGGTCGTCGTCCATGGGCCTGTTGAGCAAAAAGCCGTACTTGCCGTTGCGGTATCCCAGCCGGTTGGGAATGCCCGCCAGAAAACAGAGCAAATTCGTCCGGCGTTTGGTATGGAAGACGACGGCCAGATCAAACTTCTTGTGACGCAGGGAATGCATCAGATGAAAGAATCCCATCATGCCCTTGTTCAAACCGGCCCGGTCATCCACCATAATCTCGTCGATCCACTTCAGGCCGTGCAACAAATCGTATGTCAGCGGGGCCACCAACACCGTCAACCGGGCTTGGGGAAATTTATCCTTAAGGGCCTTGATCGCCGGCGTGGTCAGAATCACGTCCCCGATCCGGTCGGTGCGTACAACCAGGATGTTTTTATAAGTCTTCATTCGTCGCTCACCAGTCGCATCCTCCCGTCGGTGTAACACAGCCGGCTAATCACCGCTTCCGGGGGAATGCTTTCGATATACGCCACCTTTCGCTCGGTGCTGCTGTCCTTCGGTAACGGCGTGCCTTCCGGGGTCACAATGACGCGCTGTTCGCTCCACGGTCCGTACCTCACCGGGTCGGTATAACCGAACAAGGCAACCGTGGGAATATTGTGGTACCCGGCCAAGTGCAGGACCGCGCTGTCGTTAACGACCGCCGCAGCCGCCCGCCGGACGATTTCGGCGGATTGACTCAGCGTTGTCCGGCCACACAGGTCGAGGACCGGGACATCCAACGCGGCAGTGATGCGCGCCGCGATCTCCCGATCGTGACGGTCACCGAGAAAAACAATCCCTAGATCATACTCGCTTTTCACATATTTGGCTACTGCCGCGAAACCGGACGGCGACCAGCGCTTGGCCTGATCCGCCGAACCGGGCGCCATCACCACGAAAGGACCGGAATCACCCAGAAGTGCATCCACAGCTCCCGCGTCGGACGCGGTCGCGGTGAGGCACCGGCACGGCGCGTTGTCGTCTGCGAAGTGATGGACGGTACGCAGGCGCGCGAGGTGCTTGCGCCGCATGTGTTGTCCCTTGACCCGCCGCATCTCCGGTGGCGTCATGTAACGCGCCATCAGCATCAACGGAATCATCGAGTTTCGCAAATCGATGATCATGTCGAATTTTCGCCGGCGCAATTCCGCGACCCAGGACCACAGCGCCGAGCGCGACTGGTGTTTGTCCAGTACGATCACCTCAGCCAGCACCGGATTGTCGCGCAGCAACGACTCGGCCTTGGGACCGACCACCACGGATACCGTACTGTTAGGAAAATCCCGCAGCAGAATATCGACCACCGGCAGGGTCAACACCACATCCCCGATATTCGACAGGGAGATCACCAGGATCTTACGCACTTTGGATTTGTCGGATACGCGAAAAAACATCGTCCACCGTGACGGCCCGCATACAAAAGTTGTCGGGACACTCTAGATAGTAACAGGGTTCCCGGTTACAGCCCACATCCCGCTGCAGAATGTGCGCCTCGGCGCTCCCCCGCGGACCGGTCCATTCCGGCCGCGTTGGTCCGAAGATGCCGACGGCCGTCGTCCCGACGCTGCCCGCAATATGCAACGGTCCGGAGTCGGCCGAGACAAAAATATCGATATGGCGCAAAAACGCGATCAGCTCGGTCAGGGTCAATTGTCCGGTCAAATCGGTGACCGCCTGCGGGCGCCGGGCCATGCTCAAGATCTCGGCGGCCAGCTCACGATCGTCCGGCGCACCGGTTATGATAATCCGTGCTCCGGGCAGTTCATCAAGCTTGTCGATCAGCCGGGCAAATGACAAGCACGGCCACCGCTTCAGATCCCAATTTCCGCCGGGATTGACGACAATCCGGGTTCCGCCGGCGCTCAGGCCGTGCGCTGTCAGCAGCCGCGTCACTTTTTCGGCCGATTCGTCCGGCGGTTGCAGGCGGGTCGTGCGGTCGCGGACGGGTACGCCGGCATCCTCGATCACCCTGAGATAGTAATCGCTGCGATGCAACTGTTCCGTCGGCGGCGGAGTCACGCCAGTCAACAGGCGGCCCCGCCCTTTATTCTCATAGCCGAAACGCTGCGGAATACCGGCCAGCCGGATAAGGACCGCGCGCGACAGCGAACGCGACAAAAAGTAGGCCCGGTCGAAACCCTGCCGTTTGATCCGGCGCACCAGGCGCAGCTTGGCCCCCACGCCTTTGTCCGCGCCGGATTCATCGTACGGAATTACCTCGTCGATTTCGGGTATGCACCGCAGGATCTCCACGACCCGCGGCACAGCCAGGCAGGCGATATGCGCATCGGGCTGCGCGTCCCGCAACGCGCGAAAGACCGGTGCCGAGAAGATCACGTCGCCCAGCCAGTTAACATTGACCACCAGGATGCCGGTCATCGTTTATATTACCTCCCGATACACCTTAACGGTCTCGGCCACCATGCGTGACGCCGCGTGATGTTCGCCCACCCGCGCGCGGGCCTGACGGCCGACCTTGCGGCGCGTGAAATCGTCGGTCAACACGGCCGTGATGCGCGCCGCCAGAACTGCGGGGTCCTCCGGGTCGACGAGAAATCCCGTCTCTCCGTCCTCGATGATGGAGACCAAACCGCCGACTCGCGAGGCAACCACGCACAATCCGCACGCTTGGGCTTCCAGCACCGACAGCCCCAATCCCTCCTGCCGCGACGGCATAACGAACACGTCAAACATATTCAGGCACAGCGCCATGTCATCCACGCCCGAAAAAAAGCGGACCGTGCCTTCCAGGTGCCGTTGGCGAACCAGATCTTTCAAGGCCTGTTCCTCGCGGCCCTCCCCCATGATGACAAGTTTTACCTCAGGAATCCGTTCTTTGACCCGGGGGATTGTCTCGATCAGGATATCGATCCCCTTCACGTCGGATAATCGCGCGATAATTCCGACGACCGGTTCGTCACCCAGGCCGTGGCGTTCCCGACAGGCCGTGCGATCTTCGTCCGCCGCCACAAAAAAACGTTCCAGGTCTATGCCGTTGGGGATCAACTTGACCGTCTCCGGCGGGCAACGAAAGTCCCCGGTCAAATGCCGTACCACGGGTTCGCTGATCGCAATCGTCCGGATACCCCAGCACGGAAACAATCTCCGGTTCCAGCGCGTCTTAAAGAATCCATGACAGGTCGCTATGTTGGGCCGGCCGCTCATGCGCCGTAACCAGGCCGCCATCACCTGGGTGATCCGGGTGTGTGCGTGCAACACCTCGATTTTCTCCCGCAGAATGATGTCTTTGAGCTCACCCAGGACAGCATAGATTTTCGGACTGACCTCGGATTTGGTCTTGATATCCCGCGTTACCAGCCGGCAGCCCATGGCTTGAAAATCGCCTGCGCGCTCACCGCCCGACGAAACCAACCACACGCCGTGCCCGTCGGCAGTCAGTCCACGGCAAAGGGTCTGCAGATAACTGGTGATCCCCCCGGCATTCAAATGAGTTGTTAAAAGCATCACGTTCATATCAAGATATCAGCGACATCACCTTCTTGAAAATGTGTTCCGGTTTGATCTCGCGCATACAATCGTGCGTCCGGATTTTGCATTGCCCCGAATAACACGGAGCGCAGGGCACTTTGCGCTGGTAAACCGCCAGCTGATCGGCTGGCGGAACGTGCCGCCGGGAATCGGTCGGACCGAACAACGCGATGACCGGCGTGTGGACGGCGGCGGCAACGTGCAGCGGCGCCGAATCCGGGGTGATGTACACCTGGCAGCGTTCGATCAGCGCCGCCAGTTGCAGGATATCGGTCTTACCCGCGCTCACCGTGGGTTTGGACTTGGCATTTTCCTGAATATACTTGGCCAGTTCCCGGTCGCGGTCCGATCCGGTCAGGATCACCCGGACATTCTTGGCGGCCAGCTTGTCGCACAATTCCGCGATATACTCAGGCGGCCAGTTCTTGGTCCCCCACTTCGGGGATGCCGCGATATTGATACCGACGATATTGCGCGCGTTACCCAGCCATTCCTCATCGAAGAACGCGTCTACGTACTGGCGGTCCTGTTTGGTCGGCCACAGCTCCAGACGCTGATCCGGGTCATAGTTGATCTTAAGTTCCTGCAACACCTGAAACTGATGCGCCACGGCCGGGAGGTCCGGCCTGTCGTTGGGGACAGGATCGGTCAGCAAGCCCGACCATTTGCCGTTATCGAATCCGTATGTCTCCCGCGCCATACTCAAGAATGCGAGCAGGTGGCTCTTGCGGTTGTTCTGAAAATCAATCGCCATGTCGAAACGGTAGCCGCGCAGTTTCCGGGACAGCTTCCATAGCGGCCAGTAGCCGCGCTCCTTGCCCCGGTGATCGTAAACGATGATCCCGTCGAGATAGGGACAGTTGCTGAGAATCTTGCGCGACTCGGTCCCGACCAGACAATAAATCTTGGCCCGCGGATACTTCTGGCGTATGGCCTTAAGCGAGGCGGTGACCAGGACCACGTCCCCGATCGCGCTGATCTTCAGGACCAGAATATTGACCATACGCAGCATTTCTTTATAAACCTTCAGCGTACGCCCTGCCATGTGGTCGATGGTGTAATTTTCCTTAACCTTGGTATAGGCGGCTTCGGAAATACGCCTCGCTTCCTTCGGATGCTGGTAGATATGCAGCACCTTGTCGGCCATCGCGGCCGCATCTTTGGGCAGGACCAAGTATCCGGTATCACCGTCTTCGATGATATCGAGTACGCCTCCGACCTTGGTCGCGACCACCGGGACATGCGCCGCCTGGGCCTCCACAATGGCCCGTCCGAAGGATTCCGGTTCGGTCGAGGCAAAGCACAGCACGTCGGTTTGCGCCAACAGCTGCGGGACGTCAGCCCGGTTGCCCAAAAACTCGATATTGTTGCGCAGCCCCAGTCGCGCGGCCTGCTTCTCCAATTCCTCGCGATACTCCGGCTTCTTTTGCGGCGCGTCGCCGATCACCCAAATCTTCACATGCGGGACCTGACGCATCACACGCGCCATCGCCTGCAGAAAATACGGATGCCCCTTCAACGGCGTCAGCCGGCCGAGGATCGTGACCACGAAGCTGCCGTCTTTGCGCTTGCGTCGCTTGATCCCTTCGAAGCGCGTCATGTCCACGCTGCGCGGAATACATCGGATGCGTTCGGCCGGGACATGATAAGTATCGATCATGTGCCGGGCGATGGCCTCGCTGGGCACGATGACGAGCTTCGACCACCCCATCACCTGGCTGTACCATGGATGCCGGTAAAATCCGTGGCAGGTGGTGATGTACATCGCCCTGGTTTTGCGGCAGGCGAAGTAAGCGATCCAGGCCGGCACCCGTGAACGGGCGTGGACGATCTGAATCTTTTCGGCATGAATAATCTCGCGTACTTTCTCGATCATACGCCACGCCGTCATCAATGATTTCTTATGTACGGGCAGTGTGTAATGCGTCGATCCCTGTTCTTCCAGTTTATCGACGAGGCGACCGCCGTTGGAGATCACCACCGACTTGTGTCCGTTTTCGACCAAATAATTGGCAAAATCAACGGTTCCGGTTTCGACACCCCCGACGTTCAGCTCGGGGAGAATCTGTAAAATGTGCATGCCCTGATATCTCAGTTAAATAATTTTACGGACGGCCTTCAGAATGGTCTTGTTGTCATCCAGGGGCCGGGTATTGATCTTCTGTTTGACGATGTCAAAAATCGAACGCCCGACATCCTTGGCCTGCGATGCGAGCACGTATCCTTGATCATTGAGTTTATTGATGAACTTCCAGTGCTTGTTGCCTGCGTGGAGCAGGACTTCCTGGGTCTTGGGAAAGAAGACAATCGTCTTTTTGCCGGAGCTGGCCGCTTCCGAGACCATCGAGATGCTATCACCGGACACGATCAGCAAATCGCACAGCGCGAGGATCCCGCCGATCGCCTCCGGCACGTCCTCCCGGTTGGGCAGAATCAGCAGCGGACACCGCGGGTCCTTGCGCAGTTGACGAACCAGGAGCTGATCAATAAAGGCGGGGGTCCGCCGCGATGAGGTGACCAGCAGGTCGGCATCAATGGCCTTTTGCGCCTCCTTGATCTGCCGCAAAATCAGCCGCACCTGGTCCTCGCCCACGTACATCCCTTTGGCGTCGCCGCCGATCAGCAGCCCGATCTTAAAACGGACCTTGGTTTTCAAGTGGGAAAATCTCTTCAACAACCGCTGCTTGTGCTCTTCGAGGTACTCCGGTGTGACCAGATTAGGCGCGCCGCGTACGATCCGCACCTTCTCACTGATGTACTCGTCCGAAACGACGTCGTGCTGCGGAAGAAAGACCAGGTCGAACTTGTTGGTGTGCATCAGTCCGGGTTTGAGGATCGCCACGCTCTTGGCCTGCAGATTGCGGCTCAGAAGATGATTCAGCGGGGCCACCCCGGTGCCGGTGGAAATGATATAGTCACTGCGAACCCGGTTCAAGGAACGATAACTTTCCTCGGTGATAAAACGCTGCAAAATGTCGTGCCGGCCGTAACGTAAAAACCAGCCGAACGCCTGATACAGGACGGCGAACCAGGTCCGGTGCTTTTTGCTGCGGTAACGGATTTCACAGACGTTGACCTCGGATGCGATGCCGCGCTCCTCCAGCGCCTTCTGTGTCCATTTGGCCACGGCCTGCGACTGACGCAGATGACCGGTCCGTCCGTCATAGAGGATGGTGATATTGCTCTGGTCGGAATACTTCCAGACCTTGTATGTCCACACGTACTCATCGGGATTCTGCCGGACATAATCCTCGAATATTTTGATGGCTTGTTTGAGATTGGCCTCGACATCCTGCTCGGGATTCCCGGTGTCGACGAGGTCCAGTTTGGGAAAGGCCTTGACCTGATGATAAGCGCCGTTCTTGCGCGTGATGATCGACACCAGCACCGGCACGTTCATTTTCATCGCAATGCGGATGGCACCCGACGACATTGAGGCCTTGCGGCCGAAGAACGGAACACGCACGCCCTGGCGTCCGCCTTGATCGACGACCATGGCAATCACCTGATTGTCTTTCAGACTCTTGATCAGTTCCCGCGTCCCGCCCCCCCGTTTAACGACGACGGCCCCGTTGCAGGAACGGTACGAATTGAGCAGGTCGTTCAAACGGTCCCATCCGGGTTGCGGGCGGACCAGGACCTTGTACGGAATACCGTGCAGCGCGCAGTAGATATTGGCCAGTTCCCAGTTGCCCATGTGCATGGCCAGCAGGATACAGCCGCGACCTTCCTTCACGGCCTGGTCGATATGGGGCGGGCCTTCGCAATCCACGTACTTGTCGTAGAGCTCTTGGGTCATGTCTTTGAGCCGGAACAGCTCGACGATATTCATGCCGATGTTCTTGTACAATTTCTTAACAATAGCGCGAATCTCACGGGGAGACTTTTCATGGCCGAGGGCCTTGGTGACATTGGCAAAGGCCAGTTCCTTGTGACGGCGGTCCACGTAAAACATGAACCAGCCCACTCCCCGGCCGAATGCCAGCGCGGCATTCACCGGCAGCCGGCGCAGGATGCCGGCGATTGCTCTAACCGCGTAGTACGCTATGGATTCGATCTGTGAGTTCGTCTTTCCCATGGGTTATCTCAATCCCGATATCAAGATAGTAAATGCGGTCGAGCGGCAACCCCTTGATCGCCGTCAACTTGACCGCATCCTTCAACGTCGTTAATAGCACTTTCGTGTCGCTCTCGGCCGCCTGCGACGTCAACATTTGAAAATCTCCCGCCGTATAGCGATGATGATCCTCAAAAGCCACGAAGTGCCGTAAATCCACGCGCAGGGCTTCCAACGTACGGCGAAAACCGTCCGGATTCCCCAAGCCGCAAAAAGCGACGGCCGGATTGCCGGCAAAACCGTTGACGTCCCGTCTTTCGCCGCTCTTTAGATTGACGAACCCCTCCGCCCGGTGCACCGAGTGAATGGACGAAGATTGCCTGCCCCGCGTCTTCAGTGTATTTTCAATCTCCGGCAGCGCCCCGGCATTTAGGTCCGTCCGGGTCACCACGGTGAGATCGGCTCGGCCCAAACCGCCAAGCGGTTCCCGCAGAATCCCGCGGGGGATAACCTGCCCGTTACCGAACGGATTCAGGGCGTCGATGACGACGATATCCAGCCGTCGTTTAATTTTACGGTGTTGAAATGCGTCATCAAGGATAAAAACGTCACACTGCGCCTGCTTCAAATAATCGCGGGCACGACCCACCCGGTCGGCCCCGGTGATAACGTCGATGCCCGGGACCTTGCGGCGGATCACTTCGGCCTCGTCGCTGTCCGTGGCGGAACGATCCTGTTGCATGTAACCGCGCAGCAAGACCACGGGTTTGCCGCCGGCCCGGACGATTTCACGCGCAATATAAACAACCAGCGGGGTCTTGCCCGCCCCACCCATCGTGATATTTCCGACGCTGATGACCGGAACTCCGACATCGGAGGATGGTTTCCATCCGCGATCATACGCCAAGTTGCGTCCGCGCATGAACAGTCCGTATACGACGGACAACATCCATAACAATGCCTTGGGCAGCGCGTCGACGGTTCCCCGGCGCTCGTCATGCATGAGTGCGCTAATGTATCGCCGCATCCTGGCGTCCCGGTCCCAATGTTTCGATCTCGAGTAATGTCTTCTCGGTGGCCCCCTGAAACTTCTCCACCACCCGCCTGGCCGCCATCCCGAGCGACTCACGGCGGATAGCATTGTCCCAGATATCCAGCAGTTCCTCTCGCAATTCGTCCGGATCATTCACTTGCACGATGGCCTTCTCGCGTTTAAAAATCGTCATCACGTCTTTGAAGTTTTGCGTGTACGGTCCGACGATCACCGGCTTGCCGAAGAAGCCGGGTTCGATCATGTTTTGACCGCCCTGGACCGTGAACGTCTTGCCGACGAAGACTACCCGCGCCACGCTGTACAAATCCCGCAGCTGCCCCATGGTATCGACCACAATGACCGCGTCCGCAGGAGCACCGGTTTCCTGTGCCGCGCTCAACGCGACGCCGGTCATATCCCGGCCGCGGATCAGACTCAGGACTTCGTCGCAACGCGTCACATGCCGCGGGCAGATAATCAGCCGGGCCGCCGGATGAGCCTGCTTCAACACTGCGAACACGTCTAGCAGTATTTCCTCCTCGCCCGGATGGGTGCTGCCGGCGATCAGCGGTTGGTCCGTTGTTCCCAGACCGAAACGGGCCGGATCGGGCACCACTGCCTCGGGCAAACTGTCGAATTTCAGATTGCCGGGGACCCGGACTGCAGCTGGGTGCGCGCCGAGTTCGCAGATCCGGTCGGCGTCCGTTTGCGACTGCATCAGAAAGCGGTCGACCTTGCCGAGGACCCGCCGCGTCACCGGACGCAACCGTTTGTATCCGCCGAAGGATTTGTCGGAGATACGGCCGTTGACCTGGATCATCGGCACGCCGGCGGCGTGCAGGTGATCGAACAGGTTCGGCCAGATCTCAGTCTCGGCAAAGATATAGATCTCCGGCCGGATGAGCTTCACGAATCGGCGAACGACCCAACTGAAATCGAGCGGCGCGTAGATCACCTGTACCCCTCCGGGCAGCTTCTCCCGGGCGACCGCATAGCCGGTATCGGTCACGACCGAACATACGACGCGCTTATCGGGGAAGCGTTGCATCAGCTTGTCGATCAAATCGGCCACTGCCAGGACCTCCCCGACACTGACGGCATGAATCCAGATATTCGGTTTCGTGGCTAAGGCTTGTTGGATATCCGGCGGAATCCTTCCCATACGCATCGGATAACCGGCGTGAAGCTTGCCCTTCCACTTCAGAACCGGCAAATAAAGGACAAAGAGAACCGCGTATATGATGTCAAACAGGATCGCCATGGCGTCATGCCCGGGGATGGGCCTTGTCGTAGATCTTCTTGAGTTTATCCGTGGACACGTGGGTATAGATCTGCGTTGTCGAGAGGTTGACATGCCCGAGCAATTCCTGAACCGAGCGCAGGTCCGCGCCGTGATCGAGCAGATGCGTGGCAAACGAATGCCGCAGCACGTGCGGCGAAATTCCCTTGCTGGTACTGGTTTGTCTGATGTATTTGTCGGCGATATCGTACACCCCGCGCCGGGTCAAACGCGTCCTGTTTTTGTTGAGAAACATGGCCTCGGGCCGGTCTGGCCGTTCGTCCAGATATTTCCTGATCGCGGTCACGGCTTTCGAGCCGATCGGGACCAGCCGTTCTTTCTTGCCCTTGCCGCGCACCCGCGCGATATTGCCGATCAAATCGACGTCAGCGATATTCATGCCGACCAGCTCACTGACCCGGATGCCAGTCGAATACAGCGTCTCCAGGATCGCCCGGTCCCGTTTGCCCGACACACTTTTCAGGTCCGGGGCCTCAATCAGGGCGACCATTTCGTCCTCGCTTAAAAATTTGGGCAGGGTCTTGTCGAGTTTGGGCGACATCAAGAGCGCGGCAGGACTGTCATCGATGATCCCCTCGCGAAAAAGGAATTTGTAGAAGCTGCGCAGGGTGGATAGCTTGCGGGCCAGGGACCGGGGCTTCAACTGCCGGCCGCGCAGATGCGCGAGATACTTGCGCAACAGCTGATAGTCGACCTTGGTCACCGGCGTCTTCTCGATAAAATTCAGAAAGTACTCCAAGTCCGAGGTGTAGTTTTGGATGGTGTGCGGAGAGTAGTTTTTTTCGACCTCAAGATAGGAGATGAATTTTCGGACATAGCGGTTCATAAGGCCTCATTAACGGGCGTCACTCATCGCCGGAGGAGGATTCCGCAGATTGTTCGCCCTCCTTCTTCGGCAATTCCCGGGTCACGTATGTGCACTTGGGATAATTGGTACAACCGTAAAAAGAACCGCGCCGGGAGCGCCGCTGCACCAGCTCACCATCACAGCCTTCCTCGGGGCATTTTACGCCCGCGGTGAAGGGTTCCGCGTGCTTGCAGTCCGGAAATCCCGAACAGCTGATGAACTTGCCGCGCCGTCCCCACTTGATGACCAGTTTTTTACCGCACTCAGGGCAATCCCGGTCTATAAAATTCTGTGTCTTGACGATACTCTCTTCCGCGTGATCGAGCTCCTCCTTGAAGTTGCCATAGAACTTTTCGAGCAGCTCCGGATAACCGAGTTTGCCTTCCTCGATCAGGTCGAGTTTTTCCTCCATCTCGGCGGTAAAGCCGACGTCCATGATCTTGGCGAAATACTCCACGAGCAGCTCGCAGATCATGATCCCCAACTCGGTCGGCTTCAGATAGCCGCGGTCGCGCAGGACATAGTTGCGCAGGACCAAAGTGGAGATGATCGAAGCGTAGGTACTCGGCCGACCGATCCCGTCTTCTTCCAAGGCCTTGACCAGACTCGCGTCCGAATAACGCGGAGGGGGTTTGGTGAAATGCTGTGTGGGCTTGATCTCTTCGACGTTGAGCTTGTCGTCCTTGGAAAAGTGAGAGAAGTCGATCTTCTTCTCCTCCTCGCGCGCCTCACGGTCGACGGCGAGATAGCCGTCGAACTTCAGCGTGGAACCGGAGGCGCCGAACTGGTACTTGCCGGCGGCGATCTCCATCTTTTTATACTCATACACCGCCGGGACCATCTGACAGCTCACAAACTTGTTGTAAATTAATTCGTAAAGCTTGTACTGGTCCTTCTCCACGTACTTGGCCACAATTTCCGGCGTCAGTGCCAGGTCCGTCGGTCGGATCGCCTCGTGCGCCTCCTGCGCCGACTTCTTGGACTTGTACTTGTTCGGCTTTTCAGGCAGATACTTTTCGCCGTACTTGTTCTGGATATGGTTACGCACCTTCTCGATGGATTCAGCCGACAGGTTCACCGAATCCGTCCGCATGTAGGTGATCAAACCGACCGTCTCACCGCCGCCGACGTCGACCCCTTCGTACAGCTGCTGGGCGATCATCATCGTCTTATTGGAATTGAACTTGAGCTTGTTGAAGGCCTCCTGCTGCATGGTACTGGTAATCAGCGGCGGGCTGGGCTTGCGCTTGACTTCGCGCTCGGAAATGCCGGTGACCACGAACTCCTGCTCCTTCAGATAGTCAACGACCGCGGTGGCCTCCTGCTCATTGTTGAGCTCGATCTTTTCGCCGTCCACCTTCTCAAGGCTGGCCTCGACGATCTCGTCGTAACCGTCTTTCTTCAGATCGGCAGCGATCTGCCAATATTCTTTGGGAATGAAGGCGTTGATTTCCTGTTCGCGCTCAACGATGATGCGCAGCGCCACCGACTGCACGCGACCGGCACTCAGGCGCGATCCGACCTTGCGCCACAACAGCGGACTGATCTTGTAACCGACGATCCGGTCCAGCACGCGGCGCGCGATCTGCGCCTCGACTTTTTTCTCATCGAACTCGCGCAGGTTCTCAAAGGCCTTCTTAACCGCGTCGCGGGTAATCTCCTGGAAGGACACGCGATAGACTTTTTTCCCGTCGCCGATATATTCCGCCAGGTTCCAGCCGATGGCCTCTCCTTCGCGGTCAGGGTCGGTGGCGATATAGATTTCCTTGGCGCTCTTGCTGTCTTTCTTGAGCTTGGTCAGGATCTTCTGCTTGGAACGGACCACAATCAGCTTGGGCCGGAAGCTGTCCTCAATATCCACGCCGAGCGTGGACTTGGGCAGGTCGATGAGGTGTCCCATCGAAGACAGGACTTTGTAATTGGACCCCAGGATTTTATTGATCGTACGGACTTTGGTGGGTGACTCGACAATAACGACTGCTTTAGCCATATCTAACGTTTAAATCTCTTTCCGGGTAATTGGGTGATTAAGTTTTTGATTTCCATGCTGAGCAAAAGTCCCGTCGCGGCCGGAAGGTCGATCCGCGCGGACCGGACCAAATCATCGATATGGACGGGTTGATCCGAAATATGCTTGAACAGCAGGCCTTCGGCCTCGGTCAGGCCGGCGGGGCTGGCGGCGTTGCGGCGTGCTTGGCCTCGCGGGTCACGGCCGGGCGTTGCGACGCCGAGATCATCGAGGACGTCGTCCGCGGAAGTGATCAGTTGAGCGCCCTGGCGGATCAAACTGTGGGTGCCCGCCGCGTTGGGGTGATCGATCATGGCGGGTACCGCGTACACGTCGCGGCCCTGTTCCAACGCGAAGTCCGCGGTGATCAGCGCGCCGCTTTTGGCGGCGGCCTCGACCACAATCACACCCGCGCTCAGTCCGCTGACGATCCGGTTGCGCCGCGGAAAGTGGTACGGCCGCGGCGGTGTGTGCCAGGGAAATTCCGAAACGACCGCGCCGCCTTCGGCGATCCGATCGCGTAAATCCGCGTTTTCCCGCGGATAATTCACACCCAAGCCGCAGCCCAGCACCGCCACGGTGCGGCCGGCGGCCCGCAGACAACCTTCATGGGCGGCCGTATCAATTCCTCTGGCCAGTCCCGAGACCACCGAAACACCGTGTTCGGCCAGCCGGGAGGCCATCTTGGCGGCCGTGTTCCGGCCGTAAACGGACGCCTGACGGGAACCGACAATACCGATCGCCGGCCCCAAATCTGCTATTCCTGCCCCGTAAACATAAAGAACAACCGGAGCGTCGCTGATTTCCCGCAGCTGCTCCGGATAGATATCATCACATGTGGTAATAATTATAGTATTATTATTTATAACATTATACTCATTTTCAAGGAATTTCTCCCACGAAAAGGCCTTCAACGCGATCGCGGCAGCGGAACTGAGCCCGCCACGGGATCGCAACTCCGCTTCGGAAGCCCGCCACACGGCGGCGGCCGAGCCGAAGACCTCCCGCAGGCGCAAGATACGGCGGTTCGACAGTTCCTCGATCCCGTTCAGGGCGATCAGCGCGTCGCGTTCAGTCATGGTCGAGGATCTCCCGCATCTTGACGACGATCTCATCGACTGTATTGTCGGCCGTCTCCAGGGTATAATCCGCTTGACGGTACATAGGTTCACGCTCGGTCAGGAGCTGACGGACCCTGGCCTCCGGGTCGGCGACGTTGAGCAAAGGACGTTTCTGATTCTTGAGGACCTGTTTAAGGACAGATTCCACGGAGGTATGCAGGTAGAAAATGATGCCGGTGCGGCGCAGCGTCGTCATATTCGCCGGATCGATCACCACCCCGCCCCCGCAGTCGATGATAACCTCTTGGCGCTCAGCAACTTCTCTCACTACGGCTGCCTCGACCTCACGGAAGTACGGCTCGCCGCGGGTCTCAAAAATATCGCGGATGCTGATGCCCTCCCGCTGTTCGATCAGCTCGTCCGTGGACAGCACTTCACGCCGGTAAATCTTACCTAACTCACGGGATACCATAGATTTACCGCTTCCCATGAAGCCAGTGAGCACAATATTCCGGTTGTCCAACATGCGGGATTCTAACATAACGCTGATTTCCTGTCAATTTGAGGGGCGCGGCGGGGCAAAAAAAATCCCCGCTCAGTGTGGAATGTCTGTATCGAGGGGATTGTTCAACGTCATCAGATTATCAGGGGTAAAAAATCTTGTCAATGTTTTTTGGCTGGCTTAGGTCAGAATCCTGAAATCATAGCCATTAAGGCCAGCAAAAATATGGTTGATACGACCAACAGTCTGACCGTTCCCCCCGCCCCGTACGGAAATGATTTAGTTTGAAAACAGCCGGCGATTTTGTCCAGTTCCGGACACCAGCCAGGCTGTTTTTGACCTATCCAAAAGCGGGAACTGTCGCCCCAGGGTTCGTAGATTACAAAGGTCTTGTCTCCCAATTTGAATTCGCAGAACTCATCGTCGAACGAATATCCGCAAAATCCGGGCTTGCGAATGATTCTGGCACCCGGTATGCTGTTGACAATATTCACTGCATCTGTCCTGGACAGCATCAGGTTATTGACTTCAAAAGCGTACAGGTGACCAGCTTCATCATATAATTGATGCAATTTCATACTATTCACAACAGCTCTTCCAAACCTACCTACCTTTGAAACGAATCTAAACACAGCAATTTGGCATTCTGTTTGAAAGCTTCACCCAGAGGGAAATTCAAGCAGCGACCGCGCCCCAATCAATATGGCGGTAAATCTTACCGTCTTCGTTCTCAATATTTGTGGTCCCGCCCCTTTCCCATTCATAATTACCTGATTTACCAGGATACTTTGATCCGAAAATGTTCGAGAACTTTCGTAAGCGCGAAACCGAGGAGATTTTGACCATGATTCGGTATCTCAAGATATCAAATCATCACCAACGACACTGCACCTCCTTTCTTTCTAAGATTGGGATATCCCATACGGCCCCACACCCGATCCGCCAGGACGGTGAGGATGATCCCCAGGATTACCAGATTAAACGGTTCGGTCATAAACCGGTAGCGGTTACTGCCGATCCAGGCAAAGAAATTGCACACCACCGGGATGTAGACGATGTTAAACAGCATAAAAAACAGTGTAATCACATAGCCCGGACCGCAGCTGGCCTGCCGCCACCCCCGTAGTAGCAATATACCGCCGCAGCCGAGCAGTCCCAAATAAAACAAAACGACCGCGCCGTAGAGGTTCATGCTCAACAAGTCCCGCGGCATGGCATCGAATTCATACCATTTCCTCAGCCGGTCCTTGTATAAGCCGCCGTCCGCCAGATGATTCTGGTAAGCAAACACGATGTTGTACCAGTTTTCGTACGGCTGCAGGCGAGCCCGGTTGTAAAAGGTCAGATCCGTGGGAGCCGGGTAAAACATCATGGCATAGGCGCGCTTGACTGTGCGGGCATAACCCTGGGGGTGCAGACGCAGAAAGGCCACGGCGTCACTCAGAAAATATTCGGATATCCGTAAATATCGCGCGCTGTGCCAGTTCTCACCTTTTCCGGTCGGTTTGGTAATTTGATCGAGGATCGCGATTCCCGTGGGTTGAACATTGAGTTGCCGGTTCCATGCAACGAGCATCGTCCGGTACTCCTCCTGATGACCGTTCATCACCTGGCCGCACGGTAGGGGCGAAACTTCCCCCGCCAAGCAGTACTGTCGTATCAACGGGACCGGCACGTTCTTGCTCGCCATCTCCAGAAAATTGTACGCCATCCACGCCCGGCTGGTCGTAAAATTACCGAACAGGATCAGATTTTTAAAATAGAGCGCGAAGATCAGCATCAACGGCAGAAAGCTGACCAGGATCACCTGTCGGCGCGATCCCTTGCGGGCGATGAGGACGGCCAGCCAAAACATCCCGAACCAGCACAGATGAAATATCCCGTGCGTCATCACCAGAACAGCCATGACGGCAAACAGCGCCGCGCCGTCCCGGGCACGGCCGTCGCGCAGATACCAGAAAAGAAACACCGCGGCCCAGCACAGCAGACAGATGACGAAGTGCGAATACAACAACCAGTTTTCCAGCAGGATCAATCCCGGATTAACGAGAAAAAAGCACGTTAAGACCACCGCGATCCCGCGCCGAACCGCAAAACACCGCATCAGCTCATACAGCCCCAAGCCCAGCACATAACCGACTGCCAGGTAACTGATCCGAAAGGCCGAGACATAGTGTTCGGGAAAGATATTGAGAATAATTCCGAGATACAGATTGAACAGCGGCGGTTGGCTGTGCAGATAGAAAATGCTTTGCGCCAAACGTTCGCGCAACAGCTGCGGATCGACAATCTGGGCGCCGTGAATGAGTCCGTCCCACTGAAATTCGACACCGGCCAACAAAGACAAGACCCGTGAGAGAACAAACACAACTGAAATGATCAGATAAGGATACATCCCTGACGTGGTATATACCTAAAAAAATTTAACGTAAGCCGTATAAACTTAAAATCTGATTTATAATGTCCGTCTCAAAAAACAACGCAATAAGGGATCCCAAGACAAGGAATGGTCCGTAGGCGATGGTGGTGTCGTTGGTCTTAAGCTTTTGTAACAGGCCGAAGACGGCACCGAAGAACGGCGCGATGAAAAACGCGAGGATTGAGGACTTCCAACCTAAGAACGCGCCGACCATGGCCAGCAGCTTCACGTCCCCACCGCCCATCGAATCCTTGCGGAAAAGAAAGTCACCCAAGACACCCATCGCATATATCGACCCGCCGCCAACCACGAATCCGATACAGGCGGCGTCGAGACTGAGCAAATGCGGGACCCAGGACGCGGGCACAGCCGCTTCAACGGCGTCGATACCGAAGTCCATGATCAGATCGAAGACCATCGCGCCGAGCACGATCAGCCACGGCAGCCACTCGAACGGCTCGTCCTCTTCACCGTCGTCCTTCGCGGCCGGCCGAAGTCGCGCCAGCAGGATCTCGCCCAGATGCGCCACGATCACCGTGGCCACCAGGATACGCATCACCCAGCGCCCGGCGTTGAGCGTCCCGTGGTCGATCTGGTGCATCGCCGGCAGCACCGCGCTGAACACAAGCCCGAAGGCCAGTCCGCCGACGCTGACCTCATCCGGAATAATACGGTGGCCGAAGTCGACCATCGTGGCGATGATGAAACAGCACAGCATAAACAGGTACGGGACCAACAGCGGATCCAGGCCGTAGTGCGCGTAAAACAGCACAAAGGCCACCCCGGTAAAGAATTCAATGAAAGCATAGCGTGGTGAATACTTGGCGTGGCAGTAACGGCACTTGCCGCCAAGGAGGATGTAACTGAGCACGGGAATATTATCGTGCCAGGCGATGGGTTTCTTGCAGGACCGACAGTGCGAGCCGGGTTTGACGACCGATTCTTCATGCGGCCAGCGGACAATGCAGACGTTGAGGAAACTTCCGATGCAGATGCCGAAGATAAAAAACAGAAAGGCGATCACCGGGGATTCAATCATGCGCCAGTTCCCTTTCGATGGCCGCCTTCATGGCGGACTTCACCTCCTCGGGAAGCTCCATGTTGGCCCAGTGCTGAAGCGACAACACGCCTTGATAAAACAACATGTCCAGTCCGTTGGCCGTCTGCGCGCCGCGTTCTTCGGCGGCCCGGATCAACTGCGTCCTGGCCGGCCGGTAGATCAAATCATAGACAAGCAGCGACGAATGCAGGTTCTCCTCGTCGACCAGCAGCGGGTCCTCTTCCTTCAGTCCGACCGATGTGGTATTGACCAGCAGATCGGCGAGCTCGATGTTCAAGTCATCGACGTCATGGACCAGCTCGACGATGCTCAAATCGATGCGTTCGCCGAGGTCCTCCATCAAGGCCTCCACCCGCGAGGCGGTGCGATTGTAGATCCGGATGGCCTCGGGCCGTTCCGGGATCATGCACAGCGTCCCCAGGATGGCGCGGCACGACCCGCCCGCCCCGATGATAGCCACGCGCTTGCCCTCGGTCTTAAAGCCGAGCTGGCCGAGATGCGTCAGAAAACCCGGTGCGTCGGTATTGTAGCCGGTGAGTTTGCGGTCTTTGGAAACCACAATCGTGTTGACCGCACCCAGCTTCTGGGCGAGCGGTGACAGGATGTCGATGTAGTCGAGGACCTTTTCCTTGTAGGGAACGGTGACGTTCACACCGAAGATCGGCGAACCTTCTTCATGCAGCCGATCGAAGAACGGCTTGACCTCGTCCGCTTCGAGCGGAAACAAGGTGTATTCCGCGTCGACGTCCAGCATCTCAAAGGCGGTATTATGCATCACCGGTGACAGGCTGTGGGCCACGGGATTACCGATGATTCCGTACAGTGCTTTGGCAGCCTCTGACATTCCCTACGCTTTCTTCTTTGCCGATTCCTGGGCGATCAGTTTGTTGAGGGCATTGATGTAGGCCTTGCCCGAGGCCTCCAGGATATCGGTGCTGGCGCCTTTGGCGATGATGGTGTTGCCCTTGAATTTGACCTTCACCGTAACCTCGCCTAAAGCGTCCTTGCCGTGGGTCACCGAGTGGATCGAATAGTCCAGCAGTTCGCCCTTGATCCCGGTTATCGCGTCGATGGCCTTATAACAAGCATCGATCGGCCCGTCACCGCTGGAGCTGCGTTCGCGCGCCTCGCCGTCCTTGACCAGGGCCACGGTCACCATCGGTTTAATATTGGTGCCGCTCTGCGAGGCCAGCCGGTCGATACGCCACACGACATTCACGGCGCGGACCTCGTCGTCGACGATGGCAATCAGGTCTTCGTCAAAAACTTCCTTTTTCTTGTCGGCGACGGCCTTGAAGCGCTCGAAGGCCTTGTCCAGGTCTTCGTCACGCAACGTGACTCCCAGCACGGTCAGCCGGTCTTTAAAAGCGTGCCGTCCCGAATGCTTGCCCATGACCAAACCGGTGCCGACGTATCCGACATCCTCGGGTTTCATAATCTCATAGGTGGAGCGCTCTTTCAAGATCCCATCCTGATGAATGCCGGACTCGTGCCGGAAGGCGTTGCTCCCGACGATGGCCTTGTTGGGCGCAACGGCAAAACCGGTGTATTTGCTGACCAGATGCGAGGCGCGCAGAAATTCCTGCGTGCGGATATCGGTGCTCAGGCCGTAAAAATCCTTGCGCGTGCGCAGCGCCATAACAATCTCCTCCATTGAGGCATTGCCGGCGCGCTCGCCGATCCCGTTGATGGTGCACTCCACCTGGCGCGCGCCTTTGTGGACCGCGTCGAGTGAATTGGCCACAGCCAAGCCCAGGTCATCATGACAGTGCGTCGAGATGATCGCCTTGTCGATGTTGGGCACCGTGTTTTTGATCGCCGAGATCAGATCGCCGTACTCGTCGGGCACACCGTAGCCGACGGTATCGGGAATGTTGACGGTGGTCGCCCCGACCTTGATGACCTCTTCCAGAACCCGGAAGATAAAATCACGGTCCGAGCGTGAGGCGTCCTCGGGAGAGAATTCGATATCCTCAACGAACTGCTTGGCGTACTTAACCGAGTCGACCGCCATCTGCAGGATCTCCTCCTGGCTCTTCTTCAATTTATGCTCCATGTGGATCTTGGACGTAGCCAGAAACACGTGGATGCGTTTCCGCTTGGCGTCGGCCAGGGCATCCTTGGCCGCGTCGATGTCTTTCTTCATGCAGCGCGCCAGGCCGCACACCGTGGATTCCTTGATGTGTTCGGAGACCATTTTGACCGAATCGAAATCTCCTTTGGAGATCACCGGGAATCCGGCCTCGATGATGTCCACGCCCAATCGTTCCAGGGCGTAGGCGATGTCCAGTTTTTCCTGGGCGTTCATACTGGCGCCGGGGGCTTGTTCCCCGTCGCGCAACGTCGTGTCGAATATGAATACTTTGTCTTTGTCTGCCATTGTCTGTCACCTCAATGTAAAAAGGGCGAGGTATTTGCCCTCGCCCTTTGTTGATCAAATACCCTTAATGGTTACTTCTTCATCCAAGACATCATATCCCGTAGCTTTAGACCGACTTTTTCGATTTGGTGCTTTTTGGCGTCCGCGCGGTACTGCTTCATGTGCGGGCGTCCGTCTTTATTTTCTTTCATCCATTCGCGGGCGAATTTGCCGGACTGGATTTCCTTCAGGATCTTTTGCATTTCCTTCTTGGTGCGCTCGTTGACCACACGCGGGCCGCGGCTGAAATCGCCGTACTCCGCGGTGTCCGACACGCGCTCACGCATACCGGTAATGCCGCCTTCATACATCAAGTCGACGATCAGTTTCATTTCATGCAGGCACTCGAAGTACGCCATTTCAGGGGCGTATCCCGCCTCGACCAGCGTTTCGAAACCGGACTTGATCAGCTCGCTGCAGCCGCCGCACAGAACAGCCTGTTCGCCGAACAGATCGGTTTCGGTTTCTTCCTTGAAACTGGTCTTGAAGATACCGGCGCGGCCGCCGCCGATGCCCTTGGCATAAGCCAATGCGTCTTTCAAGGCATTCTTGGAGGCGTCCTGATGGATAGCCACCAGGCACGGCACGCCCTTGCCTTCTTCGAATTGACGGCGCACCAGGGCGCCCGGTCCCTTCGGCGCGATCATCCACACGTCGATGTCCTTGTGCGGTTTGATGAATCCGAAGTGGATATTGAAGCCGTGAGAAAAGGCCAGCGATTTGCCCTTGCCCATATGCGGTTTCAATGATTTTTCATAAATGTCCGCTTGCAGGTGGTCCTGGGTCAGGAGCATGATCACATCGGCCTGCTGGGCGGCTTCCTCGGCGCTGACCGGTTGAAACCCGTCGGCCACGGCCTTGTCATAGTTGACTCCGCCCTTGCGCTGGGCGACGATGACGTCGAGCCCGCTGTCGCGCAGGCTGAGGGCCTGGCCGCGTCCTTGTATGCCGTATCCGACGATAGCGATTTTACGTCCATCGTAACTCTTCAGGTCCGCGTCTTTGTCGTAATAAATTTTCGCCATGATCCTACCCTTTCTCAATTGGTCTCTTGGGATATCAGGTCAGAATTTTGACCAGATTCCGGTATTCGTCCAAATGTTTAAATTCTTTGTGCGTCGCGTCGCGCAGTGGAATGATGTTGATCTCGTCCTGCAGAACGCCGACCGCCTTGCCGAACTCACCGCGCACGATCAGATTCACGGCCGCCGCGCCGAGGCGGGTCCCGAGAATCCGGTCGCGGCCCGTCGGATCGCCGCCGCGCTGCACGTGGCCGAGGACGACGAACCGGGACTCGAGCCCGGTCATGGTCGTGACGGTACTGGCGATCTCATGCGCCTTGCCGGCGCCTTCGGCGACCACGATCATCCAGCTAATCTTGCCGCGCTTGTAACCTTCCCGGATCCGCGTGCACATGGCTTCATAGTCGAAACGGCGTTCCGGAACAATAACGTCTTCGGCCCCGGCCCCCAACGCCACCTCCGCGGCGATATAACCGGATTTATTGCCCATCACCTCGATGATAAAGATCCGCTCCATACTGTGCGCGGTGTCGCGCACCTTGTCGATTGCCTCCAGCGCCGTATTGACCGCCGTGTGACAACCGATGGTCTGATCAGTGCCGTACAGGTCGTTGTCAATGGTCCCCGGCAGGCCGATCGTCGGAAAACCGTGCTCTTCAAAGAGAGTGGTCGCTCCCTGGTAACTGCCGTCCCCGCCGATCACCACCAGGCATTCGATCTTGTGCTGCTTGAGGATCTTGACCGCCTTGGTCTTGCCTTCCGGCGTGCCGAATTCCCTAGAGCGCGCCGTTTTGAGGATAGTCCCGCCGCGGTTGATGATGTTCGACACCGAGCGATGGCTCAGCGGGATGATTTCCTCGTTGAGGATCCCCTGATACCCCCGCATAATCCCGTCGACGGCGATTCCATGGCTGAGGGCGCACCGGACCACCGCCCGGATGGCCGCGTTCATGCCCGGACCGTCTCCTCCGGAGGTCAACAGACCGATTTTTTTAACCTTCTTGTCAGTCATAGATCCGGATTAATAGCGGTAGTGTTCGGGCTTATAAGGCCCTTCAGCCTTGATGTTGAGATACTTCGCCTGCTCGGACGTCAGCGTCTCGAGTTCGACACCCAATTTCTTAAGGTGCAGACGGGCGACCTTTTCATCGAGCAGCTTCGGCAGGACATAGACCTTGTTTTCGTACTTGTCGCTGTTCGTGTACAGCTCGATCTGGGCCATGACCTGATTGGTGAACGAGTTGCTCATGACGAACGACGGATGACCGGTGGCGCAACCCAGGTTGACCAGGCGGCCTTCGGCCAGGACCACGATCTTTTTTCCGTCGGGGTATGTGTATTCGTGGACCTGCGGCTTAATCTCGGTCTTGTCGACATCGGCCCGCTTGTTCAGGTAGGCCACGTCGATTTCCAGGTCGAAGTGCCCGATGTTGCAGACGATCGAGCCGCTCTTCATAACATCCAGGTGCCGGCCGAGGATGACGTCGCGGCAGCCGGTACTGGTGACGAAAATATCACCGATCTTGGCCGCCTCGTCCATCTTCATGACCTGATGACCTTCCATGGCCGCCTGCAGGGCGCATATCGGATCAATTTCGGTAACGATAACGCGCCCGCCCAGGCCCAAAATGGCCTGCACGCAACCCTTGCCGACGTCACCGTATCCGGCGACGACGCACACCTTGCCGGCGATCATCACATCGGTCGCCCGCTTGATCCCGTCGAGCAGAGATTCGCGGCAGCCGTAGAGATTGTCGAACTTCGACTTGGTCACAGAGTCGTTGACATTGATGGCGGGCATCTTCAACGTGCCTTTTTCGACCATTTCGTACAACCGGTGGACGCCGGTGGTCGTCTCTTCCGAGAGGCCTTTGATGTCGCCGAGCATTTCCGGATACTCATCATGCATGATCTGGGTCAGGTCTCCGCCGTCGTCGAGCAACATATTCGGCCCCTTGCCGTCCGGCCAGGTGATCGTCTGCTTGACGCACCAGACGTATTCTTCCTCGGTTTCCCCCTTCCAGGCAAAAACCGGAATGCCGGCGGCGGCAATGGCGGCCGCGGCGTGATCCTGCGTAGAGAAGATGTTACAGGAGGACCAGCGGACCTCGGCACCGAGCTCGACGAGCGTCTCGATCAGGACCGCGGTCTGGATCGTCATATGGATGCAGCCGGCGATGCGCGCGCCCTTGAGCGGCTGACTGACCTTGTATTCTTCCCGGATCGCCATCAGGCCCGGCATTTCCGCCTCGGCGATCGCGATTTCCTTACGGCCGAAATCGGCCTGGGATATATCCTTCACCTTATAGTCTTGGGTGGTATTCGTCATAAAGTCCTCGCTTTTCTTGATCACAATTCCAAAACAATCTTCTTCTATGTTGTCGTTCCGGTAGCTGTCCGGGTATTGCCGCGACTAGCAGGAAGCGGTCTGCGCGGCGTCTTTCTCCAACTCCGCGGCCTTGTCCGTCTTTTCCCAGGTAAACTCGTCGCGGCCGAAATGACCGAAGGCGGCCGTCTGACGAAAGCCCGGACGGCGCAAGTCGAGCTGTTCGATGATCCCCTTGGGGGTCAAATCGAAGTGCTTGCGGATCAGTTCGGACAGCCGGTCGTCGGAGATCGTCCCGGTGCCGTAGGTGTCCACATATACACTGATAGGCTCAGGATGGCCGATGGCATAGCTGAGCTGGACCAGGCATTTCTTGGCCAGTTTGGCGGCCACGATGTTCTTGGTAATATAGCGTGCCATGTAGGTGGCTGAGCGGTCGACTTTTGTGCAGTCCTTTCCGGAAAAGGCGCCGCCGCCGTGGGCAACGTATCCGCCGTAGGTGTCGACCACGATTTTGCGGCCGGTCAATCCGGTGTCACCCTGCGGTCCGCCGATCACGAACTTGCCGGTCTCGTTCACGTAATATTTGGTATTTGCGTCGGCCAAATCCCCGATAATCGGCCTGGCAATGGTATCGATAATCTCCTGACGGGACTTTTCAGTGATGCGCTCACCGGTCTCATCGAGAATCTCCTCGGTGTGCTGGCAGGCCAAGACCACCGCGTCCACGCGCTTGGGCTCACCGTCCACGTACTCGATAGTCACCTGACTCTTGCAGTCCGGTCCGAGGTAGCTGAGTTCACCCGAACGGCGGACTTCGTCGATCCGCGCCACCAGCTTGTGCGCCAATGTAATGGCCAACGGCATCAGCTCCGGCGTTTCGTCACAGGCGTAACCGAACATGATCCCCTGGTCCCCGGCGCCGCCGGTATCGACCCCCTGGGAGATGTCCGGGGATTGCTTGTTGATGGCATTATGGATCTCGCAGTCGTCCGCGTCAAAACCGAACTTTTTGTCGGTGTAGCCGATATCTCGCAGGACTTCCTTGACGATTTTCTCGACATTCAATTGGGAGCTCGTGGTTATCTCACCGCCGACGATGACTTTGCCGTGGCAACAGAAGGTCTCGCAGGCCACGCGGCTTTTGGGGTCACTGGACAGACACTGGTCGAGGATCGCGTCGGAGATTTGATCGCTGACTTTGTCCGGATGCCCCTTGCCGACGGATTCTGATGTAAAGTAGTAATTTCCTTTCACGATAACGCCTCCCTTACCTGTAAAATAGTGTTGTGTTAGAAAGTCTCCTGGGCCTTCTGGTAGGCCTCGACACTGCCGATGTCATACCAGGTGCCGGTGAACCGGAAACCGTAAACTTCGCTCTTCTTATGCAGCCAATTGATGTAATCGCCAGCCTTATCCGACTTTCCGCTTTCCTTAAGATATTGGGAAACAAGAGATAGCGAGTTTCTGGGAAGATAGTAGAAACACATGGATATGAGGGTTGACTTCGGTTCCTGCGGCTTTTCCTGAAAGGATACCACCTTGCCCGCGTCGTTAAGACCTACCACTCCATACAGTTTAGCCTCTTCCAAGTCGCCGATGTCGTAAAGGCCGATAACCACAGCATTTTCGTGCTGCCGTGCAAATATTATATACTCATCAAGATTATAATCAAATAAATTATCCCCGCCGATCACCAGCAGATCGTCCCGGATCTGCTTGTCATCGATCGAGAACTGGATATCCCCGATCGAGCCCAACCGCTCCTCCGGAGAGTTGGTCCCGTCATTGACCACCGTGATCGGGCAGCCGATATCAGTTTCCTGGGCCCATTTCTGGAAATCTTCCGTAAACTTATTGTTGGTTACCACCAAGACTTCGTTGAGATCCGGTAACCCCTTGATACGCTCTAAGATATGATTGATCAGCGGACGGTCGCCGACCGGCAGCAGGGGTTTGGGCGTGTTTTCCGCGATTTCTTTAAGCCGTGTACCGTAACCGGCCGCCAAGACTAAAACCTTCATATGTTAGCTCTCCGATTCGATGTCAAATACGTTGGGGGCTAATTCCATCAGCCGGTGACGGCTGTATTCCTCCACTTCCTCACCGGTGGTCATTTCCAGGACGTCATGCGCCAATGCCTTGGCATCGGCGAGTTTGACAGAGCGGACCAATTTCTTGATCTGCAACAGACTCTGGGGCGACATACTGAATTCCTTGAGATTCATACCCAGCAGAATGAGCGCCAGCACCGGCTCTCCCGACATCTCCCCGCACAGGCTCACCGGGATCTCCGCCTTGTCCGCGGCGTCGATGGTCAGTTTGATCAAACGCAAAATGGCCGGGTGGCTCGGCTCGTACAGATTGGCGGTCTGTTCGTTGACACGGTCGATTGCCAAGGTGTACTGGATCAAGTCGTTGGTTCCGATACTGAAAAAATCCGCGTGCTCCGCCAAGACGTCCGCGGTCATCGCTGCCGACGGGACCTCCACCATCATCCCCACCGGCATGCTTTCGTCAAAGGGAATCTTCTTGGTCCGCAGATTGTCTTTAACCTCTTCCAGGATCAGGTTGGCTTTCTTGAACTCACTCAAGCCTGAAATCATCGGGTACAGCATGCGGATATTTCCGTAGTGCGAAGCCCGCAGAATCGCGCGCAACTGGGTTTTGAAAATGTCTGGCCGGGCCAGACAAAAACGGATTGCGCGCCAGCCCAGAAACGGGTACATGTCCTTGGGTATGTGCAAGCTCGAGAGAAATTTGTCCCCTCCCAAATCAAGGGTCCGGATGGTAACCAGCTTGGGCGCCATGGCCTCCGCCACGTGCTTGTAAGCCTTGAACTGCTCCTCTTCGGATGGCAGATCGACCCGATTCATATAGAAATACTCGGTCCGGTACAGTCCGATTCCCTCGGCGTTGCGTTCCTGGATCAACGGGATCTCTTCGGGCAGCTCGAGGTTGGCCTCGATCAAGATTTTCTCGCCGTCAATGGTCTCGGCGGGCAGGTCCTTGATATTCTCGTACTGATCGCGGAAGCGGGCCATCCGTGTCCTGAGCGCCTCATAGTCATTGATCGTTTCCGAGGTCGGATTGATAATGACCAGTCCTTTGCGTCCGTCCACCACGATCGGATCCTGGTTCTTGATCCGCAACGTCGCATCCTTCAGACCGACGACGGCTGGGATACCGATCGATTTGGCCATGATCGCCGAATGCGAGGTCTTCCCCCCGATATCCGTACTGAAGGCGAGTATCCTTTTGTTGAACATGCTGGCGGTGTCTGACGGGGACAAGTCGTGGGCCACGATGATCAAATCGTTGGTCAGATTATCAAACTCGTGCACCTTGTGCTCATTGGTCAGATTCTTCAGAACCCGGCGCCCGACGTCGCTGACGTCGCTGACGCGCTCCTTGAGATACTCGTCCTCCATTTTCTCAAAGATCTTGGCGTACTTCTTGATCACTTCCGAGAAGACGTATTCCGCGGACATGGATTCCGCTTCGATCCGTTTGATGACTTCGTCGATCAGGGTTTGGTCCTGCAGGACCATTTTGTGACCGTCAAAAATCTTGGCGTGTTCCTCGCCGATATCTTCCGCGATTTTTTTTTGTATTTCGTCGATCTCGGTGCGGGCAATATTGAGGGCTTCTTCGAGGCGGGCGATCTCAACCGGGACCTCCTGCGGCATGATGGAACGCGGCGGCACGACGAATTCCTGTTTGTCCAGGATAAACGCCCTGCCGATAGCGATGCCCGGGGCAGCCGGTATTCCGGTTAATACGATTTCACTCATGGTCTTCGTCTGCGACCAGCAACTTCTCCAGCTGAGGCGCGGCCTCCTCGGCATCCGGACCGTCAACGACCAAAGTCAGGGTGCTGTCGTAAATGGCTTCCAGAGTCAGCACGCTCATAATGGACTTGCCGTTGATCTCACGGCCGTCCTTGAAAATGCTCACATCGGAGATGTACTGTGAAGCCACACGCACCAACTCCGAGGCCACACGCACATGCAGTCCGTTCTTGTTTTTGATGGTGATTTCCTTTTCAATTCGCGGCATTGTCTTCTTACCGTCTGACATGACTTGGCTTACCGTTTAATTACGCGATAATTCTCGATAACTTTGATCAGCGCCTTGTTGAGTTTTTGGGAATCATGCCGGACATAATCGGTGATTCCCAGCAGATCGGTGGCCTCCACTTTCACATTGAGGTCTCTGAAATTCTCGATATCCGGTTTAACCGGAAACGCCTTTTCCTCTTCGTATCGGTTCAACGCGTCGACCGGGGCCTCCACATTATTGATGAGGCAGGCGTCGATCACCCCCGGTTGACTGTGTTCAATGATCGCCCGGGCATGGTCGCTGGCTGTATAATTGTCCGTCTCCCCGTGCTGCGTCATGACGTTGCAGACATAAATCTTAAACGCCTGTGACTTTAATATGGCATCGGTCATTCCGTTGATCAGAAGATTGGGAATAACACTGGTGTACAGACTGCCCGGCCCGAGTATGATCACGTCGGCTTCCTCGATCGCTTTAAGGGCGTCGCGGGTCGGCACCGCCTCTTCACCGGTGAGATAAACCCTTTTGATCGGGACCTCGGAGTTGGGTATTTTGTCCTCGCCGTGTGTGCGCGTCCCGTCATCATATTCGGCTTCGAGGTGCACATTGCTCACGGTCGCAGGAACGACCTTGCCCCGGATGGCAAGGACTTTACTGGTCTCGTTGACGGCGCGTTCGAAATCACAGTCGGTGACATGATACATGGCTGTCAGAAAGAGATTGCCGAAATTGTGCCCTTTCAGTTCCGAGTCCTTCGAGAACCGGTATTGGAACAACTCTCCGACGAGCTCCGGGGCATCGGCGAGGGCCACCAGGCAGTTGCGGATATCCCCGGGCGCCACGATATTGAATTCTTCCCGCAACCGTCCCGACGATCCGCCGCTGTCGGCAACCGTCACAACCGCCGTGATGTTCGACGTGTATTCCTTTAAACCAAAGATCAAATGCGACAAACCGGTGCCGCCGCCGACGGTAACAATCTTCGGACCGCGTTCGAGGTATGTCTTCTGATACAGAATGTTGACGAGCTCACGCTCGCCCTTCGGCAGGACAATGGTCAGCAGCGAAACAATCATTTTGCTCATGCCCAGCACGATCACGATCATGCCGCACAGGATCCAAATAAAACCGATGCTGCTGACAAACGGGTTGGGTTTGTCCATCAACCCCATGATGACGGCACCTGCCGCCACGACGACTACCCCCAACAGGGAAACCACGAACCAGCGTTTCACCTTCATGCCGGGGTAAAGCCATCTGAAATGATTTTTTGGCATAACTAGAGCTTAGAGAGCCGCCCGTCTTCCTGCAGGACGAGGTTGAGCATGTCGTCGTCGTCCTTGACCGTCTTTAAATTATCACGGATAAATTTATCTTTTAAAAGACGAGAAATCCTAGCTAAAGCTTTGAGGTGAGGACCCGCCGAATCGACGGGTGCAACGAGTAGAAAGAAAATATGAGCGGGTTCACCGTCGAGAGAATCGAAGTCGATACCGGCCTTGCTGACACCGAGACAGCCGATCAACTGGTCCACACAATCGGTTTTTCCGTGCGGAATAGCGATCCCCTGTCCGATAGCGGTAGACCCAAGGGCCTCCCTGGCCATCAGAACCTCGACGACCTTGGACTTGTGACTTTTCTTGATATCGCCGTTCTTGATCAAAAGATCGACCAATTCTGAGATCACCTCTTGTTTGGTCGTGGCCTTCAGATCCGAGCAGACCGTTTTTAAGAAATCCTTGATATTCATCATTATCCTCCCGCCGAATGGAGCCTCATTATCGCTTGTGGTGAGGCGTAATTTTTAATGCGCACCCGGCCGCGCCGGGTCCGTCCGTCTGATCAGCGACGGGCGGTCATCATAGGCGCACGGTCATTGTATACACGACCGTGCGCCCCGATGAACGTGAAAGAGAGCGGCGGAAGGGATTCGAACCCTCGACATCCACCTTGGCAAGGTGGCATTCTAGCCAACTGAATTACCGCCGCAAAAATTTTCTTTGCCGGCTGCTGATGATATCGCGATGCGTAGACTTGCCCACCATGGTTGTGCACAGCATGGTGGGCCGCGAGGGACTTGAACCCCCATGCCTTGCGGCACTAGTTCCTAAGACTAGCGTGTCTACCAATTTCACCAGCGGCCCGAAATTGGTGACCCACCCGCGACTCGAACGCGGCACACCCACCTTAAAAGGGTGGTGCTCTACCGGATGAGCTAGTGGGTCATATATCTAAAGAGCGAGATTTCTGGGTGTGCCGAAGAATCTTAGTGTTCGAGGAGCTGTTTTTCTTTGTCCTCGAGCATCGAGTCGATTTCCTTGATATATTTATCCGTGAGTTTCTGTACGGATTCATGTGCCTTAAATTCTTCGTCTTCCGAGACCAGCTTATCGGACTTCATCTTCTTGAGCTTGTCATTGGAGTCCCGGCGGATCGTTCTCATCGAAACACGCGATTTTTCCGCCATGTCCTTCACAGTCTTAATCAATTCTTTCCGGCGCTCTTCGGACAACGGTGGAATATTCAACCGGATCACCTTGCCGTCGTGGTTGGGAGTCAGCCCTAAATTCGAATTGGCGATAGCGCGTTCGAGGTCCGGGATCACGGTCGGGTCCCACGGCTGGATCATAATGGTCTTCGGATCGGCAACCGAGATCGAAGCGAGTTCCTTCAACGACATATTCGATCCGTAACACTCGACGTGGAGCCCCTCGATCAATCCGGGATGCGCGCGGCCCGTGCGAACCTCGTTGAATTCGCGATGCGCCGCGTCGATCGTCTTCTTCATCTTGTCTTCAGTTTCTTTCAGGATCTCTTTTACCGGCATAGTACAGCCTCCGCTATTTTACCACGGTTCCGATATTTTCCCCTAACACAACCCGCTTGATATTTCCCTCCACCAGCAGATTAAAAACCACGATCGGCAGGCTGTTATCCATGCACATGCTGATCGCCGTCGCATCCATGACCTTAAGGTCCCGCTTAAGGACGTCCATGAATTTCAGGGACTCAAATTTGGTGGCCTCCTTGTTGGTGACGGGGTCATCAGTGTAAACCCCGTCGACCTTGGTGGCCTTCAGGATGACGTCCAGCTTAAGTTCGGAAGCACGCAATGCGGCCGCGGTGTCGGTGGTGAAGTACGGATTTCCGGTCCCGGCCACAAAGATGACCACACGGTCCTTCTCCAAATGCCGCAGCGCCCGGCGGCGGATGTACGGTTCGGCAACGGCCGACATTTCGATCGCCGTCATGACCCGCGATTGGACATCCAGCTTTTCCAGCGCGTTTTGGAGTGCCAGCCCGTTCAACACGGTCGCCAACATTCCCATATAATCTGCCACAGAGCGGTCCAAACCGAAACGCTTGGACTGAACCTGACCGCGGAAGATATTCCCGCCTCCGACGACCAGCGCGATCTTGACGCCCATATCGTGTATTTCCTTGATCTGGGCGGCCAGCGAAGCGCACATCTCGATATCGATCCCGTGTTCCTGATCTCCGAGTAATGCCTCGCCGCTGAGTTTGAGCAGGATACTGTTATAGGCAGGTTCCTTGGAACTACTCAACTTCGTTTACCTTGTATCGGATGAATCGACGGATCAGAATGTTCTCGCCGATGCTGGCGATCAGATTGTTCAACTTTTCCTGAATCGAGAGCTTCGGGTCCTTGATGAACGGTTGCTCAAGTAAGGCCACTTCCTTGGTATAGGACTTGGCATCACTTTGCTCGTCGAGCTCTTCCTGCGGAATGTCTTCCGCCGACACATAACGCGGATTCAGGGCCGCGATATGCATGGCCAAATCCTTGGTGAACGCGGTAAAATCTTCATTCTTCGCCACAAAATCCGTTTCGCAATTAACCTCAACAATCACGCCGATCTTCGCGCCGGAATGAATGTAGGCCTCGATCCGCCCTTCGTTGGCCGACCGGGCACCTTTCTTCGCCGCCAATTCCAGCCCCCGCTTCTTGAGGACCTCCACAGCTTTGGCTTTGTCGCCGTTCGTTTCTTCCAAGGCCTTCTTGCATTCCATAACCCCGCAGGATGTCATTTCGCGGAGTTCCTTAATATCTTCAGCAGAAATCGTCATCGGTCACATTTCCTTTCACGGTCTAAGTTGGTCTTCAAATGTATTATTGCTGAGGGGCTGACTGGTCGGCCGGCGCGGGTTGCTCGGCGTTAAGCTTGGCTTCGCCTTCCGCGGGTTCACCCTGTTCCTCGGTTGCCGAGGCATCATCAGCCGGTTCCGCCGGGACCTCGGCGGCTTGCTCAACCGCGCTTTTACTGGTGGCGTATTCGTTGAAACCCTCACGGACGCTTTCGGAAATAATGCTGGTCAGAAGACGGATCGACTTCAGGGCGTCATCATTTCCGGGAATAGGATAATCGATCACTTCCGGGTCGCAGTTGGTATCGACGATGGCCACGATCGGAATCCCGAGCTTTTGCGCTTCTTTGACGGCAATGGATTCGCGTTTGGGATCGACGATAAAAATCACATCGGGAAGGCCCTGCATATCGCGGATGCCGCTTAAATCACGCAGGAGCTTTTCACGTTCCTTGGTCAGACGGGCAATCTCTTTCTTTTTGAGACTTTCCCAGACTCCGTTCTCGCTCATCTTTTCGATTTCCTGCAACCGTCCGATGGATTTCTTGACGGTCTGGAAGTTCGTGAGCAAACCTCCCAGCCAGCGGTTCTTGACGAAGTACATATTGGATTTCTTGGCTTCGTCCTCTACGATCATCTGGGCCTGCTTCTTGGTGCCGACAAACAGGATCTTACCGCCTTTGGCGGCGATGTCCCTGACAAAATCCTTGGCGTAACCAAGATTCTCGGCGGTTTTCTCCAGGTCGATGATGTAGATGCCGCTACGCTGACCGAAAATGAAGCGTTTCATCTTCGGGTTCCAGCGCTGGGTTTGATGTCCGAAATGGACTCCGGATTCGAGTAATTTCTTTACGAGATCGTCTACCATGTTTCCTCCGTTCGGTTCAATGTCGGGCGTCCGCCGGCCTTTAAACGCCTCAGCGCAGGTCGGCACCTCCCTATCTTGTTGTTAATATTACGTCTGAAAATTTGTGCTAGTATACCCAATAATCGAATTCAATGCAACCATTAATTTGAGACCACGGCAAATAATCCAACCCTACGATTGGCAATGGTTTGGAAACCTGTGGCGCGCCCCGCCAATGCCTAGGCGGCGCCGAATTGCATGCCGTGCAGCCGCTGGTAAAGCGGGCATGTCTCCAGCAATTCCGCATGGCGGCCGAGCCCGACCACCCGGCCCTTGTCCAGAACCAGGATCTTGTCGGCCTTCTGGATGGTCGACAGCCGGTGGGCAATGGCCACGACCGTCCGCCCCTTCATCAGCTCGTCCAGGGCCTCCTGGACATACTTTTCGGATTCTGAATCCAATTGAGAAGTGGCTTCGTCCAGGATCAGGATCGGCGCGTTCTTGAGGATCGCCCGCGCGATAGCCAGGCGTTGCTTCTCTCCACCCGACAGCCGGAAACCGCGGTCGCCGACCACGGTGTTGTAACCTTCGGGCATCTTCTCGACAAATCCATGGGCAAAGGCCTGTCTGGCGGCGCGGACAATATCCTCCTGCGGGACGTTCTTCATGCTGTAGGCGATGTTGGCATTGACGCTGTCATTAAACAGGATCGAATCCTGCGTGACGATCCCGATCTGCCGACGTAAGGATTGGAAGGTCGCCTCCCGCAGGTCCGCACCGTCGATCAGAATCCGTCCGTCGGTAGGATCATAAAAGCGCGGAATAAGATTGATCAAAGTGGTTTTGCCGGTGCCCGTCGGGCCGACGATCGCCACGACTTCGCCCTTGTTGATGGTCAGATCGATACCGCTGAGAACATCCTCTCCTTCCGAACCGTACCGGAATGAGACGTTCTCAAAACGAATGCCGTCGCGCAACTCGCCTATCTCCTGCGCCCCGGCCTTTTCCTCGACCTTGATGGGCGCGTCCAACACATGATAAATCCGGTCATTGGCGGCCATGGCCTGCTGGATGATCGCGTGCACATTACCCAATTTCTTGGCGGGCGAAATAATCGACATGATCGAACCGAAAAAGAGGATAAAAACCCCCGAGGACAACTGATTCTGCATGACCAGCCGGCCGAACCAGACCAAGATCAGAACGCCGCAGATCGTAGCAAAAATCTCCGTGACCGGGGCGATCGCCAGCAGGCGCTTGATTGAACTCATGCGCAGCTTATAGTAAAGGTAATTCTCCCGTTCGAAGCGTTTGATTTCATAATCCTCGGCGTTGTAGGCCTTAACAAGCTGGATCCCTGATATCGTTTCAATCAGCATCGAGTTGATGTCGGCCACCTTTTCCTGAATGCCCTTGGCGTACTTGCGTAGGCGCCGGCCCAGTTTGTTCATGGGATAGCCGATCACCGGAAACACAAGAAGGAATACCAGCGTCCCCTTCGGATAAATCGTAAAGGCGATCGCCAGATAGATAATGATCATCATCGGCTGGATCAAGAGGTCGATCAGCCCGTAAGACAGGGCGTTTTCCACCAGATTGACATCGTGGGTGATGCGCGATACCAGCTCTCCGGTCCGCTTGTTACTGAAATACTCGATCGACAGATGCTGGACCTTGGCATAAATCCGGTTGCGGATGGACAGCATCACCTGCTGCGAGACCTTGTTCATGTAAAACTTGTAGCAAAAAATGGTCACATGCTTTAGGATGAGTAAAGTCAACACAACCGGCGGAAAGATATAGAAAAGGGTCTCGGGCGACAGATCATTAAGGTAGACGATGATCTTTTCGACCGGGGCGGGAAGATTACTGGGAACGATGATCGGCTTGTTGTTCAGGATGCGATCAATGAACGGGACCAGTACGGGCAATTGAATACCCTCGAACAAACTGGCGAAAAACATCAAAAGAACGGCTTGGGCAAACAGCCGATAATGTCCCTTCAAGAAGGACAAAAGTTTGATATAATTGTTCATGATCGGGCGATAGTAGCATATCCGTTGACTTTTGTCGAGGTATTTGTTATTCTGTGCGTCGAATAAATGACGTATTTTTAATGAGTTACGGCTCATCCCTCATATGAAGAAACTCAGACTGGCCGTTATCGGCATCGGACATCTCGGCTCCCTGCACCTCAAAACATTTCACGAGCTTTCGCACAAAGCGCAGGTTGTCGCCATTTGCGACATCCTTGAGGAACGCACGCATCAGCTGGGCGGACTCTATCAGGTGGCCACCTACACCGATTACCGGGACTTGCTCGGCAAGGTGGATGCCGTCAGCATCTGCACGCCCACCGAATGTCATTATGAAATCGGAAAGTTTTTCCTCCAGAACAACGTCCACGTCTTCATCGAAAAACCCATTGCCCGCACGATCGACGAGGCGCAAATGCTCAACGCGATCGCCCAGGAAAACGGCCTCAAGCTGCAGATCGGCCACGTGGAGCGCTTCAATTCCGCCTTTCAGTCAATTATGCATTTTACCAAACGCCCCCTCTTTATCGAGTGTCACCGGCTCAACAAGTTTCCCAACCGGTCCTTGGATATCGGGGTCATTATGGACCTGATGATTCACGACATCGACATCATCCTCGCGCTGAACCGCTGCCCCATTAAGGAAATCCGCGCGACCGGCATTCCGATCCTGACCCGGCTCGAGGACATCGCCAGCGTGCGCATTACCTTCGAGAACGGATGCGTCGCCAATTTGACCGCCAGCCGGGTTTCCGAAGATGTCATGCGCAAAATACGGATATTTCAGAAGAACACTTATATCTCTCTGGACTACGTCAATCAGGAAGCCTTCATTTATAAAAAACACGAGCATCAAATACTAAAGCACAGCCTGCCCATCGAGAAGGAACAACCCCTCCCCAAGGAACTCGAACACTTTCTGGATTGCATCATCGATGACAAAGTTCCATACGTTACGGGTAAAGAAGGGGCGCAGGCGCTGAAGGTGGCGCTCCAAATTATCGACCACATATGGACAAGCCGTCAAACCATATCGTTATAGTCGCCGGAGAGGATTCCGGAGATTTGCACGCGGCCCTGCTGGTCAAGGCCCTGCGGGAAATCAATCCCGACCTGACCTTTTCCGGGCTGGGCGGGCCGAAGATGCGCGCGGCCGGTGTGGAACTGTATACCGACTTTACAAAGATGGCGGTCGTCGGTTACTGGGAAGTCCTGAAGAATTACGGCAAGTTCCGTGAAATTTTTCATTTCATCCTGCGTAAAATCCGTGAATTGCAACCCGCCGCCGTGGTCCTGGTCGATTATCCGGGATTCAATCTGCGGCTGGCCAAGAAACTGCAGCCTCTTCCCACCAAAGTGGTTTACTACATCAGCCCGCAGGTGTGGGCCTGGAAGACCAAACGGGTCCATGAAATCAAGGCCACCGTCGACCGGATGCTGGTCCTGTTCGAATTTGAAAAGAAGTTTTATGCACGCTTCGGCGTCGATGTCGACTTTGTCGGGCACCCGTTGGTGGATACCGTGCGCACCGACCGTTCCCGTCACGAGGTACTGCGCGAAATCGGCTTACCCGAAGACCGGACGACCATCGGGTTGCTGCCGGGTTCGCGCATCAAGGAGATCGAACGCCACTTGCCGGTGATGGTGGCCGCCGCCGAGCAATTGCACCGGGAACTCCCCGTTCAATTTGTCTTGATTAAGGCCCCTTCTATTTCGCGCTCGCTCATCGACGACACGCTGCGCGGAGCGGAATTGGAAATCCCGGTGGTTGAAGAAGGCATCTACAACACCATCGGGGCCTGCGACATCTGCCTGGTCAGCTCGGGCACGGCCACATTGGAAGTGGCGATCCTGGGAAAACCGATGGTGGTGATGTACAAGACTTCTTTGCCGACTTGGCTGCTGGCGAAAATTTTCGTCAAGATTCCGCATATCGCGCTGGCCAATGTGGTGGGACAGCGCGAGGTCGTTCCCGAGCTGCTGCAATATGACGCCACGCCGAAGGCGCTCGCCGCTAAGGTGAAAGAATTTTTTTCCGATGAGATCCGCATCGCGCGGATGAAGGAAGAATTGAAAGATGTGGTGGAGTCGCTGGGGACCAGCCCGGCGTCACGTGCCGCGGCCGAATCCGTCCTGAAAACCCTGAATCAGCCTCAAACCCTCTAGTTACCCTCGGCTTCCCGACGCCGGCGCTCCTCTTCGGCGTGACGGTCCGCGTCAAATCCGGTATAGGTCTTGTTCTTCTTATAACCCTTCCCGCAGTCTTCCGGACAGTTGCAGGCGTTCTCAAACTGGTTGCATACGCCGTTGCCGCACGGCAGGCAAATGGGCACGCTGAACATGGAATAGCGGGCGGACATATCACAGCTCCCGTCGAAGAATTCCACGCCGCAGCGCTTGATCATGCCCCGGCAACACTGCGCGTCCGACCCGGCATAGGCCAGGTCGCCGCATGACGGCTGATAGTCGTTGAGCGGATAGCAGACCTCTTTGGCCTCACAACCGATCTGTAATTGGCAGCGGTCGGTCGGGCACTGGCTGGGTTCGATTTCGAAACAGGGCTTGGGTTCGCAGGTCATCTCGCAGTCTTTGAAGTAAACCCCTCCCAGACAGCCGAAATCACAAACCTGTTTCGGGCAAATTTTGGTCTTTTCGTAGTACTCCCAACAGTTTATCAGAGACTTTTCGGCCTCTTGATTTTCTTCGGCCTGCGCTGCCGATCCGGCAAATATCAGTGTCGTCAACACGACTGCGGGGAGCCATCTATTCATGGATGTGGTCCTTGTTTAGAAATTTTTTCCGGCGGCTGTGATCGAAGGACTGCCGCTCGTTTAAGTAAGTTCGGCCGATCTTGGCCTTGGAGACCTTACGATTGATGATCCGGCTGGCGGCGTAGATCTCCGTCTTGTCCGCCAGCGGCTGCTGAATCTCATAAATCTCGCACAGCCCCATATATTCTAGCGTAACTTGTTGATTGTAGGGATTTTTATACAGAATCCTGCGCGCGTATTCGACCGCATCCTTTTCCGCCTTTTTGCGGGCCTCGGCCGGGCTCTTGGCCTTGATCAGCTGGATCCGCTCCTCCACTAGGGTGGCCTCCGGATCGAAATATTTGTCGGGACGCTCCGGGCGGCCCTCACAAGCGGACCGGAAAAAGGTTTTGACCGCGAAAAACTGCGACGCCATAGGCTCTCCTGGGAACTCCTACAAATATAACCCGCAAATCACAAGATTTCTAGCGCATTGCCCGGTATCCATCCCAGCCGCCGGTCCGCGCGCCGGACCTTGACCCAGCCGTCCTTGGTGGTGACGACCTTGACCGCCGTCCCCACCGGGAGGTCGAAATGGGATGTCGCCTCTTCACGCGGTTCAAAATTGGCGCTGACAGGCCGCAGCACGATCGCCCGATCTGCCTGAGTGACACACTTGTACCACAAACCCACCGCATACATGATAATCATCACCCCGATCACCGTCCGCAGGCCCATCTGAATGTAACGGCTCCACTTAAAAATCCAGCCGAGCAGCAAAACTGCTCCCAGGACCAGGACCAGGACCGTCAGGATGATGACCATTTCGTCGAACGTATAGTAACCGATGTGATTATCCATAAGCACCTGAATCAGATTGGGCTGATCGGTAACCACCCGCTTTTGGGTGAGTGAGCGGGCATGCCGCAGATTGAAATTCACATCGCTGTCCCGCGGAATGAGCTGCAGGGCCCGCTCATAGTTGGCGATGGCTAAGCCCAGTTGCTTCTTTTTAAAGTAGGCGTTCCCCAGATTGTAATAAACCTCGCCGCTTGCCATACCCGCAGTGATGATGGCCTGATATTCGGTGACGGCCTGGTCGTAGTTTCCCTGCTTGTAGGCCTGGTTGCCCAGCACAAAACGTGAGATGGCCTCCTGTTTGCCTGCCGCGGCGGATGCTTGAAGAGCCGGACCGGTAACCACGGCCAGCATCACACTCAATACAATCGCTGATCTCATCGAATCTTCCTTTCCAGATATTCAATCACCTTGACGACCCGCTGATGTGACGCCTGCATATCCCCCTCTTTGACCGCGCGGGAGGCGTAGCGGATGGCATCACATTCCGCATATATCTTGCCGATCTCCTTGAGAATTTCCTCTTCGACCTGGTAAGGCTCCAATTTGGCGCGGATCACCGCCACCGAAGCCTTGCCGGCGGGGAGCTGTAATTTGTGCCGGATATACTGCTGAAAGAGCTGGAAGAGGTGATCATAGAATTCCTGCCCCGGTTTTTCGATAATCTTTTTGTGCAGCACCTTCAAGTCTGTTTGGGCGATTCGGGACGCCTGCCGACGGCGGGCAAAACTTTGATCGGTCTCCATACGATGAGTCACCCGGTATAACAAATACCCGCCCAGATACAGCAGGGCAAACAGCCCTACCACGGCATAGTACATCCAGTTCCGGTAAACACGGTGACCGACAGGCCGTAACCGGCCGGGATCATCCTTGATAAAGACGATGTCCTCTCCGAGCTTTTCCTGCGACATGATGACCGGCTGCTGCTCCTGCAGGCCCACCACGCGGAAATCTTCGGCCTGCTCCGCCTCCTTAATGGTCAGTTTGAACGGCCCCTTCTCCACGGTTTCATATTTGTCGGTCTCGTTATTGTAAAACGTAAATGCGACCTTGGGGACCTCCTTCACCGTGGTCGACTTGGGAATCAGGACCTGCTCGAGCGTCTTGGTTTGACCTTCCTCCTTGATAATCGGATCGTAGATCTTGAAATCCTCTTCGCTGACCACCTCGGGAAAGTTTATCGCCTTCAGGTTGCCGCGCCCTTCCACATACATCCGCAGCGTGATCGGATCGCCGACCTGCACCTCAGTCGGGCTCACCGTGGCGTTGAAACTGTACTGGCCGACGGCACCCCCGAAGTCGGCAGGCATACCTTCTTTGGGCAAATCCTTGACCGTGACCATCACCGGCAGTGAGGTCAGGACCATCGGCCGGGATTCATAGGATTCGAACATCGATCCGAAAAACCCGTCGTCAAACGGCGAGCGGCTGCGCCGGTTTTTGGCGCGAAAGACGATGCTGCACTGCAGTTGTGCGGGTCCGACCGTCAGTTCTCCGGTCCGGGTCGGGTAAATCAGCTTGGTGAATTCGATGATGCGGAAACGTCGACCGTCGATGACCCGCTCATACTGTTTCGGCTGACCGAAGGCCTCGTCGATAAAACCGATATGCTCAATCTTGGGATACTGAATATCACGCACCTTGATATCACTGTAGAACATGAAAACCTTAGCCACCACCGGCTCGTTGAGGTAAACATTCGAATTCTCAATCTGCAGCTGCAGAAATATCTTGTCATTCAGGGAAATTTGTTGCTGATTGCCGCCGCCGGCCGCCGGGTCAGTGACGGTGACCGCGATGGGCTGGGTACTGAACTGTTCGCCGTTGAGCTCCAGATGGAAGGTCGGAATCTGGAAATTCCCGGTGCGCAACGGCAGCAGTTTGAAGCGATGGGAAACTGATTCGGTGTAGCTGTTATTGACGATACTGATGTTGGTAAACGGCCCGATATATCGTTTCTCAAACCCATCAATATCCGGAATGATAATATCGGTAACGTCCTTGGTCCCTTTAAAAGTAATCGCGAGATTGATCTCGGAACCGAGCGCGACACTGTTGGAGTCGACTGTCGCCTCTACGGTAATATCGGACTTGGCCACGGCACGGTTGACCGGTCCGGTCCACAGGATCACACTTCCCAACAGGGCTCCGGCGAGTGCTAGTATTGGCGCAAAACGGTAGGTCATCTTACCAGTCCTTGGTTACCGGGTCCGGAATCATGCGGGGGCGGATCGGCAACAGCCCTTTGGGTTCGTCATTCTGTTTATAGTCATCCAAGAGCATTTCGGCTTCCTGTAGCGTCAGGTCGTCAAAATCGGCTGCCGACTGTTCCGCCGATGACGGTTGGCGTTTGGGCTTTTGATTTTGCTTCTGGTTCTGTTGTTGTTGGTCCTGTTGCTGTTGGTCCTGTTGTTGCTGGTCCTGTTGCTGTTGGTCCTGTTGTTGCTGGTCTTGCTGTTGCCGGTCCTGCTGTTGTTGATCCTGTTGCTGTTGGTCCT
>JAGQKV010000004.1:58451-215305 GCA_020429915.1 Candidatus Omnitrophota bacterium | reverse complement strand
GACCGTAGGTCATGAAAATTCTCGTTATCCATGCGTCTGCCGGGGCCGGTCACAAAATGGCGGCCAAGGCGGTCTACGATGTTCTCCGCGACGATCCCGCCCATGAAGCCGTCTTCGTCGACGCCTTGGACTATGCCAATCCCCTCTTCAGAGCCACGTACCGTGGATCCTACACGTTCTTAATAACGAAAGTCTCGTTTGTCTGGGGATTCTTCTTCGGGTTGGTCGACTTACCCGGGCTGCAGCCCGTCATCCGCCTTTGTCGACGCGCCTACAACGCCCTCAATACGCCTCGTCTGCACCGTCATCTGATCGAAGAACAGTACGATTGGGTGATATCCACGCATTTTCTGCCGATTGAAGTGGTTTCCGCCCTGAAAAAGTCGGGAAAAATATCCAGCCGGCTGATGGCCTGTGTTACGGACTACGACGTTCACAGGATTTGGCTGGGCAGCGGCGTTGATCGGTATTGTGCCGCCTCCGACTGGACCGGGAATAAATTGCGCCGCCTGGGCGTTGCGGACGACAGGATATCTGTCACCGGTATTCCCTGCAGCAAGAAATTCGCCGTCCACCGGGACTCCGGCGACATGCGCCGGCAGCTGGGGTTGGAAACCGGGGCGTTTACGGTCTTGGTGGCGACCGGTTCCTTCGGGATCGGACCGATCGAGGAAATTATCGATTCCCTGGAAGATTTTCAAATCATCGTGGTGTGTGGGCATAATGCATCCTTGTATCAGCGTTTGCAGGAGAAAGCTGCCCAACATGTGAAGGTTATGGGGCTGGTGGACAATATGCATGAGCTGATGGCAGCGGCCGATGTGATGGTTTCCAAGCCGGGAGGCTTGTCGGTGACCGAGGCGCTGGTCAGCCGGCTGCCGTTGATCTTCTTCAATGCCATCCCGGGACAGGAAACGCAAAACGTCCGTATCCTGGCAGAGCACTGCTTGGGCATAAGCGGATGTACAATAGCGGAGATAGCCGTTAAACTAAGGGAACTGCGGGCGTCTCCCGAAACATTTGCCGAAATGCGTGAGCAAACCAAAGTCCTGGCCAAACCCGACGCGGTAGACGCAATCGTCTCGCTTTTGAGAGAATAACATGACACGAATGAGAATAGTATTAACCTCGCTGTGGCTGGCGGCAAGCCTGACGGCAATGATTCCGCAGGCATCCGCCTATTTCTTTGACGAGGAAGACACGGAAACCGAGATCTATCGGAACGAAGACTTCCTCTTGGTCGAAGAGGAGCCTGGGGCCGATCAGTTTTATGCCTTGGTTCGCCGGGACGGTTACTACAAATATGTGAAGTACAGCGCCTATTTCAACGAGGTGTTCAGCATAACAAATTTCTTTGAGCTTGGAGACGGCGTTCCAAAGGTGTCCGCGATTGATACCGTGGGGCGCCGGTACTTCTTCACCATGGACAATGATTTAAAGTCCACGCTTTACATTGTCGGTTTGGAAACCGGTGAAATCGTCCGTGCCTACACCTACGATTACCGGATCGCCATGATGGAATATGACAAAGAAACCGAGCGTCTGGTCGGTATTGCCCAAAACAGACACGGAAACAACAAAGCGATCGTGATTAATACGTATAACGGCGAACTGTCGAAGACTTCGGACTTGAGTATCACGCACGCAATCGATTTTGATACGGCGTTTTTTCATGCCGAACGCCGGGAGGTGTGGGCGGTCGCTTTGAAGCGGACGGTGGAGTATCTGATGACCGTTCACGCCGACTCCGGACATCCCAGCATTCTCAAGTTGAAGCAGGTCAAGCCGGAGGACTGGTTGTTTTATAATTTCAATACCGACAAAGTCAACCAGATCATATTCGTCCCGGGGACCAAAGACTCCATCATCCTGGCGGGCTACAGCGAAACTTACCGGACGGCATTCGTCGTTCATTTGACGATTCACTCCTCCAAGGTGAAAGATATCATCGCCGAAGTGAACCGGAAGTTGCGTGATGTATCTCCGAACGGATTGTTGGATTATGAACTGACCATCGTCAACGGCCGGGCGGTGGAGAACTTTATTGCCTACAGCAAGGCGCAGGTCCTTACCGAAAGTTTGAAAAGTGCCTACGGGGTTGAGTCGATCAATCGCAAAGAATACTTCATCGGGCAACCGTACAATGTCATCGTCACTGTTGACGGAATAGATGTGTACTAGTTGGCCTCCTCATTCATCTCATGAATAAGAATATCGCTTTAGTCGTCGTCGGCCTGCCGGTGCCGGGTCCCTTTGACTACGCCGTAGATCCCGCGCAGCGGGAGGTCTTGCAGGAGGGGATGCGTGTACGGGTGATGTTCAACCGCCGACGCCGGGTTGGGTATATTGTCGGCTTTCGCGAAACAACCGATCTGAAGAAGGTGAGTACCGTGATCGGCCCGTTGGAGAACAGGCGAAGTCTGGACGCGCGACTCTTGGTATGGACGCGCCGGACGGCGGAGTATTACGGTTGCGCATGGGGCGAGTTGCTTGAGCTGGTCTATCCCAGCGCGCTCCGCCAGGGGAAATATCTTAAACTGATCGCGCCGCCTGAACGAAGCGGCCGTCCGGATCACGGCGAGGTCCGGATGGTCAGCGGATTCTTGTTGCGGGAGGAGGATGATCCTTTATGGTTGGCCCCCGTGGAGGCCGAGCTGGGCCGCGGGCGGGCGGTGTTGATTGTAGTTCCGGACAAGTACTACGCGGCTTATTTTGTCGGCCGCCTGGAGGCGGCCAAAGTCGGGCCGGTGTTGTCGTATGAGAAGCGGCTGAAGGTGGCGGATCAACTTGAACAGTTTCAGGCCGTGCTTGGCGGCGGGCCCACGGTGATCATCGGGACACGATCTTCGGTATTCGTTCCGCATCCCAATATCGGGCGTATTTTCCTGGTGCACGAAGAACATGATTGGCACAAGTCGGAACAGTCTCCGCATTATCGGACGGCGCGGGTGGCGTTGTTCCGGGCCGAGGCGGAAGGGAGCGCCGTTACGTTTCTCGGGCTGAACCCGCGCGTCGAGCTTTATCATGAGGCACAACGGTCCGGCTGGGCCCTGAGTGCCGCTTCACCAGCGCCGGACTGTTTTGTTCAATTGGTGGATTTGACCAACTACCGGCCCGGGAAATCATCCATCCTGTCTTTCCCCGTTCAAAATACCATCCGCGACACGCTGGCGGCACAGGGGCGATTATTGCTGTTCTTTAACCGTAAGGGTTTTATGACCTTTACCCGCTGCCAGCAGTGCGGTCATGCGATCAAGTGTCCGCGTTGCGATCAGCATCTGGTGTTGCGCCATCCGCACAACAAGTTGAGTTGTCACGGCTGCGGTTTCACGCGGGACGTTCCCACCAAGTGTCCGGAATGCGCCTGGCCGTATCTGCGGTCGTCGGGTATGGGAATCGACAAGCTCGAGAGCGAAGTGCATCGTTATTTTCCCCAGGCGCGCACGGCCGTACTCGACAAAGACACACAGGCTCTGCCGCGCCGGGCGGATATCGTGTTGGCCACGTCCGCCATTTTCAAATTCCAGGCCGAGTTCAGGGCAGATCAGGTCATCATGATGGATTACGATCAAGGGCTGTATCATGCCGATTTTCGTAGCGCCCACCGTTCATTGACAACCCTATTGCTATTGCGGTCGTTGGCGCGTGAGAAGCTGATAATTCAAACCCGTATGCCCGATGATCCCGTGATCAAGGCCGTGCGTGATAACAAGATCCCGGAATTCGTTCAATCCGAGCTGGCCACCCGGCGTGAATTGAATCTGCCGCCCCATGTGTGCGCCGCCACCGTCGTTTTGCGTGGTACGGAGGAAGAGCGGGTATGGGATGCCGCCATGTCCCTGCACGCGCTCATCGCAGGTGAGCAGGAGGCCGATATCGAAGCCGGCGAGCCGTACCCGGATATCAAACCGAAATTGCGTGATCAGTACCGCTATAATATAATGCTCAAATCTTCCCGGCATGAAGATATAGTCCAGGCCGTCCGCAGAATGTTGAAGGGCTTCCGTCCTTCTCGCCAGGTGATCGTGACGCTGGATACGGAGCCTTAATCAGGATGAAATCCATGAAGATAGTCTTTTTCGGCAGCGATGACTTTGCCGCGGCCCATTTGCGGGACGTGATCGCCTCCCCGTTTACGGTCTGCGGCTGCGTAACCCAACCGGACCGGCCCAAGGGGCGAGGGATGAAACTTAATGTTTCGCCGGTCAAGGTGGTGGCCGAGCAGCATGCCGTTCCGGTCCTTCAGCCGGATTCTTTGCTGGACCCCGGCTTTTTGAAGGCATTGGAGGCGATGGGCGCAGATTTGTTTGTGGTTATCGCTTACGGCCGTTTTCTGACTCCCCAATTATTGACCATGCCGCCTGCCGGGGCCATCAATTTGCACCCGTCGCTGCTGCCCCGCTACCGGGGTGCGGCGCCCATCAACTGGGCCATTATTCGGGGGGAAACCAGGACGGGAATTTCGATCATCCGCTTAAATAAGCGCATGGACGCGGGCGACGTCATCGCGCAGACCGACGTCGATATCCGGCCTGAGGACACGGCTGTCACCCTGCGGGAACGGATGGTTCCGATCGGCTGTGACCTGCTGCGCGAGACCATTGATAAAATCGGTCGCGATGCCTGTCCGTCCAAACCGCAGGATCCGGGCGCCGTTACGTTGGCTCCCAAGCTGACCAAGGCCGCGGGACAGGTGCTGTGGGACCGGCAAACCGCCGGTGAAATTCACAATCTGGTGCGCGGATTGCTGCCGTGGCCGACAGCGTACACGACGCTGGCCGGCAAAACGGTTAAACTTTTGTCCACCGAACCGATCCCCGGAGAGACCGCGGGGAATCCGGGGGAGATCATTGCTGTGGACAAGGAATCGCTGACCGTCCGGGCGGCTGCGGGAGCGGTCAAAATATGGCAGGTGCATCCGGAATCGGCCAAGGCGATGAGCGCCGGCGAGCTGATACGCGGTTATCATCTGCGCTCCGGACAAAAGGTAGGGTAGTCAAAATGAATTTTCCGGGGGTGATTATCATCGGCGCGCAGAAATGCGGAACCAGCAGCCTCCACAAGTATCTCGACCGTCATCCTGATATCCAGATGTCGACTCAGAAGGAGCTTAATTTTTTCAGCGAGGATTACCAGTGGAAGAAGGGGGCGGACTGGTACAAGCGGCAATTTACGGGTAACGCCAGGATTTTCGGCGAGTCTTCACCGGGTTACACCATGTATCCGGTTCGCCAGGGTGTTCCGCAGCGGATGTATGAGCTGGTTCCCGATGCCAAACTCATTTATCTTGTCCGCGATCCGATCAAGCGGATGATTTCCCATTATCTCGACCGGTTCAAAGGGGGGCGCGAGCAGCGTCCGGTTGAGCAGGCCCTGCTGGATCCCGGTGAAGACAATTTTTATATCCATTATAGCCAGTACTATGCTCAACTGAGCCGCTACCTCGAGTTTTATCCGCGCAGCGCTATCCATGTGGAAACCGCGTCTCGGCTCAAGAACGACCGGCAAGCGGCGCTGCGGGATATATTCCGCTTCCTGGGCGTGGATCCCGAGTTCACCTGCCAGGAATTCGAGAAATTGCATAATGTCTCGGACGTCAAATTAAAGCGGCGCAAGCCGCGCCGGATCGTGCGACGATTCCTGCTGGACAAACATTCGATCTATCCCCGACTCAAGCCGTGGCTGGCCGTGCTGATCCCCAAGGCCAGCCATGCCGCGATCATTGACGGCCTCATTCCCGGCACCGCTGTGGCCCGTCCCCGGCTCGATGACGCGATCCAAGTGCGGATTCGGGAGCGGCTTGCGGACGACCTGCGCCGCTTCCGCGACCTGACCGGCATCGATTTCACGGAAAATGCGGCTGCCTAAGCACTTGCGCCCGGCAGCTGCTGGCCCGGCTCAGCCATATTATCGCTTGACATTTCCCCGTTAAACGTATATTTTACTATTCTTATTTCTTTCCGACCCTACCAGCAAAACCACATATCCAATAACACAGTTTCAGAGAGGAGAACGAGATGATTAAAGTGGGTATTAACGGATTCGGGCGCATAGGGAGTTTGGTGTTTGCCGCTGCCGTCAAGCGCGACGATATTCAAGTAGTTGGAATTAATGATCTTGTGCCGGTTGACTACCTCGCATACATGCTGAAGTACGACTCGACGCACGGTCCGTTCGACGGGACCATCGCCGTGGAAGGCAACGACCTCGTCGTCAACGGCAATAAGATCCGGGTAACCGCCGAGAAGGATCCGGCGAACCTGAAGTGGAGCGACATCGGTGCCGATTACATCGTGGAAAGTACCGGGCTGTTTTTGACCAAGGAAAAGTCCGAAGGCCACCTCAAGGCCGGCGGGAAGAAGGTCATCATGACTGCCCCGTCCAAGGATGATACACCGATGTTCGTTATGGGTGTCAACCAGGATGCCTACACCCCAGACATGGATTATGTTTCCAACGCGTCTTGTACGACCAACTGTCTGGCCCCGATCGCCAAGGTGCTACATGACAACTGGGGAATCGTGGAAGGTTTGATGACCACCGTTCACGCGGTAACCGCCACGCAGCGTACGGTTGACGGCCCGTCCCTGAAGGACTGGCGCGGCGGCCGCGGTGCGTACCAGAATATTATCCCGTCATCCACCGGGGCGGCGAAGGCCGTAGGCAAGGTCATTCCGGATCTGAACGGAAAGCTGACCGGCATGGCGTTTCGCGTACCGACACCGGACGTGTCCGTTGTGGACCTGACCTGCCGTCTCGAAAAGCCGGCGAGTTACGACGAGATCAAGGCCGCTATGAAGAAAGCATCCGAAGGTCCGCTAAAGGGAATCTTGGGATACACCGAAGATCCGGTTGTTTCGATGGATTTCCGCGGTGACTCGCGCACCTCGATCTTCGACGCCGATGCCGGCATTGCCCTGAATGATCAATTCGTGAAGGTCGTGTCATGGTACGATAACGAATGGGGTTATTCCTGCAAAGTGGTTGATCTGATCCTGCATATCGCAGCCAAAAGCACAGCCGCTGTTTAACAACGCAGGAGTTGTATATTGAGAGAAAGGGAGTACAATACATGTTGTACTCCCTTTTTCGTTAATGTATGATGGCCTCTCCTGGAATTCCGGGTAATGAAATTTAAAAATATCAGAAAATTGGAACGTCTTGGTATTTTTACGTACATCGGCGGATTGATTTGCACTCTGCTCGGGATCCTGGTGGCGGCCATTCATTTGCTCGAAAAGGATTTTAAGCACATCCAGGTCGGCATATTCATACTCGCGATCGGTTACGCTTTCGTCAAGACCGGCCGTCAGCTATCCGAAATAGCGGCAGAGGAAAAGAAGATTCAATTGCAGAACTAGCCGGGCCCTCTCCGGATCGACGGCAGCTTCCGGATGCATGCCGGTTGCGGCTACGGAGTCCCAGACAAGGAGATGACTGATGAAACTTTTGAAGAAACTGCTCTTTTTAATTGTATTTCTACTGGTGGTTCTCGTTTTGGCTCGGAATTACGTAGTCAAGATCGGCGCCGAACAGTTTGTTAAACAACAGACGGGTTTGCCGCTCAAGATGGAGGGGATCAACATCGGATTGGTGGATACTAAGATCGACATCGACGACCTAAAGCTTTATAATCCGCCCAATTTCGAAGAAAAGTTGATGGTGAATATTCCGGATATCTACGTGGACTACAATCTTCCGGAAATCATCAAGGGGAATATTCATCTTAACGAGATCCGTTTTCACCTCAATGAGGTGATTATCGTTAAAAATAAGGCCGGGCAAACGAATATCGACGCCTTGAAGGCTCTCCAACAGCCGAAACAGGAAGGTGACGCGCCCAAGAAAGAAGAGCCGAAGCCCAAGGCCGAAAAGAAGAAGGGGGGCGAGTACATCGGGAAGGCGTCGTTCCGTGTGGACCGCTTCACCTTCAAGGACTATTCCGGAGACGGGGAACCGAAGATTATTACGAAAGATATCGGTCTGAACAAGACATACAAGGATATCGACAGCTTTAACAAGCTGGTGGCCCTGATCGTTGTCGACGCGACTGTGAGCTCAGGACTGAGCGATTTAGTCAATATTACCAGTGCCGCGCAGCTGTTGGGCAATGATTTATTAAACCAGGCCGGCGGGACGATTAAAGGAGTTGCCGACGGTTTGTTGAAAGGGTCGGACAGCCTCACCGAAAAGGCCAAGGGGCTGAAAGGTCTCTTTAAGAAAGACTAGCGGGAGACTTCCGGTGGCGGATTCTGAAGCACCGCGATTCACAGTGAGATCCATATTGAGACAGGCGTGCTGGAGAAAATCTCCATGCGCCTGTCTTTTTTTATCTTTCCTTATCGTCCTGTATATCACGATTGCGATGAAATTGTGGATTCCCGCCTGGCAGCGACGGGGGTTGGCCCAGTTTCATCTGACCGTCAACAGCTATCCGGAGTGGCTCCTTTTACAGCCGGTCCCGGCGATGTACAATTACGGCAACGAGATTTGGATCGGTGACCGTCCCCGGCGCGGGGTGCCCGGACATCCGACCGCCCCCAAATACCGGGAATATTATACGTGGTTGAATCACTATCCGTTGCGCATCGTGTCATTCAGTTGGACCCGCGACGTTATCGTCCGTGAAAAAGGTTACAAGTACATTACCCTGCATAGTGGATACCGCGGATCCGGGCTGGAGACCGGTTACTTTTTACGGGTTGCCGACGGGCAGATCTTCATGGAAAGGATATACTGAGATGTGGAGCATGGGCGGCGGTTCGCGGACGGTCAAGGTGCTGCAGGGAGTCATGCTCTGCTGGTTGCTGGGGTGGTACATCAAGTGTTACTTTTTTCTGCCGTACTTCCTGGAAGTGACTTTTCGGGTGCCGGTCCATCATCGGTTGTTTCCGGCCTTTTTTGAGAATCCCCTGGTTTCCACGATCTGTTACTTGTTACCGCTGATCAGCGTGCCCGCGATCCTTCGTCCGGGCCGTCGGCGGATGATTTTTACGACCGCGCTGATGGCCGTTTGTTCCTTCATCCTGATGGGCCACATTAATACCTACAATGACGCCACCTTCGTGACTTCCTTTTGGGTGGCGTTATGGATGTTGTTTGTCGCCTGGCGCTATGATGTGGCGGAGCGCGAGACAGCGGAGCAGGCGTGCCCCATTGCCAGCTGGATGATGGGGGTGATCTTTCTGGCCGGCGCTGTCGGGAAATTGACGCCGGAGTATCTCAGCGGTGAGGCTTTCTTCCGGATCTTTTGGCCTGACAATGTAACCTGGCCGCATTCCTGGCTGCTGGCAACATACAGCAAGTCCCAGTTGGCAACGATCAGTTTTTATATGTCCCGGATGATTATTGGGATGGAATTATTCTTGGCGGGCATTCCTTTTTACGGATCGCGCCACAAATACTGGGTGGCGCCGGTGATCCTGGTCTGTTTCACCATTACCAATACCTGGGCCATCTTGTCCGTGCTGTCGTGCTTGATCGGAATGATGCTGGGGTGCTGGTTTCTATCCGGCAGGAAGGCGACGGCCGATGCGTAAGATATCGCATGCCGAGAATCTGGTCCGGCAACAGCAACGCCGTCGACTGCCCCGATTGCCCTTAACCGTCGTGTTGAACAACATCCGCAGTCTGCATAATGTCGGGTCTATTCTCCGGACATGCGACGGTGTAGGGGTGGAGAAGGTGTGGATTTGCGGGATCACCGGCTGTCCGCCGAATAATCAAATTCATAAAACGGCCCTGGGTGCCGAAGACAGTGTCGACTGGGAGTACGCGGAGGATATTTCACGTGTCATTGCCGATTGCCGTTCGCGCGGTGAACAGATCGTGGTGCTTGAGCAAACCGAAACCAGCGTGGCGCATGATGAGTTTCAGCCGGGAAAAAAGGTGTGCTTGATAATCGGAAACGAGGTAGAGGGCGTTCAACAGGAGGTGGCCGACCTCGGTGATGCCTCGGTGGAGATAGAAATGGCGGGTGTAAAGAATTCCCTGAATGTGGCCGTCGCCTTCGGGGTCGTTGCGTATCAGCTGCGGATGCGGATGAAGTCTTGATACCGTCTAGGGGGCGGGCGAAATGAGTTGCAGGTTCGCCCGCGCGGCGTCGAAATTCGGATTCCGACGCAACAACCTGGTCAGGATCACGCGGGCCTTGTCGGTCTCACCGGTATCGATATAGACGGTGGCCAGATTATTCCATAGATCCGGAGAGTCCGGTTTTAGTTTCAACGCCCGCAAGTAGTATTTAATTTCTCCCGCCGGATTGCCGAGTTGTCCTTCAATGACCCCCAGATTCACATAGCCTTTCCAATCATTTTCCACCCCCATAATCGTTTCCTGAAAATACTGTCGTGCGGGCTGCCATTGACCGTCGGCCGCATAGGCGTGAGCCAGCCAGAATTTGGCCAGCGGAATACGCGGCGAGAGTTTGAGCATGTAATGGCAGTAGAGGATTTCGTTGCCCCACAATCGATTGTAATAGCGGGAGACGCTGACGAAGGCGATCAGCACAAACACGGTCACGCCGATACCGATGCGGCGTCGTGTGGTCCCGATGAGCTGCGCGAACAGCAACGCGATGAACAGGCAATATCCCAGCGACGGGATCAGCAGCCAATGCGGCGAAATGATCAGTCCCATCGACGGGCGCGAAAAACAGGCCAAGGTCACCGGCCCGAAGCCGACAAGCAGCCACCAAACAAAAATCCCCTTGGGATCCGAACGCCATCTCCGCAGCAGGGATAATGCCGCTACAAGTAGTAGAGCCAGTAAACCCGCCCAAAGAAGGGGGTGATCGGTACCCGGTGCGCTGTAAATTAGAACGATGTCCCGTAGAAAGACCAGGTTGTTCAGATAGGATATGACCAGTTGGCCGAGCATCGCGGAATATTCGAATAGATCCAACCGGAATCCCCCGATATTGTCGAGAACGCCGTCCTTCAAGCTGGCATAATGCATGCGAAAAAGAATGTAGAGGCCGATAACGGCAAAGTAAGGCAGCAAATGACGCAGGATCCGGCCCGGTGGGTATTTGTCAACGAAGCATAACAGGCCCGCCAAATAAAAGGGAAATCCGGCCGCTGTTTCATGACACAACAGACTCAAGGCAAAGCACCCCGTGCCGGCGGCGACCCATCCCGGATGGGGCCGGGAGGTGTGTGCCAAGTGGCATAGGAAGCCGGTCACGACGAGGATAATTAACAGGATGTATCCTGTCGTCGACGTATAGTTTACCAGGACTCCGAAAATGGGATGGGAGACAAACAGGAGGCTGCCGATCAGGGGTGCCGGCCCCTCAGGGAAAAGCCGTGTCAGCAAAACCCACCACAGCAGCGCCGAAATGAACAGCAGGGTGAGATTCATCACGTGATAACCGAAGACATCGTGGCCGTACAGGGTGTAGGACAGGTAATCCGCCAGGTGCGTCAACGGGCGGAAATAGATGTAATGCTCGCCGCCGGCGCTGCCCTTGGCGGCGCTGAACGGATTTAATTGCAGATGGCTGATGTCACCGATGTGCGGATTGTCGAGAATCAGGGCGTGATCGTCCATCAGGAAGGGGTTATGCAGGCTGTTACTGTAGCTGGCCAGGCAAAGCAGGCCCAGGCCCAGGACTAGGGCGACGACGAATTTATTCACACGCAAAGGGCTCCTTGTCATTGGCTTCTTAAACAATTCCATTCTAACATATTCAGTTCTTTGTACATATGTCGTGTCTGAAATAATTCCTTTGTAAAAGTTGACAGGTAAACCATTAACTGGTAAACTATCAAGCAAAGGATGCAGGCCCGGCTCGCAGGCACATCAACCTAAGGAGGAGGGGATCATGGCAAGGAGCATAGACAGATTGATTGACCAATGGCAGGCGCAGGGGGTTGTCTCGGCGCCTCAGGCCGACCGGATGCGCGGAGATGCCCGGGAATTTCATCGCGAGAATTCTTCACGTAAATTGATTACGGTTTTCTCCACCATCGGGGCTTTATTGCTCGGCATAGGTGCGTTTCTCTTTATGGCATCGAATTGGACGGCGTTTTCCTCGGTGACAAAGGTCATCCTGATGTTGGGAGTGACCGGAGCGGTCTATTACGGCGGGTATTCCCTTCGATACGAGAGAAAAGACTATCCGCTGGTCGGCAACGCGTTGCTCTTTCTGGGCTCATTGTTGTTTGGTGTCACCGTATTTCTTATTGCGCAGATTTATCATGTGAATGCCAACAGTCATTGGCTCGTGTTGACCTGGATTCTGGGAATTCTGCCACTGGTCTATTGCTTTCAAAACAAGGCGATAGCCGGACTGAGCACGATCCTGTTTTATGTGTGGATCGGATTGTTTGTGTTTCGCGGTTTTACCGTCAATGCGTCCCAGCATAACTTTGTAGCCCTGCCGGCCCTGTATCTGGTCTCGGCTGTGATGGTGTTCGCTTTCGGGGGCATGCATGCGTGGCGGGAGGAATGGCAAGGGTGTGCGCGGGTCGTCCGCTTGATTAGTATCAAGGCCGCCATGGGAGCCCTGTTCCTGCTGACGTTTAAGGTCTTTTCTGGCGAGTGGAGTCACTTTTTTAGTGTCAGTGATTCCCTCGCCAAGGTTACGGCTCAGTTTTCCATGAGTTTTGCGCTCATTCTGATAGCGGCGATAATCGCGGTGGCGTTGAATTCCCTCTGGTCGACACGCTCGGATACGAACCACCGGTGGGAAGGCGCAATCGGCGGGGCGCTGCTCAGCCTGACAGGCCTGTTTTTCTACTTTCCCTCGGCCACCAGCGTGTATACCGTACTTTTTAATATGGCATTCGCCAGTATTGTCCTGGCCCTGCTGATTATCGGTCATTGGCGTGAGGATATCAAGTTGGTCAATATCGGGATGTCGTCTTTGTCGATCTTCGTGCTGGTTCGCTACTTCGATTTCTTTTGGGATTTGATGCCCCGTTCTATCTTTTTTATGATCGGGGGGCTGATCCTGGTCGTAGGAGGTCTATCCATGGAGCGCAAGCGGCGTCAATTGAGCGTCGCCTATCGGCAATCCGGCAATGCGGAGGATCATCATGAATAAATCAAAGTCCTTCGTTTTGATCGGATGTCTGTGGCTGTCTATCATCGCCGCCTTTGTCGTGACCAAAGAATACACTTTGCGTACCGGCGCCGAAATCCTGCTGAAGACGCGTCCGGTGGATCCGCGGGATTTATTTCGTGGCGATTACGTCATTCTCAGCTATGATATAAGCCGGTTTAATGCGGGTGACATGCAATCGTCCCTGGTCCGGCATTTCCGGGTCGATGATCAGGTGTACGTCACGCTGGATATGGACGGTGAATACTCCCGCATCAAGCAGGTGCATTACGATCCGCCGCGGGGAGAAATTTATCTTAAAGGACGGGTCGTCCAAGTTCACGGCGATCAGATTAGCCTCGAGTACGGTATCGAGAGTTACTTCGTTCCGGAGGGAGAAGGAAAACTCATTGAACGTCGACGCAATCGCGGTCAGGTGGATGTGCTCGCCGCTGTCGACCGCCGCGGTCATGTCATGATCAAGAAACTTTTAATGGACGATGTGGAGGTCCGGTTTGACTAACGAGGGATCCACCCGGGACAAGGGGTTTGTGGCGCTAATTGTGACCCAGTTTCTGGGCGCCTTGAATGACAATGCCTTTCGTTTCGTGATTGCGGCAATCATCACCGATACGCTTGTGGCGGGGGAGAGCGGGACCGGTTATCTTTCGTTGAGCATCGCCGTCTTCATCCTGCCTTTTTTATTGTTCTCCACCTTTGCCGGGTACCTGGCCGACCGCTATAGTAAACGCGACGTCATCATCGTCACCAAGGTCCTGGAACTGATCATCATGGCCCTCGGCCTGTGGGCCCTGGTGGTCGGTAACATCTGGGTAATTCTGTTGACCGTCTTTGTGATGGGGGCCCAGAGCGCGCTGTTCGGTCCATCCAAGTACGGCATCATTCCTGAAATGCTTCCCAAAGAAAAACTCTCTTACGGCAACGGGATCATCCAGATGTGGACCTATGCCGCCATCCTCATCGGGCAATCTCTGTCAGGCTTTATCATGATGTGGACCCAACCGGATTATTACCGTTCCGCCTTCATTTTTATGGGGATAGCCTTACTCGGGGTGGTGACCAGCGTGAGCGTGCCGCGCGTCGCGGCGGCGAATCCGCAACGGAGTTATCACCCGCATTTCCTGAAAGAGATCGTCCACAATTTGCGTTGGATTCACCAGGACCGGGCGCTGTTTATGTCGATAGTCGGTCTGGCGTATTTCGGTTTTCTGAGCGGCCTGTTTCAGCCGAATGTCCTTTTGTATGCCCGTAAGGTGATGGAGATCAACCACGTTCTCATGGGGATACTGATCGGATCATTGACCTGCGGCATCGGGCTGGGATGTTGGCTGGCCGGGCGTGTGTCTTTGGACAAGGTTGAGCTCGGTTTGGTCCCGCTGGGAGCGGTGGGGGTCAGCTTTTTTTCCGTCATGCTGGGTTTTGTCCACGGTTCGTGGTGGCTGGCGCTGGCCACCATGTTTTTGTTGGGATTGTCCTCCGGGTTTTACATGATCCCGCTGACCACCATGATTCAGACGATCGGCGCGCGGGACCGGTTGGGACAAATCTTGGCCACCAACAGTTTTCTCTCCTTCACCGGTATCCTGATCGGTTCGTTTGTTCTCTATCTATTACGGGACGGGTTCGGGCTAAACGCGGCGCAGATATTTGTCGTCAGCGGCGGTTTGACCGTAGTGGCGGCCGTCTATATCATCCGATTGCTTCCGTATTCGTTCATCCGGTTTCTGGTGTGGATGCTCGCTCATACGGTGTATCGCATTCGTGTTGTCGGCCGGGAGCATGTGCCCCAAGAGGGGGGCGGTTTGATCGTGGGTAACCATGTGTCCTATGTAGACGCCGTGCTGCTGGTCGTCACTATGCAGCGACCGATCCGGTTTATGGTGTACCGGGAAATTTACGAGGTGAAGTGGTTGAAACCGTTACTGCAGGTCGCCAAGGCGATTCCCATCTCATACGATGACGGCCCCAAGGCCATGCTGGCGTCCTTGGCCGCGGCGACACAAGCCATCCGTGACGGGGAATTGGTGTGTATTTTTCCGGAAGGCCGTTTGACGCGGACCGGCAATATGTTGCGTTTTAATCGTGGATTGGAACGGGTCGTCTCCGATACCGAATGCCCGATCATTCCGGTCCATCTGGACCGCATTTGGGGCAGCATCTTCAGTTTCGAACGCGGGAAGTATTTTTTCAAATGGCCCAAATTGTTGCCATATCCTGTGACAATTACGTTCGGGGAGGCCATGCCCACCGAATCGTCTACGTATGCGGTGCGCAACCGGGTACGGGAACTGGGTGCCGAGTCCTTCAAGTATCGTTTTGATCGGCGGCTGACTTTGCCTGAGAATTTCTGGCATGAAGCCCGGCGGGGACCGCAGCGATTCTGTCTCGCGGACGGTATGGGGCGGCGCATGACGTTTGGAGAGGTTCTGGTTGCCGCCATCGTACTCAGTCGTCGCCTGAGGGGGCGTCTCGACGGCCAGGAGCGGATCGGTGTTCTGCTGCCGCCTTCGGCAGGTGGCGTGCTGGCAAATGTTGCCCTGGCTATCCTCAACAAAGTTCCGGTCAATCTGAATTATACAACCTCCGCCCAGGCCCTGGCGTCCATTCAGCAGCAGTGTGATATGCGAACGGTGATTGCATCCCGTAAGTTTTTGGACAAGGTCAATATTTCGCTGCAGGGAGAGATGCTCGACATGGAGGCTTTTCTTAAGGATGTAACCTGGCGGGAAAAGTGCAACGCGATCGTCCGCGGTTTTGTGTGGCCGTCGGCGTTGTCCTACCGGCTTGTCTTCGGTTCCCGCCGGCAAAAGAGTATCGAACAGCTGGCCACGATCATGTTTACCAGCGGCAGTACCGGTGAGCCTAAAGGCGTTATGCTGACCCATGCCAATATCATGTCCAACCTCGAAGGCCTGTACCAGATCTTTCACGTGGATAAGAACGACCGTTTGTTGGGTATCCTTCCGTTTTTTCATTCCTTCGGATTTACCGGAACATTGTGGTTTCCCCTGATTACAGGCGCCGGCGCCGTGTATCACCACAATCCGCTCGACGCCAAGATGGTGGGCAAGCTGGTCCAGGAGCACCGGGCGACGATCCTGATGGCGACCCCGACGTTTCTCAATACCTACACCCGGCGCTGCACGGCCGAACAGTTTAACTCATTACGGTTGGTCGTCGTCGGAGCGGAAAAGCTTAAGAGTCAGGTGGCGGAGGCCTTTGAGGAAAAATTCGGAATTCTGCCGATGGAAGGTTACGGCTGTACAGAGCTTTCACCGATCGTGGCCCTGAATCTCCCTGACTACACCGGGCCGGGCGGGACCCAAAAGGCACAAAAGAGGGGCAAGATCGGCTTGCCGCTGCCCGGTATTGCGGTCCGAATTGTGCATCCGGAATCGGGCGAACCGTTGGAGATTAACCAGGACGGGTTGATGCTGGTCAAGGGGCCGAACGTAATGCAAGGTTATCTCAAGCGTGATGAGCTCACCCGCGAGGTGATCAATGACGGTTGGTATTCCACTGGCGACATCGCGAATATGGATGAGGATGGATTTCTGATGATCACGGACCGGCTCAGCCGATTCAGCAAGATCGGCGGAGAGATGGTCCCGCATATCAAGGTGGAAGAGTTTATTCACCGGGCGGTCAATGCGGACGGCGCAATGTGCGTGGTGACATCCGTCCCGGACGACCGCAAGGGGGAACGCTTGGCCGTGATCTACCAAGGCGATTACAACCCCGGTGACATCGTCTCACTGTTAAAGGAATCCGGCCTACCCAATCTGTGGATTCCCGACGCGTCTATGTTTCACCGAGTGGAGGCGCTGCCTTTGTTGGGCACAGGCAAGATCGACTTGGGAACGGTCAAGAAGCTAGCCGCCGGGCAGATGGAGGGTGCCGGCGGATGAGCAGGAAGCCGCGTCATATCATCATTCTTATCCACGGGATCGGGGGAAATAAAACGCATTTCGGCCATATGGTCGTTGCCCTGCGCCGTGTCCTTCAAAAGGAAGACCCGGCCTACCGGTATGTCATTCACAACCTCGAATACGAGACCGGGCATGACGAAAAGATGGTCACGGACTTTGCCGTCGATTTGGCCGTCCGAATCAACCGAATCCGGGAGCGGGGACTTGACGGCCGCGATAAGATTTCGCTGATCATGCATTCACAAGGCGGTTTGGTCGGAGCTGTGTGGATGTTTCAATCGCTAAAGGGAAATCCCGACTATAGTCCGCCCGAGGTCATTGAACAGCTGGACGCCTTTATTACCCTCGGCACGCCGTTCTGGGGAGCCAAGATCGCGGTGTGGGGCGCAGAGATGAAGGCGCTCACCCGGCAGCTGGGGATCAATATTCCGGTGCCGTTCGGAAAAAACCAGCTGGATCAAATGAGTTTCGGCAGCGACATGATTTACGATTTTCGACAGGCCCTCATCGATTCGGAGCACCGCCATCATATCGAGTATCTGCGGGAACGCGTCCGTTTCTTGAATGTCGTGGGCGTGGCCGACGTGCTTAACCCGTTAGGCGTTTTTGTGTCCGGCGTCAATCAGTATGAAGATGACGGCGCCGTACCGTTGGCCAGTGCCCGTTTCAACTTTCTTTTTCAACAGTCGATCAAAATGGAATACCTCGAAGGGGAGCGGATTCCTTTGGAGGCGGCCGGTGCTATCGACATGGCCCCTTATGTCGTGGCGAATGCCTTGCATTTTACACCCGTCCCGGAAATGACAAACTTCCCGGGCATAGCTCAGATCCCGCAGGGCTGTGTTCGTGATGAGCATTATCCGCACCCGACATTCGGGTATGTATGGGAACACCTGCTTGGGCGTGCCGTCCGGCAACGCGACCGAAATTTGGGAGATTATAAAACCTTTCTGCTGGATATCAATGTCCGATTGGCGCCGGGAGATGTGTCTCCCCGGCAAAAGGTCCAGATCGACCTTCGTCTGCCCGACGGGAACTTCATTGAAGGATCCAATATCGAAATCATGAACCCGATGGAGCTCTACGCGCACGGTGTCCGCCAATCGCAGCGTTGGCCTGAGCAGTGGCGGTTCTATTTTACGGGAAATATCAAGCGCAGACTGGACAACCGGCCGGAGGCCCTGTTGGTCAAAGTGCAATGTCCCGGTTACCGGTCACGTATGGTGGAGGCGGAGGTGCGGCCGGCCTCTTCGTCCTTTGTGGACATTAATCTCGTTCCTGCGGGAGAACGGCGGTGAGGTCCCGGGCCGGAATGATGTTGTTTACCCTTATATGGGTGGCCGTGACCGTTGCCGCCGCGGATACAGGGAAAGAGACCATGACGGAAAAAGTTGTTGTGACGACATCGGACAATAAGAAGATTGCACTGGATCATTACCGCCTGGGACATCATCAAGTTGTGGTGCTGGCGCACGGATTTTACAATAGCAAACAAGCGGTCCTGTTCAGGGAGATGGCCAAGGGCCTGCTGGAGGAGTATGATGTCATCGTCTTTGATTTTCGCGGTCACGGCAAGAGTTCCGGTTTATTCAGCTGGACGGTCAATGAACACCGTGACCTGCAGGCCGTCCTCGACTATGCCGAGCGGGAATACGACCAGATCGGTGTCATCGGGTTTTCTCTCGGTGCCGCCATCGCGATCAATACCGCGGCACGCGATTCCCGGATCGACAGCCTGATTGTCGTCAGTTCGCCCTATGACTTTAACCGCATCAACTACCGCATCTGGCGGATGGGAGTGATGGAAAACGTCGTATACAATGTCTTCCAGGAAGGGCGGATCGGCAAGGGGATTCGTCCCGGGTGGATGTTCCGCAAAAAGCCCAAGCCTATCGACGCGGTCGGTCGGATTAGCGCCCCGACCCTCTTCGTCCACGGCCAGAAGGATTGGCTGATCGCCCCTGAGCACTCCCGGAAATTGTACGGTAAAGCAAATTGCCGCAAGGACTTGCTGATACTGAAAGACGGCACGCATGCCGAATATATTTTCCGGGCGGACAAAGACGGTACCCTCGCCGTATTCCTTGAGTGGTTTCACAAAACTCTGGGTGCCTGATTCCGGCCTAGGGCGATAGTTGGCTTGTGACTTGCATTGTAGATCAAAATGTTTACACTATAAGGGAAGACACTGGCGAAGAGGTAATATGGCGCAAAAAATCCTGGTTGTGGACGATGAGCCGGCCACCCTAAAGCTGGTGGTTGGTCTGTTGTCGGCGAAAAACTATGACGTCGTTCAAGCCGTCGATGGTCTGGAGGCCCTGCGCATGATCCAGGCCGAATCGCCGGACCTCGTGGTGCTGGACGTGATGATGCCGGAGATCAACGGCTATGACGTCTGCTATCAGCTTCACTTCAACAAGGAATATGAGACCATCCCCGTTATTCTGCTCACCAAAAGGGACAAGGAGATCGACAGCCGTATCGGTCAACGCGCGAACATCGATTATGTCCCCAAGCCGATCGACAGCAATTTACTCCTTCTAAAAGTTTCCGAGCTGCTGCGCGCGTAAAAAACTGTTCCGTTCATGCCGGAATGTCTGCCGGACTTGTTCCTTTACGCTAGGCCTCGTCCTGTGTAAAATGTACAATCATGGGAGAAGCGAAGCGCAGGAGAAAGCGGGTGTGGCCGCTGCGGAAGATTACGGGTATCGCCGTCCGGGTAATGATCGTAGCCGTGTGCATTTTGGCGGTGATCGACTTTATCGCCCGGCGAAATGTTTCCGTTCTCGACAATCCCGATCCGTTGCGCACGGTCGGTGATCCCCAAGCTTCGGTGCAAATCATCCAGTTCGTCGACTTTCAGAATCCGGAGGTCAGTCGGGGGGCCAAGGTCCTGGACCGTTTTCTGAAAAAGCACCGGCAGGACATGTATGTCCTGACCCGCTATTATGTCACGCCGGACCGTAATTCACTGATCAGTGCCCTTCACGCCGAATGCGCATCGCGACAAGGTTTGTTTTGGCCGTACTATGAGGAGTTGTTGCTCAAACAACAACAGTGGCGGACCTCACGGGACGCGGGGCCTTATCTGACGCTGTTGGCGCGCAATATGTCCGCGGATATGGAGATGTTCACCTCTTGCGTTGGGGATATTGAAGTCAAACAGGCTGTTGAGGAGGATACCCGGCTGGGAGAGTCCCACGGCATTCACTCGGTGCCGACATATTTCGTGAACGACCGGCGCTTCTCGGGGGTGGATGAGCTGGAAAAGTATTTGTCGGAATACTTTGAAAACAAACGATTGGGGTTGCTATAAATGCAGACGGCCGTTCTGGGGACCGGGATCATCGGACAAAAGTTGACACAGGCCTTGTTGCGCGGTGGGCACGACGTTGCGGTTTATAATCGCACTGCTCACAAGGCCGAGGGCCTGCAAAAACTCGGCGCCACGGTGGCAGATTCGGTGGAACAGGCGGTGCGCAGCGCCGAGTGTATTTTGCTCGCCCTGTCGGATAAAAAAGCTGTTGACGATGTCCTTACGGGCATTAAAATGACATTGAACCAAAAAACGTTCGTCCAGATGGGAACCATCCTGCCTCAGGAAAGTATTAGCCTGGCGCGTCGTATCGGCGAAGCCGGCGGAGAGTATTGTGAGTGTCCCATTCTTGGCAGCCGACGCGAAATAGATGAAAGCAAGCTGATCCTGCTGTTCGGCGGAAACCGGCGGGTCTTGGAATCCATCCGGTCCGTTTTGGCCTGTTTCGGAGCCGAACCGCATTTTATTGGCGATGTCGGGCAGGCCGCCGCCATGAAGCTTGCCCTGAACAATCTGATCGCCATTCACGCGGCCGGTTTTTCATTCAGCTTGGGGATTGTGGAGCGAAACGGCATTGATAGCGAACAGTTCATGACCATCCTTCGCCAGAGTTCCTTGTATGCGCCCATGTATGATAAGAAATTGGCGAACTGGCGCTCGCGGAATTTTGATAATCCCAATTTTCCGGCCAAGCATCTGCGTAAAGACACCGAGTTGATTCTCCGCCACGGCCACGAGATCGGACTGAACACACAGGTCCTGGATGCCATCCGGGATGTCCTGGACCAAACACTAGCAAGGGGGGAGGGTGACATGGATTATAGTGCGTTGATCAATGTCATCCATCCGGTAAGCGAATGATCAAGGCCGAGAATATTTGTAAAGATTACGGCAATACGCGCGCGCTGGACAATGTCTCATTCGGAATCCGCAACGGTGAGGTTATCGGTTTTCTGGGCCAAAACGGCGCCGGGAAGACGACGTTAATGCGGATCATGACCACTTATCTGCCGGCCACATCGGGCCGGATCCTGGTCGACGGAGTGGATATCGCCCGGGATACCATGATGATGCGGCGTAAGGTCGGATACCTGCCTGAAACTCCGCCGTTGTATATGAATATGACGGTTCACGATTATCTCGAGTTTGCCGCCCGCCTCAAAGATGTCCCGGAAAATCAAATTCGTAAAAGGATTGACCGGGTTTGCTACGAGTGTTCTCTGGACGACGTGCGCAACAAGATTATCGGAAAACTCTCCAAAGGTTATAAACAGCGTGTCGGCATCGCCCAGGCCATCATCAATGAACCCTCCATACTTATTCTGGATGAGCCGACCAGCGGTCTGGATCCTATCCAGGTGCAGCAGGTCCGCAAACTCATCAAGAATATCGAAATGCAGCGCACCGTGATCCTCAGCACCCACATCCTGAGCGAGATTGAACAGATGGCCGAGAGGGTATTTATTATCAAGGAAGGCCGTATCGTTAAGGATGCCCTTCTCGAGGAACTGCTCAAAGAATATGAAAGCCTGGAAAAAGCCTTCTTAGCAATCGTCGGATATCAGCCCCATGGATAAGATAGTCGCCATAGCCCGCAAGGAAACGACCGTTAATCTGAAATCGCCGGTCTCGTACATCCTGATGTGCCTGGCGATCATCGTTTTCAATATTTTCTTCTTCATTATTATCGATGAAAACAGGGAAGCCACGCTGCGCGATATGTTCACGCTGATGGAGTTTCTCTTTGTGTTCATCATTCCGCTTCTGACAATGAAAACCGTGGCTCATGAGAATGAAACCGGGACGATGGAATTTCTAAAAACGACGCCCACGACCAATACTGCGATTGTTGCCGGGAAATATCTTGGGGTAGTGATCTATTTTACGACTATGCTGGCGTTGACGTTTCCGTATTACGTTATCATAGAGGTTTTCGCCAACCCGGACCGAATGGCCATTTTCGCGGGATACTTCGGTATTTGGCTGGAGGGATTGTTTTTCCTTGCCATCGGGGTGATGACTTCGGTGTGGACCAAAAGTCAGGTCCTGGCGGCCATGTCTTCTTACATATTGATTCTGGCCCTGTATTTTGCGAAGGTGGGAACGAAGTATTTGCAAGGCGTTCCCCATGATATCCTCAGTTTCCTGAGCGTCATGGGGCACTCCGAGAGTTTCTTTCAGGGGTTGCTCACTTCATCCGATATTATGTACTTCATATCGGGAACGCTGTTTTGTTTGACCATTGCCCGTTTGAGCACCGAGAACCGCATATGGAAGTAAATCAGATCAAAAAATTGACCTTGGTATTCTTCGTCGGGCTCGGTCTCTTTTGGGCGGGATTGAGCCTGCTGATATTTGAAGTGGGTCCGAGTTTTGTGTCCAAAATGGTGGCTTGGCTGGGGGCATTTATGGCGTTCTGGGCATGGTACCGCGTGAAGTGGTCGAAGTACATCTCAAAACGGCAGTTCCGGTTTCTTTTAATGTTTTTGGTGACACTGGTCATTATGATCATCGGCTACGCCAGCTTCAACTACATGGCGTACGTGTACAATGGGCGACTTGATGTGACCAGGTTCCGGCAGCATTCCCTGGTCCCGCAGACCGTGAAGATTATCCGCAACCTCGATCGCGAAATCCAGATCACAGCATTTTATGTCGGGCTGCCGCCAAAGTATCTGTTGGATATGTTCGAAGAATATGAACGCAATTCCAACGGTACCATAAAGGCCGAGGTCATCGATCCCCTCGTGCAGATCGGCTATGCCGCGCAGTTCGGGCAGGTGATCGACGGTAAGCAGCGAAAAGTGATCCTGCGGACGGCGGGGGCGCAGCGTGAAATCGATTTTACCGAGAAGCCGGTCAATCAGGAGCAGATCAATCATGAGATACTCCAGTTGACCCGGGCGGCACGGACGGCCTGTTTTCTGACGGGGCATCGCGAGCGGCGGGTCTTTGATGAGGAAGCTCAGGGGCTGAATACCTTTGCTAAGCACCTGTTGGCCAATAATATCGTGCCGCAGGACATCCGTTTGGATACATCGGAGCAGATTCCCGACTTTTGCGACGTGCTGGTGGTGGCCGGTCCTGAAGACTTTCTCACGCTCGACGAGGAGAAACAGATCAATGACTACCTAAAGGCCGGTGGCGACGCGCTCTTTCTGATCGAACATGTTCTGGTATCCACCCCGAACGTTCCGCTTACCGAAATGCAGATGGAAAAGAATCCGTCGCTAAACAATATTCTCCGAAATTGGGGGTTGGCGGTTTCCAAGGATGTGGTGGTCGACCTTAAGAGCCACGCCAGCGGGGATGTGGGTTCTCCGGCGACGCGAAACTATCTTAGTCACCGGGCGATTGTGAATGATCTGGATTTCACCTTCTTTGTCCGACCCCGGTCAATCAAGGCCCTGCGGGACAAACCCGCAACGGTTATGGTGGCGCCGTTGATCATGACGGCCTCCGAACAGGACAGTTGGGGTGAGACCAACCGGTATCTCGATGTGCGCTTCAATCCGGGAGAAGATCGCCGCGGACCGGTGCCGATCGGCTATGCCGCTATGGAACCCAAGGCGGAGGGCGATCAATCCAATACCCGGGTTATCGTTATCACGGATGCCGATTTTATCTCCAATGCCTATGTCGATGCCTACAGCAATGCGCGGCTGGGTGTGAATGCCATCAACTGGCTCACCGAGCATGATTACGAAACATATCTTAATATGCCCAGTGTCGAGGTTCCCAGGCTGGATCTGACGAGCAAGCAGAAGCAGCTGATCATTTATATTCTGGTCCTGGTGCCCGGTTTGCTGGTGTCCGGCGGTTTGTTGATCTGGCTCAAACACAACTAGACTGTTTGAGAAAAGGGGAGGGAGAAATGGATAACAAGCGCAGGATCAATTACATGCTTTTGGGTATTGTTGTTGTGATTATGCAGGTGATTGGTGCGCTGTGGTATTCACCCGTGTTATTCGGCAATCTGTGGGCAGAGAATTTGGGCGTCACCTCGCAGCAGATTGCCGACAGGCTCGGCACCGCTCCGTATGTGCTTTCCATTTTGGGTTCGATACTGATGTGCATGGTTCTGAACCGATTGATTGTCTTGACCAAGGCCAATACGCTGGCCCGGGGCGTTCAGCTTGCCGTACTGTTGTGGCTCGGTCTGGTGTTGACCGTGCTGTCGACGCATTATGCGTTTTTGGGAATGACGCGTATGATTTTCATTGATGCGGGGAAAGATTTGGTAGCCATGACGGTCGCCGGGGCAATCCTGGCGTCCGGCCAGGAATAAAAAAGGGGTGGCCGCGAAGACCACCCCTGATTTTGGATCGTATTATTTGCTCCACGACTCGACGACATATTCCGGATACATGATCGGCTGGTAATCGTCGGGTACGGCAAGATTGCAGCCCACCATATCCCACAGTCCGGATGTCAATCTTCCGGCAAAGTAAGCCAAGCCCTTAACTGTCCCGCCGACACCGGCTAGGACGGCCTCGCCGCCGTTGCTCGAGTTTTCCTTGACCTCCATCTTAACTTGTTTGGGGACCTCCAGCGGGGAAGTCAGCACATTGACCACGCCGCGTTTGAACTTACCCCACGCGCGATGAAAATCGGCGTCCTCGGTTTTGCTCAACTCCATGGCGTGTCCGGGGGAGCTCCACAGGAGCAGTGCCGCACAGAACGATAGAATGATTGCGTTTTTTTTCATATGCCCTCCTTGATGGGTTTGCGATAATGTCATAAATATTTGTGTTACACTAACTTAAGTCTTTTATATCAGATGCGGGTGAAAAGTCAATCTATTAGAAGAAATTCTGTGGGCCTGGTTCCGGATGACTGGAAAAGTGTTGCGGATTGTAACAGAACAACGAACTCTGAGTGAAAGTATACCATATATCCCGCAAGGTCAATAGGTGCCCGACGGAATTCCGCGCGTGTCTCGCCGGGAGAAAGGGCTTTCTCCAATAAGAAAGCCCTTTCTTTAAGTGGGCCGTGTGAACTTGGGAGTAAATTGTTGAAATGTTACAATTTAAGGGCGACAGGAAATTGTTCTGCGAAGTGAAATAGCAATGTGCGTTGGACGTGAAGACAGCGGTAAAATAAAAGCCCACCGCCGGCAGGTCGTCGGCCCTCGGGTGAAAGGAGGGGATCGCTATGAAGTATGACGTGTTGATTTTGGAACCGTTCCGGGAAATGACGCTCATGGTGGCGGACTTCATTCCCACCCTGCTCATCGCCCTGGGTATTCTCTTTATCGGCTGTATCATCGCGCATGCCGTCCAGAAGCTGGTAGTCCGGATGTTCATGCCGTTTGACGAAGCAGCCGAGTCGATGGGGATTACTCAGGCCCTGAAGAAGGGGGGCGTCCGCCAAAAACCGAGCGCAGTCTTGGGATGCCTGACCTACTGGGTCATGATGGTGATGGTCCTCATCATGTCAGTGAAGGCGTTGGGAGTAGCCGCCGTATCAGGCGTGCTGGACCGGCTGTTAGCCTATATTCCCAATGTGATCACCGGTGTGGTGGTGCTGATCTTCGGTATGTTGCTGGCTAAATTCGTTGCCACGATCATTTATATCGCGGCGAAGAATACGGATATGCCCATTCCGTTAACGCTGGCCAAGCTCAGCAAGCTGGCTATCATCATTTATGTATCCATCATCTACCTCACAGAGATCGGATTTGTCGGCCTCTTCTCCGGGGCAAACTATTCGATCTTCCTAACAGGTATTGTATTCGCTTTGGCCTTAGCCTTCGGGCTGGCGGGAAAAGACGTGGCCGCCAAGTATCTCGGGGTTTTGGACAAGACGGCGAAGTAAGGGAACGTCAGGCAAGTATTTTCAGCGGCCCCCGCAATGGGGGCCGCTTTTTTTATGTGTCGCCCGCCGGGTTTTTACGATATAATGCCAACTATCGACCGGTAAATACCAACCCCCCTCTTTCAGTGAGATCCGAATTCTTCAAGACGCTCAAGCGTACGTTTTTCCTCAACCGGCCCGCTGTCTTCGCGCGTTTGGCCGTGCTGGTTCTGGTGGTGCTCGGACTGCTGGTATATGGTTCGGCCCTGCCAAATCCCTTCATTTGGGATGATTACGAACTGATCATCCATAATCCCGTCGTTCGTGGCTGGTCGAACCTGCCTCATCTATTCGCCGGAAATATCGTTGAACAGTCTTCATTTTACCGCCCGCTCCAGATGCTCTCCTACCTGATCGACTATGAAGTGTGGGGGATGAACCCGAAAGGCTTTCATTTAACCAGTATCTTGTGGCATGTCGCTGCGGCACTGTCGTTCTGTGGATTTGTTGCTGCGATTACCCGAAATCGGCTGACTGCCTTGCTGGCGGGAGTTCTGTTTATCATTCACCCCGTTCACAATGAAGCAGTGGCCTACATTTCCGGGCGGGCGGATCCCGTGATGGCCGTCTTTGTTTTGCTCGCCTTCACCTTTTACCTGCGTTATTCGGACAGCATCCGGCTTGGTGAATATCTAGTGTGCGTGGTTTGCTTTGTGGCGGCCTTGCTTTCCAAAGAGTCCGCATTGATTCTTCCGCTGTTGATCGGAGCCTATCATCTGGTGTTTCGCAAGGTGATGAACAAGGAGCTGTATTTCATGCTGTCGGGATTGGCGTTGGGATATCTCGGGCTGCGGTTGTTTAATGTTATCGGGGTGGCGGATATGCATGAGAAAACACAAACGATCCTGCTGCAAAGAGTGCCCGGGGCCTTTGCCTCTCAGGCGCTCTATCTTAAGACATTACTATTTCCCCGTGATCTCTTTATGGGATACGGTCAGAAGCTTTTTACGTGGCGTGACCCGTTGGTCTGGAAGGGGCTGGTTCTATGGACGGGGCTGGTGGGAGTGGCTGTGTTTATGCGGGGACGCCGGCCGCTGGTGAGTTTCTTTCTGGCATGGTATCTGATTGCCCTTTTACCCGTAATGAACCTATACCCGGTCAATGCCTACATGGCTGAGCACTGGTTGTATCTGCCGGCCATGGGATTGCTGGCCTTATTGGCGCATGCGCTGTCTTTGTGGGCCGCGCGGCCGGTCTGGCGTCCGTATGCCACGGCCGGAATCATAGCCGTTTTGATTATGCTCAGTTTAACCGCCTACCGGCAGAATTTCGTCTGGCGGGATCCCATTGCTTTTTACAAGCGCATTATCCGCATCAATCCACAATACACAAAGGCCTACAATAATCTCGGCAAGATTCTCAGTCAGCAGGAACGGTATGCCGAGGCGGCTGAATATTTCCGGCGTTCTATTGAAATCGATCCCCGGTTCGTGAAGGGTTATCATAACTACGCGGTCTGTATGACCAAGCTGGATCGTATGGACGAGGCTCTGGCCTATTACCACAAGGCCCTCGGAGTGCGCCCGGATTTCGCGCCGACCTACAACAACCTGGGCGCTTTGTACATCGATATGGAGCAGTACGAAAAAGCGGAGCAATTTGTTAACCGGGCATTGAGTCTCCATCCCGAGATGCCCAAGGCCTATTACAATCTGGGATTGATAGCGCAGGCGCGCCGTCAGAATCAACAGGCCCGGGAGTATTTTCAACTGGCCCTTAAGTACGATCCGAATTATGCCGCGGCCAAGAATAATCTGGGATCGATGATGGGGAGGGAAGGGGAGCTGCAATCCGCGATAGAGAATTATCGCCAGGTGCTGATGGTTGAGCCTGACAATTATTCAGTGATGAACAATCTGGGTATTTTATACGGCCGGTTGGGCAAAGGTGACGAAGCGATGGAGTTGTTCCGTTCCGCTCTGCGTATTAAACCGGACTTTGCTGATGCGCATTTTAATCTCGCCTTCGCGTTTGCGAAGCAACAACGCTGGGGGCAGGCGATACGGCACTACCAGGACGCGGTGCGCTACGATCCCAATCACCCGCAAGCGATAAATAACCTTGCTATTCTTTACGCGCAACAGAACCGGTTCGTTGAAGCGGAGCAATTGTTCCAGCGCGCCCTGGAAATCAATCCCTCTGATTACAGCGCGCACAACAACTTGGGATTGGTATATGCCAAGCAGAACAAATTTGACAAGGCCCGGGAGCAATACAACAAGGCGTTAGCGATCAATCCCGCGCACAAGGAAACTCACAATAATTTGGGGATGCTGAATGACGCAACCGGAAACATGAAAGATGCCGAGAAACATTATTTGCAAGCACTTCAAGTGGACCCGAAGTTTGCCAATGCCTTGAACGGTCTGGGAATCGTTTATGGCAAACAGAAAAAGTATAAGGAAGCCGAAGGGATGTTCTTGCGCGCGCTGGAAATAAACCCGGAACGTCAGGATGCCATCAATAATCTTGAGCGGGCTCGTAAACTCATGAATGCGGACGGACGATCATGAGCGGGGTGCTGCGGAACAAAACCGATGACGACCAAAGAATCATTTACCGAATCTAGCTACCTCAAGTGGCGCGTTGATCAGGAGCGTAAGTGGGAGGCGTTGTGTTCCCGCTGCGGCGCCTGCTGCGGTGCCGCGGAAGGGGATCCCTGCGAACATCTGCAAGTGGACGGCAGCGGTAGATACTGCTGCGCGGTTTATCAGAATCGGTTCGGCTGGCATCAGACGGTCAACGGAGAGCCATTACGCTGCGTGCCGATCCGGGATATCCTTCATAAATCCTGGCCTGGGGACCGGTGTTGCGGATACAAGAATAGGACGGAGTAACCAGATTATAAGGAGATCATATGGGACCTGTATTCATTGCGGCCATCGTTATACTTGATGCCTTGGCCCTTGTCGATTTATTCAAGGCGGACAAGGACATGATGCGCAAAGGGCTGTGGGCGGCTGTCATTGTATTTTTGCCTTTAATCGGCCTCATTCTGTACTTCCTGGTAGGCAAGAAATAGTCGGCAGGGAGGAGTGACGACATTCAGAGTGGGGCTGGATCTGATTTTTTGTCTTGAGACGTAAGTGAATATATTACAATAAATTACATTCCAGCCAAAAAAATGCCTTGCAATTTCTACCAGATGGTATATATTTTTCTTTACCTTTGGTAAGACATTCTTACTTAGCTCAGGTAGTTCAAACGAATGGAGGCATATTATGGCAGAATGGAAAGAAGACAAGCCGATTCAGACGTCAAACGAGGAAAGGGAAATCTTTTCCTGGGATGAGTCTAACGTTCTTTTGTAGTCAGAAATAGATTTTGTTTCGTTGGCCCTGTTTCCGCATGCGGAAACGGGGCCTTTTTTTTGCCCCGGAGATGACTCCGCTATTTTCAGGAGCGGCTGTATTCAGTATAATGTGAGCGGTCACAAACCCGGGGCGTCCGCATCCCGACATCAGTCACACTATCCGATATCCTTATGAGTCGTTCTCCATCCATCCCTGCCGACCAAGTCTTTGCCTCACCCGAGGTCTTGGTGGTAGAGGCCTCAGCCGGCTCCGGCAAGACCTATGCCTTGGCCAAGCGGTACGTTCAGCTCCTACTCAGCGAAGCGGACCGCGGGGCGGCTCAGCCTTCCCAGGCAATCTTAGCTCTTACCTTCACCAATAAAGCCGCTTTTGAAATGAAAGAGCGGATCCTTTATTTTCTCAAGGGTATTGCCCTTGACCGGTTGCCTCCGCACGACTCTCAGAATATTCTCGCACCGCTGTCCATGGATCACGATCAGGCCGCCCGTTTGGCCTACCAATTGATGGATGGCATCATCCACCATTATCATTTCTTTCAGGTGCAGACCATCGACAAATTTATCAACACTTTGTTGTCCGGATGTGCGTTTAAGGTCGGCCTGACGTCCCGATTTAAAATTAAAACAACCGCTCATGAATATTTGGAGTACAGTTTGGATCGGCTGATTGATCAGTCCGCACAGGACAGCGGGCTGTTGCGATTGTTTGAAGATTTTCTGGAAAACTACCTGTATTTAGAAAACCGCACCGGTTGGTTTCCCAAAAAGGATATGCTGGATGTGGTCAAAGGATTGTATGGACAGCTGAATCACTACGGCATCCCGTTCGCGCCCAGCGGTGTGGTCGCGGCTGATGTGAGTAAGGCCAAACATCGGTTGCTGGAAAAAATTAGGACATGGCAAGCCATGTTGCCCGAGAAAACAAACGCGCGCTTCAAGAAATCCTTGGACCGCTTTCTGAAGGACCACAGCTATTCCTTTGATATTGATAATCTGCCGAGTTTTCATGCGGAAGAGCCACCGTTAAACAAAGGCGCAGATGCCCGGCGCGATGTTTATCTCGGCTGGGAAGATATCCAGCAGGATATCCACCGGCTGTGTTTGCAGGAGGCTTACAGTCTTTACAATCCTTACATCGAAGTGTTTTCCCAAGTCATGAAGGCCTTCGACCGTTTTGCGGCAGTGGATGACGTCCTATTCTTGGAAGAATTGAACCGCAAAGCCCGGCGCCTGTTCGATGCCGATGGCGTGACCGTGGAAGAGCTCTATTTTCGTTTGGCCACCCGCCTGCAGCATTTCTTGATTGACGAATTTCAGGATACCAGCCGCTTGCAGTGGCTTAATTTGAGGATGATGCCGGAGGAGGCCCTGGCCAACGGTGGCTCTCTGTTTTATGTGGGTGACCGTAAGCAGGCGATCTATGGTTTCCGGGGCGGAGACGTTACCCTGTTCGATGAATTGCAGAAGGAATACGCGGACTACGCGCGTCAGGAGTCACTTTCCAATAATTACCGCAGTCAGCGGGCGGTGGTTGAATTCAATAATCATATTTTTTCTTTGGAGAATCTCCAACGTTTCGTGCAGGCCAAGGAGCAGCGCGAGCGGAAGAATAAGGTCCGTGTGGAGTTGCACGGCGATGACTATCGGCGGCTGGAGAATATCTTCGCCGGCGCACAACAATCCTGGCAACCCGGACGGGACGGCGGTTATGTGGAGGTCCGGCGGATGGATGCCGACAGCGGCAGTGAACGGTTGGAGGAAACCCGCGAGTACATTCTGCAGACGCTTGAGGAATTGAGGCAGCGCTTCGCATGGCGGGATATTGCCATACTCACCCGTGAGAATTCCAAAGTGGAGACCGTCACCACGTGGTTGCTGGAAGAAGGGATCCCGGTCGATTCGGAACGGACGTCCAATATTAAAGACAACGACCGGGTGCGGGAGATTATCGCCTTATTGACCTTTCTCAGCTCGCCCGTGGACAATATGGCCTTTGCCGAATTCTTGATGGGTGAGATCTGCGCCCGGGGGTGTGGATTGACCCGGGAGGCCATGCGGGAATTTGTGTTTCAGCATCGCCTGGAATTAAAGGGCCAGCGGGGCTTCTATCTGTACCAAGCCTTCCGGCGGGCGTACCCCGAGGTTTGGGGGCGTTATCTTGATGACCTTTACCGGAATGTCGGGCTTTATCCCCTGTACGAGTTGGTGATCACTCTTTTTGAGCGGTTGCGCTGTCTGCAGTATTTTCCGGGGGACCAGGGGTTCTTTATGCTTTTGCTGGAATTGATCAAGAAACGGGAGGAGGAGCATTCCGACATCGTGTCGTTCCTGGAATATTATGAAGAGTTGCGCGGGGAGGACCTCTATGCCCGGATGCCGGGGCTGGACGCGGTCAAGGTGCTGACCGTCCACAAGTCAAAAGGGCTCGAGTTCCCAGTGGTCTTGCTTCCGTTTCTGAAGATGGAGATAAAGGTGGGCGGCAAAACCAGCGATGCTGCACAATCCTATTTGCTTCAGCGGATCGACAACCGGATGCGATTGCTGCGCCTGAAGAATACCTATTATCTGTACTCGGATGAACTTTACCGGGTGTATCGTGGGGAATATGTGGATGCCTTAGTTTCCGAACTGAACAATGTGTATGTGGCCCTTACCCGGGCCAGTCATGAACTCTATATCTGCCTGCCGGGTAAGGCCGGGCAGGGATTCAACCTGGCCAATCTCTTGCTGCCCGAGGAATCAGCCGAGTCCGGTCAAAAGGCGGTTTACGACCTGCGGGCCAAGGAGGCCCCACAGGCCCTGCTGCCACTGGAGCGCGCGGAGCATCAGGATTGGATTACCTTCCTTGAGGACGAACATTTGGCCTATCAGCGGGCGGATCATTTCGAGGCCCGCTTGAAAGGCACGGTTATGCATGACATCCTGTCACGTGTTGTCTGCACTCAGGCGGCCGACCTTCCGGAGGCCGCCCGCCGGGCGGCGTCCGAGGTGTTGAGCCTCCACCCGGAGGCGACGTGGGCCCATGAGATAACGGCCCGGATAGACGGCATTATGGCGGAACCCGCGCTCCATTGGATCTTTGCCGTGGGAGAAGGGAAGGTTTACACGGAGTATGAGGTGGTTGACCGGCACGGCCACACCAGACGGATGGACCGGATTATTGTGACGTCCGACGAGGTCCGGATCCTCGATTACAAAAGCTCCGGGCTTGACCCCGCGCGTGAACAGGCACAGGTGAAATCCTACATCGATATCATGTCCCGGCTTTTCCCGGATCACCGGGTCAGCGGGTATTTGCTGTATGCGGACAGTCTCGAGGTGGTGGCCGTCGATGGTTAATGTGAGGACTTACAGTTTTTGCCGGCCGTTCATCGAGCAGCTGGCCGACGAAATTGAGGCCGAGTATCTGGATCGCGGAGCAGATTTGTCCCGCTTGGGAATTGTCTTCGGCGGGAAGCGGCCGCAGCTTTTTCTGCAGCGCGAGCTTGCGCGCCGGATCGGCAGGCCGTTTATTCCGCCACGATTCCTGACCATCGATCAACTGGTTACCATGATTATTGAACGTCACGAACGTTTTGGGCAGCCGCCGGATTTAGACAACAGTTACTTAATCTACCGGATTGTCCGGGAACACACACCGGACCTGCTGAAAGGGCGGGAGGCGTTTTCCGAGTTCTTGCCTTGGGCCAAGGAATTGATGAAGTTTATCGATCAAATTGATTTGGAGAATGTAGCGGACCGTGACCTGACTAATCTCGAAGAAATCGCCAAGATCGGTTTTGCCGTCCCTGAGGATATTAACCGGCTGTTGGCCCAAATCGTCGGTATCCGCCGCGTTTACCATCAGGAGTTGAAGGCCGCGGGGATCTATTCCCGCGGATACCAGTACCGTCGGGCGGCCGCGTTGGTGGAGGAGACTCCCTTGGACGAATTTGACGAGCTGCTTTTTTGTAATTTCTTCTACTTTAACCGCTCGGAAGAGCAGGTTGTCCGCGCGCTGAGCCAACGCGGACAGGCCCGATTTTACTTTCAGGGCGATCAGCGGCGCTGGCCCATCCTGAAGCGGTTGGCGGAGCGGCACTCCTGGGAGATTAAAGAAGGGGCGACGGTCGAGGTGCCGCAATTCCATTTAAACCTGTACGCCGCCTTCGACGTGCACAGTCAGGTGGGGACCATCCGGGAGATTCTGAAGAAGATCGATGAGCCGGAGAAGACCGTCATCGTCTTGCCTACCGCGGACAACATTGTTCCGCTTTTGTCCGAGATCAGCGGTCTGGTCCGGGAATTTAACATCTCGATGGGTTATCCGCTTAAGCGCAGCAGTCTGTATACACTTTTCGAGTTGATTTTCCGCGCCCAACAATCCTGCAAGGATGGGCGCTACTACGCCCGAGACTATTTGCGCGTGCTGCTGCATCCGTTTTGCAAAAACTTTCGCCTCAGCTTCGACGCCGAGGTGACGCGGATTATGGCCCACAAGCTGCAGGATATGCTGAGCGGCCGGGAGGAGGGAGCAATATCCGGACTGCTGTTTTTGGACCCCGACCAGGTTCTCGAGTGCGATGACCTGTTCGTACGGGTCCAGGAGCTGATCCTCGCGGATCATCCCGAAGTGCGCCGCGAGAAGCTGGCCGCAGATCTCGATCAATTACACCATTTGTTATTCCGGATCTGGGAGGGCGTCCGGACATTCAGTGGATTCGCCAAGGCATTGGCCGAATTTCTGGATGCCTTTTTGCGGTACAGCTCTTTGAAGCGTTATCCGCTCAACCTCAACATTGCCAATCAGATTTTCCAGATCCTGGAGGAATTCCGCTCAGCCGCGTTCAGCCACGAGGTTTTCCCGCAGGACGAGCTGTTTAAAGTCTTTGAACAACGGATCTCCTCGGAGATCGTGGCTTTTATCGGTTCGCCGCTCAAGGGAATGCAGTTATTGGGGTTGTTTGAAACGCGGTCGCTTAATTTCGACCATGTGATTGTCATGGATGTCAACGAAGGCGTGTTGCCCAACCTGGTTATCCATGAGCCGCTGATTCCGCGGGACGTCATGATTACGCTCGGACTCAACCGGGTGGAGCTGGATGAAGAGATCCAGCGCTATCAGTTTATGCGGCTGATCTCCTCGGCGAAGGATGTCCATTTGATCTACCAGCAGAATAAGGAAAAAGAACGCAGCCGCTTCGTGGAGGAGTTGGTGTGGGAGGAACAGAAAAAGGCGCGCTCCTTCGCGGGGACCGAAGCTCGGGTCCCCACCTTTCATGTGGCGCCCACCGCGACGATCCGGGAGGTCCCGAAGACGCCGGAGATGATCGCGATGCTCAGGGAACACCGTTATTCGGCTTCAAGTGTCAACTTGTATCTGCGTAATCCGCTGGAATTCTATCACCGGTATGTCCTCGGTTTGCGGGAGGCGGAGGATTTGCTGGATGAGCCCGAGGCGCGTCAGATCGGCACGTTTGTCCACAATTTTCTGGAGAAAGTGTTCCGGCCGTATGAGCATCGCAGGCCCGATATCGATGCCGGATTTATCAAGGATTTTACCAACCGTTTCGAGAAGGATTTTGACGACCGTTTCTCCCGCAGCATGAAGTCCGACTCCTTTCTGTTGCGATCGGTGGTGCGCGAACGGTTGCGGCGGTTTATTCAGCATGAACAGGAATCACCGGACCGGCAGGTGGAGGAAATACTCGGGTTGGAGCAACGTTTTGACGACAGCATATGCCTGGCCGATGAAGACTTGCGTTTTGTTTATGTGGTTGACCGCATCGATCGCCTGCGTGATGGAACGGTCATGATTCTTGACTACAAAACAGGCGGGCAGAATGTTCTGCCCAAGAAGACGGTTGATTGGGGCAGTGTTGAGCCTACCCGCGAAGCGATCGCAGAGAACGTCAAATCTTTTCAAATCCCGTTGTACTTTCACTATCTGCTGAAGACCTTTCCTGGGCAGCGGATCAACGCGGCCCTGTACAATCTGCGGACGCTGGCTATCGATCCCCTGATCACCGACCGCACCAAGGATTCTTATGAGAACATCGACGGGGCATTTATGCGGTTGCTCGACGCCGTGATGGCGGAGATTCTGGATATCAATGTCAATTTCGTTGAGGACCGGACCCGCGCCGGCAGCTGGTAAACCGCGAGTTGGGCAATTGACTATCGCTTCGTTCTATGTTAGTTTAGGGCCATGATAGCGGAAAATTTAGCTAAAATTCAGGGGCATATCGCACAGATCTGTTCGCGCTGCGGGCGTGATGCCGAAGAGGTCACCCTGGTCGGTATCAGTAAATATGCCGATGCCCGGCAGATTGAAGAAGCCATTGCCGCCGGGCTCACGCACGTCGGTGAGAACCGCGTTCAGGATGCCGGTCTCAAATTCAAACAAATTTCCTCCATCGCCTCGGTGTCCCGGCATCTGGTCGGACACCTGCAGACCAACAAGGCCCGGTCTGCCCTGGAACTGTTTACGCTCATTGAATCCGTGGACAGCATTCGCCTGGCGGATGCATTACAAAAGCATGCCGGCGAATTCGACCGCGGCGTGGATATCCTGGCGCAAGTGAATATAGCCGGAGAAGAGCAAAAGTACGGATTAGCCCCCGAGGCGGTCCGGCCTTTTGTTGAGCATGTTTTAAAAGAATGTCCGCATTTGCGTCTGCGGGGGCTGATGACCATTGCGCCGTTGACGGAGGATGCGGAGACGGTACGGAGTTGTTTTCGCGGTTTGCGGGAAACGGCGCAGCGTCTGGCCGACGAATTTGGAGGCGAGCGGCAGGCGCAGTTCGCGGAACTGTCGATGGGCATGAGCGCCGACTATGAAATCGCCATTGAAGAGGGGGCCACCATGGTCCGTATCGGGAGGGCAATTTTCTATGACCACTAAAGCAGTTATCGGAATGATCGGGGCGGGCAATATGGGGAGCGCCATCCTGGCCGGGATCGTCAAAGGGCATCGGGTCGCCGTGTGTGAGGCCGATGCCGCTCGGGGGCGCCGGCTCAAACGACAATTCCCTATTGAATTGTTGGACCTGCCGGAACTCTGCCGCCGGGCGAGGGTCCTTATTCTGGCCGTCAAGCCGCAGGTCTTCGAAGAGGTGTTGACGGCGATCCGACCGCATGTCCGCAAGTCCCATGTGGTGGTGTCGATCGCCGCCGGCATCACGACTCCATATATAGAGAAGAGACTGCCGCCCGGCACGCGGGTTATCCGGACCATGCCCAATCTTCCCGCCCAGGTCGGTCGTGGCGTGACGGGTATCTGTGCCGGGAAATTCGCGACTCAAGCCGATACCAATCTGGCGAGGCGGCTATTCGCATCCGTGGGTAAGGCTGTGACCCTGGATGAATCGTTGATCGACGCGGTCACCGCCGTTTCGGGCAGCGGTCCGGCGTACGTATTTCTCTTTCTGGAGGGCTGGATAAAGGCTTCCACCCGCCTCGGGCTAAGTGAGCAATTAAGCCGGGAGATGGTCATCGAGACCTGCGCCGGCGCTCTGGAGCTCTTGATGGAGTCCGGGGAGGAGGCGTCAACGCTGCGTGAGAGGGTGACGTCAAAAGGTGGCACGACCGCGGCAGCTTTACAGGAGTTTTCCGCAGCCAAATGGGAGCAAACCATATATCAAGCAATCAAAGCGGCCCGGCGACGGGCCAAGGAGCTGTCGAGGTGAGCCATGGCTAAGTTAGGCATTATCGGAGGAAGCGGCCTTTACGATATCGAGGGGGTCGAGATTGTCGAGGAAATGATGGTCGTAGACACCCCATTCGGGCCGCCCTCGGGCAATTTTATCCGCGCCCGGATGGAGGGTGTCGAAATCGTCTTTGTGGCCCGGCACGGTAAGGGGCATCACATCTCCCCGAGCGAGGTCAACTACCGGGCCAATATATTCGAGATGAAGCGATTGGGTGTGGATGCCATTGTCTCGGTCAGTGCTTGCGGGAGCTTGCGGGAAGATATGAAGCCGCTGGATTTTGTCCTGCCGGACCAGTTTGTCGACCGGACTTTCAAGGCTCGTGAAACCAGTTTTTTTACCGGTGGGATCGTCGCCCATGTGGCCATGGCGGAGCCGGTATCCAAGGAAATGACGGCCGTGCTCACCGAGTGCTGCCGGGAGGCGGATGTAACTATCCATCCGAAAGGGACCTACATCAATATGGAGGGGCCGCAGTTTTCCACCCGCGCCGAATCCGAACTCTATCGCCGGTGGGGGATGGATATTATCGGCATGACGAATATGGTGGAGGCCAAACTGGCCCGGGAGGCCGAAATCGCCTATGCCTCGCTATGCTCGGTGACGGACTATGATTGCTGGCACCCGGATCACGACCAGGTGACCGTCCAGATGATCATTGAGAATCTGACTCAAAATGTGTCCAACGCCAAGAAGATCTTGCGCCTGGCCGTCCCGCGGCTTGGGGCCATTGCGTCGTTCGAGGCACAAAGTGCTCTGCAGCATGCGATTATAACAAATCCAGAGATTATTCCCGCCGCCCTGCGTCAGTCCCTGCAGCCGATTATCGGCAAGTACATCCCGGCATAATTTGCGCCCTGAGGATCAAGCGGATATACTTGCCCCATGGCAATCAGCGGGGAGTTTTTCTTGACATCCCATGGCAACAGCGTTATACTTCAGCGTTTAGATGGCAAGAATTTGGCCCATGATCAGGGCAGCGGGGTTCTTTCATAAAGGAGTTGTTTATGCCAGCAAAAAAGCTCGACCAAAAGAAACTTGACTATTATAAAAAGCTGTTAGTCAAACTCAGAGATGATCTCGTTCATGATATTCGGAATATGTCCGATAATACCGGTAGTTCCAGCAACGATTCGTCGGATGTGTCCGGTCATGTTCAGCATATGGCGGATGTCGCCACAGACATGTACGACAAGGAATTCAGTCTGGGGCTGGCTTCCCATGATCGTGAAGTCTTGCATAAGATCAATGCCGCTCTGAAACGAATCGACGACGGTACTTACGGATTTTGTCTGGCAACCGGAAAGCCCATTTCCCAGGCCCGCCTAAAAGCCATCCCCTACGCAGAGTACTGCTTGAAATATCAGGAAGAATTAGAGAACTCCAACCAGATATAGGTTGTCCTTCTTATGATAAGTCCTGCTCGGTCTCAGCTGGACATCATTCTGTCGCTGCTGATTACGGTCACGATAGTCTTTGCCGATAGAGTCACCAAGTTGTTTTTTACCGATCTTCTTCAGCTCGGGGAATCAATTCCTGTCATCCGCAACGTTTTGCACATGACGATGGTCCACAATACCGGTATTGCCTTCGGTTTCTTTAAGGATCAGGGCATCGTCTTCATCGTCATTCCCGTTATCGCGATTATCCTGCTGGTGTTCAATATTTATTATTATCGGCAAAACGATGAGGCCCTTTCGCGCACGTATATCATGGGTTTTTCGCTCATACTCGCCGGAGCGATCGGGAATCTGATCGACCGGATTATGTATGGGTATGTGATTGATTTCATCGATATCCGCTTTTGGCCCGTCTTCAACGTGGCCGACAGCGCGATCACGGTAGGCGCCCTGATCATTGCTTGGAAATGTTTTCAACTCAGCCATAAAAAAGAAGAACAGCGCGACTAGGATGCCGGTGTCGTATCATGGCGAATTATCACTTCAAAGTCAGTCCGGCCGCGGAGAATATGCGGCTGGATGTGTTCCTCGCGGCAGAGCTGACCGATGCCCCGTCCCGTACCTATGTCAAGAAACTCATTGATCACGGCCACGTCAAGGTCAATGAGGCCCCCGTCAAGGCCCATCATCTGATTTCCGGGGGGGACGATATTGCGGTCAATATCCCCGCCGAATTCCTCACGCCCGCCTATATTGCACCCGAAGATATTCCCCTCAACATAGTCTTTCAGGACAGCGCCTTGCTGGCTATCGACAAGCCGGCCGGTATGCTGGTCCATCCCGCCCGTGGGCGTTACACGGGGACGCTGGTCAACGCCTTGCTTTTTCATGCCAAGCAGCTCTCGGATTTCAGTGGAGACTTGATGCGTCCCGGAATTGTTCATCGTCTGGACCAGGAGACATCCGGCCTGATATTGATCGCCAAGGACAATATTACCCACACCAAATTGGCCAAACAGTTCAAGAAGCGAACGGTCAGCAAGCGGTATGTCGCATTGGTGGAGGGGGAGGTTGAATTCGATGAGGGGCTCATAGAGGCCCCGATCGGACAGCATCCCAAATACCGGGATAAAAAGGCGGTCCGCTTTGATGAAGATGCGCGTGCCAGCGAGACGGTTTATCGAGTCATAAGGCGTTGTCATGGAAAGACTTTGGTTTCACTATCTCCGAAGACCGGGCGCACTCACCAGCTGCGGGTCCATATGAAGTACCTCGGGCACCCGATCCTGGGTGATGATAAATACGGCAAGCGGACTAGTTTTCCCCGTCTGGCCCTGCATGCCCGGGCCATCGCCTTCAACCACCCCCGGGACAAGCGCCGGATTGAGATCTCCACCCCGATTCCGGCGGCCTTTCTGGCGGCTGTGGCGGTGGGAAAAACCTAAACGGAGCATTTTCAGTAAGTTGTAATAATTCTTTACAAACAGGGCAAACTCAATATAATACATATAATATAATTCCAACCAACCTGTAATGAAATCGAGACTTTTTATGAAAACTTCCACTCGGAGCGGAAAGGTTCTGACCATATTCTTGGTAATAATTGCGGTGCTGCTCATTACGCTGACCGCGCTGTCGATGTTTTTCTATAACGTGGAGATCGACAAGCGCAAGGGGGCGGAGGGGACCATCGCCATGATCGAGAAAGAACTCGAGCAGGCCAAGATTCAGCTGAAGGATTTTCAAAAGAAGAATTCGATCCTGGGAGAAAAGAATAAGGAAGCCGACAATCGGGTCAATGGTCTCATGGACGAGCTTGATTTGGAAAAGGGGCTGCGTGAGGAGCTTAAGAAGGAATCGATTGCACTGAAGGAAAAATTACAGGAATTGCAGCAGCAGACGTCCAAGGTCGAAGACAAAACCGCTACACAGATCGGGGATCTGGAACAGCAGATTGTTGAGCTTGAAGCCAAGTTAAAGGTAGAGCTCAATCGTAACAAGGATTTACAAAAAAAGAACGAAGAGTTGCTGGCCGCTCAGGAAGAGTTGACCAAGAAGGCCGTGCAAAATCAGGCGGCCCAACAGACACGCACGCCGCCGCCCCGGCAGACCGCATCACCGGACAGTGCTGCCGTTCAACAAACCGCCCCGCCGCGACCACGGCCCACTCCGACGACGGACCGTGCCGAGACATCCGATCCCGGTCAAACCGCCAAGGCCGTGCAGGGAGGAGATACGCGTAGCCAACCGCGTCCCAATCCATTGCGTTCAGCCGGTTCCGAAGAAGAATCTCAGATGAATATCGAACTTGATCAGATCGTGGTGACGCCTGATGTGCACGTCTCCGAGGAGGAACTCCTCCGGCAGATTAAGGAATCCACCCGTGACGGATCTGCGATGAGTGACTCCGGTGCCATTCCGGAAGGGCGTATCCTCAGCGTGGACGTCGAGACCGCTTTTGTTGTCATCAATCTCGGTCGCAAGCACGGTATCTCCAATGGCATTTTCATGTCGGTTTATCGCGGCAATGATTATCTGGGCGATATCAAGATCACCCGGACTCAGGAAGAAATGGCGGCCGCCGATCTGGTTCCCCCGCTCTCCGGAAATACACTCCGCAAAAACGATCAAGTCATCGCGAAATAATGATTCTCCGCGTAGCTCCCGCCGGACAACTCAAAGGCAAACTGTTTCTGCCCGCTTCCAAGTCATACTCAATCCGTTCATTTGTAGTGGCCGCTCTGGGCGGGGCTTCCCGAATTATCCATCCATCAAATTGCGACGATGCCGTCATTGCCCGTCAGACTGCCCTGGCCCTGGGGGCCAGTGTCCACCGGCTGCGGGATAACCGGTGGCAAGTGAAGGCCGATCCCACGAAGCCCCTGCCTTCCCGTATTCATGTCAAAGAGTCGGGCACGGTGCTGCGTTTTCTGATCCCGTTGGCGGTCGCCCGCGGCGGAGGGACCAGGATTACCGGAGAAGGTACCTTGCGGGGGCGGCCCAATACCTTTCTGGCCGAAACGCTACGCGGCATGGGTGCCCAGGTCCGGGGGGCCGAGGGAAACGATGGGATCCCGGTCCATATCGGGACGTCTCCGATCGCGGCCGGCAATATCCGTATCAATGGATCCCTCAGTTCACAATTTATTTCCGCACTTCTTTTAACCTTGCCGTTATTGGGCGACGATTCATCCCTCAAACTCACAGGGAAAATCGTCAGCGCTGATTACATTGATATGACGGTCAGGATTATGGCTAAATCAGGCGTAAAAGTGCGGACCCGCGGTTCGTCTGAGTACTTTGTTGAGTCCGGTCAGCGGTATCGCGGGCTGGGGAGCATGACGGTACCTTCCGATGACGGCCTGGCGGCGTTTCATTTGGCGGCGGCGGCCTTGTTGCCGTCCGAAGTCATCTTCGAAGGACACTTTAATGCCGACTTGCCCCAGGCTGACGGGCATATTTACGATCTCCTGACCCGTATGGGGGTAAAATTCAGCAAGACTCAGCGCAGCATCAGGATACGCGGCCCCTTCGCGCTGCGGGGAGGCCGGTTTTCCCTCCGCGACTGTCCGGATTTGGTGCCGATTATGTCGGTCTTGGCCTTATTTGCCAAAGGAACCACTCGTTTGGTCGATATCGGGCATGCCCGGGTCAAGGAGTCGGACCGCATCAGCGATCTGCGTCAGGAATTGCTCAAGATCGGAGCGGATGTCCGCGAGACCCGTGATCAGTTGATCATCAAGCCGGCAGGCCCCTACAAAAAAGACTGCCTTTTGGACCCTCATCGTGATCACCGGCTGGCGATGGCCTTCGCTGTATTAGGCCTAAAAATCGGTGTCCGCGTTAAAGATATTGAGTGCACCCGAAAATCCTATCCCGATTTTCCCCGTGATTTTCATACGCTGGGGGCAGCCCTTTTTCAGGGCCGAAAAAGGTTCCGCCCCGTCTAAAAATCATTGACTTATTTTTTCTTTTCATATATTATTAAGCCAGCTACATTCCAAAAATACCTAATCCTAACGACTGATTCAGTTGTAACCTTAAGGAAGTCTTGATGTTGCAGAAGACCCTCAGATTTGGGCGCAAAGGTGTCAACTATGCGCTGGGACTTTTCTCCAACGACATCGGAATTGATCTGGGGACAGCCACGACCTTGGTGTTTGTAAAGGGCGAAGGGGTGGTTCTGTGCGAACCGTCCGTCGTGGCGATCGAGAAAGACACTAACCGTCCGATTGCGGTAGGGGAAGAAGCCAAAAAGATGCTCGGTCGCACGCCCGGTAACATCGTCGCCATTCGTCCCATGAAAGACGGGGTCATCTCGGATTTTGAAGTGACGGAAGCGATGTTGAAGTATTTCATCCGTAAGGTAAACGGCGGAAAGAAATTCATCAGTCCCGCGATGGTGATCGCGATTCCGTCGGGGATCACGGCTGTGGAGAAGCGGGCCGTTCGCGATTCGGCCGAAAGGGCGGGCGCGCGTTCCGTTGAGTTGGTCGAGGAACCCAAGGCGGCGGCTATCGGTGTGGGATTGCCCGTCGAGGAAGCTGCCGGAAATATGATTGTTGATATCGGCGGCGGGACAACCGAGTTTGCCGTGATCTCGATGGGCGGACTGGTTTATGCCAAAAGCATTCGTATCGCCGGCGATGAAATGGATCTGGCCATTATTGAATATTTGCGTAAGACATATAATCTTATGACCGGAGAGCGTACTGCTGAGGAAATCAAGATCCGGATCGGTTCGGCGTATCCGCTGGAGGAAGAACTCAACATGGACGTTCGCGGACGCGACCTGATATCTGGGTTGCCCAAAACAATCTCCATTACGTCGATTGAAGTCCGTGAAGCGCTGGAGGATCCGGTGCAGGCTATCGTCGACGCATCCAAGACGACCTTGGAACAAACTCCGCCGGAACTTTCGGCCGACCTGCTGGACCGCGGGATCGTTATGGCCGGTGGGGGGTCGCTGCTGCGAGGACTGGACAAGCGTATCGCCGAAGAGACGGGGCTCCCGGTCCACATTGCGGATGATCCCTTGACGGCCGTTGTTCTTGGGACCGGTCAGATGCTGACCATGCCCGCGCGTTTCCGTCGAAGGATTGCCGTCCCAACCAAACTGGAATTTTGATCCACGATACTACGCCGCCCCGCATATCCCGTCACCGTCGTCAAGGTCGCAGGCAAAATTTGACCGACGCTCGCTGTGGAATCACATGATTAAATATGCGTTAACCAGCCAACCGGTCTCAATGTGTTTAGCGCCAACCGCAAAAACTTAATCTACATCCTGATCCTCCTGATTCCTTTCGTAATCTTTTTTTCCCGCACCAAAATCTTTACATCTGCTAAGTTTAGAGTGGTGGATGTCTTCTCGCTGCCGATCAAGATCATGTCGTTTCCGTTGTTGGAAATGAAGAAGATGCTTTTTTATCATCGAACCTTCGATGAGTACCGCCAAAAGTCCCAGGAGGTAAACCGGTTAAAGGCGCGTCTGGTCGGTATGGAAGAGATTGTTCGGGAGAATGCGCGCCTGGAACGCTTGCTGGCGTTCAAACAACGTTTGGTCTTTTCATCGGTCGGCGCGCATATTATCGGGAGGGATCCTTCGCGCTGGAATTCGTCCCTGATACTCGATCGCGGACTGGAGGACGGGGTGAAGCCGGGGCAGCCGGTTGTCAACGAACTGGGCGTGGTCGGAAAGGTTACTGAGGCGAGCGAATCCAAATCCAAAGTCATTTTGATCACGGATCCGCAATTCAGTGCGGCGATTATGATCCAGCGTACGCGGGAAAGCGGGGTGATTTCCGGTACGCTGACCGGGTTGTGCCGCTTGAAATTTATCAAAGAGAATGCGGATATCAGGGTCGGTGACAAAGTGATTACCTCCAAGTTGAGCCTGGAATTCCCGGAAAGTCTGGTGGTGGGCGAAGTTGTTGAAGTGATCGACGAGATCCGGGGCAACCGGAAAGAATACGTGGTAAAGCCGAGTGTGGCCCTTTCGCAATTGGAAGAGGTATTGGTCGTTGTGAAGTGAGCCGGCCGACGATGGATGTGTTCCAAGGGATGACCGCCTACTGACCGGGACATTCCTCAAATTAGTTTAGTAAATCAATATTCACAGATTGCTTATGCGGCGAATCATTACAGTTCTGGCTTTGACCCTGATCTTCTTCTTGGCTGAATATCTGCTGGTCACGGTGTTCGGCAAGATTTTTATACCAAACCTCATTCTGCTACTAATCATCTTTCTGGATTTGTCGATGGGCATTCGCTACGCGCTGCTGGCCGCATTCCTGGGCGGCGGGATTCGGGATGCCTACAGCACACAATTTTTCGGCTTTCATATTCTGACATTGATGCTCACCGCGTATGTGACGACGATCCTAACGCGGATAATCTATCAGAAGGGATCATGGTGGTCCTTGCTCCTGTTGATTTTTTGTATCAATTCAATCCTGCTGCTGTGTCAGGGGGCGCTGTCTCTGAACCTGAATTCATTTCCCGGTTTCATCCGGAACATCTATCTGCCCGAGATCCTCATGACCTTGTTGTTCGCCGGATTTGTTTTTAACTATCTGCGAAAATGCGTCTTAAGATTATACGAATAATTGTGGTGCTCGCCTTTGTGCTGATCGCTCTGGACCTGGTTTATGTCCAGGCGATTAAGGGTAAGTACTATTTTGAGCTGAGCACCAACAACCGTATCCGTGTCGTTCCGCTGGAAGGCAAGCGGGGGCGCATCTATGACCGCAACGGGACGGTCCTCGCCGAGAATCGCGTGGCATACAATGTGACCATAACTCCACAGGCCATCGAGGATCAGGATGAGCTGTTCGCCTTCCTCAGTGAATCGTTGGGGGTCAGCCGCGACTTGTTGACGCGTCGGTACCGGCGCAAGAAGCATACTCCGTTCGCCCCTGTTGTTGTTGCAGAAGATATCGAGCGCGAAAAGGCTATTGTGATCGAAGAAAACCGCTTCCGGTTTCCCAGTCTGCTCGTTGAGGAAGGTTACAAGCGGGTCTATCCGAACGGGGAAAATAGTGCGCATATACTGGGCTATGTCGGGAAGGTCAATCAAGCTTTGATGCAGCGCTACAAGAAGTACGGCTATTCTCCGTTGAGTGACGTAGGCAAGTCGGGTGTGGAGGAATTCTATGATTTGAACTTGCGGGGTGAGGCCGGAGGATATCAGATCGAGGTCAACAGCCGCGGTCAGCAGGTTCGGCTTCTGAGCATCCGGGAGCCGACACGCGGCGGAGATATTATGCTGACCATCGATAGCCGGATCCAAGCCGCAGTCATGGATGTGATGGAAGACACGCCCGGTGCGGTGATTGTGATGGATTCCGCGAACGGCGAAGTGCTAGGGCTGGCAAGCTTTCCTGATTTTGATCCGAATGCGCTGGTGGATCCGAAGCGGTCCAAAGAGGCAGGGGGATTGTTCAGTGATCCGCTGGCGCCGTTAATCAATCGTGCCGTGAGTGCCCGTTTTCCGCCGGGATCGGTTTTTAAGATACCGGTGGCGATATGCGCGCTGGACACCGGTAAAATCACTCAGAAGACGACGTTCCATTGCCCCGGATACCACCAAGTCGGCGGCATCCGCTTCGGCTGCACCTATCCGCATGGCGACCAGAATCTCATCGAGGCCATTGCGCACTCATGTAACGTCTACTTTTATCGCCTCGGACTGTTGTTGGGAGCCGACTTGTTGCACGAGTATGCCGATAAATTCGGTCTGGGGAGAAAGACGCATATTGACCTGCCTTACGAACGCAGCGGACGGATTCCCAACCGCACTCAGGGAATCCTCTCGCGCCGCCGCCCGTGGTACACCGGAGACACGCTGAACTTTGTGATCGGCCAGGGCGACGTCCTGACCACGCCGTTACAACTGGTGCGCATGATGGCTACCGTTTCCCGCGACGGTGTGGAGGTGGCCCCGCATGTTATCAAGGCGATCGGTGGCGTTCCGTTGACGAAATATGATTACACCCGGGACGTCAAGATACCCAAGGAAATATTTGAGAAGACCAAGTTGGGCCTGAGGGCCACCGTGACCGACTACACAGGGACTGCCCATGAATTGGATAATGACGAGCTGTTTGTCGCGGGGAAAACCGGAACGGCGCAGTCTTCGCCGCACAAAGAACATCATGCGTGGTTCGTGGGATACGCCCAGGGCCGGGAGAAGAGCGTGGCGTTCTGTGTCTTTTTAGAGCATGGCGGGTCGTCGCATAACGCCGTGCGCTTGGCCCGGGAACTGATGCTGCGGCTCAACCGTGAGGGATTAATCTAATGCAGCGTGATCTGGATAAGAAAATATGGTTCTTTACAGTGGCTATCATGGCCGTCGGTCTGGTCGCCCTCTACAGCGCCACATACGACAACGTCCGGGTTACGCAAAAGATTTTTTACGATCAGCTGCTTTGCGCCGGCCTGGGTATCGGGATTATGTATGTGTTAGGCAAGGTGGACTACCGCCGATTTTACGATATCGCCTACGGGTTTTATATTCTGAATGTGATCCTGCTTTTGCTGGTCCTGATTATGGGACGCCACGCGCTGGGCGCCACACGGTGGATTCAATTCGGGGGGATCAGCTTTCAACCCTCGGAGCTTGCCAAATTGGCCTTGATTCTCGCGCTGGGCCGGTACTTCAGCAACCTGAAGCCCATGCTCTCCTTCGGATTCCGGTCCAAGGTGCAGTCCGTTTTCTATCATTTTCTGTGGCCATTGGGAATGACCGTCTTTATGATGTTGCTGATTTTCAAACAGCCGGATTTGGGAACATCGCTGCTCCTGTTGGGGATGTTTGTCGTCATGGTGTTTGTGAGCGGGATTGACTACAAGATCATCGGAGCCTTCTTGGGGCTCGGTGTGGTTTTATCGCCATTCGCGTGGTTGATCCTCAAGGACTATCAAAAGGACCGGCTGCTGGTTTTCCTCAATCCCAACATCGATCCGCTCGGCGCGGGCTATACGATCATCCAGTCCAAGATCGCCATCGGATCGGGCCAATTGTTCGGTAAGGGGTGGCTGGCCGGCACCCAGAATCAGCTGAACTTTTTGCCGGAGCGTCATACCGATTTTATTTTTTCGGTGATCGGCGAGGAGTGGGGGCTGGTGGGCACGATCTTTATGTTGATCCTCTACTTTGCGTTGATCATGACCAGCATGCAAGTGGCCAGTCAGGTCAAGGACCGTTTCGGCACCATCGTGACCGTGGGGATCGTCTCGATTTTTTCCCTTCAGGTGGTCATCAACATCGGAATGGTCATGGGCATGTTTCCGATTGTGGGTCTGACTCTGCCGTTCGTCAGCTACGGCCGGTCCTCTTTCCTGGTCTTTGCCGTCATGATGGGGTTCCTGCTGAATCTGAGCAAGAAACGGACCGTATTTTGAGCGGTTCAGGCATTGTTAATGTGACTAATTGTATTGTATACTCAACCTATCTGGTGTAGAATCCTACTACCATAGCGATAACTTGCCTCCATGAGGGCCTGCTGCCATGAAACACTTCAAAAGAGCCTCCAATAAACCGCTGGGTGAACTCCTGATTGAACGCGGTGTTATCAACCACGAGCAACTGAACCTGGGAATCGGGAAGCAAAAAGAAATCGGCGGTCTCCTGGGGGAGGTCCTGGTGGAACTGGGTTTTGCCTCCGAACGGGACATCGCTCAGGCCCTGACATCCCAGTACGGTTTTCCGTATTTACCGTTGGCCAACTATGAAATCGACGAGGACGTTATCAAAACCGTCCCGGAAAATGTTTGCCGACAATTCTGCCTAATTCCCATCGATAAAATTGGCAAAAGTCTGACGCTTGCCATGTCAAATCCTCTGAATTATCAGGCTGCCGAAGATGTCGAGCTGATTACCGGCTGCACCGTGCAAACATTCGTGAGCACGGCAACAGAAGTCAAAGAATCGATCGATAAGTACTACACTTCTAACTAATGGATTCTCTAAAGGATCGTCTAAAACAAATTTTGCTGCGGGACAATTTGATTTCCGCAAGTGATTTGGATGCCGCCCTGGAAGAGCAGCAGCAGACTGGCGAGGAATTAAGCAAGATTCTGGTCCGGGCCAATCTCATCGACCGAGAGATTCTCGCGCAGGTCCTCAGCGAAAGCCTGGCGATGCCGATTATCAACGTGCTGCGGCTGAAGGTCTTCAATGAAGTGCTGGGACTGATCCCGCAGGAGCTTGCCGTCCGCTACAAGATCCTGCCGATTTCACTCATCGGCGAGCATCTAACGCTCGCGATGGCCGACCCGTTGAATATTTTTATTATCGACAACGTCAAGGCCCTGACCGGGTATACCATCAATCCCATCATCGGTCGCGAACAGGATATTGAACAGGCCATCGAGCAGTATTACGCAGAGGCTCCCGAACCGGAGCAGGCCGCCGTAGAAGAGGTGGCCTCCGAGACGTTCGCGGACATCATGAAAGATATCCAGGATACTGAAGAAGACCTGGAACTCATGCAGGAGGCCGGGGTCGCTGCCAGCGGTGTGGAGGAGATCAGTGAAGAGGCGCCGATTATCCGTCTGACGGATACGATTATTCAGCAATCGGTCCTGGCCAAGGCCAGTGACGTTTTTATCGAACCGATGGAGAAATGTGTCCGGATTCGGTACCGCATCGACGGGGTCATCCGGGAAATTGATCGGTTGGCCAAAGTGCTGCATTTTCCGATTATCTCGCGCATCAAAGTCGTCTGCAATCTTGATATCTCCGAACACCGTTTGCCGCAGGACGGCCGGTTTAAAACGATTATTTCGGGCAACAAAGAGGTGGACTTTCGCGTCAACGTTTTGCCGACCGCCTTTGGCGAAAAGATCGTCTTGCGCGTCCTGGATCAGGACGGCACGGTTCTGGATGTGGGTAAACTCGGATTTGAAGACCTGGCGCTGCAGAGAATTCAGGATTGCGCGGTCAAGCCGCACGGAATGATTCTGACCTGCGGTCCGACCGGGAGCGGCAAAACCACCACGCTCTATTCGATACTCAAATATGTTGACTCGCCGGAGAAGAATATCGTTACGGTGGAGGATCCGGTGGAGTACCAGATGCCTACGATCAATCAGGTGAACGTAAAGCCCCAGATGGGTCTTACTTTCACGTCGAGTTTGCGTTCCATCTTGCGGCAGGATCCGGACATTATCCTTATCGGAGAAATCCGTGATTCCGAAACGCTGGATATTGCGGTTAAGGCTGCCTTGACGGGACACCTTGTCTTGAGTTCCTTGCACACCACCACGGCCGCCGGTTCCATCGTGCGGATGATGAATATGGGGATCGAGCCGTTTTTGATTTGCTCATCTGTCCTGGCGATAATCGCCCAGCGTCTGTTGCGCCGTGTGTGTCCGGCCTGCAAGGAGGCCTATGAGGTCGAACCCACCGTTGCCGAAAAGGTCGGGTTGGCCCGGTTGTACCCGGGGCAAAAGCTCGAGCTGTACCGGGGCAAGGGCTGCAAGAAATGTTTCAAGACCGGTTACAGCGGACGGGTGGGTATCACCGAGGTCCTCATCCTGAGTCCGCTAATCCGTGAGAAGATCCTCAACCGTGAAGGGGAAATGAAGGTCAAAGAACAAGCCCGCCGCGAGGGAATGAAAACCATGCGGGAAGATGGATTGGCCAAGGCGATGCAGGGGCTCACCACCCTGGAAGAGGTCCTGCGGATCACCGCCCCCGATGAGGCCATTCGCGATTAGCCATGTCCATGACGCTTAAAGACAAAATAATCAAATCGCTGATCGATACCAAGAAGGTCAGGAAAGAGGATATCGAAGACGCGATGATCCTGCAGAAACGCAAGGGGATCAGTCTGGAAAAGGCTCTGGTCGAAAAAGGTCTTATCAAGGAAAAAGACCTGCTCGTGCTGCTGGTGCGCGAGCTGAACATCCCGTTCATCAATCTTTCAAAGTACAAAATCGATCCGTCGCTGCAGGAAATCATCCCCGAACGTGTCGCCCGCCAGTATCAAATCGTGCCGCTTTCGCTGCTGGATCAAAACCTTACCGTAGCGGTGTCGGATCCCCTGAACGTGTTTATGGTGGATGACCTCAAGAATATTACGGGGCTGGAGGTTGAAATCGTCATGAGTACTCATGACGAGATCATGAAGGTCGTTGACGCATACTACGGCATTAATACGGATTCCACTTCGGTCACGGATATCAGCAAGGATATCGATGTTGAAAATTTCGAGATCGTTTCGGAGCAGGATGAAGGGGAGGATCTCGACAGTTCCGTCGATGAGAGTGAAAAGGCGCCCATTATCCGGATGGTCAACCTGATCGTTAAAGAAGCCATCAAACAGCGGGCCTCGGATATCCATATGGAGCCCAAGTTGAGCAGTATGAAGGTGCGCTACCGTATCGACGGGGTCCTCAATCAAATCCTGGAAATCCCCAAAGAAAATATGAACGCGGTGATCGTCAGAATCAAGATCATGTCCCGTCTGGATATCACCCTGGCCCATGTGCCGCAGGACGGCCGTTTCAAACTGAAGATCGCCAACAAGGAAGTTGATTTCCGTGTCTCGGTCCTGCCAACCACATTCGGCGAAAAGATCGTTATGCGGGTGCTGGATAAAGGGAGCCTCAGCGTGGGGTTGCCGGGATTGGGTTTCAATGAACAAGCCCTGGAGATTTTGGAGGCGGCCACGGTCAAGCCTTTCGGGATGATGCTGGTGACCGGGCCGACCGGGAGTGGGAAATCGACAACACTGTATTCGCTGATCAGTAGGCTCAACACTATCGATAAGAACGTCATTACCGTCGAGGACCCGGTCGAGTATCTCATTGAAGGGCTTACGCAAATTCAAGCGCGGCCGGAGATTGGACTTTCGTTTGCCGAAGGGCTACGGGCGATTTTGCGGCAGAGCCCGGACGTGGTCATGGTTGGGGAAATCCGGGACGGGATTACCGCGGATATCGCCATTAAGGCCTCACTTACGGGGCAGTTGGTTTTTTCCACCCTGCACACTAATGACGCGGCCAGTGCCTTGACCCGTTTGGTGGATATGGACGTAGAACCGTTTCTGGTGGCGTCCAGTCTCTTTTTGATCAGCGCACAGCGGCTTTGTCGCCGCATCTGTCCGAAATGCAAAGAGCCTATCAAGACGCCGAATCAGCTTCTGGATGAGATGGGTGTCAAGCTACCGTCAGGGGCGGAGTTTTTTATGGGCAAGGGATGCGACCATTGCCGCCAGACCGGCTATCAGGGGCGGATGGGAATCACGGAGTTGCTGGAGGTCGATGATGATATCCGCACACTTCTGCTGCGCGGAGAGTCGTCCGATACGATAAAAGAATTCGCCCGCAAGGAAAAGGGGATGCGCACCCTGTTTGAGGATGCCATGGACAAGTGCCTGAGCGGGTTAACCAGCCTGGACGAAGTGCTGCGTGTAACAGCCTCGGATTAATTCACTTTCGTTGTTTAAGGTGAAAAAATACATGCTAAAATAATCCTGCTTGGCGGGGTTGGGTTTGCCGGGACTCCCGGGATTGACATGAAAAAACTCCTGAAAATCTGAATGGTATATTGCCAAACAGAAATCACGTTTTATACTTAATGAAGTGAAACGTCCAGCCTCCGCGCCGCGCACCATGTCCTCACGTTTAAGGTAAGGTCTTATGGCCACATTTAAATACGTCGCAAAAAATCAGGAATCCCGCAGCGTAACCGGAAAGATTGCCGCCGATAACAAGGCCGCCGTCATTGAAGAGCTGCGTAAACGGAATTTGATCATTATTTCGATCAATGAAGTCAAGGATGCCGTTAAGAAGAAAAGCTCTTTCAGCAGTAAAAAAGTTAAGGCTGATGAGATCGTTATTTTTGCCCGGCAGTTGGCGACCATGGTCGAGGCCGGGATACCGATCGTACAGGGGCTGGACGCTCTGCAGGAACAGGTTGCCCAGCCCACATTCAAAAGGACTCTTTCCACAATCACCGAAGACATATCCCACGGGAGCAGCCTGTCCGTAGCGTTTTCCAAACATCCGGCTGTTTTCGACACCTTGTTCGTCAATATGGTCCGGGTCGGGGAGACGGGTGGGGTTCTGGCCCAGGTGCTGGACCGGATCGCCATGTACATGGAGAAGACCTTGCGCCTGCGGCGCAAAGTCAAAGCCGCCCTCATCTATCCTGCTGTCGTCGTCTCGATGGCTGTCATTATCACTATTGTGCTGTTGGTCAAGGTCGTTCCGACCTTCGCCGAGATCTATGAGTCCTTCGATTCCGAACTTCCGGCCATGACTCAGATGCTTATTACCATCAGTAATATTCTGCAGCAGTATCTGTTGTACGTCGTAGGTGGGTTTATGCTTGCCGGATTCTTGCTTCGGCAGTGGCACAAGACCAAGCAGGGGGCAATTGTGATCGACAGCGCCTTGCTGAAGCTTCCTATTTTTGGTGACTTGCTGCGAAAGGTCGCCATTTCACGATTTAGCCGGACCCTTGCCACCCTGGTTCAGAGCGGGGTGCCGATTCTCGAATCTCTGGATATTGTCGGCAAGACGATCGGGAACAAAGTCCTCGAAATGACCGTGGATGATGTCAAGAACAACGTCCGCAGTGGTGAGAGTATCGCGCCGCCGCTGGCCAAGAGCGGTGTTTTTCCTCCGATGGTTACCCGCATGATATCGATCGGGGAAAAATCGGGTCAGTTGGAAAAGATGTTGTTAAAAATATCCGAGTTTTACGACGATCAGGTCGACGCGGCGGTGGACGGGTTGACCAGTATCATCGAGCCGTTGATTATCGGGGTGCTCGGGATCGTTATCGGCTTTATCGTGGTCGCCTTGTTCATGCCGATTATGAATATTACCCAAATCATTTAGGAATTTCTGATGCGCCATAATCTGATGACATTAGGCCTGATTATATTCGTGGCCGGGGCGGCAGAAAATGCGGCGGCCCAGGCCGATTGGTCCCCGCCGGCCGGGAAATCCCTGGCGATCAGTCTCAACGGGTTGAAGCAGAGCGCGGCCCAGATGAAGTTACGTAATGCGTGGCTGCAATCGGAGATCCAGGTCCTGGAGATGAAGATTGAACAAGCCGGCAGTCCGGATCGACCGGTCCAACGTCCGCAAGCCACCGGAACATATCAGCCGGTCGCGGCGGCGCAACAACCGACGGCGGTTCAGGCCCCACCAGTACCGGGGCCGGAGGCGGTGGCGCTTTCCAAGGAAGACCGTCTGCTCAAAGAGATTGCGTTGGTTCAGCAGGACATCCGGGATATGACATCCGCTCTGCAGGCTATGCCGGAAATTAAGGCCGACGTTGCGTCCACCGTCCCGCAGCACGAGGCCCGGCTGCGTTCCGCCGAAGAAAATATCAAGGTCTTACGCCGGCAATTGGAGGAGGTGGCCGACCGTCATTCCGATTCGCTTGGGGAGTATAATGCTCTGCAGACCAAAAACTTGGAACTCAAAGAAAGACGGGCGGATTTGCTGGCTCAACTTCAGCAAGGCGAGGCCGAACATGGCCGATTGAGTGACGAATTGAAAACGCTGGATGAGCGCATTGAGACCCATATCAAGACTGAGCGCCAGCAAGTGGCGGAGCTGGAGGAGCAGCAGCAGCGTTTGGAGTCCGTATTGCGCAAAGCGGACCTGCGTATCGATGGGAAGCGAAATAAGCTGGTGATCAGCGATCAGGAAATAGAAACCCTGATGGAAAACCGGCATTTTATCCAGGCTGAGAATACATCCCTGAAGGATCAATATTCGAGATTACAAGAAGACTGGAAGGAGATGACCAAATCATCAAAAAAATAGTATAGCCCGGTTTGACACCCCCCGAACCAGGTGATATACTTCAATTGACAATTTGGTGCAGTGACAAAGGTAAACCATCCGTAAGGGTGGGACACAAAACTATAGGGCCCTACAAGATCCTGAGGGCAGCCAGTTGCCGCTAATGCGATATTCTTGAGTCAGACTTAAGGATATGTCCCACAGACCTATTTTCCGGATGGAAAATAGGTTTTTTTATTGCTCTTTGAAGACCGACATCGACGAAATCAAGGCCCGCCCGAGGGTGGGCGCCAGTTTCGATAAATGTCATAAAGTAACAAGGGTCAATAGGTTGCGTAAGAATCCAGATTACGAGATCAAATCGGTATCATTCATTCCATTCTCCTCTGGGTTCCCGGGGGCCGTTGGCTCGAACTTAACCTAAGGAGGATGAAATGAAGAGATTGAAAAGAAACCAAGGTTTTACCCTGGTGGAAATCATGATCGTGGTCGCGATCATCGCCCTGCTGGCAGCTATCGCTATTCCGAACCTGCTGCGGGCCAAGATTTCCGCCAACGACGCGCTGGCCCAAAGCACGCTTCGCACCCTTTCAACATCTAGCGAAACGTATGCCACGGCCAACAACGGAAACTATCCGATGAACATGTCCTCACTGACAGGCGCCAACCCGGCTTACCTGCAGGAAGACTTCTGTGACGGTGTACCCAGAAGTGGTTACATTTACGGTGGCTGCGGTGCTATGACGGCGGGCGGATACGCCTTTACAGCTACTCCGGTTACGATCGGTACTTCAGGGACGACAGTTTACACTGTCACCACCGGTGGAATCCTGTCACCGTAATCTCGGATAGGAATCTTCAGCTTGGGAGGGGGGACTTGGCATGTACGAGTCCCCCCTCTTTTTTGACCAGGCGAAGGGTGGCGTGTCATGGGGATACGAAAACAAAATTTATCCGGGCAGAGTGGATTCACTCTGGCGGAGGTCATGATAGCGGCGGTCGTCATGATCCTGGCGTTCGTCGGTATCATGTTGACTTACATCCGGTGCCTGGAATTGAACGAAATGTCGCGCAACAAGTCGCTGGCGACGCGCGCGGCCAAGAGCCGGATGGAGCAGATCAACAATTCAGACTACACGCAGTTAACGGCAAATTTTCATGCCGTACCGTTCTTTGAGGCCGGTATCAACGGCGCGGGCGTCAGTTATATCGACGCGACCGATCCGGAGCTGGTTCAAATCACCGTAACCTTCTGCTGGGCCCAACGCAGCGGCCTGGTCATCGGCGAAGACTCCGACCTCGACGGAGTTCTGGACGCCGGCGAGGACACCAACGGCAACGGCATGCTTGACTCCTCGGTGCAGTTGGTGACATTCAGATATGATGAGTAGCAGACGTCAAACATTTCAGCGAAACCGCATGCGGAATCAAGGCGGTTTCAGTCTCGTCGAGCTTATGGTGGCGATTGCCATACTCGTGGCCATGATAGGGGGCGTCTATATGTCCGTGGCGGCCGGGCAGAACAGCTGGGCGAACACGGCCTTGCAGATCAGCTTGCAGGAGAACATCCGTACCAGTCTCGAGAGGATATCAAAGGAAATGCGTGAATCCGGATCGAACAGCGTGGGTGCCATGCAGATCACGATTAACGACAATACGGGGACAAACGGATCGGATGTCATTCAGTTTTTTATGCCGGTGGAATGTGAGGCGGGAACCCCGGTGATCGACGGCAACGGAGACGTTGCGTATTGGGGGGCCCCGTTGACATGGGGGTGCTCCGACTCCACGTGCATGGACGCGGACAACGACTGCACGACCGTGGAGTACAGCTATCTTGAGTACGCCATCAACAACAACAACCAACTGGAACGCCGGGTGCGCGATGGCGGCAATGCGCTTGTCCGTACCGACGTTTTTGCCCGGAATATATCCGATATGCAGGCGGTCCTCAGCGGTGATCAGAATGTCGTCACCGTGACCGTTACCGCATCGGGGACGACAACCAACAATCGCGCGCTGAGCATGGATGACAGCATGGACATTCTGCTCAGGAATAGGGGGTGATGACAATGAAACTGCATAACGAGAGAGGCGCAGCGTTGATCATTTCACTTTTTATTGTCACGGTCCTGCTCGGGTTGAGCAGTGTCTTTGTTCTGCGGTCGATTTATGAAAGTAATATCGCTCAGCGGGAGCTGGATATGGCCAAATCGTTCTACTATGCTGAGGGTGGTTCCAAGGCTGCATTGCAGGGGTTGGACGTGCTGATCAATGACTATATGCTCAGCACGGTCAACGGGACCAATCCGTCGACGTTGGTGTCGCAAACCGTCGGCTACGTGGCCGGCAACGACGGGATCGGATTTTTATATGATTTCGTGGAGAACGGCGGGACGCCGGCTTTGACCCTCAACGGAGCGATTGCCGAGTACACGCAAACTGCTTCCATGGGGTCGGGGCAGTACCAATATGACATCGAGATTTCTGAAAAGACCAACCCCGTCATTATTACGGCGGATTCTTGGGATTTTCCGTATAACTACCGGATCGTGGCTCGCGGAACGGAGAAGAGCACCGACAAGGACGTGCTGCTCTCCGGTGACTTTACGGTGAGGGTGCAGCGTGACAATTTTGCGAAGTATGCCTTGTTCACTAATGATCAAACATTGCCCAACGGGACCAACGTCTGGTTCACCGACAAGACGAACTTTGCGGGACCGCTGCACACCAACGGTCGCTACAACTTCGCCCTTAATCCCAGCGGAACTTTCGAAGGCTCGATCGATCAGGTCGAGCAATTGGCCAGGTTCTACAACAGCGGTTCGCCGATCCTCCTCGACGCTGAATTTAACGGTACGGAGGATATTCCGACCTTTAACTCTGGTTTCAACCGGGATGTCAGCCCGATCACCCTGGCGTCGGCGACGCAGCAGCAGGACCTTGTTGACCAGGCCCAGGGTGGGGCCGCGATTGCTGGAAACGGGATTTATGTTCCCAACAACGGGGCCTCGCTTACGGGCGGTATATATGTTGAGGGCGACAGCAATATCACCATGGGCGTCGACGGCAGCAATAATGCCGTTTACAACATCACTCAGGGCGGATCCACCCGCATCATTACAGTGGACCGGACAAACAATCAAACCACGGTCAACGATCCGTCATCCGGAGTCACAGTCTACAGCGGGACGCCGGACGGAATCGACGGGGTGGGCACGGTGATTTACGTCAATGGAAATATCAACAGCCTCGGCGGGACCGTCCAGCAAAATACGGCCATGACGATTTCCAGCAATAACGACATCATCATCACTGATAACGTCCAGTATCAAAATTATACACCGGCTGTCGGCACGCCCGGCCAGGCAGGGTATATTCCGCCCAATGCAGTCGGGCAGGATAATCTTCTCGGGCTGGTTTCCTGGAACGGGGATGTCAGGATCGGCACGTCGGCGCCCGATGACATTAGTGTTCACGGGACAGTCTTGGCCAAATCCGGGATCCTGCAGGTGGACAGCTATAACGACACCGGAGTCGGCGGACGCGGGACCGCCACGATGCTAGGCGGCGTCATTTCGGACTACTATGGAGCTTTCGGACTGTTTAACGGGTCTACCGGGACACAAGTTGCCGGCTACGGCCGCAATTTCGTCTTTGACGAGCGCATGGCCAGCGGTAACGCCCCGCCGTATTTCCCGTCTTTGAATACCTTCATTGCCTTCACCAACGATATCACGGACAAAATGATCTGGCAGGAAGGAGATACATAATGGCAAGGAAAAAGAAATCTCACAACGCATCCAGTGCCCTGCTCATGATCGCGGTGGTCATGCTGTGCATGATTTTTATGGCCAATGCCTGGGTTTCACATGAAATCGAAGAGACCCAGAAAATCGGCGCGCCAGCCACCCCGGCCGCATCACTCAGCCCACGAAGGAACATGCTAGCCCAAGACCGGTCAGGTTATACCCGATCGGGCCCACTCTCAGAGACATCATCGGATGAGGTCACATCCTACAAGAAGACCAAAAAGCGGCAGAAAATAATATATGAAATTCCGCTTGATGATGTCAATTTAGTACAATAGTATATATATGTGCTAACGCTTTATAATTAGTTGTAACGCTTATACTTACTCAAAAACTCCTCTGATTCCGCCCACTTGTGTAGCCATCCTGCTCCCTTGATTTGTCATGAGTAACCAACCCCCTGAGGGGAAGCTATGAGTTCATTACTTAAGAATTATTTCGGCCTGATAAGGCGCTTTATTCCCAAAAAGGAAGAAGGATCATCGGTTGGCATCGATATCGGGGTGAGTTCCTGCAAGATTGTGGAACTTGCCCGTGAAGGCGATTCCTTCAAGGTCCTGCATTGGGCTGTTCAGCCGGTGGCCGGAGGCGACGTGGAGGCGGCTGTCCGGTCCCTGCTTAATCAGGTAACCAGCCCTGTCGAGAATGTCTTTACCTCCGTTTACGGAAAAGGGACCCTTATTCGCTTTATCGAAATGCCGCGTATGAATCTTGAAGACCTTAAGGCCTCCTTTGCGATAGAGGCCGACAAGTACTTCCCGTTCTCTCAGGATCAGATCTACACCGACTGCTTCATTATTGATCCGCAGGGGAAATCGAAGAAAATGCGGGTTATGGCTGCGGCGGTGAAAAAAGAGATGGTGGGCGACAGGCTTAAGATGTTCAACGCTCTGGGATACGAAAGTGATTTTATCGGTTTGAATGCCGTCGCGCTGGCGAACACCGGCAGCATGCTAAACTGTCCCGACAGCGATAGTGAGATCGTCGGAATTCTCGACGTGGGAGAGACGGTAAGTTCATTTATCGTCCTGATGAAAGGAATTCCTCAGTTTGTACGGGATATTTCCACCGGCGGACGCGATCTGACCAAGCGCATCGCCAATGCCATGGCTCTTGAATTCAGCGAAGCCGAACGTTTGAAGTGCAATCCCGGTGACCGCCTGTCCGAGATTCAGGGCGTATGCGATTCCGCCTTTGCCAATCTTATGCAGGAGTTGCGGTTGTCCGTTGACTATTTTATGAATGAACATAATCAGGAAATCAACCGGCTGGTCCTGACCGGAGGCGCTTCGCTGATGCATGGTTTGGCGAAGCATATCGAATCTAACCTTGAGATTAAGGTGGAGTCGTGGAATCCGTTTGAGAAACTCGCGCGGGCGGATCATTTGACCGCGGAAGAATTGGCCCAAAAATCCAACAGACTGGCCGTAGCCTTGGGCTTGGCCCTATATCAGTATGATTGAGATCAATGTCGTCCCACAGGAACTGAGGAAGAAGAAAAAGAAGAAGCTGCTGCCCGGAGGCGTGGAGATCCCGCCCGAGGTGATTATCGGTTCGATTGGCGGATTGTTCTTTTTGCTTATACTGGCGCATATCGGCCTGCTTTTTTTGAATGTGTCTAAGATGAAGGAACACAAGGCTTTAAAGCAGGAATGGCAGCAGCTGCTGCCGCAGAAGGAGAAGGTGGACGGGGTAGTCAACGACATGCGAAAGCTGCAAAATAAACACAAGGCCATCGTTAAAGTAACCGGCGGGGAGGCGATTGATTGGGCGCAAAAACTCAACTTGATCAGCAATGAACTCCCCCGAGGTGTGTGGTTGACGAAGATTGCGCTCACGCCTGAAATGCTGTTCATTGAAGGCAGCGCCATCTCAAAGAGTCAGGATGAGCTGATTAATGTTCACAAATTTACGTCAAACTTGAAACGGCAATCCGCTTTTATGCACGAGTTGACCGAGCTGGAATTGGGTTCCATCCAGCGCCGCTCGGAACGCGGCATCGACGTAGCCGATTTCTTGATCACGACCAAGCTGGTCGGCCGGATGCAGGATGAGGTGACCGAAAATGAAGAGTAGTATGAAGGAAACCATCGGCGGGACCTTTGAAGGTATGGACGCGAAAGTGTTCTACCTGATACTCGGAGTGGGCCTGCTGGCCGTCTTTCTGCTCGATTATTTTCTTTTGATGGCCCCGCAGCTGAAAACCCTGTCCAAAATAAATCCGGAGATCAAGATCCTCGGTGAAGATATCGGTAAAGCGCGCAATAATATCCAGCGGCTCGCACAGTATCAGAGTCAAGTCACCAAACTCACCGCCGATATCGCTCTGGAAAACAAAAAGGTGGAACTAAGAGATGAGGTTCCGTTGATTCTGGAGCACATATCCCGCGTGGCAGGTGAATACAAAGTTAAAATCAATCAAATTATGCCCAACGTCATTGATTCGGAAATCGTTTTGGAGAACGATGAGCGGATCTACTATGATCTGCCTATCGATATCGAGGCCAGAGCGGGGTATCACGATTTGGGCAGATTTGTTAATGCGATAGAGCAAGGCTCCATCTTCTTGAAAGTTGGAGAGTTAACCATAGCCGGTATCGAAGGGCGAAAGGACCTTTCCATCAAGGTTACCTTCGACGCGCTGGTTTACGATGAAATCAAATAGAATGAACAAACTGCCTTATACAATCAGGATTCTGGGACTGGCCGGGGTGCTCGTTTGCTTCGGACACTGCCTCGCAATCGCCGACGACAAGCCGGGTTACAAGTATGACGATAACGGCCGGCGTGACCCCTTTTGGAAGCTGATTAATTCCACGGGAACCATCGTGACCTATGAAACGGACTTGATGGTAACCGATTTGGAGTTGCAGGGGATCATGTCCGGATCCGCCGGAAACATTGCCATGATTAACGGTAAGGTCGTCCGCAAAAACGATAAGATCGGTCAGTTCGTCATCACAGATATAACCGATGACTGGGTCCTGTTACAAAAAGATCAACAAGTCTTCAAATTAAGACTCAAAAAGGAGGAATAGCATGCTGAAGCGAACGTTATTAACAATTGTGGCCTTGGTGTTTACGGCCTCGGCAGGATACGCGCAGTCCGGTTCGACGGCGCCGAATATATCCGCCGAATCCGTATCCATTACGGAAGGCGGGAATGTCAGCTTTGACTTCCGCGACGCCGATATCCGTAATGTGTTCAAGATCCTGTCTTTCAAGAGCGGGGTCAATATTGTTGCCAGCCCGGAAGTTCAAGGGGTGGTCACCATTCAACTGAATGACGTGCCATGGAAACAGGCCTTGGAGGTTATTGTCCAGACTTACGGATTCGCGTATGAACAAAAGGGCAATATCATCACGGTCACTACGGTAGAAAACCTCAAGCAACGCCGTGAGGACGCGATGGTCCTGTCCGAACAGGTCCCGTTGCAAACGCAAACGTTTATTCTGAACTTCGCGCGCGCCTCCGAAATTATCGAATCGTTGGAAAAGATGAAATCTGACCGGGGTAATATTAATTACGACGAACGGACTAATTCTATTATCGTTACCGACACCCCCGAACAGGTTGAATTGATGGCTGGCGTTATCGAGGATTTGGACCGCACGACTCCGCAAGTTCTGATTGAAGCCAAGATCGTCGAAACCAACTTCACCGATACGGAGAACTTGGGGATCGACTGGGTGACACAGGCCTCCGTTGCCGGTTCGCAACGCCCGATCACCTGGCCGTTCGACAGTAACGGTTCATCCAACCGATTTGCGACCGACCCGTTCCCGGGCCCGGATACCGCGGAAGGCAACGCCAACACCGAGTTTTCATACGGAACCCTAAACTTCAGCCAGGTGCAAGCCGTATTTGAACTCTTGAAATCTCGCAGTGATACTGATATATTACAGAATCCGAGAATTGTGACCTTGGACAATCAGCCGGCTCAAATCACGGTCGGGAGCCAGTATCCGATCCCGACATACACCTACAACGAGGAACAAGCCCGTTTGCAGGTATCCGGTTGGGAATACAAGGATATCGGTATTATCTTCGATGTGACCCCGCAGGTGAACAATGCGGGATACATCACGCTGGAGGTCGAACCGAAAATCACTGCCATTCTTGACTTTGTGACGGTTGAGAACACTACGTTGCCGCGGTTGAGTAATGAGTCGACCACAACGCGGGTCTTGATCAAGGATGGGGATACGTTAGTGATCGCCGGTTTGATCACCGATCAAGTAACGGAAACGAAGAAAAAGACGCCGATCTTGGGCGATATCCCGATTGTCGGGTTGGCATTTACCAAGACGGAAGAGTCCGTTACCAAGACCGATTTGATTATCTTTATTACGCCTCATATCGTCACGCCTGATATCGCGTCTAAATAACCTTCAGGAGTTGTGGCGGGGGTCAGAATTTTACTCATGACGAAGAACTGTATTCGGTCGCTGACGCGACTCCCGAAGGTTTAGTGCATGAAGAAAGGATTTCAGGTTCAAAGTTGTCGCGAGAAATACTCATTCAAACCCAGCGCGGCGAGCAGCTGGTAGCCATCATCGACAATGGTGTAGTTGACGATTTTCACATTGAGGTTGACCGGTACCAATCGTTACTGGGAAATATATACAAAGGAAGGGTGGAATCCATTCTGCCCTCCATCAATGCGGCGTTCGTCAACATCGGCCAGGAAAGAAACGGCTTTTTGTATCTCACCGACGTGGTTAGTCCGCGCATCGACGATGAACAGGAGCTCGAGCCGCGCAGTATCATCGACAAAATACTTGGCAGGCCCAAGAAGCAGGTTAAGCCGCCGGCCAAGCCCGTCAAAGCCCTCAAGTCCCGATCGTCCCGTTCCAACCGTAGTGTCCACGGCAAGAACAAGGAACTCCCGCTAAAGGTCGGTCAGGAAATCATGGTGCAGGTCGTCAAGGATCCTTTCGGAGAGAAGGGAGCCCGGCTGACCACGCATATCACCTTGCCCGGCCGGTTCGTGGTCTATATGCCGTTTGACGAGCAGACCGGGGTGTCCCGCAAGATCGAGAGTTCAGATGAACGCTCCCGGTTGCGTGAAGTTATCAAGGGATTCAGCTTCGCCAAGACCGGCGGATTTATCATCCGCACGGCGTCCCTAAAACAAGGGAAGCGGGAACTCAATCGTGACGCCCGGTTTTTGTACGGACTGTGGCAAAAGATTCACAAGAAGGCCGAGGAAGACAAGGCGCCGTCCCTCATTTACGAAGAGGGAGAGCTTACCTGGAAGATCGTACGGGATTATCTCACCGATAATGTGGACAAGCTGGTCATCGACGATGACGATCATTATCAGCGCATTCGTCGGTTTGTGCAGACGCTGATCGGACGCTCAATGGTCAGCAAGATCGAACACTATACGGGTTCCGTTCCCTTATTTGAAGCCAGGAAAGTTTCAAAGGAATTAAACAGGATCTACGACACGCACGTGTATGTCAAATCCGGGGCTTATATTGTCATCGAGCCCACCGAAGGGTTAATCGTGGTGGACGTCAACAGCGGCAAGTTTAAGACGCGTGCATCGCCCGGCGAAGCGGCGTTTATGGTCAATATGGAGGTTGCGCCCGAGATCGCCCGGCAGTTGCGCCTGCGGGATCTGGGCGGCATTATCGTCATCGATTTTATCGATATGGTGCGTGACGATCATAAACGTAAGGTGTTGGAGAACTTACAGAAGTGCTTGGCGCGTGATCACGCGAAGACCGAAGTCTACAAGATATCCCCGCTGGGCTTGGTGGAGATGACCCGTGCGCGGACCGGCAAAACCATCGAATCGATTTCCTTTAAGAATTGCCCGTATTGCGACGGTCGCGGACGTGTCAAATTCGCTTCGTGAGCCGTAAAGATTTTTGTTGCAATAATTTGGCGGTTGCATTAAATTATAGGCTCGTTTAATCACGATTCCAGAGATATCAGCTCAAACGTCCATAGGAGGAGTTTTATATGTTTGCGGTAGTTCAAATCGGGTCAGATCAGTTCAAAGTTTCGGAAGGCGACCTCATTGCGGCGGATCGGATGACGGACGAGGAAGGCAAGAGTGTGACGTTGGACAAAGTTCTGGTGTTCGCCAAGGGAGCCGACATCCGTATCGGCAAGCCATTTCTGAAGGAAGTCAAGGTCCAGGCCAAAGTGGTGAGTCATGTCCTCGACGATAAAGTTACGGCCTTCAAGTACCGTAACCGGAAGGATTCCGCTTCCAAAATCGGTCATCGCCAACAGCTTACCGCCCTTAGCATCGAGAAGATCACGGCGTAAGCGTGATGCTTTATGATATTTGTCGATGAGGCCAGGATATTCGTTAAGGCGGGTGACGGCGGCAACGGATGCGAAAGCCATTATCGCGACAAACGTATGCGGCATCCCCGTCCGGACGGTGGAGACGGCGGTAACGGCGGCAACATTGTCCTGCTCGCCGACAAGCGTATTCACACCTTGCTGGATTTCCGGTATAAGCAACATTACAAGGCGGATAAAGGGGGGCACGGCAGCAGCAAGGGGAAAAACGGCCGTACCGGCAAAGATTGTGTTTTGCGGGTCCCCGTCGGGACCCTCGTTCGGGACAACGAGACGCGTTTGTTGATCAAGGATCTGACTAAGGACCAGCAAACCGTGATTGTCGCCAAGGGCGGCGCCGGCGGGATCGGAAATGCCCGAAGAAAGTTCACCGTGCCGCCCCACAAGGGCGAAGAACGCGTGCTGGCCCTGGAACTCAAGCTCATTGCCGATGTCGGTTTCATCGGTTTTCCTAACGCAGGCAAGTCCACTCTCATATCCTCGATTTCCAAAGTTAAATCCAAGATTGCCAATTATCCCTTTACGACCAAGCAGCCGATTTTGGGTTTCGTGCAAGCCGACGACTTCGACTTTGTGGTAGCGGATTTGCCCGGAATTATCGAAGGAGCGCATAAGGGAAAGGGGCTAGGCGACCGGTTTCTTAAACACGCCGAACGGACCAAAATCCTGGTACATGTCATCGACATGGCAGGGACCGAGTGCCGGGATCCGCTGGACGACTACGCCAAGATACTTCACGAAATTGAGGCCTACGGTGAACGTCTGTCCGTCAAGCACCGGATTGTCGCGGCAAATAAGATGGATCTGGCTGGCGCGGCCGAAAATCTAGACCGCTTCCGGAAAAGGTATCCCGGGGAGATCCTGCCGATTTCTGCTGCGTCCCGGGAAGGCGTAGACGACCTCGTCGATGAACTGGTAAAGGCATTATGCTCAGAAAGTTCCCCCGAAAAATAAAGCGAGTGGTGGTTAAGCTCGGTTCCAGCGTTATCGCCACCTATCAGATGAAGCCCCGCGTGGCGCAGCTGCGTTCGTTGGTGGAGCAAGTCACCGCGGTCCGCAGCAAGGGCATCGATGTGGTTTTGGTCAGTTCCGGCGCCATTGTTTTGGGTATGGGCGAATTGAGCAAAAAGTTCCGGCCCGGCGATCTGGCTTCGTTGCAGGCCATATCCGCCGTGGGGCAGACCATCCTCATGCGCAAATACAATCAGCTCTTCAAGAGTTGTAAGGCCAAGTGCGCGCAGCTGCTGCTGACGTGGGATGATTTTGACAACCGTGTGCGCTATAATAATGCCCGCAACACGTTCAATGCGATGTTTGATATGGGCATCGTACCGGTCGTCAATGAGAATGACACCATTTCCACAGACGAGATCAAATTCGGTGATAACGACAAGTTATCCGCCCTGGTCGCCAGTCTCATCGGTGCGGATTTGTTGTTAATCCTGTCCGATGTCGAGGGTCTTTATGATTTGAACAGCGGTCAAAAGCGGGTATTCGACGAGATCAAGGAAATTACCCGTGAGATCGAAGGCATCGCGGGCGGCACCACCAAAAAGCAGATGTCCAAGGGGGGCATGTCCGCCAAGCTGGCAGCCGTCAAGATTGCCTCCCATGCCAAGATCCCCTGCGTTATCGCCCACGGTGAGAGCGAGGACGTATTGCTGAGGGTGATTAAAGGCGAGCGCATCGGAACGCTGTTCGTTGAGAAGGAAGACAAGCTGCTGGCGCGCAAACACTGGATCTCATTTGGCGCCAAGCCCAAAGGGGAGCTTATCGTGGACGACGGCGCCCGCAAAGCCTTGCTAAAAGGAGGTAACAGCCTGCTTTTGGTCGGTGTCCATAAGTGGCAGGGCCATTTCAAGAAGGGTGATGTGGTGGTGGTTAAGGATATGGAAAAGCACGAGATTGCCCGGGGGATCATCAATTATGCGATTACGGACCTGAACGAGACGGGCGAGAAGAAAGGGCGGGAAGAAGTCATCCACGTCGATGATTTGGTCCTCAGCGAACGCTGAGTTCCTGTGAGGAAAACACATGGCAGCCAAAACCGCACTGGAGAAGAAAATCAAGGCTATGACGGCCAAGGCCAAGCGCGCCTCTTATGAAATGGCGTTGCTGAAGACTTCCGTCAAGAATGCAGCGTTGCGTAAAGTCGCCAAGGCGATTTCCGCCGATACCGCGTACCTGATCAGGGAGAACAGCAAAGACCTGCGGGCGGCAAAGAAGGCCAAGTATGCGGACTCACTCGTTGACCGGCTTTTGCTGGACGAAAAGCGCATCCGCGGAATGGTCCGGTGTTTGCAGGATACGGTCAAGATCACCGACCCGGTCGGAGAGGTGATCCGGGCCTTCCGGCGGCCGAACGGGCTGCTCATCAAAAAAGTCCGTGCTCCGATCGGTGTGATTGGAATTATTTACGAGTCGCGTCCGAACGTGACCAGCGATTGTATCGGACTGTGCCTGAAATCCGGCAATGCCGTTATTCTTAAAGGCGGCAAGGAGGCTTACTATTCCAACCGCGCGATCTTCCGGCTGGTGCGTGACGCCCTTAAGGATTCCGGTGTTCCGGAGGAAGCGATCCAGCAGGTGGATTCAACCGACCGGGATGCTGTCCACATCCTGCTCAAGCAGGATGCGGACGTAGACCTGATTGTGCCGCGCGGCGGCGAGGGACTGATCCGCTTTGTGGCCGAGAATTCGAGCATTCCCGTCGTCAAGCACTACAAGGGGGTATGCCACACCTACGTGAGTGATAAGGCGGATTTGAAACAGGCGCAGAATATATGTTTCAATGCCAAGGTTCAGCGCCCCGGGGTCTGTAATGCGATGGAGACCCTGCTGGTCCATGAGAAAATCGCGGCGAGATTCCTGCCGGCGATGGCCAAAGACTTTACCCACGCCGGCGTCGAACTGCGCGGTGACGCCAAGACCCGGCAAATCCTCAAGAATGGCGTGAAACGCGCCACGGATGACGACTGGTTCGCAGAGTATCTGGACTTGATCCTGGCGGTTCGCGTGGTGAAGGATACCGCCGAGGCGATTGACCACATCAACACCTATGGTTCCAAGCATTCCGACGCTATTGTTACACGGGACAAACGGGAGGCGCAGGCCTTCCTCACGGCCGTTGATTCCTCAAGCGTCTACGTCAATGCATCAACCCGTTTTACGGACGGCTACGAATTCGGTTTCGGGGCGGAGGTGGGTATCAGTACCGACAAATTGCATGCCCGCGGTCCGATGGCCCTCGAAGAGTTAACCACGTATAAGTACGAGATCCATGGAGACGGACAAATCAGATTGTGAAACGCATCGGCATACTCGGGGGAACGTTCAATCCTGTCCATAACGGCCATCTGGCCGTGGCGCAAACAGCCTTCGAAAAACTGCGGCTCACCAAAGTGATCTTTGTGCCGGCCAAACTGCCTGTTCACAAAGCCCCTGAAAACGTGGTGGCCCCGGCCAAGCGCTTGAAGATGGTCGAATTGGCCATTCAGCCTTACGATCATTTCGTTGCCAGTGACATTGAGATTAGCCGCAAGGGCAAGTCGTACAGCATTGAGACGGTACAGGAATTCCGCAAGCAGTACGCCAAAGACAAGCTGTATTTCATTATCGGGACCGACAGCTCTCTAAAATTGCATACGTGGAAGAGGATCGACGAGTTGGTCAAGATGGTCAGTTTTGTGTGCATCAACCGACCCGGCAATCCGCCGTCGGCGACGGAACAGAGCTGTCGGCATATAAAAATGCCGGCTCTCGACATTTCTTCTTCGATGATCAGGGCCCGGATCGCGAAGGGACTGCCGGTGGGATTTCTGTTGCCCAAGGCTGTTGAAGAGTACATTAGGAAAAAGAAGATATATCGATCAACGCAGTAAACGGAAGGGTTCATTATGAAGAATTCGGCCTGTGAGCAAATCAAATTCGGAACGGACGGCTGGCGGGGAGTCATCGCGGATGACTTCACATTTGCCAATGTGGGCATAGTCGCCCAAGCTATCAGCGATTGGATCAAGAAACATGTGAAGCCGATCGACGGTGCGAAAAAGGTGGCGGTGGGTTATGATGCCCGTTTTTTATCTCCGGAGTTCGCTCGGCACGTCAGTTGCATTCTGGCCAAGAATAACATCGACGTGCTGCTTTCGGACCGCGCCCTGCCGACACCATCCTTAAGTTACGGAGTGGTCGACATTAAGGGGGTGTGCGGACTGATGATTACGGCCAGCCACAATCCGGCCCAGTTTAACGGCATCAAAATCAAAACGCGCGAGGGCGGCGGTGCCGGTAAGAATATCACCAATGTGGTGGAAAGCCTTTTGGGCCAAAGTCCGGTCAAGTCGATGGATTTCGAGGCGGCGTGCGCCAAGGGCAAGATTCGCCTGCACAACTTCAATTTGGCGTATCTCAAGTTTATGAAGAACTACATCGATCTCAAACGGATCCGTAAATCCAAGTTCAAGGTTATCCAGGACGTCATGTACGGGTCGGGTCGTGATATTTTGCAGGAAGTTGTTAAAGGCACAGGTATCAGCGTGGATTATCTGCACAATGAGCACAATCCTTCTTTCGGCGGAGTCAAACCCGAACCGATCGCCGAATATCTGCCGGAATTGCTCCAAACGATGCGTGCCAATAAACACGATCTGGGTCTGGTCCTGGATGGCGACGCCGACCGGATCGCGGCCGCGGCGCCGGGCGGAGAGTACATCAGCCCGCAAAAGATCCTCGGTCTGATTGTGCTGCATTTGGCGCGCAACCGCGGCCGGCAGGGCGGTGTGGTCAAAACGACGTGCGGCACGACCATGATCGATCATATCGCCAAGAAGCTGAACCTAAAGCTCCATGAGACGCCGGTCGGGTTCAAATACATCTCGGATCTGATGGTCAGCCAGCGGATCATCGCTGGTGGGGAAGAAGCCGGCGGCATAGGGGTCCAGGATTACATCCCGGAACGCGACGGCACCCTAGCCGGGCTGTTGCTGCTGGAGATGATGGTCTATGAAAACAAGAATATCAAGGAACTGCTGACCGATATGGAGAAGGAATTCGGACGTTACTACTATGAACGTTCCGATCTCGATCTGCGCGGGCGGCGGTTGAATATGACGAAATTCAAGGGGTTGAAATCATTGCTGGATAATCGCGTGGTCGATGTCAAGGATTACGACGGGGTCAAACTGATCTGTGAGGACGAAAGCTGGTTAATGCTTCGCCCCTCGGGGACCGAACCGCTTGTTCGGGCCTATGCCGAAGCCAAGTCGTTAAAGCAGGCCAAAGCCCTGATCGCCCTCGGAGAGGACTTTCTCAGCGGAAAATAGTCCATGATCGTCTACTGGACATCTTATTGCGGCGTGAAGGTGCTCGATGCGCTCTACTGCCGCACCAATTATGTCGGACGGGAGAATCTTCCGACCGGCCAGCCGTTCATATTGGCCAGCAACCATATCAGTAATATCGATCCGTTCCTCTTGGGGGCCTGCCAGTGGCGGCGTTTTAACTATCTGGCCAAGATGGAGCTGTTCGATACACCGGCTAAGAACTGGTTTTTCCGCCAGGTGGGCGCCATCCCCATCAAGCGGGGCACATCCGATTTTCGGGCATTGCGCGAGGCCTTACGGCGCATGAAGGCGGGGACGCCCCTGATCCTCTTTCCCGAAGGCACCCGCGGCTATTCGGAACGTCCCAAGGAACCCCAGCCGGGCGTGGGTTTCCTGACCCGTAAAAGCGGTCTGCCGGTTGTTCCGGCCCGTATCGAGGGTTCGGACAAAGCCTTGCCGCCGGGTGCCAAATGGTTCAAATCCCATCAGGTTAAGGTCGTATTCGGCCGTCCCATCGCGTTTCGGCCTGAAGAAGACTATCCGGCCGTGGCCCAGCGTATCCTGGAGGCCATTTATGCGTTAAAAGTCTAGTCAAATCCTGTTTTGCGCGGATAATTTTGTTTGACAAATGGTGCAATTTTGCGATAATACTCGTTCTTCAGGATACAACGACAGGCTTTTTTAGCGGCCGCTGTGCCTGAAAATTCCAATTCAAGAGAGGTACTTTGCATGAGTGCAGAAAAACAATCAATGATGGAGCAGATGTATGAGAATACATTCCGCGATATCAAAGAAGGGGAAGTTGTTAAAGGAACGATCGTTGCCTTTAACGAAAAGGAAGCCGTGGTCGACATCGGTTTCAAGTCGGAAGGATTTGTCTCGGTAGAGGAGTTTCGCAATATCGAGAACCTGGAGTTGAATACGGAAATTGATGTCCTTATCGAATCGATCGAAGATGAGGACGGACGTCTGATTTTATCGCGTTTAAAGGCGGAAAAGCTGCAAGGTTGGCTGAAGATCGGCGACTCCATCAACGAGGGCGACCAGATCGAAGGGCGTATTGTCAAGCAAGTGAAGGGCGGTTTTATCGTCGACGTACAAGGTGTTGAAGCCTTCCTGCCGATGTCCCTGTCGGCCCTTAAAGGTGTGCCCCCTGAAGAATATATGGCCACTAAGTATACATTTACCGTGGCGAAGCTCAACAAGGCTCGGCGCAATCTGATTCTTTCACGCCGTGAGGTTGTCCAGCGCGAACGTGACCAGGTCCGTGACAAGCTGTGGGCCGAGCTGGAGAAAGGCCAAACCCGCGAAGGAACGGTTAAAGGTATCACCGACTTTGGTGCCTTCATCGATTTAGGCGGCGTCGACGGTTTGTTGCACATCACCGACATGAGTTGGACACGCATCAATCACCCGTCAGAAATCGTCAACATCGGCGACCGGATCAAGATTTTGATTCTCGACTACGACCGCGCTGGTTCCAAAGTTTCGCTTGGACTTAAGCAGATCACTTCTAATCCCTGGGATGACATATATGAGAAGTACCCGACCGGCACCAAGACCAGGGGCCGGGTCGTGAATGTCATGCCGTACGGCGTTTTTGTGGAAATCGAAAAAGGGATCGAGGGTTTGCTGCACTCTTCGGAGATTACCTGGCAAAAGAAGTTGGTCAATCCTCAGGAAATGTTCAAAGTGGGCGACGAGATCGAAGTCCAAATCATCAACGTCGACAAGGATTCCAAGCGTATTTCTTTGAGTATGAAGCAACTCGAGGAAAATCCGTGGGAACGTGCCACAGACCAATACGCCATCGACGCCCAAGTCAAGGGACAGGTCCGCGGTTTTACGGATTACGGCGCTTTTGTCGAGCTCGAGTCCGGGTTGGAGGGCATGATCCACATCTCCGACATGTCTTGGACGAAGAAGATCAACCATCCGCAGGATGTTTTGCAAAAAGGACAGGATGTTGACGTCATCGTCCTGGCCGTTGATCCGGATAACCGCAAGATTAATCTGGGCCTGAAGCAGCTTTCCGACAATCCGTGGCCCGGAATTGCCGACAAGTATCCGGTGGATACCGAAATGGAGGCGGAAGTCGTGCTCAACTCCAATTTCGGCGTCTTTGTCAAGCTCGACGACGAGGTCGAAGCGCTGGTCTATTCCTCAGAAATCGATAAGGAAAAGGCCGAAGCCCTCAAGCCGGGTGACAAGCTCAAGATTAAGATAATCAAGGTCGACGTTGAACAAATGAAGATCGGCGTCAGCGCCAAAGTTTAACGTCAGATCAATATATGAGACGGCACGTTCCCTTAATATAGGGAAGGTGCCGTCTTTATAACTTCCCCGCCAACGGTAATCAGCATGTCCGTAAAAGAGTCGTTGAAAATTCTTGTCCGCGGCACCACCGAAATCATTGATACCGAAAATCTGCAGAAGAAACTGGCCGCAAGCGATCAGTCGGGAAAGCCGCTGGTCATAAAGGCCGGCTTTGATCCCACCGCACCGGACATTCATCTCGGTCATGTCGTTTTGCTGCGCAAATTGCGACAATTTCAGGATCTGGGACACGATGTCTATTTCTTAATCGGGGACTTTACCGCTCAAGTGGGCGATCCAACCGGGCGCGATCAGTTGCGCAAGAAGCTCAGCCGTTCGGAAATCGAATCCAACGCCCAAACCTACCGGCAACAAGTCTTTAAGATTCTCGACGAGAAAAGAACCAAAGTCGTGTTTAACAGCGAGTGGCTGGACGGGTTGAGCTCCCAGGAAATCGTGGAGTTGACCACGCACGCTACCGTGGCTCAGATGTTGGCGCGCGCCGATTTCAAGAAGCGGTACGAAGAAGGCAAAGAAATCAGCATTCTCGAATTCCTGTATCCGTTGCTTCAGGGCTATGATTCCGTACAGCTTAAGGCGGATGTCGAGCTTGGAGGCAATGACCAAAAATTTAATCTGCTGATGGGGCGCCAGATGCAGGAGACGTTGGGCCAGTCGCCCCAGGTGGTCATGATGACGCCGCTCTTGGAGGGCTTGGACGGCGTCAAGAAGATGAGCAAGTCGCTCGATAATTACATCGGGATCAATGAGCCTCCCGACGAGATATTTGGAAAGATTATGTCCGTGAGCGATGAGTTGATGTATCGCTATTTTGAATTCTTGACCGATGTCGACCTGGATGCCGTCCGCCGGATGCACCCCAAGGAGGCCAAGCTGAAATTGGCGGCGGAGATCGTGACCCAGTTTTATGATGCCGGTACGGCCGTCCGCGCGCAGGGGGAATTCGAGAAGATTTTCAGTCAGCGGGAGTTGCCTTCGGACATGCCGGAGTATCCGCTTGCGCCGGGGGGCGGGCAGTCGGTGATCGATATCCTCGTGGCGGCGAATATCGTCGCCTCGAAAAAAGAGGGCCGGCGCCTCCTGGACCAAGGTGCTATCTCTTTTGATGGCAACAAGTTAGAAGGCGAAGATTGGGTTCCGGAGGCGGGGGTCCTGAAAGTCGGCAAACGGCGGTTCCTCAAACTGCTCTGAAGACATCGACAGCAGTGTAACTAATTCGTAAATATACGACTTACGATGTGGGGTTATTTTCATAAAAAACTTGACAAATCTTTAATTCTATATATACTTGTGTAATTATTATGCCCATAGCGCGGGGAGCGCATTGCAACATCAATATCACAGTATTGAATATTAATTTGAGTTTAGGACTGCCCCTGTAGCTCAGTTGGTAGAGCACGTCCTTGGTAAGGACGAGGTCTCCGGTTCAAGTCCGGTCGGGGGCTTTTTTCACGCTAAAGACCTGAGCGAGATTGGGTCGAATGGTAAGAAATTATGGCTAAGAAAAAGAACAACCGGGAAACCATCTTGCTTAAGTGCGAGGAGTCCGGTCGCATCAATTACGTGACCAAGAAGGACAAGAAAAAGCACCCGGAGCGGTTGGAGTTAAAAAAGTACTGTCCGCATCTACGTAAGCACACGCTTCACCGTGAAGTGAAAAAGTAAGCGGAGACTTTAGGCATTAGGCCTGTAGCTCCAATTGGTAGAGCAACGGTCTCCAAAACCGTGTGTTGTTGGTTCGAATCCAACCAGGCCTGTAAATTTAGGATACAGTCGAGTCGTTCATGTTCGGTAAAATCAAGAAATTTATAAACGAAGTCATCGTGGAAATGAAGAAAGTGTCGTGGACGACACGTAAGGATCTGATTGATTCGACTTGGATCGTAATCATCAGTTCCGTCTGTTTAGGCTGCTTTATAGCCGCGTGTGATTTTGTTCTTTCTCGTTTGTTGGGGATTTTGATAGGGTAGTGGCATTATGAGTGATAGGAAGTGGTACGTAGTTCACACGCAGACCGGGTCCGAAGAGAAGGCCCGGGCCGGGTTGGAAAGCAAAATGGCTTCCACCAACCTGAAGGACTTCGTCGACGAGATCGTGGTTCCGACCGAACAGGTGTCCGAAGTTCGATCCGGTAAGAAACGCATCACATCCCGCAAGTTTTTTCCAGGATACATTCTCATCAAGATGGAGATGAGCAAGGAAAGCTGGTATCTGGTCAAGACCACGCCGGGGATCACCGGTTTTATCGGTCCCGGCCGCAAACCTACCCCTATCACCGAAGAGGAAGTAAAAAGGATTCTGCAGCGGACCGAAGATACGGAAGTCAAGCCGATGCCCAAGACGACGTTCGAAATCGGCGAATCGATACGTATCGCCCAGGGGCCGTTTGCAAATTTCAACGGATCGGTCACGGATGTCTATCCGGACCGCGGGAAATTGAAGGTCAGTGTTTCCATTTTCGGACGTTCGACATTGGTGGAACTCGAATACTGGCAAGTCGAAAAACTTTAAGGATTGACGTATGGCTAAAGAAGTTGTCGCACAGATCAAATTGTACGTTCCGGCCGGACAGGCAAATCCGGCGCCGCCGGTCGGCCCCGCGCTGGGTCAGCACGGTGTGAATATCATGGGATTCTGCAAGGCGTTTAACGAAAAGACCAAGGGGCGCGAAGGTTTGATCCTGCCGGCGGTCATTTCCGTCTATAAGGACAAATCGTTTGATTTTATCATCAAGTCACCCCCGAGCGCTGTTCTGATCAAGAAAGCCGCCAACTTGGCCAAGGCCTCCGGTATGGCCGGAAAAGAAAAGATCGGTTCGATCACCATGGCTCAGGTCAAGGAAATCGCCAAGACCAAGATGGAAGACTTGAACACTGACAGCATGGAGCAGGCCATTCAGACCATTAAAGGCACAGCCCGCAGTATGGGAATCGAGGTGACTGAATAATGAAACGAATCAGCAAGAGACTCAAAGAAGGTTACAAGGCGGTCGATCGCGAAAAGACCTATACGCTGGAGGAGGCCATAACGGCTATTGAATCGTTTCCTAAGGTCAAATTCGATGAGACCGTTGAAATACATTTTGCCCTGGGTATTAACCCTAAGGCATCCGACCAAATTGTCCGTGGCACTGTTGTCCTCCCGCACGGGACCGGCAAGTCGCTGCGTATTGCGGTCTTTTGCAAGGGGGAAAACGAAGCCAAAGCCAAGGGGGCCGGAGCCGATTTCGTCGGTGCCGAGGAGTTGATCGACAAAGTGAGCAAGGGCTTTTTGGATTTTGACGTGGTCGTGGCTACACCCGACATGATGCGGGAGCTGAGCAAGCTCGGTAAGGTGCTCGGACCGCGGGGATTGATGCCTACACCCAAAGCCGGTACGGTAACTCCTGACGTCGTCAAGGCCATTACCGAGCTGAAGGCCGGTAAGATCGAGTTCAAGTCGGATAAGCAGGCGGGGGTCCATCTCGGCGTCGGCAAGCGCTCTTTCAGCAAGGATAAACTCGCGGACAACATTCGCCAGATACTGGACGCAATCAATTTGGCCAAGCCCAATACGCTCAAGGGAACCTACATCAAGTCGGCATCCCTGACGACGACGATGGGCCCGGGCTTAAAGGTGGCAATATGAAACGTGTAGGACAGGTATATCGCGAACAAATCAACTCCAAGATCGTCGAAGGCATCGAGCAAAACGAAGGCGTTTTCGTAATGAGCTTTTCCGGATTGAACGGGGCGAAGCTCAGCGGGCTGCGCCAGGAACTTCAGAAAGCCGGGGCTTCGATGTTCGTGTCGAAGAACAGCATCGCCGCAAATGCGCTGAAAGAACTGAAACATGACACGCTTGCAGACAGGGTGGCCAGCCAAACGGCGTTTGTTTGGACGAACGCCGATTCAGCCGCCGTATCCAAGGTGTTGATGGAGTTTTCCAAGGATCTTGATAATGTGGACATTCAGGGCGGTGTTCTTGATGGACGGACCCTGGCCCAGGCTGACGTTAAGCGGTTGTCCGATCTGCCGCCGCGTGAAGTCTTGTTGTCGACTTTGTTAGGAACAATACAAGCGCCGTTGACCAGATTGGCAGGCGCTCTTAATGCAAAATCGAGAGATTTGTTGTCGATTCTGAAACAGTACAGCGAGAAAAAGGGAGGAAATTAAAAATGGCTGACGAGAATACAGCGACAGAACAACCGGAAGAAAAAGGTGGCGGCGTAGCGCTATCACCGAAATTGGAAGAGGTTGCCAAGACGATTGAAGGTCTGACTGCTCTGGAACTTTCCGAACTGGTCAAGGGTCTGGAAGACAGGCTCGGAATTCAAGCCGCTGCCCCGATGGCTGCCGGAATGATGATGGCGCCTGGTGCCGTTGCCGGTGGAGCTGCCGAGGCTGCCGAGGAAAAGACGGAATTCGATGTTGTCTTGACAGAAGCCGGTGCTCAGAAGATTGCCGTTATCAAGGAAGTACGTGCGGCAACAAACCTTGGTCTCAAGGAAGCCAAAGACCTGGTCGAAGGTGCGCCCAAGCCGGTCAAGGAAGGCATTTCCAAGGAAGAAGCGGAAGAGCTCAAGAAGAAGCTCGAAGCTGCCGGTGCCAAGGTCGAATTGAAGTAATCCAGCGATGGGTTCAACCGACATCGAATAACCTCTAACCAAAGCGGGCTATGGAATCTATAACCATCAAGAACTTCGGCAAGTTTGACGATAAATTTGATCTGCCGTCCCTGTTGGACATTCAGCTTCATGCCTACGAGATCTTCTTGCAGCGCGAGGCCGATCCTGAGAAAAGGGAAGATATGGGCCTCCAGGAAGTCTTCTCGGAAGTATTTCCGTTGGAGAGTTACGACGGGCAGATTAAACTCGAGTACATCAGCTATACGCTCGGAAAAGAGAAATATTCGGCGGTGGAATGCAAGCGTCGGGGAATGACCTTTTCCGCACCGCTTAAGGTCAAACTGCGACTGATCACTCCGGTGGATATCAAGGAGCAGGAGGTTTACTTCGGTGACTTCCCGTTGATGACCGATACCGGGACGTTCATCATCAACGGTGACGAACGGGTCGTGGTTTCACAGATTCAGCGCCCTCCGGGTGTTTCCTTCGAAATGGAAATGCATCCGACTGGCAAGCCGATTTACCACGGCCGGATTATCCCGGCACGCGGGGCATGGTTCGAGATTAAATACGATCTCAATAACGTACTGCTGGCCTACATCGACCGGCGGCGTAATTTCCCGGCGACCCAGATCCTGCGGATTATGGGGCTTTCCACGACCGAGGAAATGGAACAGATGCTGGGTGGCGATATCAAGTTTATTGAGGCGACGCTCGAGAAGGATCACACCGAAAATAAAGAAGAAGCCCTGCTCGATTTTTACCGGAAAATGCGGCCTACCGAACCGGCAACGGTTGAAGTGGCTGACAATCTCTTTTTCCGGCTCTTTTTTGAACCGAAGCGCTACGACCTCAGTAAAGTCGGTCGGCATATCATCAACCGCAAGCTGGACATGGATATCCCCCTGGATAACCGGGTTTTGGACATCGGGACAGTGGTTGAGGTAATGCGCTATCTTATCGGCCTACGGGAAGGCCGCGGCGAAACGGATGATATCGATCACCTTGGAAACCGTCGTATCAAGACGGTTGGTGAACTCGTCCAGAATCAAGTCAGAATCGGCTTGGCCCGCCTGGAGCGTTCCATCAAGGAACGTCTGGTGGTCATGACGAATTTTGAAAATCTCACCGCCCATCACCTGATCAATTCCCGTTTGTTTTCCAACCAAATTCAAGATTTCTTTGCGCGCAGCCAATTGTCGCAGTTCATGGACCAGGTCAATCCGCTGTCCGAAATGACCCACAAACGCCGTCTTTCGGCCCTGGGGCCGGGCGGTCTGTCCCGTGAACGCGCCGGTTTCGAGGTGCGCGACGTTCACCCTACGCACTATGGCCGCGTGTGTCCGATCGAGACGCCTGAAGGTCCGAATATCGGTCTGATTGCCTCCCTCACGATATGCGCTTGCGTGAACGATCTCGGTTTCATTGAAACACCCTACCGCAAGGTGGAAGACTGCAAGGTATCTAAGAAGATCGAGTTTCTGACCGCCGATAAGGACCAGGCCGAGTATATCGCCCAGGCCAATGCGCCGGTGGGAGATGACGGGTCTTTCCTTTCCGAAGATGTCCTGTGCCGGTACAAGACCGACTTTCCACGCGTCAAACCCGATAAAATCGGCTATATGGACGTTTCACCGTTGCAGATCGTCTCCGTGGCGGCGTCTCTGATCCCGTTTCTGGAACATGACGACGCGAACCGCGCTTTGATGGGATCCAATATGCAACGGCAGGCCGTTCCGTTGATGTGTCCGGAAGTTCCGAACGTAGGGACCGGAATGGAGGAGAAAGTGGCCCGTGACTCGGGCGTTGTGGTGATCTCCAAAGAAGCCGGCACGGTGACCCGTGTCGACGCCTCGGAAATCGTCATCAACAAAACCGTGTATCCGCTGATGAATTATCAACGGACCAATGCCAACACCTGCATTCACCAGCGTCCGCTTGTACAAATCGGAGAAAAGGTCAAGGCGGGACAGACGATCGCCGACGGTATCGCTACACAGCACGGGCGTTTGGCGCTCGGCCGGAATGTCCTGGTGGCCTTCATGCCGTGGCGCGGATACAATTTCGAGGACGCGATCCTCATTAATGAGCGCATTGTCCGTGATGACGTCTTCACTTCTATTCACGTCGAGAAGTTTGAAGTCGAGTGTCGGGAAACACGTCTTGGTAACGAGGAAATTACCCGGGACATCCCCAATGTCAGTGAAGACGCGTTGAATAATCTGAACGAGGACGGCATTATCCGCGTCGGCGCGGAAGTGAAATCCGGTGATATTCTCGTCGGTAAGGTTACGCCAAAAAGTGAGAAGGAACTTTCTCCGGAAGAACGTTTGCTGCGCGCCATTTTCGGCGAGAAGGCCGCGGACATTCGTGATACCTCCTTGACGCTTTCACCCGGAATCGAAGGGGTGGTTGTCAATACGGAAGTCTTCCAACGGAATGAGCGCGGCCGCAAGAGCAAAGTCGACAAAGCGAAGGAAACCGAAGCGATCGACAAAATCAAGGCCTATTATGTCCAGGAGCGTGATTTTGTCGAGGACGAGAAGAATAAGAAGTTGTCCAATTTGGGTGTTGCCAAAAGCAAGGTCGACTCCTCTAAGATGAGCGATTTTGACGCCGAATCGGAAGAATATGAGGCGTTGCGCTTTTACCGTGACAAGCTCGCCGAACTGGAGGAAGAAGAGGCGAATGAAGTCGAGCGTGTTAAGCGCGGCGATGAATTGCCGGCAGGCGTGCTTAAACGTGTCGTTGTCTATGTTGCCACGAAGCGCAAGCTTTCTGAGGGCGATAAGATGGCCGGTCGCCACGGGAACAAGGGGATCGTTTCAAGGATTCTTCCCGAGCAGGATATGCCGTTTCTCGAAGACGGGAGTTCCGTGGACATCGTTTTGAATCCGCTGGGGGTTCCCTCACGTATGAATGTCGGTCAGCTGCTGGAAACGCATCTGGGTTGGGCTGCCCGCGTATTGGGCTTCCATTGCGAGACCCCTGTTTTTAACGGGGCCCTGGAATCGGAAATCCGCGATACGTTAAGGGAGGCGGGACTTCCCGAAGACGGCAAGACCACTGTTTTTGACGGTTACACGGGAGAGCCATTTGATCAGAAAGTCACCGTCGGGATCATTTATATGCTTAAGTTGAATCACCTTGTCGACGAGAAAATTCACGCCCGTTCGATCGGGCCCTACTCGCTCGTTACCCAACAGCCGCTGGGCGGGAAGGCTCACTTCGGTGGCCAGCGCTTCGGTGAGATGGAGGTGTGGGCATTGGAGGCCTACGGCGCCGCTTACACATTGCAGGAAATGCTGACGGTCAAGAGTGACGACGTGACCGGCCGCAGCCGCATGTACGAAGCGATTGTCAAGGGGCAGCAGAAACTCACGCCGGGAACGCCGGAATCGTTTAACGTTCTTGTCAAAGAGTTGCAAGGATTGTGTTTGGATATCAAGATGGTCAGGGCCGGCTCGGGGGACAACGGCGCGGCCAGAATCTTTGAAAAAGCTAAAGAGAAATCCAAAGAAAAGGATTCATAGGGCGCATATGATTAAAAAGTCTGAAGACCTCAAAGATAAAGATCATATCAGTATCCAAATTGCTTCCGCGGAAATTATGCGGTCTTGGTCGCGTGGTGTGGTCAAAAAAGCCGAGACACTCAACTATCGGACTCTGAAACCTGAAAAGGACGGCCTGTTCTGTGAAAAGATCTTCGGTCCGGTCCGCGACTGGGAGTGCGCCTGCGGAAAGTACAAGGGGATCAAATTTAAAGGGATCGTCTGTGACCGGTGCGGGGTTATGGTGACGCGTTCGGCCGTCCGCCGCGAGTGGATGGGGCATATCGAACTGGCCTGTCCGGTGACCCATATCTGGTTTTACAAAGCGGTACCCAGCCGACTGGCAGCCTTGTTGCAGATCGGATTGCGGGACTTGGAGAAGCTGATCTATTATGAGGAATACGTGGTCATCGATCCGGGTGAAACGCCGCTGAAGCCCAAGCAGTTCCTGACCGAAGATGAGTACCAGGATGCCCTCGTCAAGTACGGAGGCGCGTTTAAGGCCAAGATCGGCGCCGAGGCGATCCGCGAAATGTTCAAGGATATTGATCTGACAGCGCTGTGCAAGAAGCTCCGTAAGGATTTGGAGAAAGCCAATCCCGCCGGGACAAATGCCAAGAAGATTGCCAAGACTCTGAAGATCGTCGAAGATTTCAAGGCGTCCAATAACAGTCCGGAATGGATGGTGCTGGATGTCCTGCCCGTCATTCCGCCTGACTTAAGACCGCTGGTTCCTCTCGAAGGGGGGCGCTTTGCCACGTCTGACCTCAATGATTTGTACCGTCGGGTTATCAACCGGAATAATCGTCTTAAGAAGCTCATCGATTTGAACGCGCCGGAGATTATTTGCCGGAACGAGAAGCGGATGCTGCAGGAAGCCGTCGACGCGCTGTTGGATAATGGGCGCCACGGCCGGCCGGTGCTTGGGTCAGGAAATCGTCCGCTCAAGTCGTTGTCCGATATGCTCAAGGGTAAGCAAGGCCGTTTCCGGATGAACCTGTTGGGTAAGCGTGTTGACTACTCCGGCCGATCGGTTATCGTCGTCGGGCCCAGTCTCAAGCTGCACCAGTGCGGTCTTCCCAAGAAAATGGCGCTGGAACTGTTCGAGCCGTTTATCATTCGTAAACTTCGCGAAAAGGGATACGTTCATACCATCAAGGGTGCCAAGCGCATGGTCGAACGCGCGAAGGCCGAGGTTTGGGATATTCTCGACGAGGTAATCCAGGATCACCCGATTATGTTGAACCGCGCGCCTACGCTGCACCGTCTGAGTATCCAGGCATTTTATCCGACGCTGGTCGAAGGTAAAGCGATCAAATTGCACCCGCTGGTGTGTTCCGCTTTCAACGCCGACTTTGACGGGGATCAGATGGCTGTACACGTGCCGCTCTCCCTGGAAGCGCAAATGGAATGCCGTTTGGAATTGCTTTCCATTAACAACTTATTTTCGCCGGCGGACGGCCGCCCGGTTGTATCACCGTCGCAGGACATGGTCTTGGGCTTGTACTATCTGACAAAGGAAGAACCCAACGCCAAGGATAAGGACCGTGTCTTCTCAGGCGCGGAAGAAGTTATCATTGCTTATAACGACGGGATGCTGGGCATACATGAGCGGATCAAAATCAAGCTCGACCGCCCGGTTTGGGGTGAGGAAAAGCCGTCGCTGATCATCTCCCAGGTGGAAGCCCTTGAGGAAGAGCAGGACAAGGTGCGTGAACTCGGCGAGCAAAATAACAACCCGATTATCGAAACCACCGTCGGACGCGTTATTTTCAACCAAATCCTCCCCAGGGAAATGGGCTTCGTCAATGAAGTGCTCGATAAAAAGAAAATCGGGGCCGTCATCTCCAGCTGTTATAACCAGTTCGGTCAGAAGGCTACGATCGACCTGCTGGACAAGCTCAAGGACACGGGTTTCGCCAACGCCACACTCGCCGGGATTTCCATCGCGATTGCCGATATGACCATTCCGAGCCAGAAGGCCGATATTCTCAAGAATTCCCGTCAGGAAGTCAGCAAGGTCCAGGACCAGTACCGTAAGGGGATCATTACCGGTCGCGAACGCTACAACAAAATCATCGACGTCTGGACGCACACGACCGAGGCGTTGTCCGATCTGGTGTTCGATCAAATGGATCCGTTTAATCCCGTATTCATTATGGCCGACTCGGGAGCGCGGGGATCGCGCTTGCAGATCCGTCAGTTGTCCGGGATGCGCGGGCTGATGGCCAAGCCTTCCGGTGAAATTATCGAGAATCCGATTACCGCCAGTTTCCGTGAGGGGTTGACGGTTTTGGAATACTTCATCTCCACTCACGGGGCGCGCAAAGGTCTCGCCGACACGGCTCTGAAGACAGCCGATGCGGGTTACCTGACCCGCCGTCTGGTGGACGTGGCGCAGGAAATCGTCGTTACCGAAGCCGACTGCGGTACGATCAACGGGATCACGGTTGCCGCCATTGTGGAAGGGGACGAACTCGTTGTCAGTCTTAAGGAACGCATTACGGGGCGTGTGGCGCTCGACAGTATCGTCGACGTCGTCACCGACCAGAAGGTCGTCGAATCAGGTGACCTGATTACTGAAGAAAAGGCAGAGCTGATTGAACACCTCGGTATCGAGAAGGTCCGCATCCGCAGTGTTTTAACCTGTGAAAGCGATCGCGGCGTATGTGTGAAGTGCTACGGGCGAAACCTGGCAACGCAGCGTTACGTTGAGGTCGGAGAGGCGGTCGGGACAATCGCTGCGCAGAGTATCGGTGAGCCGGGGACGCAGCTGACGATGCGGACGTTCCACATCGGAGGGACTGCGTCGCGCGCGATTGAACAGTCATTCTACAAATCGAAGAATGCCGGGGAGATCAAGTACCACCAGTTGCGCGTCGTCGAGAAGGGTAGCGAGTTTATCGTACTCAACCGTAACGGTTCGATCAGTATCAACAACGAATACGGCCGTGAGTTTGAGCGCTACCAACTTCCGCAAGGGGCGGTTATCAAGTACCCTGACGGAGGCAACATCAAGAAGGACGAAATCTTCGTAACATGGGACCCGTATACGATTCCGATCATCACGGAAGTCCGCGGGGCGGTCACTTCGGAAGACATCATTAACGAAGTCACCGTTCAGGAGGAGCAAAATCCGATTACCGGTGTTACCGAGCGTGTCGTCGTCGAGCACAAGCAGGAATATCACCCTCAGATTATCATCACCGACGAGAAGAATGAAGTTGCCGGGATCTATTCTATTCCGATCGGAGCACACATTCTCGTCCAGGATAAACAAACGATCAATGCCGGGGATCTGATTGCGAAGATTCCGCGCGGCCTGGGTAAGACGCGTGATATCACGGGTGGTCTGCCGCGTGTCGCCGAGCTATTCGAAGCGCGCAAACCGAAAGATCCGGCGGTTATCAGCGAGATCGACGGCAGCGTCGAGTTCGGTGAAGACAAGAAGGGGCGCCGTACGATCATCGTTAAGAGCTCGACGGGAATGACGGCGGAATATACGATCCCGCACGGTAAACACCCTAACGTTTATCGTGGTGACCGTGTTTTTGCCGGACAACAGCTCACCGACGGGCCGGTGGTTCCGCACGATATTCTGCGCGTGTGCGGGGATAAAATTCTGCAGGAGTATCTCCTGAACGAAGTCCAGGAAGTCTACCGTTTGCAGGGGGTCAAGATCAACGATAAGCACATCGAGTTGATCATTTCCCAGATGCTGAAAAAAGTCAAAATCGAAGATCCGGGTGACAGTGAATTCCTGATCGGAGAGCAGGTGGATCGCATCGCGTTTCGCAAAGCGAACGAACGCGTGCTGGCCAAAAAAGGCAAGCCGGCCCAGGCGACACCGCTGCTGCTGGGAATCACGAAAGTGTCTTTGACCACAGAGAGTTTCATCTCTGCGGCAAGCTTCCAAGAGACCACAAGAGTCTTGACAGAGGCGGCTTCATCTGGTAAAGTTGACCTTTTATGTGGACTTAAAGAGAACGTAATCGTGGGTCATTTAATACCCGCGGGAACCGGATTACATTACTACGACAACATAGAAGTGGTGAAATATGCCGACGATACAACAACTGATCAGGAAGAGCCGAAAGACCAAGAAGAGCAAGAGTAAATCCCCGGCGTTAACCAATTGTCCGTTCCGCCGCGGTGTCTGCCTTCAGGTCAAGACCATGACGCCCAAGAAGCCGAATTCGGCTCTGCGCAAGGTCGCCCGTGTCCGTCTTTCGAACAAGTACGAGATCACGTCCTACATCCCGGGTGAAGGCCATAACCTTCAGGAACACTCTATCGTACTCGTCAGAGGCGGTCGGGTTAAGGATTTGCCGGGTGTGCGTTACCACGTCGTTCGCGGGACGCTCGACACGGCGGGTGTTAGTAAGCGGAAAAAATCAAGATCAAAGTACGGAGCCAAGAAGGAACAACAAGGATAATGAGAAGACGCAGGGCAGAAAAGAGAGAGATACTCGCAGATCCAAAATACAATAGCCGCCTGGTGGCGAAGTTCATCAATACGCTGATGTTGACGGGAAAGAAAACGGTTGCGGAAGGCATCGTTTATGGCGCATTTGACATTATTGAGCAGAAGGTTCAGGATGGCGATCCCTTGAAGGTTTTCAACAAGGCCATCGATAACGTCCGTCCCCGTCTGGAAGTCAAGTCCAGACGTGTCGGTGGTGCTACTTACCAAGTTCCGATCGAAGTTCCCGTAGCGCGCGGGAATGCCCTGGCCTTTCGCTGGATTCGGGATTTCGCCCGCAAGAAAAAGGGCCGTCCCATGGAAATCAAGCTGGCGGATGAGCTGGTCGCGGCGTATAAAGGAGAAGGCGCGGCCGTTAAAAAACGGGATGATACTCACAAGATGGCCGATTCAAACAAGGCCTTCGCCCACCTGAGATGGTAATCCGAACAGCATAAAAGGTTGAAAGCCTTTAAATATCAGAGGGAAAAATGGCAGAGAAAACACCACTAAAAGATTATCGAAATTTCGGGATTATTGCTCACATCGACGCAGGTAAAACCACGACGACCGAGCGCGTCCTGTACTATACCGGCGTTATTCATAAGCTGGGCACGGTCGACGAAGGTAATGCGACCATGGACTGGATGGAGCAGGAGCAAGAGCGCGGGATCACCATCACGTCTGCCAACACCACGACCTTCTGGAAAGGCAAGAAGCTGAATATCATCGACACGCCTGGACACGTTGACTTTACTATCGAAGTGGAGCGGTCTCTCAAGGTTTTGGACGGCGCGGTGGTCGTGCTTTGCGCGACCAGCGGGGTTCAGTCGCAAACAGAAACCGTATGGCGTCAGGCCGACCGCTACGGAGTGCCGCGGATCGCGTTCATTAATAAACTTGACCGCCTCGGCGCGAGCTTTGAGCGTGTCTTGGGAGAAATCCGCGACCGTTTGGGTGCCAATGCCGTGCCCCTGCAGTTGCCGGACGGAACCGAGGATCAATTCCAAGGGTTATTTGATTTGATAGAACGTAAGTATTACGTTTACACCACTGATGACGGTTCCGGCATTGAGGAACGTGAGGTCCCGGCCGAATGGAAAGATAAGGTCGAAGAAGCGCGCCACAATATGGTGGAAGGTCTGGCGGACGCGGATGATGAGATTGCGGAGAAATTCCTCGAGGACCAGGAAATATCCGTTGCGGATATCAAGGCCGCCCTTCGCCGCGCGGTTATCGCCAATAAGGTTTTGCCGGTTCTCACCGGAACAGCTTTGCGTAATAAAGGGGTTCAGCTGCTTTTGGACGCGGTGACCTATTATCTTCCGTCCCCGCTGGATGTCCCTCCGGTCAAGGGGCTTATTCCCGGGAAAGACGAAGAAACGGCGGAGCGTCATGCGGATCCGAAAGAACCGTTCAGCGCCTTGGTTTTCAAGGTGGCCACCGATCCGTATGTCGGGAAGCTCTTTTACACGCGGATTTATTCCGGTCAATTGGAGTCCGGTGCGCAGGTATGGAATTCTTCGGAACAGAAGAAGGAACGCGTTTCCAAGATTGTTGTCATGCATTCCAACAAGCAGGAAATCGTTCCCCGGACAGAGGCCGGCGAGATTGTCGCTCTGGTCGGGTTGAAAGACACGCGTTCCGGAAACACACTCTGTGATTCCGAACATAAGATTTTGCTGGAAAACATGAGGATTCCGGAGCCGGTCGTTTCGATGTCCATCGAACCGAAGACCAAGGCGGACTCGGACAAAATGGGGCTGGTCCTCAAAAAGTTTCTCGATGAAGACCCGTCGCTCACCGTATCCTACGACCAGGAAACGGCGCAGACCATCATTTCCGGTATGGGGGAACTTCACCTGGAGATCATCGTCGACCGTATGCGCCGGGAGTTCAATCTCGAGGCTGATGTCGGCCGTCCCGAAGTTGCTTACAAGGAAACGATCACGCAACCCGCCAAGGCCATTCACGGGAAATTCATTTCCCAAACCGGCGGCCGCGGTCAATACGGGCACGTCGTGGTCAATATCGAACCGTCTGACAATAAGGGCGACGGATTTGTCTTCGTCAACGAAATCAAGGGGGGTGCTATTCCCCGCGAATATTTCAAGCCGATCGAAAAAGGTTTCCAGGAAGGTGCCACGACCGGCGGCGTGGTTGCCGGTTATCCGGTGACCGACTTCAAGGTGACGTTGTACGACGGGTCTTTCCACGAAGTCGACTCGAGCGAGCTTGCGTTTCAAATGGCAGCCAAGGAGGCCCTTAAGGAAGGGTTGAGAGCCGGTAAGCCGGTGCTCCTGGAGCCGATCATGATCGTCGAACTGGAATCTCCGGAAGAGTTTTATAGCGCCGTTATGGGTGACATCAATACTCGCCGGGCTATCATCCTCGAGACCGGTATGCGCGCAAACCTGAAGACGACGCGCTGCCATGTCCCGCTGGCTGAAATGTTCAACTATGTCAACGCGATCCGATCGCTATCTCAAGGGCGCGCCTCCTTCAGCATGGAGCCGGCCTTTTACGATATAGTTCCCCAACACGTGGCCGATAAGATCGTTGAGGGAAGAAAGAAGACGTAACAGATTTCATACAGAAGAATGCGCAATTCGTAAATATTTAGAAGGAGGAACTTGACCCATGGCTAAAGAAAAATTCGTCAGAAACAAACCGCACTTGAACATCGGAACGATCGGTCACGTCGATCACGGTAAGACGACGTTGAGTGCCGCGATTACCACCATTCTCGCGAAAAAAGGACAGGCAGAAGCGAAAGGTTACGACATGATCGACAACGCGCCGGAAGAAAAAGAGCGCGGGGTTACGATCAACATCGCTCACCTGGAGTATGAGACGGATAAGCGTCACTATGCTCACATCGACTGCCCGGGTCACGCGGACTACATCAAGAACATGATTACCGGTGCGGCTCAAATGGACGGTGCGATTTTGTGCGTGTCCGCAGCCGACGGTGCCATGCCGCAAACCAAGGAGCATATCCTGCTCGCTCGTCAGGTTAACGTTCCCTCTATCGTTGTGTTCATGAACAAATGCGACCAGGTTGAAGACGCCGAACTGCTCGACTTGGTTGAGTTGGAACTGCGTGAATTATTGACGAAGTACGAATACGACGGCGACAATACGCCGATTATCCGTGGTAGCGCCCTGCAGGCCCTCGAGAATCCGGACGACGACGAAAAGATCAAGCCGATCCTGGAACTGATGGATGCGGTTGACGCTTTTATTCCGGAACCGCCGCGCGAGCTCGACAAACCGTTCCTGATGGCCGTTGAAGACATCTTTTCCATCTCCGGTCGCGGTACCGTTGCGACGGGACGTATCGAACGTGGAAAGGTCAAGGTCGGGGAAGAAGTCGATATCGTCGGGATGAAGAAAGATATTTCCCAAACGGTCGTGACCGGGGTCGAAATGTTCCGTAAGGAATTGGACGAAGGTCAAGCCGGGGACAACGTCGGTTTGCTGTTGCGTGGTGTCGATAAAGACTCCATCGAACGCGGTCAAGTACTCGCGGCCAAGGGTTCGATTACCCCGCACACAAAGTTCAAGGCCAAAGCATACATTCTGACAAAGGAAGAAGGCGGACGTCACACACCGTTTTTCAACGGTTACCGTCCGCAATTTTATTTCCGGACGACAGACGTAACCGGATCGGCCAAGCTGCCTGAAGGTACGGAAATGGTCATGCCGGGCGATAACGTAGAAATTGAAGTGGAACTGATTGTTCCGATCGCGATGGAAAAAGAATTACGTTTCGCGATCCGCGAAGGCGGCCGTACCGTAGGGGCGGGCGTTATTCACGACGTCATTGCATAACACTCGAGAAAGACGGTAACGTCATGCAAAAAATTAGGATAAAACTCAAGGCTTTTGATCACCGGCTGATCGACCAGTCGGCTCAGGAAATCGTGGACACGGCCATCCGGACCGGAGCGAAAATCTCCGGACCGGTGCCGTTGCCGACGAAGAAAGAGCTGTATACGGTTCTGCGGTCTCCGGTTATCGATAAAAAGTCACGAGAACAATTCGGTTTGGCCACCCACAAGCGGCTGATCGATTTGCTCGAGCCGACGGCCAAGACGGTCGAGGCGCTGCGCAAATTGAATCTGCCGGCCGGTGTGGATGTCGAAATTAAACAGTAATCTCAGTTCCGTCAAGTCGGCCCTGAGTACAATAACGGTGTAACATGTCCGAGAACGATAAAAAAGAAGAGCAAGAAAAATCGACGGAAGCCGCGGCTAAGCAAGAACAGCCCCAGGCTGCGACGCCCAAGGAAGAAGCCTCTGTGGTTCAGGAAGCGGCGGACAAGTCCGCGGCCGAAGCCGAAGAGTCGACGCAAGCGGCTGCGGCCGAGGAATCACCCAAAGTGGAAGACGCTCAGGAGGCCCCGGCCGCCGAAGCGGAACCCGAGTCGATTGCGCAGGAGCTTAAGGAGCCGGAAGAGCATACCGTAACCGGGATGATCGGCCGCAAACTGGGCATGACACAGATTTTTGACAAGGACGGAAATGTCATACCCGTCACGATTGTCGAAGTCGGACCGTGTACGGTCGTTGATGTGCGTGAGGAAACCGGACGCGTTATTCTCGGATACGGTGACGTTAAGGAAAGCCGGATCGGAAAGCCGCAGCTCGGCTTCTTCAAGAAGCAGGGGACCGAACCGCGTCGCATCCTGCGCGAATTTCGTTCGTCGGATACGTCGCCTTACAAGGTGGGGATGCCTGTCAGCGCGCGTGTGTTCAAACCGGGTGACTACGTTGATGTCTCCGGAACGTCGATCGGAAAGGGATTCCAGGGTGGTATGAAACGCCACGGTTGGTCGGGCGGCCCCGGAGGACACGGTTCCATGCATCACCGTCGGGTCGGTTCGATCGGGATGAGTGCCGATCCTTCCAGAACGTTGAAGGGACGGACGATGCCGGGTCAGATGGGTAACAAGCGGACCACCACGCAAGGCTTGCGCGTGATGGACATCGATGCCGACCGTAATATTGCCTTGCTGAAAGGCGCCGTTCCCGGACACAAGAACGGGATCGTCACGGTACATATTTCCCGCAAGAAGAAATGGCGTGACCTCAATGAAGTTAAGGCTGTTGTTCAGCACAAGGTCAACCCGATGAAACAAAGCAAGGCGAAGGCCGGTGCTAAGAAGAAGGGTAAATAACGGTGGCTAAGCTAGCGATATATAACAAAGAAGGTCAGGAAAGCGGAAGCATCGAACTGCCGGATGAAATCTTCGGTAGCCATGTCAACCAAGACGTCATCCATCAGGCGGTGGTGATGTACCAGGCATCATTGCGCCAGGGCAACGCCTCGACCAAGACACGTGCTGACAGAAACGGCGGAGGCAAGAAGCCGTTTCGGCAAAAAGGTACCGGTCGTGCACGCGCCGGGTCCTCACGCTCCCCCTTGTGGAAGGGTGGCGGCATTGTATTCGGACCGCACCCGCGTGATTTCGGATATTCCGTGCCGAAGAAGGTCCGGTTGCTGGCCTTGGCAGAGAGTCTTAAAGTGCGTCACAAGGAAAGCCGTCTGCTGTGTATCGAAGATCTGACCGCAGAATTATCGAAGACTAAGGAGTTCGCGGCCATCTTGAGTAATCTCAAAATGGATGGCAAGATTGTGGCCGCGTTGGAAGGAAGCAACGATACGGTTCGCCGGGTATCGCGGAATATCCGCTCATTTGACCTGGTCCGATCCCAAGACATGAATGCGCTTGATGTTCTGAAGCACAAGTTCGTTTTGGTCAGTAAAACGGCCATGACAGACCTGATTCAGCGCGTCAAGGGCGAGACGCAAGCAACCGCGAAGCAAGAGGCAGCATGAAAACCTGTTACGATATTATCAAATCATTGGTCAGGACCGAAAAAGGAACTGACTTGGAAAAGTTGAACCAGTACCTCTTTCAGGTCAACTCGAAGGCCAATAAGATTGAAATCAAGCAGGCCGTCGAAGAGATATACAAAGTTAAGGTCACGAAAGTCAATACGTTGTACATGCGTGGGAAGCTGCGCCGCGTCCGTCAGGAACAGGGCAGCACGGCGCCGTGGAAAAAGGCCATCGTGACCCTCAAAGAGGGCGACAAAATAGAGGTGACTTAAGGTGGGACTGAGAAAATTCAAACCGACAACGCCAACGTTGCGCCATACCAAGATTTCGGATTTCAAGGAGATTACCAAGTCCAAGCCGGAGAAGTCTCTGTTGAAGGCCATCAAAAAGACGGGCGGGCGTAATTCCAACGGCCGTATAACGTGTCGTTATCGGGGCGGCGGTCACAAAAGGATGTACCGCTTGATCGATTTTAAACGTAGTCGTTTGGATTCTCCTGCCGATGTGCTGGGGATTGAGTACGATCCCAACCGTAGCGCGCGTATTGCGTTGATTCAGTATGAGGACGGGGAAAAGGCGTACATCCTGGCCCCTATTGATCTCAAAGTCGGAGACAAAGTTGTCAGCACCATGGACCAAAATATCGATTTTCGCGTCGGAAATTGCATGCCGCTTCGTCGCATCCCGCTGGGTTCTGCCGTGCATAATATCGAGTTAAAGCCGGGGCGTGGCGGACAGATCGTCCGCTCGGCCGGTACCTCAGCTCAGATCATGGCCAAGGAAGGGGATTTTGCCTTCATCCGTATGCCGAGCAGCGAAGTCCGCAAGATCCACCTGGATTGCCGTGCGACCATCGGTCAGGTCGGCAACGTGGAGCATGAAACGCGCACTCTGGGCAAGGCCGGACGGATGCGCTGGATGGGGCGCCGCGGAGGTGTTCGCGGGGTAGTTATGAATCCGGTGGACCACCCGCACGGCGGGGGTGAAGGTAAAGCTCCGCAAGGGAATCCCCACCCGGTTACCCCGTGGGGTAAGCCGACAAAAGGCTATAAGACGCGCAAAATCAAAAAGTATTCCAACAAGTACATCGTCAGACGCAGAGGGGCAAAATAGCATGGCACGTTCAGTTAAAAAAGGGCCTTTCCTGGACCCGTCGTTGGAAAGAAAATTGCGTCGTCAGATGGAATCGGGCAAACGTGAACACATCAAAACATGGTCACGCCGCTCAACGATTACGCCTGACTTCGTCGGTTTCACCGTGGCTGTTCATGACGGACGCAAGCATGTCCCGGTATTTATCACGGAAAATATGGTGGGTTACAAGTTCGGGGATTTTGCCCCCACCAGAACGTTCCGTAAACACGGCGGTGTGAAGGCCAAAAAAGCACCGCAGAAGACGTAAGGGTAGCAACATGATATCACGCGCTAAAGTCAGATATTCCAGAGTTTCGCCGACCAAGGTCCGGCCTGTTATCGATTTAATCCGCGGCCGTAAGGTCCTGCCGTCGCTGGCGATGTTGACACACATCAACAAAGGTTCATCCAAGATGGTGGCCAAGGCATTGAGTTCGGCCATCAGCAATGCGAAGCAGAAGGGTCTCAGCGAAGATCAGCTGTACATCTCGAAGATAACCGCCGATCAAGGACCGTCCTGGAAACGATACCGGGCAGCCGCCTTCGGCCGGGCCACAGGGATAATTAAGCGGACGACACATTTAACCGTCGAACTGGATCTGGTAACCAAATAAGGAGTCATTTTAAGTGGGCCAAAAAGTCAACCCAATCTGTTTACGCATCGGATACATCCAAAATTGGCGTAGCCTGTGGTTCGCCGACCGGGGTGAATTCAGAAAGTTTGTGGTGGAGGATTACAAGATCCGCCAGTACATCAAGAATAAATTTGCCCAGGCCTCTGTGGCCAAAGTTGTCATTGAGCGTTTGGCGGACAAGATCAAAGTGATTATCCATACGGCCCGCCCGGGTGTGATCATCGGACGGCGCGGCGCCGACATCGAGCGGCTGCGTGCCGATCTGGGTAAGATTTCCACGAAAGAAATCGCGATCGAAACCCGCGAAATCAAGAATCCCTCTTTAGATGCGCAGCTGGTGGCTCAAAATGTGTCTTTCCAGTTGGCTAAGCGCGTCGCCTTCCGGCGCGCCATGAAGCGGGCGATTGATCAGTCTCTGCAGGCCGGCGCAAAAGGGATCAAGATCCAGTGCGCCGGACGTTTGAACGGGGTGGAAATGGCGCGGACGGAGAGCTACTTGGAAGGCAAATTGCCGCTGCAGACCTACCGGGCCAATATTGATTACGGATTTGCGGAATCGCTGACAACTTACGGGATTTTGGGCGTCAAGGTCTGGATCAACAAGGGTGAAGTTATCGGAGGCATCAACCGACAGGAAGAAACTGAGAGCAGGCCGACACAACAACAACGTCCGCCGCGCAGATCTGCGGCGCCGAAACCGGCTACTAGTAACGAAGGGTCATAATCATGCTTTTAATGCCAAGAAAAACCAAATACCGCAAGTCGCTGAAGGGTAAGCGACGGGGTATCGCTACCGTCGGCGATCGGGTTACCTTCGGGGAATACGGCCTGAAGGCGCTGGAAAACGGCTATATCCGCGGAACCCATATGGAAGCCTGTCGTATCGTAGTCGCGCGTAAGATGAAGGGCGCTGGTAAGTTATGGATCAATGTCTTCCCGAGTAAGCCGGTCAGCAAGAAGCCGGCCGAAACCCGCATGGGGAAAGGGAAGGGTGATCTGGATCACTGGGTAGCCGTCGTTCGTCGCGGCAAAGTTATCTTTGAACTGAGCGGGGTTCCCGAAGATTTTGCCAAGACTGTGCTGCGTTTGGTGTCTTTCAAGCTGCCGGTTAAAACCAAATTTGTCAAGCGGGGTGGCATGTAATGAAGGCCAAGGAATTACGAGAATTGAGTTCTCAGGACCTCATCGCGAAGGAACGGTCCTTCAAGAAGGAATTGTTCGACTTAAGAAACCTCAACCGTGTCGGCCGAGTCGAAAAGCCTTCCCGATTTCGCGAGCTGCGCCGGGATATTGCGCGAATTTTAACCATTTTAAAGGAAAGAGAAATCAATGAGCGAAGCACAAGCGCGAACAAGTAGACGCCGATTCTTACAGGGTACCGTTGTCAGCGACAAGATGGACAAGACTCGGGTCGTACAGATTCGCTCATCGATCAAGCACCCGAAGTATCACAAGATCGTCCGCGTGGCCAACAAGTTCAAGGCCCATGACGAAAAGAATGAATCCAAGATCGGTGATGTGGTGCAGATCATGGAAACCCGGCCGTTGTCCAAAGACAAGCGCTGGATTATCAAGCAGATCGTGAACAAAGCAGTAGCATAGGGTGCCGTCATGATTTACATGAAAACGATTTTAGATGTTGCCGATAACTCCGGGGCCCGTAAGGCTTCGATGATCGGTGTACTTAATGCCAAGGGTCGCCGTTGCGCACGTATCGGGGACGTCATCCGGGTCAACATTAAGGAGTCAGCTCCGGAAGCAGCCGTTAAAAAAGGGACCAAGGCGCGGGCGATCATCGTTCGTACGAAGTCGCCGATCAAACGTAATGACGGCACGTATGTTCGCTTCGACACCAATGCCGTCGTGATTATTGACGATGCCGGCAACCCCAAAGGCACCCGCGTCTTCGGACCGGTCGCCCGCGAGCTGCGTAACATGGATTACATGAAGATTATTTCACTAGCACCTGAGGTAGTATAAATGCTGCGGATAAAAAAGAACGATCAAGTCAAAGTAATTGCCGGCAAAGATAAGGGGAAGACCGGAAAGGTTCTCAAAATTCTTAAGGAAAAGAATTACGCGATTGTCGAGAACATCAACATGGTCAAGAAGGCCCAGCGCCGTACCAATGAAAACCAGCAGGGCGGGTTTGTCGAAATCGCCAAGCCGATCCACATTTCGAATATCATGCTGATCGACAAGAAAAGCAACAAGCCGACGCGCTTCGGAGCCAAGACATTAAAAGACGGCAAAAAGGTGCGCATCAGCAGAAGAAGCGGAGAAGTGATTTAAGATGGCACGTTTACATGACGAATATAAGGAAAAGCACACTAAGGCGATGCAGGAAAAATTCGGAATCAAGAACGTCATGGATATTCCGAAGCTGGATAAGATCGTCATTAATATGGGTGTCGGTGCCGCTATCGGTGACATGAAGATTTTGGACAGCGCCGTGGCCGATCTCACCAAGATTACCGGACAGAAACCTGTGGTGACTCGTGCCAAGATCGCCGTCTCGAATTTCAAGCTGCGTGAAGGGATGCCTATCGGTTGTAAGGTTACTTTGCGCCGGGCGACGATGTACGAATTCATGGACCGGCTGATTAACTTCTGTCTGCCGCGTATTCGTGACTTTAACGGTGTGTCACGCAAGGCCTTTGACCGGCAAGGAAACTATACTCTCGGCATCTCCGATCAATCGATTTTTCCGGAGATCGACGCGGGGCGAATCCAGTATCAGCAGGGTATGGACATCACATTCGTATTTAACAAAGGGCCGCAGGAGTACACAATGGAGCTGCTGAGATTGTTCGGCATGCCTTTCGTGAAGCCCCGCAAGCCGCAGGAACAACTGGCATAAGCTAAGGACGAACATGGCAAGAAAAGCGTTAGTCATTAAATCAGAACGAAAACCTAAATTCGCGGTGAGACAATATAATCGCTGCAAGATTTGCGGACGTCCCAAGGGGTTTCTCAGACGATTCAATATGTGCCGCATCTGCTTTCGAGAATTGGCCTGGAGAGGCGAAATACCGGGCGTGAAAAAAGCCAGCTGGTAATTTTGAGGAAACTAATATGTCAATGAGCGATCCAATCAGTAATCTGCTTACCATCATCCGTAACGGCGTCCAGGTCCGCAAGGAAACCGTAGACGTTCCGGCCTCGAAAACGGCCGAAAAGATTTTGGAAATTTTCAAGAACCACGGTTACATTGAAGATTTCCGTATCATGAAGACCAATGTGCAAGGTTCCTATAAGGTCTATCTGAAATACGAAAATCGTAAGGCGACGATCACCGGGCTGAAGCGCATCTCAAAACCCGGTTTGAGAGTTTATAAACCTAAAGATGAACTGCCGCGAGTACTGAACGGCATGGGCACGGCGGTCATTTCCACTTCAAAAGGAGTGGTGGATGACCGCGAGGCCCGGCAGATGAATGTCGGCGGCGAAGTGTTGTGCTACATTTGGTAAGGAATTATGTCAAGACTAGCTAAATTTCCCGTAGACATTCCGTCCAACGTCAAGGTTAGTATCGACGGGGGCATGATGAAGCTGGAAGGCCCTAAAGGCAAATTGCAGCGTCGTATCCCGGACGGAATCAGTGTCGAATTCAAGGACGGCAAGGTGACAATCACCAGAAAGTCCAATGCCAAGCAGCACCGTGCGAATCACGGGACCGTCCGCGCCCATTTGGCCAACATGATCACAGGCCTGACCGACGGTCACAAGAAGGAGCTCGAGATCCAGGGGATCGGTTTTCGTGCTCAGTTGCAAGGTAAAAAAGTTGTCATGAATCTCGGTTTCAGCCATCCGGTTGAATACGACGTTCCCGACGACGTGAAAGTCACCGTGCCCAGCCAGACTTCCATAACGGTTGAGGGAATCGATACCGAACGGGTCGGCCAAGTGGCGGCATCGCTGCGCGCGCTCAAGAAGGTTGAGCCGTATAAGGGCAAGGGTTTGCGTTACGTGGGTGAAATTGTGAGAAGAAAACAAGGTAAATCGGTATCCAAGTAATGAAAAATATCAGTCAAAGAGAAAAGCAACGGCTGTACCGTCACGCCCGGATTCGCAAAAAAATCATCGGTACGGATGAGCGTCCGCGTTTGTATGTGCATCGCAGTCTGCGTAATTTATCGGCGCAGATTATCAATGACATCGACAGTAAAGTGCTGCTGGGAATGACGACGTTGGACAAGGGTATTAAATCGAGTGTCGAAAATTGTGGCAATATTGCGGCGGCAGCCAAACTGGGTCAAGCGATAGCCGCAAAGGCCAAGGAAAACGGAATCAGCAAGGTATGTTTCGACCGCGGCGGCTACCGCTTCCACGGACGGGTCAAGGCCTTTGCCGATGCTGCCCGTGAAGGCGGCTTGGAGTTTTAATCGTATGAATAAAGAGAACGAAGAAAAGAACGAGAGCGTAGACGAACAGCCGGAAGCCGGGGCAAATCAAGCCGCTGCCGAGGCTCAATCACCGGAAACGAAATCATCCGCTGCGGAGTCAAGCGCCGACTCGCCGGAGAATGCGGCAGGTGCGGATGCACAAAAGGCGGGTCAATCCGATGGTAAGTCCGGCGGACAAGGAAGGCCGGGTCGTGGCGGACGCCGCAATGCTCCGCGGGTTCCTGAAGGAACCGTCATCAAAGATCCGAACGCTCCGGAAGTTCTCGAAAAGGTTATCGAAATCAAGCGGATTACCAAGGTAACTAAAGGGGGCAAGAAGTTGTCCTTCAGCGCGCTTGTTGTGGTCGGTGATACCATGGGTAAGGTTGGTTACAGCCTCTCCAAGGCCAGCGAAGTTTCCATCGCGATTCGCAAGGCCATGGCCACCGCTAAAAAGAATATGATCAAAATTCCCATGCGGGGAACCACGATACCGCATGAAATTATCGGTGAATGTTCCGGCGCCGAAGTGTTGCTTAAACCGGCCGGCGAAGGTACCGGGGTTATCGCCTCGGGTCCGGTCCGTGCGGTGTGTGACGGGGCCGGTATTCACAACATTTTAACGAAATGCCATCGGTCCAACAATCCCATTAATGTGGTCAAGGCGACTTTTGATGGTTTAACACGACTCAAGACGGCGAGAGAAATAAAATCATGAATTTAAGTCAGCTCAATTCTCCCAAGGGTTCCCGCAAGCGCAAACGTATTGTCGGTCGCGGGCGCGGTTCGGGCCGCGGCAAGACCAGCGGGCGCGGCGAGAACGGTCAGCGTTCCCGTTCCGGAAGATGGTGCGCCAAGGCCTCGGAAGGTGGACAAATCCGTTTGATTCGCCGTCTGCCAAAGGTCGGATTCCGGTCGCATCGTCCGATTCTCAACCAGATCGTACACGTGGGTAGTCTCGAACGATTCGATAAAGATACAGTGGTTACGGCGGAACTGCTCAAACAAGAGCGACTGATCAGCAGCCTGAACAAACCGTTTAAGATCCTCGGCGACGGTGAGCTGAAAACGGCTCTTATCGTGCAGGCGGAGAGCGTCTCAAAGTCAGCCAGGGAAAAAATCGAGAAAGCGGGCGGCAAGGTGGAAATTGCCGCAAAGAAGGAAGCCAAAGAGAAATCCAAGGCGGCATCATAAGGGCCTGAACGAATGTTAGCTTCTTTCGCCAACTGTTTTAAGATCCCCGACCTGAGAAACAAGATCCTTTTCACGCTGGGGATCATCGCGGTTTACCGTGTCGGTTGCTATATTCCCACTCCGGGAGTCAATGCGGCCGTATTGGGTGAGTTCTTTGATAAGAATGCCAATTCTCCTGACGGGGGGATTTTCGGTCTGATGAGCCTTTTTTCGGGGGGGGCCCTGGAGAAGATGACGATCTTTGCTCTGGGTATCATGCCGTACATCTCCAGCTCGATCATTATGCAATTGTTGACCGCCGTCATACCGGCTCTGGAGAAATTGCAAAAGGAAGGGCAGACCGGATACCAAAAGATCAACCAGTACACCCGGTACGGAACCTTGGGGCTGGCATTGGTCCAGTCTTTCTTCATCGCGCTGTGGCTGGAGAGCCCGCAGGCTTTTCAGGGATTTCAACTCGTGGATCATCCCGGCTGGGGTTTCCGTGTGGTGACGGTGCTCACGCTGACCAGCGGGACGATGCTCCTGATGTGGCTGGGTGAGCAGATTCAGGAAAAGGGCATCGGCAACGGGATCTCGTTGATCATTACCGCTGGGATCATCTCGGCGGCACCGACAGCGATGACCACCTTGTCCAAGATGCTGGCGCCCGGTACCAGCGGTGTCACTCAGTTGCAGCCGTTGACCCTGTTGATTATGATCGCCTTTCTTATTGGCGTTATTATCGGGATCACATTGATCACGCAGGCGCAACGCAAGATTCCGGTTCAGTATGCGCGCCGGGTGGTGGGGCACAACAAGACCACGCAGGGGCAAAGTTCTTATATTCCGTTAAAGGTGGATACGTCGGGCGTCATCGCGATTATCTTTGCGCAGTCGATTATTTTGTTTCCCGCCACATTAGCGAGCTTTATCCCGAATCAAGCTTTTCAGGGGCTGGCGGGATTTATTTCACGAGGCGGTTGGTTGTACTATGTATGTTATGCGTTTCTGATTGTGTTCTTTTGCTATTTCTATACGGCCATTGTGTTTAATCCAATTGATGTGGCCGATAATATGAAGAAGCACGGCGGTTTTATTCCGGGTGTTCGTCCCGGAGCGCAAACAGCCGATTATCTGGATTTTGTCATGACGCGGATCACATTGGCTGGTGCGACGTTTATTTGTATCATCGCGATTATGCCGGATGCGATCATGGCCTCGTTCAAAGTACCCTATCTGGTGGCGTCGTTCTTCGGCGGCACCGGGGTTCTGATCACGGTCGGCGTGATGCTTGACACCATGAAGCAGATTGAATCTCATTTGGTGATGCGCCACTATGATGGATTTACCAAGCGCGGGCATTTGAAAGGGCGTAGATGAACATCGTCCTTTTGGGGCCTCCGGGAGCGGGGAAAGGAACTTTGGCCGGCTTGTTAAAAGACGGCCGTGATCTTTTGCATATTTCCACGGGAGATTTATTGCGCGAAGAAATGCAGCAGCAGACCGAACTCGGCTTGGAAGCCAAAAGTTACGTGGAAAAAGGTGAGCTCGTCCCCGACGATCTGGTGACCAAGCTGCTGGCCAATAAGTTAAAAGCCGCGCCCGAAAAGACCGGTTATCTGCTCGACGGTTATCCGCGAACACGCGCGCAAGCCGAAAGCCTGGACACGTTGCTCAACCAGATCGGACGCCCGTTGGGTGCCGCGTTGTACCTGGACGCGGATCTCGACTTAATTATCAGGCGAATCACAGGACGCCGGGTGGCCCCCAAGTCCGGCCGGGTATATCACATCACCAACCGACCGCCGAAGCGGGAAGGGTATTGCGACGAATCCGGGGAGCCTTTGATTCAGCGTCCTGACGACAATGAGGAAACCGTCCGCAAGCGGATGAAAGTTTACCTCGAAAATACCCTGCCGATCGTGCAGTATTATGAAGATAAGGGTATTTTGACGAAAATGAACGGCGCCAAGGATTCCGAAGATTTGGAGAAAGAACTGATTGAATTTTTTGATGAACAAGCCAAGCTCAATTAGTATCAAGACTAAGGACGAGTTGGCCATTCTTCGTGAGGGTGGGCGCATCCTTGCAGAGATCGTTCATGAACTTAGCAGCTCTTTAAAATCCGGCATCACGACTAAAGAAGTCGATGAAAATGCCGAAAAACTAATTGCCCAGCACAAAGTCATTCCGGCTTTCAAGGGATACCGCGGCTTTCCCGGATGTGTCTGCCTCTCGGTCAATCATGAGGTTGTACACGGGATCCCGGGGGACCGCATATTGAAGGACGGAGACATTGTCAGCGTGGATGTCGGCATCATTTATAGGGACTATTATTCCGACACTGCCATGACGCTTCCGGTCGGAAAGATTACGCCGGAATTACAAAGGCTGCTGAGCGTCACACAAGATGCGCTGTATCGCGGCATTGAGGAAGCCCGGCCGCATAATCATCTGTCGGATATTTCGGCCGCCATCCAGCGTTACGTCGAATCGAATAATTTTTCGATCGTGAAAGATTTTGTGGGGCACGGCATCGGTAAGAATTTGCACGAAGATCCGGAGATTCCGAATTACGGGCCGCCGCACCAAGGGCCGGTACTTAAGGAAGGTATGGTCTTCGCGATCGAACCGATGGTCAATCTGGGAAGATGGGAAACCAAGATCCTGGATGACGGCTGGACCGTCAGTACGGCCGACGGCAAGCCTTCGGCCCACTTTGAACATACGGTGGCAATTACGGACGCGGGTCCGGAAGTTTTAACCGAATATCGATCATAGCATGGCCAAGGAAGATCTGATTGAAGTTGAGGGTGTGATCAAGGAAGCCTTGCCCAATGCCAAGTTCCGGGTGGAACTGGAAAACGGGCACATGGTCGAGGCGCATATCTCCGGAAAGATTCGGGTGCACTATATCAAGATCCTACCCGGAGACCGGGTGAAATTGGAACTCTCCCCTTACGATATGAACAGGGGGAGAATAACGTACAGGATGAAATAGTATGAGAGTAAAATCGTCAGTCAAAAGAATTTGCGGTAATTGTAAGATTATCAAGCGTAAGGGCGTCGTGCGCGTCATTTGCAGCAGCAACCCCAAGCACAAACAAAGACAAGGATAAAGAGGTATGCCAAGAATACTCGGGGTAGACATTCCCAAAGAAAAGAGAATCGAAGCGTCATTGAAGTATATTTACGGCGTCGGACCGAAACGTTCCCTAGACATCCTGCGGGAGGCTAATATCGATCCCAGTCGCAGGGCCAAGGAGTTGTCAGATGAGGAAGTCAGCCGGTTGACGAATATTATCCAAAACCGATACGTGACCGAGGGTGATCTGCGTCGCGAAGTGAATCAAAATATTAAGCGTCTGATGGAATTAGGCACTTACCGTGGCATACGTCACCGTCGCGGCCTGCCGGTACGGGGGCAGCGGACCAAAACCAACTCCCGGACTCGTAAGGGGCGTAAACCATCGATCGGCGCGAAGACCAAGAAAAGATAACGCTAAACACTAAGAGGACCGTATTTCATGGCTAAACCAAAACCGACCACCAAGGCTGCACGGAAAAGAGAAAAACAGAAAAAGAAGGCGCTGAAGGGGGTAACCTCGGGTGTGGCGCACATTTTGGCCACATTCAATAATACCATCGTGTCGATTTCCGACAAGGAAGGCAATACCATCGTTTGGTCCACTCCGGGTGTCGTCGGTTTTAACGGATCCAAGAAATCGACGCCGTTCGCGGCGCAGGTGGCGGCCAGTGACGCGGCCAAGAAAGCCAAGGATTTGGGATTGAAGACGGTCGATGTGCTGGTTAAGGGGCCCGGTTCCGGGCGAGAGTCGGCTATTCGCGCCATCCAGGCCGCCGGACTGAACGTAACATCAATTAAGGACATTACGCCGTTGCCGCACAATGGTTGCCGGCCGCGTAAGAAACGACGCGTATAGTGCGAAAGGGAGAATGATTAATGGCTAGATACACCGGACCGAAATATCGCTTATGCCGACGCGAAGGGGTCAACCTCTTCGGGCCGAAAAAGTATGATTTTGATATCCGTCCGTATGCGCCGGGTCAGCATGGACAAGGTCGCCGGGTAAAGTTGTCCGACTACGGGTTGCAGCTGAGAGAAAAGCAAAAGGTAAAGCGCATCTACGGAGTGCTCGAGCGCCAGTTTCGCCGCTACTACGAAAAGGCGGCCCGTTCCAAAGGGATTACCGGTAGTGTGTTGTTGCAATTGCTCGAACGTCGTTTGGATAATGTGATTTTCCGTATGGGATTCGCCACCACCCGGCCGCAAGCGCGTCAGTTTGTCAGCCACGGTCTGGTAAAAGTGAACGGCCAACGGGTGAACATTCCCTCCTACCAAGTCAAGGAAGGCGATGAGATTGAGCTGAAAATCAAGGACAAAACCAAGGCGCTCTTTGACGCGATACTCGAGCGCAACAAAGACCTGACCCGTAAGGGATGGGTCAAGCTTGACGAAAAGAATTATAAAGGGGCTGTGCTCAAATTGCCGGTCCGGGAAGACATTCAATTCCCCATCAACGAGCAGCTGATCGTTGAGCTTTACTCGAAATAATCAGGTTTATTGACCCTGCAAGGAGGAATCTATGGGAGTTAAGTGGCGCGATTTTCAAATGCCCAAAAGGCTGGATTGTGTTGAAGCGGAATATACCGATACTTACGGAAAATTTATCGCCGAGCCTTTCGAAAAAGGATATGGGGTTACTTTGGGCAATTCCCTGCGTCGCATTCTGCTGTCATCTATCGAAGGAAGCGCCGTCACATCTATAAAAGTCGAGGGTGCCCGTCATGAGTTTTCGACGATCCCGGGTGTGATGGAATCTGTCTCAGAGATGATCCTCAATATCAAGAGACTGGTTATCCGTTCGCACTCCAAGGTTCCCAAGCCGATTTATATCAAGGCTGAAAAGAAGGGTGACGTCAAGGCGGCGGATATTATTTGCGACGAGACTATTGAGATACTTAATCCCGACCTGCAGATCGCCACTCTCTCGCGTGAGACTAACTTGAGCGTGGAGATGGAAGTTTCCCGCGGTCGCGGGTATGTGCCGGCCGAAATGAACAAAAAGGACGCGACCGTCGATTGGATCGCGGTCGACTCGATTTTTACGCCGATCACCAAGGTTAATTTTCAGGTGGAAAACACGCGCGTCGGCCAGCGTACCGACTACGACCGTTTGATCCTGGAAATCCGCACCAACGGAGGGATCAATCCGAAAGAGGCCTTGTTGTACGGGGCCAATATTCTGCAACGCCATTTGGATGTTTTTGTGTGCTACGGGCAATTGCCGGAGGAAGAGGAAGAAGAAGAGGAAATCTCAGCAGAAGAGCAATCGCTTTACGAAAAGCTTCGTTTGCCGATCTCGGAACTCGAACTGTCGGTGCGTAGCGCCAATTGTCTGAAGGACGCCAACATTAAGACAATCGCCGAGTTGGTCAAGAAAACGGAATCCGAACTGCTGACGTTCCGCAATTTCGGGAAAAAATCCCTTACGGAAATCAATGAACTGCTGAAGGTCATGGGGCTGAGCCTGGGTATGAAGGTCGACCAGAAGAAACTGCGGCAGGTTAAAAAAGACGAAATGTAGAGAACGGATCATGAGACATAAAATTGCAGGCAACACCCTAAACCGAAAAACAGCACATCGCAAGGCCACAATCCGCGATATTGCCAAGGCCACCCTGATCCAGGAGCGAATCTGCACCACTAAGGCCAAGGCCAAAGAGGCGCGCAAGCTGGTGGACAAATTAATCACCATGGGCAAAAAGGGGACATTAGCCGATAAGCGGCGTGCGTTTGCCATTATCTGCGACCACGGTGTGGTCAGCGACCTTTTCAATAACGTCGCCAAGCGCTTCGAAAAGCGTAACGGCGGATACACCCGGATCATCCTGGCCAACAACCGACGCGGCGACAATGCGCAATTGGCCTATCTGGAGTTGGTCGACAAATCGCGCACCATCATCAGCAAGGCCAAATCCTCGGTGGCCGCCGACAAGTCCAAGGAGGTCAAGGCCTCCAAGGCGATCGAGGCCAAACCGCAGGAAGCAGCCCAGGCAGAGAGCGCCGAAGTCAAGGACAAGAAGAGGGACTCCATTAAGGATGACTCTCAAGGGGCCATCAGCCAGGATAAGGGCAAAGATAAGAAGAAAATCGTCGGCGGTATCCGGAAAATGTTTAACCGCAAATCATCAGGGAAATAGAGTGGAGACGACAGCGCTGAGCATCAATAAGAGAATCAGTCAAGTCCTCGGATCATCCACGCTCGCCATCACGGCCAAGGCCAAGGAATTGAAGGCGCAGGGCAAGGATGTCGTCAATTTTGCCGGAGGCGAGCCTGATTTCGATACTCCGGATACCATCAAGGAAGCCGCCATCCAGGCCATCACCGCCGGCCAGACCAAGTATACGCCGAGCGTCGGCACCCCCCAGTTACGCGAAGAAATCGTTCGTAAGTTCAAAGAAGAGAATGGCTTGCATTATAAGGCCTCACAGGTCGTGGTAGGGTGCGGGGCCAAGCATTCGATATTCAATCTCATCCAGGTGCTCTGCGACGAAGGGGATGAAGTCCTTATTCCGACGCCGTATTGGGTTAGTTACCCAGAAATGGTCAAGATCGCCGGTGCCACGCCCAAGTTCGTGGAGACCACGGCCGCTACGGAATTTAAACTTAACCCCGATTTGCTGAATGCGGCCGTGACCGACAAGACCCGGCTGCTCATTCTGGCCTCTCCCTCCAACCCAACGGGTATGGTATACTCCAAAGAGGAGTTGGAAGCCTTGGCCGAAATCTGTGTCAGGAACAAGATTTGGGTCATCAGTGACGAAATCTATGAAAAGCTGATCTATGACATTCCTGAGTACACCTCGATAGCCTCACTCAACGAGGATATCTACCAACTCACCTTTACCGTTAACGGCGTATCCAAGGCCTATTCCATGACCGGATGGCGAATCGGATACGCGGCGGGCAACGCAGAGATCATGGAATACGTTAAAAAACTGCAAGATCATTCCACTTCCAACCCCTGCTCCATCAGCCAGGCAGCCGCTCTGCAAGCCCTCCGGGAACCTAAGGAAAAAGTAGACGCTATGCGGGATATTTTCCAGGCGCGTCGGGACTTAATCACATCTCTGTTTGACAGCATTCCCGAAGTTAGCTATATTAAACCGCAAGGAGCATTCTACGTTTTCTGTGACTTCTCCAAGTTAGGTTCTTCCTTTGACGTCGCCAAACGCATCATCGAGGAGGTCAACGTTGCGATTATCCCTGGTGAAGGATTTGGCGCTCCCGGTTACATGCGTTTGAGTTATGCCACCTCTAACGAACGGATCGAAGAGGGCGTCAAGCGTATCGCCGAGTGGATCAAGAATAACTCCTAATTCCATCTAACGTTCTACCTAGGAGTCTCCCGTGGATCTAAAAGAGCTTCTCAAACTGTGTATTGACCGTAAGGCGTCCGATCTCCACCTTACCGAGAACAGCCCGCCAATTCTGCGCATCGACGGAAAGCTTATGTTGACGGACGGATCAACGCTCACTCGTGAAGAATTGAAAAAGTGTATCTACGGAATCCTCACCGATACTCAAAAAGAAAAGTTTGAGCAGGACCGCGAATTGGATTTTTCGCTGTCTATGGAGGGGTTGGAGCGATTCCGGGTTAATGTACACATGCAGAAGGGGTCGGTCGAGGCCGCGCTACGGCGTATCCCGAGCTTTATCCCGACCATTGATGATTTGGGGTTGCCGCCAGCCATTCTGGATTTCGCGCGCAAGCCCAGCGGGTTGGTTCTTATTACCGGTCCCACCGGGTCCGGGAAGACGACCACCTTGGCATCGATGGTCAACGTCATCAATGCCGAGCGCTCGTGCATGATCATCTGTATCGAGGACCCGATTGAGTATGTTCACCGGAATAACCGGGCTGTTATCAAACAGCGCGAGATTTACAGCGACACCAATTCCTTCTCGGAAGCCCTGAAACGCTGTCTGCGTCAGGATCCGGATGTTATTATCGTCGGGGAAATGCGGGATTTAGAGACGATTTCAACTGCCCTGACGGCGGCGGAAACAGGCCACCTTGTTCTGGCCACTCTTCACACCCCCGATACCGCCCAGACCATTGAGCGTGTCATCGACGTATTCCCGGCGCATCAACAACAACAGGTCCGCCTGCAGTTGTCCGCGGCTTTGCAAGGCATCGTTTCTCAGACCCTGTTGCCCAGGGCTTCGGGGCAGGGCCGGGTCATGGCTTCAGAGGTCCTCGTAGCCACACCGGCGGTACGGAATCTGATCCGGGAGCGTGCCGTGGAGCAAATCCCGACGGCTATACAGACCGGTGTGCAGTACGGCATGCATACGATGGACATGTCCCTGAAGGTCCTTTACGAACAAGGCATTATTACCTATGAGGATGCCATCATGCAGGTGAAGAATCTGCAGGAATTCGAACAGCTGCTCAAGCGTTCCGCTGACTATTGACGGTGCACAATCACAAATCGCCTGGCAAAAAAACCGAGGTTGATATGTCGTAGGTGCCGATTTAAAACACTTCTACATTAGCCCCGTTTATCTGATATGATAGGCGGGGTTAATTTTTAATGACACAATCTCCGGCGGAGACAGGGCCTTATGAGCGACCCATTACAAGTGACACATCTGGGTTTGATCGATTATCAGCAAGCGTACCGGCGGCAGCTGGAGACCGTCGATGAGGTGCGCGCGGGAGCCCCGTCGCAGCTGCTCTTTTGTGAGCACCCGGCTGTCCTGACCCTGGGCCGGATGACCAAACCCGGGACCGTTCTGTGGTCACCCGAGCAATTGGAAAAGGCCGGGGTCCAGCTGGTCAAGGTCGACCGGGGAGGTGACGTGACTCTGCACGCCCCCGGCCAATTGGTGGTGTACCCGATTGTCGATCTGAATCGATACGGCCGGGACCTGCACCGGCATTTGCGTCTGCTGGAGGATGTGGCGATGGCCGTACTGCGTCGGTTTGATATTGAGCCCCGGCGGGAGCCCGGTCAGACCGGGGTATGGGTCGGGCCGGACAAATTGGTATCGATCGGTATCGGGGTCAAGCGATGGATTACTTATCACGGAATCGGGATCAACGTGAATACCGACTTAAGTCTGTTCCGCATGATCAAGCCGTGCGGCTTAAACGTTGAAATGAGTTCAATTTCTCATATAATAGGACGTAACTTGGATATGAATGACGTCATGGCGAAGGTGCGCGATGAGTTCTTCCGCGTCTACGCAGACAACAAAGGAGTGTACCATGGTACGCGTAACGCTGCCTGAATTGGGCGAGGGAATCGCTGAGGCCACAGTGGCCTGTTTTCATTTAAAACCCGGCGACCCGGTCAACGTGGACGACGATGTGGTGGAGGTCGTCACCGACAAAGCTACTTTCAATGTGGCCAGTACGGCCGCCGGCCGGATTGCGGAGACATTCGTCGCGGAGGGGGATCAAGTCCCGGTGGGGGCGGCCCTGTTTTCGGTAAGCGACAGCTGATTATGAACGTTTGCATACTTATTCCGGCCTATAACGAATCAAAGACGATTGCGGCCTTGGTCGGCGCCGTCAAAGCCAAGGGGCTGCATGTGGTCGTAGTGGACGACGGCAGCGTTGACAATACCGCTTTGCAGGCCAGTGAGGCGGGGGCGGTGGTCCTTTCCAATCAGCGCAATCAGGGTAAAGGCGCCACCCTGCAAAAGGGATTTCAATATGTGCTGGGGGAGAAATTTGACGGGGTCATCTGCATGGACGGCGACGGACAGCACGCCGTGGCGGACCTGGATCAATTCCTCAGTTCACCGCATGTGAAACCGGATACGATCATTAACGGCAACCGGATGGTCAACGCCAAGGATATGCCGTTTGTCCGGTTATATACCAACCGCTTTATGTCTTTCCTGATTTCCACGGTTTGCGGTCAGAAGGTGCCCGACTCCCAGTGCGGTTTCCGCTACATCGGACGCGAGGTCCTCAAGACAATCAAGCTCACCAGCGGGTGCTACGAGATTGAGTCGGAGATTTTGATCAAGAGTGCCAAGAAAGGCTTCGCGATTCATGCCGTACCGATTCAGACCATTTACCAGGGGGAAGCCAGTCATATCCGCCCCGTCCGCGATACGATCCGCTTTTTTACGTATCTGTTAAAGGAAGTTTTTTCCAAATCCTGAGACCCGATTACCGCTGAGGATAGCCCCGGGACGGCGATCCCGATCGACTTCTATGCGAAACACTCTCTTTTACTGTTGTCTTTTGACCTCAAGTCTCGTCCATTTCGCAGTGATCAAATCGCTTAATTCCGACCGAAAATTCAAGATCCCGCCGCCGAAGAAGACGATGGAAGTAACCTATCAAAAGGTCAAGACCGTTAAGGTGGAGCCGCCGCCGGAACCCAAACCCAAACAGGAGGTCAGCATTGCGAAGGAAAAGCAGATCCGCCGGGACGTGAAAGTGTTAGACAAAGAAAGCGACCATTTCACTGTCTTCGACAAGGAAGTTAAAGATATCTCGAAGTTCTCTCGCCCTGTTTCACTGGACAAAAAGCGGGTCCCTGGCGTTAAAACGCTGGATGGACAACGCAAGACATTTGTCGAACTCGTGCCTTCGGAGAAAATTCAGAATCCGGTTTACAATGATTATCATTCAGCCTTACGCAGTTTGATCAATGCCAAGGCTTTGCAGTATATTAAGACCTACGTGAGTAATGAGCAGGGATACATGCGGATATCCTTTATCGTTAGTTCCTTAGGGGAACTTAAAGGCATCCGCATTATAGAACAGAATACACAGGCTAGTGATTTACTGAAAGAAATGGGGCTGCGAAGCGTGCAGGATTCCTTTCCCTTCAGGCCATTTCCAAAAAATTTACCTTATCCGGAGTTGACCTTTAGTATCCGGATCGTGGTGACTGTCGTCGGGGAGGAGATGCCTGAGGAGTGAGGTATCGAAGTTTTGGGGGTTTGACAAGCCGAGTTTAAGGTGTTAGTCTAAAGTTCGTTTCCAACTTCAATGTAACCAAAGGGTTAGCAATTTTAACGGAGCCGTCGTCGTTATGGATCACCTGTCCGGCGCCCACGAAGACAAGCAGCGGAACGTGGACGTCAATTTTGTCAATTACATCACCAGCCTCGGACTGCAGGCGCTCATTTTTCTCGGCGAAACACCGAGCCCGATTAGCGGCCGTACGGAAAAGAACCTGGATCAAGCCCGCATTCTGATCGACACGCTGGTGATGCTGCAGGCCAAGACCCGCGGCAATCTGAACGAACAGGAAGACAGCTTGCTTACGGCGTCGATATATGAGTTGCAAATTAAATACACCGAGGTCATCAAGGCCGACGGATTCCTGGGGGAGGAAGAACGGTGAAGAAAATACTGGTTATTCACGGGCCGAACCTAAATTTACTCGGCAAGCGGGAAGAGGATATTTACGGGGCGACGAGCCTGGCGGAGATCAACGCCGTGCTCGGCAAGGACGCGGCCGAGGGCGGTTTCGCGGCGGACTTCTTTCAGTCCAATCATGAGGGAGAGATTGTCGACACCATCGGGAACGCCCCGGCCAACGGGGTGGATGCGATTCTGATCAATCCGGCGGCCTATACCCATACGAGTGTGGCCATCCGCGATGCCATTGCCGCCGTCAAGGTCCCAACCGTGGAGGTGCATCTGTCCAATATCTACGCGCGCGAAGATTTCCGGCATACGTCCCTGTCGGCGCCGGTGTGCCGCGGCCAGATATCGGGGTTCGGCGTGGACAGCTATTACCTCGGACTACGGGGCCTTATGAACATGCTCCGTGACTAACTTCTAATCCAACTGCGGCGAATGCCGCCGGAATATTATGACCAACCGCATGCAAAAAGTCCGCCGGCTGCTGGCGCCCTACAAGATCGACGCGTTGATCGTCAGCGATGCCGTCAATGCGACCTACCTCACCCGGTATCCCGTCAGTGAGTCCTGGCTTTTTATCACAGCCAAAAAGACGTATTACATCACTGACTTCCGCTACATCCATGAAGTCCGCGCCGCAGTCAAGGGCGTCACCCCCGTCATGTTTTCCAAGTCGGTCTTCAATACCATTTTTGATCTGGCGGCCCGGCACAAGGCGACCCATATCGGTATCAATGAGCATCACTGGACCGTGGCGCAACATAAACGCCTGAAGCAGGCGTGTCCCAAGGGCATCAAGCTAAAGCCGGCCAATGATCTGGTGGAGTCCTTGCGGGAGATCAAGGAACCCGAGGAGGTACAGGCCATCCGTGACGGCCTGGAGATCCACCGGGAAGCGCTCCGGCTCCTAAAAAGATATATTAAGCCTAATATTACGGAGGAGGCTGTTTTTGCCAAGCTGGAGGGCTTTGTCCGCCGCCGCAAAGTGGGCTTTTCCTTCCCTCCGATCATCGCTTCCGGCCCGAATTCCAGCTACCCTCATGCGAACGTAACTCCTAGGAAAATAAGAGATAACGAGCCAGTACTAGTCGATATGGGGGTGTGTTTCGGGGGCTATATGACCGACTTGACACGTATGTTCTTTTTAGGTAAAATAGCCAATCTTGTCCAAGAGACAGAGGCCCATGTGCGTGAAGCTCAGCGTCGAGCTATCGCTTCGATCAAGGCGGGTATGAGTATTGCCGAGGTCGACTTAAAGGCCCGTAAATATTTGGAAAGTAAAAATTTAGCCAAATATTTCGGGCATTCGCTGGGCCATGGTGTCGGCCTGGAAATACATGAAGGCCCGCGGCTTTTTCACACGATCCGCCGGCCGCTCAAAGCCGGGATGGTGGTGACCGTCGAGCCGGCGGTTTACTTTGCCGGCAAGTTCGGCATCCGGCTGGAAGAAATGGTTTTGGTAACAGAAACAGGATGTGAGGTTTTAAGTGGGCATATCGCTTAATCAGATCAAGTCCGGTGCGGCCCTTCAAATAGACGGCAGTATCTTCATCGTGACCGACAGTCAGCATGTCAAGCCGGGAAAGGGCGGCGCCTTCGCCAAAGTTAAACTCAAGAATGTCCGGACCCAGCAGACGCTGGACCGCACCATCAAGCCCGCAGATAAGGTCGAAGAAGTCCTCCTCGAAGACCGTAAACTGCAGAATTTGTACCAGAGCGGCGACGATTATCACTTCATGGACAACACCACGTTCGAAGAGGTGGTGGTCACCAAGGATATTCTTGGCGATGCCGAACGTTTCTTGCAGGAAAATCTGGAAGTCGACGGCAAGTTTTTCAACGACGAACTATTGAAGATCGAACTGCCCATTTTTATTTTTGCGGAAGTAACGCATACGGAGCCCGGATTCAAGGGGGACACCTCCAAGGCCGGCACTAAACCCGCGGAAATCGATACCGGCGCCACGATTCAGGTGCCGTTGTTTGTTGATATCGGAGACAAAATCAAAGTAGATACGCGCACCGGAGTATATGTCGAAAGGGTCAAGGAATGAACCTCAAAGAAATTCGCGCCATGATCAATCTCATGAACGAGAATGACCTTGCTGAGATTGAAATCGAACGCGAGGGGATGAAGGTCAAGTTGAAGAAGTCCTCCGCGGATGTTTCCGAAATCTACCACCAAACACCTCCCACCTATCACATTGATGCCAAGCCGCCCGCGCAGCATCCGGACGCTCAAAGCACTCCCGCCGATTCCAATAACCTGGAGATCAAGTCTCCGATGGTCGGAACTTTCTACCGGGCCCCGTCACCCGAAGCGCCGCCGTTCGTGGAAGTCGGTCAGATCGTCGAAGTCGGACAGGTCGTTTGCATTGTCGAAGCGATGAAGTTAATGAACGAAATCAAGTCGGAAGTGAAGGGCAAGGTTGCCGAGGTCTTGGTCGACAATGCCCAACCCGTCGAGTTCGGTCAAACGTTGTTCTCGGTAGAACCCTTATAATTCAGATTATCAGCCATGTTTTCCAAAATTCTCATCGCCAACCGGGGTGAAATCGCCCTGCGGATCATCCGTGCCTGCCGGGAAATGAACATTCAGACGGTGGCCGTCTATTCCGAAGCCGACCGGGAATCGTTGCATGTGCGCTTCGCGGATGAAGCGGTCTGCATCGGTCCCGCTGCGAGCACCGACAGCTACCTGAACATTCCCGCCATCATCTCAGCAGCCGAAGTGACTGACGTCGAAGCGATTCATCCGGGCTACGGGTTTCTGGCGGAAAATGCACATTTCGCCGAGATATGTGAATCCTGCCAGATCAGATTTATCGGCCCGTCCCCGAACACGATTCGCCTTATGGGAGACAAGATCACGGCCAAGGAAACCATGAAGAAATGCGGCGTCCCCCTGACTCCGGGCGGTGACGGTGTGATCAAGAGCAAGGAAGAAGCAATTGAAATCGCCAAATTGATTAAGTACCCGGTGATCATCAAGGCCTCCGCCGGCGGCGGGGGCAAGGGGATGCGGGTATGTCACAACGACGTAACCTTGGCCAGTTCGTTTACGGTGGCGCAAAATGAGGCTGAGGCGAACTTCGGGAATCCGGATGTCTATATTGAGAAATATATCGAGGGCCCGCGTCATATCGAGTTTCAAATCGTCGCGGACACGCACGGTAATATCGTTCACTTGGGCGAGCGCGACTGCAGCGTCCAGCGCCGGCATCAAAAGCTGATCGAAGAGGCGCCGTCGCCGGCCCTTGACGACAAATTGCGCAAAAAAATGGGTGAGGCGGCGATCAAAGCGGCCAAGGCCGCAGATTACTACAGCGTCGGGACGGTCGAATTTCTGCTGGATTCCTCCGGGGAATTTTATTTCATGGAGATGAACACGCGGATCCAGGTGGAACACCCGGTGACCGAATTGGTGACCGGTTTTGATTTGATCAAGGAGCAGATCCGAATCGCCAACGGTGAAAAGCTCGGTTACTGCCAGGATGATATCAAGATCAAAGGCGCCGCCATTGAATGCCGGATCAATGCGGAAGATCCCAGCAATAACTTTATTCCGTGTCCGGGTAGGATCGAGCAATTGAATCTTCCCGGGGGGCCCGGTGTGCGTAACGACACCCACATCTATCCAGGCTACATGATCAGCCCGTACTACGATTCGATGGTGGCCAAGCTGATCACCTATGGGGAGGACCGTCACGAGGCGGTCCGTAAAATGATCCGGGCCTTGGAAGAATTTTACATCAGTCCCATCACGACCACGGCTGCACTGCATCTCGAGATTCTGCGACATCCCGTGTTTTTGCAGGGAGGAGCGACAACGCACTTCCTGGAAACGATTATGAAACCGGATCAGGACGGGTAATAACACGGGCCGCGAGGGGATAGCGATTACGGCCGAAATCGACACCGGACCAGTTTTCCGGCGGAGGGGGGAATCCGATGAACTTTCTTAAGAGATTTGGATTAGCGTACTTCGTAACCTTTACGGTTTTTGTGTGCTTGTTTTTGTTTATCACCGCGCAAGGCTTTAAGATTGATGTCTATGGCATTACCCTCGGATGGAACTACATCGATCTTGTCAATTATCTGCACTTCATGTTCTCCAATGATCATTTGCGCCACTTTACGATATCTCTTTCCGTAACGTTGATCTGCCTTAACTGGTTTTTTTATTGTGTGATCGCCAGCGGTGTTCGTCGTGACCGGGTCATCTCATTCGATAATCCCAACGGCCGGGTGAGTGTGTCGTTGTTTGCCCTGGAGGATCTGGTCAAACGCACGATTCTGCAATTTGATGAGATCAAAGACAACAAGCCCGTGATCCATGTCAAGTCGCGCGTATTGCGGGTCCGGGTCCCGATTATTTTAAAATCCGATGTGCAGATTCCGGAGGTGACCTCCCGCGTGCAGGCGGAGGTGCTCAAGAAGATCCGCGACACGATCGGCGGCAGCCAAAAGATCGATATTGCCGTTTACGTGAACAAGATTCAACAGAAACGAAGCAAACCGCCGGCTCCGCTGCCGGTGCCGGTCAAGCCGGCGCCCGCGGTCAGGTCGCCGGAAAAGACGGAGACAGCCGGGCCGGGTACTGACAAGCCTGACGGACCGGTGGTCCCGTTTCAGGGCCCGCGGGCGTAAGCCGGGCTCACGAAGGAGACGTTATGAAGAAAATAGGAGTGCTGACAGGAGGCGCCGACTGCCCGGGTATGAACTCAGTACTGCGGGCGGTGGTGCGCAAGGCTGTTTCGGAAGGTTATGTGGTTACCGGTATCAAGAACGGTTGGACTGGCCTGGCGCAAAATGACATGCGGGTACTCGACCTGCAAATCGTCTCGGGCATTCTGGACCGGGGCGGTACGATCCTCGGAACAAGCCGCATTATCCCGCCGTTAAAAGACAGCATGAATCAGCAGATCGCCGATAATTTTAAACGTAGCGGCATGGATGCGCTGATTGCGGTCGGCGGAGAAGACACGCTTAAGATCGCTCTGGAGTTGTACGAAAAGTTTGATCTGCCGATCATCGGCGTGCCTAAGTCGGCGGATAATTCGTTGACCGGAACGGATTATGCCTTCGGGTTCGATACGGCGGTCAATATCGCCACGCAGTGCATCGACCGGTTGCACACCACCGCCGAGAGTCATCATCGGATCATCGTTATCGAGGTTATGGGCCGGTATACCGGATGGATCGCGCTCGAAGCCGGTATCGCCGGCGGGGCCGACATTATTCTCGTGCCGGAATATCCGGTAAATATCGATTTGGTCTGTGATTCGCTGCGCGCGCGGCATAAGCGCGGTAAAACATTCAGTATCATAGTTATTGCCGAAGGCGCCGTGATTGAGGGGCATTCAAATCAACAGGAACACGAAGAGAATATCCGTAATCACCGGGTCAGCCGTGTCGGTGAAATGGTTGCCGATCTGATCGAAAGCAAGACCGGCTTCGAGACGCGCGTGAGTGTTTTGGGTCACATACAACGCGGCGGGGCCCCCACATCCTTTGATAGGATCATCAGCACCCGTTTCGGATTTTATGCTATTGAATTGATCAAACAGGATAAATACGGATTCATGGTGGCCATCCATAAGAACAAACTCAACGCTTTTCCTATCAAGGACGCGGTAAGCAAGCACAAGGCGATCGAACCCGATATTTATGAAATCGCCAAGGTGTTTGCCGCCTAGTTTAGACTATGAAAGACCGCATAAAAGAAATCTTTGAGGAATCACGGGCCGTCAAGCAGGAAACCTTGACGCAAAATGTGGAACTGATCGTAGAAGCGGTGGAGATGATTATCCATTCGCTGAAGTCGCACGGCAAGATCCTTTTCTTCGGCAACGGCGGTTCGGCGGCGGACAGCCAGCATGTCGCCGCGGAATTTATCGGCCGGTTTCAGAAGGAGCGCAGGGCCCTGGCGGCGATTGCCCTGACCACCGACTCGTCGATCTTGACGTGTCTGAGCAATGATTATGATTATCGTATCGTTTTCTCCCGGCAAATCGAAGCCTTGGGCCGCCCCGGCGACATCGCTTTCGGATTCTCAACCAGCGGCAATTCGGAGAATGTGATTGCCGGTATCGAGCAGGCCGGGAAGCAGGGATTAAAGACGATCGTGTTGACCGGATGCGGCGGCGGAAAACTGAAGGGGATGGCGGACGTGCACATTGACGTTCCCTCGCAGTCGACGGCGCGGATTCAGGAATCACATATGTGTATCTATCATACGATATGCGAATTGGTCGAAAACCAAATCGGCGAAAAGACGCATGTCGAAAAATAAGATCGTTTCCGCCTCCGCTTTGATCACCCGGCTGGCCCGTCACCGCCGGGAAGGGCGTGTCATCGCCTTTACCAACGGGTGTTTTGATATTCTGCACTTCGGTCATGTGGCGTATCTGGAGAAGGCGAAGAAAAAGGACAGGATTCTGGTCGTGGGACTGAACAGCGACGCGTCCGTCCGCAGAATCAAGGGGCTTCAACGCCCTCTTAATCCGCAGCGTCACCGGGCACGGGTTTTAGCCGCGCTTGAAAGCGTGGATTATGTGTGTCTCTTTACCGCTCCGACACCGTTGAGCCTTATCAAGGTTGTTCGGCCGGACGTCTTGATCAAAGGGGCAGACTGGAAAGGCAAGGGGATCGTCGGTGAAGACGTGGTGAAGGCCGCCGGCGGCCGGGTGGAATTCATACAGTTTGAAAAAGGTTGTTCAACGACTGCGATTATTGCGAAGATCAGGAAGACGTGCCGCGAGTAAGTCAACAAAAGATATACCGTCTTATTGACGCCAATTTCAACCGGGCGAAGGAAGCCCTGCGGGTGTGCGAAGATATGTGCCGGTTTTATCTGGACGCTCCGGCGCTGACCCGGCAATACAAGGATATCCGCCATAAACTCACGACAGCCGTGGTCGAGCTCGAGATCAAAAGCCTGATTCAGGCCCGTTCGATTGAAACGGACGTAGGCCGCGGATCAACGCCCTCCGAGTTTCGCCGGCGGGATGGCGGTGATATCTTTTATGCTAATTCACAGAGGGCCAAGGAATCGGTCCGCGTATTGGAAGAATGCGCCAAGCTGTTTACGGCCCCTGCGGCCCGTAAGCTTAAGCGCTTGCGATATCAACTGTATGCCATTGAAAAAAAGGTTATTAGCCGAATCTAATCTGTACCTGATCCTGGATGCTGCCGTGAATGATCCGGCGGAGTTACCGCGGATCGCCCGCACGGCCGGCTGTGCCGGGGCGGCGCCCCTGCAGCTGCGTTACAAAGGCGGAGAAGGTCGAGACGTCCTGCGGCTATCCCGGGAGATACTGGCCGGCATGAATCCGCGGACACCGTTTATTGTCAACGACCGGGCCGATATATGCCATGCCGTTGGGGCCGCCGGTGTTCATCTCGGTCAGGAAGACCTTCCGTTGCCGGAGGCCCGGCGCCTGCTGGGAGACAAATATGTCATTGGGGCTTCCTGTCAGACCATTGCGCAGGTCCGGCGCGCCGTGGCGGAGGGGGCTGATTATATCGGTTTTGGATCAGTGTTCAAGACCCTGACCAAGCCCGATCGCTCACCTATGGATTTGACACTGCTGGAACAGGTGGTGAGGGAGACCCCGGTGCCCGTGTACGCAATCGGAGGGATAACCGCGGAAAATATCGACAAGCTTTTGGCCGTCGGTGTAACCCATTTCGCTGTTTGCCGGGCCATCTGCCGGGCCGAAGACGTGACGCGGGCCGTGACGGAATTCAAAGGTATCATCAACCCGATGATGAAGGTCGAACACGCATGATGATGGCCAACCGAAAGTTTTTTATTCTCGTTCTGGTTATGGTCGCCCCTTTGTCCGGGTGCCGGACGACCCAGCCGGCCCCGCCGACGCTCGTTTTACCCCCGCCCAATCTCAAGCCGGAAGGCATCTACCACAAGGTTAACAAGAAAGAGACTATTTGGCGGATTGCCAAGGCCTACAATGTAACTATCGACGAGATTGTGCGATCGAATAATATTCCCAACATTGCCGAGATCGAGGTCAACCAGCTGGTATTCATTCCCGGGGCCGATGCCGTCAAAGAGATATACATCGACGATGAAGAAACGAAGGATGATTTTGTGTGGCCGTTGCGCGGTCAGGTCATCCACTATTTTCACCAGAAGCGTAAAGACGGTATCGCCTCGCCGGGAATCGATATCAAGGCGCAGCGCGGTGAGGTGGTGCGGGCCGCACGTTCCGGGAAAGTCGTGCTTGCCGATTACATCCCCGGCCAGGCCTATACCGTGGTGATCGATCATCAGGACGGTTTTTATTCCGTGTATGCCAAAAACGCCGAGGTCCTGGTCAAATTGGGAGATTATGTATTCAAACATGATCCTATCGCCCGGGTGGGTGAGCATGACCGATTGGCATACCTGCATTTTCAGATTCGTAAGAACGATAAGGGAGATAATCCGCTTTACTATTTGCCATGAGTGAAATCGAATTTGAACATCATTTCCACGGCCGGGGAGAGATCCTTGACCTGCTGAAAAAACGGGTCGGCGGGCTTAAGGAAGGGTATCGCCAGAATGTGGCCCTGATCGGATACCGGCACGTGGGGAAGACCGCCGTCTTGCAGGAGTTTCTGCACAATCTTGACGACAGCAAGGTGACGCCGGTCTATCTTGATCTTGAGAACAAAGATATTTTCTATTTCTTCCAGAAGTTCAGCGCCAGCCTGCTGTATCACTTTCTGAAGAACAGAGGCCAGCCGGTCCATGATGATCTCAACCTGCTGCTGGAAGAGGCCAAGCCGTATCTGCCGGAGACGGTCGAGGTGATCCGGAATATCCAGCTGAACTTAGGGAAGGGGAAGATGGCTTCCTCGTTTTTCGGGCTGATGACGGTTCCCGAAATATATACCTACGAGTCGGGACAATTTTGCGTCCTGATCTTCGATGAATTTCAGGTGCTGGACGAGTTTGGGGTGCCGGATGTCTTCACGAGCTTGAGTTCCAAGATCATGACTCAGAAGAATTGTCTCTATATCCTTTCCAGTTCATACAAGTATTCGGCTCAGAAAATTCTCGCGGAAAAGTTGTCGCTCTTGTTCGGTAACTTTGAAATGGTCGAGATGGATGCCTTTGACCACCGTCACAGTCAGGATTTCATCGAACATCTTCTGGAGGGGCACAAAATCGGCAATCAACTTTGCCACTTTCTGACGGAGTTTACCGGCGGATATCCGCTGTATCTGCAGCTTGTCTGCCGGGAGGTGATGAATCTGCGCGCCAGATTCCAGCAATCAGAAATCTATCTTCCCCTGATCGCGAAGGCGGTCGAGAACACATTGTTCGACCGTTGGGGAGTTATCAGCCGACACTTCGAACTGATTATGAACGAGTTGTGTTTAGGTAAAGGTAACCGGGTAGCCGGCCCGGTTTTGATAGCTTTGGCCAACGGTTTGCAGCGAAATGAGGAGTTGCTCGACGAGGTAGACATCAATAAGGCCCAGTTGACCAAGTCGCTGCGCCGGCTGCAGGATGAAGGGATCATTTTCCGCAACGGGAAGCTACATTACTTTAAAGACAAATTGTTTCGTTATTGGATCAAATTTGTTTTCCAGCGGCGCCTCAATGAAATCGAGCTCACCCCGGATAAACAGCGGCAGCAGTTCCGGGCGGAATTCCAGCTGTACGTCGAAAACTTTCAGGATACGTCCCAAAAGGCCTTCTCGTCCCGGATTCTGGAGCTGCTGAATTGTCTTGTCAACGAATCGCTCGATCTGAACGGCCGAAAATACCGGCTGCCGAGTTTCCGTGATCTGAGCCCGGCGACCGTTGCCGATGAGCACGGCCTGCTCATCGACGTCATTCAGGCCCATACCGACAATTCGACATGGCTGATCGTGCTCAAGGAGGACGGCTTTAAGGAGCAGGACGTCAGCGCGATCGTGGCCGAGGCCAAAAGGCTTGAAAGGAAACCGGAAAAATGCCTGATGATATCCCTGTCCGAGCTTGACCAGCACACCCGGCTCAGGGCGCTGCAGGAGCGGTTTTGGATTTGGAATGAGGAAGAAATCAAGGCCTTGGTAACATTATTCGACAAACCCAGTATTTTGCGATGAAAATAGGTGTGGTGGCGGACACGCATTCCCTCGATATTCCCCGGCAAATGCTGAATGACTTCAAGAAGGTGGACATGATCATCCACGCGGGCGATTTCTGCACGACAAAAGAACTTGAAGTTTTTCAGAAAATCACTAAAGTAAAGGCGGTGGTGGGGAACATGGACGATTCCCATCTTCGCGATATCTTGCCCCAGCGGCAGATTTTTAAATGCGAAGATTTTATGATCGGGCTTTTCCACAGCTACGGTCCGCCGAAAGATACACTTAACAATGCCATCCGGGAGTTTCGCAGCAGTAAAGTGGATATCGTGATCTTCGGTCATTCCCACATCCCCTGCAACGAAACCATCAATAAGGTCCTTTATTTCAACCCGGGTAGTCCGAATGACATGGTTCTGGCGCCCTATTGTTCTTACGGCATCATCGACATCAAGGACAAACAAATCTTTCCGAAAATAGTGAAAGTGAAAATGTAATGGATAAGCTGTGGGCGCCGTGGCGATCGAAGTACGTGACGAGTCTTGTCGGTAAGCAGACGGGCTGCGTCTTCTGCAACATCGCCAAGGAAAAACGCCGGGACCGTAGTCATTTCGTGATCTTCCGTCGCGAATACTGTTACGCCGTTCTTAACATCTACCCTTACAACAACGGTCATCTGATGATTGTCCCTTACCGTCACGTCAATGACACCGCTAAAATGAAGGCGGCCGAGCGGGCCGATTTCTACGAGGCCATGGAAATCGGCAAGGCGCTGTTGCGCGATGCGGTATCCGCCCAGGGGCTGAACATCGGTATCAATCTGGGCAAGCAGGCTGGTGCCGGTTTTCCGGGGCATGTTCATATGCACATCGTTCCCCGCTGGCAAGGTGATGTCAATTTTATGCCGGTCACGGCAGACACCAAGGTGATTTCTCAATCATTGAAAGAGGTCCACAAGAGGCTCGTCGATGCATACCAGAGAAGATATTGAAGCCCTCGAGGACCGGACGCTGGCGCCCTACGCCATGCGTAGTAAGGACTCCAACGGCCGCGAACATGACAACTCCCAACACCTCGTGCGCACCTGTTACCAGCGCGACCGGGACCGGGTAGTCCATTCCGAGGCCTTCCGTAAGCTGGAGTACAAGACGCAGGTCTTTGTCATCCTCGAAGGAGATTACTATCGGACCCGGCTCACGCACACCATCGAGGTCGCGCAGATCGCCCGCACCATCGGCCGCAGCCTGCGTCTCAACGAAGATTTGATCGAGGCTATCGCTTTGGCGCATGATCTGGGCCACCCCCCCTTCGGGCACGCCGGAGAAAAGGCGCTTAACGATCTGATGAAGGAGGCCGGACAGCAATTCGACCATAATTTCCGCAGCTATCAAATTGTCACCGAATTCGAGAAACGCTATCCGAAATTCAACGGATTGGATTTGACCGAAGAAGTCCGCGTGGGGATACTGAAACATGAAACCACCTACGATATCAGTGGTGAATTGGACCGATACAAGAATATCGGCCCCACCCTGGAAGCGAAGGTGGTCGACATCGCTGACGCACTGGCGTATTTGTCGCATGACATCGACGACGGATTAACTTCAGGATGCATCACCAAGGACGATTTGATGGACAGCGATCTGTGGCGGGATTCGTACGAGAAGATCGACGCGCAGCTGGATCCGACGAACAAGGAGATGCTGAAATACCAGGTCGTTAAGTTTCTCATCGATACGCAAACGCGAGACTTGCTGGAGAATTCCCTGGCACAGCTGAAAAAAGCGGCACTGCAGAGTTCGGAAGAGGTCAAGAAATATCACCTGCAGGAGTTGCCTGAGCCTCTGATCGATTTTTCTCCGACGATGAAAAAGAGGCGAAACTTTTTGCAAAAACTGTTAATGGACAAGCTCTATTCGCATTATCGAGTCTTGCGGATGACGGAAAAAGCACGGCGGGTTATCCGGGGCATCTTCATGGCCTATCTGGAGAATCCGGACCAGCTGCCCTACCGGTACTGGCCGCGCGCGGGCAAGACAATGCTCGATGAGATGGGCGGGCAGGAGTTGAAGGAGCTGCAAATCAGGGCGCGACCCATCATATGCAATTACATCGCGGGCATGACCGACCGCTCCGCATTGGACGAACATGAAAAACTCTTCAATCCATTCAAAAAAGTATAAGTTGGTCCTTTCGGCGGTGCACATGGTTTACCGCCTGGTCAACTCAACTTACAACGTCCGCGAGTTGATATTGCGTCTGACCCGGCTGCTGTGTCAATTCATCAAGACGAGCTCGTCGACGATACTCCTGCTCGATCCCAGCAAAAAACGGGTCATCCTCAAAGCCGTATTCGACAACCGCATCAATATTCTGCTGGATAAACGTAAGGATTTGAACGAACTCACGCCCAAAGAAGAGCGGATGCTGCAGGGATTTTCCGTGTTTGAGAAAAGTCTGATCGGAATTCCGCTCGTTGCCGACGATATCGTCGGTGCGATTTACGTAAAGCGCAAGCGGGGGGAGGATCCGTTCAACGATTTCGACCGGGATATGCTTTCTGTCGTAACCGAACAATCCGTTACGGCGATTAAGAACCTGCAACTTTATGAAATGCAGCAGAAGACAATCCTGGAGAGCATCAAGTTTATCGGGGGGTTGTTGCAGCAGCAGGGCTCGTCGGCGATCAAGAAAAACACCTCAAATTATTTCAATATCGTCAGTATGCTCGGCGAGAAACTGCGCGTATCTTCTGACCAGGTGAACAATTTGTATCATGCCAGTATTTTGCGCGATGCCGGTGCCATTGATATCCCGTACGATGTCTTATCGAAATCCAGTCAGCTGACCCCGGAGGAGTTTAAGCTGATCCGCGATCAGCCCGCCCGCGCTGTGGAATTGATTAAACCGGTCGACTTTCTCAAACCGGTTTTGCCGATCATTCTTTATCATCACGAGAAATACGATGGATCAGGCTATCCGTCCGGGTTGCGCAAGGAGCAGATCCCGCAGGGGGCGCGCATCATCGCGGTTGTGGATTCTTTCCTGGCTATGATTTCCGACCGGCCCTATAAGAAAAAACTGACCTTCCAGGATGCGCTCCGGGAACTCAAGCTCCACAGCGGTACGCAGTTCGATCCTAAGGTGGTGGAAGCATTTATAGAACTTACGCGGCAGAAAAAATTCAGAAATTACTTGTGTTCGATGAAACAGTAGTATTATAATTGGACACATGTCTGATAGTAATATTCATAACCAATTTGAGCTGTTTCCCCACGGGAAGCGGCCTGAATACCATCCCAATTTAAGCTATCTCCAGCCCCGCACGATCCGCCTGCAGACCGAACATATCGTAGGGATCTGCCTATTTCTGATTATCACCAACGTCACGTGCTTTTGTCTGGGGGTCCGGCAGGGCCGGGGAGGGGGCGATTCCGTCTCGGAGGACCCGAAAATTGTTGCTGACATTGCGGCGGAACCTGCTATAATAGTCAGCTCTGTGCCGGAGAAAACCGAGGTTTTCGAGTTGCCGGAGGAGTTGGCGGCCGTCCCCGAACCGGAGCCGGAGCGCGTAGAGGTGATGCAAATCAAATTGCCGGAAGAGGTTGTGGACGATGATAAATTCACGATCCAGGTGGCCTCGTTTAAGAAGGATACCTCCGCGCAACGGGAAGCCTCGTGGCTGAAGGACAAGGGCTACGAAACATTTGTTCTGCGCAAAGGGGATTACGCCATCGTGACCGTAGGCCAGTTCAACCAGGCCGCGGAAGCCAAGAATTATTCCCGGAGACTTAGTGAACGCTATAAAGACTGCCTAGTGAGGAGATTTTAAAATGTCATTACACCCATCGTTAAAGGTTGATTCTGCCGGAGCGCAACAGCGCACTGTTCTGACACGCATCGAACGGATCAAGGACCTGATGAAGAAAGGGAAGTGGAGCGACGACATGAGTGTGGTCGGACTTCCCAAGACCAAAATCGTCAAGGTCAAAGCCGGTCGCAAGAAAAAGGCCGAGGCCAAGGATGACGAGAAGAAGGGCAAGTAAGATTCCGCATCGCCCGCCTTTCCCCGCGCGTAACCGTATCCACCTTATCTGCACACTAATGTTGACCACGGCACTGCTGGGGGTTCCGGGCCCGTCGTGCGCCCAGCAGGAATTTTTTCCTTTCGCCGGGAAGATCAACGTCAAATCGGTTAATATCCGCGCCGGCCAGAGCCGGAACTTTGAGAGTCTCGGCGAGGCCAAAATGGACCAGGCCGTTATTGTCGAGGAGAAGAGTTTCAGCTGGTACAAAGTCCGCCTACCCAAAGACGCCAAGAGCTATCTAACGCGCGAATATGTGCGTATGATCAGCGCGCAGGTGGGGGAGGTGACCGCAGACCGGGTCAATGTGCGCGGCGGTGCCGGTATTAATTTTTCGGTCCTGGGACAGGCCAACGAAGGCGATCGCGTCCTGGTTGTTGATGGTTCCGACGAAAAATGGTTGCGCATCCGTCCTATTCCGGAAACGTACGGCTGGATCAGAGAAGACTTTATCGATTTTGTTTCTTCCGATGTGCAGGCCGACCGCTGGCTCGACGCCAAAGAGTTGGCCGTGTTAGAGAAGGCTGTCCCCCCGAAGCCGCCGGCAGAAGAGTTGGAGATGTCCACGGAACCCGAACCGGAACCCACTCCGACGATGCAGACCGCTTTCACCGGCGTCCTCACAGAAAACACCGCGGAAAACGGATTCGAATACACGCTGGTCAACAACGGTGACGGAACCTACTATCTGGACGGTTTCAGCCAGCTGTTGAAGCCGTTCGTCAACTATCGCGTCAAGATTGAAGGCCACCTTAAGCAAGACCCCGCTGCCGGGCTTGATCATCCCGTGGTCGTTGTGTCGCGGATTCAACTCGTCCTTTAAATCACGTTCCAAGAGGTCTGCGTGCCGGGTACTGTCGAAATCCTTTTGATCCTGATTATCCTGTTTCCTTCCTTTGTGATTCACGAGTACGCGCACGCGTGGACTGCCAACCGGCTCGGTGACCCCACGGCCAAGTCTATGGGGCGGTTGACCCTCAATCCGATCAGGCACGTGGACTTGTTCGGCACCGTTTTGCTGCCGGTTTTACTGATCGGACTGCGCCTGTTGGGAAGTCCGTTCCCGCCGATCGCGCTGGCCAAACCGGTACCTGTCAATTTTGCCCGTCTGCGAAATCCCAAACGGGGGATTATTTACGTCGGCATGGCCGGTCCGGCGGTTAATGTCGTCGTCGCCCTTGTGGCCAGTCTGCTCTTGCAGCTCAGTCCTCACCCGTATGTGGAGACCGTTTTGTTTATCGTCATTTACATAAATCTGGTGCTGGCCTTTTTCAATATGGTGCCCATTCCGCCGCTTGACGGGTCACGATTGGTCATGGGGCTATTGCCTAACCGGCAGGCCCGTGCATACAGCCGGCTGGAGCCCTACGGGGTATTTATCGTGTTTGCCCTGCTGCCGCTCGGCCTGTTTCAGCGGATTGTGTTGCCGGCGGTTGAGGCCACGATGACCGTCCTGGGAGTCCACGTATGAGAACGGTGGCGATGACCCTCAAAGCAAACCCCTACAAGATCCGCATCGGCCATGACTGCCTGCCGGATCTGGGCCGGACCCTAAAGTCCCTTAAGATCGGTCACGATGCGGTCGTTATTACTTCACCGGTGATCAAGAAATTTCATGGCCGCGTCCTGACGCGCACTATGCGTGAGGCCGGTTTTGCGGTCAAAGAGTTGATTGTCCCGGACGGAGAAAAAAGCAAATCGGCGGCGGTCGCGGTCGACCTGATTGAACAGATTGCCCGTTATGACGTCATGAAGCAGGTTTTTATCGTCGCTTTCGGCGGCGGCGTCATCGGGGATTTGGCCGGCTTCGTGGCCGCTGCGTACAAGCGGGGCATCCCGTATGTCCAGGTGCCGACGACGTTCCTGGCGCAGATCGATTCGTCGATCGGAGGGAAGACCGGGGTCGACCTGAGCATCGGCAAGAATCTGATGGGGGCATTTCATCAGCCTAAAATGGTCTTTAGCGACACCGCCCTGCTCAGGACGCTTCCGCCGCGCCAGCTACGCAACGGATTCGCGGAGGCCGTGAAGTACGGCATCATCCGGGACAGAGAACTCTTTGTCTACATCGAAAAGCATTTCCCGAAAGTCTTTGCGTGGGACCGCAGGACATTACTGCATATCGTACAGCGCTGCAGTCAGATCAAGACGGATGTTGTGCTGGCTGACGAGAAGGAGACCAAGGGGATCCGGAGTATCCTGAATTTCGGACATACCATCGGGCATGCCATTGAGGCGGTCGGAGGATTTCGTCAATATGACCATGGTGAGGCGATCGCGATCGGAATGCGCATGGCGGCGGATATCTCCATGCAATTGGGAATGATTAAATCTCCCACGGTGCAGCGTATCAATTCCTTAATCGATCATATAGGGCTGCCTGAGAGAGTCAGTCGGCAGAAGGTGGCTGACATCATGCGTGTGATGCGTCATGACAAGAAATTTGTTTCCGGCAGGAACCGTTTCGTTTTGGTGACTTCGCTCGGTAAGGTCAAGGTCGTCGAGGGCATCGGCGACGATATCATCAAGTCCGCCATTCGCAAGTATATGGCGTAGTGCCTAATTATTGCTACGGGTCCGCAGGACGATCGCATTGTCGCCGCGCAGATTTTCCAGCTGTACTTCCTTAAGCTCTATCGAAGTAACCCGGTAGCCTTCCACGATATCCCCAACCTCATAGATGCCGTCGTTGATCAGGGCGACGCGCTTGTCTTCCACGAATGATGTGCCCGACAGGACGAGTTCACCGGGTTTAAAGTTCCGCTTAAGCGGTTTGGGCATGTATTCACGGCGCAGCACCGCGGTCGGATCGGTTTCCGTGGCGGAGCGCTTCATTAAAAAGAAAAGGGTGGCCAGCAGGATGCCGGTGATAAAGAAAAAGGTCACGACCAGTGCCGAGACGGTCCGGTACCAGACTTTTTTCTTCTTTAGAGACGGTTTATCGCCTTCCGGTTTGGGACGCGGATGTGGATGAGCGTGGGGATGAGGATGCTGAACGGAGGGCGGTTTCTGTTCGCGTGTGAGATCCTGCACCGAGCTGTTCTCGGGCGGCGTGTCCTCGCCGCCTTTTTTCATCCGTTGTTGTGCGCGTTTCAGGGCATCATTGATGATACTCATTTTTGTCCGACCTCCCTTGAGCAACGATGAATGATGTTGTGGTCTATGATAAACGTCTCGGCCGCATATCCGGCCAGCAAGGCCCGGTCACACAGGACATTGACCATGCGGGGGGTTCCGCGTGAGACATGAAAAATGGCCTCCAGAGCCTCATCCGTAAAGCGGATGCGGTGGTCTTCATCTGCGGGGGGCTGCGCCTTTTCAAGGCGGTGGCGGATGTAGTTCTTCATCTCGTCCAGGGTCAGGGAGCTGATGTGATAGCGGACGGCGATGCGCTGATTTAACTGACGCAACTGGTTGAGCTTCAATTTGTCGATGAGCTCCGGCTGACCGACCAGGACAATTTGCAGCAGTTTTTCTTTCTCTGTTTCCAGGTTCGACAACAGGCGGACCTGCTCCAGCTGGCTGACTTTGAGATTCTGCGCTTCGTCTATTATGACCACCACATTGTTCCCGGCGCTGGTTTCCTCCAATAGGAACTCGTTGAGGGCATCGATCATATCGTATTTACTGCGGGCGGAGGTGCGGATGCCCAGGTCTTGTAATATCAGCCGCAGGAGTTGAAGGTCGGAAAAATTCGGATTGAGGATCAGCGCGGTCTTGATGGTTTCATCCAGCTGGTTAAGAACTGTGCGGCAGAGTGTGGTCTTGCCGGTTCCGATCTCCCCGGTGATGGCAATGATCCCTTTGCGTTGCTGGATGCCATAGACAAGGTGGGTCATGGCTTCCTTGTGTTGAACGCTTGAGAAGAAGAAATCCGGATCGGCGGTGATGTTGAACGGATTCTCACGGAAATTGTAGAATTCTTTGTACATTTGCTCGAATTATATCACGCGGGCGGGGGCGGGTAAACCCAGATTTGCAGAATTGTGCTTCGGGTGTGAGATCTTAATCCCTTGTGATGTAAGAAGTTAAAGGTTTGAACGAGCTCTCCCGGGGGGTTCAAACGGTGACAAAAAAAGCGTTGTCTGTCAAACCGTTTGTGCTATAATGCAGACTAAATTCAAGGCATGTAAAGAGCAAGAGGTTGCGCGACTATGAAGACTGCCGAAGAACGACGCCTTGCTAAAAGGATAACATTTAAAGAGCCGGTGCGCTACGAATTATTAGACCCCGGTCATTTCGCCGGTACCGTGGCCTACGACATATCGGAGTCCGGCCTGCGCCTGAGGCTTCCGGAATTCCTGCCTCTTGGTACTGAAGTTGTTCTTAACATTGCACTTAGACCGGGTCAAAATGTAGACTGCCGGGGCCGGATCGTATGGGTATCGCAAATCCCGTACAGCGATCAATACCAGGCGGGCGTCACATTTGCCGATCCGGAAATCATTCCAGAAGAGAAAAAAAAGATCCGCGGCATGGTGGCCGCTGCCATTTAGGCCGCCGCCGGAGAACTGACAGGAGACTGAAGACGTTATGGCCGACGAAAAAGAAGATATCAGCAAAAAGTGCGCACAAACGGGAACGACATTGAAGCGATCCAGAAGATATTACCGCAACGGGAAGTACTTCTTAAATAAGAACGCCTTCAGGGCGTTTGAAGCCAAGCTTAAGGCTCAGGAGGAGGAAGGGAAGGAATAGTCTTCCCTGATCCGCTCAGCTAGCCGCGGGTGCGAACGCCAAACGCCCGAAACGGGATAATGAGGTATAGTTGTGGTAACATCACCTCCACCGCACGAACGCAGAAAAGACCCCCGCTTAGGCAACAACATCCCCATACGGATTTCTCAGAATAACGGTGATATGGTCACTGAAACGGCCAATATCAGCCGTTCCGGTCTGTATTGCAAAGTCAACCGCTACATTGAGCCTATGACCAAACTGAAGGTCTGCCTGCTGCTGCCGCTGCGCAAGAACGGCAAGGACGTGACCAAGCAGATCATGGCTCAGGGCGTGGTCGTGCGGGCCGAGCAGATCGCTGCGAGCGATGATCACAACATCGCTATTTTCTTCAGCGAGATCGCCCAGCGCGATGCCGAAAGCATCGCGGACTATGTCAGCTCTTATCTCGAATCCAAATAACGGTTCGGCCGTTCCGGTCCGGCCAGGAAATACCCCATGGAATCTACACTGAATGTCCCCCTTAGCGAAGGCCAATTATTTTTGGCCATGATCCTGCAAACCTGCCTGTTGGTGTGGTTTATCGTGTTCCCGATCATCTTGATCCGTAAATTGAACTATCTGATCGCCATGATCGAGGACAAATTTTATCCGGAGAATGAGTCCCCGTCAGAATAAACCCCCACGCGAAGATTCTTTATCTCGGGCCTTAACCAAGGCCGTCCCCGTCCTTTTCCGTCATAACGACATCATCATATTCGACAAACCGGCGGGTGTGCTGGTCATTCCGGCCCCGGGCGACGACAAGCCCTGTCTGACGGATATCGTAAATTTTCAGCACCGTGACAGGGCCGGCCAGTCCCGGCTGTACCCCTGTCACCGGATCGACCGGGACACCAGCGGCGTGATCATGTACGCGGTCGGAAAGAAAGCGCAACAGCGGATGATGGAGCTGTTCCGCCGCAGGGAAATCGAGAAGGTCTATTTGGCGGCCGTTCAGGGGCGTTTAAAACGCAAGAAAGGCAAAATTGAGGGTTTCATTTCGCAGCCGGATCGGATAAAATATAGCCGGTTCTCAAAAAGCAAACCGGCCGTTTCGCTGTATCAGGTGATCACCGAGTTTAAAGATTTCAGTCTATTGGAGGTTCGGCCGGTCACCGGGCGGACCAACCAGATCCGCATTCAATTCAGCGAGCTCGGGCATCCTTTGGTCGGCGACCGCAAGTATTCCGTCGCCCGCAAGTATCCGGTGAAATTCCGGCGGCCGGCATTGCACGCCGCATCCCTGCAGTGGAGGGATCCCGTAACCAAGAAGGCTATTACCGTTCATTCAACCCTACCCAACGATATGGAGGTCCTCTGTGCAAGAAACCGAACTTAAAGGGAAAACGATTACGGAAATGTGTGAAATTTGCCATGGGATTGCCCGGGAAAAGGGATTCTGGGATCAGGAACGCAACATCGGCGAGGCCCTGATGCTGGTGGTCACCGAGATCGGGGAGGCCATGGAGGGTTACCGGCAAGAGGACCATGACAATTTCCGTGAGGAAATTGCCGATACGTTTATCCGCCTGTTCGATTTATGCGGAGGATTGAAGATTGACATCGAAGCGGAGATCGCCAAGAAGTCGATCAAGAATCTGAGCCGCCCCTACAAACACGGCAAGATTTGCTAAGGGCAAAGGATGAAAAAAACAAGCTGGTTGTTCGCGCTGGCCGTTTTGCTCAGCGGTTGCACGACGGTTAACATTCCGAGTTATATCAAGGACGATCATCCGCAAACGCAGGTCATCTACGCCAATTTTGATGACACCCTGGAAGCGGTCAAGCAGGTCCTTAACGCGAAAGGATGGACCGTGGTCGACGAGACGGACCCGACCGTGTATGAACACAGCTCGATTCGGGATGAAGGCGGGCGCGAACTCCTGCTGTTTACCGATATTAAAGAACATCCTTACATTCTCGGAACGCGCTATCACCGGGCCAACGTGTTCCTGCGCAGCACCAGTCAGCCGAAGCAAACGGAAATGGAGCTGCGTTTCGTGACCATCAATTCGATGACCTTCATGAAGACGAAGAATTACAAACACCCCCGCGCGGCCGCGCAAATCTTTGAGGCCGTGAACAACGCTCTCAAATAAACGCCGTTCCGGCAAAGGCAGCGGCGGGCCGCAGGGTGCGCCGGCCGCGATTCCCATGGAAAAGTTTCTCCTTAAAAGCAAGTTCAAGCCGGTCACCGAGCAGCTGGATGCCGTGGAAAATCTGGTTCAGGGCATCGAGCAGAAACGGCCGCATCAGACGCTGCTGGGGGTTACTGGCAGCGGCAAGACCTTTACGCTGGCTAATGTGGTGGAAAAAATCAACCGTCCGACGCTGGTGATCTCGCACAACAAGACCCTGGCTGCGCAGCTCTACAGTGAGTTTAAAGAATTCTTTCCACACAACGCCGTCGAGTATTTTGTCAGCTACTATGATTATTATCAGCCGGAGGCGTACATCCCGCAAACCGACATTTATATCGAGAAGGACGCCTCCATCAACGACCGTCTGGATCGCCTGCGGCTGTCTTCGACCACTTCACTGATGACGCGCCGCGACGTTATTATCGTGGCCAGCGTTTCATGCATCTACAATCTGGGCTCGCCGGAAGACTACCAGCAGTTCTTGCTGTACCTGAACACCGGTGAAGAGATGGACCGGGACGAGGTGATTCTTAAACTCGTGGACATGCAGTATGAGCGCAACGATTACGAATTTACCCGGGGGAAACTCCGTGTGCGCGGCGATACGATAGAAGTCTATCCGGCCTATCGCCAGGACGCGCTGCGTATCGAATTCTTCGGCGACGAGATTGAACGGATTACCCAAATTGAACCGGTCTCGGGAAATGAGATTCAGGTGCTGGAGCAGGCCGCCATTTATCCGGCCAAACACTACCTGATTTCGCCTCCGCGGATCGAGGAGGCGATGGTCCAGATAGAAGCGGAACTCAAGGAGCGGTTGCGTTTTCTCAAAGACCAGGGCAAATTCGCCGAGGCCCAACGGTTAAATTCGCGGACACGTTATGACATGGAAATGATGCGTGAGATGGGTTACTGCCACGGTATTGAAAACTATTCGCAGGCCCTGTCCGGACGGCCTCCGGGCAGCCGTCCGTTTTGTCTGATCGACTATTTCCCAGAGGATTTTGTCACCTTGATCGACGAGTCACATGTGACGATCCCGCAAATTAGCGGCATGTACGAAGGGGACAAGGCGCGTAAAAATACGCTGGTGGAGTACGGTTTCCGGTTGCCGTCCTGTCTCGATAACCGCCCGCTCAAATTTACCGAGTTTGAGAAGATTGTCGCGCAGGCCATTTACGTGTCGGCTACCCCCGGACCGTATGAACGCAAGAAAAGCGGCCCGCATGTCGCCGAGCAGATCATCCGTCCGACCGGTATCGTCGATCCGCCCATTGAAATCCGGCCGACGGCCGGGCAAGTGGACGATTTGGTTGCGGAGGTGGCCAACCGGGCGGCCCTTGATCAGCGGGTCCTGGTCACGACTCTTACCAAACGCATGTCGGAGGACCTCTGTGACTATTTGGCCGAGCAGGGTATCAAAGTAAAGTATCTTCATTCGGATATTGATACCATCGAACGTTCCGCCATTTTAAAAGGGTTGCGCACCAAAAAATTCGACTGCCTCGTCGGTGTGAACCTGCTACGGGAAGGCCTCGATTTGCCCGAGGTATCTCTGGTGGCGATCTTTGATGCGGACAAGCAAGGATTTCTGCGTTCGCAGACTTCCCTGATTCAGACCGCGGGTCGCGCGGCGCGCAATGTGGAAGGCTTGGTTATCATGTATGCGGATACGGTGAGCCTGGCCATGAAGGCCACCATCCACGAGTGCGAGCGTCGCCGCCGGATTCAGCTGGCATTCAACAAGGAACACAACATTACCCCGACGACGATCAAAAAGGTGATCCGGGAGGGGATTGAGGATATCGCTTACGAACAGGCGGAGGAGACCGTCATGCATGTCGCGGGACAAAAGGAAGAGGAATACACGCTTTCCAATATCGTATCCGAGCTGGAGGGGCAGATGGAAGCCGCGGCCCGGAACCTGCAATTCGAAAAGGCCGCCATGATCCGCGATAAAATTAAGGAAATCCGCGACCATGGCGTCGATCCCGCCGATCTGCGACCGAAAAGCAGCGGGAAAGGGCGGAGCAAGCACAAGAGGAAGAAATGGAAACGTATCTGACCGTCGACATAGGAAACTCGGCCGTGTCTATCGCGCTGCTAAAGGGATTGCGCGTATATTACTCCGAAAATGTGGATGTGAATCAGCCGGTGCGGGAATTTACCGGCGCTATGAAAAAAGTCTTGGCAACTGTCCGTCGCGGTAACCATGACCTGACCGCGGTCCTGGTGTGCAGTGTGGTTCCCGCCAAGAACAGGTCGGTACGGAATCTGATCACCAAGAACTTAGGGATTCGACCGCATTTCGTCGGCGAGGAACTGGATGTACCGCTGATCAACAAGTACCGCGATCCGGCACAAGTGGGCCGCGACCGGTTGGTCGGCGCTTATGCCGCGCAAAAACTTTTTGGTCAGCCGGCTATTATTATCGATTTCGGAACCGCGATTACTCTGGATGTCCTTTCCCGCGACGGGCATTACATGGGCGGCATCATTGTCCCCGGCATGCGTCTTTCCCTGGAATCCCTCCATAGTAAAGCGGCCTTGTTGCCGCGGATTGAAGAGGTTCGCCGGCCGCGATCGGTGATCGGCCGGACAACGGAACACAGCATCCTTAGCGGGCTTGTTTACGGATACGGAGAGATGTGCCGCGGTCTGGTACGGCGTATCAGCCGCGATATCGAAGGGCGGCCGGGGATCGTGGTGACGGGGGGCTATGCCCGTTTGATGGTCCAATTCCTGTCCGAGCTCGCGCCGGCTGTGGACACGCACCTGGTTCACAAGGGGTTGGTTCTGTGTTACCATCACCATATCCGCGCTTGACTCTCTGCTGAAGCAAGTCTGCAAGTCATTTAAATAACTAGGTTTAGCCACAAATTCAAAAATTGCTTGACTTTCGGGGATATTTTGATAAATTAGCACTCCAAAGACACAAGTGCTAATCATAATTTCGACGGTTTGGTCGGATTAACCCAATACATAAGGGAGGAACACAGGATGGAGATTCAACCGTTAGCTGATCGAATTCTGGTGAAACCGCTGGAAGCCGAAGAAAAGACCAAGGGAGGGATTGTGCTCCCGGATACCGCCAAGGAAAAGCCTCAGGAAGGAAAGGTCGTGGCGGTCGGCAAGGGTAAGGTCACCGAAGATGGAAAGGTCAGGGCTCCGGAGCTGAAGAAAGGCGACCGTGTCCTGTACGGAAAGTACAGCGGAACCGAAGTGTCCACCAAGGATGGTCAGGAATATTTGATTATGCGTGAAGACGATGTCTTCGCGGTTGTCACGAGTTAACGCTGCGTCAATCTTAAAGAAGCAACCCAAGGAGAAAAACATGGCTAAACAGCTTGAATTCAGTGATGCCGCACGCCGCGAGATCCTGCAAGGGGTCGAGAAACTGGCACGTGCGGTCAAGGTTACGATGGGACCCAAAGGGCGTAACGTCGTACTGGACCGAAAATTCGGATCCCCCACCGTCACCAAGGACGGGGTCTCGGTTGCCAAGGAGATCGAACTTGAGGATCCGTACCAAAATATGGGCGCACAGATGGTAAAGGAAGTCGCCGAAAAAACGTCGGACAACGCCGGCGACGGGACCACGACGGCGACGGTTTTGGCCGAAGCCATTTACCGTGAAGGTTTGAAGAATGTCACCGCGGGCGCCAATCCGATGGCTTTAAAGCGCGGGATTGATGCCGCCGTTGAAGCGGTTGTCGGCAAGATCGGCAGCATGTCCAAGAAGATCAACCTGAAGAACATCACGGAAGTCGAACAGGTCGCCACCATCGCCGCCAACAGCGATAATGTGATCGGCAAAAAGATTGCCGAAGCGTTTGAAACCGTAGGCAAAGACGGTGTGATTACCGTGGAAGAATCCAAGACGATCAATACCGAATTGAAGGTGGTTGAAGGGATGCAGTTTGATCAAGGCTACCTTTCGCCGTATTTCTCGACGGATATGGAAAAAATGGAATGCATCCTGGATGATCCTTTTATCCTGATTTGCGAAAAGAAAATATCTAATATCAAAGAAATCCTGCCGGTGCTCGAGCAGGTCGCCAAAGCCGGTGCGCCGTTGCTGATCATCAGTGAAGACGTGGAAGGCGAGGCATTGGCCACGTTGGTTGTCAACAATATGCGTAAGACGCTTTCCTGCGCGGCTGTCAAGGCGCCGGGATTCGGCGACCGCCGCAAGGCCATGTTACAGGACATCGCTATCCTCACCGGAGCGAAGGCTGTGACCGAGGATCTCGGTTTGAAACTCGACAGCTTGGAAATCAAGGATCTCGGCCGCGCCAAGAAGGTCAAGATCGACAAAGACAACACCACCATCGTCGAAGGTGCCGGTAAGACCGCCGACATCAAGGCGCGTATCGCACAGATTCGCAATCAAATCGAAACGACGGATTCTTCTTACGACAAGGAAAAACTTCAGGAACGTTTGGCCAAGCTGGCCGGCGGTGTCGCGATCATCAATGTCGGCGCGGCTACCGAAACGGAAATGAAGGAAAAGAAGGCCCGAGTTGAAGACGCGCTGCATGCCACGCGTGCCGCCGTCGAGGAAGGCATCGTGCCGGGCGGCGGTGTCGCTTTGCTGCGTACGATCGCCGAGATCGATAAGATCAAGCTGAAGGGAGACGAGGCGACCGGTGTGAGTATTGTCCGCCGCGCCATGGAGGCCCCGGTCCGTCAGCTGGCGGAGAATGCCGGTCTGGAAGGATCCGTCATCGTCGAACGTCTGAAGGCGGAAAAAACCGATTCCATCGGTTACGACATCAACCAGGATGACTATGTCGACATGCTCAAATCCGGAGTCATCGATCCGGCCAAGGTCACCCGGACAGCGTTGCAAAACGCGGCCAGCATTGCCTCATTGTTGCTGACCACGGAGGCGCTGGTGACGGATATCCCGGAAAAGGAACCTGCCGTACCGGCCATGCCCGGAGGCGGAATGCCGGGAATGGGCGGTATGGGCGGCATGATGTAAATCACCCGGACCCGATCCGTTATACATAAATGATTGAGGGGCAGAAAGTTAAATAACTTTCTGCCCCTTTTTCTCATGCCCGCCGGAAGTTTGGGGGATTCCCGCCAAAACCCGCTCAGGAGCGAAAAACGTCTATTGACAGCGCTTTCTTATAGTGTATACTATACATAACTCAAGTCTGGCAACATTCCCCAATCACACCGTTTTACATAACCAACTTTAGTTAGCTCAGAAAATCCATGGAGATTCTGTCTTCGACGGAATTTTTGTGTTTATTATTCAACACGTGTGAATGCTATTCATCAGAGGGGAATGAGTATGAAGATCGCTGCCTTTAAACGAAGTTTTATCTGCCAAATGACAAGCTTTATTGTCTTGTCCGTGTTTCTAACCACCTCGGTGGTGCCGCCCGCCGCCGCACAAACGGTTGCCGGGTCGGTGCTCGACCTACCCGTTCCGGGGACGCTCGTTGAACCCACGGGCCAATTCGATCCGGCTATCATCAAAGGGATCACCATCCACCCGGATGATCCGCTGCAGATGAGCTTTTTGGTGGACCAGGGCGAAACCGCTATGGCAGAAGCGGACTTCCGTACCGAATCCAGCCGCATGATCAAGTACTTTCTGGCCGCGCTGACCGTTCCCGAGAACGAGTTGTGGGTCAACCTCTCCCCCTATGAAGAAAATAGAATTGTCGGAAATCACCTCGGTGTTACTGAAATGGGCCGCGACCTGCTGGCCCAGGATTATCTTCTCAAACAATTGACTTCATCGATGATGTACCCTGAAGGGACGACCGGACAGGAGTTTTGGTCTCGGGTGCATAAACTCGCCTATGAGCGCTTCGGCACCACGGAAGTGCCGATGAATACCTTTAATAAAATCTGGATCGTTCCTGAGAAGGCGGTTATTTATGAACACGCCAACCGGGCCGTCATCATTGAAAGCAAGCTGAAAGTGATGCTCGAAGAGGATTATTTGGCGCTGGAGAATCACCAAGCGTTTGATAAGCACGGGCAGACCGTCGCCGAAGCGGACGTCGTGACCGGTGCCGCTGCCGATGTGGTGCGGGAAGTGTTGATTCCCGAGATCGAACGGGAAATCAATCACGGCCGGACCTTCAGCCAACTGCGCCAGGTGTATCATGCGGTGATCCTCGCCGATTGGTATAAGGAAAACCTGAAGGAAAGCTTGATGGGTAAGGCCTATGTCGGGCAGAACAAGACGGCCGGGATTGAAACAGCCGATCGTCAGGTCAACCAGAAGATTTATGAGCAATATGTCGAGTCCTTCAAGAAAGGCGTTTACAACTATATTAAGGAAGACGTCGATCCGGTCACCGGCGACAGTATCCCGCGTCATTATTTCTCGGGCGGGGCAGATTTTACCGATAATGCGGTAATTGTGGAGGAGGGGCTGACGCCGGCCCAGGTGCGTCTGTTGGATACGGCTGGCATCAGGGAAGTCGATGTCTCCTTCGATTTTGCGCGTCCTGATTCCGCATTGATTGCCGAAGATTTGGATAAAAAACGTGGTGTTATCCGTCTGGGGGATACCGACGCGACAGAAGGTTTGTTTTTTAATGTCAAACGCTGGATTAGCCGTGCGGCTGAAAAAGGGAGAGTTTCGACATTCAATCCGGTACCCAATATCAAAAGTTTGTTAAGCAAAACGCGCGTGATTGAAGTGCTGGATGCGGCGGGTGTAGACGCTGATAAACTTTACGATATGGTAGACGAGGTTACCTTTTTGGCTGTCGACGACATTAAAAATGGATCACCGGTGATCTTGTTGCGTAATGCCGCCAGCTACCGGGTCGCTAGTTCCAATGTGGGCGAAAACAGTATTTCTGTCGGCGCGGGATTGGTGAACCAATTGATGGGTTCGGACCAAGAAAATATGCTGGATTATTTGCTGATTCGGGAGTTGGTCGGATTATACAAAGCGGCTGAGATTAAGGCCGATGAATCAATTGAAGATGTCGGCGCGGCGCTCGCGCAGGCCGAGGCCCAAGCCGAAGAAGTGGAACAAAAGCTGGTGGGAGATCAACTCACTGAGCTTATCCAAGCGTCCGTGGACAACTTCTTGGATGACTATTATGAAAAGTTACTGACGCAAAATGTGGTTTGGGACTACGAGTCGTCAGTGCTTGATGAAATCCGCGGCAAGGAGCTGGTCGGAGGAAAGACATTCCAGCAAGGGCTGTATTGGTCTCAGGATCCGGAAGGGAATCTGCGTAGCTTCGGGGGGACGACGACGGCTTCAACAAAATTCTTGAAGGCGCATGCCGATTTGATCCCGCAGATTAATGCCATTCTGGATGACCTGGATGTGGCCAACGACCAAGGGCGGGTCAAGGCGGAGCGCGACATTCGCGCCCTTATTGTGAGTTACGATATCCCTGAAGACATTGCCCGCGACGTCGCCGAGGCCTACCGCAAACAGGTGGAGATCACCGGTCAGGAATTGGTAGCGGTCCGCAGTTCCGGGAAGGCGGAAGACGCCTCAATCGTGTTCAAGGTCTTGACGGACGTGGTGGTCGGATCCAATGCCGGACAGCATGACAGTTATTTGGGGGAAGCCGGCGAAGCCGATGTTGTCCGCCGCTGGCGTGACGATGTTTCCTCCCTTTATACGGAACAGGTCCTGAAGTACCGCGACACGCTGATGGTTATTACCGCCATGGATGACATTTTGTCGCGAACAAAGAAATCGGACCAAATCATCGAGAAGCTGAGTGCTTCGAAGAACCGGGATGATCTGCTGGTGGCGGAAGCCCTGCGGGACAAGAATTTCAACATTATTACCTCCGTCAAGTTGAGAGAGGCCCTGCGCCGCAACGGATTTGTCGAGATGGTCGATGTTGTTGAGGCCCGCCGCTCCTTTTACTTTGACGTGGAAAATATCGCGATGGGGGTTACGATCATGCCGATGGCGGACGTTGTGACTTCCTTTGTTATTATGGGTCACGACATCGGCAGCAATTGGACCGGCTTTACGTTCCAAAATGTGCCCGAGGCGGAATATTTGAACAAGGGCCGTGTGGCGACGATGACCTTCACGTGGCGACTGGGCGAGTCCATAGTCCAGGGGGTAACAACACCGGATACCTTCCTGGTGCATATCGTTCCCGGAGAAAACGGGGAAGAAGCCCAGGTCAACATTCTCAGTAAACAGTTGGGTACAAAGACCGTACAGGCCATATATGCCGTGGAGGCCTTCCGGGCCTTGGGGATGACCGAATCGGATCTGGCGCCGTACCTGCGGTTGGCGGAAGGGGAAGAGGTTTCCGGCCCCTTATTTAAGGCCAAGGCCGGGGCGTCTATTGAGGACATTCAAGAGACGATCCAAAGGCTTGTCAAATTGAAAGTAGATGCCACCGCCGCTGAGATTACCGATGCTGATCTCGATCTTTTCGATTTGGACAAGGACCAACTCAAACTGTTGGTTCACCTTGTTAAGGAAAAGAGCGAGGATCCGGAAATCAAAACGATGTTCACGGACGTCCCTGAGTTTATGCGTGAGATTTATTCGGTGACCGACAGTCAAGTTATCGACGTAGCCCGGGAATACATGAAGAAGGCCGAAGGATACGGTCATCTGGTTGATATGGAAGGCGGGATCGGTCTCAATTTGGGGCGTCCCAATACGCCGATCACGGTTCAACGCCGCTCTTCGAATGTCTTGGCGGACGTTAAGGAGCCGGATTTGATCCGCATCAGCTACACTTATGTCAAAGAAAAAGACCTGAAGGAAGCCAAGGGTGTAGAGGAAGTGGTCGTCAATGATCAGGGGGAAGCCACCGAGTTGCGCAAAGGTCAATTGGTCGCCCAAGGAATTCCGACCCGTAACAGCTTTACGGGCGTTATCTACAGAGTGGATGAAACCAAAGAACTCACCGACCAATTCGAGGAAATCAAGGCCTTGGCTGGCAGCGGTAAAAAGATCATCATCCGGACCCGCGAGACGACTCCGGATTACAATGCGGTCCTGCAGACGAAGAACGTCTATGGGGTTATTGCCGACGTCGGCGGGGCGACTTCGCATGCGGCCGTCATGTCGCGCGAGTTGGGTATCGCAACGGTCGTCGGGATCCAAACCTTCGTCAATAAGCTGGAAGGGGAGCTGGGCCCCGAAGAAGCCCGTAGAATTATCGATTACATCAATACATCCGGAAACGTGGTTACGGTAGACGCTAACGCCAACGAAAAGACTGGGTACGGAATGGTTTACGCCGGTGAATTGCCGATCAGCGAACGCAATATCGAAATCCAGCTGGACCGTCTGCCGGAGATCTATACGAAAATCGGTTACATCATGGGGATGCCGCATCCGATGCTGCAAATGTCCAAGATTGCCAGATATAACGGTTTCTCGGGGGTTGCCCTGATGCGCGGCGAGTTCGCCTATGCGGAGGAAAACGTTAATCCGCGGTTCGGACGGGCCTATGACAACCTGCTTGTTCTGGATTATTTGCGTGCCCAGGAGAATCCGGCGTACCGAGACGAACTCAGCGATGAGGAGCGCACGGCGCTCGTCCGGTTCGAGAAACATTTCGGTGCGCGTAATAAACTTCGTGAGCAGGGCGTGGTCGTGGCGGCCGATGATACGGAGTCCAAGATCGAGAATTTTTCTGAGGTAGGCTCCGAGGCATTCTTGAAGAGTCTGGGCCGGTTCGAAAGGCGGGACGTCGATCTGATTCGCAGCCACACCGATGACATCGCGGCGGCGACCCGCCAGATGATCGGTTATATGTCCTACAATGACTTTTTCGAAGCTGTGCACGGCGGTGCGATTTCAACAATGGCCGCTGCCAATAATCAGGACGTGAATGCAGTTCTTTACCGCAGTATCGATTTCAAGAAGAACGAAGCAGCCGAATTGATCGGTTCGCGCGTATTTGATCCGGAGCCCGAAGTCTCCACGATGATCGGTGAACGCGGTGCGCGCTGGTTGCTGCAACCGGAGAATGAAATTATCCTTCGTGAAGAAATCAAGATGCTGTTGCGTCAGGTGGCTAAGGGATACCGGAATATCGGATTCTTTTTCCCGTTTGTTTCCACGCCGAATGAGTTAAACCGGCTCACGGAAATTCTGAATGAAGAAGAACGCCAGATGAGCGAATCCTTGGGTAAGCCGGTCTTCCTGCGTGAAGTCGGCCAGATGACAGAATTGCCCAGCAACGTCATCCAGGCGGATGAATTTATTGCCGTCCTGAAAAAACATGAGGCCGAACAACTGTCCTGGTTCCAGGGGCGTTTCGGCGAGGATGTGGCCTTCAAGCGCAAAAGTTTCTTGTCGTTCGGAACAAATGACCTCACCCAGCTGACATTGGGTGCGGATCGCGACAATCCGATGATGGCGTACCTCTTTAACGAGGCCCATCCGTTTGTCACCGATTCGATCCGTCACGTGGCTGCCGCGGCCGTGGACGCATCAACGAAGTGCGGTCTGTGCGGCCAGGCATTGGTCAATCTGGTCAATATCAATCCCGAAGCGGCGGAGGCAATCCTGATGATCCTCGGGCAGACCGGAGGATACGCCGGGACCGACTACCTGGGAACGGTGGCCGCCGTCATTCGCTCGGCCAGTGCCACACTCAAGCATGGCGTGGTCGTCGCGGACGAGGGCGAAGATCTCGAACAGGAGGCCCTGGTTCAAGGATTCCGGTCCTCGCTTGATCGAGGTGCCGCTACTCGGCCCCTGTATGTGATCAAGAGCGCGGCGGATCTCGACGCCACTTATGTGGGAGACTATGTGGCTTTGATGAACGGGATCGATGTCGAAATTGAGATCAAGGAAGAAGAGGGAAAGCCGACCGACTATACGATCGTGGATGAATCTTTGCGAGAGAAGTTCAGCCGTCTGGGTGCGGTGATCGTCCCCGAGGTGGAGGGATTTGTCGGTCGGGCCGATTTGGTCAACGCATTGCGGCAACTCGGCATTCCGGTTATCCAGACGCTTATCCGAAATGTGCGCGCCATAGACGAAACGCTTGAGCAGGGACAACGGGTAACGATTGACTTCAACCGCCAAATCGTGTATCGCGGTGAGAAGGAGACCCGTGTCAATGTCCCGGAATTGGTCAGCAGCCTGGCTATTTCCGAAGAGGCGGTCAGTACGCCTACGATCGGGTTCGAAAGCACCTTCAGTGCCTCGAAGTTCTACAAGGCTCGGGGAGTACACCCGTTAACCTATGTCACCACCACGACTCAATCGCGTAGCGAACTCAGGGCTGCTCTGAAGAAGGCCATTCTTGAGGCCTTCGGGACGGATAAGTCCAAGTCACTCGTGTACGAAACGCTGGATCTCGATACTCATGACTTGGTCCGTCTGCGCGGACACGAAAAGTTTCTGGATGAGGCCGAAGTGAATCCGGCGCTCGGTTTTGCCGGAGTGGATGCCTTGGTAAAGGACGATCAGTGGCGAAATTTGCTGAAGTTGGAAATGGAAGTCGTGGCCGGATTGATATCCGAAGGCTATAACATATCCGTGCAATTTAACAGTGCAAAAATTCCGGAAAGTGTGGAGCAGGCCATCGCCATTGCGTTAGAGGCCGGCGTTCCGCAAGGAACATCGTTCGGGATCAACACAGCCTGGCCGGGCAATTATTTGGCCCTTGGGCAATACATCAGTCACGGTCTCGACTTTGTGACCTTGAATGAGCGTCGATTGGCCCAGGGGTATCTGTCGGCCGATCTTTACAAGAATCCGAGTGTTATGCGTTTCTACAAAGCGGACAAAGTTCTTCCCAGTCTGAAAAGGCCGGTAGCGATGATTACCCGCGCGGTTGCCGAAGCGGGTATCGCTCTGCGTAAAATCGGATTTGATGAAGATGCTGCGGTCCTGGCGGAGGGTCAATCGGTCCCGTCGCCGACCAAGGTCATTTACACGCTGCTGGAAACGGTCGGTGAGGAAGATGGGGATACCATTGTCGAAATCTTCGAGCCGTTGGATGTCAAGTATTCGTTCGACCGCGTCGCGCTGGAGGCCAATCGCGAACTGATTCAGAATGTGGGGGAAATTCTCTTCGAGGCGGCCCTGCGCAGCGGCCGTGTTTGGCGCCATTCTATCGGGATTCCGTATCGCGTGTTGGTTGGCCTGCCGGAATACGATTTGGACGAAGACGATGTGCTCTTTATCCTCGCGGCGGGACATGCCCTGGGGTTGTGGATTTTGGGTCCCCATGAAAGCGAAGGGCGTTACTCGCGTGATCAGGTAGCCGCCATGTACCGTTTGGACCGTGGCGCCACCTATCCGGTCGTCAAGTTCCGGCCGGGGACCGAATTGGCCGCGCACTTTATGGCCGATGCGGCCATGTCCGCGGAAGTCGACAGTTTCATGGCTGTCCGTATCAAAGACCGGGCCCGTCAGGCTGTAAGCCTCGTTAACGGAGGCGATCGTGATATGGTGAGGGCAAGGCTCGCCGAGGCATTTGAGGCGGGGCTCCAGCGGTGGGGCAAAGACAAGGAGCAGGCCAAGGCCGCTCTTGTCGAGGCCGTAAATGCCTTCTTTGTGTCTCAGTACGGTATCAAGGCATTCGCGTCCGATACCGACGAAGTGGAGTTCAATAACGGGACTATCAGCTGGATGGGTATGCCGATCGCTGACAAGAAGATGTTGGGCTTCCGTGTCCGAAAAGTTGAGGATGATTTGATTGATCTTGTCGCTACACGTATAGAACTGCGCTTTGGCCTGGACGGTAAGGTTATGCCCGATGGAATTCGCGAAGTGACCGAGACAGCCGTCAGGCTGGTTCAGGGTAACCAGAATCCGGCCAAAAAGTTGGCCTTTGCCCGGGAATTGGGAGAAGCATTCAAAGAGGAGGCTCAGAAGGCGGGCGCCAATTTCGATGATTTTGCTGATGGCATCGTAAGTCGGATGAATGCGTTGCGGCCAGGAATGTTGATCTTTGAGCCTGGCAAGGTGGTCCCGCGACTTTACGGTAGCCGATTGGTGACATGGTTGAACCGGGTTATCGCGATTAAGACCGATAGCGGATTCGAGATCCTTGAGGATGAGTTGGTCTTTTTTGCGGAGTCCCTGACGGGTTTCCTGAATGCACGTTATACTCAGGCCGATGAGTTTTTGTCCACCGAAACCCAAATTATCAACGGTATTCTTGCGCAACCGCAGTTTGTTCAGTTGAAGGATGACCATACCCAGCTCGTCAAGTTGTCTATGGCTGCAGCTATGACCAATGGGTTGGAGCCGAAACCGGAAAATCCAAATGTCGTTTTCGCGTGGGGTCGTCTGACCGGCGCATTAATTGGTGAAGACTTCCCTGTCTCACAGAAGCTGAATATTTTGGAGGATATTTATATAGAAGTATTGCGCCGTAATCCACGGATTGATCCGGTCCAATTTGTGCTGGGTCTCGCCACCAAAGGCGTCGGTGAAAAGGGGCCGGATGTTTTCCATCAAATATACCGGCGGTTGCAGGGCTATCTGACATTGTTGCGTTCGGGAGAGTTAAACGGAACTGATGATGTCAATAAGGTGATTGCGGCCGTGGAGCGTGTTATTGCCGATGAAGCGGTCATCGTTGAGGCCGGCAAAGAGGTTGGGGGTATCGACCTTGATCCCAATCTCTTTGAACTGCAACGCAAAGGAGATGGAAGTCTGATCTTTCCGAAATTTAACGGAGCCGTCGAGCGGCTTAATCTTAACGGCTTTGTGCCGGTGATCATCAATGTGACCCCGGTGTCGAGTCTTCCCATGCTTTTAGGGATGATTGAAAATGCTGAAGATGAATCAAATGGCATCAGTTACGATTCCCTGGATCCGTTGGACCGCAACGCGAAGTCTTTATCGGATCAGACAGATCAGCTTAGTTTGCTTGCAAACTAAGCTGATCTGATCAGCATCCCGCAAAAATGCCTAAGTGGATCGCGAATAACGTTTTTCTTTCTTGACATTTCCCGCCAGAGTGACTATATTATTACTTTAATTGCACCCCAAATTCTATTTTAGGCGTTATATCTCGGGTTTTCAGACCAAATCTTACTCAGAATCAACAACTTACGTGCATATAAACACTCAAGGAAAGGATCGTTATGGCCGAGTGGATTGGTATAGGTAGACGGGCCAGAAGGTGCTATGGGTTTGACGAAGTCGCCCTTGTGCCTGGAATGTTAACTATCAATCCCAACGAGGTCTCCACCACTTGGACATTGGGTGGAGTGGATTTCGAGGTTCCTATCCTGGCAGCAGCTATGGATGGAGTGGTTGACGTAAGTTTTGCCGTTGCCATGGGCAAATTGGGCGGGATCGCTGTTTTGAACCTGGACGGGGTTCAGACCCGATATGATAATCCGTCTGAAGTCCTCAGCCAGATAGCCAGTGCCTCGCCCGAAGAGGCGACCAAGCTGGTCCAGGAAGTTTATACCCAAAAAGTTAAGGAATCGTTGATCGCCAAGCGCGTGGAAGAGATCAAGTCTCACGATGTGCCGGCGATTGTGAGTTGTATTCCGCAGAACGCCGAGAAGTATTCCCAGATCGCCCAGGAAGCCGGTTGCGACATCTTTATCGTTCAATCCACCGTCGCCTCCGTGAAACACGTGGCAACCGAATACCAGGTGGTCGATCTTAAAAAACTCTTCCGTGAGTCCAGAATACCGATGGTGATCGGTAATTGTGTGACTTACGAGATGGCCACCGAACTGATCGGGATCGGCGTGTCCGGACTTCTGGTCGGGATCGGCCCCGGAGCCGCCTGCACCACCCGCGGCGTACTGGGTATCGGTGTTCCCCAAATTACCTCTACCGTAGATTGTTCCGCCGCGCGTGATCACCACTATAAGCGGTCCGGCGAATATGTCCCTATCATCACTGACGGCGGCATGCGCATCGGCGGCGAGATTTGCAAGGCCTTTGCGGCCGGTGCCGATGCCTGCATGGTCGGCTCCGCCTTTGCGCGGGCCAAAGAGGCTCCGGGAGGCGGATATCACTGGGGGATGGCCACTTCGCACGCAAATTTGCCGCGCGGGACCCGTGTCCGCGTGGGAACCAGCGGCAGTCTCGATGAAATCCTGTTCGGACCCGCCCGCGTGGATGACGGTTCACAGAATCTCGTCGGTGCCTTAAAGACGTCCATGGCATCGTTGGGAGCCCAGAATATAAAAGAAATGCATGATGTGGAAATGATCATCGCGCCCTCGATCCAGACGGAAGGAAAGGTCTTCCAGGTCGGTCAAGGCGTCGGTATGGGGAAATGACGTTGACGTAGCGCGCATAATTCAGGAAGCCAGGACAATTTATGGGCCCAAGAGCACAGAAAAACGCGAACACAGTCAAGAAAAGTACGGCGAAGAAAACAGTCAAAAAGTCCGCTGTGAAAAAAGCGGTCAAAAAGACGGCAAAGAAAGCAGTTAAAAAAGCCGCCAGTAAAGCGGCAGCAACCCCAAAAAAGAGCGTTGCCGTGAAAAAAGCTCCCCGCAAGGCCAAGAAACGCATGGGGAGGGTCCCCAAGCTCAAGAAGGTGCGCAGCCGCATTGCCGCCACCATCAAGGTTCGCAAGATCAAGAGTAAGGATGTCGTCATCATCCTGGACTTCGGTTCTCAGTACACCCAACTGATCGCCCGCCGGATCCGGGAAAACAAGGTCTACAGCAGGATCGTTGCCTACAATATCACGCCCGATGAAGTCAAAGAAATCAATCCCAAAGGGATTATCCTGTCGGGCGGTCCCCTGAGTGTTTACGACGAAAACGCCCCGTTACCGAATGAAGAGATTTTTAAGTTGGGTATTCCCGTCCTCGGTGTTTGCTACGGGATGCAGGCCATCGTGCATATGCACGGCGGCAAGGTCAAGGCCAGCCAGGAGCGGGAATTCGGCCGGGCCGAGCTGTTCGTGGACAGTAACAAGGACCTGTTTTCAAATCTTCCCACCAATCTGACCTGCTGGATGAGTCACAGCGATGAGATCAAGAAGTTGCCGACCGGATTCGTCAAGATCGCTCACACGCTCAGCGCATCATGCGCGGCCATTGCCAACCGCCAGAAGAAAATATTCGGCGTTCAATTTCACCCGGAGGTGGTGCACACGCAACGCGGCACCCAATTGCTGTTGAACTTTGTGTTTCAGATTTGCGGCTGCCTGCCGCGCTGGACCATGGATAAATTCATCAAGAGTACGATGAAGCAGATCAAGGAGCGTGTCGGGTCCAAAAAGGTTGTCCTTGGGCTGAGCGGCGGGGTGGATTCTTCCGTTGCTGCGATGCTGATTCACAAGGCGATTGGCAAGAAACTGTACTGCATATTCGTGGATAACGGGCTTCTGCGCAAGAACGAGGCGGCCAAGGTGGAACGGAACTTCAAAGGCAATTTCAAGATGAATCTCACGGTGGCTACCGCTGAGAAGCGTTTCCTGGACCGTTTGGCCGGCGTCGAGGATCCCGAAGAAAAACGGGTGATCATCGGCGATGAGTTCGTTAAGGTTTTTATGGAAAAAGCGAGCCGCCTTAAGAATACCGCCTTTCTTGCGCAAGGTACGTTGTACCCGGATGTTATTGAATCCATTTCCCCGACGGGCGGCCCATCCGCCAAAATCAAGAGTCATCATAACGTCGGCGGACTGCCCAAAGATATGAAGCTCGAGCTCATCGAGCCGTTTCGCGAGCTCTTCAAAGACGAGGTCCGTGAAATCGGAAAACGTCTGGGGCTTCCCGACTCGATCCTGAAACGTCAACCGTTTCCGGGGCCGGGATTGGCCGTGCGCATCTTAGGGGCCGTTTCCAAGGATCGGCTGGACATGTTGCGCGAGGCCGACGAGCGGATTATGGATGAAATCAAGAAGGCCGGATTGTACGACGAGATTTGGCAAGCCTTCGGCGTTCTGCTCCCGGTTCAGACCGTGGGGGTCATGGGTGATCAGCGTACTTACGAAAATGTGATCGCCGTGCGCGCCGTGACGTCCACCGACGGAATGACCGCCGACTGGGCGCAAATTCCGTACGAAGTCCTCGGCCGGATCTCCAACCGTGTCATCAACGAAGTCCCCGGCGTCAATCGCGTCGTCTACGACATCAGTTCCAAACCGCCCGCCACCATAGAGTGGGAATAATCTAACGCCATCGATCCGTTAATCGAACAGCCTCACGCTGATTCTGTGTTCTTGTGATCGATGGCCTTTTTGTTATAATGTTGGCATGACCCCCATGGATTTTATCCATCTCCACGTTCATACCCAGTACAGTCTGCTCGACGGCGCCTGCCGTATCAAACCGCTCATCGACAAGGCGGTGGCTTATAATATGCCGGCTGTCGCCATGACCGACCACGGCAACATGTTCGGGGCCATCGAGTTTTACCAGGCTGCCGAGAAGCACGGTATCAAGCCGATTATCGGCGTAGAGGCCTACCTGACCGTGCATGGCGACCGCCATGAGAAATCCGCGCAGAACAAAAATACTTCCCATCTCCTGTTGTTGGCCAAAGACATCACCGGATACCGGAACCTGCTCAAGATCGTCTCCGAAGGCTACTTGGAAGGATTTTATTATCATCCGCGTATCGACAAGGCCTATTTGGCTGAACATGCCGCAGGTCTGATCTGTTGCTCGGCGTGCCTCAAGGGAGAGGTGGCCTGGAATCTGATGCATGACAATTACAATGCCGCCTTGAAGTCCGCCGACGACTTTCACCATATTTTCGGCAAGGGAAACTTCTATCTGGAAATGATGAATCACGGCATACCGGTCCAGGATAAGGTCAATGAGCAATTAATCCGGATTTCCCGCGAACTGGACATCCCGCTGGTGGCGACCAATGACGTGCATTATCTCGAACCGGAGCAATCGCACGCGCACGACGCGCTGTTGTGTATTCAGACCCAGACAACCTTGGATGACCCTCGCCGGATGCGCCTGGCCACGCCGGAATTTTATTTCAAAGATCAGCAGTCCATGACCACACTTTTTCAGGAGGTCCCCGAGGCGATCCGCAATACCGTGGCTATCGCCGAGAAGTGCAATCTGAAGCTGGATTTCGATAAATACTACCTGCCGCGTTTTGATCCCCCCGCCGGAAAGACGCAGAAGGATTTCCTGGACGATCTGTGTGCCCAAGGTCTCAAGCGTCGGTATCCCGAGGAGACGAAGGAAATCCGGGAACGCCTGAAACACGAAATGGAGACCATCGAACGGATGGGTTTTGTCGCCTATTTTCTGATCGTTTGGGACTTCATCAATTATGCCCGGGAGCATGATATTCCTGTCGGGCCGGGCCGCGGTTCCGCGGCGGGCAGCTTGGTCAGTTATCTCCTGGGGATCACCGACCTCGATCCGTTGAAGTACAAATTGCTGTTTGAGCGGTTTTTAAATCCCAGTCGCAGCGGGATGCCGGATATCGACATTGATTTCTGTTACGAGCGGCGCGGCGAGGTTATCGAATACGTCAATCGCAAATACGGCAGCGCCAACGTGGCCCAGATTATCACCTTCGGGACCATGCAGGCCCGTGCGGCGATCCGGGACGTCGGACGAGCGATGGGCGTGTCCTATGGGGATGTGGACCGCATTGCCAAACTTATTCCCAATGACCTGGGGATCACGCTGGATGAAGCGATGAAAAAAGAACCCCAGCTTCAACAATTGTGTGAAACCGATAAAGTGTCCCGCGATATCTTCCAGATGGCAAAGACTCTGGAAGGCCTGACGCGGCATGCCTCCATCCACGCCGCCGGGGTCGTTATTTCGGACAAACCCTTGACCGAATACTGCCCGCTGTTCAAGACCAGTGACGATCAGATCACTACCGCTTACTCTATGAAGAGCATCGCCAGCATCGGGCTGCTCAAGATGGACTTCCTGGGACTGCGCACGCTGACTGTTATCGATGAGGCCCTGCGCTTGGTGAGGGAAAGGCATCAGGTCGACGTGGATTTCGACACGCTCAGTATGGATGATCCCCATACTTACGCGATGTTGGGGAAGGGAAAGAGTTTCGGTGTGTTCCAGCTGGAATCTCAGGGGATGCGGGAATTGCTGAAACGTATGCAGCCGTCGGAATTTGAGGATCTGATTTCGATCCTCGCACTGTACCGTCCGGGGCCGATGAAAAGCGGGATGCTCGACGATTTCATTAAACGTAAAAGGGGTGAGGTGCCGGTGGAATATGATCACCCCAAGCTGGAGCCGATTCTCAAGGCCACCTACGGGATTATCCTTTACCAGGAACAGGTTATGCAGATCCCCGTGGCCCTGGCCGGATTTTCCCTGGCGCAAGCCGATAATCTGCGGCGGGCGATGAGCAAGAAGATCCAGGCGGTCATGGATCAAATGCGCAAAGATTTCGTCGACGGATGCGCCGCCCAAAGCGATATCAGCCATGAAAATTCCAATCGCCTGTTTGACTTGATAGATTACTTTTCGGGTTACGGTTTTAACCGAAGTCACTCTGCGGCATACGCTTTGATTACCTACCGCACGGCGTATCTCAAGGCCAATTATCCCGTCGAGTTTATGTGCGCGATCCTCAACAGCGAATTGAGCAATACGGACAAGCTGGTGGAGTATATTAAGGAATGTCAACTGATGGGGATGGAGGTTCTGCCGCCCCATATCAACCGCAGTTATGCCAAGTTTACGGTTGTGGATAACCGGACGATCCAGTACGGTTTGGTGGCGGCGAAGAACGTCGGTGCGGCGGCGATTAATGCTGTGGTGAATATTCGCGAAAGCGACGGCCCTTATACATCTTTAAGGGACCTCTGTGAACGATTGGATTCCAAAGTGACGAACCGCAAGACTTTGGAAAGCCTCATCAAATGCGGGGCCTTGGACGAATTCGGCGCGACCCGCTCACAAATGATGGCCGGACTGGAAAAGACGTTGGAGGCCGCCGGGAAACGTCAGCGGGAGAAGGCCTCGGGACAATTTTCATTCTTCGATATGGAGGACGGCTCAAACGGATTTGCCCGGGAAGAAAATCTGTTGCCCGATATCAAGGAGTGGCCGCAGACTCAATTGTTGTCCTACGAGAAGGAAATTCTGGGCTTTTATGTCAGCGGACACCCGCTAGCTCATTATCAAGCTGAGATAAAACAATTTACGGATTTCTCGACCAGAAATCTCAAGCAGGCGGTGGATGGCGAGGAAATTCGTTTCGTTGGTATGATCGACAAAATCAAGCTGACGAACACGCGTAAGACTAACGAACGGATGGCGATCGTCAAGTTGGAAGACGAAGTGGGTGATGTGGAGGTGGTGGTTTTTCCGTCGGTCTATAACCTGCTCGCGCCACTGCTGCGGTCCGGTGAGGTCGTTTACCTTAAAGGGAAGGTAAGCCTGCGTGATGATGACGCCGCGATTATCGCCAATGATATGGGCATGATTCAAGATGTTTATAAAGCAATCAAATCCATCAACTTAGATTTAACCGGTTTGGGTCAGCACGGTATTGACCGGCTGAAGCGAAAATTGTCTAGCTCGCCGGGAAAAGTTCCGGTTTATTTGCGCATGCCGACCGAAGGCAATAAGAGCGTCGAGATTCTGGTCGGAAAAAACTTGTTCGTTGCGCCGAATGAAGATCTGATGAATGATATCAAGGACCTGGTGGGGAACAAATGCTGCCTGTTGAAGTTCTGAAGGGGCCAAAGTGGGAGGAAATCGTCCTTCCCGGTGGGTGATTCTGGCGGAACCCCCGGGGAAATAATTTCTTGACACTGTAAGACCCTGTTGTTACTATACTTAGCATTGGGAGGTAGCCAGAATGACAAAAAAAGATATTGTTCTTAAGATCACCGACATGACCGGCATTAAACAGGTGGACGTCAAGAAGATTGTCCAAAAGACATTCGACGTTATTATCGACAGCCTTGTCCGCAACGAGAAGGTCGAACTGCGTAACTTTGGCGTCTTCAAGATTAAGGAACGCCGTGCCCGATTCGGACGCAATCCGCGTACCGGTGAAAGCGTTCCTGTTCCTCCTCGCAAGGTCGTGGTCTTCAAGCCAGGTCTTGAGATGAAACAAAAAATAAAATAAAGCGTTGCCGACCAATTCAGCCGCTTTTTTGTAACTTTAGTATGCTTCGATACTTACGATCATGCCCCGCCAGCCCGTAGTCACGGGAGGACGGGGTTAGATCATTTATAGACCTCTCATGTCCAAGAAACACACAGTTCCCCGCGGATGCGCCGATATCGCGCCCCCCGAAATCTACCACTGGCAAACCCTTGAGTACGCGCTCCGCGATGTCCTGCAAGCCTATAATTACCAGGAGATAAGAACTCCTATTTTTGAAGACACCGAGCTTTTCGCGCGTTCCATGGGGCAGAGCAGCGACGTGGTCATGAAACAGATGCTGAATCTGGCCTCCCAGCGTCCTTCCGAGGACGGCCATCCGCGTCTGTCGGGCCTGTCCCTGCGGCCCGAGAACACCGCCTCCGTGGTCCGGTCCTATATTCAACAGGGGTTGGACCGGCGGGAATCGCTGACCAAACTATTCTATCTGGGCCCCATGTTCCGCGGGGAGCGGCCGCAAAAAGGCCGTTTACGGCAATTTCATCAAGTTGGGGTCGAGGCGATCGGTCCCCACGCCCAATCGCCTTTCCTGGACGCCGAGGTGGTCGCTCTCAGCGCTGACATGCTTCAAGCTGCTGGAATAAAAGAGTTTGTGATAAATATCAACACTCTGGGTTCGGTCGAAGACAAGGAGAATTTTTCAGGATGGTTGCGGCAGCAGCTGGGGGCACGCCTCGACGAGCTGGACGAGGAGGATCGGGGCCGTTTCGACCGTAATGTGTTCCGGGTGTTGGACAGCAAGAATGCCGCCACCCGTAAGGTGGTCGGAAGTATTGATATGCAACAATTTAAGCTCAGCACCGACAGCCAGGCGTATTTCGAACAGGTCTTGAAGGCGTTGGACAGATTGAAAATCACCTATCGGGTGGACCCGACGCTCGTCCGTGGTCTCGATTACTATACACACACCGTCTATGAAATTACCAGTTCCGCCTTGGGCAGCCAGGACGCCTTGGGCGCAGGCGGGCGGTACAATCGCCTGGTCAGCCAATTAGGCGGGCCGGACGTTGGCGCCGTGGGCTTTGCCTTGGGACTGGAACGTATCCTGTTGGCGTTGAATCCGAAGGATGATGCCGTCCAGAACGGGCCGGCCGTGTTTGTCATAGCCTTTGATGAAGACAGTTTTGAACGCGCCTGGGAAGCCACCAGCCTGTTGCGGCGGGCCGGAATACGCGCGGACATGGCCTATCAGGTGGGATCGGTGAAAAGTCTTATGCGCCAGGCCAACAAATCCGGCGCGGCGCAAACCGTAATACTCGGTAAGGATGAGCTGGCGCGGGGCGTTGTCGGTCTGAAAGATATGGCCTCCGGTGAGCAGCAGGACGTGTCCATCGGTTCGAACGACTATCAACAACTCATTGAAATCTTAAAGGAAAGGTTGTAGACACATCATGTTACGTACGCATACTTGTGGAGAACTCACCAAAGAACACGCTGATCAAACAGTAACTCTCTGCGGCTGGGTCGCGGCCAGACGCGATCACGGCAAGCCGATATTTGTTGATATCCGGGACCGGTACGGCATTACCCAGGTGGTCTTTCACCCGGCGATTTCCAAGGAGGCCCATGAATTGGTCGGCAAGGTGGGGCCGGAATTCGTCATCAAAGTGACCGGAACGGTAACGGTGCGCCCCGAGAAGCTGGTGAATCCGGATCTCTCTACCGGTGAGGTGGAAGTGGGGGCCACGGGGCTGGAAATTCTTAACAGCAGTTTGGTGCCGGTCTTCGAAGTGGACGAGCACGTGGAGGTGTCCGAGGACCTGCGTCTGACCTACCGCTATTTGGACATCCGCCGCCGTAAAATGCTTGACTCCTTGACGACTCGTCACAAATTGTGCGCAATTATCCACGATTACATGGACAAAGCAGGTTTCCTGGAGGTCGAAACGCCTGTTCTGACCAAATCGACTCCGGAAGGGGCTCGTGATTTTCTGGTGCCGGCGCGCCTGAATGAAGGCAAGTTCTTTGCCTTACCCCAGTCGCCGCAGTTGTTTAAGCAAATGTTGATGGTATCGGGTATCGACAAGTATTACCAGATCGTCAAGTGCTTCCGCGACGAAGACCTCCGGGCGGACCGTCAACCCGAATTTACCCAGCTGGATATGGAGATGTCCTTTGTGGAGGAGAACGATGTGTTCAACGTCACGGAGCGTCTGTTTCAACGGATCTTTAAGGAAATCAAGGGCATCGACATCCCGGTGCCATTTCCGCGCATGACGCACCGTGAGGCCATGGAAAAATATAACAGCGACAAGCCGGATTTGCGGAAAGAAGGGGAGGATTTTAATCTGACCTGGATTGTGGATTTCCCCATGTTCAAATATAATCAGGAGGAACAGCGCTGGGAAAGCGAACACCACCCGTTTACCTCCATCAAGGAAGAGGACCTGAAGTATTTGGAGAGCGGGGAGTACGACAAGGTGCGTGCCCGGTCCTATGATTTGGTTCTCAACGGCAACGAGATCGGCAGCGGCTCGGTCCGTATCCACAAAAAGGATATGCAAAAGAAAATTTTTGATATAATAGGTTTCAGCGATCAAGAGGCTCAGAAGCGGTTTGGATTCTTGCTCCGGGCGTTCGAGTACGGGGCTCCTCCGCATGCGGGCGCGGCGTACGGCGTCGATCGCCTGGTCGCCATCTTGACCGGTTTGGATTCCATCCGCGACACCATAGCTTTTCCAAAGACTCAGAAAGGCAACTGTCTGATCACCGATGCGCCTTCCGAGATCGACAACAAACAACTATTGGATTTGGGGCTGATGGCTTTAAAAAAAGGAGACGACGATGCGTAACATCACCGCGAAGGGATTGATTATTTTTACGGGTTTGTTCACCTTGTCGGCATGCAAGAGCCTGGCACCGGATGTTCAGGTGCGGGCGTATCAGCAGGATAAGCAGCGGCTCGATCAGATCGTCGAGGGGGCCGTCGGCAACTGGCAGAATGCTCCTCAGGCCCAGGCCAACCGGACCAAGGATACCCGCAAAGTCTACTTCGTAGAATTTACCAAAGAGCCGCCCAGCGCCCCCAACCTGGATTATCTGGTGCAATCGGACGATATGCAGGATGAGATCGCACCGGAACCGGTCCGCGATAACCGGAATAATTTCGCCAGCACGCGGCGTCAGCCGGAACCCCGTGCCGCCGAAAGCGGGCTGCGCCGTCCCAAGCTGGACATTCCGAGTTTTGAAGACGAGGAAACGTACCGGGATGATTCTTATGAGACGAAACTTTCTTTTGAAAACTACAAAGTCCAGAAAAATGACACGCTGCAGAAGATTTCCAAGAAATTCTATAACTCCTACAGTAAGTGGAAGCAGATTTACGACGCCAACCGCGACGTGATCTCAAACCCCGACGTTCTGCAACCGGGTACAAGCCTCAAAATACCGGTCCAGTAATTTGCAACCCCCCGATCCCATTTATGGAACGAACTTTTCAATTTGACAGTAACCGCGAGCTTCAAATCCTCTGCGGCCGCTACGACGAAAATTTGCGTCTGATCGAAAGTGAAATGGACGTGGTGATCACGCAGAAAAGCAGCGGTTTGAACATCAGCGGCAAGCGTCAGCAGGTCGACAAAACCGTGGAGCTGTTCGATTATTTGCGCGGGATGATCGCCGAAGGTTCCGAAATCAAGAAGCGCGATATCAGTTACGCGGTGCGCCTGGCGCAGCCGGACGAGGGTATCGACTTCAAGAAACTGGCCAAGGAGCGCATCGACGTCACCGTGAAGGGCAAGCTGGTGACGCCGAAATCCAAAGGACAGATGGAATATGTGGAGGCGATCAAGCATAATGATATCGTCTTCGGGATGGGCCCGGCCGGAACCGGCAAGACGTATCTGGCCATGGCGATGGCCGTCAATGCGTTCAAGAAAGGTTTGGTCCGACGCATTATCTTGACGCGCCCGGCTATTGAGGCCGGGGAAAATCTCGGTTTCCTGCCGGGAGACATGATTGAAAAGGTTTCGCCCTACCTGCGGCCGCTGTACGACGCTATCTACGAAATGATGGACGCCGTGAAGGTCGAAGAGTTATCCGAGCAAGGGCTGATAGAAGTCGCCCCGTTGGCCTTCATGCGCGGGCGGACGTTGAACGATGCCTTTGTCATTTTGGATGAGGCGCAGAACTCCACGCCTTTTCAGATGAAGATGTTTTTGACGCGGCTGGGATTCGATTCCAAGACCGTGATCACCGGGGATATCACGCAAAGCGATCTGCCGAAGGGGACCGATAATGGTTTGGTGGATGCGGCCCGCGTGTTAAAGGGAATAAAGGGAATTGAATTTGTCCAGCTGACCGGGCGGGACGTCGTTCGTCACGAGCTGGTCCAGCGGATCATTGAAGCTTATGAGCGCCCTCAAAAAAAGTAGCGACGACATCCGGACCAGCATTTACCGGGTCGGGATTTCGGCGCTCTTCATTGCCGGACTCACACTATTCTGCAAGGCCTTGGGTTACAGTCTCATCATACCCTTGTTGCTTTTTCTGCTTGGATTTCACCTCAAATTCTCGGATACGGCGAATGCACGCCGTTTCCTCCATCTGGGGTTGCTGTTGGTCCTGGCCGTTTTTGCGGCCCATACCATCTCCACCTACAGCGATTTCTCCATTTACTATGTGCCGGTTCCGGCCGTCGGTCTGCTGACGATGCTGCTGTTCAACAGCCGACGGTTGGCATTCGTTATGTCGTTCGCTGCCAGTACCCTGGTCAGTCTGATTCTTAACGGCGGTTTTGAGATGATGTTGACGTTTCTGATGGGAAGCCTCGTGGGCGCGTATTCCGTGCGGGAGGCGCGTACGCGCGGGCAGTTGATCCTGGCGGGGCTCTTTATCGCTGTTATGCAGGTTGTTTGTATTCTCCTGATGAACCCGCGTCCCGAGCTGTTGGTCTCGAAACCGTTTTTTGATCAATTCCTGCTGCCGTTATTTCTCAACGGATTTATCTGCGCGTTTATCGTCGCGGCTACGCTGAAGATTTTCGAATATCTGTTCGGTGTCCTGACGAATTTCAGTCTCCTGGAGCTGTCTGATTTCAATCAGCCGTTGCTTAAGCGGATGATTATGGAGGCCCCCGGCACCTATCATCACAGTCTGGTGGTCAGCAATCTGGCGGAAGCCGCCGCGGATGCGATCGGCGCCCACGCGTTGTTGACGCGAGTGGGGGCTTATTATCATGACATCGGTAAGATGGTCAAGCCCGAATACTTCACCGAGAATCAGATGATGGGATCCAATAAACACGACAATATCGAACCCTCCATGAGCCGGCTGGTCATCCTGAATCACGTTAAGGAGGGGATTGAACTGGCGAAGAAGAACAAGCTGAATCCCGCGCTGATCGATTTTATCCCGCAGCATCACGGCACGAGTCTCATCTATTACTTCTACCAGAAATCGGTGGAGGAGGCGCAGGATGGTGAGATAGTTGACGAAGACATCTTTCGCTATCC
>JAGQKV010000004.1:49575-58400 GCA_020429915.1 Candidatus Omnitrophota bacterium | reverse complement strand
GTGGAAGGGGCCACGCGCGCCCTGGACGATCCCAATCCGTCCAATATCGAAATGACGGTCAAGAAAGTCGTAAACAATAAATTCATCGACGGCCAGCTGGATGAATGCCCGCTGACTTTAAAAGAAATCGAGAAGATCTCGTCAACTTTTATCCGCATCCTTACCGCGATGTACCACGGTCGCGTCAAGTACCCGGAGAAAAAGAACGGCGCGGACAAGAACGGTGCGAAGAAAAACAGGAGTGCTTTCAAGGATGGAAATCGACATAACCGATCAGCAGAAGAAGCTCCCGCTCAGGATCAGCAGCATCCAGACGATCGTCGAGACGATCCTCCGCCATCTGAAAATACGTAAGGCCGATCTTTCCTTCGCCTTCGTCTCCAGCCAGAAAATCAGAGCACTCAATATTAAGTACCTCAACCGTGCGCATACCACCGATGTGCTGGCCTTCGACCTTTCATCCGGCGAAGATGGAGCTGGGATCCTGAGCGGTGAGATCATTATCTCAACGGATGCCGTTGTGCAGAATGCGCGCCGCTTCGGGGCGACGCCCGCTTCGGAACTCGCGCTGTACATTATTCACGGCATACTCCATCTGACCGGGTACGATGATCATACCGCTGCCGACCGGGAGCGTATGCGCGCCAAGGAGCAGGAAGTCCTGCGTGCGCTCGGCGAGCGGCCGGCAGCGGCCCTGCGAAAGTCGTCGAAGTCATCATGATTCCCAAAACTGAAGCCATCGTCCTTAAGTCTTTCGACTACCGGGAGACCAGCCGCATTGTGACCTTTTTTACGAAGGAGCACGGTAAGATCACGGCTGTCATGAAGGGGATCCGTAAGGATCCGCGAAAATTCGGCAGTTCCGTCGACAAATATTCGGTCAATGATCTGGTGTATTATCATTACCGCCGGTCTGACCTGCATCTGGTCAGCCAGTGTGATCTCAAACAATACTTCTTTCGCGTCAGGGACGACTACCAACGCAACGTGACCGCCAATTATGCGCTGGAGCTGGTTAATAAGATCATGCCGGCGGAGCAGGTCAATAAGGATGTCTATGATCTGCTGCTGCAATTCCTGGACCGCCTGCAGGAGGAGAAGGATTTGGAGCGGTTGGTCAATCTGTTCCAGATCAAGATGCTCCGGTATTCCGGTTTCAGCCCGCACCTGGACAGCTGCGTGCGCTGCCGGCGGCCAGTCCAGGGAAAGGTCCGTTTCAGCATGGCAGGCGGCGGGCTGGTGTGTCCGGACTGCCCGACGACAGAAACCAGTTTTACGCTGATATCCCGCGGAACGGTCTCGACGATCATACACTTTGAAAAGGAGTCGTGGCAGGATTGTTTGCGGCTGGGGTTAGCTGCCAAGGTGCGCGCGGAATTGAAGTATATCTTGCACAATTTTCTGGAATATCACCTCGAACAACCGGTCAAATCTTCCAAATTCCTGCGCTAGTCCTTTCGCAAATAGTGGAGGGGGCCGTCAACCGCATAAAGCTGAGGCAGATTGACGATCAGCGTGGGAACGGTTCCGTGAATCGGCGTGGAGCGTGCATCGCCGGTGATCCGGACATGAAAAGCGCGTTTTGCGCCGGACTTGTCGGTCAGGACGAGACTCATTTGCTGCTGCCGCACGTTGTATTCCAGATGTTCGATCCGGTACAGGCCTTTGGCTTGTTCCCGGATCCCCGCCATCACCAGTCCGACCAAATCCCCGCGAAAACTCGCCGTGGGGCCGCCGAATTCGTCATACCGGTTATCCAAAGTCTTACGGTCCGGCCGGTAGACGTGGACCCGTCCGAACTGGAAGACATTCCGGCGCCGCATCTCGTCGCTGATCAGCCGGGTCTCCATCCGGCTGGGATAGACGCGATATTGAATTAAGGTGTGGCGCGCCGCGGCCAGGGCTGTTAATCCCGCAATCATCAGAGCTGCATAAAGGGTCGGTAAGACGGCCCGACTCGGCAACCGTTCACAGCACCACAAGCCGGCGGCAAACCAATACACCAGGATGACGGAACTCAAGGCAATGCAGCAGCGATAAAACGGGGCATCGCTGACCGCCAGCAGGTTGGTGCTGAAGCTGAGGATCAGGACACCCGCCAGCAGGGACGTCCGCAGAACGACCGCCGACGGGGAACGGCGCCAGAGTGATATCGCCGCAGCACAGCCGATCAGCAACACCCCGGCGGCCGATAGGGCGGTTAAAGGGGCGGAAGGAAATATATTCCACAAGTTTAACGCGTTGACCAACGGTTCCGACAGAAACCAGGCGGCCTTTTTCCCGATGGCCGTGTTCAGTTCGTACGGATTGTAAAAACCGAGCTGGGCGGGGGGATGCAGGTGGCGGGTGGCCTTTAGAATCACGGCGTACAATCCCATGCCGACGGCGCCGGTCCCAACGAGGGCGGCCGCCTTTAGAGAGACGGGCCGCATCGGAGATCCCGGAGAGCGGACCAGGATCATAGCCGCGCCGGTCCAGTAAAACATTGCCGTGGACGGATGCGTGGCGATGGCCGCGAGCAAAAAGAGCAGTGCGAGCCACAACTGCCAGCTCGTCACGGCCCGCCGGGGACTCCCCGCCGGGATCCCGTCGGCACAGGTTGCTGCCAGCAGCGCCAGTAAGACACCGGTCAGTTGAAACGCATAGCCAGCCATAGCGACCAGGATTTGAAAAGAGGGCAGCGTCACGATGAGCGCGGACAACACGGACGCCGGGACGGACGGCCAGCCGTTTCGCCGTAGCAGTCGCCGCATGAGATAGACGCAGACGAGAACCTGCAGGAAGCCGATCCAGCGTATGGCATTCAGATCGGCGACATGATTCACCAGCCGTCCTTGTAACGCGTAGACCGGCGCGCCCACAAAGCGGCCGATCGCCAGGCTTAATTGATAACTCTTCGGGTACGGTTGGTGCGGCGAGGTGAGAAAGAAATTCACATCATCGTGGTAAAAGTAATGTCCGGTCAGGGCAGGCAGATAGACGAACAGGAGGGCGGCCAGGATGAACAGAGTGGTAAGCGTGCTACGGCTGCCGGCGGGCATTAATCGTCCCAATTTCCGACATTATCCGAGGACGGCCGTTTCTGTGCCGCCAGTCGGGCCGATTTCTGCAGGAGTTGACTTTTGATATCTTTGGCCAAGCCCAATCCGATCGTCGGGATATCCGCCAGTTGATCGACCGACAAGAACTGCAGGTCTTTCTGTTTGAGGATGCCTTTCTTGACCAGCTGCCGTGCCCGGACCCGGCCGATACCGCGCAATTGGACCAGCTCCAGCAAATCCTCCTTGATCCCGTTTCGGATGCGTAATCGCAGATTCTCCAGGCGTATGGTTAACGGCTTCCGGTTCAGCAGATCGGCGATCGAGATGGCGGCGTAGAGCAGCCACTGCGTGGAGTCGACGTGCCGGTAAATATCACCCGGCCCGATGTTGAACTTGTCACAGATCGCCTCATCGCGATCTTCTTCCATCCATTGGTTGAGCATCCACGTGGTCTTGATGGTGGACAGGTAGAAATAGAAATCATCCAGCATCTCGGTGTTCTCGGGTGTCAGGAGGAACTGCTCGTAGAAGTGCGTCGCAAAGTGTTCCAGCTCCTCGATGATATCCTTGCCGAGGCCCTGTATCGTGGGGCAGTCGGGGGTGCACGTCATCAGGTGCAGGATGCCGATTTCAGAATACGGTTTGCTTTCCGAGATCTGGGAAAGTCCCTGGCGGATAATGATGGCCGTAAACGGATCGATATACAGACGGCTGGTCAGGGCGCCGAGCGGCGTCGCAAAGAAACGGTCGCCGGCCTTCTCAACGAATTTCTCCTGGTGTAGGAAATCGAAGATCCCGGTGATGATGTCCAGCAGATTGGGTTCGAGATTTTGATGATGCAAGAAGGTATGCGAAATAAAGTTGAGCATACCCTTGATGTCGTACACATAGCCGCCGGCGATTGAGGAGAGAATGTGGATCCGCAGGGCGGATTCATTGGCGAGTTTGGAGGTGACCGGCTCGCTGTCGGCCTCAATGTACCGTTCGAAGAGGGTGGCGGACTCCGAATGGCTCTTGGCAATCAGTACGGCTTCGCCGTATTCATCGAACTGCGGCCGGCCGGCACGCCCGGCGCATTGCTTGTACTCGAAGGTCGGGATAAAGGCCGCGCCCAGCCCGGCCTCGAAACGCTTGCAGTCACGGATGATCGCCCGGCGGGCGGGCAAATTGACCCCGGCAGCCAGGGTGGGGGTGCATGAGATGGCCTTGATCAGATTGCTTTTGAAATGCTCCTCAATGAGTTCCCGTTGCTGCGGCTTAAGTCCGGCATGGTGAAACGCCGCGCCGTGTTTGACCACGTCGGCCAGTTTATGGCAAACCTTGGTCGCGTCGGTACCCGTGCCAACGATTTTTTTCGAGAGAAGCGCCAGCCGTTTCTTTTCATCGTCGCTGAGTGTCTTGGCCACGGAGCCGCTGACCTGCCGGCTGACGGCCTGTGCCGAACGCCGGGACCCGACAAAGATAAGGACCTGTCCGCCCCCGCGCAGGGTGTCCAGGGTCAACTTGCTGACATCGTCACGGGCTTCCTCCAGGATCTTGCGGTTGGGGGGCTCGTTGAACTCGATTTGGCCGTTGAAATAAACACCTTCCCGCAGGGGGATCGGCCGCCAGTCGCTTTGCACCAATTCCGCGTTGAGCCAGTCCGCCATTTCTTCGGCATTGCTGATCGTGGCGCTCAAGGCAAGGAGCTGGGTCGCGGGGTTCAATTCCTTTATCCGCGCGGTGAGGATCTCCATCGTGGGGCCCCGCGAGCCGTCATTGATGAAGTGGATTTCGTCCAGGACCACCACACTCAGATCATCGATCAGCCATTTGGCCTTGCCGCGCAGCAGGGAGTCGACTTTTTCGGCAGTAGCCACAACGATGTTGTAGCGGTTGAGCTTATGTGACGGGGTATCGTGATCGCCGATGGCCAGTCCGACCTTGGCGCCCAGCGCGGCGTATTTCTTGTGGAAATCTTTGTACTTCTCGCTCGCCAACGCCTTCAGCGGCGCGATATAGAGGCAGCGTCCGCGTCCGTTGAGGATCGCGTGCAGCATACATAATTCCGCCATCAGCGTCTTGCCGGCCGCGGTGGGTATGGCCAGCAGGACGCTGCGCCCTTTCAGGAGTCCCTTTTTAACCGCTTCTGCTTGCGGGGGATAGAGATCGGTAATGCCGGAGGAGAGGATGGCCGCGCGGGCTTCAGGGGGGAAGCCATGTGCCTCAAGGGCGGTTTGCATTTTCATGATGTGTTTTCTAACACAAAAGCCCTGGAGTGTCAATAAATACGGATTTAGTAATTGACCGATAATCCTTAATTATGTTATTGTCTTACTATTATTAGGGGTATTGGTACTCATCATCATGCGTGCAGTCCTGCAACGAGTAAAAAAGGCGAAAGTCGAAGTCGATGCCAAGACCGTTGGTGAAATTCAGAGGGGATTGCTGATTTTTCTCGGTGTCGCCAAAGGTGATTCCACGGACGACGCTGATTTTCTCTCCCAAAAAATTAGCCAATTGCGCGTATTCGAGGATCAGGAGGGCAAAATGAATTTGTCCGTCAGCGACCTCGATGCATCCGTTCTGGTGGTCTCTCAATTTACACTTTACGGTGATTGCCGCAAAGGCCGCCGGCCGTCTTTTGACCAGGCCGCACCCCCCGCTCAGGCCGAGCAACTTTACGAGTACTTTGTGGGCCGGTTCCGCGGATTCAATATACCGGTCCAGACCGGTGTTTTCCGGGCGATGATGAAGGTATCCCTAACCAATGACGGCCCTGTGACTTTCGTTCTGGACAGCTGATCTCATGACAACGTACGATACCCACGCCCATCTGGATCATCTTGAAAATTTGGACCAAGCCTTGAGCGCGGCCGATCAGGCCGGGGTGAAGGCGATTGTCGCGGTCAGTATGAATCTTGAGTCCTGCCGCCGTTGTTTGGAGATAAAGCGTCATACGACGCAACCGCACATATACTTGGGGATGGGAATGCACCCCTCGGACGCGAATCCGGCCGATGTGGACGCGATCAAAGATCTGGCCCGCGAGCACCGGGCTGACCTGGCCGTGATCGGGGAAATCGGGCTCGATTTTTGGTACAAGTGGGTGCGAAAGGACCAGGTCAAGAAGCAGGAACAGCGCACGGTTTATCGTGCATTATTGGAGCTGGCCGCGGAATTAGAGTTGCCGCCGGTCATACACTCGCGGGGAGTGTGGCGTGAATGCTTTGAAACGGCCCGGGAGGTGGGGTTGTCCCGCGCGGAATTCCACTGGTACAGCGGGCCGATCGATGTCCTGAAGGATATTCTCGACGCGGGATACTATATTTCCACTTCGCCGAGTGTGGCCTACAGTCCCCAATCGCGCGAGGTGATCGAGTACGCACCGCTGGACCGGATCCTGATCGAAACCGACAGCCCCGTGTACTACCGGAATCGTGACACCGGGGAAGAATTTCAGGCGGAGCCGAAGGATGTGTTCCGCACGCTGACCGCCGTCAGCGAACTCAAGGAGCTCGATCCACAGGAGGCGGTCCGCCAGTTCAATCAAAACGCCGAGGACTTTTTTGGCATAGCCGTGGAGGACTTATGAAAAAATTTCTGATATTTATCGCCATCTTGGCCGTATTGGCGGGAGCGGGCGTGTTCTTCCTGCAAAAGCAGGCGGGCATTACCATATTCAAGACCGAAGAGTTCAAGATTGAAAGCGTCCTGCCGGAAAAACCGGTGGCTTATTTTGAGTTCCGAAATACCCGGGCCAATGTCGAGCGGCTGGCCACGACTCCCTTCTGGAAGGCCCTGGGTGAGGTGAACTGGGAGCTCTTGATGGAAGGCAATAAGAAGAATGCGCAGGCGCTGATCATTTTCAAGCTCATGCAGGAGGGGCTGGAGGATCCGAAGAAGGCTGAGGTGCTGTCAAAATTTCTCGGTCAGGATATCGGCATGGCGGTTTATCCTTTTGAAATCGATATCGACGCCCTCGGCGCGGGGGATCCCCGTGTATTCGAGGACATCCTCCAGCGAATCGGGCAGAGTTTTTATTTTGTGACCCGGCTGGACGCCCAGGCGCAAGTGGCTGAGCTCATAGCCCGCTCTCAGGACCAGCTCGGCGAAAATGTTACTGTCGAGGATGTGATCTACAAGGATCAGCCCATCAAAGTGATCAAGCTGGAGGGGGCCAAGATCGAAGTCGCCTACACGCGCATCAACGATCTGCTGATTGTCGCGTTGGACAAGTTTGCCATACAACGGAGCATCGATGTCCATCAGGATGCGGCGCCCGGATTGATTACCGATGCAGAGTACCTGCGGACCAAGGACGCATTTATTGACGAAACGGATATGAAGGCGTACCTCAACACGCACTATGTCATGCAGACCGCCATGGACGGCATGAAACAGCTGTTCGTCAAGCAAGGCGGCGATGAGGCGTTGATCCATGAACAGGTCGAGCAAACGTTTAAGTCGATCAGCGGCTTCAAGTCGGTGGGGATATCGTCGTTGTGGAAAGACACGTTAAATACAAAAGTCGACTTTCATTTTGTGCTCGACGAAATGCAGGCCTCGGTGGCCGAGTATTACCGGAGCTGTACGAACGTTTCCAACGCCAGTATTAAACTCGTGCCGCAACAGGCATTGGCCTACCAATGGTCTAATTGTTTCGATCTGAACTATTACTGGGAGGAAATGAAGGCCGAATTTGAACGGACCGCCCAACCCGGCCAGCCCTCACCGGCCGAACAAATAGCCCAATACGAAAAGTTGATCGGGCTGACCATAGAAGGGGACATCCTGCCGGCGTTCGGCAAGGAAATCGGCGGCTACCTGAATACGGTGCATCTGGACCGCAAGTTTCCGATACCGGAGCTGCTGCTGTTTTTGAAGATCAACGACCGGCAAAAGGCGGAGAAATTGATCGGTTTGGTGCACAATCAACCGATTGCCGTGTTCCAATCCGAGGAGTACAAGGGTGTCTCCTTGAATTATATCTCCTTGCCGATAGCGGATTACGTCTCCCCAGGCTACGCGTTCATCAATGACTACCTGACGATCGCACTGAACAAGGAGATGTTGAAATCATCCGTGGACGTCAGTTCAGGGGCGGCGGGCGGTATAACCGGCAATGCGTCGTTCCAGGCGGTAAACCAGGGATTGACCGCCGACAGTATCGGGGTCATGTACCTGGAAGTTGACGAACTTGCTTTTAAGGTCAGTTCCATTTTGGAGTGGTCCAATGAATGGGCCACCGCCAACGATCAGAAAAAGGAGGCCTTCAAAACGGGTGCCGAGCTTCGCCTGACGCAGGTGCAGAAAAATATCGAAGAGGATGAGCAAATCCTTAACGCGGCCGTGGCTGAACGGAAAGAAATGGAGAGCCGCGTACAGGCGGTGCGGGAGTCCGGTCAGGATTTGGGGATGCTGGAAAAAAGTCTCGCCAAGCTTCAGGAGCGGGAAGATGAAATCCGGGGGGACATCGAGGCCAGTATTGACGAGGCCCTTGAGATCCAGGAGACCATTAAAGGGTACAGCAAGCGCGCGATGCCAGCCGACGAACGTGCCAAATATCTCGATGGGATCATTTACCCCCTCATCGACTGCTTCAAAACCGTCGAGGGTTTTTCGACGGTAACGACGATGTCGGAAGGTGCGATGGAAACCCGAATCTTTACCAAACTCTAAAGCGATGCCGGAAGACCGTTATCAAAAAGGTTGGGAAACGCTGGGCCAAATCAACGGCGAGGCGGGGGAGCGTATCCTCCGGTTGCTGAAGGACATCAGCCCGGACATGGCGCGCCTGGTGAT
>JAGQKV010000004.1:0-49427 GCA_020429915.1 Candidatus Omnitrophota bacterium | reverse complement strand
GAAGTCATTATGCAGATGGCCGTCTATGCCGGTTTTCCGGCGGCGTTGAACGGCCTGTTCGCCGCGCAGGAAGTGCTCGAGGCCCGCGGTCTCATACAAGGGAAAGAATGAATGTTACCTACGGACAGGGCGCGTTTGTCCGGGATAACCTCCGGTTGGAGGGGACGATCATCCTCAGCGAACATAAGATCCTGATTGTCAGCGGCGGGGAGGAGCTCTCGGCGACTTTTATTCCCCTGGAAAAAATTGAGAAAGTCCGGCTATCCGGCGCTCGTATGTGTGTTGATGTGCGTCCCGCCATTATGTCGCGCTATCGGGCGGCCTACGAAGGCGACAAGAAAAACATCACTGAACTGACCCATGAAATTGTCCGCCGCCGCGGCTTGAAGAAGCGGTTCTTGCAAAATGAATGGTTTGAAGTTCCCTCATGAGAATGTCCCCCCAAAAACTGGTGTTGTTGGTCTTCCTGATCGTCGTCACGCTTTCGCTTAGCGGGTGCGCCTTGTTAGCGGTCCCCGGTCAAATCATCGGCGGGGCATTTCAACTTTTGGGTCAGTTGCTCGGCGTTGTCAGCAAATTACCCAAACCACCCCCCTGGGTTTTTATCTAACGGTCCGGCTATGAAAAATAAAGAGATCGCCGACCTTCTGAAACGAATGGGGACCCTGCTGGAAATTAAGGGTGAAAACGCCTTTAAGATTCGGGCTTACTACAAGGCCGCGGATAACATTGCCGGATTGTCTGAGGATGTCGCCGTCGTATCCGAAGAAGGCCGATTGGGGGAGATTCCCGGCATCGGCAAGACGATCGCCGAGAAGATCGGTGAATGGTTGGCGACCGGTCAACTCAAGGCCTACGGCAAGCTTACCGCCGAGGTTCCGGAGACGTTGTTGGAAATCGTCGATATCCCGACGGTAGGACCAAAGAAGGCGCATTTGTTTTTTGACAAGTTAAAAATTACCACCATCGACCAGCTGCGGGCCGCGGCCACCGACGGCCGTTTGGCCCAATTGCCCGGCGTTCAGCAGAAAACCATCGATAACATTCTGCACGGCATCGGTGTCGTCGCCAAGGGGATGGAGCGGATCAATCGCGGGACAGCGGATCAGATCGCGTCCGAAATCGTTGCCGACTTGCGCCAATTGTCGTGTGTCAGGAAGATCGATGTGGCCGGAAGTTTTCGCCGGGGGCGGGAGACGGTGGGGGATCTCGATTTGCTGGCAGAGGCTACGGATCCGGCCGAGGTAATGCGTGTCTTTACCGGATTGCCGACGGTCGCCGCGGTGCAAGCCCATGGCGATACCAAGTCGTCGGTCAGGACGCGTCAGAATGTCCAGGTCGATCTGCGTGTGGTCGACGGTGAAAGCTATGGCGCGGCCCTGTTGTATTTCACCGGATCCAAGTATTTCAACATCAAGCTCCGGCAGATTGCTAAAAAGGGCGGCATGAAGGTCAACGAATACGGAATTTTCAAGGAGCTGAAGAACTCGGAGCGAAAGCTGGCCGGGCAAACTGAGAAAGAATGTTTTGCGGTTCTGGGGCTGCCCTTTGTGCCGCCGGAGCTACGCGAAGAGATGGGAGCGGCCGAACTCTTTGATGAAGATCAGCCGCGCCGGGTCCCGGACCTGATCGAGCAGCGGCACATCAAAGGCGAGTTTCATGTCCATTCGACTTACTCCGACGGTAAGAATACGATTGCCGAGATGGCGGACAAGGCCAAGGAGCTGGGGTATCATTATTTGGCGGTCAGTGACCACTCCCAAGCGCTGCGGGTCGCGCACGGGGTTGTCGAAGCGGATTTAAAACGCAAACGCCGGGAAATCGACGCGCTCAATACGAAGGAAAAGTCATTTGGGATCCTTATGGGGTCTGAGGTGGAGATAGACACCAATGGGAAATTGGATTACAATGATCGGATACTCTCAGAATTTGACGTCGTCATCGCTGCTATCCATAGCGGCTTTCAGCAAACCTCACAACAGCTGACCAAGCGTCTGGTTAACGCCTGTCGAAACAAGCATGTTAATATTATTGCGCATCCGTTAGGCGTGCACTTCGGGAAACGGGAGCCGTACGACGTCGACTTCGATGAGGTCTGTCGCGCGGCGGCGGACAATAATGTTTTCTTGGAGATCAATTCCTTTCCCATCCGGCTCGATCTTGATTCTTCGCATGTCTATGCGGCCCGACGGCACGGCGTAAAGTTTGTCATCAACACGGATGCCCATCGCGCCGAGCATATGGACTACATGAAATTCGGGATCAGCATTGCCCGACGCGGTTGGTTGGGCAAAGCGGATGTGCTGAACACCCGGACCTGGAAGCAGGTCGCGGCGGCGCTTAAAAAGTGATTGGTGTATGTTTCCTGTAATCAACAAGCAAATTCTGGCCAAGAACATCAAACGCATCGATATCGCGGCGGAACATATCGCCCGTCGGGTGCAGCCGGGACAGTTTGTGTTGATCCGTCCGGTTGAAGGCGGTGAGGGAATCCCGCTGAGCGTCATTGATCAGGATCCGGACAAGGGGACGATTTCGGTCATCATCCGGGAGCTTGGTGAGACATCACAAACATTGACCGGCATGGCACTGAAGCAGAATATACACGCCATTCTGGGCCCCCTCGGTACGCCCGCTCAGATCAAGAAAAAAGGGGCCGTGGTCTGTGTGGCTACGGGTATCGGTGTGGCGCAGATCCTGCCGATTTGCCGCGGTCTCAAGGAAGCCGGTAACAAGGTGGTGGGGATTATCGGCGCCCGGACCAAACGGGAACTCCTTTTGGAGGCGCAAATGCGCCTGGCCTGCGATCGTATGATGATCGCCACCGAAGACGGGACCTACGAAAGACGCGGGCTGGCAACGGAATTGTTAGAGCGGCTGCTGGACGAACAAGGGATTGATCAGGTGAATGCCATCGGATCGGTGGATCTTATGCGTACCGTGTGTGCGATCACCAAGCCCAGAAAGGTAAAGACGCTGGTTCAGTTGCGGCCGATGATGGTGGATTGTTTGGGGCTGTGCGGTGCCTGTCGGTTGAAGGTGGGGAATAAAACCGTCTTGGCCTGCGTCGACGGTCCGGAGTTTGACGGGCACCGGGTAGATTTTGACGATTATGAAATACGGATGAATGCATTCAAGGAGCAGATATGGGACAACCGCAAGGCGACGTCCAATCCCAGCGGAAGCGATCCAAAAACTTTAACGAAGTTTCTCTCGGGTATCCTAAAAAGCTAGCGGCCGAGGAGTCGCGGCGCTGTCCGCAGTGCAGTGACGCGGTTTGTGTCGCCGCTTGTCCGCTGGGCATCGACATTCCCGGATTTGTCCGGCGACTGCGTGAGGGGCGAGTTCAAGAGGCCTATGAAATTATCCGCCGCGACAATGTCCTGCCCGGGATCTGCGGGCGCATCTGCTCGGCCCCCTGCGAAAAAAGCTGTATTCTCAATGAGGAAGGGGCGCCCATCGGCATTCGGTTGCTGGAACGGTACGCGGCCGATCACGGCCGTTCCCGGATCCGGCGGGATCCGGCGGTGCGTAAGGGCAAGAAGATCGCCGTCATCGGATCCGGTCCGGCGGGCCTGAGCGCGGCCGCCGAATTGGCACAGCGCGGTTATCAGGTCACTGTCTATGAATCCTTTGACCAGCCCGGCGGTGTGTTGCGCTACGGCATTCCCGAGTTCCGCGTGCCGACGCGGGTCCTCGACGGAGAGATCGAGGAGATTCGTGCCTTAGGGGTGTCCTTTGAAACCAACTGCTATGTCGGATGGACCAAATCCCTTGAAGAAATTAAAAAGGAAGGTCATGTGGCCGTTATCCTGGCCCTCGGGGCCGGCGTTCCCAAATTTATGGACCTGCCCGGAACACACTTGGGCGGCGTTTACTACGGTGAGGAATTCCTGCTGCGCATCAATCAGCTGCGTCCGCGTGCTCCTAGCCTCGAAGGTATGAGCTTTCCGCTGGGTCAAAAGGTCGTGGTCATCGGTTCGGGGAATACGGCGTTGGATTGCGCGCGCATAGCCCGTCGGCTGGGCAGAGATGTCACGCTGGTATTCCGCCGCTCGATCGATGACATACGCGTCCATGAGGAAGAGCGGAAGTACGCCGAACAGGAGGGGGTAGTGATCGAGCCGTTGATCAAGCCGTTGGAAATTCTGCCCAGCCAGGACAATTATGTCGACGGACTCAAGTGTATGCGCATTGATTACGCGGACGTGACCTCCGACGGGCGCTGGTCGCTTATCCCGGTGCCGGACTCGGAGTTTGTCATGGAGGCGGATGCCGTGGTCATTGCGATCGGTCATGAGCCCAACACGACCCTGAAGAAAATCAGCAAGCGGTTGAAATTTAATGAAGACGGGACCTTGAGGGTCGATGCCGACACCGGCATGACCAGTCTCAAAGGGGTATATGCCGCCGGGAACGTGGTGACGAATGCGGGGCCGGTGGTGGAAGCCATAGCCTCCGGGCGCGCCGTGGCGCAGCAAATTCATAAAAACTTAATGGGTTAAGACCTCATGAGTGATAAAGAAAAGATAGCCGATTTTGCGGCGCGCGCTAAACGGGAAGGCCGCAAAATAACGATGGTTGCCGCCTATGACTATGCTATGGCACGCCTGATCGATCGTTCGCATGTCGATATGGTTCTCGTCGGAGATTCTCTGGCCAATGTCATGCTCGGGCTGGATTCCACCGTCCAGGTCGGCATGGAGGAGATGATCCATCATGCCAAAGCGGTCTGCCGCGGTGCCGAGCGGGCGCCGGTGATCGGTGACATGCCGTTGGGGTCGTATGTTACGGATGTGCTCGCTTTGGAAAATGCCCGCCGCTTCATCGAGGAGGCGGGTTGCGATGCGGTAAAACTGGAGTGGTTCGACGACTGTCCGGCGGTTGCCGCTAAACTGATCGCCGACGGGATATCCGTGATGGGCCACATCGGCCTGACGCCGCAAACGGCGGAGCGGTTCGTGGTGCAGGGGAAGGATGCCGCGTCCGCGCAGGCGATCCGCGATCAGGCGGCGCAGCTTTCGCGCAGCGGATGTTTCGCGTTGGTCCTCGAGTGCGTGCCGGCTGAGCTGGCCCGGACGATCAGCCGGGAGATCCCTATTGCCACGATCGGTATCGGCGCCGGCGTTCATTGCGACGGGCAGGTGTTGGTGGCCCACGATCTGCTCGGATTATACGACCGCTTTCGTCCCAAGTTTGTGAAGCGGTATGCCGCCTTGAATGAAGAGGTCGTCAAGGCCTTGGACGCCTACGCGCGGGAGGTTGCCGCCGGTGAATTCCCCGGCCCCCAACATAGCTATACAGTTGAACCAAAAGTCCCCAAGGATCAAAGCACGGAGTAGTATGACCGAATCCATGACCAAATTTCAGCGCGCCGTCGGTCGCAATCTGGTGTACATGACACGCTGGATCGTCGGACGTTTGCCCTATCCCGTATACCGGGTGCTGGCCAATTTTTTTCTATTATTCAGCAAACTGGTCATGTACCGCAAGCGTCACATTGCCTGGCAGAATCTGAAATGCGCCTTCGGCCGGACGAAGTCGGACGCGGAGCTCAAGGTCATTGCCCGCCGATATTTTCAGAATTTCGGCAAGGGGCTGGTGGACCTCATTTATTACGCGGACCATCAGCATTTGACCGATGAAAACGTGCGCATCGAAGGCAAGGAACATTTGGATAAGGCGCTCGCCCAAGGGAAGGGGGTCATTCTCACCGGCGGGCATTTCGGGAATTTCATTTTGATGTATCACAAGTTGGCACGGATGGGTTACAAGACGAATGTCATCATGCGGCGGATGCGGGACGAAGCGCTTGAACAATATATTACCGAAATGCGTCAGGAAATCGGCGTGCGCACTGTGTACGACCTGCCGCCTAAGAAATGCGTGGTCGAGTCTCTTAAAGTATTGCGGCGCAATGAAATACTTGTCATTCTCCTGGACCAGAATTACGGCAGTGCCGGGCGGGTCTTTGTCGATTTCTTCGGCCGCCAGGCGGCGACCGCCAGCGGCCCGGTGGTGTTTTCCCTGCGGACGAAGGCGCCGATACTTCCCATTTTTTGTCTGGGAGACGCCGGCGATATGCGCCACAAGATTGTGATCGAACCTGAGCTGGAGCTGGAAACGGGGAAGGATGAGCAAGATACTATCGAACGCAATGTCGCGCGGATCACCAAGATTATCGAATCCTATGTAGTCCGTTATCCCCATGAGTGGGGGGGGTGGATCCACAAGCGTTGGAAAAGCAAGCCGGCGGCGGAGCAGGAGATTATCGACCGGCTCAAAGAGTCCCCCCGTTAATCCGGAATTCGGCCCCTTAATCCTTACTAGTATATATATAATTGGCTTGCTTTTTAGGCGGCTTTTGTTAGAATAACTTTCCATGAGTAACGCGGATTTAATGGATAGAATCGTATCACTTTGTAAACGAAGAGGATTTATCTTTCAATCCTCGGAGATTTACGGTGGCCTCGCCAATGCCTGGGATTACGGTCCCCTCGGCTCGGAACTCAAACGGAACGTCAAAAACGCCTGGTGGCGCTGCGTCGTGCACAGTCGCGACGATATGGTAGGTTTGGATGCGGCGATCCTCATGCATCCTGATACCTGGAAAGCATCCGGCCATGCCGAAAATTTCACCGACCTGTTGGTTGACGATAAGGAAACCAAGAAACGTTACCGGTACGATCACCTCACTGAGGAGGAGCGTGCCAAAGTCGGGACCCGTTACACCGAACCGCGCGAATTTAATTTGATGCTCCGGACTCAGTTGGGGGCGGTAGGCGATACCAGTGCCGAAGTGTACCTGCGACCGGAAACAGCCCAGGGCATTTTCGTCAATTTTAAGAATGTCCTCGACTCGACCAGCCGGCGCCTGCCCTTCGGGATCGCCCAGATCGGGAAGTCCTTTCGCAATGAGATCACAGCCGGGAATTTTGTGTTCCGGATGCGTGAGTTTGAGCAGATGGAAATCGAGTATTTCACGACGGCGGAGGATTCCGAGGCCTGTCATGAACGCTGGATTCAGGAGCGTTTTCAGTGGTACCTCGATCTCGGCATCCGGGCGGACAATCTCAAGCTGCGTCCGCACGGGGAAGATGAGCTGGCGCATTACGCCAAAGGCTGTACGGACGTGGAATACCGGTTTCCTTTCGGTTGGGCCGAACTCGAGGGGATCGCCAACCGGACCGACTACGATCTCAAACAGCACGCGGAGCTTTCCGGCAAGGATCTCCGCTACCACGACAAGATCACCAACGAGCGCTATTTTCCGTATGTGATCGAGCCTTCCGGAGGCGTTGATCGGGCTACTCTGGCTTTCCTGGCGGATGCTTATCATGAAGAAGAGGTGGAGGGCCGGCCGCGTGTGGTCCTCAAGCTACACCGTGATTTGGCGCCGACCAAGGTGGCGGTTTTGCCGCTGCTGAAAAAGAATGCCGATATCGTGGCCATGGCCAAGAATATCAAGTCGGATCTTCTCAAGAGCGTGACCTGCGTATACGACGATACGGCCGCCATCGGCAAGTTGTACCGCCGGCAGGATGAGGTGGGGACTTTCTATTGCGTCACGGTCGACGTCGAATCTTTGGAAGACAAGCAAGTCACGGTCCGCGACCGCGACACCATGCAGCAGCAACGCATTGCCGTTGATCAGCTGAAAAATTTCATCAATGATAAATTTTCTCATTAAACTCACTTAGGAAAGGTAGTCTAAAAATGGCAACGAAGTATGTGTATTTCTTCGGCAACGGCAAGGCCGAAGGTCAAGCGACGATGAAGGAACTTCTGGGCGGTAAAGGGGCGAATCTGGCCGAGATGTCGTCGATCGGAGTGCCGGTTCCGCCGGGATTTACGATCGCTACGTCCGTGTGCGAATACTACTACTCCCACGGTGAGAAAAAACCGCCTACCCTGGATGCCGAAATCGACAAGAACATTGCCAAGCTCGAAAAATCTATGGGAGCCACATTCGGGGACAAGAAAAATCCGCTGCTGGTCTCGGTCCGCTCCGGTGCCGCGCAATCCATGCCGGGAATGATGGACACCGTGCTCAATCTCGGGCTCAATGACGCCGCTGTGGAAGGTTTGGCCAAGAAGACCGGTAACGAGCGCATGGCCTGGGATTCCTACCGCCGCTTCATCAACATGTTTGGTGACGTTTGTATGGAAGTCCACCACGACCATTTCGAACATGAATTGTCACGTATCAAAAAGAAGTATAATCGCGCTCTGGACACCGATTTGACCACCGCCGAGTTGAAGGAAGTGGTTGCGGCTTACAAGAAAGTCTACAAGAGCCATGTCGGAAAGGACTTTCCGACAGAAGCCCGCGAGCAGCTGACGCACGCCATCAACGCGGTTATCCGATCCTGGAACGCGCCGCGCGCCATCGCCTACCGTGACATCAACAAGCTGCGTGGACTGAAGGGGACCGGCGTCAATGTTCAGGCCATGGCCTTCGGAAACATGGGTGAGTCTTCCGGGACCGGCGTGGCCTTCACGCGCAACCCGGCCGACGGTACCATCGAGTTTTACGGCGAGTACCTGGTAAACGCGCAGGGTGAGGACGTTGTTGCCGGCATCCGGACTCCCGAACCGATCGCCACGCTCAAGAAGCGCATGCCTAAGATTTACGATGAGTTGGACAAAATCCGGCACAAGCTGGAGAAACATTACAAGGACATGCAGGACGTCGAATTCACCATTCAGGAAGGAAAGCTTTACATGCTGCAGACGCGCAACGGAAAGCGGACCGGATTGGCGGCGATCAAGATTGCCGTGGATATGGTTAAGGAAGGATTGATCGACGAGAAGACGGCCTTGGGCCGCATCGACGGCGAGCAGCTCAACCAGTTGTTGTTCCCGATCTTCGATCCGAAATCCAAGCAAGCGGCCCTCCGGGACAACCGGTTGCTGGCCAAAGGATTGCCCGCCGGGCCGGGAGCGGCCAGCGGGCTGATCGTGTTCACAGCTGATGACGCCGTGAAGTGGGCGGCGAAGGGCGAGAAGGTCATTCTCGTGCGCAAGGAAACATCGCCGGAAGATGTCAGCGGGATGTGGGCTGCGCAGGCGATTCTGACGTCCACGGGCGGCATGACCTCGCATGCGGCGGTGGTTGCCCGCGGATGGGGCAAGTGCTGCGTCGTCGGTTGCGGGGCGCTGGACATCGACTACAAGAAGAAAAGCATTAAAGTCGGCAACCGGACCGTCAAGGAAGGTCAGGAGATCTCGATCGACGGTAGCACCGGTGAAGTGATGTTCGGTTACGTCGAGACCTCGGCCTCTCCGGTCGTGTCCGGTGTTGTGGACGGAAATAAAAAGGCCATGAACCATCCGCTGTGTAAGCAGTACCTGGAGCTGATGAAGTGGGCCGATAAATACCGCAAGATCAATGTGCGGACGAACGCCGATTCCCCCAAGGATACCATCAATGCCCGCAAGCTGGGCGCCGAGGGGATCGGGCTGTGCCGCACCGAGCACATGTTCTTCGAAGGGGACCGCATTTGGGCGATTCGTGAGATGATCCTCGCCTCGGATGAGGCCGGTCGCGAGAAGGCGCTGGCCAAACTGCTGCCGTTCCAACGCAAGGATTTCGAAGGAATCTTCAAGGCGATGGACGGTCACCCGGTCACCATCCGCCTGTTGGATCCGCCGTTGCATGAATTTTTGCCGCACGACAAGGCCGGGCAGGCCGAAATGGCCAAACGTCTGGGGACTTCCGTGAACGTCGTTAAGCGTAAGGTCGAGGCCCTGCACGAATTCAATCCGATGCTCGGTCACCGCGGCTGCCGCCTGTCGATCACCTATCCCGAGATTTGCAAGATGCAGGTCACGGCGATTATCGAAGCGGCCTGTAATGTGGCCAAAAAAGGCGTCAAGGTGATTCCGGAAATCATGATCCCGTTGATCGGGACCGATCAGGAATTCCAGATTCTTGCGGATTTGACACGGAAGACCGCCGATGCCATCATTCAGGACAAGAAATCCAAAATCAAGTATCTTGTCGGAACGATGATGGAAATTCCGCGGGCGACCCTGGTTGCCGACAAGGTGGCTGCCGACGCGGAATTTTTCTCCTTCGGGACCAATGACCTGACCCAGATGACCTTTGGTTACAGCCGGGACGATATCGGTTCATTCCTGCCGGAGTATCTGCAAAAGAAGATCCTCCCGGAGGATCCCTTTGCGTCGATCGATCAGGAAGGCGTGGGGCAACTGGTGCGGACCGGCGTCGAGCGTGGCCGCGCTTCCCGTCGTGATCTGAAATGCGGCGTCTGCGGCGAGCACGGGGGGGATCAGGATTCCGTGAAATTCTTCGCTAAAGTGGGGCTAAACTACGTCAGCTGTTCACCGTATCGCGTGCCGGTGGCGCGCTTGGCCGCGGCTCAAGCCGCGATCGAGGCGAATGGCGGTAAGAAACAGGCAAAGAAAAAGTAGGTTTATGACAGATCCTATCAAAGCATACCTGAAGGACGTGCGCCCGATCCCGTTGCTGACGGCGGAAGAGGAAGTCGACCTCGCCCGCAAAGTTCAGAAAGGCGATAAGGAAGCGCGTGACAAGATGATCCGCTCTAATCTGCGTTTGGTGATCAGTATTGCCAAGCGCTATATCAATCTCGGTGTTCCTCTCAGCGACCTGATCGAAGAGGGGAACATCGGGTTGATGAAGAGTGTGGAGAAATTCGATCCCGAAAAGGGGTTCCGGTTTTCCACGTACGCCGCCTGGTGGATAAAGCAGGGGATATCACGGGCCATCATCGACCAGGGAAAAATGATCCGGGTCCCGGTCTACATGAACGAAGATATCCTTAAGTATAAGAAAGTGGTAGAAAAGCTGACTCACCAGTACAAGCGCAAACCCCGCATCGGGGAGATTGCCAAAAAGCTCAAGGTGACCGTGGATAAAGTCCGGGAGCTGGAAAATTCAATCGCCAAGATGTCCAGTCTCGACGCGCCGATCGGCGAGGACGGTGACGGTCAGGTGAAAGACATTATCGAAGACCAGAATATCGCCTCTCCGGATGAGGAGCTGGAAAAGTTCTTCAATAAGGAGCGTGCCAAGGGTTTTCTGGAACTTCTCAATGAGCGCGAGCGCCGCATTTTGGAGATGCGTTACGGTTTGTTGGACGGCGAGGCGCGGACCCTGGCGGAAATCGCCAAGGAATTAGGCATCTCCCGCGAGCGCGTTCGGCAGATTGAAGCCGGTACCATCAAGAAAATCCGTCAGATCATTGAACAAAAAGAAAAGAACCACGACATTGAATAGGAAGAAGCGAAAACCGACATTTGTTCTGGTCATACCCCGGTTCGAGGATATCTTTCACTCCTACTATGCCGGTGAGATCATCCGGGGCGTCAGCCTTTCAGCTAGCCGCCTGCGGGCCGATTATCTGATTCATATCGTAGACCGTGGGGAGCACAAAGGCTGGCTGGATTCCAGTCTCATGGACCGCAAGTTTATTGACGGTATTTTGTTCGCGGATATCGACAACGATGTTAATGTGGTCAAGAATGCCATCCGTCGCGGGATGCCGTGCATGGTCCTTAACAATATTCTCGATGAGCCAATCAACTATGTGGCCGTGGATAATTGGACGGCAGCGTATAATATCGTGAAGCTCTTTCACCGGCAGGGTCATTCCGAAATAGCCACCATTGCCGGAGACGTTTCAACGCAGGCCGGATTGAAGCGGCTGGAGGGATTTCGCGAGGCGTTGGCGGAGTTGGACATCAAGACCCCCCGCACCTACATTACCTTCGGTGACTTTTTGCGGACCCCGGCCCGAACTGCGGCAAAGAAATTACTGAATTTAAAGAAGCGTCCGACGGCCATTTTTGCTGCCTCCGATGTGATGGCGCTGGAGCTGTGCCACGTGGCGCAGGAAATGGGTATGCGCATCCCCGATGACCTTTCTGTCGTTGGATTCGACGACAACCCGCTGATCCAGAGCTCGTCGTTTCCGCTGACCACCGTATCCCAGCCCCTGGCCGAGATGGGGCGGATCGGTGCCGAGAAACTTTTCCAAATCACGCGCGGTAAATTGCAACTTCCTTACAAGGAAATCCTGCCGACAAAACTCATGCAGCGCAAAACAACGAAAAAGGTGACCAACGATGACAGTTGACAAGAAGGCCGTAAAAGAAACGGAGCTGAAAGAGCATATCCGCGATATCCATGATTTTCCCAAAGAGGGGATCGTATTCAAGGACATTACCACACTGCTCAAGGACCGCGAGGCCTTCCGGAAGTCGGTGGACCTACTGGCTGATAAATTTCGTGATACGGGTATTGACCAGGTCGTCGGCGTGGAGGCACGGGGATTTATTTTCGGCGCCGCGATGGCGTATGCCCTGGGCGTCGGATTCGTCCCGGTGCGCAAAAAAGGGAAGCTGCCAGGCAAGACCCGTAGCGTAACATATTCTCTGGAGTACGGTGAGGACAGTTTGGAGATTCATGAGGATGCCATTACACCCGGAACCAGGGTCTTGATCGTCGATGACCTGCTGGCCACGGGAGGAACTATCGAGGCGACGTCGAAGCTGATCGCCGAACAAAAGGCCGAGGTGGCCGGGATCGCCTTTTTAATTGAATTGCGCGAACTTAAAGGTAAAGATAAACTCAAGGATTTTGAGGTCTATTCCGTCCTGAAGTACTAGCTTAGGCCTCCGCCGGAGAGCGCCTGCGCGGTAATGATCTACGTTTCGACCGCGGCGCCGTGGTTGAACATGAACGCTGGAAAAATTGTCACGCATTTTTTGATCTGCCTTGCGTTGGCCGGGAGCGTGTATGTCACGTTCAGTCCCGTCCTCCGGGCGGATTTCTTGCAATGGGACGATCGTTCGTATGTAACTGAGAACGAAGCGGTTTCCGCTCCGTTGGACGGCGACGGGCTGGCCCGGATCCTGACGCAAAAGACGACGCCCCAATACGTCCCGCTGACCGTTTTGAGTTACGCAATCGACTACCGGTTCGGCGGCGACTCGCCGCGTGTTTACCACGCCACCAATCTTTTCCTGCATCTTCTTAATGTACTGCTTGTCTATGCGCTGGCCCTGCGACTGGGCTTGCGCCCATGGGCGGCTGCGTTGTCGGCGTTGCTCTTTGGCGTACACCCGTTACGCGTCGAGACTGTGGCCTGGGTAGCTCAGCGCCGGAACCTTTTGTTTAGCTTTTGCTTTTTGCTCAGTTTTATCTTGTACGATTACCGATTGGGTGGGCTGCTGCGCGGTACCGGGCGATTTCGGCAATGGGTAGGCCTGGTGGGAGCGCATCTTTTTGGTTTGTTGGGGATTTTGGCCCACCCGATGGCGCTGGGACTTGTACCGGCGCTGCTACTGCTGGACTGGTTTCGCGGCCGGCGGTTGGATGCCGCGGCGTTGGCTGAAAAAATTCCTTTAGCCGTAGTGCTGGGTGGTATTGCCTATATCACTTTTGCGTCCACGGTTCGCGGACTTTCCGTGCCGTTGGGGCAGGGGCTGCTGATTGCCGTTTGGACGTCCGCATACTATCTGAGGCAATATTTACTTCCTGTGGGTTCGGTTCCGATCGTCCGGATGCCGGGTCCTGTGTCACTGTCGCAACCGGAATATCTGTTAAGTTTAGCTGTCGTTTTGGTTGTTATATTGGCCTTAATCCGTCTGCGTCGGGATCGCTGGTTCCGGTTTGCCTGCGTTTTTTTTGCCTGTTCTTTGATATTTCTAATTATCTTCGGATCTGCAAAATCGTTAAGCTTTGCTGCCGATCGATTCATGTACCTGCCGGGATTGGGGTTTTCGTTGTTGGCCGGCCGACTTGGCCAATGGATCTACCACGAAACGAAGGGGGGGCGATGGTTGGTTATCTGCGGACGTGTGACCAGCATCGCCGGACTCGCCGTCACACTATGGATTTTCGGTATCCTGACCTTTCGGCAAACGTATGTCTGGCAAAACGATATCGCTCTGTGGCGGCACCAGTTAATGTCTTTTCCGGAAGAGCCGGTCGCTCTGAACGGACTAGCCGTGGCGTTGCTGGAGCAGGATGATTTTCAGCGGGCGGTTGACGGTTATCGCCAAATGGTCCGGGTCGCGGCCCAAGGCTATGAACTGAATCTGGGTCAACCAGAGCTAGAGCAGGTGCGCCGGGTCAAATATATCGTCACGCTGATGCGGCGGGCCGAGGCCAGCGCTCCGGATTTACCGAATATTCCCTACCGCCTCGGACAGTACTACCAGTCCCTGGGCTTGTATGTCGACGCTGTGGCGAAATTCCGCCGGGTTGTTGAGATCGATCCGGGTTTTAAGGAGGTATACGCTGATTTGGGCGAAATTTATTTGGATTTGAAGGACTTGGATAAAGCTGCATTGGCCTTAAAGCAGTATTTCACGATTCCGCCGGTCAGGGAGGCGGACTATCTGAAGGTGGTCGAGACTTACGCAAAGTATCTCCGTCGGCAACCGGACAACGTGGCCTTGCAATCGGGAATGTTCGATGTCATCAAGGAGTATGTCACCTATGCCAATCAGCAATCTTTGGGTGCTGATTCATATGTGAATTTAGGGTTGATCTACCTCCGGGCCGGCGATAGCGAGGCGGCCAAGCAGGCGCTCGGTCGTGCCTTGGAGCTAAACCCGCACGAAATCAAAGCTTTATATGCATTGGGAGTTCTGCTGATGGATGAGGGGGATCGCGGGGCTGCGCTCAAACGGTTTGAACAGGTAGTCAAACAGGACAAGCGGCATGCCGATGCCTTGGTGCGGCTCGGGGACATATACTACGGCCGCGGTGACATTCAGCAAGCCCGGAGTTATTACCGACAGGCGATCGGCGTCGCGCCCAGGCATGCCCAGGCCCATTTCAACCTGGGTTATACCTACGAGGAAGCCGGCCGCCTCAAAGAGGCAGTTGCCAACTACCGTCTTGCTCTGCGCGATGATCCGGACAATGCCGAGGCGCATTTTAATTTGGGGAATGTTTATGTCCAGCAGGATAATCTCGACGAGGCTATTGCCCAGTATCGACAAACGGTGAGATACAATCCCGACCATATGGATGCCTGGGTCAATCTGGCCGTGACCAGTTTTAATGCTGGCCGGGTCCCGGAGGCCAGGAAATATCTTGAAGAGGCGGAGTTGCTCGGCTTTGAGCCGCCGGCTGAGATGAAGCGGCGGATGGGATCCGTTCGTTGACGATTTTAGCGCCTATAGCTCAGATGGAAAGAGCACGGCCCTCCTAAGGCTGAGGGGGTGGTTCGAGTCCACCTAGGCGCATTTTTCTTCTGCAGGGGGCAAAGTCCCTGCGCCGGCGGCACTAACCGGAATCTTGGAGTCTGGGGTCGCCCGGTTTTTCCATATTGTTGAGAATAAATGTTTTATATAGTGAAGAGCGGCAACAAAAAAACTCATATATATATTGACACTGCTGTGGGGCTATGGTAAAAAGTCCAATAAATGCTTAACTGTTTCGGTGTGTCCCGGCGTGTCTCTATATGGTACGGATTGTGCCGTTACGCCTCAGACAGCTGAAACAAAGCCAGTGACGATTCAAATCTGGAATAAGAAAGGGGGGATGGTAAAAATAACTATTTGGAGTCGTCGTCTATACTGGTCACCTTATAGTGTAAAAATCTAGATCACACCCAATTCACGCATCTAGTTGACCATATGGTTAAAGTTCTTTTATACGTTTACTCTACTTTTCGGAGGAGAAAAATGAGAAAACTAATCGTATTAGCGCTCTTGGCGATGATGGTTGCGACCGTCAAGCCTGCTGACGCTAGCGTTCAAAACGTCCGGATCAGCGGATGGACGGACAACACGTTTGTCTTCCGCAAGGAATTCGATCTGGGTAAGGGATCCGGTGGTACGGACCACCAAGGTGTTTACATCAACCAAACAGGTCTTCAGGTCGATGCCGACTTGACTGACCAAGTGTTTGTCACCATCAGCCTCATCAATGAAGCTGCTTGGGGTGACGACAGAAATAGTAACTCAACGGCAAGTGTGGATATCTATTTGGCGTACGTTACCCTCAAGGAAATGCTTTATTCTCCCTTGACATTGGTCATAGGGCGTCAAACGTTTTCTTTTGGTAATGGATTGATTTTTGATGCGACAGGAGCCAACAACGTGGCGCCGGCTGCATCCGGGATCAGCGGAATTGCTGAAGATCTTACGAAACAGACAAGTCTTGACGCAATTCGTGCCATCTTGGATTACAACCCGCTTACCGTGACGGCGTTTTACGCATCCATTGATCAGGGTGTCGTCAAAATTGCCGACGTCGAGGATAACAGCGACCTCTTCGGTATCAATGCCAACTATCAGTTGGGTGACGACATGGACTCATTGGTTGAAGTGTACTACTTTAAGCAAAGAGACCGATCCGGCAATACAGCCTTTGTGGGTTCCGGTGCCACGGCAAAAACGGATGAGCTCAACGTCTTCGGGATCCGCGGGAGCACCAACCCGATCGAAGGCCTGAACGTCCAGCTGGAATTCGCCAAGCAAAACGGTACCACGCAAACCGGTAGTGACACGGAACACAGTAGAATTGAAGCCTTTGCGTTCCAAGGTATCATCAACTACCAACTGCCGGTCATGGAAGAATACAATCCGGTCGCTCAGTACATCTTCACGAAGGTGACGGGTGATACAGATTTGACACACTCCGGCGGTGGGGAGTACAGTGGTTGGAACCCGTTCTTTGAAGCTCAGGGAGGCGGTCATATCTATAACACGCTCTTTGATCTGACCAACTCCGTCATCCACTCTGTCTATCTGACAGCGGAACCGATGGAAGATGTGACAGCCCGATTGGCCCTTACGGCGATCTGGCTGGAACGTGAACTGCACGACCCGGATGGATCCGGGCCGGCAAGTCCGACGCTTACAGTGCGCCAACCGGACGGTGGGTCCGTCGCGCTTGCCGCCAAATCGGACAGCAACTTCCTCGGAAAGGAGTTCAACTTCGACCTGACTTATGATTATACCGAAGACGTTCAAATCGGTACTTCAATAGGATGGTTTATTCCGGGTAGTGTTTTCGATAACGAAAACAACTCGACTGCTAAGCAAATCCTGGTCAACATGAACGTCGCTTTCTAAAACGCGACGAATCTGTTGCAGGCTAAAAGCCCCCTGCCGTTTCCGGCAGGGGGCTTTTTTAATGTATTTCCTCGACGAGAGCGGTGTCTTATCTCGTCGAGAGATGCGGTCTTGCCAGGGCGGAGGTCGGAATTCACGTCGGACTCATTTGTCTGGATATTTTCCTGAATTTCTCGGTTCATGCTGAATCTCGACGGTGAGATTCGGAAAAAAAGAGAAAAAAAATTGAAATTAATGTTTTAATTCTTTTTGAATTTGTTATGATAAAAATAATTAAGACAGTAAGGTTAATTCTAGCTATTCAATCTATTCAAAACATATTCCGTAGCAAAAGCAGTTGCAATGACCAAAGATGATATTTATGACCACTTAGCTCAGGTCTATTTAGGCAAGCGAAAAAAAGATGATGCGAAAACCAAAAAGCAATTCAATGCTTGGCTGCTGATCAACGGACTGATCACGGCGATTATTTTCGCCAGCGTTTTTTACGGTCTGACTGCCTTTCTCACCCAGCATAAAGAAACACTTACCAACAAAGTCATCTATTCGCTGAACCAGGGGCCCATGCGCTTTGCCTACGATTTTAAGTCGTCAGCCAATCCGGTTGAGACCTTTTCGGTTTCCATACCCGCCATGGATCTGGGCCGTTACCAAAGTCTCGAGTTTTCCATTCGCGGTAAGGAGGAAGGAGTTCCCGGGATTGTGAAGGTGGTTATCAACAATCGCTACAATGAATCCGCATATTACTACATCCAGGGCGTCAACCTGGAGTGGAACCAGTACCAAATCCCGCTCGCAGAATTTACCCAAATTACTGACTGGACAACAGTTACAGATATCTCCTTCGTGCTGGAGTCATGGAATGTCGACAACCCGAAGGGATTGGTACTCATAGATAATTTGAATCTCGCAACAACTAATTAAATATAAGCAGGGGGCAATTTCACATGAAAATCATATCCATAGCCAACCAGAAAGGTGGTTGTGGCAAGACCACCACAGCTATTAATTTAGCATCGGCCCTAAGCCAGAACGGCCAACGCGTCTTGCTGCTGGACCTCGACCCGCAGGCGCATGCATCGCTGGGCCTGGACATCGAAAGCCAGGACAGCATTTACAACGTGATTTCCAAGCTGACCCCCCGCAAATTGAAGATTGAGAATATTGTTCAGCGTGTCGAGGATAGCTTCGACCTTGTCCCCTCGAATGTATTGGTCGGTACGCTGGAACAGGAGTTGTCCGATGAAATCGGCCGCGAGCTCAAATTGCGCGAAGTCATAGAACCCCTCAAAGGTGCCTATGACTATATCATCATCGATTGCCCCCCGAGTCTGGGGATTCTCACCGTCAATGCAATCCGGGTCAGTGATGAAATTATCGTCCCGGTCGAAACCAGCCGGTTTTCCATGCAGGGGGTGGATCACCTGATGGACATTGTCAACTTGGTCAAAGACCGCCTCAACCATGAGGTAAAGTGCCGGATCCTGGTAACCATGTTCGACTCGCGTTTGCGGCACTCATTCTCGATGCTCTCCACCTTCAAAGAGCGTTTTGAGGAAATCCTGTTTGATACCATTATCCACATCAACGTCAAACTCAAGGAGTCCGCGGTGATGGGGAAAACGGTTTCGACTTATGACAAATATTGCCGAGGCTCCAAAGATTACTTCAGTCTCGCCAAGGAACTGTTGCTGATTGAAAAACAGGAATTGGAGGCGGAAGACAGGGCGGAGGAAGCGTCGCCGGTTGCTCCGGAGATTCCGAAGTCGGTATCAGCGGATATTGCCGACCTGGAAAAATCGTTGTCGGCAGTCGTGGAAGAGGAAACATTAGCTGAGGAAACAGAGCTTGAGGAACGCCTATCAGGAGGCACGATGGCTCCCATGTCCGAGCAGATGCAGGAAATTGTCCGTCAGGAAATCAACGGCATTACCTCCGTGCGATTCAGTATTGAGGCCCCTGAGGCAAAATCTGTTTACGTCACCGGAAGTTTTAATGATTGGTCGCTCGATGACACCTGTCGCATGCGTGAGCAGGACGGCATCTGGGAGGCCGAAATTTCGCTCAAGCCGGGCTTGTACAAGTATCAGTTTATCGTCGACGGAGTCTGGAAAGAAGACCCGCGGAATAACCGTAAGGAACGGAATTCCTTCGGCGATATCAACTCGCTTATCGAAGTTAAGGCGGGGGATGGTCAAAACGCCAACTGACAGTCGGCAGTCCGCCGATGGCAAACTTCTAGCCGTATTTTCCTATCTTTCCGTATTCTGTATCATTCCGCTACTGTTTAAGAAGAATAGACCGTTTATCAGACATCACGGCAAACAAGGACTGGTTCTTTTTGTGGCCCAAGTGGGCGCGTTTGTCGGGCACATTGCGGCGGGAACATGGTTTCTGAGCCTGTGCGGCGTTATCCTTACTGGTTATGCCGTCGTGGGGTTATCCCAAGTCCTGCATGGGCAATGCGCCCGGCTATGGCTGGTCTCGGATATTGCCGAAAAAATCACACTTTAGAATGTCGATTGTCAGCGATGCAATAAAAAAGATTAAGTCCTGGTTTTCCCGGTTGACAGGCGCCGACAAGTCTAAATCCGTTTCGGCTCGCAGGCGGGACCAAACCAGGTCCCCTAAAAGAAATTCACGGCGCAGACCTTCGCAGTCCTCTCGCAACCAGGGAAACCGCTCCCCCAATCGTTCCCGCCAACCCTCCTCCTCCACGACCGCCAAAAAAGCGGCGCCCCGTAAGCCGTCCCGGCCCAAACAGTCTGAGACGGCGAACCAGAAAAAGTCCGTACCACGGAAACGGACGTCTCGTAAAGCATCTCCGACCTCTAAGTCCAGTGGGGCGATCCGCGCTTCGGCAGTGGCCAGTGAGGCATTGGGTCGTTCGCGGCGTCGCGGGTCTCGCGGGAGGCGGAAGCCGGGAGACGGAGATTCACCGGAGATCGGGGAAATTACCCACTATTTTGCCAAGATAAAGGTGGCAGTGGTTAGAGTCACAGCTATCGGCATCAAGCTGGGAGATAGCATCAATATTAAAGGGAAATCAACCGATCTCATCCAGAAAGTTGAGTCCATGCAAATCGAAAGTGTGGATGTCAAATTCGCCCGCAAGGGACAGCTGGTGGGATTGAAGCTCGCCAAACCGGTCCGAGTGGGTGACAAGGTTTACAAAGTCGCTTAGGCGATCAGAAACCCCGCTGTGTCAAACCGTTGGGGAAGGGCCGGGGGATGTGTTATAATTATATGTCCTGTACGTAGTTAGCTTCTCGCTTTCGCGGGGGCGGAGTTGATTGCGAGCGCGTAATTGGAGGGGGGGATATCCGCGGAGCTGAATTCCCGCTAATGGCGTTCAAGTTCGAGTCACCCAAATATCTATAATCGTAATATATTGGCTTATATTGGCTTATAATTAAGTGCTATGGAGGTTAATATTCTGCTTTCTAATAGATATAAATATATGTTACACTATATCGTCGTCATAACACTGATGCCAAATTGATGAAAATCAAATCCTTCCTTAACAACCGCGCTCAGCAAACCATTGAATACCTCCTTGTCTTTGGAGGTGTCATCACTGTCATTTTAGTCGCTATGACCGAAAACGGTCTGATGCAACGGAACGTCGAAGGTGGTCTCGAACAGGCCGTTGTCGGGATCGAATGTATGGCCCAGAGTGCCTGCTTCGATCCGGCTGGATTATGTGTGCCCGAGTGCGGCAACGGTTGTTGTGAACCGGGGGAAACGGCTGCGGGCTGCGCGGCCGACTGTTCCGCTGCTGGCTGTACACCGTCGGTGTCATGTGGAGCCGGCGATTGTGGGACCATCAACAATGGTTGCGGCGTCCTGCTTTTTTGCGGCAGTTGCCCGAGCGGCCAGTTTTGTAACGCTGCCAATACCTGTCAATGCGCTCCCAGCGATCCGTGTGCCGTAGGGATGTGTGGAGCCGGACTTGATGACGGCTGCGGGACCCCGGTTGTTTGTCCGCCGTGTTCCGCCCCGCTGTCGTGCCAAGGCGGCTTTTGCGTCTGTGTGGATGATCCGCCGGCAACCACATGTTCGGGTCCCATCGAATGCGGCGTTACTAACAACAACTGCGGCACCGCTGTTGACTGCGGGGGGTGTACTTCGCCGGACGTATGCCAGGGCAACACCTGCTGTACTCCGGATCCCTTGGCCACGACTTGTGCCGGATTAGAGTGCGGTTCGACCGTGAATAATTGCGGACAGTTGGTGGTATGTCCGGATACCTGCGTCTCTCCGGCGGTTTGCAGCGGCAACTCCTGCTCGGGTTGTGTCGACGAACCACTTCTAACGACGTGTACCGGAATAGCCTGTGGACCGCAGACCAATAATTGCGGTAATCCCGTTACGTGTCCGGACACCTGCCCGCCGGACGTGTGTGTCGGCAACAGCTGTACCCCATGTACCCCGGATCCGGACCCTGTTACCTGTACCGGAGTCGAATGCGGGGATGTCTTGAATAATTGCAATCAGGTCGTCACCTGCTTCGATACCTGTCCGACCTTGAGTCCGCCGCAGTTGTGTCTCGGCAACAATTGTACGAACTGTACACCGGAGGCTCCCGGGGTTACCTGCGCCACGGCGGAATGCGGGCCGGTGGTCAACAATTGCGGGATTGTGGTGGACTGCGGATCCTGCGGTGGGTTTGAAACGTGCAGTGTCTCAAATGTTTGTGAATGTAATGATGATCCCCTCGGTACGACCTGCTCCGGGGTGCCGTGCGGCATAGTGGTTAATAACTGCGGCAATCCGCGGACCTGTCCGAATACGTGCGTCGACCCCACGCCGCATTGTGTGGACAATGCCTGTGAGTGCGTTCCCGACCCCTTGAATGTGACTTGTGCCGGGGCCGAGTGCGGACCGCGGACCAACAACTGTGGTCAAAGCGTGCTGTGCCCGGATACGTGTGTCCTGCCTCAGCAATGTACGGGATTATCCTGCGGCGCGTGTACGCCCAATCCCAGCCCGTGTACCGGCGTCCAGTGCGGTTCGGTGGACAACGGATGCGGGACGCCGGTTGCTTGTGGCAATACATGTGTTCTGCCGGACGTTTGTGTCGACAATACTTGTACCAGCTGTGTGCCGGATAATATTCTTACGACCTGTGCCGGGTTGGCTTGCGGGCCTACGTTTAATAATTGCGGTCAGAGTGTCTTCTGTCCTGACAATTGCGCTGGCGCTCCCTGCGTCAATAATCAGTGTATCTGCGTTGACGATCCGATCGGTACGACATGTTCCGGGATCGAATGCGGTCCGGTGGTAAACAACTGTGGTAATCTCGTCGTTTGTCCGGACACATGCGCTCCGACCCAGGATTGTTTGATCAATCTTTGCGGGTGCATTCCGGATCCGATTGGCGTTACTTGCGCTGCTGCGGAGTGCGGTGTGGTCCAAAACAACTGCTTTGACGATGTCTTCTGTCCGGACACCTGCGTTTTTCCGGAGGATTGCTCGTCCAATATCTGCGTCGCCTGTTCCCCTGACCCGGTCCCGGTCACCTGTGCCGGGCTACAATGCGGTCAGACGACCGACAACTGCGGTAACCCTGTTTCGTGTCCGAACGGATGCATTTTCCCGGCGGCATGTATTCCGGGAACCAATACCTGCGATGACTGTACTCCGGACCCCGATACTTTAACATGCGGGGCGCTTCCTTGTGGTAATGCGATCAACAATTGCGGACAGGCCGTGGTGTGTCCGAACCTTTGCGCTCCCAACGAAACCTGCGAACCGGATGACAATTATTGTTATTGCATTCCCGAATCCACTGCCGCATCCTGTGCGGGCATCGAATGCGGGATCACCTTGAACAATTGTTTTGAGCCGGTCGACTGCGGGACGTCGGCCTGCGGCCCGGCGGAAGCGTGTGTTGCAAACACTTGCAATTGTGTGCCCGATCCGGTGGCAGTCACCTGCAGCGGCATTGCCTGCGGAACCGCCACAAATAATTGCGGGGACATCGTGAATTGTCCGTTTACCTGTTCGAGTCCGGATAATTCCTGTGACGGTTCCAATAATTGCATTTGTGTCGATGAGCCGGCCGGAGGGACCTGCGCCAATACGGAATGCGGAAACAAGACGAACAATTGCGGTAACAACGTAGCCTGTCCGGATACCTGCACCTCTTGTCCGAATGAGATCTGTGTCGGAAACTTCTGTCAGTGTACGCCGACGCCCTTCGCCACCGTGTGTGCCGTCGGTGTCTGCGGGAACAATCCGGATGATTGCTGCGGAAATTATAACTGCGGCGGGAACGCCAAGTGCCAGGGTGAAACAGGTCCCAATGCGGTCTGTGTCGGAACTGTTTGCCAATGTGTGCCGGACACCACACCGTGTCCGGTCGGCAGATGCGGCCTGTGGCCGGATAATTGCGGCGGTCCCCAAATCAATTGCGGTAACGACGCCACGTGCCAGAGCCAATCCGGACCGAACGCCACGTGTTCAGGCACGGCCTGTCAGTGTACCCAGACACCTTTTGCGACCGTCTGTGCGGTCGGTATCTGCGGATCCAATCCGGATGGCTGCGGCGGAAATTATAACTGTGGCGGCGACGCCAAGTGTCAGGGTGAAACCGGTCCCAACGCCACCTGCGTGGGCACGGCCTGTCAGTGTACTATTACACCGTTCGCCACCGTCTGTGGGGTGGGCGTTTGCGGGAATAATCCGGACGGTTGCGGCGGGATCCATGCCTGTGGCGGTGATGCCAAGTGCCAGGGGGAAACCGGGCCGAATGCGACGTGTGTCGGCACGGCTTGCCAGTGTACGCCAGACACCTGCGGCGGCCTTGGCTTTGACTGCGATCCCGTTCCCGGGGGAGATGGCTGCGGCGGAGGACTAAATTGCGGCTCCTGTTCAGGGCTTGATAGCTGCGTGAATAATGTATGTACGCCTCCTTCCGAAACCTGGGTCAACGCGAGCAATGAAGACTGCATGATGCTCTTAGGGCGGCCGTGCCAGGCCAGCGATGACACCTGCCCGGGGGCGGGTGATCCGACGGGGCAGCCGTGTGCTCCTCCTTCGTCAACATGTCAGTATTGGCCCGGTGGATCGACGTTCCAAATCATGGTTTGTGCCTAACAGGTGTTTGGGTCAGTTACTGCTTCGCTTCAAAATCTTCCAAGGGGTCGCTTCGTCACACGTACATTCCCATAGTTACATCTGCCCAAAGAGATTTCCCCGAAAGTTTGTAGCCGCATAGCGAGAATTGAATTGATGAGCAATCAGTTTCCCGAAAATGAAATAAATTTGATCCGGCGGTATCTTGTTTGGTGTTATAAAACCACCAAGGAGGACCTGGATCGGATCGACCGTTACTTTACACAAAACGTCGTCGATGAATTCTTATTTAAAGAACTCATAGGAAGTGAAGAGTTCAAGGCTGCGTCCGGAAATGTGGAATTCAAAAAGAAGGTCCAGGCTTTCGAAGACTACAAAATTGAGAAATTCGCCAAGGCGCGGGAGAAGAAGTACTCCGGCGGCGATCAGCTGCGACCCGAGTATTTGTACCTGGTAAAAAGACTGGAGGCGATCGCCGCGGCCATAACACACTTCCTCGGCAAGAAAGAGTTGGATCAGATTATTGATTCGTATGAAAAGGAAATGACTGCCCGGATTTTATCAGCGAAGGAACATTCGTGATTGAGGCGAGGGGGAGAGGACTGGTTATCGGCGCTGCATGTCGCGGATACGCTGTTTTTGCATTCGCATCATGTCTTTGCGTCGCCGTTCAATATCCTGCATGTTCTGCCGGTAATCCTGCTCTTCTTTGTAGTCCTGAACGATTTCATCGCGGGATTTCTGAGGGGCGGAATATTGGGTCTGTGTAAACTTGACCAAGGCATAGATCATGATGCCGAAAACGAGACATATGCCAGCGAATAGTATAAGGCCGTCTTTCATATTTCTAGTATAACCATTCCCGACAAGGCGCGCAACCGATAATATCCCGTAAAAAAACCGTTGGGGGACTAGCAAAGTAACGGTTCTATGATATCCTTTCAAGTGTATGGAAATAATACATTTGCAAAAGTAAAAGGAGGCAGGCCATGGCCCAGAATTATGATGTGAAACAGGAGTGGGAGAAAACCAAAAAGCAGCTGATCCGCTTTGGTCATGAGGTCGGCGAGCTCGTGCGTAAAGGTGAGGATGAGATCATCACGCTCAGTCAAAAAGGCAAGATGCAAATCGAGGTGACCACGACCACCCTCAAAAAGGAAAAGCTGTATTACCTCATCGGCAAGGAGTATGTGAAGTTGAACGATACCTCAAAGTCCTCGCCCGCCCTGAAGAAATTGCTTGAACAGTACCACAAACTTGAGCGGGAACAAAAGTCTATCAGCAGTAAATTAAAACGTAAATCCACCAAGAAAAGCGCACGCAAGTCGACCGCAGCGCCCGCCCGTAAAACCGCGAAACGCGCCGCCACTGCCAAGAAGACCCGAAAGCGAGCCGCCAAACAGATTGCCAAGGGTTCATAAGTTATTAAGATTCATGATGATGGGATTCTTTGGGCGGTCCGGGCCGACAGGCTGCCAGCCACCTATTAGCTTGACTTGCCCTATTACTAATAGTATAATACCGCCCTTAGCTGAGGGTAATCGATCGGCTTGTGGCCGGGACTGGGGTATGCTGTAAGGACAGGTACTCCGGTTAGGTTATCCATTACTGTAAGTTCCGACAGGAGGAAACGAAAGTGGTCTTAATCAAAGAAAAGAAAACAGAAATAATTGATGATTTTAAATCGCATTCCAAGGATACCGGATCTCCGGCCGTGCAAATCGCCCTGCTGACCGAGAAGATCAATTACCTCTCCGATCATTTCAAGGTGCACAAGAAGGACTTCCATTCCCGCAGAGGTCTCCTCACGATGATTGGTAAGCGACGTCGTCTTTTAGCCTACCTTAAGAAAAAAGCCCCCGAAAAGTATCAAGAAACCATCTCAAAATTAAATCTGCGAAAGTAACCGTTCTTCATGAAGGCTGCTTTTCGGCGGTTGAGAATTTGAAGATTAAAGGCTATGACGCAAGTCGTAAGGAGTAAGAAATGATTCAGAACGAAAGTACAGAAATTCCCTTTGGGGAACAGAAGCTGGTCCTCGAAACCGGTAAACTGGCCAAGCAGGCCAATGGTTCCGTGACCGTGACTTTGGGCGGAACGACGGTTCTCGTGGCGGTATGTATGTCACCCAAGCCAAGGGCGGATATAGATTTTTTCCCGCTTATGGTTGAGTATCAGGAAAAAGCCTATGCCGCCGGAAAGATCCCCGGTGGATTTTTTAAGCGTGAAGGACGTCCGACACAAAAGGAAATCCTCACCGCCCGCATTATTGACCGGCCGATTCGGCCCCTGTTCCCGGAAGGTTTCTACAATGACGTTGTCGTCACCTGCAATGTCATTAGTTCCGACGGAGAAAATGATCCGGACGTGTTGGCCGCCGTGGGGGCGTCCGCAGCGTTGCACGTTTCCGATATCCCGTTTGGCGGTCCCGTCGGTGCGGCTCGTGTCGCGATGGTTGACGGTGAATACATCCTCAATCCCACTTATGCGCAACGGGAGAGTGCCAAGCTTGAGCTTTTTGTGGTGGGGACCAAGGACAGTATCGTGATGATCGAGGGGGAAGGTTTTGAAGCCCCGGATGAAGCTGTTGTCAACGGACTTAAGTATGCTCAGGAAAATCTCGGGGTGGTGGTCGATGCTCAGAACAGTTTTCGCGACGCGCACGGTAAGCCCAAGGCGGAAGTGCCGTTGTTCAATCCGCATCCGGACCTCAAGGGCAAGGTTGAGGAGCTCTGTACCCAGAAGCTTGAGAAGGTGTATCAAATCGCGGACAAGGGTGAGCGGGAAACTGCCCGCCGCGCCCTATTGGACGAACTCACCGGCGACATGAGCGTCTTCGACGCCTATAAGGTAGATGATCAGGATGTGCCAGCCGGCCATATCCACATGATGTTCGACAAGGTCGAGTATGATGTTGTCCGCAAATCCATTTTCGATCAAAACCGGCGCGCGGACGGACGCAAGTCCGATGAGATCCGTGATCTCGCCAGTGAGGTCAATCTCCTCCCGCGCACCCACGGTTCAGCGCTTTTTACGCGCGGGCAAACACAAAGCCTGGCCGTCGTGACCCTGGGAACCAAGCGCGACGAGCAGATGGTCGAAGGTCTGCAGGCATTGACCTACAGCAATTTCATGCTGCACTATAACTTTCCCGCCTTTAGCGTGGGGGAAGCCCGCGGCAGCCGCGGACCGGGTCGCCGTGAAATCGGTCACGGCGCTCTGGCCGCCAAGGCTATCAAGGGCGTTATGCCGGAAAAGGAAGACTTTCCTTATACGGTGCGGGTCGTATCCGAGATCCTGGAATCTAACGGATCATCCAGTATGGCCTCGGTCTGCGCCGGTTGTTTGAGCCTGATGGCGGCCGGGGTGCCGATCAGTAATCCTGTGGCCGGAATATCCATCGGTCTGGTCCTAACGGATGACGGTTCCGATTACCGCCTCTTGAGCGACATTATGGGACTGGAAGATCACCACGGGGATATGGATTTCAAGGTGGCCGGATCCCGCGAGGGCATCACGGCGATCCAATTAGACCTGAAGGTACAGGGATTGCCGTTAGAAGTCCTAATCAAGGGGATTGAACAGGCCCGCACGGCCCGCTTGCACATCCTCGATTCGATGGCGCAAACGATTTCCAAACCGGCCGAGGATATCAGTGAGTTTGCGCCGAAGATCCTGTCGACCACCGTCCCGCAGGACAAGATCGGGGAGGTCATCGGACCGGGAGGAAAGATGATCAAGCGGATCATGGAAGAAACCGGTGCCGAAACGATCGATATCGACGATGACGGGAATGTCCTTATTGCCGCCGCTAATACGGCTGCCGCGATGGCCGCGAAGAGCTTTATCGACGGTTTGGTGGAATTGCCGCAAGTCGGCAAGATTTACAACGCCAAGGTCGCTAAAGTCACCAACTTCGGGGCTTTTTGCGAGTTCATGCCCGGACGTCAAGGTCTGGTTCACGTCTCGGAATTGGCCGACGAATACATCAAAGACGTCAACTCGGTTGTGAAGGTCGGAGATGAGTTCAAGGTCAAATTGGTCGAGATCGACCAAATGAAGCGGATGAATCTCAGCAAGAAGCAGGCGGATGCTGAGGAAAAGGCGCAGGCACAAAAGTAGACTATTGAGACGTCCGGATAGGTTGAGTTCGCCAAGATAAATAGGTGGGTTTCACGTGAGACCCGCCTATTTGTTTTTTCCAACACCCTGTCATGAGGGCCTGGAGAAACTACGCCGATACGATTTCAGTCCTGATTGGTGTCATTCCGCCGTTGAGCTGATAGTCTCTTGGACGCAACGCCGGCCGAAACGGTCCGGGCGGATAAGGAATGATCGGCAAAAAAAGTAATGAGTTATTGGTATCCTTCGGATAGGCTTATGATAAAATAGATCGGTGGGGTGTCCGCCAAACCCGCTGGTTCATTTATTTAACGTCCTTAATACCAACATATTGCGGCTGGATGAGCGAAGAACATATTAATGAAATTAAGGCGATAATCGTGCTGGCCATCGGCATGATTTTATTCGCGAGCCTGATCTCGTATACCCCGCAGGACCTTCCCTGGTTCACTTCGGAGCCGAATATTCCCGCCAAGAATTTAATCCGGATCAGCGGTGCCTATCTTGCCGGTTCTATCCTGTTTTGCTGCGGCTACAGCGCGTACTCCATTGTCATCTTCTGCCTATTCTGGAGCTGGAACAAGTTCACGTCTCGCGAAATCGAGCTGTCCCCGGCCAAGCTGTTCAGCTTTTTGGTGCTATTTGTCGTCATCAGCAGCCTGTTCAGCATGACCGGGTCCCAGGAGTCGGTCGACCGTTTCCAGCGCGCCGGTCTGGCCGGGATGGTCGTATCGGAGTTTTTATTGCAATACCTGGGTTCGGTGGGCACATATATCATCTTGATTACCTTGGGTGCCTTGGCTTTGATCCTCACCGGAGAGGTCCTGGTCACGCCGGTGGTAGTCCGTCTGTATCAGCAAGTGGTGGAATCGTTTCAAGCCTTGCAGGAGAGTATCAGGGCCGGGGACTTTCACATATCCGCTTTTAAGCCGTCCGTGAAGCTTTCCACCGGCACTGCAGCGACCGCCGCCGCACGTCCCAAACCCGCAGCCAAGTCCAAGCCGGTTGAAAAAGAGGACGAGGAAGAATATGAAGAGGACGAAGAAGAGTACGAGGAGGAGGACGAGGAAGAATACGAAGAGGACGAGGACGAAGAGTACGAAGAAGACGAGGATGAGGAGGAATACGAGGAGGACGAGGAAGAGTACGAAGAAGATGATGACGAGGAAGAATACGAGGAAGACGAGGAGCCCGTCGCCAAGAAACCGCAAATCCGCATAGCCAAGAACGAAAATGACGCTGAAGAAGAATACGTGGATGAGCCGCAGGTGATCGGAGAATTCACTCTCCCCAATCTGGATTTGCTGGAAGACCCGCCCAAAGTTTCCACTGATAAGATTCAGAACAATCTGATCAATGACGCCAAGCGTCTGGAAGAGACACTGGCAAGCTTCGGAGTCGGAGCCCGTGTGGTGGATATCGAACGCGGTCCGGCTATAACGCGCTATGAGCTGGAGCCCGGTCCCGGCGTCAAGGTCCAGAAATTTACCACCCTTTCTAATGACATCGCCCTGGCCATGAAGGCCCCGACGGTTCGCATTGTGGCTCCGATCCCGGGTAAAAGCCGGGTCGGTATCGAGGTCCCGAATGCGTCGTCCGCTTCGGTTTATTTGAAGGAAGTTCTTGTCAGCCAAGAGTTTCGCAAGCCGGACTCGAAACTCACGATCGCCTTGGGCAAGGATATCGGCGGCAAGCCCATGGTGGCTGATCTGGCGGAGATGCCGCACCTGCTGATCGCCGGGACTACCGGGTCGGGAAAAAGTGTTTGTCTCAACGGCATTATCATGTCAATATTGTTGAATGCCTCCCCGGATGAGGTGCGGTTTGTGATGGTCGATCCCAAGATGGTCGAGTTGGCCATGTACAATGACATCCCGCATTTGCTGTGCCCCACGGTCACCGACACCAAAAAGGCCTCGAATGTGCTCAACTGGGTTGTCGGTGAAATGGAGGCCCGCTATAAGCGGCTATCAAAGGTCAAGGCCAAGAATATCAAGGGCTACAATGCCATGGAAGGTCATCACATGCACTATATTGTGGTGATCATCGATGAGCTGGCGGATCTGATGCAGGTAGCCGCTAAAGGCGTGGAAGGGTCGATTACCCGCTTGGCGCAGCTCTCGCGGGCCGTGGGGATTCACTTGATCCTGGCGACCCAGCGGCCTTCGGTGAATGTAATCACCGGTGTCATTAAAGCCAACTTTCCCGCGCGGATTTCCTTTAAGGTGGCCTCCAAGGTCGATTCCCGGACGGTCTTGGATATGAACGGCGCCGAAAGCCTGTTGGGTAAAGGGGATATGCTCTTCATAAAACCGGGAGATTCGAAGCCTACGCGCGGTCAGGGGAATTTCGTCAAGGACGAGGAAATTACCAAAGTAATCCAGTTTATTAAAGACCAACAGGCGCCGAGTTACGACGACACGATCTTGACGACGCAAAAAGCCGGTATGAGTGGCGGCTCGGAAGAAAAGGACGAATATTATGACGAGGCGGTCCGGCTGGTGATGGAAACCAACCAGGCATCGGTCTCGATACTGCAGCGCCGGATGCGGCTGGGTTACACGCGGGCGGCCCGTTTGATCGATATGATGGAACAGGAAGGTATCATCGGGCCGTACTGCGGAAGTAAACCACGGGAAATCTTGGTGGATCGGGAAGAATGGCTGCTGAATAACATGCAGGGTGATGACAATGAGTAAAACCGAGCACAACATCGATATTGAAGAGTCCAAGTCCGGGGAACAACAGCTGCCGGAGGAAAACCTGGAGCAGCAGCCGGCCGTCACGCCGGTTTCCGAACCGCCGGCATCGTCGGGTATGTCGGTACGCAAAGGTTTGATACTCAAAAACCGGCGCATCGAGCAGGGCCTTTCTTTAGAAGCGGTGCACGAAACGACGAAGATTCCCTTGGACGCGCTCAAGGCCATTGAAGATGACTATACGATCGGGACTTTGTCGCCGTTCTATATCAGAGGCTTTGTGAAGATATACGCCAAGTATCTCAATATTGATGTCTCCGAAGTCCTCGACGACTTTCAAAAAGAGGAGTTGCCCAAGGTCACCAAGCAGGAAGTGGACACCGACTTCGAATTCAAGGTCAAACAAACGCTTAAGAAATATTTAACCCATCAACGGCGCAAGCAAATTATGACCGTGCTGGGTTTTTTGCTTTTTTGTTTCGTGCTGTTCCACGCCATTACGTTCATGACGAAGGCGTTCAGAAACCGTAAGCCCAAAGAAACCGTACGGGTCAAACCCGAGCCGGTTCCCGTGGCAGTGTCCCCGGCCCCGGTGCGCAACGAACCCGCCGCGGCTCCGAAGCCGAAAGTCGCCCCGGCGCCGATCCCAAAACCGGAAGTGACGCCGCCCAAGCCGCAGGTCACCGCGCCCCGGCCTAAGCCCATCGTGAGACCGAGTCCGCAAGCAGCATCTGCGGCTGCCCCAGCTGTTGTTGTTTCGCCCCCGGTAGAAACGCCGCAAAAAGACGTGCGCCTTACGGTCAGGGCGCAGAAAGACAGTTGGCTGCGCGTTAAGGCCGACGACAAGACGGTCTTTCAATCCACGCTGGCCAAAGGCGCGGTGGAGACTTGGCAGGCTGATAGCGACATCGTAATTAAGGGCAAAAACATTATACATTTGGAATTTGAATTGAACGGCAAGTTGATCGGCACGCTTGGACGCAAAAATCGTAAGGCCAAAAGCGTGACTTTTACCAAAGACGGATTGTCGGTTACGAAGTGACGGATGATTGACGGCGGCGCATGACCATGATTGAGCGAACGAAAACGACTAAAGACTTTATGAAGGAACGTGTCACGCAGGGGCAGAAGATCGGTTTGATCAATCTCGGCTGTGCCCGGAACACCGTAGATTCTCAAACCATACTCAGTAACCTGAAGCGACAAGGGCACCGGATCGTTGACGTTGAGGACTCCGAGGTGGCGATTGTCAATACCTGCGCGTTCATTGATGAAGCCAAGCAGGAGTCGCTCGACACGATTGTGGATTTGTTGGAGCTGAAGAAGCAGGGTAAAATTAAACGGGTTATCGTCGCCGGCTGCCTCGCTCAGCGCTACCATAAAGAGCTGGCTGAAGAATTTAAGGATATCGACGCGATCATCGGAGCGCAAAGGTTGGACCGGACTTCGATGCCGTCCGATGTCACGCTGACGCCGTCGCACTTCGCGTATGTGAAGATCAGCGAAAGTTGTTATAACAAGTGCAGTTTTTGTATTATTCCCAAAATCAAAGGGAAGTTTGTTTCACGGACCATAGAAAGCGTCGTCGAAGAAGTTCGTCAGCTGGACCGCCGCGGGGTTTCCGAAATAAACATTATCGGTCAGGATATTACGGCTTATGGCATGGACATCTACCACGAACTGAGTCTGGCTCGGCTGCTGAAGGAATTGGTGAAGGTCACCAACAACATTCGTTGGATACGTCTGCTATACGCGTTTCCTGCGCATGTCACCGATGAACTCATCGACGTCATTGCTCAGGAAGATAAAATCTGTAAGTATATCGATATCCCTCTGCAGCACATCAGTGATCATATCCTGCGGGACATGAACCGAAATATCAGCACGCAGGGTACGATTGATCTCATGCGAAAGTTCAAAACGAAGATTCCCGAAGGCAGTCTGCGCACAACCTTTATCCTCGGTTTGCCCGGAGAATCGGACGCGGATTTTGACGAACTGAAGGAATTTGTCCGTGCCACCCGTTTTGAAAAGATGGGGACATTCCTGTATTCCCGGGAAGACAATACCCCGGCGGCCGCCATGTCGAATCAGGTTCCGGACAAAGTCAAGAAAGAGCGGATGGACGAGCTAATGAGCATTCAGCAGGAAATATCGGAAGAGCTTCAGGCCGCCTACGTAGGGCGGACCCTGGAGGTGCTCATCGATGAGCAGCAACAAAATGAGGAAGGTCTGTACCTTGGCCGAAGTCAGTATGACGCTCCGGAAGTCGACGGGCTGGTATATGTTCAATCGACGCGGCCGTTGCGTGCCGGGGAATTTGTTCAGGTAAAGATTCTCGACGCCTTGGCGTACGACTTAGTGGGAGAAGCTCTATGAGGCCTTTATTTCTGTCACCCAATACTCTGACGATTTCGCGTATTGTGTTGACGTTCTTTTTCATTCTGGCCATGTGTGCCGAGGGATTCATTTTTAAGCTGCTGGGCGCCATTATTTTCTTTCTGGCATCATTTACCGACTACTACGACGGTTACATCGCCAAGAAACACAAGATGGTCTCCGATTTCGGTAAGTTGATGGATCCTATCGCCGACAAGTTCTTAATGTTGTCGGCGTTCCTGGTGTTCGTCAAGATGGGAATTGTCCCGGTTATTGCCTTTCTAATTATTTTCGGCCGGGAAGTGTTCATCACTTTTATGCGGCTCTATGCCAAACACCAAGGACACATCCTGGCGGCAGAGAAATTCGGCAAATATAAAACGGTCTCCCAAGTCTTTTGCTCGGGTGTGATTCTGATTTATATCGTGCTGCGTTCTGCGGATTCGACCAACAGCTGGAGCGATCTGACGATCAGTCGATGGCAGGAATTTATCGATTTCACCATTATGGTGGCGGTGCTGATGACGCTGGCGTCGGGCTTATCGTATTACGTAAACAACAAGCAGGTGTTTCGTCCCCAATGACAGCGAATTTCATAAGAATATCTTCGACTTTTTTCTACATGGGCAATTCACCGGTCGCGCCGGGCACATTGGCCAGTTTTGCGGGAGCGCTGGTGGCGATCATTCTGTGGAATATGCCTTTTACGTACGGGACAGTGACGATATTCATTACCGTGCTCGGCCTTTTGGTCAGCGGCCCGATGGAGGACATGCTTAAATCCAAGGACCCGTCCTGCGTGGTGATCGACGAGGTTTCCGGCATTTTGATTGCCTTATTCTTGCTGCCGCTCGACTGGCCGGTGCTGATAACCGCTTTTTTTCTATTTCGCGCTTTGGATATGTTTAAGCTCTACCCGGTCAATCAAATGGAGAAGTTTGAGGGAGGTCTCGGCATCATGATGGATGATATCGTCGCCGGGGTCTACACCAATATTGTCATGCACATCGCGATCCGATGGGCGGGCATTGTTTAATGGAGGAAAGGACATGCGTACATCAAATCCGGTTTTAAACGACAACGCCTTTGACCAGGCGCGTAATTTTTCGGTAGGCGAGAATATGACCGTTCAGGGGACGGTCAATAAGACCTTTGCCTTGTTTGCCCTCATGCTGATGACGGCCAGCTGGGTTTGGACCAAGTTCTATGCGATCTCCCAGCCTCTGATCGAAGGAATTCCTTACGACGGCTCACCCCACACACCGCAATTCGTCGGCGTAGCCATGTTCGGCGGAGCGATCGGGGGGTTCATCATGGCCTTAGTCACCACCTTTAAAAAGGATTGGTCTCCACTCACGGCCCCGGCTTATGCCTTGCTTGAAGGGCTGTTTATAGGCGGGATATCCGCTTTCTTTGAATTGCAGTATCCCGGGATCGTTATCCAGGCCGTTGGTTTGACGTTCGGGACGCTATTTGCGCTCCTGCTGGTCTACAAGTCAGGCCTTATCCAGGTGACGCACAAGTTCCGCATGGGAATCGCGGCCGCTACCGGGGCGATCATGATTTTCTATCTGGTGGTCTGGATCGCGGGTTTCTTCGGGGCCAATTTGTTTTACGATATGCGTTGGGGAAGCAGCCCGGTGGGTATCGGTTTCAGTTTAATGGTTGTCACAATCGCGGCGCTCAATCTGGTGCTGGATTTTGATTTTATAGAACGCGGTTCGCAAAGTGGTGTGCCCAAGTACATGGAGTGGTACGGTGCCTTCGGGTTGATGGTCACTCTGGTCTGGTTGTACATCGAAATATTGCGCCTTTTGGCTAAATTGAGAAACAGGAGATAGGATCCGCCATGTCACCGATTATGACCAAAGACGAGGTGCGCGACCACTTTGATCAGATCGCGCCCAATTACGATTACTGGAAGAAGAAAAACTCATACTACTACAACACGTTGAAGCTTTTCATTTCGCGGATTATTCCCAAGGGCGCCTCGGTTTTGGAATTCGGGTGCGGAACCGGGGAGATCCTCGCGCATATGGAACCCTCCCGCGGGGTCGGGGTGGACATCAGTGAGGAAATGATAAGCCGGGCCCGGGAGAAGTATCCGCAGTATGAATTTCTACATGCGGCCTGCGAGGACGTTCAGCTCGAGGAAAAGTTTGACTATATCATTATGGTCGATGTCGTGGACCATGTTTACGATGTGCAGGATGTGTTCCGCAGCGCCTACCGGTTCTGCAAGCCGACCACCAAGATTATTCTGACGACCATCAATCCGTGGTGGGATCCGATTCTGAATCTCATGGAAAAGATGGGCGCCAAAATGCCCGAGGGGCCGCACAACTTTATTGAGCGCCGCAGTATGGAGAAGATGTTGAACCTGCTGGACCTCTCGGTGAGCTATCACGGCCATTTGTTGTTGTTTCCCAAATACGTTCCGGTGTTGGGCTATCTTGCTAACTGGGTTGGGACAAGGCTGTGGCCGTTCAGTAAAATGGCCTCCACACAGTATCTGGTCATTCAGCCGTTGCAGGAGAACACGACTGACTTGGGCTACGGCTGCTCGGTGGTCATTCCCTGCTATAACGAGGAAGGCAATGTCGAGAGCGCCGTCCGTCGCGTGCCGCAAATGGGAAAGCGGACCGAGATTATCGTGGTTAACGACGGCAGCACCGACGGGACCGCCGATAAGGTCCGATCCCTACAGGGCGAATTCCCCAACCTCAAGCTTATCGACTACAGTCCGAATCGGGGCAAAGGTCAGGCGGTGAAGGCTGGTTTCGACGCGGCTGAGGAAGAAGTGATTATGATCCTGGATGCGGACGTCTCGACCCCCCCCGAGGAGATGCCCCGTTTTTTTGAACCGCTGAATAAGGGGATGTGCCAGTTTGTCAACGGGACCCGTCTGGTCTATCCGATGGAGGACCAGGCGATGCGGATGGCCAATCTCTTGGGAAACAAACTCTTCGGTTGGCTGATGAGCTTTATTACCCAACAGGACCTGACGGATACGCTGTGCGGGACGAAGGCGTTGTACAAACGGGATTACAAACGCATGAAATGGGGTAAGGACAAATGGGGAGACTTTGATTTACTGTTCGGTGCCGCCAAGATGGGCAGCAAGATCATGGAGGTTCCGGTACACTACAAGTCTCGGATTTCCGGCGAATCCAAGATGCGATCGCTCCAGCATGGGCTTCACCTGTTGCAGGCCTGTTGGCGAGGTTTTCTCGAATTGGTTCTTGTTCCGCCGCGTGACTTTTATATCAAACGGGAAGAATAGCCATGTCCGACGATCGTCTTAAAAACGAAATTGAGCATGGTAAAGTCCTTCGCAAATCTTGGTCCGGAACCCTGTGGTACTGGGAGACCCCGGCTGGGAAACTCAGATTTAAGCGACGTTTGGAGATGATCACATCGCATATCGAACCTGGGATGAAGGTTTTGGAGTTGGGTTGCGGTGTTGGATATTTCACAAAGCATTTGGCCGAAACCAAGGCCGCGATTACGGCAAATGATATATCGCCGGATTTGCTTGAGGTGGCGCGGGAACAAGTGAAGGCTGAGAATGTCACCTTCAAGGTTGAAAATGCATATGATCTTTCTTATGCTGACAATTCATTCGATACAGTGGTGGGTAGTTCGGTGCTCCATCATCTTGAAGTCGATGATGCCCTTCGGGAGTGTTATCGCGTGTTGAAGCCAGGCGGATCGATTTACTTTACCGAGCCGAACAAATTAAATCCGCATGTGTTTTTGGAGAGAAGTAATAGCACCTTCAGACGGTGGGCCGGTGTTAGTCCTGATGAGACAGCTTTTTTGCGAGGCCCTCTTAGCAATACTCTGGCCTCTCATGGATTCAAAGATATCGCCATCATGCCGTTTGATTTCCTTCATCCATTAACCCCGCAGATTCTAATCCCCATGGTTCGGAGCTTAGGTCGTTTTATCGAAAAAGTCCCCATAGTGAAAGAGATCTCCGGATCGCTATTTATCGCTGCCAAAAAGTAAGTAAACCGTCTAGAGAAACGCGTCGTGTCTGGTTACATAAAAGAAAAAGTTCGTGGATGGTTAGCGTTACCGGAACTTGAGGGAGTCAATGACCTTGATGACCCTAATACCTCAGAGCTTCATAGTAGGATTATTCAGAACAAACCCTTCCTGAAGAAGATCTATCTAGAAAATTATCAAGAAGTTGTCCGGTTTCACGATAGCGACCCGGATGCCGTGATTGTTGAGTTGGGAAGTGGCGGAGGCTTTATAAAGCAAGTCATTCCTGAGGCGATCACCTCTGACGTACTTGTTTTAAGTAGCGTGGATGTCTGTTTTTCCGGGGAGCATATTCCATTTAAGAATGATTCCGTAGGAATCTTCTTTATGATCGATGTTTTCCATCATATCAAGACGCCGCGAAGCGTGCTCACGGAAATGGAGCGTTGTCTAAAGCCGGGGGGTAAGATTATCATGATCGAGCCAGCAAATACATGGTGGGGACGGTTTATTTTTCAGAACTTCCATCATGAGCCTTTTAACCCGGCGGCCGGTTGGAGTATCGAAGGCGAGGGGCCTATGTCCGATGCCAATGGGGCTCAACCTTGGATCGTCTTCAAACGTGACCAAGAACAATTTCTTAAGGAATACCCGAAGCTGCGCATAAACCGGTTTCGTTGTCATACCCCCATCCGCTATTTGATCAGCGGCGGTGTCTCAATGCGACAATTGGCGCCTACGTTTATGTATCCCGTCATCAGAGGGCTGGAGATGCTTATAAGTCCTCTAAATCCTCTCTTGGGAATGTTCTGCACGATCGAGCTTGAAAAAAGCCCCCGCTCGTAAGCATCTTCTTACTCAGATAATTTTCGGTGCCAATGGATAATAATCAATAACTGCACGGCGAGTGGGAAGAAGTGCATTATCAGGCGAGACAGAGTTGTCAAATTCTTATCTCCGGCAATCCATACAAAGTTTGCCGAGAATATTGCGGTGGCGGCATACAATGCAAAGAACAGAAGCAGGCAAATGAGCAGGAGGTATGCCTCCGACTGCCATTTGCGACGGACAAAAATGATCATGCTCATGAGCAAGGCCGGCCAGACAAAATTCCAATTGGCGGAAACCAGAAGATTAGTCATAAAGCTGTGTAAAACATGGGGCAATAAAGCGAGATTGTTTAGTCCGATGCTGAAGTCCGTCTTATCAATAATTCCTTCCCCTTCAGATGTTGCGCCGTAGCTGATTTTCACCAAATGATACCATAAGCAAACCGAACCGGAAGGCAGCAAGAACTGCAACAGGGCCAGGCCGGATTTCTTCGCAAAAACCTTACCATAATGTAGACGCCCACAAACTATTACAATGAGACAGTAAATTAACAAAAATGCAGTTCCCTCCAACTTGGTAAAGCTTCCTATGCCGGCCATTATTCCGGCAATCAGGAGGAGGGAGTTGTGTTTGCTGCGAAACCACAAAAGGATCAGCATGATGGTGGTGCAATTATAGTACATCAAATGAAGATCGCGGTACGCTATGGTGCTGTGATATACGATGAGATTGCTGGTTAAGAGAAGGGCCAGTCCAACGGTTGCCCCTATTCGATTTGTCACAATTCTTAGGAAATAATAATGGGCGACGAGAAAGGAAAGGAATATCGATAGAAACGGAATTTTAACAAATATATCGTGCCAGAATCCCAAATTAAAAGCTGTCCATGTCTCCGAGAATGGAACCAGAAGAGGATAGGTCCTGTGGGGAAGCTGGCTGAGACGCGGGGCTTGGTTCTCAAAGAAGAATAACTTGGCCTTAATGCCGATTGTCGCTATCGCATCAAAATTCATGATGGGCAGTGTCATAGATTTGACCACCACACCCATGGTAACAACTGCGATATAGAGCCACAGTATCACCTCCGGAAATACATGCGGGAAATGGCGTGTGCGGGCGGAATCAATAACTACGGGTAATTCTTCCCTTTGCCTTGGGCCTTTACGAAAGGGAATCAATAATCCCATAGCTAGTGGCAAAAGCAAAAGAGGGGCTGAAATACTGAAGCGAGAGAAGGAGATGCCGAGTAAATACAGCAGCAGCATCCACAAAGATATAATGCCCAGCCCTAATCCGTAGCTCAGCGAAAGCTCCATTCCCAGGGGTATGCAGCGGCCCGCGAGACTTCTGACCACCGCAAATCCTATAATAATGGGGATGAGTATGCTCAAGAAAATATTTGCCACTACCATTTTGCCGGCTGCCTAGCTTTCGGTTTGCGTGCGGTGACAACGATGTCGGGCTGATTGATTCGATATATTATATTGTACTCCTCGGGAATGCGTCCTTCGTCGTCAGCATATTCGTAGTAGATAACGATATCGTTAGGCGCCGGACTGTCGGTTACGATATTTATGGTGGGGAGCAAGTGATAGGCCAAAATGGCGCGGTATGAGATGTGTGGGGCCTCTTCTATGGGCGTGGGTGAAAGCAGTATACCACGATGGCGCTCAGATATCGACTGATGCGTATATGCGGTTAGTTCATATATGCTGCCGAAACGGGCGGCGTTTTTCTGGGACACGGTTTTGCCGCCATACTGTGTCCAGTCTTTGTGGTAGTCGGCCATTCGCATGCCCAGGTCCAATGCCGCTAGTAAAATTATCGAAAGCGTCATCATGGCGGTTGCCGAAGCCGGCAGAATTCGTTTCAAGGTTCGCCACTTCAGGCGGCGAAATGTCTTAAGTAACGCTATGGCAATGAAGATACCGATAACAAATACTAGATAGTGCATGTCCAGGGGATTAATCCCCTGGACGACCCTCACACGGAAGATATTTTGCCCGGGATTGTACAATAATCCGGGCCACGATTTGGCAATGAGCAGGGGAGAGGCATTCGTCGTATACGCGAGGCCGAGTAAGACCAAAAATAAACCCAGAGCATATGATATGATCATGATGCTCAGAAAACTTTTTAAATGGAACTTGCCGACGGATGAGTGTGTGCTCGGTTGTATGCCGTCGGAATTAGTCCGCATCGGGGGCTGAAGGGGGTTGATGATTCAGTATGCAAGTGGCGGCAATGATGAGCGGCCATATGTGAAGCAGTGAGCGCGACATGACGTCATACTTATCGGCGACCCAGTAGTAATGTTGTGTGAGAGAGTACGCCGCCAGGTAGATGCCAAAATACATGGTCAGATACAGAATCAAATACCGCAATGTGGCGGATTGTGCCCATCGTTCAAGGCGCAGGCAGCTGGCGGCGAACAGGGCCCATATGAGGTTCCAGTTGCCGCTCAGGAACATGTTTTCCAGATAACGCTGTATGACCACGTTGACGCGCTGTAGCGATTCGACACCAAGGCTAACGCTGACGCGGTTGAGATCGAAATGGGTCGCCACGACCCGCCAATCGGGAACGTTGGGGAGAATTTGTGTTTTTTTGAAAACAGCGAAGACGGCATAAATGCCGATACTGACGACGCTGAAAATCAGCTGCCGCCGGAATTTTTCTGGAAGCGTCAGTTTTCGGTCAAAAGTCAGAATTGCCAGTACCAACATATTATGCATGCCGAGGTACCCGAAGCCTTCCAGCTTGATAAAGGTGGTGAAGCCGGAGAAAAGGGCCGCCAGGCTGAGGGCGATCCGGTAGTCGCTTTTCTGCCACAACAGGATCAACAGGATACAGCTGCAGTTGAAATACATCATCGTCATGTCGCGATAGGCGATCGTCGCATGATACACGAAGAATCCCGAAGAGAACAATAAGGCCACCCCGGCCACCGCCCAGCGTCCGTTGGTCAGCATGCGCAGCGTGTAGAACAGGACGACGCTAAATGCCAAGCAGTACAGGGGAAAGATGATCTTTACCAGGGTGTCGTCCCAGCCCCCGCTGCCGTGGGCGGTCCAGGCCATGAGCGTGGGTAGGTGAAGGGGATAATCAAACTTGCCGAAGCGGGGGATGTAATCTAGAAATTGACTGTAGTAGATAATTTTGGCCTTGAATCCCATTGTCGATAAAGTGTCCCAGGAATGGATGGGGGTACTATAACCGTTCCAGAAAATAAAGGAGAGCAAATATAATATGAAAAGACCGAGCGAGATATTGATAATGTCAGGCCTGGGCCGAGGGCCGAAGGATATCGGCGGTCGGCGGTCGTTCCTGTTGACAAACATCAACCAGGCAAGTAATACACCGAGGCAGCCAAGCAAAACGGTTACCATCGCCAACCTGTGTGGGAGCTCAATATAATTTAGGATGACAAATAAGTGGGTCAGAACGCCAGTCCCGGCTCCAAAACCGAGGGCCATGGTCAGTGGCAATGGTAACGGGTTGCGTCGACTAAACCAGCTGACTAGCAGGGAGCCCACGGTTAAGGGGAGCAGTAAGAGTAAAAAGACTAAAAACGTGCTCATGGTTGCTTAATGGCGATTAGGTTGTTTTCATCATATTGATAGAAGATTTTAAATCCTTCCGGGACTTTGCTTGCGGAATCTCTCAGTTCATAGGCTACCCACACAGTCCGTTCCTGATTGTATACGTTTCGAATGTCAACGGGATATAGGAAGTAGGCGAAACTGCGGTGTTCCAGCATGCCGGGATCTTCATCGATATTCATATCGGAAGCGAAGATGCCGCTGAGCGGTTGATCCCGGAGGGCATCCCGGTACGCCTGCGCAACCCGTTTGGGCCGGGCAAGCGGGCTGTTCTCATATTTTCCCGGACCGGTGAACATGCCGCCCAGGTTTTGCCAGAAGGTATTGATTCCCAGCAATTGCATAATATTGATCAGCACAATCATCACGACGATGACATATCTCAAATGGCTGAACAGGGATCTGTCGGAATACTGCGGCGGGATCCGGCCGGCGAATACCTTGGTGAGTAATCCTACTCCGAAGGTCGCAGCTAAAATGCCGATGTACAGATAGCTGGGCAACGGATAGCGGTTGATATTAATGTAGAAGATAATGTTTTGATGGGCGACAAAGCTCGTCTCGGCGATAATCCGCAGTATATCGCCGGGGGCAAAGCCGCCAATATGACAGAGGACGAGGTAGGCGATAGTCAAAATGGTCAGGACTACGACTAGGTAAATCGAGGCGAATGAAATGCTGGGAGATGTTTGACGGACTGAAGACATGGGATTATCGGGCCTGGCTCAGCAGGCAAATTCATATAAAAGTTTGAGGGCCTTGGTTGAGGACTTCTTTTTAATCGCCTGCCGGTCGCCTTCCAGGCGGCACTCCACGCAACGGGCATCCTTGGCGGAGCTGACGGCGATAAAGACCAGGCCAACCGGCTTCTGCCGGGAGCCGCCCCCCGGGCCGGCGATCCCGGTGACGCCCAGTCCGTAATCGGATCCGTGCCGGCTGCGGACCTTTTGGGCCATGCTGAGGGCGACATCAGCAGACACCGCACCGTGGGTCGAGATGAGATCGGCCGGGACCCGGAGCACCTTCTGTTTGGCTAGGTTGCTGTAAGTTACGACACCGCCTAGAAATACGGCGGAGCTGCCCGGCACGTTCGTCAACCGGTGGGCGATCAACCCACCGCTGCAGGACTCGGCCACGCTCACGGTTTTTTGGCTAAGTGTAAGCTTCAGAATAACTTTCGTCTCCACAGTCATTGAGACATTATAGGGCAGGACAAAAAGCTTGACAACCCCTAACATTTTCAATATATTAGCTCCAAAATTACTATGATTATAATATAATAATGGCTTAAGTCCCAACCGCGTAGTGGGATTTTTTTTTAATAGTCAGGGTCAATAACCAAGCAAGGATAAGTACACATGTTCAATACGATTGAAGAAGTTCTCGAGGACCTGAAAGCCGGAAAAATGATTATTGTCATGGACGATGAAGGCCGTGAAAATGAGGGGGATTTGTTGTGCGCCGCCGAGTTCATCACGCCCGACATCATCAATTTTATGACCAAGGAGGCTCGGGGGCTGGTTTGCGTCCCGATGGAGGCTGAGCGTCTTGACCAGCTGGATCTGCACCCGATGAAGCTGGACCACAGTCGGAAACATCAGCGGTGCGACACGGGCTGGGCTATCTCCGTGGATGCCGCCAAGGGAATTACTACCGGGATTTCCGCGGCCGACCGGAGTTACACGGTCAAGTTGCTCATCGACGATAACGCCAAGCCCGATGACATTATTACTCCGGGCCATCTTTTTCCCTTACGCGCCCAGCGCGGCGGAGTCCTGGTGCGTGCCGGGCACACGGAAGCCTCGGTGGATTTGACCCGGTTGGCAGGTCTGTACCCGGCCGGCGTGATCTGCGAAATCATGAATGAAGACGGTACGATGGCGCGGACGCAGGACTTGCTGGAGTTTTCTCAAAAGCATGATATCAAGATTTGCACAATTGACAGTCTGATCGAACACCTTACCAAGTACCAACGGTTGGTCGAACGGGGAAATGAGGCCCAACTGGCTACGGATTACGGACAATTTCGGGTCATCCAGTACTTGTCCCAGGTCGACGGTATCGAACATGCGGCCCTGATTTTCGGAGATATTGCTGCGGCGCAGCCGACTTTGGTGCGGGTCCATGCGGAGAACGTGTGGAACGATGCGTTCAGCGCGCAAGGTTTGCGCAGTTCCGGGTCGCTCGATGCGGCCCTGCGTATGATCAGTGAAAACGGATCGGGTGTACTGATCTATATGCGCAAGCCCCAGCGGGAACTCAATCTTAACGCGTTGTCGGACTCCGGCCGCAAGAAAGAGGCCAAACCGGCGGATGAGGATCAAATCCAGTTTCTACCGGACTTAAGGCATTACGGACTCGGCGCGCAGATTCTGGTGGATTTGGGAATCAAGGACATCCGTCTCGTAACCAATAATCCGCGGAAAATCGTCGGGCTGGACGGGTTCGGCCTGTCGGTCAGCGAGCGGGTCCCGTTTAAGCCGGCGTCTCAAGATAAGCTGATATCGAAGTAATGCAAGCTTCGTCCGCAGCACGGGTTGCCCGGACAGAAAAGTGAGATCTTTCACAAATGACGGCAGCTACTGCAAAAAAGGCCGGTCAGGCCAAAAAGAAAATCGCGATCGTGGTCGGGCGTTTCAATGAGCCGATTTGCGCGCGTTTGCTGGAAGGTTGCCTGGACCAGTTGACCAAGCACGGTTATCGCCGTTCGGATGTGGTCATCACTTGGGTGCCGGGGGCGTTTGAGATCCCCCTTACTGCCCTCAAACACGCCCAAAAAAAGACGATCGCCGCCGTGATCTGCCTGGGGGCCGTTATTCAGGGAGAGACAGATCATTATCGCCTGGTTGCGGACGGCGCAGCACGTGGTATTATGGAAGTGGGGCTGCTCACCCAAAAGCCCGTCATCTTTGAGGTCCTGGCCACTCCGACCGTGGAACTGGCCAATCAGCGGGCCAAAACAAGGGGCAGCAATAAAGGACGGGACGCTGCCGACGCGGCAGTGGAAATGATTAACATCATCCAGGAGATTTAACTCTCCCGAGAACGACAGCGAGGACGGAAGCCATGCGAAAAAGAACCAAAGGCCGGGAAGAGGCGCTCAAGATTCTGTACCAGGCTGAAATTACCAGGCGGCCGATCACCATGGCCAGCGATAACTACTGGGAATTGAAGGAAAAGTACGACAGCACTGTCAGAAACTTTACAAACCGAATTATTGAGGGTGTTGAAAAGTCCTTCGAAGACATAGACGAGAAAATCTCCAAGTATGCCACGAACTGGCAGTTGAAACGGATGGCCATCATTGATCGTAATATTCTGAGGATGGGCGTCTTTGAATTGCTGTATGCCAGTGATATCCCCCCCAAGGTAACCATCAACGAAGCCGTGGAACTCGCCAAGAAATTCGGGGACGTCGAGTCCAGCAAATTCGTCAACGGCATTTTGGACAAGATCCACAAGACAGAGCTGCAGCCGCAAGGCGAGCCTACCGATGACTAAGACGGCAGATCTTCATATCCACACCCATTTTTCCGACAGCACCTCTTCTCCGGAAGAAGTGGCGCAGCAGGCCCATGCCGCGGGGGTCGCTTGCATCGGCATCGCTGATCACGATATCGTCGACGGCATTGCGCCGACGAAAAAAGCCGCGGAGCAATATGATATCGAGGTGATCCCCGGCGTCGAGTTGTCCACCCAGGCCAACGGACGCGACGTGCATATGCTGGGTTACCTTTTTGACTATCAAAACGCGGAGATGCAAGAGCGTCTTGAGACCATGCAGCATTCGCGCGGCGAGCGTATGCGGCTGATGATCCAAAAACTCTCCGACTTGGGGATATCCGGCATCGATTACGACGAAGTTTGCTCACTGACCGAAAGCGGCGCGGTGGGTCGTCCGCATTTGGCCACCGTCTTGGTCAAGAACGGAGTGGTGCCGAATATGCAGGCCGCCTTCGACAGGTATTTGGCCGACGACCGTCCGGCGTTTGTTCCCAAGACAAAACTGACACCGGTCGAGGCCATCGATTTGATCCGCAGTTACGGCGGAGTCGCGGTGTTGGCGCATCCGATGTTCACCAGGGTGGACGAGTTGATCCCGCAGTTTGTCGAGGCCGGTATGCAAGGCCTGGAAGTTTACTATCCCAACTGCACACCCGCAACGACGGAATTCTACGCCAAGATAGCCAAGAAGTACGATCTCGTGGCCACCGGGGGGTCAGACGCCCACGGTGATGCCAAGAAGAACACCTACTTGGGCAAAGCCACCATACCCTACGAACAAGTGGAAAAATTGAAAGAACGGGCGCATGGCTAAAGTGTCGCGGCGCCGGCCTTATGTCGTGGCTAAATCCGCTCAGACCCTGGACGGCAAGGTGGCCGCGGCGAACGGCCGGTCCCAATGGATCACCTCATCCCAAACGCGTTTATTTGCCCGGCAGCGGCGCGACCGCTTCAAAGCGATCATGACCGGTGCCGAAACGGTCATAAAGGACAATCCCCGTCTGACCGGTGTCCGGCGCGGCAACTTGATTAAAGTTGTCGTGGATTCCACTCTCCGGGTCTCTCCCCGGGCCAAGGTCTTTCAATTACCGGAATTGTGCTGGCTGGCCACTACCCGCCGGGCGGATAGCAAACGTATTCGGCGGTTTGAGGCGATGGGTGTCCGGGTGGTGCTTTGTCCACGTCGGCGCGACCGGGTGAGTCTGCCGTTTCTGTTCGATCAACTGGCCCGGGCGGGTTTGGAGAAGGTCCTCATCGAGGGCGGGCCGACTCTGATCGGACAGGCTTTGCGCGACGGTTTGGTGGACAGTATGGACATCTATATCGCGCCGAAAATCATGGGTGACAACGCGGCCCTGGATTCAGTTGTCGGTCTGCCGGCACTGGCTGTCACCCGGCTGTATCGATTAACCAATCTCAAGATAAAACGAATCAATCCCGATATATTGGTGCAAGGCGATGTTCACAGGAATCGTTGAAGAAACCGGAACCGTACGTCGGCTGGAGGAGCGGCCCAATTTGGCCGTACTATCCGTCGAGGCCGGGAAGGTCTTCGTTGATACGGAATTGGGAGCAAGTATTGCGGTCGACGGCGTATGTCTGACCGTAACCGGACACGACGGCTCAGGCTTGACATTTGACGTTATGTGGGAGACTTTGCGAGCCACGACCTTGGGAAAGCTCAAGGCCGGTGACCGGGTTAATCTGGAGCGGGCGGTCCGGGCTGACGGCAGGCTCGACGGCCATATTGTTTCCGGCCACGTCGACCGCATCGAGACCCTTAAGGAACGGGTGACCCGTGAGAACTACCTGGAGTTGCGGTTCTCTCTGGACAACAGTATCGCGCGTTATTTGGCCCCCAAGGGATCAGTGACCGTCAACGGTGTCAGTCTTACCGTGGGTGAAGTCTCGGTGGGTGAATTTTCCGTCTATATCATACCGGCTACCGAAAAGCATACCAATCTGGGTGCGCTGCCGGAAGGTCATCCTGTCAATATCGAGGTCGACATTCTCGCCCGGTACATCGAAAGGCAGATGGCAAAGTAAATATGACTAGCAAACGGATTGTTGTGACCGGTCTGGGGATCTTTGCCTGCAACGGTCACGGCAAGGAAGAATATTGGCGTGCTCTGCGCGAGGGGCGTCACGGCTTTCAACCCATCACGCTGTTCGACATCGACGACCGCTTTCGCGTGAATATCGCGGGCGAGATCAACGATTTCGACCCGAAGATCTATATGGGAAAAAAGGGGTTGCGGTCGCTCGACCGGGCCACCAAACTGTTGTGTTCGGCTGCCCGTCTTGCCATCGACGACAGCGGGTTTGAGATTACCGAAGAGAACACCGATGATGTGGGCGTGTCGGTGGGGACCACTTTCGGCAGCCTGAAAAGTATCAGCGACTTCGACCGGGTGACGCTCACTGAAGGGCCGCGCTACACTAATCCGGCGCATTTTCCCAATACGGTGATCAACTCACCGGCAAGCCAGGTCTCTATTTGGAACAACATACAGGGTTTTAATACCACCATATCCACCGGATTTACTTCGAGTATCGACGCTATGAGTTACGCGGCCGATTTTATTCGATTGAACCGCGCCAAACTGGTGTATGCCGGCACGGTGGAGGAGTTGTGCGAACCGACGTACCTGGGTTTTCATACGCTGGAGTACTTGTCGGGATCACGGGCGGGGGAGACATATGTCAGCTGCCCGTTCGACCGGCGTCGCAACGGAATCACCTTCGGGGAGGCGGCGTGCCTGATGGCCTTTGAAGATCTCGACCACGCCGTGAAGCGCGACGCGCATATCTTGGCCGAGGTCGTCGGTTTCGGTTACTATTTTGATCCCTTCCGTATGAACAGGTTTAACCCCAAGGGGACGGGTATGATCGAAGTGATGCGCGATGCCTTGCAGGATGCAAATCTTGCGCCGCAGGACATCGATGTGATCTTCGCCAATGCCAACTCGACTCCGGCCGCCGACCGGATCGAAACCCGGGCCATCAAGGAAGTCTTTGGTTCCCGCAGCCGGGAGATACCAGTCACCGCCGTGAAGTCGATGGTCGGCGAGACCTACAGTGCCGGCGGAGCGCTGGCGGCCGCCGCGGCGCTCGGCACGCTGGAGCAGGGATTTATCCCGCCGACGGTCAACCTCAAGGAGCTCGATCCGGATTGCGATCTCGATTACGTGCCCAACGAATCACGCGCCGCCAAGGTGGCGACGGTGTTGATCAATGCCTTCGGGGTCAGCGGCAATCATGCCAGTATGATTTTAAGACGCTATGAATAATAATCTCACCGACAAAGTGGCGATCGTCAGCGGGGGAAGTCGGGGAATCGGCCGGGATATTGTTCTCACGCTGGCCCGACAGGGTTGCCATGTGGCTTTCGGCTATGTCCGCAATGATGAGGCCGCCGGCCGGCTGGCGGAGGAGGTCCGCGGGCTGGGCGTCCGTTGCGCCGCCTCCCGGGTGGATGTCACGGATTTTGAAGCCGTGAAGGAATGGTGCACGGGCGTTAAAGAAGAGTTCGGGACATTTCATTATCTGGTCAACAATGCAGGTATCATCGATGACAAACCGCTGATGATGATGAGTCGCGAGCAGTGGCAGCGGGTCATCGACACAAACTTGACGGGAATGTTTAACCTCACCAGACATTGCATCGTTACGCTGATGAAGCAGAAGTTCGGCAGTATCGTCAATATTTCGTCGGTTTCGGGAGTCATGGGCCTGCCCGGCCAAACGAATTACTCCGCCAGCAAGGGGGGGATGAACGCCTTTACCAAGGCGCTGGCGCAGGAAGTGGCGCGTACTCAGGTGCGGGTTAACGCGGTGGCCCCCGGTTTTATCGAAACCGACATTGTGTCGCATTTCTCCCCCGAAAAGATTGAGGAGATTGAGAAGCTGATTCCCTTGCGGCGCATCGGTCGGCCCGCGGACGTCAGCGGTTGTGTTGCGTATTTGCTGGGGGGCCAGGCCCGGTATGTCACGGGACAGGTGATTGTGATTGACGGTGGATTGTCCTTGCGATAATATAGCTCCCAGAAAGGACCGATATGGAATTAGACATTCGTGACATTCAGAAAATTATTCCGCACCGATTTCCCTTCCTGTTGATCGACCGGGTGATCGA
>JAGQKV010000029.1 GCA_020429915.1 Candidatus Omnitrophota bacterium | reverse complement strand
GACGTAATATTGACCGTTATGCCATCTTAGTGAATCAGTGTCCTAGCGAGATACGCCAATGGATCCTACCCACGTCTCTCGTCTAACGTCCCACGTCTTACGGAACGAATCCGTACTCCTGCTCAACACTAAAACGGCAAGCTCACCCGCAAACTGACAAGGTTGTTATCATAATCGTTTGTATCAAAATTCGACTCCCTTTGGCCGAAGTCATAGGCCAAGCTGATTTCCACCCCGCCGGTCAGGGTATAATTGAACCCGATCCCGGCCAGCCAGATCTTGTCCTTGCGGGTGCCGGTCTGCCCGCCCACGGTGATCGACGCCGGGTAATCGTTGATCCTGTACGACGCGCGCAGTTGCGCGGCGATCCGCTCCGTAAATTTGTGGATATACGCAAACGCCAGTTCGGTGCCCTCGAAGTAGGCGTTTTCCTGTTCGATGGTCGTATTGGTGGTGCGCTCCAGATCGATCGTCAGGGTATCGCGCGGCGTAAAGTTTTCGGTCAGGGTGATCAGAAAGATGATTTCGTCGAAGCCGGCCGCGAAGGAATCATAGTCCTGGGTCCGAAAACCGATCTTTCCCTCGATCTCGCCTTTACGCATAAACTGCCCGCGCAGTCCGGTCAACAGATCAAAATACTCCGATCCGCCCTTGCGCCCGGTGTCATAAGACAGCTTCCCGTACCTTCCCGACAGCAGCAGCGCCGTCTTCGGCCACAGCTTCAGAGCCAGCTCCAGTTCGGCGGAATTTTCGTCGGAATCCAGGTCCTGATAAGTGAGCGACTGCCCGAGGAAAGCACCGATAGGATTGTTGCTGCGGTAATCCTCGTGTCGGTACTTATAGCGCAGGCCGAGGTCCATCTTGTTGAACTGATAGATCACGCCGATCCCGGCCTGGTTGTTCAGGCGCGGGATGCGCGCGGTGTCCTCGGTGCCGGTGCGGTTCTCAGAAGAGGAAAACGTATCGGAGAGCTCCACGCGCCATTGGTTGAAATTCAAGGTGGCCTGACCCTCCACCTGGTGATTATTCGTGTTTTCGCCCGAGTTTTCGGCAAAAAATTCAAAGAGTCCGCCGTATCCGATCCGCAGCTCATGCCGGCTGAGTTCGGGTTCCAGCAGGACCCCCGCGGTCACGGTGGTCACGGTATCGGATGTGGTGTTGGAAGGCGTCAGGAAGATGTTATCGTCGTACTGCTCGCTGACCGCAATGACCGGTTTGAGCCAGGGTCCCTCGGCCTTGGCCTCACCCGTAAAGCAGGCAGCGCAAAGTCCGATAACGAGGAGGTACACTGATGTGGTTAAATGGTGCGGCATGTTCATCATTGACGCGCTCGTGGCATCCGGACGCTGGGTTACTGTCTAGCACTTATTATTAGTATTAAAGTCGTATTAATAGGAAATATAAGAATTTTTAATTTTACATGAAGTGCCGGATACGTCAAGGAGAAGTTTTGGGGGGACTTGCGTGTACCCTTGGGGCGGTTATATTTCGTAGGATGTTTCCGAAGGAAACCCTAAACTCGAAACTCTAAACGCGAAACAAATCATAAATCCAAAACTCAAAAACCAAAACCGTTTTGGGTTTTGTGTTTTTGGTTTTGAATTTGTTTAGAGTTTCTGGTTTAGGATTTCGGGTTTCAATAGCAAAATTTCATGACATACGTCCCACATCTCACGTCCCACGGAATTCGCAAGCCACCCACGTCTCACGAAAGCAAGACAAATTGCGTAAGACTATTTATACGAGGTAGATACAAGATAAGGCCTGATTCCCGCCCGGTCCGTATTCCGCCGCGGACACCCCGCCGCCTCAGGAAGGATCGGCGCTCAGGGACAGGAGCTGAGAAACAGGGACCAGCTGAATGACCTCCGGCACCAGGCCGTCGAACGGCGGGAGGGTTGAGGGGGCGGTCCGGGCGGCTATGCGGCGTGCGGTTGGAAGCCGTCGTCCTTCAGGGCTTGAACGGCCGTATCTCTATGGTCCCCTTGGAGTTCGATTATGCCGCCCGCCTCGGATATGGCTTGGGTCCCGCCTGAGGCCGCCTGGCGTTTCATGGTCTTGGTCAAGGTTCTAAGATAGTCGGCGTCCGCCGGTAATCCGGAAATGACCGTCACGACTTTACCGCGCCGGCCCTTCTTCTCCAGACGGACCACGGGATGGAATTGTTCCGGTTTGGGTTTGGCCGGATCAAAGCTGCGGCACGTACAGTCCGGCAGCGCCTTGCGGCAGGCCGGACAGATCTTCTCGCCCTGCTCGTTGGTGGGGAAAATGGAATCGGGGATGTCGATCATCGTGGTGTACTGATTACCAGCGGTTAGCGGAAAGCGTTTAGCGGCGAGTGTTTAGGATGCACTATTTGGGATTAGGGAATAGCGGTCAGGACTGTCGAGGCTCTGATCGCTGATCCCACTAATTTCTAACCGCTAAACCCTTTCTAGTCTCTAGCCGCTTACCGCTAACCGCTGAAATTCGCGCATATCAGGCACATCAAGTCGTCTCATGATTCAGCGTCTTAATCTTCGCATTGATTTGATCACGGATATCCGGGTAGGAATCTTCCAGCAGCTCGAGGGATTTCTTGTAGGCGGCGTACGCCGCGGTCTTGTCACCCAGGCGAAAGTAGACATCCGCCAGATTTTCATAGGTCACGGCCCGGTCCGGTTCGAGTTCGAGGGCCTTGTTCAGATAGGTGATGGCCTCTTCGGAATGTCCGAGCTGGTTGAGGTACCACCCTTTGTTATGGTAGATGGTGGCGTAGTCCGGCTCGACTTCGATACCTTTGTCGAAATCCGCCAGGGCGGCCATCAGATTACCGCCGGAATCGATGCGGCACAGAGCGCGGTCGTTGTAAGCGGCGCCGTCATGGGGATTGTAGCGGATCGCGTCATCGAGGCAGCGGATCGCCGCGGCGAAATCCTCCCCCAGGATGGCGTGCTGAGCGCGGAAGTACATGATTTCACCGAGGTTCTCCTCTTCCACGGCCCTCTCCAACCCGATGTCCGCGATCGCGCGGGCCCGGATCGTTTCCCCGAAGGTGATGGCATAGTCAAGTTGTCGTCTGAGTTCGGTGTACATCATAGTGAGTCCATTATATCGTAATTGTCGCAAAGAAAAAGCGAATATCTCGCGGTGTTTACATCCTTGTCGGGCACGGTCGCGACCGTTCCCTACTGCGGCTTTGCCGCCGCGTACAATTCCGGCTCTTTCTCGACGGCACCGAGGATCAAGGGCAGATTGGTGATCGGTGTGACATTGATAATCACCGGGAGCAGTCCTTCGATCCGGACCGGTTCCAGCGAGTCGGTATCAACGGGGATATTCAATTCGAGCCGATCACCCTCGATCTGCAGTTCCAGCAGGTTGGGGTTCAAATCGATACCCCCGACCTCCTCCTGCCCGGGTAAAACACTGCGGTCGCCGGCGACCGCGACGTTGGCGATCAAACCGCTTTCGGCGGTGGTGTCCGTTGTGTCGCGCGTCGGCGTGATGTCGGGCGTTTCCTCTGCGGCCCGGATCCGCTGTTGGGCCGGCGTCGGACGCGGCGGATTAGTGACGGCCAGCTGATCAAATTCCTCTTTCACATCCCCGTAATCCTGCGGAAAGGCCTGCGATAAGCGACGGATCGCGGTGCCCACGGTCATCCGCGGCGCCAGCCGGGCGATCGTCCGGTTCCCGCCGCGGTCCAGCCATTCCTTGAGAATATCGACGTAAGCCTGTGTGACCGGCCGGCCGGCCTTGATGAGACCGCGCAGAATCGGCATCGCCATTCCCACCGAACGCCGACCGAAACCGCGTCCGCGCAGCGACGTCTCCAGGTACATCGACGCGGCATTCTCCGCCAACGGCACCTGCAGCAATTCTCCCAGCGCGTCGATAATTTCAAAATTGCGCAGGTCCACCAGCGTCTCCATATTTTCCCGCACGAAGCGCGGCCCCATGCTGCGGATCAGGTTGACAAACGTCTCGGTCAAGGCCCGCGGATTGGCCTCGGCCCGGCGCAGCGACCGGCGGATCAGCGGAAAAACGAAACCGCGCAGCATCAAACGCGTAAACGGATTGCGGGTGGTCGCCAGTTTCTCGGAAAGGATCTCCCGTGAAATGGCGATCAGCTCGGTGCTTTGCGTCTGGTCAAGCGTCGTGGTATCGGCGGCAACAAAGTATTTGGCTTGCTCCTGGGCGGCGGCGGACGCTTCTTCCTGAGTCATCCCGATATAGTCGGCCAGGGCCTGCAGGGTATCGACGCCGTTGTTGAAGTCCGTCGGGAACAACCAAATCGCCTGGGTGAAGGCCTTCATGAACGTGGAGAACTCCTGTTCGGCCCGTGTACGTGACGCCCCTTCCAGCGTGCGCGATCCGATCACGCTCATCGTCATTTTCAGGTCGTATCCCTGGTCCAGGATGTCCTGAATGGTATCCTGGGTGATGTTGGCGAAGGTCGCGGTTTGTCCGTCGGCATGCTGCGTGTTGAGAAAGATTTGGTCGATGCCGCGTTTGATGACATCACTTTGCCGCAACGACAATCCTTTGAGCAGTGTCTTGACCCCCTCAATCTGACGCGGGTTGAGCCGGCCGACATTACCGCGGTCGATCATGGCCAGCCGACCGTCCGGGGCAAACAGGACATTCCCCTGATGGAGATCGGCGTGGAACCGGCCGTCGACGAGGATCTGGCGCAGCAGCAACTGCCGCAACAGTCCGCGGATTTTGTCATAGTCATACTTTTCCAGCTCATCCGCCAGGTCCGCCAATTCGTCGTCGGCGTATCCGGCCTTCTTCAGGCTCAACACGATATTGGCCCGCCGCGGGCTGACTTCCCGCAGCTGCTCAAAGACCTGCTGCGCCGCCGGCATGCTGTAACCGGCTTTAAGGACGTCTTCGAGAGTGACCGGATTGTGCTGTTCGCCCAGGCTGGACAACGGTACGCCCGGTATCTCTTCTTCGACGATCAGCCGCCGGGAGGCAAAGAAGATCTTGGGGTGAGCGATGGTTACCTCGGCCGCCTCGGCAAAGGTCTCGGCCCAGTCGGTATCAAGGTCCGTGATCAACCGGTGGAAGCCGGCCTCATTGCGCAGGTCCTGCTCCAGGTCCACCCATTCCTTAACAGTCTCCACCATTTCGTCGACGCTGCTGATCGACTCGCCGCGGATGGTTTCGCCTTCCAGGTCCACGGCGACCGCGTCCAGGGCGTCGTAGTCGGAACCGAGGGTGGCGTCCATATTCGGACGCACGATCTTGTAAACCGCGGCGCGGGCCATTTCCCCGATATCGAACCCGTGCTCGTCGGCCTTGGCGATGACATAGCCGGCGAAACGTTCAAAGGATAAGTTGCCTTCCTGGAACCGGTCGAGACGCTCCTGGATCTCGGCGGCCTCCTGTGCGCCGACCTGAAACGTTAACGCCCCGGCCACGGCTTCAATGTCGTTCCAGCGGCCACGGTTGACCTGTTTAATGGAGGCGCTGCCCGCCGTCGTGGTGATGCTGTTGACCACGCGGTCGGCAAAGGGGAGTTCGTTTTTGAGAACGGAGACCGTGGCGATCTTGGAGACCTCCGGCGCCTGGTTGCGCAGGCTGCCCAGGCTGCTGCGTAAACTCGCGTCCGGGACCAGGGTGTCGTTCTCTGAAAGAAATTGCGCCACCTTGATCCACACCGGGCCCATCACGCCGAGCAGCACGGCCAGCCGTTCGCCCAGACTGGTAAACGTGAAATCGTCGCGGAAGCCGAGATCGGCCAGGGCCTTGATCACCTGCACCCTTTTATAGGCCGGATACGCCTCCATCACCACTTTGAAGACACGGCCGACCATCACGCGGCCGGGCTCCGTGATCCCCTCCACCCCGACGGGAAAGACCGTCTGGAAGAGTTGATCAAGCAGGTCGCGCATGACTTCCCGGTCCGCCTCGGTCCGCGGATCGAGAACCCCGTTGTCGCCGAGCATAAACCCTTCGATAAAACGGTTGCGGATCGACGCGGGCAAAAGTTGCACGTCTTCGGGCAGGGTGGTCAGATCGATGCGGTAACGGTCTTCCGTTTCCGTTACGAAGGGCGGTTTCTCTTGTACGCCGACGACCCACAACAGGACGTCGCGTTTGTCCGCCGTCTTGGCCCCGCCGAACAGATGTTGCAGTGTCTCCGAGACAAAGTCCTCATTGCGCAGGTCCCGGTTGCGCGCCAGCAGATTGTTGACATAAAGGAGCTGCGACACATCGTCGGCCTGTTCCAGCCGGGTAATGTACCGGCCGGCGACGGAGGTGAGCAGTTCGTCGCGCAGGATACTCGGTTCCGGCATAAATTTGGTCAGCGCTTCCAGTTGGGCCTCCAGACCGAGCCCGGCACTATCCGGCAGTTGCCGCCACAGGAGATACGCGGTGGCCCCGTAGCGGGCGATCTTTTGCGGTGAAAACACCTGCGGGATGATCGTGGTATAAAAATCGAGCAGACCATTGATGCGCTCGGCGGGAACGCTCAGTTCGGAACTTAAACGCTGCAGCCGGCCGACGTCATCGTCCATTTCCCCGAGCAGGGTCCACAGGTCTCCGTCCCCCTGTCCGGCGCGCTGCGCGGCCTGGGCCAGGATGTCCAGTCCGTCGACGATTTCCGGGAAGATGTCTGTTTCCCACAGATCCAGGATACCGTCTTTAATGATCGACTTGCCCGGCAGGACGTCGGCCATCCACGCCAGACGTTCATCCAGCGAACGGTAGTCGCCGTAGACATAACCGCTCCCTTCCGATTTGATGTAGGCATTGAACAATTGGGAAAACGCAGACGAGCGCAGGAAGAAGGTCTTGAGGACCTGCCGGTAAGAGACCTTTTGACCGAACCGGGTCCGCCGCAGATAATCGCCCAGCGGATTGCTCCGGTCGATGCCGGCATTGGGATTTTGCAACAGCGCCTGAAACTCGGGAAAGCGCGCCTGTAGTCCGTTGGCTTCCACATAATTCTGCCACACCTTGTCGAGGGCCGCCGACGGAATGAGTCGGCCCACGAGGTTCTCGCGGACCGTGTCGAACGGCAGCGTGTTGATCGCCTGCTGGTCGAAGCGCAGCGACAGGTCCGTGTTGCTGATACGCACCGATCCGTCCTCGGAACTGACCACATAGGAGACGCTGGTCCGCATGATTTCGTCCAGGCGTTCCACCGGGGTGCCGGTGCGGTCCCACTGCGGATTGGCCAGCTTTTTAAATAAAATGGCCGCCAGCAGATTCGAAAAGCCGTCTTCGGCGCCGTTGATCATAAACTGCTCTTCGCGGTATTCGACATTCGCCTGTGTCGCCAGGTAGCGCACGCGCTGGGAGAGCAGGTCCTGCAATTGTCCCGCCGACATATCAACCAGTTCGGTCACGAACAGCTGCGGCCCCTCGGACTCCGCGACGTTCCAACCGAACGTATGCAGGGCCAGACTGGACGGCAGCGACGCCACGCTCTGGTTTTCACCGAATTCCGGCTGCCGGCTGGTCGCTTCGGCGCGATAATCCGCCGGCGCGCCTTCTTCGACCCGGCGGGACGCGCTGATTTTGAGTTCCAGGGCCACGGCCGGGCTGAGTTTCAGGAGGGCCGCGTGCACGGCCTCACGGCGTTCGACATCGGTGCCGCCGCGCGCGTCGATCCGTTCCCGGATGAGGTTCAGATAGACTGCCACCGACGCGGCGTCCGGACGAAACGTCTTTGAGGTTTGTGTATAGGCGTACTCGAGGATTCCGACGGCGATGTTCTTAAGAGCGGAGGCCGTCCCGGCGTCCGCCGTTTCCGCGGCCTTGGCGGGCAATGATTTGCCGGCAAGGGCGACGAGATTGGCCAGGGCGTCTTTCTGTGAGAACATCCCCAGGAACCACAGGACGATATCACGCGAATCATTCCCCTTTTCCGCGGCGAAATAATCCAGCAACAGCTGGGTTTGATCGGTGACGCCGCTGGAACCGAGGAATATCCGGTAGAAGACATTCTGCCGGTCGCCGTAAGACAGCCGGGAAGACATAAAGTCAAAGATCTCGCTGACCGGTGTTCCCTGGTTGAGCGCGTTTTGGATCATATTCTGGACGGAGAATTCTTCGCGCGCGAGATAGTCGGCGACCGCCCAGTCCGGCAATTGTTGCAGGGTATTGAAATCACCGACAGTGTTGGCGATATTCCGGAAATTCAGACGCGTTTCGCGTTGAAAGATCTCGGAGGCCGCCGCGGTGCGGAACGGTTGCGCCTGGTAGAGCGCGCGCATCTCACTGAAGACGGCGCTCAGCGCGTTAAAGGTTGTCCCTCCCCTGGTCATACCCTCGGCCTTAACAGTTTCCAGCAGCTGTTCCAGGTCAACGTCGCGCAACTGTTCGGGATTTTCACGCCAGGCACGTCGCAGGTACTGCGTGGCGGCGTGATCGTCCACGATCGCCGCAATTTCTTCGGGGCCCAGCTCGAGCCGGCGCGCGTTCTCGACGGCCTCGGCCAGATGGGCTAAAGATCCGGGCGCCTGCAGGGCGTTTTGGTAATAGTCCGCGGCGACAATCCTCTGCCCCGTGTAGAAGGTGACCCGGTCGCCGGCCATGTCGACGGCAATGTCGATCGGAAAGTCTCGGGAGAAGACGCGCACATAGGCCTCGAACATTTGCTCCCGCTCTTCATCCGTGGCGTCGAGCAGGCGTTCTAGGCCGCCGAAGCGCCGCCATTGGAAGTTGTTCGGCGTGCCGATCGCCGCGCCGCCTCGGGACAGCAGGTATTGGGTCAACAGGATTTCCTGAAGCGCCTGCCGGTCGTCCTCGGATTCCGTGCTGCGAAAACGCGGGTTGGCGACGTACAGATCGTTGCTGCGTTGTTGAAGCCGGACCTTGACGCTGGTGGTGGGGACCGTGATCTCCTTGGCGGTCTCCTGTCCGATCGCCTTGCTGTAGAAGAATGCCGAAATCAACCGCCGGGGATTCCGCAGGGCCGCGGATATTTCTTCGTCGGATACTTCCTGGTCGCGTTGGAAAAGCCGCATCAACTCCTCGACCTCGGAGCGCGGCAACAGAAAATCGGTGAAGTCCGCGGCACCCAGTTTCATGCCCTGACGTTCGTAGGCCTCACGCAGCGTGCGGATGAGCTGACGGCTGCGCAGGTCGCGGTCGGTCGGCTCTGAGCGCATGCGGGCTAGCCGGCTGTCCTCACTTTGACCGACCTTATCGATCAATTCGCCGACGTCATTTTCAATGCCGTTCATCGCGTCTTCGCGTAACAGGTCCGTCCCGCTTGCGGTCCCGAAGGCGGCCACGGCGCCGGCCAGTTCCAGACTGTCGAATTTGAGCCGGTCCCCGAAGCCCATCACGAGATTGCGGGTTTGCTCCTCTATGGCGGCCATCCCCGCCTGCATGTACATGTATTGCATGAACGCGGCCCGCGCGCGGTCCGTCGAGGCCGCTGTCTTGATGACGTCCAGGCCGCGCTTGGTCATCAGCATACTGATCGCCTCATCCACGGCTTCGATGCTGTCGGCGGTTTCGGCCAGGCCCAGCAGCTCGGCCGGAGAATTGGTTGTCAGTGCGCGGAAATCCTGGTCACGGCTGACCAGTTTTCCGGTGCCCGGCATCGGCAGGCGCGCCGCCTTGACGTGGGTGAACACCGTGGTTTCCTGATCGTAAATGATTTGTGTCAGCCGGTTCTTGCGCAGACTGACATACGGGTGCGAACTGAGCACCTCCTCCGGCTGGCTGGTGCGGGAGATGTATTCCAAGAATGACATCGCGTCGATCGCCCCGAACACCGAATAGCCGGCCAGGTCCATCAGTTCCAGGGCCTGCATATCGGCATCGTACTCGGCGTTTTTGATCATCTGGATCATATACGGCGAGGCGTTCTCATACATTTCCTTCAGGTCCAGACCGAGATAGGCGGTGTGCTGCAACGTGTGGCTCATTTCGTGGGCCACGATAAAGGCGATGATGTCCTGGGTCAACGGCCGGCCCAGGGCCTGGGCTACCTCGGCCAGGGTTTCGTACAAACCTTTGTAGAAATAGACATCCGGCCGGTTGCGGATGACGAAGGCATTGACCGAATTGGCGTCGACGACCCGCAGTTCACCGGGTTCCTGATCGGTCTTGGTGCGGTAGGCCGCGACCAGTCGGTTGTAGATGTCGTGCATGGCGGCCACCGAAACGTCGGCCTCCGGCGCGATAAACCTGCTGTGGCGCAGCCGGTCCTCGATCATTGCGACGGTACGCTGGAAGTCGGCCTCGAGATCATTGACCGAAACACCGCGCTCTTCGGCCATTTCGCGCATCAGGATGTCGTCAAAGGTCTCGCCCTCGCCGGTGGCCCGCAGGACCGGTTCATTCGGCAGCATGCCGTTGACGCGGCTGTCGAAACGTCCCCAGCGGCCGGCGGCCAGATTCAAATCCCGGAAGTCATCGGCCGTGGCATAGGTGGAGGCGATCTGTTCGTTGGTGGGCATTTGCCCCCCGGCCTCAGCGGCGGCGTACAAGGCCTCGAGCGGAAAAGCCTGTTCGGCCTCGGCGTCGACGTCGCGCAAAAAGCGCATGGCCTCGTCCAGATTATCCTTCAGCCAGCTGCGCATCTGTTCCGGCGACAATCCCAGGGATTCCCGTTTCTCGGTCCAGCGCTGCACCTTCAGGGCCTCGTGCCCGCGCACCGTGGCATCGGTCGCGAACGTCGTGTCGAAAAAGACAACCTCCTGTCCGCCGGCGATCGGCCTTCCCTCGTCATCCTTCTCCACGAAACCGATGTGACCGAGTTGGCCCATTTCCGTCAGGAGACCGTTCACGTAATACGTTTTCCGGGTGGTGCCGTCAGGTAAAACCAGCGGTTCGCCGACAGTGGTCTCCCCGTCGCGGAACTGCCGGCGGATAAATTCATTCACGGTCCGGGGTGATGATCGCGGCTGACGGTATACGCCCTGAATCCAGCTCAGCCGTCCGATCGCATTGGTGTCGGCGAGGCGGGCGGCATCGGTGGTGACCTCCAGGGGCACGCGCAGTTCCAGACCGCCGGAGAAGTATTTGCGCGGGATGATCTCCTGGGTCGTCACATCGAATTCTTCGCGGATATAATCGAAGACCCCGACCTTGAAGGCCTCGAGATACTGACGGTAAATCTTTTCCTTGGCGTTCTTGTCGCTGAGGTCGACGCCGTTGACCTTTTTCTGGTCGGCATAGGCGCGGTTCAGGATGCTCGACTTCAACCGTTCCTTGTACCACTTGGCCAACACCAGCGAATGATAGATCTGACGCAGCCGGGCGAAATTTTCGCCCGTATTGACCTCTTTCTGAATCTCGGGAATGACCACATCGCGGATGACCTCGGAGGAGACCTCACTGAGTTCCTGGACATCGATCTCTTCCAGCTGATCTGTCCCGAGTTCCTTTTTGCGCAGGTTGTTGCGCATGGCCACGTAGTCTTTTTCCAGCATGACCTTGAAGTTGCTTTCGAGGACATACGCCACGTCTTCGTGTTCGTAGACCACGGCTTTGTCCGGGACGATCCACACCTTGATGAACGTGTTTACGGCGACATCGGTGGTGCCGTAGAGCTGTTGCGCGCGGGCGTAGACCTTGTCCCAGAATTCCTGTCCGAGGTCTTCTTCGGGGTACATCAGCGAGGCGGTCAGCTGTTTGAGGATATAGTCCTGGGCGAGCACGTCCCGGCCCATCTCGGTCACGCCGAATTCAGCGGGGATGATGCGGTCGCCTTCATAGGGTGAGAGGTTCACCCACAGATCGTTCTCGGGAATGGTCAATGACGCCAGAAAATAGCGGATGAGTTTGCCCGCCTCCTCCTTGACCTCGAGTTGATCGAGATCGGCGTTACCCGAGTCGAGGATAAAATCAAAGGCGAAGGGATGCCGTGTGTCTACGCGCAGGCCGCGCAGCATCGGCGGCACGAAGCCGTCGCTGGTGGTGACCATGGTCCCGGGGACGGGCAGTTCAAAAGTGTTTTTGGCAAAGGCCTGCGGCGGCGGGGTGATCAGGGTAAAGGCCATGGCCCAGGCGGTGATCAGGGCGCAGGCGCGCAGAAACGGATTGAATCGGCGGTTTTTGGTCATCGGTCGCGATCGCATATAGTATTAATACTAGTCTGGAATACTTTGAGTATATCTTATGATTAATACGAATACCAAAAATCGGCGCGATTGGGGAAATGCTGCTTCTCCATTATAGCACAGCGCCCGCGGCCGGGCGGCAAGGAATTATGCCGGATATGCCCCCGGGATAACTGTGTAAGGTGTTTATAATGAATGATTTAGAACGCGCTTGCCTGCTTCCGGAAGATGCCGTCGTCCGGATCAGCCGATTAGTTCCGGCCGGGGACGGCAGTCGGGGTGTCCGGGCCGGGATCCCGCGTGGTCAGATAGGCGGTGAAGCCGTGGGTAAGTTCCTTGATGAAGCGCTGCGCCCCCTGCTGATTCACGTGATGCCAGTCTTCGAAGTTATCAAAACTGTAGGGGCGGACCAGCGGCGGCAGGACTTCCACATTGCTGAACTCCGTAGTGAACTCCGTGATCAGGTCGGCGTAACGGCGGGTGCTGCCGTCGCGGTCCCGGTTGCGCGTGATTTCCTCCGGCAAGGGTGTGTTGGCGATCAGCACCTGAATGCCGCTGTCGTGCGTCGTACGAAAGGCTTCCTTGTACCAGGAGACGGCCTCCGGTGACGGATAAACCGGCCAGTCATAATATTTCACGGTCTTAAGCTCATCCGGGGTCATGCGGACGCGCAGGCGGGTGAGATGCCCGCCGCTGTAACGTTTTAACTGTTGGTGTTGAGTGCGCACGCGTTCGGCATTTTCACCGTTGGGATTTTGTAAAAGCTCCCGGATCCGTGCCCGGTACAACACCAGCGTTGACAATGACTCGACCTTGATCGTCACCATCGCAAGAAAGGTCTTCAGCGGAAGCCTCCCGGACAATTCCGCGAGGGAGTACAATTCGGCGAGCGAATACAGGCTGCTGGTCCGCTCAAAAGAATCATGAATGGACCACTCTCCCGTCGTGGCTATCGGCGGTATGGCGAACAGAATTATCTGCGGTTTGCGATGATGCGCGAGATACTTTTTTATCAGCAGCGGATATGTGCGCAGCCCGTGATTGGGAATGGCAAAGTTATATACGGTGAACGGCCGGCCGAGGGCTTCGGAAATTTTCTCCGACATGTAGGTTGCGTCGACCCGGAGGATCTGACTGTCGCCAAGTATAATGGCGTCATAAGCGAGCGGCTCCGGACGGTTTAACAGCGCCTTCTTGTGCTCGATCAACCCGCTGGTTTGAGTCAGGAAGTGAGGCTGGTATCCTCTGACAACGCCTTCTGTGACGGCCAGCAGGAACAGGCATAAGAACAGCGCATATGGCCGCCACTGAGACGGGTCAAGATTGTGTCGTCTTATTCGAGTCATATCAATTCAACTAATGGAATCAGAAGTAAACTTACGAGGCCCTCATCTAACGAGCCCGTGGAACAGCAATTCGGCGATGCCCGCACCGTTATTCACACACTTAAGATACGAAGCGACAGTAAAGCGTCACGATATTCTGGCGCACTGGCTGTTAGTTGTCAATGCGCTAAGCTTGTTGAGAATATCTTAACCTACAGGCGAACTTTGATTGGCGAAATTACGTGCCCACTGTTGAAGACGCCGCCTGAATTTCGGGATGGATTCAATTACAATACACGGCTATTTTCGTTGAATAAATCCGTTTCCATATTTTGGGGAAAAAATCCAAAGCGACAGGCATCAGCTCCGATTATAAACGCCCGGCTTGATTTCCGCCGGCGGTATGCGGATAATAGGATGGCAAACTACTCTAAGATTAGCTCATGTGCGGGAGGCGCTATGCGGGATACGGATTTCTTCCATATGCAATGGGACAACGCCCAACACTGTCCTAAATGTAACAAGCACTTTATGGTCCAGGGGGCGGCGGTGCATAAAAAGTGTCCGGACTGTGGCGGGGCTTTGAGCGCGATTTCAACAGAACAGGCCGACCGTATTGAGCGGATGATGGGTCTCTTCCAAAAGACGGCCGGGTTTCTCGGCATGGACCGGCGTGTCACCGAAACCTTTCAGGCGATGATCCGGCAAAAAGCCGGCGGTTTGTACAAATGCGACGCCTGCGGCGAGCTTACTCCCGGGACCGAACCCGACGGCGCACAACCGGGTGACGGGTGCCGCTCGTGTCACGGGCCGCTTCGGGAGGCCAAGCCGGGCGAGGTCAATGCGGAGGCGCTGCTCAAACTGCCGCAATCCGAAACCCGTGAATTTACCGCCAAATCACTCACCGAACACCACGCCTTTTGTCCGGTCTGCGGCAAGACGACCCGCGATACTGTGCCCCCGGCCTTCTGCTCCCATTGCGGCGCGAACCTCAGCGGCCGGCAGGCCAAGGCCAATAATGGGCTGTGGATGTATTACCTCATGCTGGCCTTCGTCGCTGCCGGCGCGATTGCGGGTATGGTGTATTATTTGCGTTGATAAGTGCCTGTGTGGTTTGCGACTGGCATTTATTTCTAGCTGTAAGCGTTTAGCGTTTAGCGGCGAGTGTTCAGGGGGCGTCATTCTGGTATTAGGGGACAGCGTGAAGTGACTGGCGAGAGACTTGTCATCAGGCCTACTAATTACTGTACACTGATCACACAAATCTCTTACCGCCATTCACTTTCTAGTCTCTATCCGCTCACCGCTGAACGCTGCTTTTAAGGTATCTCATCATGCAACCTCAACGGCGGCAGTTGCTCATCAGGGACCATCTTGATATCTTCCCATTTTCCCCGCCGGTAACGTTTCACCAGAATTCCCGAGGCAATAAAGAAGACCACGATCACCGTGATCCATCCCCACTGGGCCGGCGCGTGCAGGACATGCAGCGTCACCCACAGGATCGGGACCATGCACCAGTGCAGGATCACCGAAAAGTACATCGCCCACAGGGTATCCCCTGCCCCGCGCAGCCCCCCGATCAGAACAACGTACAGGGCCTGCAATCCGACATACACCATGATGCAGCGCAGCATAAAGACGGCGAGCGGCCTGGCCGCATCAAAGACAGGCTGGGGTCCCGGTGCGCGAAAGACGTCGGCCAGGGCGTCGGCAAAGAATGTAAAGGCGACAAATACCGTTCCCGCGTAAATCAATCCCATCAGCAGCGACGACTGTACCGCCCGTTTGGCGGACGCCACGTCGCGGGCCCCCATGTATTTTCCGACGAGGCTGGTGATGCCCATTTCCAGTCCGATCAGCGGGACGTAGATCACAATGTCCCAATTCAAGGCCACCGTTGAGGCGGTGGCCGATGCCGGTCCCACGGCGTGAAAGATCAACACGAACAAATCAAAGGCCATCAGATTGAGAAACATCTCGACCCCCGGCGGATAGCCGAACCGCAGCAGTTTCGTCATGATCGTCTTGTCGAACCGCAGCGAGCGGTTCACGGCAAACTCGCGCGCGTTGCGCGGTGCCCAATACACGCCCAACAGTACGGCCATTCCGGTGAAGGCCCCCAGCACCGTTCCGTAGGCCGCGCCGCGGATGCCCAGTGCGGGAAATCCCCAGTTGCCGAATATCAGGACGTAATTGGCCGCGACGTTGACCGTCATCGCGGTCACCGCGGCGATCATCACCACCCGTGTGCGGCCGATGCCGGTAAAATATGAACTTAACGTCTGGCGCAATAACGGAAAGAGACAAAACAAGATGATTGTGTCGAAGTACGTCAACTGCGGCACCAGCTGACCGGGGCCGATACCGGAGTGACGGAACATGAAATAGGCCAACGGCCGGCACAATAAAATCAGCGGATAACCGGCCGCGGCGACGAGCGCGGCCTGTGTTACGACAACGGCCGATTTGTCCTTCCGTCCGGCGCCGAAATACTGCGCGGCGAGGGCTGTGGTGTATCCGCACAGTCCCAGGAAGAAGGTCATCAACATGTACCCGGTGATCCCTCCGGCCATCGACGCGTTCATCATATCCGGACCGAGCCGGGATAAGAACAGGCGGTCCGTAAAGATCATCACCGTCTCGCAGGCATAGGAAACGACCATAGGCAGCGCGATGGTGAGGACTTCCCTGATGCCGCCTTTGGTGTGTTTACGTTCTGGGATCATTTCGTGGGATATAAACAGGTGCTGATAAGACCGTATTTTACGGTGCGCCGGTTAACTTCGAATAATGATTCTACGAATTTTCGAACAAATTTAAATCTTCACGCATTGAATGAACAAAACGGTGTTGGTTTCGATGTGGAAGGAAAATATGTCCTGAGAGACCGCTTAATGCTGTGAAGAATCTCTGTTGAAATTATCGCGGGCCTTCGTCTGCATGCCCTTGATCTTGTCTCCGGTGACATTGTGCCTTTGGGGGGCTGTCAGGGAATCGCTCGAGCGTTGTCCACGCTTCAAATAATCGCGTACTCCGCGGCGGGGTTCGGAGCGAGTACCGATCACGGCGTTGAGGTGGCTGCTGCTTTGCAGCCGTTGGCGGACGTCCGATTCCGCAGTGTACGTGTCGCGGCCGCGCAGCCGGGACTCATTTTTCTCCAGCTCCAGATTTTCGCGCCGGTAGTCCTGCAGCAACTCTTTTTTTTCGGCCTTGAAGGCCTTCTCCAGTTCCATCTTTTGGCGGTTATAGTCCGCGGGCTGCTCATCGGCGAGCTTCGTGACGGCGGCGTCATAACCTTCGGCGAGGGCGTCCTTGTCCTGTTGATACTTCTGAAACAACGCTTCCTTGTCGCGCAGGATTTCGCCGAGGAGTTGGTCCCGTGAGGGTTGTTCAGCCGTATCTTCCTGGGCCGCGGCCGACGCTGTGAATAAAAGCAGGATTATAATAATGGGGGTGAGTGATTTCATTGGGGAGATTATAGCATATTTGGTGCTGTTTGGTTAATGAGTATATGGGTGTATGGGTATATGAGTGGGAATGACCAATGTGACCTGTGCAACAGTACAAAATATTCTGACAGCAGACTGTTCTTATCCCATATCCCGTAGCACTTATCCCGACTCACGCCACCTGGCCTACAAATCTTTGAGCAAGACATTGTCCCCCGATTTCGCGATCTGTACGTTCAGATTCTCCATCGCGTAGCGGATCTTGCCGATCAGTTCATTGTCGGCTAACGGGATGTTGTTGCTGCCGAAATCGTCCATCCGCTCCAGAACATGCTGCAGTGTCATATCGTCGATATCGTACGCGGGTTGAAAGGCGACCACACCGATGTCGCGTTTGACCTCGGTCAGGACCCCGCATTCGGTGAGATTAAAAAGGACCTGGTTCGCGAGCCGGATCGGCAGTTCGAGTGCCGAGGCAATCTCTTCGGCGGTCAGGGGCGGTTCGGCCTTGTCAAACCGTTTGACGACCAGTGCGGTCACCGTCACCGCCACCAGCTGGCGGAAACGCCGGCTGGTCCTCAGGCTGTCAGGTTCAAATTCATAGGTGTGCACATTCTGCTCGGCAAACGATATTTCGGCACCGAAGAGCACGATCAGCCAGCTGATCTGCATCCATACGAGAAACAGCGGCAGCGCGGCGAAGCTGCCGTAGATCGCGCCATAGCGCGACACCCCCACCTGAAATGCGATGTATCCCCACTGCACCGCCTGGTAGATCGTCCCGGCGATAATCCCGCCGAGCAGGGCTGATTTCAGTTTCACGGAGGTGTTGGGAATAAACGTGTATAGGAACGTAAACAGAAACCACATGACGCAGTACGGCAGAAACGTCAGCAGCCACAGGATAAAGTCACCGACCGGCCCGAGGAAAGACAATTGGTGAACAACCAAGGTGATCTTGCTGGTGATGATGACCGTCAGTGAACTGGCCATAATCAGCAGGACCGGGCAGATCAGCATGATCGACAGATAATCGGTGAGTTTACGACCCCACGGCCGTCCCTTCTGCACCCCCCAGATCCCGTTGAAACTCTCTTCAATATTCCCAAGGACCTTGACCACCGACCAGAAAAGGATCGCCACCCCGACCCCGGCGATGATCCCGCCCTGGGTATTGGCCAGCAGGGCCTGGGAGAACTCGATGATGCGGTTGACCACTTCCTCCTGGCCCGGCAGGCGTTCACGCAGTTGGGCCTCGAGGCGGTTTTGGAAGCCGAATCCCTTGGCGATCCCGAACGCCATGGCTACGATCGGGACGATTGACAATAACGAGAAAAAGGTCAGCGCCGAGGCGCGCAATGTGCATTTGTCTTCATCGAAGCCACGGATGGCCAGCAGGATGATGCGCAGCTGGGTGATCAGCAGTGAGCGCGGTCCCTTCACCTGCTTCACACGGATGCGCCAGATGTCGGTCTGCAAAAAGGCGATGATTTTGTTAATAAAACTCATGGGGGAAATTATAACATGTAATCAGGCGCCGTGCATATCGTATCCGCAAGAGACTGCAGGCCGCTTTATCGTGACAGCGAGTCGGACTATCCCAGCCGTTTTTGGAATTTGTGGATGCTGAAACCGATGATGAGCACGGCCATGACGCTCAAGGCCAGGATCTGTGGCAGCAGATCCTGGGCGGTCAGGCCCTTCAGGATGATCCCGCGGATGATCTTCAGAAAATGGGTCAGCGGGATGATATTTCCGAGATAGTAAATGAAGGCCGGCATGGTTTCGCGCGGGAAGATAAAACCGGAGAGCAGGATCGACGGCGAGGCGAAAAACAGCACGATCTGCGATGCCTGCTGTTGATTCTGGGCGACGCTTGAGGCGAACAGGCCGATGGCCAGACAGACAATGAGAAAAAGAAACGTTAATGCCGACAACAGCAGCACGCTCCCGCGGATCGGGACCTTGAACAGGAAATGCGCGGTGCCGATGACCAGCGTTGAGATCAGCATCCCGATCATGATGTAGGGAACCAGTTTGCCGATGATAAACTCGTAGTTTTTGACCGGTGTGACCAGCAGTTGTTCGATGTTCCCTCGTTCGCGTTCGCGTACCACCGCCGAGGCGGTGATCATCGGGATCAAAAGCTGGATCAGAAAACCGACCAGTCCCGGGATCATGAAATAAGAGCTTTTAAGGTCGGGGTTATACCACATCCGCGGCCTGAAATCGATCGGCCGCGCGCGCACCGGGATCAGGCCCTCGCGTTCCATAAAGGCGGTTATGATGGACTGGCCGGCGTTGAGCGCTGAGTTGGCGGGGTTGGAATCGGTGCCGTCGATCACCATCTGCAGCTGCCCCTCCTCTCCGGACAGGGTGTCGCGCGTAAAGTCGGGGGGGATATTGATTCCGACCTTGGCGTCGCCCCGGTCCACGAGCTGTTTCAATTCATGGGAGGATTCGACACGGAAATTGATATCAAAGTATGACGACTGCTCCAGGGCTTGCAGCAGACGCCGGCTCAGCGACGACTGGTCCTGGTCATATACGGCGGTGGACAGGTGACGGACATCGGTATTGATCCCGTAGCCGTACAGGATCAGCTGCATCAACGGCATCAGGATCACCAGTGCCAGGGTGCGTTTATCACGGAGGATGTGCAGGCATTCTTTACGGACGACGGCTGAGATGTTACGCGTTAGGGTCATCGGCGATGGTGGCAAACAGGTCCTCAAGGGACGGATCGATGTTGCGTATGGATTCGATTTGGATATGTTCCCGGTTAGCGGCCTCACGCAGCCGGGACGTGATGTCAGCGCCCTTTTCGACGTTAAGATGGAGGTTTGTCCCGTAGAGGGTGACGGCCTTCACCTGCGGGATTTCCCGAAAGGCGCGGGCCCCTGCCATCACCGGCTGACAGGTGATTTCCAGGATGTCACCGTCAATGTCCTCCTTCAGCCGGGCCGGCTCACCCTGGGTAAGGACCCGGCCGCGCGAGATGATCGCGATATTCTGGCAGCGCTCCGCTTCCTCCATATAGTGGGTCGTGACAAACAGTGTGATCCCGGATTGCGCCAGTTGATAAAATAATTCCCATAACGACCGCCGGGAAATCGGATCGATCCCGGCGGTAGGCTCATCCAGAAAAAGGATCTTCGGGCGGTGCAGGATGGCATTGGCAACAGCCACGCGCTGCTTCATCCCCCCGGAAAGCGTTCCGGACATACGGTTTTGCCATTTGTCCATGCGTACCGTCTTGAGGACTTCCGTGATCCGTTCCCGCAGCCGCTGGCCGGACAGTCCGTAGATTTGGCCGTAAAAGCTCAGATTTTCCAGAACGGTCAGGTCCTCATAGAGACTGAAGCGTTGCGAGACATACCCGATGGCCTGCTTGATTGCTTCCGGGGATCGGATGAGGTTGCAGCCGGCCACCCGGCCCTCGCCCGCGCTGGGCGCGAGGATGCCGCACAGCATGCGCATGGTGGTGCTCTTCCCCGCCCCGTTGGCGCCGAGATAGCCGAAGACTTCCCCGTACTGAATTGTCAGCGAGATATTATCGACCGCGGTGAGTGTGCCGAATTTCTTGGTGAGGTTACGGACTTCAATGGCCGGATCGTTCATCGGTGAGGATCTCCACGTCGGCAAAGATGCCGGGCCGCACTCCGGACGGGTCGTCCAACTGGACCTTGACGCCGAACATCTGCATGGTTCGTTCCTCCGGCGTCTGCACATTGCGCGGCGTAAATTCGGCCTGGGCTGCGATGGAGCTGATGCGCGCCGGCAGGTTACGCTCGAGTCCGTCGACACGCACCTTGGCGGGTTGGCCGATGCGCAGGCGCGTCACGGTATGCTCCGGCACATAGATTTTAACCCACACCCGGTTGGTATCGCCGATGACCAGGACCGGGGCCCCGGCCGCAGTGACTTCTCCGTTCTCGCGGATCTTGTTGAGAATGACGCCGTCGACGGGTGCGATCAACTGCATGTCATCGACCACCTGGCGGAGGTGCTCATATTCCTGCCGGCTGAATCCGCCGGAATCCAGCAGATGCTGGGCCCGTTCGGCGTCGCGCACGGCTTGGTTGAAATGGTCCAGCAGCGCCAGGCGCTGGCCCTGAGAGACCCGGTCACCTTCTTCTACCAGGAGGTTTTCAATCCGACCGGAGGCGGCGAAGCCCAGCGAATGCTCGGTCAGTTCCACGGATCCGGAATAGACCGGCGCTCCGTTGCGCCCGTGACCGTCGCAGGCCGCGGCACCCCATAAAACAAAGGCCAGCATGAGGATTTTGGTTGTGAGGAATGTTGTTCGGGACATAGGTATCGAAGACGCGACATATGATGCCGCCGGGTTACGGTGCTTGGGGTTACTTTTGGTAGAGACGCGGATCAAAACTCATTTTTTTCAGTTTGCCGAAGCGGGCCCGTTTAAACTCAGGATGATCCGGATTCAGCAGATAATTGTGTTCCTCCGGGACGACCACCGACGGAACCTTAAGAACGCAGTAGCGTCCCAGGTCAAGCCAGGCATTGCCGATCTCACGGCATTCGCGTGATTCGGGAAAGGCGCTCCAGCCCTTACTCAATGAATTGACCCGCACTTCCTTTAACGAGGCCCCCTTGGGCAGTGTCACGCTCAGCTTCCGGAACTTGCTCGACAACGCACGTTGTCCGTAGTGGACCAGGACCTCCAAACACGCCAGGGCGATGCTTTGCGAGGTATAGACAACCGTCCGGCCCTTGTCGTTCCAGCGGCCGCCGGTCAGTTTGGCGCCGGTGCCGCGGATGTCGGTGATGTAGCGGGCCGCGCCGATCCGGAAGACGGTAAGCTCCGTCTCAACTGTAGACGCCATACTGTGTCCGCTTTAAAAGATCCAGGACCAGTCCGCAGCCGACGTGCGTGTTCATGACGTCGACCGGACGCAGGTTGTTCAGGGCCCGGTTCGGTTCGCGCAGCCACTCCTTCAGCTCGCCCGGCCCGTCAAAGACTTTACTGCCCGCCACGGCTACGCGCGCCAAATCAATCAGGCGCTCGGTCATAACCGGATCAAAACTTTCCCCCGCCTTCTTGCGTTCAAACGTGCGCTCGCTGCGGGCCAATAAAGGGGTAAACTCGCGCAGGGTCAGTCCGAGCAGGTCCTTGACCTTCAACGCCGTGCTTTTGGTCAGGCCTTTTTGAATGACCGCGAAGATATTTAACGGATTATCCGTGTCTTTTTTGATGTGCAGGATATTTTTCAGCTCGATTGCCGTCGTCATGAGGGGATTCTCCGTACTGCCGGTTTCTACAAGTATACCGACAGATGACGGTAGTGTCAATTGCATTCACATCCGGCTGTAAATGTCTCTGAGCTTACCGTGTTCATCGAGCTCCACCACCACCGCGTCCTCCAGCAAAGACTGATTGTCGCGCTTCATCAGGGCGATGATGTGGGAGCGGTTGTGATTGTCAAAGACAAACCGGCGGATGCCGAATTCCTCCACTTCCTGCAGGCCGCGGATCCCGTTTTTGGGGCCCTGGTCGAAGAGGTATTGGCGGACCTGACGCTCCGGCGTACCCACCGGCAGGTCCTGCTGCAGACGGGCATACCACTTCTTTTCCCTGCGGTACGCGGAGTAGTCGGAAATCAAGACGCCGAAGCCGACGATCACAAATGTCGCGGCGAAACAGATCACAAAGAGGATTTGGGTGGGGATTTTTTTCATGTTAGTAATCTAACACAATCAAGGGGGGAAGTCTTGGGTGCGTCCTGATTTTTTGGCGTGAGGGTGATGAGTGCTGTGTGGTGAGTGATGGTCGTATTCTTTTGGGGTGCGAGGGTGATGAGTGATGGGTGGTGAGTGATGATCGTATCGGGTGCGGTCTAGGTTATTGGAGCCATTTGGAAGTCGAAATCGCGGAACCGGATCCGAAACTCGATCCCGGTTGAGAATAGCCATCGATGCTCAATGCAATCACTGAGTTTCTCTATTTCATCGTAGCCCAAATCTCCGTACAGGCTTTCATTGAATCCCGGCGTCCGATTGGAGATACTCTCAAAGGACAGTAAGTCATCATATTGGAGGCTGAGATCATCAAATATCCATTCCTCCTCCATGCTTTCAATACGGGCAACACTCAGGTGCACCGTCATCCGTTCTTCTTTTATTTCAAACCATTGCAAGACTCCGTCATGCGTCGTGTAACTTTCATAAAATTCCTTCAATCGGGGAGGTACGTGTGCTTTTATGCCATCCCAATAATCCCAATATGCCTGCCTAAGGCGGTCGGATTCCGATTCATCAAAATTATCGTGCTGGGATCCTATCCAGTTATCCATAGTGAAATACTTCATGACTCCCCCGTACTCTTGCTGCCATCACCCATCACTCATCACCACGCGTGTTCCCCTGGCTACATCACCCTTCATTTCCTGTAATACCCCTTCGCCTCCGGCAACTGCTCGTGGATGCGCTGGATGCGTGAGCGGTCGGACGGGTGAGAGCTCATGAACTCGGGAACGCCCGCTCCGCCCTTCATCTGGGCCATGCGCTCCCAAAAGTTCACCGCCTTGGCCGGATCGTACCCGGCGAGGGCCATGAAGATGAGGCCCAGGTGGTCTGCCTCGCTTTCATGCAGGCGGCTGAACGGAAGCATCACGCCGTACTGGGCGCCGAGACCGAAGGCCGACATCCACACCTGCTGGGTTTCCTGCGGGCTGCTTTCCATAGCCACCGACAGCGCGGCGGTGCCCATCGAGGCGATCATCCCTTGGCTCATGCGCTCATCCCCGTGTTTGGCCACGGCGTGGGCGATTTCATGGCCCATGACTACGGCCAGCCCCGTGGCATCCTGGGTGATCGGCAGCAGACCGCTGTAGACCACCACCTTTCCGCCCGGGAGGCACCAGGCGTTGGCCTCGTCGCTTTGCACCAGGTTGAATTCCCACTGGTAGTTCGCGATCCGCGCGGACTGGCCGTTGGCGCGCAGATACTCTTCCACGGCGTCGGCGATGCGCCGCCCGACCTCTTTCACCAGGCGGCTCTCGGGAGTCCCGGTGATGACCTTGTTGGTCTTGATGAAATCATCGTACTGCTGAAAACTTAGGGTGAGCATGGTGCCGGACGGCAGCAGGTCCAGCTGGCGGCGTCCGGTCAACGGGACCGTGGCACAGGATGTCAAAAGAAAGAGGGCGCAGAGACTGAGCGTGAGATTGCGACGAATAGACTTTCGGTTCATTGATATCTCCGTAGGTTGATGTTTAATCGATCCTTCATTATAGCGGAGAATCACGGTTTGAAAAACAACGGCAAATACTCTTTTTGTTCTATATCGCAAAACAACTTATTTGCCTTATCAGCTTATCCTCATAAATCACACAAATATCGTCAGCAAAAACGCATGTGGGATCAGAAGCCTGGCCGGTGGACACAAACAGCCCTCCGGCCTCAAATATGAGGTGACATGCATATACAACGGGCCTCCCCGTATCCATGTGTTCCCGATGGAGGATGCGATAGGACTCCAATGTACTATTCAGATAAGGACTTAGTACCGACTGCGCATCGACCTCCAACACCCGCAGGGAGTCACTTTGCTCAACAGGATCGTTGGCCTGTATGCTGAGGTAAAACGGATCTCCCAGGGCCTGGTTTTCTCCCCATGTGAAAATGACGCGCTCTCCGGCCCGCGTGATCAGTTCAATTCCCCAGGTTATCCCCATGCAGCCGGGCCATTCGGGATGGGTATAGGGTTCACCGCAATCCGTCATGGTCCACAAGCGGATTATATTGAATTTTGTATCCACAAACGTATCTAGGTTAGAAAGTCTGTCGGGTAGGATCATGAAATCTGCGCCACGCGCCCATGTTTGAGGTCGTGACGATAGGCGTGGCCGATGTGCCACTGCAGGCGTTTGAAAGTCAGGTAGACCACCGGGACGATGGCGATGGCGTAGAGCGCACCGAAGACGGGTGAGATGTAAATCATAAAGTTATAGAGACCGTGAATCGCGGCGGCGGAGGCCAGTCCGGTCAGCAGCAGTCGGCGTTCCATGCGTTTGACCCGCGCGAATTTGGCGCGGCCGATGTAATATCCCATGACCCCCGAGCATACCGCGTGAAACGGGACCGCGGTCAGTGCCCGGGCCAGGGCCACATTGAAGGGCTTTCCTACGACGTACAGCACATTTTCCACCGCGGCAAAACCGAGGCTGACCGTAATCGTGTACAGGATCCCGTCGGTGACTTCATCAAAATGCCGGTGACGGTAGACGAAGATCATCACGACGAGGAATTTTATCAACTCCTCGGCCATGCCGGCCTGAATGAACGCCACAAACAACTCGTAGGAGACCTTCGGCAGCATATTGTAGAACTCGATCCGGGTCAGGTACAGGTCGAGCTGAATGAGCGGGTACGTGGAGGCGATTCCCAGGACAAAGACCTGGACCAAGTACCCGGTGGGTTCGGGCCGCAGGCGGTCCTGACGGTAAAAGTACAGCAGGATGATTAAGGCCGGGGCGACAGCCGCCGGTATGGACAGATAGAGTAAGTGATGCATGTGTCGTCGCGTCCGTTTCGGTTCGTCTCAAACGTTTCGTCTTAACTGATGTCTTGCTATTGGAGCAGGCTGGCGTGCAGGATCCCGATCCATTGCTCGGTGTTCAGGAATCCGTTCCCCCAGCGTTCCACAATCTCTTCAGGCAGGCCGGCGGCCTTGATTTCATCCAGGCTCATCCCTTTTTGTATACGTTCGTGCACGATATCGGAGGTCTCCACCAGCATATCGCGAAAATCCTTCAAGTCCTGCCATTCGGCCAGCGGTCCGTGCCCCGGGATAATCTTGGTGTCTTCATCGATCAAATCAAGGATCACGTCCAGATTGGCAATCAGGCCCTGGACACTGCCGCCGCCGGGAATATCCACGAACGGGTACATCCCGTTAAACAGCAAATCACCGGTGTGGACTACATTCTCGTCGAGAAAAAAGACCACGCTGTCGGTGTCGGTGTGCGAATTCGGGAAATACATGACCAGCACTTCGTTGCCGTTGACGTGTACCGATAAGCTGTCTTCAAAAGTAATATCCGGCAGGGCCGCCTTGGGCTGAGGCGGAATCTCGCGCTGAAACATTTCCACGGTGCGGCCCTTTTCCAGGCTGTCGCGCACATTTTCATGCGCGATCACCACCGCCTCGGCGCCGAAGGCCTTGTTGCCGTCGGTGTGATCGTGATGATAGTGTGTGTTGATCACGTACTTGATATCTTTATCGCTGAGTTCCCGCACGGCGGCGCGGATTTTATCGGCCAAGGGCGCGAACTGCGTGTCGATCATCAGGACGCCGTCTTCGCCGGTGGAAATGCCGATATTACCTCCCTCGCCCTCCAACATGTAGATGTGATCGGTGACCTTATGGGTCGTGATGCTGACGTCCTTGTAATCCGTTTCGGCAAAGACATATCCGGCCGCAACGAGTAATCCGGTCAGCAGTAGCAGCGATTTTTTCATTAATGGGTTCCTTTCTAGAAGGTTACGTTTCAACGTACAGACCGATATTATACCAGCTTCCCCGGAGAGGAGCAAATTCTTGTCAGGCTGGCGGATCAGCAGTTTTATCGACCGGTTTTGCCTCCCTCCGCCTCCTCGTCCGGGGCCAGAAGCGGACCGAATTTGGCTTCGTAAGCGCGGCGGTTTATTTCCTTTTCGACTTCCTGCCGGTGCTGTTGGGCGCGGTTGCTTTCGATGACGGGGGTGGTGGGACTTTCTTCTCGGCGTTCGTCTTCCGGAGGGTTCCCTGATAGGGAACCCTTGTGAGGTCCGTGATAGCGGTATGGATAGCCATGGAACCGGTCCGCCTTTTTGCGGAGGCGGTCCTGATGGCGGTCCGCTTTCTTGATGATGGCCGTATACGAGCCCGTTATCCCCTCCCGGAACTGATCGGTGAGGATGAGTTCTCCGTTCAGGCGGTCGTCGTGGGTGCAGATCGCGGTCACGACCAGGGTGTCTCCGGGGTGAGCGACCACGCGCATGTCTTTGAGAGTTACCGCGGAAGAGGTTTGGCCTTGCTGAAAGAAGCGCTGTTCCGGCCCGCCGTTGACCGAAACGAGATACGTATTGATGTAGTGCTCGTAACGTTCGTCGGTATGATGGTAAACCTCGACGGCAAGTCGGCCGGTGGCCGTATCGTACTTGAGGACCATGGATTGAGGAGCCGTAGCCATACCCGGGGAGATCGGACTCAACAGGAAGATGATCGCCAGAATCAGCCGGCATACCGGTGTGTATGTCTTCATACTCAGACAGTATAGCGAAGAGAATCTGATCGGCCAACCAGAATGTTTAATCCTGAATTCCGCCGGGATGTCCGCAGACGATTACCCTTTCTTTACGCGCGCTTTTTACGGCGGCGGCGCAGGAACATACCCGCCATACCTCCACCCATCAGCATGAGTGTGGCCGGTTCCGGATTGGTTGTCGTCTCCACTTCACCTGTGGAGGCAGCCAGGAACACCGGGCCACCCGCTTCCTGCGGGGCGAATGTCGCGAACAAACTTCCTACCTGCGGAGCCGTCGGGCCTGTCGGTTCACTCGGACCTGACGGTGTGTTGGGTCCTGTCGGATCGCCGGGACCAGTCGGGTCACTGGGACCTGTGGGATC
>JAGQKV010000028.1 GCA_020429915.1 Candidatus Omnitrophota bacterium | reverse complement strand
GGGTTCGATTCCCGGCACCTCCACTCTTCTGTGCTCCCATGTTCCCTCCCGACCAGCGGGTCGGGACTTCACGTTGGAGTTTTGAAGAGTGTTCTCCGGAGCTCGAACGTGAAGGAGCGAAGCGACGAAACATTCGAGCGCAGGAGAACCGAATTGTACCAATTGCCCAAGTACCACATCCCCTCGTAGGTTAAAGGGGGGATAATGAATGTTCTACGTCTATGTTCTGCATAGTATCAAAAGACCCACCAAATACTACGTCGGTTTTACCAAAGATCTCAATAAAAGAGTAGCAGCACACAATTCAGGAAAATCATTGTTTTCCCGGCGTTATGCACCATGGCAGATTGAATGTTACATTGTGTTTCGGGATGCCAGGAAGGCGAGACGCTTCGAACGTTTCCTGAAGAGCGGTTCCGGTCATGCATTCTTTAGAAGACATTTTGTCTGATTCTCCGAAGCTCGAACGTAAGGGAGCGTAGCGACGAAATACTCGAGTACAGGAGAACCGCGCCTTCCTCCGCAAGCGCCTCCTCCAAACGGACCTTTGACTCGGCGCCTGAGCCGGGGCTCCGGTTTCCCTCCCACACAGTTGACAAGTAAATGGTTGAATGGTAAACTATCAACAAATGAAGCCGCAGCCAACCGCTCCACGGGGGGACACGATGAAAAGATTTCTTTGGATTTTGACGGTCACCGTCATTTTAACCGGCGCCCTGCCGGTACACGCCGAACCTGGGCCGTCCTTGATGCCTGCCCAGCCGCCGCAGCAATTCACCCATCCCAAACTTCAGATGACCGTGATCCAGGCCGAGTATAAACTACCCGCCGGAGACTGGCGGCTGACGGACCGGGACGCCCTTAAGGGATTGCGTCATATCCAGTGGACCGTCCCGCCCGAGGCCCGCCGGGTGCGTGGCGACCGCTTCGCCCAGGTCCAGGGGGAACAGGTTCAGGGCCACATCAGCGGATTTTACTGGATGCTCCATCAGCACGCGCTCCGCCATGCGGATTACCGTCTGACCCTGGAGGACTTCTCCGGTGACCGCCAAGCCCCGCTGCAGCTGGTCAATAGCGTGGCCGCTGAACTGGGCCTGACACCGCCGCTGCTGGCATCGGCGGAGGCGGCCCTGGAGTGGCTGAACACGAGCGCCACGCCGTATCGCATCTGCGCGAAGTTTATGGACCAGTCCCAGTTTACCTATCCCGACTATGCCGTCCTCAATGAGGTGCGGCAGAAATTCCGAATCACCAAACTGGACGAATTAAACGACAAACACTTCGCGGAACTGACCGGGACAACGCTCGGGTACCGGTTTACCCGTGCCATATTAAAGAAACGTTACAAGCTCAACTTCATGGCGACCGAGCCCGAACGGCTTGTCGGACCGGCGGAGATTGCCGAGCTCGACGAGCATCAACGTCGGGCGTTTTATCGACGTGCCTATGATCCCATCAACGGACACTATCAGGAGGAAGAGAGCCCGCAGTATTTTCTGGTTCCCGGCATCGAGCTCATCCGCGGACAAAAAGACAAAGACCATCGGCCGCTGGTGCTGGAGTTATTTCCGTTCGTCGACGACGGGAAACACTGGGTCCTCTTTAATGACGGCACCTCCGAACGAGTTGACGTCGATCAGGAGCTGGTTCGGCAATACAGTCTGACGGTCACGCCCCTGCGTCAGCCGGAAGAAGACCCGGAGCAGACTTACTATTTTGCCGCGCAGGTCATCACGCCGGAGGCGCACGGCCCGTGGACGATGACCGTCCGCAATACGGTCACCGGGGAACAACAGACATTGGTCCTGACCCGGGAGGACGTGCACCATGGTGATGCCGCGGTGTTCAAACGCTGGAGTGCTCAGCGGGCGCAGCAATGGGCCAGCCGGTTGACGGTGGCCCCGTCAACGGTGTACATGACCTGGCTGAGCCGCTACCCGGCCGTCTACGAGGACAAGGCTCCCGAGAATATGTCCCCGATGACAGCCGCCGACCGCCGCGGGCGGACCACCTCGGTCCTCAATATGCTCGGCGGCCGCGCCGCGATCGAGGAGACCCTGCAGATGACCAATCTCACCGTCAATACATCCGCGTCGCTGCAAAGCCGGCCATTGGTGCCGTTGCGGGACATCGAGGGGGTGACGGTGAAGGCCCACGATTATGCCGCGATGCTCGACGGCGACCCGGGAGGCCGGCTGGAACTGGCTGACTATGTTCCGCCGGACCGGTTCTTCGCGTACTTCGCCGATCCCGGGGCGATGTCCGGTTATCTGCAGGACGGGATCGCGTTCGTGCATCAGTTCGGCGCGGACGCCTTCGGCAACCGTTTGAACTATGATCTCAAGGAGCGCTACTACGCCCGTCTCGGGCTTGACGGCGAATGGGTCGACCGGTTCCTGAAAAGCGGTTTTGTCAGCGAGATGGCATTGATGACGCCGGACCTGTTCTTTATCGACGGCACCGACGTCACGCTGATCGTCAAGGTGCCTCAGCTCAAACTGATCTCACCGCTGCTGCGGCTGGCGGGGGTGAGCGGCCTGAAACCGGGAAAAGTCCTGGAGAAAAAACTCACCGACGGCCGGGGTGTGTACTGGTCGACGGCGGGACGATTGCTGATCGTGAGTACCCATCGTCAGGAAATCAATGCCGTGTGGGACCTCATCAGCAACGCGGGCGACGGCAGCCTGGGCCGCAGCGCCGAGTTCCGCTACATGCTGACGCAATTGCCACCCGCTGAGGATACCAAGATGTTTGCCTATTTTTCCGATCCGTTTATCCGCCGTATGACCGGACCCGAGGTGAAGATCGGCCAGTTCCGGCGGCTGAAGGAGCGGGCGCGCCTGGAGTCGATGACGGCCGGCGGGCTTCTCTACAAGATCGACGGGCACCGGGAGCTACCGACGCTCGTGCGCCTGGCGGAACTCGGTTACATATCGACCGATACCGTAAAGGCGGGAGACGTGCTGTTGGATAACCTGGCGGTCCGCTCCGCGCAGTTCGGGACCGCGCGCGACATGACCACGATTTTGGATATGAATCTCGCCGGCGTCTATCCCGAGGAGGCCAAGGCCTACAAGGATTACGTGGAGAATTACAGCCGCTTCTGGCGGCAGTTCTTCGATCCGATCGCCATCCGCTACGATAAGGATCCGCAGTCGGCATCGGAGATCAATGTCTTTATCCTGCCGTTGATCGACAGTACGATCTACGAGGGCGCGCGCACGGTCCTCAACGGCGTAGAGGCCGGCAAGGTCCTGCGACATCCGGTGTTCTCGCCGGAACCGGTGCTGGCCATTTCCGCCAACATCAACGAGGAGACCTGGGTGCAGGTGGTCAAGGGATTCAGCTTTTTGAAGAAGTACACCAGTCTCGACACTGCCGTCTTCGACGAGTTCGGCCCGTCGCTGCACGTCGTGGTGGAAGACGCCGACCCGGTGATCAATCTCGGCAGCGGAGATTTTCTCGGATTGATGGGGGCCGGCCAGGGGATGCAGGTCTTCCGGGCGCGGGAATCGCTGTGGATGCCGATCGCCTTTATGATGTTCACGCGGCCGACCAAGATCATGTTCGAACTGAAGGACGAGGAAAAGGTCCGCGGATTTCTGCGCGCGGTCAGTTCACTGCGGGAGTGGGATAGGCCGCGCGACTGGGGCCGGACCATGGTGGACTTTACCCAGGTGGAAGACCGCGACGAATGGAACTGCCGTATCGGATTGTTCGGGATCCTCAGCCTGCGTTATGGCATCCGCGTGCAGGACGGTTATCTCGTTTTCAGTAATGTCCCGTGGTCGCAGAACTATGTGCTGGACTTTTCCGACGACACCGCCTTGGAAAGCGCGGCGGTGACCCTGAACCCCGGCGCCGCTGAGCGGCAGCTGCCCGGATTGTATAATTCGGCCCTGGACCGCATGAGTGCGGCCAACCGGCGCAGCATGGTCTACTTGTCCCCGTTGATGGAGTTGTATCCGGACAACGTCCATGAAGCCGAGGACCGTCATCGGGAATTATTCGGATTTATCCCGCTGCATGCCGGCCGCGGAGAGTGGGAGTGGCGCGACGGGGAACTCTCCAGCACTACCTTCGGCAGCCTGTGGGACCGCCGCCGGCCCGCTTATGAAGAAAACGACCGTGACTTCGGACTGCTGCGTGAATTTCAAAATCTTTCCGTGAGTATGCAGTTCGAAGACGACGGCCTACGCACCCGCATCCGCTGGACCCCGCGGGAGTAACCGGGCCGGTACCGCCCCCGGGTTTTATGTTGACACTAATGTAGCGATCCTTCATACTTATAAGACAGTGCCCCGACCGGGGCACCGTAAATACCGCACGATTCCCCACGTAACCACGGCCTGTTTATCAGGTTGTAACCCCATTTATATGAATGAATTAGGAAAATATTCCCAGCGGAAGATGTCCATATGGCAACGGTTGGTGAGCGTCTGGCTGATTATGTGTGTGGGCCTTGCCCCGGTGAGCGGCCACGCGGTCGAGCCGGTCGTGGCTCAACTGCCGGCGCCGGGAACCATGGTGGCACTCAGCAATGCCCATGTCCCGGTTCTTGCCCGCGGCATGACCGTGCATCCGGAACAGCCGTTGCGCTTTGATTTTATCTTTGACTCGGGAAATGTTTCTTCGTCCGCTGAAGACATTAAGGACGATGCCGACCGAATAGTCCGTTACTTTATGGCGGCACTCACCGTTCCCCGGCAGGACTTGTGGGTCAATCTGTCGCCGGGGGATAGCGACCGCATCATTCCCGCGGAACTTGCCCGCACCCAACTGGGTCGCGACCTGTTGGCCCAGGACTATCTGCTCAAACAGCTTTCTTCGTCATTGCTCCATCCCGATGATGCGATCGGACATGATTTCTGGCAACGCGTTTACCGCCGTGTTCAACAGCGGTTCGGCACGACGGATATTCCGCTCGACACATTTAACAAGGTTTGGATTATCCCTGAGCGGGCACGTGTTTATGAGAACGGCCCAACGGTGTATGTAGTCGATGCCCATCTGAAAGTGATGCTGGAACAGGACTATCTGTCCGCGAAAGGAAACTCAGAACAAACGGCGATCGAAGAGCCGATGACGGTCGAGATTATACGCGAGATTGTCATTCCGGAAATCGAACGCGAGGTTAACAGCGGCGCGAACTTCGCGCCTCTGCGACAAATTTACTATGCGCTGATTTTGGCAAAATGGTACAAGCAAACAGTACACCAAGGGATTTTACGCAAGGCTTATGTCGATCAATCAAAGGTGACGGGTGTCGACGATGTGGATGACAACGTGGCGACGCAAATTTACGACCGGTACGTGTCAGCCTATCAGCGTGGCGTGTTCAATTTTATCAAGGAAGATTACGATCAGCTCAGCGGCAGATCGATCCCGCGCAGGTATTTCTCCGGTGGATTTGAGGATGCGGTAATCGCTCTGCAGCGGACGGATGGCGCGATGCTCAGCGACGCGCAAATAGGTCAATCATACATTGTCAATATCGACTTGAGTCCCGTTGCTGCTGACACCATACCGGTCGCGGCGGATCAGATGATGGAGGCGTTGCTCAATAATCCCGAAGCGACTCTTGCGGGGGCGATATTCTCCGCGGGAGCGGTGTGGTACGCGTGGTACCGGTTCGTGTACAGCAAATCCCGTCGCTATGATCTCCGCCAAAAAGTCAAGGCCGCCTTGGGTCAACTCAAACGGGAAAAGGGAAAGGAGGTTCAGGCGCTACGCCGCGCGATGAAGAGACTTTTGGACCGTGATGTTGAAGCGGTCGATGATGCTATAGCGGACTTGGGCCGGTATCCCCACCAAGCGGCCATTGAACCCCTGGCCTGGTTCCTCGAATCCCGCGGTCCGTATCAGCGTGCGGAGGCGATCCGAATGCTGACGACTATCCGGCACTCTGATACGGTCCCTTATTTGATCCGAGCTTTGAAAATCGGGCAGGACCTGCTGATCCAAGAGGTCGAAGCGGCGCTGGGCAGTTTTAAGTTGGACGATTACACGGATGATTTGGTGGAAGTTATGCTGACAGGTAAACTGCCGGCACGCCAGGCAGCGCGAAGACTTCTGGAAACGGTCAACCCGCTACTTCGAACAGCAGCCTACAAGCGGGCCTGGACTCAGGAAGAATCACCGGATATTGCCTTGGAGTTGCTTGCGGCCGGCGAGACGGATAAAAAAATCCTCAATAAAGTGTTGGGCATACTAACGCAACGGCGTAGTTTCAAGTACCTTCATGATGCCGAGGAGAGGGCAGCAGCCACGGAGCAGGAGGTCAGAGCGATTCGCGTCCTGGGGGAGATCCGGGCGGAATCGGCGGTTGGCGTCTTACATGGAATGATGGACAGTAATCTTTCCGAAGCAGTATTTTCCGCTTTAGCGAATATTAAATCCCGACAGTCGGTATCGCCGGCCATACTTATGTTGGACCGAGAGAATTCTTCTTTGACAAATCGGGCGCGTGGTTTGTTGCGTGCCTTGGATGTCGAGCTTACCGAGGCATATTTGATACGTTTGGCTAACACCGGCAATATTCCAATGATAGTACGCGCCGCCCTCAATGCCGGTGCACCGAGCCGGGATATTTTGCGAATTTTGACCGAACGTATCGGGACAGCTGAAGATGCCAGGACAGTATGGGCCGCCCGTCAGGCCATGGATGAAATCGATGTGCCGCAAGATGATGAGTCAAGAATTGCTTTGCTGACCGATGCGGTGACCGCGGGAATGAAAAATACAGATTCCGTCGAGGTGATGGCTGCGCTGATCGAGGTTGTTCCCGGAACGGAGAAAGATCACCCGGATAAAGATCCCTACATTCAAGTGGTTCAGGTGCTGAGCGAACGGTTGCGGACTGAGACTTCAAAACCCATGCTTCTGGCGATCGCTCAAGCGTTGCGCCGTCTCGGCGCGGCTAACAGGGGGGAGGAAGTTCTGCGGGATCGTATGTCCGCTTATAATGTGGGGGATCGCGAACTGGTGGAATTAGCGACAGTCTATGAATCGCTCGCGTCCCAAACGTTGGTTCCGCAAGTTCTCGATAGCCCTAAATCGGCCGGGGAAGCCTCCGTTGCGCTGGAAGGCATTCGACACATGTTTCCCGCTAAGCTGACGGCGCTTTTGCGGGGGGATGTAATACTATTGCACGATACCCCGGGGGGATCCGGTTCGTTCTGGGTGGACGACAGCGGGATCGGAGATCCGGATTTTGCACTCGGACCCACGGAAGTTTTTTATGAATCTGGGGATCGAACGGAGGAGAAAATCTTGAGTCCGGCCGAGGTAATTGAATACAAGAAAGCTCTGGGACCGAATGAGTCCGTCCGGCAAATTACGGCGGCCGACGTATTGATGCTGCTTTTGGCCAGTGAAAACGCCTCTGTACGCAACGAAGTTGCATCAATCAATGCCGGTCCGGTACAAGATGTGCTCGTCTTCGGTAAAGTTCTGCGCGTAAGGATGCCCGAAGTCTATATGTTGTTGCTGGAATCACTCGCCCGCACCGTAGTGGACGGCTACCGATCAGAGTTACCTGAGTTGGTGAAGGAGGCGGTTCAAGGCGGTCATGAAGATCGATTGAAGCGATATATTTATGCCGCGGCGGCCTTAAACAGATATTTTCGGGTATCCGCGGAGCATTACGCCCAGGCCAAAACTATTTTGGTTTCGGGATATAACGTGAATTGGAAGTGGTACGAGACCGAGACAGATTCCGTTACGGTAAAGGCCACCGGTAAAACGCCCCCGCGTTGGTATGCCTATGACGCCAACAACATCAGTCAAGAACCCGGAATCAAATATTATGAACGGGGGCATACCAAAGAATGGCTCATGGATGAAAGCGAACCACCGGATGTCGATACAATTTCCATCGTCAAATCCGAGGCCCATTGGGAAGTGGTCCGTGGCGGGCCGATCACCGACCAGGCGCAACTGGCGCTCGATTTGTTGTTATTAACGACAAGGGCGGCGGAGCAGGTGGATTCAGATAGGGCTATGTTCGCCGGGGTGCGCGTGTATCGTAATTTGCAGACACTCCATTCCTTCAACAGCGCTGCGGAAGAAAAAGAACGAGCCCGTGCCAATATTCGCCGTTTGGGAACGGCGGCAGTCCCGGCCCTGATCGGATCGCTGTCATCGTTCTTCTTTGATCGTTTCATTTACCAGGAGGTCCGGACACTGCTTGGCGATATCGGTCCCTCAGTTGTCCCGGGTTTGCTCAAGGGACTGGCGGGGCGGAATGATGACGTGCGAGCCGTCATTGCGGGTGTATTGGGAGACATCGGCGATGACCGGGCGCAGGCGCCGTTGCTTAAGATTCTAAGTGATGACAACGTTGATAACCAAGGACTCAAGACCGAGGTCATGGTGGCCGCGGCCAAGCTAGGGATTGCCGAGGTTGCCCCGGCTATTACGAGCTTCCTGGAAGAGATTTATGATTCCCACCCCGCTTTTGATCCTACCTATACGGGACTCATGAATGCCCTGTCGGAGTTGAATGATCCCGGTTTTCCGGATTTCATCGGCCGGCAATTAAGAGAATGGAAGATGTCGGCAGTACACCGGAAACAAGCCATTTCCATGTTGGGATCTCTGGGAACGCCCCAAGCCATAACAGTCCTGAAGGTAATTATCCGGGAGACTATGTTCGCTACGGATGTTCCGTTGGCCGAAGGCGCGTTACGAAATGCCGACGTTTCCGCCGAAGATATCATCACCGTTTATATCGAAACTTTGCACGAGGGTTCCGTCCCTGCGAAATTGACCGCTGTCCGCCGGTTGCGCGCCGTGAATACACCGGCAGTCTCGGCCGCCTTGAACGCGTTACTAAGTAGAGATGCACCAGAGGAGAGCGGTCAGGGCAAGGTCCGGTTTGAGGCGGCCCTCACTTTGCTCGAGCGGGGTGACCGGACGCATCAGAGTGTGGTGGTCCGACAGTATCGCCGCGACCTGGCAGATAGCGATGCGGCCCAGCGCTCTACTGCCGCGTTGCAGCTGGGTCATTGGGGCGATGCCACTGATGTTCCGGCTTTACTGAATTTATTGGATGATAACGAACAGGAAGTCGTTGCGGCGGCGGAGTCCGCGTTGGACTTATTAGGCGCGTCCCGCGAGCAGCGTGTGGACGCCTATCTGAAGGTTTTGAAGAGTCAAAACTATGGCAACGTTTTGAATGCGATTCAAAGGCTAGGTGATCTCGGCGACGCGAAGTCGATTGAGCCGATATTACCGTTTTTGATTATGAGCCAGAAGGAGGATCGGTGGCGAAAGTCAGCGGACCAGCCACCGCTCTATGAGGCCGCGGAAGCCGCATTGACCAATCTCGAGGCGACACGCGAGCAATGGGTTCACGGATATATCGGCGGACTCCTGCTCCCGATGGGGGACCGTGTTCGCCAAAATGCCGAACAACGAATGCAGGAACAAGCCACCCGAACGGAACTGGTCAAGGGTTACATCGCCGCCATGCAAAGTGCCGACGAGAAGATACGGATCGAGGCCGTCCGCCGCCTGGGTGAGCTGGGCACCGGACCCGCGGTGGCTGCATTGCGATCGCACTTGGAGCTGGTGATTGAGCAGGAACGGATTGCGGTCATGGACGCTCTGGTTGCGGCCGGCGCGACACCGGAGGATTTCGATGTCGTGGAACGGCTGCGCGAACGGATCGACACCACAACCCGGTCGGACCGGGAACGGTTCGTGGCAGCTTTGTTCGCCAAGGCCCTGGCGATGAAAAGGGACGGATTTGATTTTCAAATCCGGCACACACCGGAATACACTTTTTCGAAACGAGTCGAGATCTATTATGATCAAGCCTATGACGTCGCCTCCGGGGTGTACGGTTTCAAAGTCGTGCCGACCTCCGCCGGGGAATTTACCGGTGACCAGCACAGCGGTTGGCCTGAGATCCCCGAGTATGTGGAGGAGTTTGTGCCGGAGACGTTTGATATCGTGGAGGGACCGGCGCTGGAATCCGGTGATCACGCCATGCTGGGGGGCCCGTGGACCCTGAAAGGCGCTCGTAAGGTAATGGATCATCCGGACAGCTATTCGGTCAAAGAAGTGGCCCGTGCCGTGGAAAAAATGGGTTCCGCCGGAACAGACGCGGACCGCCGCCGGCTTGGTGAATTGGGCTATGTCCAGATGACACTCTGGGAAGCCGTTGTTTATGAGATTGAAATTTCGATGGAATCCGGAGTCGGGGGTGAACGCGGAGGGGTCAAGCGGGTCGTGGATGAGCTATGGGTCCCGACGGCAAACACATTCGAAGTGGCGGCCTTTCGCGACCGGTACACATATGAGGATTTCGAGGGATTACCCCCGAGTGAAGGCTGGATCAGCGCCAAAGTAACCCGGTGGGTCAAACAGCCCGCCGGCAATGGAGATAGTTCCACGGATAACGCGGTATTTGCGGATGATTTGGGGGGGATCGCGATGATGGATATTCCGATGCAGCGGGAAGGAGGCGGTACCATCAGTCAGGATACGCTCCTGAACGTTCCGGATTTGTCGCCGGCACATATCTCGGGATTCCGTCCGGTGATCATCAACATCACTCCCGTGCCGAGTATCCTGCCTTTGATTGGGCAAAATGAAGAAACTCCCCGTCCCACCGGGATAGAGGTCACCCGTCTGTAGCCCCGAATCGCCGTTCGCGCCAAAATTCCCGCCGATCCGATGCAATTCCTAGTATAATGGAACCGATAATATTTTCATTCCCACTTACCGAATGCATATGGACGACCACATCGAATTCACCGCCTCTCCCATAAAATTCCTGGGGCTCATCCTCATCGGCGCCGGCATGGCCGCCGCGGGGTTTTGGCTGATGACCAGCGAGGAAGACCTGTTCGCGCGCAGCATGGGCGGACTGTGCATGCTCTTCGGCGTGCTGTGTTTCTTCGGCCTCGCCAAGCAGATGACGATGGGCGGCAGCACAGTCGTCTTCAGCCGGGAGGGTCTGGAAGACAAACGCTGGGGCGTGGGCCTGATCCCGTGGAATGAAATCGAGTCTGTGCGCGTGCTGACCATCCAGTCCACCCGCATGCTCGAACTGCGCCTGCGCAATCCGCAGATGTATCTCGAACAACTGCCGTGGCATTTAAAACTATCCTCCGGACTTAACAAAACCTTCGGCTTTTCCAATTTCAATCTGGTGTTTACAGGAATGAATCCGGGTCTCGATACGGCGCTGGCTTATGTTGAGAACCACCATCCGGATATACTGTTGGATTGACCGCATGAAAGATCACGAACTCAATCAAATCCTCGATGAAAACCTTCCGCGCCTGGGCGGGGCGGGGGGAGAAGAGGCGTTTCACGCGCTGATCGAACTGCCGCTTTTTGCCGTGCCGGTCTTGATCAAACGCTATCATGCGACCGAGGATACCCGGTTGCGCGGACAGATCGTCAATGTCATCTGGGAGCTGCGTGATCCGCAATCGCTGGATTTTCTCTTCGACGTTTTAGTGAAGGCGACGGAACGCGAAGTTTGGGACCAGGCGCTGAGCGGGATCGTCACCATAGGCCGCGAACCCGAGATGGACCGGTTGATCGAATTGAAGAATGAGATGGAGGACGAAGACAAGATCGCGCGCACAATCGAGGCGATCGAGTTCATCGGCCACCTGATCAGCGATCCCAAGCGTGAGTTCATCGTTTACAACGGTGTGCGCATGCCGAAAGGATGGGATAAAAAGATCGAGGAGGCCCAGGCGCTGACCACCTTTACCGTCGGCGACGAACGCTTGCCGCGGATCAAGTTCGGTGACGAACAGGTCCAGTGGCCGACCGATCAGCCGTGTGATATCTGCGGCGTCAAGAAAGGCCAGTACCACGTCCCCGGTTGCAATCACGAAGAATGCCCAAATTGCGGCAACGAAGTCATGGTCTGCCGCTGCGCGGATGAGGTGCTCAAGGAGGAGTAGGTGAAGGAAATCACCGGTGTTATTGATCATCGCATTTTACTCAACTACCGGATCGATCCCGCGGTGATGCAACGGAATTTGCCGGAGGGATTTACAGCGGTCACCGTCAAGGGATATGCGATCGGCGGCATTTGTCAGGTGAGCTTGTCCAAAATGCGCCCCGATTGTCTGCCGGCCTGCGGATCATCGAGCCATAACGCGGCGCACCGCATCGCGGTGAGCACGGCGTACGGAGAAGGCGTGTTTGTGCCGCGGCGTGATACGGATTCATGGCTGAATACCTTCAGCGGCGGACGGCTCTTTCCCGGAACTTATTCGCTGGCGAAATTCGCGGTCAGTGTCGACGGCGACAGCTATACCGTGGATATCGTCAATGCGCAGGAGGAGACGCTGATGGCCGTCACCGCGGATATCGGCCAGGACCTGCCTGCAGATTCCGTTTTCGGAAGTGTAACGGAGGCCTCGGATTTTTTTGCGAGAGGCAATATCGGCTGGTCGCCCAACGGCCGTGGCGACGGCTTCGATGCCGTCGAGCTGACAACCGTGAACTGGAATATGAAACCGCTGACGGTGAGGCGTCAGTATTCCGCCTACTTCTGTGATGAAACAATATTTCCCGCGGGATCGGTTACCTTTGATTGCGGATTGATCATGCGCGGGATTAATCACAGTTGGGTATCCCGTGAACATCTCCGGGATGTGTGCTGTTAGGAAGGACACAAATCATGCTCACTTACACAGCCGACTGGTGGCAGATCGAACTTCCCGAAGGGTGGATGTCCGAATGCGACGACGCCTGCCATTCCTTTTATTATCCGGGCGGCGCCGGCGCGCTGCAGATCAACGCCTACCGCAAGGACACGCCGATCAGCGACTTTGATTTGTTCGACCTCATCGACCTTGAGGAAGAGGCGCGCGAGCACCTTGCCCCGGCCATGCTTGGCGGCTTCAGCGGCCATCAGCTGTTATACAGCGAAGACGGCATCTTCTGGCACAAGTGGTGGGTGTATCATGAGAATCTATTGCTGCACGTGACCTACACCTGTCCGGAAGACGAGAAGCACGTTGAAAGTCTGACCGTACGGGACCTGCTCGACACCCTCAAACCCGCCTCCGCAGGGTGAAATTCTCTGCAACCTCCCGCCCGTCACACAAGTATTTTGAGAAACTTGAAGCTGTGATATAATTGATCCGCACGCCATTCCAAACCGGCCCGGGGGGACCATTTTGAGATTTTCAGCGATCGCCGCACTGCTCATCCTTATCACCTGCAGCCCGCCGTGTTGTGCCCAACAACTTCCCCAAGAAATCGTCGACCGCTTCGTCACCACCTACCTTCAGTCTGACGGGGACCTGAAAGAAATCTTTGCCGAGACCGGCGACAGCTTGCAGGACTATGATGTTTCGGTCCGCGAGGTGCCAGTGGTCATGGGTCACTATCAGGATGATGAGCACGAGCTGCTCTTTATGATTTACGACAAGGCCCGTTTTGAGAATGAAAAGACCCTGATGGGATTTCTCCTGTTCCCGTTACGCTCGCGCAATCTCGGACGGCTCGGCGAACCGAACCGTTATCTGCGGGTGGAGTTTGATTTGACGTGCCTGGAAGAAAAGAACTGTCCCGCCGATATGTTTGACCGTATTCAATGGGGACTGCTACGCGGCGCCTTGGGGACCCATAACGACGCGATTCTCGCCAAGGCCCGCGACTCCATGACGGGCGAGTCCAAGTATGACCGGGTGTTCCGGTACAAATATAAACTGAGGGAATGCGGCGCCGTGTGTCTGGGCGGTTTTGAGGTCTTTGCCACGCTCGACGGCAAGATCCTGGGGACCGTCCTGCAGCAGGTCAGTTACCGTCCTGATATCTACTAGCATATGTTCGTGATGTCCCGCCAATCCCGCACCTGGTATTTTCCGCGGCTGATCCTTGTCCTGACGTTATCGCTGAGTCTCTGTCCGGTCACGGTGACCGCCGATAACAATCCTTTTCCCGTTGGTGACCACGGCGGGCAGGTGATCGATCTGGATCCCCCTGACAATTCCGGCATCCGGCCGCCGCTTGATCCGGATGCGCCGCCCAATTCACAGGGGACAGTCAATCAGGCGGCGGGGAATCAAAGAGGGCCGGCGCGGCAAACGGGTACGGTCGCGGGACGTCCATCAGGGAATTGGGGCGCGGCCCCGCGTACCGGAGCGGGTCAGCCCAACGGTTTCTCCCTGCCCGAACCACAACGCCGCACCGGTCCGCAACCCGGACTGCCGCCGCACACCCGCGACGCCTTCGGGCCGTGGGAACGCATCCCCGACACACCGGTCAATCCCGACGGCGGAAACAGGAGTTCTGATCAGCCGCGCCATGACGCGCCTGCCCGGCCGCCGGTCAACGAACGGTTGAATCCCGATGTGCCGGGCCGCAACGCGGGCCGCGCCAAGACTCCGAGCGCGCTCGATATCGATGAGTTGATGAAGAAGCTCAGCGACCCGCGTCTCTCCGAGGCCAACAAGCAGCGTATCACCGCGGTGGTGTTTTACCATCAGGACGTTTACCGCCGGGCCGTACTCAACGGTGATTTCGACGCGAAGTCTCCCCACGTGCAGGAATTTCTCAAGCGCAAGACCCAGATGCAGCTCGATGTGATCGAGCGCATGGGCCAAAAGTTCAAGAACAGGTACGGCCGTCCGCCCAAACAACCGATCATTCCGTTCAGCTACAACAATATCCTCTCTGATGACGACATCATCACGGGCACCGGAGACATCGGCCGAAATCTCGAGCCGCTGTACAATGAGGCCCTGGACGATATCATTCAGGAACGCGCCGGCCGGCCCATGACCGATCTCGACCGGCACCGGGTCGACGTCAACGGGCTGGCCTGGAACATGACGCTCGACGGCGCGATTGAAGACATCAACCATCCCGAAAAGTACATCAATCCGCAGGGCGGTTACGGTAACAAGGCGAAGCTGACCCAGGCGGCCGAGGCCGGGAAGGTGGCGGCGTATTCGTTCGACGACAGCGGGCGGTTGGTCAAGCTTGACCAGAACGGCACGGTGCGCGCCGTGGAACAGCTCGCGGTTGACTCCGGTTTGAAGGTCCCGGGCATCGACGCCGAGGTCGGCAGCGGCGCGATGTCGGATTACTATCGCATGGCCCAGAAACACGGCGTGGCCGTCAAGGGCGCCAACATGACGGTCGACGACGTCGGGTCGTTCATCCGCAATCAGAAATATACGGAACGTCTCTCCGGGGCCTATGATGACGTCTTTCAGGCCGACAACAAGCTGAGCGACGAGTACCGGCATTTTCTGGATACCAGCGCGGACATTCGCAAACAAACCAATGTGCGCGAGGTGGCCAGGATCCTGCAGGACGCCTACCATATAGATATCATCGGCCGCGGCGGCGACCTTGATTTTAATAAACTTGCCGAGGCGATCACATTTCATGAGCGCCGCCAGCTCGAGCTGGTGATGCCCAAGATGATCGCCGCCGTCACGCAGACCGAGGCCTACAAGATCATCCAGCATCTGAAGACCGCGTCGGCCGGCCAGCGCCGGGAATTGCGCAAGCGGCTGGCCATTACCTACGCGCCGCTGGAACAAAAGGCCCTGGATACGATTACCGAGCAGATCAACCGGATGCCGGTCGACGAGGCGGACAAGGCTTTTCTCCTTAAGGTCCTCCAAGAAGACACTGCCCAGGTCAAACAGTATGCCAAGGTGATCGGCATGCCGGTGGGCGACTTCGCCAACAGCCTGAAGATCAAGGGGGACAACATGGCGGTGGTCGACCTGATCGAGTCCAAGGACGTCACGGTGCGGAAATTGTCGCAGGCGATGGACGCGGCCAAGGGCGGCAGCCGGTTCCGCAAATTTCTCAAGACCCGCACCGCCGCGGCACTCAATCTCGACGTCCTGCTGGATACGTCGCGCGAAAACCGCGGGAGTTTTCTCTTTCAATGGGGATTGATCTACGTCGCTGCTTCACGCGCGTACAACGCGTCCCAGTCGCGCACCGAAGGGCTGCAAAAGGTCGGCCGGGTGATGTTCGAGATGGTCCCGTTTGTCGCTGCCAGCCTGCGCGCCTCCGAAGGCGACATGCGCGAGGCCTCCAAGGAATTCATGATGGACGTGATGCCGCCGTTGGGCCTGGCGAGTCTTGCCGTTACGTTCTTCGACTACGCCATCCAGGAGGGTGTGATCAATCCGTTTACAGAGGGACAGCTGGACGAACTCGCCGCCCGCATGGCCCGCGAATTCGGTGATGCGGAATTCGAGAAGACCGACGTCAACGGCCTGTACCGTCTGCGCAACAAGCAGCAGGTGTTCGAGTATCTGGATGAAGTCTCCGATGGCCTGGGGCGCATCGCCAAACTGCCGGCGCTCCTGTCGCGTCAGGTCGACGCCATCGTCAGCCGCAACACCGAGTATCAAACCAATGAGGCCGCTCTGGCCGCGTGCCGGTGGTTTGAAAACTTCGACGAAGAGGCTATCGGGAAGAAATATTCCCAAGGCATGACGCTCACTCAATTCAAGGAGAGGGTCTATGAGCAGGGCATCCCCGGCGCGGAATCCGCCTCACCGGTCGAACGCGTGGCCGCGCGGATCATCCTCGATAACAAGCGCATCCGCAAGGAGGCCTTTGAAAAGCTCCTGATCAATTTTGTGTGGCGCATCGAACGGGTGTACAACGAGCAGAAGCAGGACGGGGAATTCGATCCCAAGGAGATCATTCAGCAGGCGATCGAGGCGATCAACGCCCTGTACGACAATCTGCCGGAGGACATTCAGCAGAGCCAATGGGCGATGGGGGAGATCGACGCGGATTACAGCGCGCGGGTGGTGAAGCTGAGCGATTACGACGGCGGGGACCAGGAGGAGTATGATCTGAAGGCCGAGATGCAGGACTACATCGACGGCTTCCGGCAAAAAATCGCGGCGACGCTGAAGGGGCTGGAGATGTTCCGTGAACAGCGTTATCTCGATCTGCGCCTGCAGGCCTACGGCGGCTACGACGACATGGAACCGGTCAGCGAGTTTCTGGAGATGAACCTGGTGCGCGGGGATGTATTCCGGCTCGGCATCGCCGCCAACGTCAACCCGCGCCGTGCCCGGCAGAAGTGGACGGTCTACTACTATACGATTCATGGCGGCGGATGGCGCGTCTTCGCGAAGAAGGACATTAACAGCGGCAAGTTCCGACCGGCTCAACCGGAAGGCAACTGGATTATGGAAGCGCCGGAAAAAGAGACCTTCGTGACCGTTGAAGGCGAGACCCTGGAGGAATATTTCGTAACGGAGCGCGGCTACCATCGCATCCTCGCCGTGCTCGCCTTCGGCGACTGGCCGGCCGACCCGCTGGCCGTGGTCGGTTTGGAGGCGATGCGCGACCCCGTGGGCCGGGCCGGGGATTTTCCCGAGGGCACGGCTGCTTTTACCAGCCCGGCGGTGGAGGTCTACACCAATCCGCCGCGCGTGTCGCTGGAAATCCCGCGGTTTGTCGATCCGGGCGAAGTACCGCAGGTCACCATCAAACCGCTGGTCGAATATTATTTTCGTAAAGAAAAGGCGCGGGCCGTGATCACCTACAAAGGTCCGTACGGGGAGTGGGATGTCGATCAAAAGATCGAACTCAACGCGGTCTCACTGGACCCGGAACTACCGACCACGGTCCCGTTGCCGCTCGGACGGCAGGCCCGCGGCGGGACGTACGAAGTTCAGGTCGACTTTGAAGTGCCGCGGGTGCTGCAGGACCTGCAGCCGTTCCCGCAGAGCGGGCAGTTCACCTATCTTGTCCCCGAGGAATCTGACGGGGCGCAGGCCCCGGAAGAGGAGGGCGGCGCCGAAGAGGCGGCGGGCGCCGGGATGGACGATTACCTGAAACGAATTCAGGAACTGCGCAGCAGCGCGGCCGGATTGTTAGCGGCGGCGGAGAGTTTTGGGAAGACGATTCAGGCCGACGTCGAGGGGATCGTGGCGCAGATCGAAAGCCGGATGTCCGAACTGCGCGAGCTGGAATCCGCGGCCAACAACCTGTCTTCCGGCACCGTTGATTTCCCGGCGCAGTTGAGTGCCGCGCAGCGTTCCGCCGACGTGATACAACGTGCCGGCGAAAAGGCGGCCAGCGCACACGGCGACGCGCGGGCCGCGGCGCTGGCCTGTTGCCAGGCGGCCGGACAGGTCAAGCAGGCGACGGCCTACCGTCAGGCCAAGGCGCAGTTGGCCACGGCGCGCAGTGAAGACGACCGCGCGCGCTCCGCCCAGCGCAACTACGCGGCCGCGTTAAGCGCGGCCCAGGCGGACATGGGTCAGATCTCCCAGGCGAAGACCGCGCTCGGTTATGATCAAGGCAAGCTCGCGCAGCTGAAGACCAGGCTCGCGCCGATCGAAAGCGCCGGCGCGCTGGTCAACGCAGATATGGAACGCCTGACGATGCTGGCCGACGAAGTGCTCGCCAAGATGAACGCGCTGGAGAATGTCGCCCGTCAGGCCGATTCGCTGATCACCGAGGCGGAAACCGCCATGGGCAGCCGGCCGGCGCGCGAGATCAAGAAGATGTTCAAGGAGATCAAGGGCCTGGGCGGACAGATCCGGAACATGCACAAGAAGTCGGAGAAGGCCTTTTCGTCGGCCAACGGCCAGCTGAGCAAACCCGGCCGCAAATACGACCAGTTCCGTTTTCTGCTCGACGGGGTCAAGGCGACGGTCAACAGCATCAAATCGGAACAGATGAGCGCCGCGGACATCAATCAGCTGGAACAACTCTACAACGACGCGCGCGCCGCCGCCGACGCGGCGTCGATCTTTGAGGACGCGGTCAAACAATCCGCGCAGCAGTCCGCGCAGTGTCTCAAGGCGGCCGAAGATCACTACGCCAGTGAGCTCTCACCCGAGGCCCAGGTCGCGCGTACCGACTGCTCGGGCTGGCCCGGGATGTACGCGGCGTGGAACAATGAACAGGACAAACCCTGGTGTTATTGTCCTTCCGGGCAGGTGTTCAATGAGAGTGCCAACAAATGCATAAGCCGGCAGGACAATGCCGTGGCCAACGCCGACTGCGGCTGGCTGGCCAACTCACACGCCGTGTGGGACTCCGCCGACAACCGGGCGGAGTGCTGGTGCAACGACGGCTATGAAATCAATCAGGCCAAGGACCGCTGTGTGGTCAGCCGCGACACACAGGTCGCGCGGCATGATTGTTCGCAGTGGCCGGGGACCGTCGCGCGCTGGGATGCCAATCATGAACGTCCCGAATGTCTCTGTCCCGGCGGTACGGGGTGGGACATGCAGGCCAACCGTTGTATCAACAAGCGCCAGCGCGAGGTCGAGAATACCAACTGCTCGATGTACGGCCCGTCGGAACCGTACTGGGACAACGGACGCAACCGCGTGCTGTGCCGGTGTAAGTTCCCGAACGTGTGGAACCGGGACAATACCTATTGCGTGGCGCCGCAGCCGCAGATGAACGACGCCCAGCGTTGTCAGCAGGCCTTCCCGGGCAGTGTCCCGTCGGGACGCAACGGCAACGGCGATCTCGTCTGCAACTGTCCTTACGGCATGACGTGGCACAATCCGCGGGCCAAGGACTACTGCGTGCCGGCGCAGAGCGGGAACGGCAGCGACGGCTTCGATGACTTTATCGACGCGATCCAGGGCGTGACGGACGCGATCAACAACCGGAACAATAATCAGAACAATAACCGGAACACCAATCAAAACAATAACCAAAATAACAACACCAACCGCAACACGGGCAACACCGGCACCGGCGGCTATGGCGGCGGCGAAGAATGGGTTGACCCCTGCCCGGCCGGCACACATTCGATTCTCGGGCAGTGTATGTGATCCAACCGGGTTCGGTTTCACATCCGGCGCTTTTTATTCGTAAAGCCCCTGACTTTCCCCTAGAATAGAGGCGCATGGACAAGACCAAGAATTATTACGACATTCTGGACGTCCCCAGCTTCTGCGAGATCAAGGACATCCGCAAATCCTACCGCCGGCTGGCGCTGATCTATCACCCCGACCGCGTCGCTGTCCCGCATAAAAAGAAGGCCGAAGAGAAGTTCAAGGAGATTGTCGAGGCGCACTTCGTGCTCTCCGATCCGCGCAAGAAAAAGGTCTACGACGATTATCTCAAGTCCCGCTCCGGGAGCGCCGGGCCGCAGCCCGATTTCACCACCGCTCAGAAGCGAACGAAACGGCAGTCCTTTACCGAGGCCGAAGTCGAGGAGATGCTCAAGCGATACTTCGGGGAGAACGGCTACCGCAGTTTTAAAGAGAAGCAGAAGAAGGATTTCTCCGACTCGGGTTACTATTACAAACACGCGCCCACGGTGCCGCGGCCGTGGGGGCTGACCCCGGAAGGGCAGGGGGCGGCGGTGGTGTTTTGTCTGTTTTTTTATACGATGACTTTGGTCAACAAGGGCATCCGCGTGCCGCTGGTCATCGACATTGTCGTCCCGCTCGGTTTGCTCTACATCCTGCTGGAGGCGCGGTTGAAAAAGATTAAAGAGCCGACGGTAGAGGCCGGACCGTTGTGGATCATCTGGCTGTGCTATCTGATTACCGTTTACATCGTATTGAGCCAGGCCCTGGCCACGCTCCAGCCTGCCGGGCCGGCGAGCGGCGGTCCGCATTGATCGGGGTTTCCCGCGGTGAGATTGTATGTTAGGATTGCAGAAACAAGGACATGCTGATGAGGGATAAAAATAACGGGCTATTGAAGATCGTGCGCAAGATTAAACCGCTGCACATCATGGCGATGCGCCGGCAGGCCGCGGGCGAGGCCGGCCGGGCGTTTGATGACGTCCTGAACCCGCCGGTGCTGATTTATCAGATGGGCACGGTCGGGTC
>JAGQKV010000027.1 GCA_020429915.1 Candidatus Omnitrophota bacterium | reverse complement strand
GTGGACCCGAGGGGGATCGAACCCCTGACCTTCTGATTGCGAACCAGACGCTCTCCCAAACTGGGCTACGGGCCCCCAAGGTTATTGATCGCCCGCGCCTTGCTTGGGCGACAGGCGGATCACGATATTGCGAAAAATAAAGTTCTTCAATTCCCCGTGATGCCAGTCCTCGAAGAACGGCGCACCGATCACGTGGAATGTGTAACGTTCCTTGAGGAACCCCGCGAAACGCTGCTGCGCGTCGTCGCTGTAGATCCCCACGCCCGTGGCATACACCGGTACCCCGCGGACGGTCAATTCTTTCAATTGCGTCTCAAACTTTTCCAGCCGTTCTTCATAACCCGGTCCGCGCGGCCGCGGCCGGCTGAGCACCGGAAAATCCCCGTAATGCTCGTAAAACAGATGCTCGTCCAGCAAAAGCATACGGGCATCGTCCGGGACCTGCGCGCGCACCCAGCGCACCATCTCCGGGACCAGCGCGTGTTGATGCCGGAACTTCACATAGGGAAGGACCTCCATGAACATCATAAATCCGATCAAGGCGCACAACCCCACGCTCACGGTCCGGCTGATCACGCTGCCGCGCCCGTAGACAAAACCGAGCAGATAACCGGCCGCCACGCACAGCGGCGGCAGGACGATCACCATCAGCCGCGGGATGGTGGTGTCGATCAGCAAATAAAAGATCAACGGTCCGCAGATCCAAATCAGCAAAAACAGACCCAAACGCGACCGACGTGCCATCAACAGCAAAAAGCCGAGCAGTATGGCGGTCAGCCCCAACACCGAGAAGTTCTGCGTCAGCCACGTCCGGAACTGACCGAACATGTAGGCCCGCACGCCGAAGTGTCCGCTCATGAACGTCGCCGACTGGAAGCGCCGGTAGCGGGTCACATACTCGCTGTGGTTCGGCCCCAGCAACAATGGCAGATGAAAAAAAACGATGACGGTGGACACAACCGCACCGAGGAATAAAACCTCACGCAGCCCCCGCGACCAGGTTCCGCGCCCTGCTGCGCCGTCCGCCGGGCGGACGAACACCAAAAAGAAGACAATCGCCGGGCTGACAAAGACCAAGTCCTGCAACCGCACCGCACCCATCAGACCGAATACCAGGGCCGCGGCGGCCAGCGTGCGCCACCGGCCGCCGCGGGCGTATTCCCATAACAGGATCAATCCGCCGCCCAGGAATATATGTTCCGCCGCCTGACCGGTGCCGTACACGGAGGTGCCGAAAAAGATCGGAGACAACGAGAACAACACCGCGCTGATGATCGCCGCGGGCCGGTCGAGAATGCGGCGTACGAACACATAAAGCACCGGTACACTCAGCGCGCCGCAGGTCACGCCCATCAGGTTCGCGCCGGTGACCGGATCGGAAAATCCAATAAGTTTGGCCAGACCCACGAACCCGGCGGTGATCAGGACCAGCAAGGGATAACCGGTCCCGAACTGCGCCTGCAGCTGACCGGTCAGCAGGGTCTTCTGTGCGATGATCGCCAGGTTCAGCGCATCCGGAGTGAACGGCCCCTTGCTGATCAAAAACAGCCGCGGCAGCAGGCTGCCCGCGATCAGGAGCAGACAGATAACAACGTCACGATATTTGGTCATGGACAACGACCGGGTTTATTTTTTGGCCGGCTTCCATTATAATCCCCTCATGCACAGAATCAAAGTCAAGACTCATAAACGCGATGAGATCATCGATCTGACCCGGGACCTGCAGGCGTGGCTAAATGAAGAAGACGCCCGTTCCGGGATCCTCGTGGTCTACTCTCCCCACACTACCGCCGCGATCTCGGTTAACGAGAACTACGACCCGGACGTCAAGTCGGACATGCTGTGTTTCCTCAAGGGCCTCGTCCCGCAAAACTCCGGCTTCGCTCATGCCGAAGGCAACAGCGATTCGCATATCAAGGGCGGCCTGTTCAATTTCTCGCAGACCTTTATCGTGGAAGACGGCCGCCTGATGCTCGGGCAATGGCAGGGAATTTACTTCATGGAATTCGACGGCCCGCGCTCACGGGAGGTATGGGTGAAATTTATCGCGGACGGCTAGCCGGTTCACTCAGCGGCTCGAAACGCCCTTGAGCGGAAGAAGTCCGCGGAGATGCGGCTGACCTTCGGTTGCGGCGTTTCCTTCTCTCCCAGCAGCAACGGCAGACTGGTGACCGGAGCGATGTTGAGGATAACCGGACACAGGTCTTCGATGGGCACGACCGGGTTCACCGCCGGGACCGGGAATTGAATGCCGTGTCCTTCGGTCGTCAAATCCATATTACCGGGATGAAAATCGATCCCCCCGGGATTCTCCGATACGAACACGGCGTTGTCAGGCCGGATGTCCTGGTACGTGCGCGGCCGGTTGTTTGTCGGACGGGCCCCGATGATCAACCGCAGACGTTCACGCAAGGCTTCATCGGCAGTGGTGTCACGAATCAGTTCCATCTGCGCGGTGAGATTCCGGAACGGCACCCAAAAATTGCGCGGCCCGTAATACATCTGTGCGCCGGAATAATAGACGTACAGTTGATCATACAGCCGTTCGACCTCATCGATGTTGCCGTCATACAAGGCCGTCACCGCCAGCTGATACAAGCCTTCCCCCACAAAATTCAGATCATGAAAATGATTAACCTCGTCGTCGGTCAACAGCCGCCCGGCCGCCGCGGCACGGCGAATCAGCTCCGTCTTTTCGCGCTGTTGTTCGGCGGCGCGGCCCTGCAGGCTCTGGGTGTACCACACCAGATAGTCGCGATTCAGCCGCGGATTGTGCACGGCGCGCCAGAACATATCGTCGGAGGTGTTGAATTGATCGCGCGGGATCGTCGACACGGGCGCGACGGTCTGCTCATAATAAGCGGACGTCCCGTCGTAACCGATACCGAATTCACGGTCGTATAAACGAAAGTTAGCGCTGGCGCCGGCTGCCTCATCACCGGCGACCTTGTCGGTCCAGGAAAAGAGGATCCCGCCGGCAGCATGCCCGCCGCGCATCGCCTCGCGGATTGCGGACCACGCCTGCTGGTTAAATGTCTGCTGCAACGCCGGGGTCAGGTGCCGTCGCGAACGGCCGAACTCGCCGACGACGACGGTCATACCCGTCTGTTGACGCAGATACTGTAGCGCCGGACCGTATAACGGCGCCGGCTCAAAGTAGGCGTTGACGGCCAGCCCGGTGATATTATTCATACCGCGCACAAATCCGACGGTCTCGTCGAGCTCCTGCCGCCACCCGTCGCGGTGTCCGATACGGACGCCCTGGCCGAGCAGGATCGGCTTGTCCCGTTCGGTGAACTCGGCGGTCTGCCGCAACCGCGCGCGGATCGCGCCGGCGATCTGATCGTAACGCGCGTAGTACACGGCCTTGGTCAAGGGGATGCCGCCGTCGCCGGCCAGCAGTTCCCCGCGCAAATAATAGTGGTCTTCATTGCCCAGCTGAATGCCGATCCAGGGATGCTTGCCCAGGTGGTCGACGTAAAAATTGACGGTGTCCCACAGTGTGCGCTGCGAAGTATCGAGGATGGTGCCGTTGATCTGTGGGGAAAGGATTGCGATCGTGCGCAGTCCGTACTGCTCGAAAATGCGTTGCGATACGCGTTCGAGTTCGAGGATGTTGTCGCGATCCGTCGTGTAAACTTTTATCACCCGAAAACCCGCCGCCGCGATGCGCGCGGCCTCGCCCTGTCCACCCTCGGTCTCATCGAGCAGGTTCACGTAGGTGTTGGTCGGGGAATGATAATACGCAATGCCGGGCTGCTGTTCGCCGAGCATCACCGAGCGGTCACCCCAGCGCAGCGGCTGCGCGCGGTCCTGCACCCCGGGGGCCACCAGCCGTGAACCGGGCGCGTCATCCTGTCCGAAGGCGGGCACACCCGCCACCATGGCCGCGCTGACCACAAGCAAACCGCCCAGGTCTCGCAAGAAGTCACGGCGCGACAAGACGGCCTCGTCGGTCCGCACATCCACGCGCGCGTCCACCCCGCCGGAGACATAGCGCCGGGGCAATGTCTGACGGGTGACCGGATCGAAGTCCTCCCGGATATAATCGAACACCCCCTGGCGCAGCGCGGCAACGTAGCGCTCATAAATCTCCTGATTCACCGCCGGGTCGTTGTCGTCGATCCCGCTGACGGCCCTGCGGTCGGCATAGGCCTGTCCGAGCAGACTCTCCTTTAAATTTTGTTTGTACCAGGCTGCCAGGATGACGGCATGAAAAATCTGCCGCAGCTCGGAAAAGATCGCGCCGTTATTCACCTCGGCCTCGATCTCCGGCAGCAGGATATCTCTTACCACCGGCGCGGTGACATCCTCCGCCGTCTGCGGATCGCCCGGCCGCTCGCCGTGGTGATGCGCCAGCGCCAGGTAGTCTTCTTCCAACATGACCTTCAACCGGCACTCGGTAACGAATACCGCCTGGCCGTGGACCTGCACGGCCGCGCGTTCGGGGACGATCCACACCTTATTGAAGCTATCGAGCGGGACGGCCGTGGTACCGAACTCCTGTTGCGCGCGGCGCAGGACACGGTCCCAGAAACGTTCGCCGAGTTCATCCTCTGGATAAATAAGTGAAGCGGTGAGTTGCTTAAGCAGATAATCCTGGGCGAGCATGTCGCGGCCCATCAGGGTGCGGCCCAACGCCGGCGGGATAATCCGATCGCTTTCATATGGTGAGAGATTGACCCACATCTCATCTTCGGGAACGGCCAGGGCGGCGAGGAAATATTTGATCAGCTTTTCCGACTCCGCGTGCAGTTCGGTCTCGGCCGGGGCACCGGAGCCCGGGGTGATCAGAAAATCAAATCGCAGCGGTTCATCCGGATTGATGCTCACCCCGCGCAGCTGGACCGGTTGCGCGCTTCCTCCGGGCATGAGACGTGCTCCCACCGCGGGCAGCTCCGGCACCGGGAGCGTCTGAGTCGCGGCCAGCGCCGCCGGACAGGGCAGGACCGACATCCCGCCAAAGAGCGCAGCCACCAGCACCGCCGCCGGTCGAATTCTCATAAATGATTTATACATAATATGTTACCGTTCAGCGACAGAAATAATCCGTGCCGGATATATTTATATTTTTGGAAACGAAAGCCGAATGACTCAGGTAGGATTGGGGAATACCGGCAGGCAGGAGCGCCTACTAGTATTAATAGTATATCATTATATACGTACGAGTCAAAGCAATTGACGACACTTACTGCAGGTTTCAGGGTATTCGACGCCGAAATTTATCCGGATGTTGATTCAATCCGGTAACCCAAACTAAACCGATCCGTTTCGGAAAAGACGCAGTGCCAGAAGGGTTTTTCGGGGGTGATTTTGAACAAACGGAAGTTCCAGGTCTCATCCGGGCAGGTGATCACTTCGCCGGTGTCGGGATCGCGGTAGCGAAAAAATGAGCGGTGTTCTTCTTCGGCGTAACTGACGTACATGCGCCAGCCCGGTTTGCGCCGATTGGTGTGCCAGCCCATATAGCCGCCCGGCGGGTACCAGTAGTGGCCGCTGCAGTCGATGCGCAGGTCCCGCGGATCGGAAAAGATCCCCCGGATGCGCTTGTCGATGGCCTCGTCGATCTGCCGGCGCATGTGCAAGACCTCGTCGCTGATGACCGACCCGTCCAGATTCTCAATGTGAAACACAATGGAATTGGTAATACGATGCGTGCGGATGTCGCTGATATCCTCTTCGGCGGCCAGGATTTTCTCCAGGGCTTCCCCTTTTACGGCCGAGATGGCGTCGGGGTACGGCGTGAACTGCGTTTCGCGGTACGCCTCGCCCGCCTTCTTTTGCGCCTGCAGGCACTCCTTGATCAACGCCAGTAATTCCAGGTCATTGTGAAAATCCGGCAGATCGTAATAAACCTGTTTCGAATCGTAATCTATGGTTTGCATAAATGTCCTCGCGTAAATTGTGCAGCACCTATTATATTTCAGACTGCCCCGGCTTGCCAGGGCAAAGACGAAACGGTTCTGCGAGACGGCATCACCTCTGACGCGGCTGATGCACAGATTGCACAGTAAGGTTACCTGCAGCGATGCATGATCCTGATGCTCGGGATTATATTATACATATTTGTACACTAGTTACCATATTGCGCAACATCCTCCCGACACCATTAATCCACAAGAATCACCGCCCCCCGCAGCGGCCCGCGAGATTCCTCGTCTCCGCAGAAAAAGAAACTCGAGGGATCGCTCATCGTGTTGAACTCGGTCTGTATCCAATCCGACGACCGTTCAACATCCGAGATCCGGAATTCATCCATGTACCCGTCAAAAAAGTCGGTCCGCCATACGCCGATCCGGACGTCGTCATCCCCGGTATTCAGACTCTCCACGGCGGAGGAGTCAAAGGCACCGTCGTAGTATAGAGTAATCGTCGAACCGTCATAGGCCAGACAGTAATAGCGCCAGTTATTCGCGCTGCCCGATAGAGTTGTGTCAAAGTCTGGCCCGCCCCAGAACTGCGCCCGCCAGGCCTCACTTGTGGTCAGGGTCCGGAGTGAGAAGCCTGCGCCTGTGGTTCCGGCCGGGCCGGCCTGGAAGATCCCGCCGTTGTCAAAGGATTCCGCCAGCGCCCACGCGCATATCGTGCGTGAACCGGCCCCCTCGATCTGATGCGTGTCGTTGCCGAAATTGATCACGTCGTCGGTCCCATCAAACTGGACCCCGCCGGCAATTTGTCCGGTCGCCCCGGCGTCCGATCCTCCGCCTCCGAACGTCACGGCCGTTGAGTCGTGATTGTTGCCGGTGGAATCCATAAAATCAGTGGCCCCGGTCGTGGTTTCGTTCAAATGTGCGACCAGCAGATAGTCGCTGTCCCACGTCGCGGTGACGTTCTGTTGATTCGCCGCCGACGCGTTGCCGTAATACATATACAAGACTGTCTCGGCGGTTGCGCTCAATGTTCCGACCTGAACCCACGCCACCAGCTCACCGGTGGTATTGTCGTAGGCCTCGATTTCATGGTTGAGTTTGGTCGTTCCATCCTCTTCCGTGAACAGGATGTCATCGCCGTCGGATTGGCCCACGTGTCCGCCGTTGGACGTATCCTGCAAATTATTGTCAGTGGTGCTGATCAGGACCGGAAAGTCGGTGAGATCAGATGAGCCGCTGACTTCCGTACAGTCGATAAATATCGGTTTGCGGTAATTCCAACGCGAGTCATACCAGGTACCGTTGGGAGCACCGGCGATGGTACAACCGGCGAAGATCCAATGTGGGGACGCCTCCCCGTCGTCGTTGTTGGACCGGTCCAGTGAACTATTGGCGGTGATGTCATTGGAAGACGCGTTGGCATTGGACAGATCAATCCGGTTGACCGTCTGCGGGCCGCCGGTGACATCAAAGGTAAAGCGGTTGCTGCCGTCGCTGCTATTCAGGACGATGAGATTACCGGCCGCCCCGTTGATCGTGAGCGCACCGGTAATCGTAAACGTGGTACTCGCCTGGAAGGTCATGCGGGATCCGGGCACAATATTGGTAAAATTGGTCACCGTGACGGCCTCGTCAAAAGTGACGCCTGAAGCCGAGGCATTGGTCACAATAATCGCGTTGTAGGTGCTTGTCCCCGCGGAGAAGGTCTGGCCGGACGACCCGTCAAGCGTCAGGTCGCTGCTGTTGGCTTGGAACCCGTCGCCATTATCCCAGTCGCCGGCGATCGTAATGTCGTAATTGAAGGTCCCGTTGGTGTTGAGCGTCCCGTTGACAATGCTCACGTCATGGTCCACATCAAGGTCGGAGTCCATTTCAAAAACGGCCGTGCCGCCGCCGTCATTGAAGGTAATGTTGTAGAAACCGGCATCCGTGGCACCGGTTGAATCGATGCTGATCGTGCCGCTGACGCCCAGGAAATTGACCGTCTCGGAGGCACTGACAAACTCACTGTTGTTGTCCCAATCTCCGGTCAAGTTAATCGACCCGGAACCGGACGACGTCAGCGCGCCGTCTATCGTCACGTGATGTGCGTCGATCGTCTCGCTGCTGCCCAGCGTGAGCGTTTCTCCCGAAAGGATGATCAACTCATCGGCCCCGTAGACGTCATCGGCATCCACGGTAAGCGTGCTGCCGTTATAAGTGTGCATGATATCCTCATCGTCGTCATTGTCGTATAATCCGAAATCCGAAAGGGTGACCGACTGATTGTCGTCGCTTCCCACCGACAGCACATTTTGGTTGAGTACCATGTTGGTAATATCACCGAACCCGTCATAGATCGTCACCCCGGTCGTCTCGCTGCCGTCCGCCACGCCGTCGGCCCACACCGTGACCACATCCCCGATAGACGGCCCCGATACCGGCGTGATCGACCAGGTCCCGCCGGAAGTCGTTCCGGTCTGTGCGATCAGACTCCCGTTGACCGCCATGCGCACGGTGATCCCGTCGCCCAAATCCGTCGTCCCGGACACCGTTCCGAAGCCGGCCTCCAGCTGAGCCTGGGCATACACCGAATAAGTGAAGCCCGTGGCGGATCCGGCATCGGTCAGCCGGAAACAGTAGTCCCCTCCGGGCGTGGCGCTGACGGTCGGGCGGATCACAAACTCCAGCTCCGTAAATTCGCTGGTCGTTAAGGTCAGCGCCCCGGCCGTGTCGGTGCCTTCATTCAGTTCCCCACTGACAAAAGTAGTGTTCTCGTCGGTCAGCCCCGGGATGTTACCGGTCGGATCACCATCAGTGATATAGGTAGATGCGGTCATCTCCCAGTCGGGATCGCTGCCGACACGTGTGTAGCTGCCCGAAGAGCATGTTGCCGTCTCCGCCACTTCGAGACGGTACGTAACCGCCCCCGAGGTGCTCGCCCCTTCGTTGGACACCAGGAAGCGCAGCCGGCGCCTGGCGAGTACGGGCAGATTGGTGAGTCCGGTGTCTTCGGAAGCGGCAAACGTCGCGCCGGCGGTGATGTCGGACTCCGCGTTGACCGTGATCCCGGGCTCCGGCGAGGTGATCTCACGCGCGTACAGCTGGCCGGGGAAATTGGTTGCGTTGACAGTCGTGTAACTGCCGGACGGTTCCTGAACGCACAGGCGCGCGACCTGAGATCCGCCGACTTCGGTCATCCGGTATTCCAGCCAAATCACGTCACCCGCGGTCAATGAAATCGAACCGGCTGTCCCGCCAGTCCCGCACGTGCTGCCGTTGGCCGCGTGATTGCCGTACCAGAAGGCCGGGACCGTCGCAGACGTTGTGTCGGTGGCGCCGCGTTGATTGACTTCGGACCCGTCGTCGGAATTGCTCAAAAAGTTATGCGATCCGGTGGTATCGGCCTGGAACAAAAAGCGCATGCGCATGAAGAAGTTGTCCTGAGTCCCGTACGGGTTGGATGTCTGATCGACATTGTCGATATAACCGGACCCGTCCAGAGTATTGTTGTCGGTGATCACATTCTCGAATTCCGTGTGATTATCGGTACCGTTACAGTCGGTGTCGCCGGACGGACAACGGCGGACTTCCAGATAGACCTCGTCGTTGCGGAAGGTATCGGCCAGGCTGCTGCTTGATGTCGCCACCGGATTGGAATAGTACATGTAGATTGTGGTGGTCGTGGAGGCCGCAACCGAATCCACCTCGACCCAGAAGTCGGCAGAAGTGCTGTCGGTCTTCTGTTCCAGCCAGAAATCGAGTTCGGTGCCGGAGGCATTGGCGAAACGGATATCGTCAAAGTCCGTCTGCATGTCGGCGTCATAGGTGACGTTGACCAAGATTTGATAGTCGGTCAGCGTGCTGGCATTGCTTGAGTTATCGACAGTAATGCTGCGGCGTTTGGCCCAACGCGGATCATACCATGTCGCGGACGCCTCTGTCCCGTTATCGTTGCGCCAACGATAATGCAGCTGGTCCAGGTCGGCCTGCGCCCACGCGGGCACCGCGCTCAACCATGCCAGGCATAACGCCCATCCGAGTTGTCGAAGCAGTTTACGTATCATTCTTCTCTTTCGGGATCAGATAAGAACGGCCGACCTTAACGGCCTTGATCCGTCCTTTCTGAATCCGTTTAAAAACGGCGATCCGGCTGATGCCCAGTTCGCGGGCCACTTCAGGGACCGACCGGTAGTCTTGCAAGGCACGCGGCTCAGCCGCCGTCGTGTCGTATTCCGTTTGTTCCATGGCAATAAAGTGCCGCCCCCCCACGCGCTTGGCCGGCAGCTGCCCATCCTTCACCTTTTTCCAGACCGCCACACGGCTCAGCCCGACCTGCTTGGCGTATTGCGGCAAAGAAACGTAACGGCGTGACGGGACCGTCTCTTTTGTGCGCGTAGCCAGTGCATCGCGTGCAATGACAAAATGGCGGCCGACACGTTCGGCTGCCAGCTGCCCCTTGCGGATACGGTTGTATACCGCCATCCGCGTGATGCCGAGCAGACGGGCGGCTTCCATTATCGAAAGGTAATCGGTGTCTTCGGTGCGGTGGATTTGGTACGGCGACGTTCCCGCGGCGATATAGCTGTGAGGGATGGCATAGCTGCGCCCGATACGGACGGCCTCAATCACCCCTTTCTTGATGCGATTGATGACCGTGGCCTGGGTGACACCCAGGTGGCGGGCGAGTTCACGTGTGGAAATGTAGTCCGGCCGGAAGGAATCCATGGAATAGCAATAGGTTAACAAAAGTATACAATATTATAAATATTATATATTACTTAGTTAACTATTGTTAACTCCCAATAAAAAAAGGCCCGCGGAGGCCGACCCTGCAGGCGCTTGTGGAAAAACTCGTAAGCTTATATTTTAAAGGTGTTTACAGATTGAACGCGGCAGAAAAAAAAGAATGGATAAGTCGACATCACCAGGCGGTCGTCGCGTTGCCGATAATTGCGATCATTCCCTGGTAATCTTTGCGGGCCAGCAAGGCCTCAAAATCTGGGATATGGCGGATTCTAAAACGGACGGCCAATTGAAACGACCACCAGATCCAAGACCGGCCTGGTCCTTTGGTATCACCGGCGAGACCGAAATGGAGGATAATAGCGCGCTGTTGCGGATGGCTGATGTGTTTCAGCGATCGAGATTTTCGCCGGCAGCGCAATTTCCACGACCATATCATTCGCAACGACAATTCTCTGCAGCAAATACGCGCATACATCCGTGCAAATCCCGCGAACTGGCGTCAGGACGAATACCATCAACAGCAAAAAAAAATAATAGTAATATAAATACTGTAGGGGCTCAATACATTGAGCCCCCATTAGAGCGCAGCAAAGAGATCCACCTGATTCCCGTCGGGATCCTTGACCGTGGCATAGCGCTGGCCCCAGAAGGCGTCCCAGGGTTCTTTGACGGATTCGAAGCCGGCCTGGAGAATGCGGGTATGCAGATCGTCGACCGCGGCCGGCGATTCCTGGAGAAAACACAAGGTGATGCCGCTGCCGGAAGGGGCCTGCCAGTCCGGCTGGATTTGCCTGATCAAGTCGACGGAATCGACCATGACCCGGATGCCGCCGTCGGTGGCCGCTTCAAAATGACCGGACCCTCCACACTCTTCCAAGTCCAGTCCGAGCAGCGCGTAAAACCGGATCGTCCGGGGAATGTCCTTACTCACGATTCCGACGGCATCAAGTCCCATATCTCCTCCTATTGGCCGGACCCGCCGAGGATAGCGCCGATATTCTCCAGCCCCCCGATGCGGGCGTCCGGTTCGTTAAACGTTTTTTCCGTGTCTCCGGATTTCTGATCCCCGCCGCCCGTTAATACGGCCCATTCCGCGATGACCCGCTGCCGGCGGTCCCAGTCGGCCTTCACTTCTTCGTAGCTGAGAAACTCATCTCCATCGGCGTCGATACTGCGCGCGAACGGCACGCATATATCGAGATACTCCTGCACCGAGATAAATCCGTCACGGTCACGGTCGAGCTGGTCGTGCATTCCTTGTGAGAACATACGGAATACCGCCGCGTGTTCCTCGCCCGGCGGCAGCCGTTCCTTCAGGTCACGGATGTCGCTCATGTTCAGGAATTCCTGCTGATCGATCCGGCCGTCCTGGTCGGGATCGAGCGCGGCAAAGTCTTCCTGATAAAACACCGCCACTTCCTCCATCGACATCCCCCGCCGCACCTCCAGAATGCGTCGGTGGAGATTGAGCACCTCGGCGGGCTGTGCCGCCGCCGGCGTAGGCACGCCCGCCCATCCGGCCAATACCAAGAACAGGACCATAATGCGATTAAGGTTCATCGGTTTGCGTTCCCTCCATGATTTGCCCGAAGGCGATATCATGCCCGTCGAGGTCCTGAATCCCGAATTCCCGACATCCCCAAGGCTGGTCGCACAATTCATAATCGATCTTCGCTCCGGCCGCCTTCATTTCGGCATACAGGGCCTCGACATCGTCCACCCAGTAGTAGATATTCCACAGCTGATCGTTGACCTTCCAGAAGGGAACGATCTCATAGTCGGCCGGGGCCTCGCTCAGCATGAGTTCGGCGGTATCGCGGTGCAGCATACAAAATTTCTCTTCGGGACCGTGAAAGGTGGGGTCTTTAAAACCGCATTTGCTGACAAAGTAGTGCGCCGATGCCTTGACGTCACGGACCAGCAGGATATTGGCATTGCGTAAAATACGAGGGGCCATTATAACGCTCCCTTCGGAGTCCAAGTCGTTCGGTCACCCGACATTGCGAGCCGGTAGCGACCACCGTGCCGGAGCAATCGCAGCGGCGCGCCGAACGTCTCGCTCAGATTGGCGGTGGTCATGATCTCACGGCGCGGTCCGGCGGCCAAGACGTGTCCGTTCTTTAGGAGCATCACATGCGTATAACACGGCGTGATTTCCTCAACATGATGCGTGACGAGAATCAGCAAAGGGGCTGCACGGCCGGCGGCCAGTTTTTCCAAGAACAGCAGAAATCGCTCGCGCGCAATCGGATCCAGTCCGGCGCAAGGTTCGTCGAGAATGAGAATTTTCAGCCGAGCCATCAACGCGCGCCCGATCAATACCCGTTGACGTTCGCCTTGTGACAAGACCTGCCAGCGCCGGTCGGCCGTGTCCGCGCATTCCACCCGGCGCAGAATTTGTCGCGCGCGGGTCTTCATTCCACGGGACACGGGCCCCCAGAAATTGATCACAGCGCGGTAACCGCTCATCACGGTCTCCAGCGCCGTTTCCGTCCCTTCCACACGCTGCTCGATGCTTGTGCTAACAAGACCGATGGACTTGCGCAAATCCCGCCAATCGTATCGGCCGTAACTTTGACCCAAAACCCGCATCGTCCCCGAAGAAGGATGGCCATAAGCATTCAACAGATTCAACAGGGTGGTCTTACCCGAGCCGTTGGCCCCGAGGATCACCCAATTCTCGCCGGAACCGACCGTCCAGGAAACGTCACGCAACAAGGGAATCCGGCCCTCGGCCAAGACGGAAATATCTTTAAGTTGAATAACCGGTGTCATGAATGGGATCGGGATACATCGCGGTGCGCCCGTACATGTCGGTAAGATTGGGATTATTTTCCGACCACGCTGGCGGTCAATTCCATCGTTTCTTCCGATTCGGATTGCCGGCCGGTGGCGGCCTGATAACGGGCGATCTTCCTTTGGTCTTTGACCTTACCGGTCATTCGCGCGTACCAAGCCGTGCCGCGAATCACGTCGAAGGATCCCCCGGGGTAATCGATCCGTTGGGTATACTCGACGCGCAGACAATCCGGATACGTTCCGGCCGGCACCGCAACGGGTTCGACAGCGGCCAATTCAAAGGCCACGGAACCTTTGAGGTCCACGGCATCCGGTTGGGACAGCGCCTGCTGGCGGATATTCAGCGGAAACGTGACGCGCTGACCGAGATGCATATGCGGCAATTGAATGCCGGGCGGCGTAAAGAACCAATTGTAATCTCCGCGGTTGTCGCTGAGAACGCGGATACCGTAGTTGTCCTGGACCAATTCGGCATACCTGTCATCCGAGGTATGCAGCCGGAACCTGGGCAGCCGCGTGACCTTTCCGCTGCGGCGCACATCATAACTCACCTCGACCGGCTGCGCCTTTTCGTGGCTGACGCGGTAGGTCCAGGAATTGCCGGGCTGTAACGGCAGATACTCTTGTGCGGGAAAAATATTCTTATCATCGAAGACATTGCGCCGCGCCAGCGTCGGGATCGGATTATCGGCCGCGATCACGGCCTGGTCTTCCTCGTAGGTGGGAATGCTGTATTGAACAATGACCGCACAGACGAAATATCCCGCGATCAAAGGCGTCATCACGCGGCGCAGCGGTAACTTGTCGCGTTTCAACTTAAGATCGAGTTCCCGGGCGGCCTTCATAATGATGACCGTGGTCGCGGCCAGGAACAGCGGAATGTCCCACGGTTCAAATCCGTCGATCGTCCCGAACCACAGATTGGCCAGAAAGAGATTACCGCCGTACGTATGAAGCCGTTGCCATTTCTCGTGTCCGAGGCGTGCATGCATCTTCGCGGACGATGTGATGCCCATCCCGCCCAAAAAGAACAACCCGATGATGCTCGGGATCACCTCTCCCGGCGTCAGTTCCTTAACGGCGAAACCCCAGTCGACCGACACCTTCAGCGCGATGACGAGAAAATGCCAAAACATGATCACCACCGCGCCCAGACCGAAGTACTTGCGGTGATAGCGCAGCCAATGGGTGAATTTATTCGGGAAAAAATAATAGAAGGACGAGGCACTGAAGGCCGTGAGGAAAAAGATGATGAACAGCTTGCCGCCGAGTCTCAGATGCAGCGTCATCATATCGGCGGTCCAGTCCCGCATAAACGTAAAGACCGCCATCACAAAAGAAACGGCGGTCGCCAGGAAGATGCTGAGCTTCATCAGGAAGGCGTCGTTCTCGGGAACTTTGTACTGCGATTCGGCCATGGGCATATTCCTCCGGGATCGGGAAATTCAAGTCGTTCACGGTATTGTAGTCATCATAGAGGAAGACACCGCCCGCGGCAACGACTTTCTTCGCGCCGGTGAAGTCCGCGGGCTCAGTCTTTCATCAGGTCATCCTCGACGCCGATGGGCGTCGGGTACTTGTAAACGACCAGATAACTGGAAACGATGAAGGTCAGGATCGTCGTCAGCTGAATGTACTGCGACGCCTCCAGCGAGATCAGCCGCAATTCCATCGCGAGGAAGGCTACCAACAGCGAGAACTCGCTCAACTGTCCCAGCCGGAAACCGGCCTCCCGGGAAAACTTCCGCGTTTCTCCGGCATACTGAAAGGCCTTCTCAAAGACCACCGGCTTGACGACCATCAGGACCGCTGCCAGAACGGCTGCCGGGAGAATAATCCCGTGCAGCATGGAGATGTCAAGCCGCGCCCCCATCGAAAAGAAAAACAATACCAGGAAGAAATCCCGTAGCGGCCGGAACTTGTCGGCGATGAAACGTGATATGGGCTGGCGGGCGAGCACGACGCCGGCAAAAAAGGCCCCGGACTCGTAGAACAATCCCATACTGTAAGACATCTTGGCGATCCCGAAACACCACGCCAGCCCGAGCACGAACAAGACCTCGTGCAGCCGGTCCACCCTCTTCATGACCCGGTGGAGCACGAACTGCTCAATGAGAAACAACACGGAGATAAAGGCGATCAGCTTCACCGTCAGGACGGCAAAACTGAGGACCGGATTGGCGGCCGTTCCCAGACAACGGATGAACGCCAGGGCACCCACGGCCAGCAGGTCCTGCATGATCAACACGCCGATACACGCCGCGCCCATGCGTTCATGATGCAGTTGAGTCGTGGGCAGCAGCTTGACCACCAAAATGGTGCTGGAATACATCAAGGCCAGGCCCACACACAGGCACTCGATGATCCCGAACCCCATAAACAAAGCGGCCACGAAGGCGATCACGAAACTGACCAGACAATTGGCCGCGGTGACCAGTGTGGTCTTGCGAAATAAGGCGATCAGTTTCTGCGGGTGAAGATTCAGGCCGGCGATAAACAGCAGGAGGGTTATGCCCAGGTGGGAAACGACCTCGATAAAATGAACACCTTCGATCCAACCCAGCATGCCCGGACCGATAATGGCCCCGGACAGAATGTAGGCGACGATGACAGGCTGGCGCAAGAGCATCGCCAACACCGACAGGACGCCGGCGGCGACAAGCAAAATGCTCAAATCGGTGATGAATCTATCCATGGTTGTCCTGTGTGATGGAATTTCCGGGCGGGATGCCGGAGCCCGGCACGCAGTCTATCTTTTCACGCCCTCAAGCTTGATCAAAAGCTCCAGCTTGTCCCCGATATTCTCATTTCCTTCTAGTGTCAGGGACGAGTAATTCAGGTCAAAGTCTTTCTTGTTCAACGCGCCCTGCAACGTAATGACCACCGCCTCTTCGCCCCGGTCATTCTTGGTGGTGCCCAGGAATTGATAATAAAACGTTACTTCCTGTTTGATGTCCTTGATCGTCACAACGGCTGTCAGGTATCCGTCCTCGATCTTCCGGCTCTTGATTTCGGCCTCGGGATATTCGGCGACATTAAAGAAATCCGCCGACTTGATTATCGGGTCGCGGGTTTCGTTAAAGGTCGTGATGCTCTGCATGTCCGTGGTCAGCTCCAGATCCTTCAACTCGTACTTGCGGACATCAACCTCTCCTTTAAATTTCCGGATAAATCCGCTGTTAAAGCCTACGGCGTGCCGGATCCGGAAAGCGACTTGGGAGGCCTCCGGATCGATCACATATTTATCCGCCGACGCGACCGTGGCCGTCAGAGCAATCAGGACCGTCAGCAGGAATGTCGTTCTCATGATGTGCATGGATTATTTTTCCCTATGGCATTTCGAATAAAGTTGAAGCGACCCGTTCTTCACCGTCGCTGCCGATCACCCTCAGTCGCAGAATCCAGTGGCGGCTGCCGCGCATATGTTCGGCCACGTCAATCCGGTCGATCAGCTCATAGCTCTTTTCCCCGCGCAACGGCCCGGCGATCGTCTTGAAATCATCGGCACGTTGGCCCTTACCGACCTCGATAAAGTACTCCCGGACATCACCGCGAACCGAGCCGTAGAGGTCCAATGAAATGACCTTGTCCCGGACATCACGGTTAACACGGATATTGGTGATCATCGCGGTGACCGAACCGTCGGCATAGGCCCGCATGGCCGCGGCCGCATTCAGCAAGCCGTAGCCCGTCATTCCGTCCCAGCCGGGATCATTCATGTCGGTGGCAGTCGCGAGGATGATCTGACGGACCTGATCACTGGACAGGTCCGGGTTTTTCGCCCAAATAAGAGAAGCCGTCGCAGACACCATCGGTGTTGCGAAGGAGGTCCCGTCTTGCGGATAATAGCCGAACTCGATAATCGAAGGTTTGATATCCTTCGTATCCCGCGAACACAGCGACCAAATCTTTTCCCCCGGGGCCAGCAAGGCCAGATTCGCGCCCTGGCTGGAAACAGTACTGCGCTCGCCGCTGTAATCGATTTGACCGACGGAGATAACATGCTTGGACGACGACGGGCCGAATTCGCGGATGTCGTCGTTGGTGTTTCCGGCGGCCACCACCACCAGCGCGCCCATATCATACGCCCGTTGAATCGCCAGCTGTTCGATCTTGGAAACGCCGGGCGCCCCGAGACTGACGTTAATGACGCGCGCCCCGTGATTGACCGCGTAGTTGATCCCGCGGAAGATCGCCAAGCTGTCCGTCTCCCCTTCCTCATCGGCCACCACGACCGGCATGATCACGGCCCCCGGATTGATCCCCGCGATCCCAATACCGTTATTGGTCTTGGCGGCAATGATTCCGGCGACAAAGGTTCCGTGACCGCGGCGGTCCGTAAAGTCGTGGCTTTCCGTCAAGAAGTTCCAGCCGTGAACGTCGTCGACAAATCCGTTGCCGTCGTCATCCACACCGTTGTCGGGAATTTCTTTGGGGTTGGTCCAGATAAACTCCGGCGCGTCCGGATGTCCCATATCCAGCCCGGAGTCGACTACCGCCACAGTGATATTACGTTCGGTAGCCGGAACAACGTTCCAGGCGGAGTCGGGATCGGTCCACGGGGTGTAGCCGATTTCATGCAGCCCCCACTGATCTTTAATTTCTTCTTCACTGCCCCCCCGGTCCGATCCCCCGCCGATGGTTTGGCCGCCTCCCATCTTCATGGTGCTGCCGATAGTGATCGGCGCGGCCTTCTTGGCGCTGCCCAGGATGCCAAGCAGTTTCTTCTTCTTTTTCTCACCCGGCGCCTGATAAAGCGGATCGTTCGGGAAGACCTCTTCCTCCGGCTCGTCACCCCGCTTCTTGCCTTTCTCGCGCTTGCGTTGTTCCGTCAGCGACACGGCCTTGTCCGCCATGCTCTTGTACTTCTGAATCTGTGCGGCATAACTTTGCATTTCGCGCACCGGCAGCCCCGTAAAACGCTGCACATAGTCGGCGATCCCTTTGCCGCCCAATTGGACCGATATGTCGGAAAAGTGTTGGGCGAGGCTCAGTTTTTCGGAAATGATATTCGGGTTCATCGACAACATATCCTGGGTGACCGTGTCGATGAGCCGACCGGCGGCATCGTAGATCTTAAAGACCTTTTCGCGGCCTTCGTTGCCGCACGCCACGATCGGACCGGTCACCGCCGGCGTACCGGCCTCGTCGGCCTCTTTCATCTGTTCCTTGCTGAGGACTTCCTTGTCACGGCGTTCCTTATCCTTTTTGCGCTCTTTGCTGATCCCCTGCATGTCTTCGCTGGTCGGCAGTCCCTGCTGCGCGGCGTCTTGATCGGCCTGACCGATGGCATCGTCGAAACATCCGGTGGTGAAGCTGCCGCCTTTATCCAACTGGCTTTGCAGAATTCCGGACAGCTGGTCCATACTGATATTTCCCGAAGTCACGAAACCGGCCGGCCCGAGCCCCGCGTTCAGGCCGCCGAACATGCTGGTGATCTTCTTCCATTCGCCGACGGTGTTCATGACTTTCCCGCCTTCCTGCTTGGCCAGGGCCATCACGGAGAGCGGCTCGAAACGTTCTTTACCGTCATCCCCGAGCACCACGCGGTAGCGCGGCGTTTCGATAATAATGATAACGTAGGTCACTTCAACCTTGGTCGGACGCAAACAGTTCACGCAGCGGAAGGCGTCGCCCGTGTATTGATCGACGATGGTCCGGCCCGGGATGCAGAGCGTCCCCGGCGGACATTCGAAACAGGCGCTCAATTGCCCGTACTCCTCACAGCTTTGCGGTTTATCGCAACGGAAACACTGCGGCGCGTTGCCGACTTCGGAGGCCAGCGTCATGATCGGCCAGCATTTGCCGCCGCTGGCATGACATTGCGGACACCCGTCGGCGTCCATCAACGGCGGATCACAGGTCCACTTACGGCAGGCAAAACACGGACCTTCGATTTGAAAGCACTTTTCATCGGAACTGCAGGCATGTCCGTCGCACGAACCGGGAGCATAGCCGTAGCTGCATTGGGTTTCATCTTTGGGCGGAGCGCACCGGTGACATTCCTGTCCGCTGATGGTGGCCGATTCACATTCCTTTTTGCTCTCGCATGTCCCGGGGCATCCTCCGGGTTGCATCGAGGCGTAGTAACATTCATCTTTTTCACAGGCATGACAAAGAACCCCGTTCACCCTGTCGGAAATACACTTTTCGCCCAAGTCGCATATTCCCGGGCAGCCGCCGTCAGCCATCCCTGCGGCCCGGCAATCTCCCGCAATATCCGTGGCATAGCACATATGACATTTCGTGCCATTCGGCAAATCGGACGGCGAACAGCTGGAAGAAGGATCGCAGTCCCCAGGACAAACGCCCGGTTTTAAATCAGCCTCTTCGCAAGTCTTGGCGCAGCCGGTGATCGGACGCCCCTTACAGGATCCGTCGGACTGGCATTGGTCCTGACCGGTGCAGACATCGCCGTCATCACAGGACTGTCCGGCCTTGGGTTCTTCCTTGATTTGTCCGGTAGCCGCATCACAACGGTAGCTCATGCAGACTGTGTCCGACGGCGGTTCAACGGGCGTCCCACGGCATTCGCCGGCTGAACATTGATCATTGCCGGTGCACTTGTCGTTGTCATCACAGGGACCTTCCTTGTATTCCGCCACACAGTCGCCGTTCACGCAGGTATGGTTGACACAATCCGTGGAGGCGGGGCACTGAACGTTCGCGCACGGATCGTCCTTGCACTTGTAACAATAGTAGGCGATACCGGTGGCGTTGTTCGCGCCGTAGACCGGAGTCTTCTCGCACAATTCCGACGGGCACTTGCCCCCGCAACCCGCGTCGCCGGTACTGCCCGGCAGCACACGTTCACAGTCCGAATCGCATCCGGTGATCGGCCGCCCGCGGCAGCTGCCGTCCTGCTGGCAGGCATCCCCGCCGGTACACGGATCGCCGTCGTCACAGGTGCTTCCGGCCTTCGGCTCCTGTTTGATACCCACGGCCGGATCGCAGCTGTAGGACATACACTGCGTTGCTGCCGGCACCTCGACAGGCGCCCCACGGCATTCCCCGGCGGAACACTGATCGCCGGATGTGCACTTATTCTGATCGTCGCAGAAACCTTCTTTGTTCGTTCCGATGCAATCACCGTCCACACATTCGTAAGTCTGACAGTCTGTGTTCCCCGGACACTGGACATCCAAACAAGGATCGGGTTTTTCCCGGCACATATGGCACCGGGTCCCGTCGGCCAGGATCGAAGGATCACACTCCTGGTCCGCCGAACATGTTCCCGGGCAATCCCCGGCCAGCACATCTGCTACTTCGCACGGATGCTTATCGATGCAATTGTGACAGCGGGTCCCGTCCGGCAAGATACTCGGATCGCAGGTTTGCGTGGATGAACAGCTGCCGGGACAGTCGCCGGGCAGCGCCTCGGCCTTTTCGCACGCTTCCTTTTCCACACAATTGTGACAACGGGTTCCGTCCGCCAAAATACTGGGCTCGCAGTTCTCATCCGCCGAACAGCTCCCCGGACAATCTCCCGGCAGCGCTTCGGCCTGCTCACACGGATCTTTGATGATCTCCGGCCGGCATTCGCAGCACTCCTTGCCCGACAAAGTTGCGGCCGGATGGCACACTTGCCCCTGCGGACATTGTTCGGTAAATCCGTAATCTTCACAGTTATCTTCTTTAGGATGGCAATTGTGGCACTTGGTTCCGTCGGCCAGAATACTCGGCTCGCAGTCCTCATCCTCCGAACAGCTGCCCGGACAGTCACCCGGCAGGGCTTCGGCCGCCTCGCACCTGTCGTCTTCGGTTTCCTTGACGGAACACTTGTGGCAAACGGTCTGATCTTCCAGGGTGACCGTCCGGCAGTCCTCGTCCTCGGAACAAGTCCCCGGACATCCGCCGACACCCAGCTCCAGCAAACCGCACTTTTGCTGGTAGCCGCTGATTTCCTTGCAGTAGAAACACGGTTCATTGTTCGGAGCGATACCGTCGGGCAGACATTCGCCGATGTCCTTGCAGTATTGGTCGCAGGTATCCTTGTTGAATTTATCCTGCGAAGCACAGTCTTTACCGTCGGTCTCATTCTCGCATTTGAAACACTGCTCCCCGTTCGGCGCGCGTTCTCCCGGGACACATTGTCCGCCCGCATCCATACAATAGCTTTCGCACATGCGGATGGTCATCAGGTCGCTTTGCACGCAGCCTTTTTCGTCGTCCTTCACACACTCATAGCATGTCTCGCCGTTCGGAGCCCGCAGCGACGGCGAACATTCGCCCACACCGTGACATTCATCGGAACATTTGTCGGCGTCCAGGTATCCGTATTGCAGGCACCCTTCCAGTTCCGACTTGTTGTAACACTTCCAGCACATTTCGCCATTCGGCGCGCGGCCGTCGGCCAGACAGCGCCCGCCTTCCTGTTCGCACAGGGACTTGCACCCGATCCATGTTTGCTTGTCGATCTGATAACAATTCCGGTCATCGATAGTCTCATGACATTCGTAGCACTGTTCTCCGTTCGGCGCCTTGCCGCCGGGAACACACTCACCGACACCGTGGCAATAATCCAGGCAGGAGTCCTGATCCATCATGTCCGCTTCCACGCACCCCTCGGTGATGTCCTTGCAGCGGTAACATTTTAGGTCGTCACGCATCGCCGACTGCCCGCGAATGGTGCCGGTCGCGGGATCAATCCGGACCTCTTCACAAACGGCCGCGCCTTCAGGACACTGATTATCACAGTTGGAATTGCTGGTCATCTGGAAACGTTCACATGGATCCACATCCTTCTCGTCGCAGCTGTGGCAGGTGACCGTGGACCCGTCAACGGCGGTCTCGGTCCACTCCCAGCACTCGCGCACACCTTCGCACGGATCGGGCGTGCACCCGCCGATAAAACCGTCCTCGCATTGATGCTGCAACGGCATATCCTTACAGTACCAGCAATTGAGCCGGAACATGCGTGTCGCGTCGTCGTCATCATCACCGTCGTCGCCGTCATCATCGCCGCCACCGCCGCCGGGACCACCGCCGGGTCCGCCGCCCTGGCCTTCCTCTTCTTTCTTCTGCTGTTCTTTATCCCACTCTTCCTTTTTCTTCATCCAGTCTTCCCAAGCCCGGCGCCAATGTTCCAGTTCGGAAGCCGTCAACTGTCCGTCCTTATCGGCGTCAAATTCATGCAACTCCGGAACGTCACCGGGTTCTTCCGGACCCTGCGGTTGCGGCGGTTGTTGCGGCTGGTTGGGATTGTTCGGGTCAGGCGGAGGCGTCGGGGGAGGAGTTTCCTTTTCCTTGATTTCGATAATGCGTCCCCACGGATCGGTAACAATTTCCAGATCGGTAAAATCGGTGTATGAAGCGCCGCCACCGCCGGTGCCGCCGCCCTGATTACCACCCTGATTACCGCCTTGGTTGCCTCCCTGATTACCGCCCTGGTTATTATCGCCGCCTTCTTCGCCTTCCTTGTCCTTATTGCGCCGGCGTTCCCGTTCTTCCTGGGCGCGCTGTTGATCGCGAGCCCGTCGCGCGGCCTCCTGGCCGGGCAGGGCCAAGTCTTCCTGAGCCTTTTGGTAGGCTTCGCCGAATTGCCGCATCTGCCAATCTTTGCTCGGCCCGTCGGGCATAGACACGATTTCACTGAGCAGCCCGTCGATTCCGCGCTGTCCTTGATTGACGGCGTTGTTGAACCGGTTCTGCATCCGATCGGAAACCTGTGCCTGCACGACGGCCGGCAGACACAACATGCCCAATGTCAGCAAATAGATGTTTATTTTATTTTTCATTCTTATGGTGTCACCCATCCCTTTTGGATGGCGGTCTGACGCAATTGATTGATCAGGTCCGGATTGAGGACCTGCTCAATGCCTTCTTCTCCCGAGACAACGACCTTGCGTCCCAGTTCCTCAAAATAATCGGCGCCGCGGGCTTCTGCCTCACGGATGGCGCGCTGCACAAAGGCCTCTTCAAATTCATTCGTGGTGCCCTGCATGATCCGCGTGGACAGGGCCATCAGATCACGGGCGGATGAACTGGTCACAATCTCCTGATTGTTCGCGCGCGCCACGGCCGTGGCCAACTCCTCGACGGGATTACGCGTCTTGGAGGCCGCGCGGATCACCGCGTCCGGCACGCCGGACTCGCGGGCCGCCTGGCTCAGGGCTTCAACGGCATTGTCTTCGACTTTGGCCAACAGCTCCATCATAAAGCGATTCGCCGGCATTCTCTCCAGGGCCTGACGCGACCCGAGGCCGGTCACGTGCTCCAGCACGGCCATACCGGTATCGTCTCCCACGTTCTGAACGAGCCGCTCCAGTTGTTCTCCGGTGAGGGCTTCGGCAATATTCTTTAATTCCTGCGTGGTAAATTTCTCCGTCAATGATCCGGTGGCATTGCCGCCGATGACCTCGGTGACATCTTTAAGCTGCGACTCGGTCAGCGTCTCGGCCAGCGCAGCGATCTGCCGTCGTGAGAATGTTTCCGTCACCGCCGTCATTTCCTGCGCGGTCAGGGTCTTGCCGAGATCGGCCACGCTTTGTTCGACGATCGTTTCCGACAGCCCTCTGGCTTGTTTCTCGGTCAACGTCTCCGCCAATTGCGCGATTTCGCGGCTGGTCAGTGTCTTCGCCGCCTCGGACACCTGCGCCGGCGTCATTGTGACCGCCGCTTGTTTGATTTGATTCAGACTCAAGGTCTCCGCGAAATAACTCATTTGCTGCGGGGTGAGCTGTTGCGTGATTTCCAGCAGTTGGCTTTGCGTCAACGTCTCGCCAAGATTTGTGGTCTGACCGGTTCCCAACTGCTGCGTGAGTTTGGACATCTGCTCGGCGGTGAGCGTCTCGCCGAGTTGGGCGGCCTGACGGCTCGTCAATTTGACCACCGGCCCGCTACCCTGCTGAACACCGGCCTTGGCAAAGACCTCCAGGACCTCGACCGCGCCTTCGTTGATAACGGGCTGGAAGCCTTCTTCCAGACTGGCGGTACCCGACCGGGCCAGTTCATCGAAGAAATTCATACCGCGTGAAGCTGAGGCCTCCATCATATTTTGCAATGCGGCACGGTCGGCGGCGGTGGCGTTTCCGGAAAAGACACGCGTACTGATGGCCATGATTTCACGCGCGTAGGAAGAACTCACCACATTGAGCCCTTCCTTTTCGAGGACCAACTGCAGCAACCGATCATTGGCCGAGGCCGCAGCGACTTCGGCCTTGGAAGCACCCAGTTCCAATGCCCGCCGGGTAAGGGCCTCGGTCGTCTCAATGATATTTCGCGTCTGAATACGCGCGATCATCTGTTCGAACGTCATATTTTCCAGGACCTCTCTGGATCCGACACCGACGACATCTTCACTCAACTCACGTCCGGCGGAACCGGTCACCTGGGAAGCCAGTTTTTCCATCTGCTCGATGGTTAAGGTTTCACCCAGTTGAGCCAGTTGACGTTCCGTTAATGTCTCGGTAAGATTCGTGGCCTCCTTGCCGAGCAAGACGTCGCCGACCTGAGCGATCTGCGACGGCGATAATGTTTCCGCCAACCGCGCCATCTGCGTTTCGGTCAAGGTTTCGCCGAGCTCTTCCATCAAATTCCGTTCAGCCACGGTCTTGGCCAAATCGGCCAGTTGGCGTTCCGACATGGTCTCGGCCAGTTCGGCCAATTGGCGTTCGGTCAAGGTTTCCGCCATTTGGGCCAACTCGCGCGATGTCATCGTCTCGGCCAATTCGCGGACCTGTTGTCCGGTTAACGTCTTGGTCGCGTCCACCAATTGGACGGGCGATAGTGTCTTAAGGAAGTCCTGCAGCCGCGCGCCGGTCATCGTCTCGGCAACTTCGGCGAGTTGACGTGACGTCATGGTCTCAGCCAGTTCGGCCAGTTGGCGCGCGCTCATGGTTTCGGCCATCTCCGCCAGTTCGCGGGCCGTCAAAGTTTTCGCCAATTCGGCCATTTGCTGGCTCGACAGCGTCGGGGCCAGCTCGGCCAATTCCCGTGCGGTCAGTGTTTTGGTGGCGTCGGCCAATTGGGCCGGCGATAACGTCTTCAGGAAGTCCTGCAAGCGGGCACCGGTCATCGTCTCGGCCATCTCTGCCAGCTGACGCGAACTCATCGTCTCTGCCATCTCCGCCAACTGACGCGCCGATAAGGTTTCCGCCATCTCGGCCAACTCGCGGGCCGACATCGTTTCCGCCAACTCCGCTAATTCGCGCGCGCTCATCGTTTCCGCCATCTCCGCCAATTCGCGGGAAGTCAGCGTCTTGGTCGCATCGGCAAGCTGCGCCGGCGACAATGTCTTCAAGAAATCCTGCAACCGCGCACCGGTCATCGTCTCGGCCAGCTCCGCCAATTGCCGTGAACCCATCGTTTCGGCCAGCTCCGCTAATTGGCGCGCCGACAACGTTTCGGCCAGCTCCGCCAGTTGGCGTGACGACAAGGTCTCAGCCATCTCCGCCAGTTGACGACTGCTCAGCGTTTCGGCCATCTCCGCCAACTGCCGTGAGGTGAGTGTCTCGGCCATTTCCGCCAACTCGCGGCTGGTCAGCGTACGCGCCGCCTCGGCCAACTCGCGGGAGGTCATTGTCCGCGTCAGATCCTGCAGTTGCGCCGGTGTCAGCGTCTTTAATGCATCCTGCAACGCCGCGCCGGTGAGCGTCTCCGCCTGTTCGGCAAAGCCCCGTCCGACGAGGGTCTCGGCTAATTCCGACATGTTGCGTGCCGTCAGTGTTTCGGCCAGCTCGGCCACCTGCCGTGCCGACATCGTTTCGGCCAGCTCCGCCAGTTGACGCGCCGACAACGTCTCGGCCAGCTCCGCCAGTTGACGACTGCTCAGCGTTTCAGCCATCTCCGCCAATTGGCGCGATGAAAGCGTCTCCGCTATTTCCGCCAGCTCCCGGGCCGACATCGTTTCCGCCATCTCCGCCAACTCCCGCGACGTCAGCGTCTTGGTCGCGTCGGCCAATTGTGCCGGCGATAAGGTCTTCAAGAAGTCCTGCAACCGCGCGCCGGTCATCGTCTCCGCCATCTCCGCTAATTGACGACTGCTCAATGTCTCAGCCATCTCCGCCAGCTGGCGTGACGACAGCGTTTCCGCCATCTCAGCCAATTGACGCGTCGATAACGTCTCGGCGATCTCCGCCAATTCGCGCGCGGTCATCGTCTCGGCCATCTCTGCCAACTCACGCGACGATAATGTCTTGGTGGCATCCGCCAATTGCGCCGGTGATAAGGTCTTTAAGAAATCCTGCAGACGTGCGCCGGTCATCGTCTCGGCCATCTCCGCTAGTTGACGGGACGACAATGTCTCGGCCATTTCCGCCAACTGGCGCGAGGACAGCGTTTCCGCCATCTCCGCCAACTGACGCGTCGACAACGTCTCGGCGATCTCCGCCAACTCGCGGGCCGACATCGTTTCAGCCAGCTCCGCCAATTCGCGGGATGTCAACGTCCTGGTCGCGTCGGCCAGTTGCGCCGGGGACAAAGTTTTTAAGAAGTCCTGCAGACGCGCGCCGGTCATCGTCTCGGCCACCTCGGCCAGTTGACGCGACGTCATGGTCTCGGCCATTTCCGCCAGTTGACGCGACGTCAATGTCTCGGCCATCTCCGCCAATTGTCGCGATGATAAGGTTTCGGCCATCTCGGCCAGTTGACGCGACGTCAATGTCTCGGCCAGTTCGGCCAACTGCCGCGATGACAATGTTTCCGCCATCTCCGCCAATTGCCGCGCCGACAATGTTTCCGCCATCTCCGCCAATTCCCGGGACGATAATGTGCGGGCCGCCTCGGCCAATTCGCGTGAGGTCATGGTCCGGGTGAGGTCCTGCAGTTGCGCCGGCGTCAGTGTCTTGAGCGCGTCCTGCAGCGCGGCCCCCGTCAGCGTCGGGGCTTGTTCGGCCAGCTCACGACTGGTCAGCGTCCGGGCCAGCTCGGGAAGGTTACGTTCCGTTAATGTCTCGGCAAGTTCTGCGATTTGACGTTCGGACAGCGTCTCGGCCATCTCCGCCAGCTGACGGGACGACAATGTCTCGGCCATCTCTGCCAGTTGACGCGACGACAACGTCTCCGCCATTTCCGCCAGTTGACGCGACGTCAGAGTTTCAGCCAGTTCAGCCAGCTGACGTGATGTCAGGGTCTCAGCCAGTTCAGCCATTTGACGGGCGCTCAACGTTTCCGCCATCTCCGCCAGTTGCCGGGCCGACAGCGTTTCCGCCATCTCGGCCAGTTGTTGCGTGGACAACGTTTCGGCGATCTCCGCGAGTTCACGGGTGGTCATCGTTTCCGCCATCTCCGCGAGTTCGCGTGAGGTCAATGTCTTGGTCGCGTCCGCCAGTTGCGCCGGCGATAATGTCTTAAGGAAGTCCTGCAAGCGGGCTCCGGTCATGGTCTCGGCCATCTCGGCCAACTGCCTGGAGGAGAGGGTTTCGGCCATCTCGGCCAACTGCCGTGACGTCAGGGTCTCCGCCATCTCGGCCAACCGACGTGATGACATGGTCTCCGCCATTTCCGCCAATTGCCGGCCGGAGAGGGTTTCCGCCATCTCCGCCAGCTCACGGCCGGTCATCGTCTTGGCTGTCTCCGCCAATTGACGTGCCGTCAACGTTTCGGCCAGTTCGGCCATTTTGCGTTCGGACAAGGTCTCCATCAACTCCGCCATCTGCCGCGGGCCCATGGTTTCCGCCATCTCGGCGAGCTGACGGGTCGTGAGCGTTTCGGCCAACTCGGCGAGTTCGCGCGCGGACATGGTTTCCGCGGCCTCGGCCAACTCCCGGCCCGTCAACGTCCGGGCCAGGTCGACGGCCCCCTGGCGGTTGCCTGAACCGAGCATATTTTTTAATTGCTGTTGCGTAAGCCGGACGGTTTCATCGCCCATACCCGCGGCGGCATCCCCGGCCTGACTCAGCAGTTGATTGATCTGATTCTTGGACAATATTAACGTCTCGTCGAGCTGCCCGCCGGCGATGCGTGCGATGTCATCGAGTTGCTGCTGGGTCATGCGGATGGTGGCTTCGGAAGCCTCCCGTCCCGCCTGATTCAAAAGCTGATTGATTTGGTTACGTGTCAACTTTACCGTCCCGTCGGCGGCAACTTCAATTCCTTCACGCGCGAAGGATTGCATCTGCTGTTGGGTCAGTTTGACCGTGCCGTCTTCGGCAGCTTGCAGACCTAACCGGCCCATGGCGGCAAGCTCCTGCTCCGTCATCCGGACCGTGGCTTCGGTGACTTCCTGTCCGGTCCGATTCAACATTTGATTGAGTTGTCCCTGGGTCAGTTTGACAGTCCCATCGGCCGCGGCTTCCACACCTTCCAGTCCGAACCGACGCATTTGTTCTTGGGTCAAACGCACCGTACCGTCTTCCGCCGCCTGAATCCCCATCCGCCCAACGGCCTCGATTTGTTCCTGGGTCATGCGCACCGTTGCATTATTGAGAATATTTTGCACCTGATTAGCCGTCAGTCGGACGGTGCCCTCGGCGGCATCGGAGCCTGCGTTGCGGACGAAGAAATTCCGCATCGTATCGATGCCTTCTTTAAGGAAGAGCTGCTGGAAGCCGTCGTCGCCGAGCGTTCCGGATCGGGCCAGCTCATCGAAGAAATTGAGCCCCTGGCGTTCGAAATCCTGCACCAGCCGGCGCAACAGGGCCGCATCCCCCTCTTTCGTGGAACCTTTTAGGATCCGCACGCCAAGACCCACGACTTCCTGCGTCAAGGTCTCGCCCGGACCGAAGCGTGTCGCGTACTCGACGATTTTGCCGCCGCCGCGTTCGGTAATTTCGCGCATCAAATCATCCAGCGAACTGTACGCCGCCATCTCCGCTTTGGACATCCCCAGTTCCGCGCCACGGCGTAACAAAGATGCCATGGCCTCGGCCTCGCCCTTGGCCAGAATATTCATCTTCAGCATGAAGTCGTTATCCAGCGTCCAATTTTCGAGTAATTCACGCACGCCCGGCGATACCACTTCCTCCGACGCCTCCTCACCGAGCTCGCGGGCCAGGGCCTCGCTGGTTTCACGACGGGCACCGGAAGCCAGCGCTTCGCCGCCCTCGCGGCCGAGCAGCTCGCCGCCTTCCTCGACCAATTCCTTGGCACCCCGTCCCGCCAACTCGGTCGAACCGGTGGTCAACGCGTTGCGGGCGGCCGAAGTCGTCAGGGCCTCCCCGGTCTCCCGGGCGGCCTGCGTCCCCCAGAATCGCGCGTTGGCCGCGGCAAAGGCCTCCCCGGCGCCCATCTCCCCGACGCGCGGCACCAGCACTTCCCCGACAACATAGGCCGTTCCTTTACCGGCCTGTGAACGGGCCGCCGCCAGGGTGGTGCGCATCGCGGCCTCTTCGGCGGCCATCATTCCCTTTCCGACGGCACTGGAGCCCAATGTAGCCAGAAACACGATGACGTCGATCAACAGTCCGACACGCACCAGCAGTGTGGTCTCCAGGATCGTCTGCTGATTCTCGATCTCTTGCAGCTGCGCCCGCAGTTTCATCCGGGTGAGATAGCGTTTGAGGTACGGTTTTTCCTCCAGCTCCGCGGCGTGCTGCTCCATGTAGAGTTCAATCGCCTTGATGCGCATCTGTGCGATCATCATGCCGCGGATCGCCATCGCTTCCAGACGACGGGTCTCATGCTGCATCTCGGCGGCGACGGAGATATATTTGAGGATGTACGGATCATACAGATCGCTGTTCTCCTTGATCTCTTCACGGATTTCATTGAGCATCCGGCCCTGGATGGAACCGATTTCCGCCCGCAATTCGTCCTTCTCCCGGTCAATCCGTTGTTCTTCTTCCGCCTTATCGATAAGAAACTGTTCGTAAGCTGTCGGTTGCGCCAGAAATTCCTGATGCCGGCGGTTCCACTCCGCGTATTTCTCCTCCATCTTTTGCCATTCACGGCGTTGTTCCGCCTTGATCTGCTCTTGAATGCTGATGTTGGTGTTGTACTGCTCACGTGTTTGTTCGTAATTGGCGTCGGCCACGCCACCTTGCTGTTGGCCTGTTTCAAACATCGCGGCTAATTGCGCCGCGGCCTTGGCGCGGTCCTCGTCGGTCATTTCTTCCCCGCGGGACGCGTAAGTGGGGACAACCCGGCCGTCGCGGGTACGGCGATTGGCGTAGGGATCACGTTCTTCCGGCTTGGGGTCCTCAGACTCTTGCGGGACCTGACGCGTCTCCGGCGCCTGCGTCCATTGAGCATCCGCCTTGCAGCGCCAGCACTGTTCGGTGTTCGGTGCCGTGCCGTCGCCTTCACACTTGTTCTCGCAAATTGATTCGCACCCCACCTTTGTCATTTTACCTATCTGGTAGCATCCGGGTTGTCCGGGGTGCGTTGCCTCCGGTGTCCCGGGGCAGGCATAGCATTGCTCGCCGTTAGGGGCCTTCAGCGTCGGGATACAGGCCGTGGACAGTCCGTTGTCCCGGTTGCGGTAGCGGCAATAACCTTCGCAGGAATCCTTGTTGATCAGCCCCGGTGAATTGGCGCAACCGCCGGCGGCCAGGTATTCGGTCCCTTGTTCGGTCAATCGCGGACGACTGGCTGTCGCGTTTTGTGACTCCGCATTCTTGTTAAAGCATGGGTCGCGCAACATCAAGGCGGCCTCATCCATCAATTCCCGCAGCCAACGCTTGGTCTCGTCACTGCCGTTCTCCATATTCCGCTGATAGAAAGTGTTAAAGGTATCCCCGCCGTCCTGGGCCGCGGCGATGAAACGGCGGCGCAGCGATGTCTTGCGTTGGTCTTCTCCGGCGGGCGGCGTGCCGAAGGCGCGTTTTCCGGCGCACGGGTCCGGCGCACGGGACGCGGTGGTCGCGCCATCACGCGGTTGCGAGGTTTGCGGCGGCGGCGAAGTTGTCGATGTAGGCCGCGGGGCCTCGGAACCGCCTCCGGAAGATGTTCCTCCGCGGGCCCGCGAACTGGGATTGCACGGATCATTGGCCCATGTACGCAGCTCCTGCATCAGTTCCCCGAAGTCTCTGATATCGTCCTGGGATGAATTTGATCCGTCCATCACATCACTTTGCAATGTCTGGAAGGCCTCCGCTCCGCTGCGCATCGCATTGATCATGCGTGCGCGCATCGCCTTCTTGCCGGCGGATTCATTGTCCGGCGACTGGAAGAAGGTTCGCTTGCCCGCACACGGGTCCTCGCCTTGCGTGCCGGTGCCGGCCGTGGGGGCCGGAGCGGACGGGGTTTCCCGTGTCGGGGTAACCGCTTCACGCTGGCGGTTATTGCACGGATCTTTGGCCCATTCCTGCAATTCCTTAATTAACTCCACGAAGAGGCGCCGTTCGATTTCATTGGCCGTAGAATTCTCGCCGATCATGGACTCGATAAATCCGCGGAATGATTCGCTGCCGTCGCGCATTGAGTGAATGATACGATTACGCATCGCCCGCTTGTCGCCCGACTCTCCTTCCGCCGGGGATGCAAACGAACGTTTTCCGGCGCACGGATCCGCCGGTGTCTGCGAGGTCGTTTCGGTCGGTCGCGGTTGCTCGCTGGTCGGCGCCGGTGTTTCGGTCGGGGTCGGTTGCGGAGACTCGCCGCCGCTGCCGGAAGACGTCCCCCCCGGAGCCCGCGTACGGCCGTTGCACGGATCGCTCGACCATGCCTGGAGTTCATTCATCAGCTCACCATAAGCCGCAATTTCCTGGTCGGAGGCATTGGTGTTATCCATAATGCTGCTTTGGAATTCCCGGAAGGTCCCGGCGCCGCCGCGGGCCGCCTCCAGCATGCGGGAACGCATATTCTTTTTCAGATCCGATTCGTCCGAAGCCGGGGTTTCGAAGGCGCGCCGTCCTTCGCACGGGTCCTTAGCCTCCTGCGTCGGTGTGGGTTCCGACTTCAGTTCCACTTGCGGGGGATTTTCCGTCTTGACCCCGGTGGGCCGTTCCGGCTTTGTTCCGGCCGGCTTTTGCGGGCGCTCTGCGGATTCAGGCGGTTTGGGCCGGCTCGGTGTCGGCGGAGGAGTACGCTCCTCGCCGCCGGGTTGTTCGCCGGATGTGGTTGTACCGCCGCCTTCACCGGTCGGTGCCGGTGTGCCTGTGGATTGTGTACCGGTCGGACGGGGTCCTTCGCCGCCGCCGACGGTTGTCGCTCCGCCGCCGCTGGAGGTCCCGCCGGGGGCGGGAGGAGTAGGTTTGGTTCCTGTCGGGTCCGGTCCTTCACCGCCGGGGACTTCCTGTCCGCCGCGGCCGCCGGAGCCTTGACCCTGACCGGGGGCAAAACCGCCGCCGCCGGCTTGTCCGCCTTCACCGGGCGTTCCGCCCGGAGTACCGCCGGGTTGTCCGCCCGGACCTTCGGGTGATTCCGGACCCGGTCCGACCGGTCCGCCGTTATCACCGCCGCCCGGCGGCCGACCGGGATCCATACCGGCCTTTCGCGCGAGCCGGTGCAAATATTCGTCGGCCGCGCGCATCTCGAACATTCCTTGCACGCACATATCCGGGGCGTTGCAGTTGGCATCACAATCCGCCTTAAGCGTGTGGCCCCACTTCAGGTCCTCACAGGTCGAAGGCGGTGGCGGCGGCTCGCAGCGCCAGCATGATAATGTATCGGTATGGCCCCAGATATCCGGTTCCATGTAAAAGCCGTCAAACTGGCATTTGCCGCCGGTGTTGGCGCAAGCCGCCTGGCAAGCCGGATACCACATCCCGCTGCCGGACACGCCTTTGGTGGCGCATTCGTCCTTTCGCATCGCGCAGAACGTGCAAGTTTGTGATTGTTTGTACTTGTCGGTAAACGTGTACGGCGGACCGCACCACATCTCGGGTGTTTGTTGACAGAAACCTCCGGGCCCGCAGAACGGATGCAACAACGGGATCATCCCGTAGTCATAGCATGACTCACTGTCCGGGGACGGGCATTCGTAACAGGCGGTATACCCCCGGCCGCCTTTATACAGGCACGGCCGGTAATCGCACTTGTCGTCGCAGGTTTCGAAGGAATACCAATTTTCGTCGAGACTTTGGCACAAATCGTCTTCGTTGACATGTTCGCCGGCACGCATGATGCCGGCCGGATTGTTGACGGGTGTAAAATTATTGTCGGAGGTGATCTTGGAGCCGCGGAAAAACTCACGCGCCTGTTCGAAGTAGGCTTGCTGAACCTGGGCCTCATCTTTCAGCCGGCCGACTGCGTTCCGGGCCTGGTCCAGGAAACCCTTACCCCGGCCGAGATAGGCGTCCTGCTGTTGGATATAATTGTCAAGATCATCGGCATTGCGGGAAAGTCCGTCGAGAAAACCGTCGACTTCTCCGGTACGTCCGCCCAGCTTTATTCCCTGATGTTGGGCGGCGGCTTGCAGTTCGCCGAAAGCGCGGCGGGTGGCATCAACCGATTGCCGCAATTGAGCGACGGCCGAGCCGGCCGGCCCCTGGGACATCCGGGCCTTGCTGATACTGTCTGAGAGACTGTCCAGTTGACGGTCAACGCTCGTAGCGCGGTTGGCCATGTTGCGCGACTGCTGGATCATGGGATCGACCTGCTGGGCCAGGATGTCGGTCTGACGGTTGAAATCGATGGCATTCTGATCGGACACGCGGTCCAGACCGTTAATATAAGAGTAGAGATCGTTGTGCGCGGCGAACAGCTGGTCCAGTTGGGCGTATTGATTGTTCACGGCCCGGGAGAAATCATCAAAGGCGTTAAACACGTCGTCGGTCTGCCGGCCGGCCCGATCGATGACCGCGTCGTCGACGAAATCACTCTGTGCCTGCGCCCGTTCGGAGGCCCGTGCGGAATCAACGATCATTTGATTGACCGTGGCCGCGCCGCGGGTGGGCGAAAGCGCCACATCTGTGACCGGGTCCTCTTCGGCCCGGTCGACATCAAGCGCGTCGGACCAGCGAACGGCATCCCCGGACTCAAAGCCGTCGGCGAAGATCGAATCCGGATCCGGCATCGGCACCCGTACACTCTCCGCAGCCGCCTCCCGCGTTTCAAAGACCGGCATCCCGGGAAACGGCACGGCGTTGACCGTCATGAAACACACGACGGTCACCGTCGAAATAAACTTTCTGAGTGTGCGTTCCGTTCCGCTAGTCATACGCGGTGATCCGCCCTTCGCGATAGGTTAGCTTGTCGATTTTCTCACCGTTTTCGGAATAATACTGAAAAGCCCCCTCTTTGAGACCGTTGCGGTATTTTCCCACCAGTTTTTTGCTGCCGTTGGGATGAAACTGTCGGATGGCGCCCTCGGGATGTCCGTTTTCATATTTGACTTCGGTCTTCACCTGTCCGTTGGGATAATAGGCAATAAAATCACCGTCCCGTTTGCCCATCCGGTAGGTGTGTTTAGTCTTCACCTTCCCGTCACGATAATAACCTGTGTAGTCCCCATCCAGAAATCCGTCCGCAAAATGGGCCTCCGCCTTTTTTCGACCGTTGCGGTAAAAACTTCGGTAGGGCCCGTTGAGCTGACCGGCCCTATACGCGGCATCCACTCCCACCACGCCGTTGTCGTAATAGGCCTGAAAAGGTCCGTCCAGCAATCCATTGCTGTAATTGGCGCTGATCCGGGTCGTGCCGTGCTCATCAAATTCTTTGTAGGGACCGTCCTTAACGCCCTGTACAAAATGGGCTTCTTTTTTGGCATTCCAGTTTTGATCGTAAAGGACCTTGCGGCCGTCGAGGACACGGCCTGCGGCATGGGTGGGGGTAAGAAGCAAGAGACTAAGCGAGAAATAGACTGATAGCGCGACTGGACTGTGAAACAATTTCATTAATGAAATCAAGGGGTTATGTTTCAGCTTAGATCAGACGCGCACGGTCAGAGCGGACAATAAAATCGCTTCGAATGTTTCAAATGCTTCTTCACCTTACGTGACTTCAACATTTTTGTCAAACAAAAAAATCCCTAAGTCCTTCATTGGGAGCGATCTTCATCCCTGCACTGATATTTGATCAACGCCGCCACTCCGGACTGCCCACCTCCGCCGGGCTTCCCCGCTTCCCGCGGATGACGCCCGACTGGTCCACATAAAAATACAGGCCTCTGGTATCCGCGGGGGCAAGACGCAGAACGTAGCCGCCGGGGGTAGCTCCGTAATCGAAAGCGTAGCCGGGAAATTCCAGTGTCCGCGGCGAAACATAGGGCGGATTTCTCTCGCCGGACTCCAACAGCGTCATAAGGGCCGGCGGATACCTGTTATTAGCTGAGAAATAGGTGTCCAAAGCAGTGGTCACCGAACGGATCAGAGACAAGGTTATGGCCTCGCGCTTGGCCGTCTGCATCGCCTCGCCTCCCGCGATCACCCCCCACAAGACACCGAACGCAATGCCGATAGCCAAAATACTGGCCAGGAGCTTGTTGGTCGCGGTAAGTCCGTCAAGGATATGATGTGGTTCGGAGCGGGCATGCGGCAGACGGTAAATGCGCCTTATTTCGACCATAACGGGCTGGTCGCTCCGGCGGGGGCGTTGAGGCTCACGCGAACGTCACCGCTTTTATCGGTGTAGTAATAGGCGCCCGCGCCGGTTTCCGGCTTCAAGTGCAGGGCGAAGTTGTCCGGGGAGGGGTTGTACTCATAGGTATAACCGGGCTGGTCGAGCGACTGCCGGGACAGTAAAGGCGGGACTGCTCCCTCCTTCAGCAAGGCGCCCAGCGCGACCGGATATTCGGTGTTAACCTCGCGAAAAGTTTCCAGCGCCGCACTGACCGTCTTGAGTTTGGCGATGCGCGCGGAATCATCGGCGGTCTGCTTGGCGACATAGGCACCGGTGGCCATCCAGAACACAAAAATGGCACAACCGCACAAGGTGAGCAGGCTGATCAAGAGTTTGATCGGCGTTTGGGCTGTTTGACGGGTCTTGATCATATGCTCCTGGATATCCATTTCTCCGGAGGAACGCCCGCCGGAGACCTCTTCAAGAGATCCCATTGTAGCATATTTTATCAAAAATACGACGTCATCATGCAAGGATTCTCACCATGCGCGGATTCTCCGGGACATTCCGTTTGAATCGCGACCGCCGGGACTGATATCTCCTTATTGGGCAACGGCGGGATATTCAGACTAATACAGAAACGGCAGGTATCGGGAGAGCTTCTCCTCCCAAGCGGGATATTCCTTCTCCGTTTGATCTGTGGATGGACTAACTTCGAGTTCGATCTGTTGGATCACAGCGATGGCGCCGGCGGTAAAGAGTGCCAGCGCGGGCAAGTCAGAATGAATCATTGTTTCTCCTCCGTAAACAGCCTTGTCTCGGTATTCGATACTTATCCTCAGGATTGAATTTCGATGTCTTCGACAAAGATGATCTCGCAAGACCCGTTGCCACTGTCGGTGCGGGTCATGGAACTGTTCCAGTGCCAGCCGTTGGGGCCGCGCACGTTGACCAGATATCCTTTTATCCGGACAATACGGCCGCGGCGGACGTCCATCAGCTTCTTTTTGACATACTTGTCCGCCGGGATCATATGCATGTTGGCACTGTTGCGAATGATTTCCGACGGCATAATGGGGGCTTCCCGGTACCGGTAAAAATACCAGCGGTTATTTTGGGAAATCCGCAGATCCTTCAAGACGTGATAATTCGACATTGGCCCCCACCCCATGGCAAAGTCCACCGGCGAAAGCTTGGCCTCGGTCCCGAACAGGTATGACTTGCGGCTCAGGACCCGTGCCTCGATATCAAAGGATGCCCGCGGAACGATCGTGAATTCTCCGAAGTTAAAAGGAGCCTTGTCGATCTGACCTTGCTTGGGCGGTGTGCGCACGGTGACACTGCGGTCGTAGTCCACCCACGCGTTGCTCATTTGCGAGTGCAGCAACCAGCTCAGCAGTAATACTCCGATCAATAAAGTACGCGGCTTCATCAGTCTTTCCTAAAAATAAAAAAGGGGACGGCCCCGTCCCGGACGTCTTTACGCCGCACGGTCGGAGCCCTTCCCCGGCCAAATAAAAAGCCCACTCTTCCTATCCGAAAGAGTGGGCCATAGTCTGTCCATGGGGTAACCCAGCCGCCTTTTCCCCGCGCCATGGGGTTTTAGGCCTGTGGCTTTGCGTACTGCTCTTTCGAAACAGCTTGCCTTTCTCGACTGCCATTCTGTCCGTTACAAGTATGCAATATTAAGGTAAGCCTGTCAAACCACAGCGGTTATTACGGCCACCGGCCAATGCCACACATCTATGTGGATACATTGCTCGGAATGTTATTCTCGAAAGAAAAGTCTCCCGTGGGAGCAATTATAACGGAAAGCAGGGTGAGATTAGATCACGGTCTTGAGAAGGGCGCCGACCCCGTAGGCCAGGGCTGAGGCCGTCGCTCCGACGAGAAGGGTCTCCAGACCGGACATGTACCATTTTTGTTCCACGAAATGCCCTTTCATCGCACCGACGGCGAAGAAGGCCGCGCCGGTCATCACGGAACTCAAGGCAAAGGCATACGGTACGCTGGCGCCGCTGAGCCATTGGTAAATAAATACCATGAGCGACACGGACCCGACCAGGACAAAGGCGGCGAATGTGGCCAAGGCCGCGCGCCACGGGGACGGCCCGACAAGCGGGAGGCCGAATTCTTCCTGCAACATCGTATCGATCCACTGTTTGGGATCCGCGGTGATGATTTGCACCGCCCGTTCCAGGTCTTTTCCCTGAAATCCTTTGGCGGCGAAGATCTGCCGGATTTCCTCCTGCTCCCCCTCGGGAATGTCCCGGATATGCTGCTCTTCCCGGCGACGGATCCGTTCCCGGAGTTGCTCTTCGGCCCGCGTCCCGAGAAAATTGCTGACAGCCATGCTGAAACCATCGGCGATCAGATTGGCGAGCCCGAGGATGATAATCACGGAACTGGACAGTCCGGCCCCGGCCACGCCGGAGACCACGGCGAAGGTTGTCACCGCCCCGTCGATGGCACCGTAGACAAAATCTTTCAGATAGCTGTGGGTCACCCCGGCCTCCAGACGTTCGCGAATGGCCGCGGGAGAGTGCAGGGTTTTAAGGTCTTCGGGTTGGTGCGGAGGATGCTCCACTGTGAATCCTTGGTATAGGTGGGCCGGTCGGGTCTTTTAGCAGTATTCTAGCATAGCTCCGGGCGGATGATAACTAAATCGCATCCGGATGACTGTTTTGTTCCGGACCGGTATCCGTTCGGCCGCCCTCCGGTTATTTTACCGCCGCTATTTCATTCATTCCCCCTTCCCTCTATAATAGTCGGCATGCAATACGACCCGTTTCAACTTCAGGCGATCGAACATATCAACCAGGGCCACTCCGTGATCGTGGCGGCGCCCACCGGCGCCGGCAAGACCGTCATCGCCGAGCATGTGATCACCACCTGCCTCAAGAACGATGACAAGGTGATCTACACCGCTCCGATCAAGGCCCTGTCGAATCAGAAATATCGCGACTTTTCCGCGCTCTATCCGGACCGCGTCGGCATCATGACCGGTGACGTCACCATCAATTCCGGGGCTCACACGTTGATCATGACCACAGAGATCTTCCGCAACAAGATCGTCGAAGAACATTCCAACCTGCTTGACTACTCCTGGGTCATCTTCGATGAGCTGCATTATCTGGACGACACCGAACGCGGCAGTGTGTGGGAAGAGTCTTTGATGTTCCTGCCGGACCACATGAACATCCTCGGTTTGTCGGCAACGATCCCGAACATTGATCAGATCGCCGGCTGGATGGAGGCCCTGCACGACCGGCCGGTCAAGGTGGTGGTTGAGGACCGCCGGCCCGTCCCCCTGCATTTTGCCTTTCAATGCGCCGGCCGCATCGCGGACAATCTGGAACAGGCCCAAAAGTCGATGCGCGCGGCAGCGCAGGGCGTCCCGCGCTGGCAGCGTTTCCAAAAACGGTCGCATATCCGCATCCCGAACGATCCCGTGGACTTGATCCGCCATCTCAAAGAAAAGCAGCTGGTCCCCTGCATTTATTTCTGCTTCAGCCGGCGGCGCGCTGAAGGACTGGCCGTGGATATCCAGGGATTCGATTTTCTGACTCCCGAGGAACACACGGAAATCAAGACACGCTTCCGCGCGCTCATCGAGAAGTACGACATCGCGCATGAACCCAGCACCTATGATATCGCCCCGCTTATCGAGCGCGGTATCGCCTATCATCATGCCGGCATGCTGCCGACCCTGAAGGAAGTAATCGAACAACTCTTTACCACGCGTCTGATCAAGGTGATCTTTACCACCGAGACCTTTGCGCTGGGGATCAACATGCCGGCGCGCACCGTGGTCTTCGATGAACTGCGCAAAATATACGGCGACGGTTTCCGCGCACTGAAGACCAGGGACTTTTATCAGATGGCCGGGCGGGCGGGACGGCGCGGGATCGACGCGGAGGGCTTCGTGTTTTGCCGGATCGACCCGCTGATGGTCGAGGCGGAAGACGTCGCGCGGATGCTGCACGGCGAACCCGAACGGGTCAGCTCGCGGTTTAACGCGTCGTACGCCACTATCCTGCACCTGTATCAACGGCACAAGGAGCGGTTGTACGACATCTATCCGTTGTCGCTGCACGCCTATCAGCAAACGCCGAAGAACCGGCAGAAGGCCAAGCACATGCTACGCGCCAAGGTCAAGATCCTCAAACAGCTCGGGCACATCCGTAAAAATAAAGTCACCGCCAAGGGCGCCTTCGCGGCGCAGGTGTACGGTTATGAAATGCTGCTCGCCGAGTTCTTCGATCAGGGGGTCCTGGACGAACTGAGTCCCGGGCAATTGGCGGTGCTGGCGGTCTCGGCGTGTTTTGAACCGCGCAAGGGCATGCGCAAACCCAAGCTGAGCAAGAGCGCGAAGTACCTGCAGCGTATCGGCAACGACATCATCTTTCCCATCCTGCGCGCCGAACACGGCCTGCGCATCAAACCTTACAGTAAGGCGTGTCATTTCCATTTGGCCAATGCCATGGAATCATGGTTCAAGGGCGAGGATTTCAATCACGTCATGCAGACCTGCCCGGCCGACGAAGGCGAGCTGGTCCGCTACTTCCGCATGGCGATGCAGTTATTGAAGGAAATGACCGAAGGCCCGGTCAGTGACGGGCTGAAGGCGCGCGCGCACGAGGCCATCGACCGGATCAACCGCGACGTCGTCGATGCTGAAAAACAGTTGCGCGCATGAGATATGATACAGCGTCTAGCGGACAGCGACCAGGCAGGAATCAGGGCCAAGACTCTGACCATCCCTCCTACTCTGCCCTAACTTACTAACTCACACTTGCCTCTAAATCCCCAAACACTCACTTTTCTCTGTCCGCTGCACGCTGACCGCTGGTATCCGCGACTGGCTCGACTTTCTTGAGTAGATCCCCCGAGACTTTCAACCCCAATTCTTTCGCCTTCTCGATATCCTGCCGGCTCTGTTCGGTTTTATGCAGCTGCAGATACGCCTCGGCGCGTTCGAGGTAACTGTCGTTGAACCCCTTGCCCAACTCGATCACCTTGGTCAGATCGCGCACGGCCTTGCGATAACGGCCGAGTTCTTTGTACGAACGCCCGCGCTGATAGTAGGCCTTGGATAATCCGGGGGCCAGTTTGATAACACGCGAGTAGTCCCTGACCGCACTCTTCCACTGACCGGTTTGGCGGTACGCGTTGCCGCGGTTGTAATAGGCGGTTTGATAATCGGGTTTGATCTCGAGCGCCCGGCTGTAGAGTTCGATCGCCTGCTCCCACTCCCCCTTCTTCTCATGGATGATCGCGCGGTTGTTGCAGGCATAAGCGTACTCAGGGTTCCATTCCAGGGCCTTGTCGTAATCGGCAGCGGCCGCGTCATAGTCTTCGCGTTTCTGATAGAGAATGCCGCGGTTGTTGAAGGCGGGGGCGTAATTGTATTTCAGTGTGATCGCCTCGGTGTAATCGGCAATCGCCAGGTCGTCCATACCGCGTTTCTTGTAAATGTTGCCGCGATTGAAATAGGCGTAGGCATAAAACGGATCGGCATTGATCGCGGCGGTATAATCGTCCAGCGCCGCGTCATTGTCGTCCAGCCGCTCGCGCATAATGCCGCGGTTGTTGAGCGCCATGTGATAGTCGGGTTTAATACGTAGCGCCGCGTCGAAGCTCGCGACCGCGTCCTGGTCCTGACCCAGCTTCTTGTAGGCCAGTCCCATATCATTGTAAACGTAATAGAAATCCGGGTTCAGTTCCAGCGCCCGCCGGAAGTATGAAACAGACTTGCGGTAACGGCCGCGACGGAACGCCCGGGTCCCGCGTTTATAAAGGTCGGTCGCCTGAACATTACGGATCAGCACTGCGGCCAGCTCCTCGATGCGTTCGCCGGCCGACGCTTGGCCCAGACGGAAATCTTCCTCGAATTCCCATGACGACTGCGGCGTGCGGTCCTCCGCAGACCCGCCGCTGGATAAGCGGGATTCCTCCTCCGGGAGTCCGAGTTTATCCGCGAAGACATCACGGTAGTGCCGGTACCACTCGCTTTGAAAACGCTGCTGCGGGTCGAAGCGCAGTTTGTTCCGGAGAAAATCAATAAACTGCGGGTACGCCGCCAGCACCTGATCGGGACGCGCCCAGCGGTGATAGGTCAGGAAGTAGGACCCGCCGCGCTCCAGCGCCCGGTCGATCAGCGTTTGAAACTGAAGCCGCGCCCGTTCCAGCCCCTCCTCGCTGTGCTCCACGCGCAGATTAAAGATGATACAGGCGTAATCCTGTTTCGCCCAGGCCAGAAAGCTCTCGTCATCGCGTTCGATCAGCCGCATCGTGCCGTAGACGACGTTCATCTGTTGTTCCCGCACATCCTTGATCACCTGCTCGATGAAATCCGTCAGCCGGTCGCGCGGGACATAGACCTCGCTGATCATCAGCGAGCCCTTGGGATAATCCGGCATCACCTTCTCGAGATACTCGATGTAGCCCTCCACGTAGAAACTCATCTGATGCGAATCCGACCAGTAAATCTGACCGTCCGTGGCGAGATAGTGTTCGCTGTAGACCTCAAAGGCCTTGGCCTTGTCGGCGTG
>JAGQKV010000026.1 GCA_020429915.1 Candidatus Omnitrophota bacterium | reverse complement strand
GGTGGGGAGAGACGGTTGTATTATGGGTCGTGGGTGATGAGTGATGATCGTATCATGTGCAGGCCTTGGCCCGTGCCGGATAAGCTCATCACTCAGCACCCATCACCTCGCACGCTTTCTGGCTACACCACCCTAGCGCACATTCTTCACTGCCTGAAGGACATGGGGACTACTCGCAAGCACATCCGCCACGATACGATTCGCCGCCGGGGTCATGTGACCGTCCCATTTGAAATAGAACGGTTCCCGGGAATCCTTGCGGGCCGCAATCAGAGCGGGGGTGGTGTTGATATAGGGAATACCGCGCGACTGCGCGTACTCGCCGATGATTTCAAAAGGCAGGTGGTCGGTATAGAGCCGGTCTTTGTCGAAGCCCCAGGTGTAACGTCCCTCGTTCCACTCGTCGGCCCCGACGTAAATCCCGTACGGATACGCGACCAGGACCAGCGGGATCCCGCGCGCGTCGAGCTCGGCCTTGATCTTGTCGAGATAACCGGCGGTGCGCTTGAACTGTTTGCGGATCAGGCGCTCGCGCGTCTTCCCGCGCAGGAACAGCAGCCCGTCGAACTCCAGCAGCTTCTTCTCCGGCAGGCTCCCCTCTTCCATATTGACGATGTAGGCCTTGGAGCGGATGCCTTCTTTCTTCAGCTCCTTGTACTTTTCCCAGCCGATGATGTTTTTCTTCTCGAACGACCGCAGCACCTTCTTGTCGAACTGCAGCCAGCTGGCGCAATAAAAGGTCAGCCAGCGCCACCACGACCACTTACCGTTTTCATAGGTGACGTCGAAGGCCTTGATATTCCCCTTCTTGTCGTAGCGGGCCTGCCCCTCATGCCGCCAGTCGTCCTGGATGTCGGTCAGGTCCAGGAGCAGGACCACGATGTCGGGCTGGTGTTTCAGATGAAAATTCTGCAGGTTCACCCAGTGATAAATCGGTGAGGCATGACCGACCCCGGCGTTGATTACCTCCACCGCCGGATCGATCTTCTTTAAACGCTCGCCCACCAAGGCAGGAATGGTCTCGTCATCGTCGGCGCCTACACCGAAGGTGAACGAATCACCGATGAGCATGACACGCTTGACCCCAGCGGGCTTGGGCGTGACAAACTCGGGGCCGCGGTAACCGTGGCTGTTGATATGCGCGGTGTAGTTGTACTCGTTGAACTGATTGGTCTTGTCCTTCATGACGGTCCCCGGTTCGAACAGCGACGTCATGGTCTGCTGGGTCGTCGCCCCCAGCGGATTGGGGGCGCCGCGCACGATTCGGAAAACAACTTCATTGACGGACAGGATAATGACCAGCGCCAGGATGACGGCGATGACTGTAAAGGCGAGTTTCTTTAAGGGAGAAATACTATCGCTCATGATGCACTTATTTCTAGCGGTTAGCGTTTAGCGGCTAGCGGTTAGTTTCAGGAGGCACCATTTCGGGGTTAGGGATGAGTGGTTAGTACTGACGAGGCTGGAATGTTTATTCCCCAATTTCACTGTTTCCTAATTGCTGCCCCCTTACTCAACCCCAACCGCTAGACGCTATCCGCTGCATTTCAGGCATTATAGTCCATAATCAGCGTCCCGTCCCGGATTTTACCGGAAATCGACCCGACACACGTCCGGCCGGAACTTGTCCCCGGGAATAAAAGTGTCCCGCGCGGTCACCACTGTGATCTGTCGCGGCCGCCGAAACTTCCCGGCGTATCACCGAATATGCGCTTGGCAGCCTTGCCCCGGCCCGGAGCGCTTTTGTGCTGGAACGGCGCCAAGTAGGTCTCGGCCAGCATCTCGAAAAGGGTCTTGTTGTCTTCCTGCGTTTGCGTCTCTTCTTCCAGCATCCGGGAGACACAGCGGTCGGACAATTGCATGTTCATCCAAAGTAAATCACTCATAATGGTCCTCCTCCGTGAAGGTGAAAAACCAGATACAAATCTGTGTTAATCGGTATTCGGGACCGGAAACACGGCCGCGGACAGAGGAATATCCCTCGGTGACCCAGGGGCAGGTTTCCGGAATTCAATTGGTATTGATCAGGAAATACGGCGCGCGACTTATTCCGGCAATGGGATGGACCAACAAAGGGCTGCCGGCCGGGATGGCTAAAAACCCCGGTGCGCCTACGATTTGATATCAGTATAATCCCGGACTACCGTCGAGTAAAGAGGAGAATTGTGAAATTTGCGTAAAGATATTTGGTGCCAAGGAAGTGCTTATTTGGGATTGGTGATTAGGGATTGGGGATTTGAATTATCGACCTTGATTGGTTAAGCAGGGTGCCACCCTTGATTCATACCCTAATGCCAAAATAGACCAACGGGCATAATCCCAAATCCCTAATCACCAATCACTAATCACCACTAAATTTCCTTCCCACCGCCTCGGCCTCTCAAGCCATATTCCGCGTAACCGCCTCCAGCAGCCTGATCGGGCCGTCGGCCTTGTCAAAGTAGTCGTCGGCGGCCGGCACCATGCGCCTTTGTCGGTCGATGGGATAGACGCTGGCCACGATCACCTTCTGCTGCGGGTTACATTCCTTGATGATCGCAAACAGCTCCCGGCCGTCCACACCGGCCATACGCAGATCGAGGATCACCAGGTCGAACTGGTGGCGGATCAGGCATTCGGTGGCCTCCTCGGCATCGGCTGTGTCGGTGACGTCGTACAGCTTGATGCTGACGGCGTACAGGAAGCGTTTGTAGACCTTACGGATCCGTTCTTCGTCGTCGACAATGAGGATTCTTTTCTTCATGATGCGCTCCTTTTCTAACGGGATAAGGGATACGTGATACGGGATAAGAACAGTCTGCGGCAAATCAGGTTTGCCTCCCGGGCCTACTCCGGTGAAACGGCGGTAAACTGTTCCTATCACTTATCCCGTATCCCTTATCCCGACTCACGTTCACAGGAACTAAATCTTCAACTCCCTCGACACCTTCGCCGCGATCTTCGTCACGGAGACGGCGATGCGGTCGCCGTCCTTTTCTTTGTATTTGATTTGAACCACATCGCCGGGCTTGAGCTCGTCCGCGGCCGCTATGTCAGTGTATTCGGTCTCCGGCCCCAGCAGGATCTGGATGATCTTCTCCGTGTTCCCCTTGACCGTGTGCACGGCCAGGATGTCTTCATCGACCTCCTCGACCGTCCCCTCCACCGTTTCCGGCAGGCCGAAGAAAGCGAATGACGGCGCAGCCAATCCGATGATCAGGGCCAGCAGGGTGATACCCATTAACGTTTTCATCACATACCTCCTTTTTTAGGTTGGTGATTATCCGTTGTTTGCGTCAACCAACTGAGTGGCAGTGTAGCAAAGCGTAGATTAAGAGAAGATTAAGGGAACATTAAAATATGATGAGAAAGGTCGCAACCACAGGTTGCGACCTATGTAGATGAGTATATGAGTTAATGAGGATTCTGCCCGTTGTTTGATTTCACGGAGCTGCATGGCGGGAAACATCTCACCAGAAAAGAGGACAGCCCCGCGGGACTGTCCTCTTTGCACTTTTTATCAATGACTGATTTTTAACGGCGGATTATTCGTCGTTCATCGGTTCGGGCATGGCGGAAGGCATCTGGCGGAACTTGCGCTGACCGTCCCGTTTCTTCTTCCAAACCGCCTTGGCCTTCTCCTTTTGTTCGGCGGTCAAAACCGTCTTCAGCTGCAGGAAGGCGTCGGTGACGGTCAGTGCCTTTTCCTTTTTAAGGTCGTACTTCTTGGAGACCAGGGAGCGGACCGCGGCGGCATCCGGGGATTCTTCCCAAAGGACGGCGTGCAGGTCGACCGTGACGATATCGATCTCGGCCTCTTTGGCGATGACCGCCTTCTTGGTGGAGAGTTTCAGCTTCTTGATCTGCTTCACCTGGTCTTCGCTCAGTCCCAGCTCATCTTGATGTTTAAGGAGAAAATGGGTCTTGGCATAGAGCATGCCGTCCATACCCTTGTCCCGTTTGCCACGGCGCTGACCGTGGCCGCGGCCGTGACCGTCAAAGCCCTTGCCGTTCAAGCCATAGCCCGGACAGCCATCTCGGCCGCCTTGACCGGCCAGAGCGGTGGACGCGGGTACGGCGGCGAAGGCGATCACCGTGAGGATCAGAATAAAGCGTGAATGTTTCATGACAGACTCCTTTGTTTGATAAAGCGTTGAAATTTAAAGTGTTGTAACTTGAGTTTCGGATGGACGGAAAACCGGGGCCCGCGGGGCAAAAAGCGCGGAACGGTCATTTTTCTCAGTCTGGGAGGTTGTTTGCAGTTGAGGGGACGTGTTTTTCCGGCCATTTGTCGCTTAGACAACCCGGCACGGAAAAAGTTTCACTTGGGTAAGTTTCTGATACAAAAAAGTTATGCCGCTAGAATTTCACCTTCAATCCCAGCCACACATCAGGTTCGCGGTAATACAGTGATTCGGCCTCTATCGTATTCGCCCCGATGACATCATTGACGACCAGTTCCGCTTCGGCATCATAATCATCCATATCAAAACCGGGCATCTTAAACGCGTAGGCGATGCGGAACTTGGTTTTAAAGAAACAGGGAAACTCGACGTTCACCGGATGCAGTACGCCGTCTAGGCTCGCCGGATGCGTGTAGCCGTCGAGCCACTTTACGTAAGCATCCAGTTTCAACCGGCTCCTGGTCCAGCGCAGCCCCATACCCAGCTGATGCCTGGAGTATTTTTGTTCCTTGAGTTTGAAGGCGTAGTACTGGCTGTTGTGGTCGGCGTCGGTTTTGTTGTTCAGGTAAGTGTAATCGCCGTAGACGCTCCACTGTTCGTTCAGTGCATACTGCCCGTCCATTTCGAAGCCGCTGACCTTCATATCACCGTTGGTTTCAAAGTTGATATTGGGAAACTCGAGATCCGTGATGATCAACGCATCCCGAACCTTCATAAGGAAAACGTCCGCATTTAGGCTGAGCCGATCATCGAGCATGAGCCCCCGCCAGCCCGCTTCAAAAGTATGCACCCGTTCCGGTTCAATATCAGGACTACCCTGATAGAAAATCCCTCCTCCGAGATCGACCCTGATATAACGTTCGGCCATACTTGGCGTGCGGTAGCTGCGTGTGGCGGCGAGACGCAGATTGTGTTGCTTATTGATTTCGTAGACGACGGCCAGGCGCGGCTCGAGCAAATAGGTATCGAGGCTGTCCGGAATCATTTGATTAGAATTGACGCGCAGCCCCGGCGTTATAATCCATTTGCTTCCCGGACGGTATTCGTCTTGCACAAAATAGCTGAGGACCCGCTGTGACTCATGAGGATTGGCATACGGCCGGGGAAATGTCTGCGCGCCGATATTTGCGCGATTGAAGCGCAGTTCCGCTCCGGCCGACAAAATATGATCCCCAATGAACATAAAGCGGTAATTGTGCTGGGTTTGACCGCTAAATGAAAGGATATCGCTGTCATGGGTCGTGACCAACGACCATGTGTGCTGGATAATATCGAGCTTACCGAAGTAGTCATAGCTGTCGCTGACCTTGTGGTCGAACCTGAGTGAAGCCCCGTACATTTTCTCTTGATACTTGCCTTGGCTTGCGCCTAAAATACCGCGATTATCTCCGTCAAAACCCTTGTACTTCGCATCGAGCACCACTTTCCGGTCTTCATTGAAATCATATTGCGCCTTGAAGCCGGCCGATTCTTCATCGGAGCGGTCGGACACATCCCCGACACCCTTAACCTTATCGTAGCCACGGTCGTAACTGAAGTCCGCGAATGTGCGTACCGACAGTTTGTCGCGCCGGTGTCCGACGCCGAAGGCGGCGTTGCGGTAATCGAGATTACCCGTCCGCATCGTCACGTGATTTTCGTTTGACGTCGCCGGTTTGGTAATAATATTGATGACACCATTGACCGCATTGGAGGAATACAACACCCCGCCGGGCCCGCGGATGATTTCGATGCGTTCGATCTCATCCAGCGTCACGTAGACGGATTGCCACAGAGTCCCGTTATACATGGGATTAAACACAATGACCCCGTCCACCAAAACCAACAGATTGAAGACTCCGGCGTCGGGCACTCCGCGAATGGAGACGTTGTAGCGATTAGCGTCCACGCTCTGAACATGCATCCCCGGGACCCTTTCCAGCAGATCCGGCACGTTGCGCGCGCCGGAACGCTCGATGTCCTCGCGCCAAATAACGAACATTGCGTGCGACACCTCCTTCATCTTCTGCTCGCGGCCGCCCGCGGATGTCACCGTGATGTTCAGCAATTCTTCCAGCGACATCTCCATCATCTGCTCAACGCTGGCGTCATCACCAGCCCAAGCCGGCCCCCCTCCCGTCCACAGCAAGGCAACCACAAGCAAAAGGATACGAAGGTTCATTACACCTCCCCAAGGGAATATGCTAATTGCAATTTATACAGAACGGCAATGGACTTACGTAACATCCGTACGCGGATATTAGAATTTCACCTTCAACCCCAGCCACACATCGGGCTCGCGATAATAATTCGCCTCGGATTCATTGATATTGTCGCCGAACAGGTCATTAATCACCAGTTCCAGCTCGGCGTCGTCGGCATCCATGTGCAGGCCGGGAAAGGCAAAGGCATAAGCGATCCGGATCTTGGTCTTGATGTAATCCGAATACTCCTCCGACAACGGGGAAAGCAAACCGTCGACACTGGCCGGCTGGCGGAATCCTTCATGCCACTTAACGTAAAAGTCGCATTTCCAGCGGTCCTTGGTCCAGCGTAATCCCAATCCGATCTGATGCTTGGAGAACTTCTGCTCCAGAAAATCGAAGTAATAGTATTGAGCGTTGTTGTCCGGATAAGTTTGCTGATGCAGATAAGTATAATCCCCGTACAGCGTGAGGCGTTCGTTCCAAGAATATTGACCATCAAGTTCCAGGCCGGTGCTCGTCATCTTGCCGTTATTGTCAAACAGGAAACTGGTCCCCTGGAGTTCGGTAATGATCTGAAGATTGGTGGTCTTGCGCTTGAAGGCGGTGGCATTGAGACTCAACCGGTCCTCCAGCATCAGTCCGCGCCAGCCGATTTCATAATTATGGATCCGTTCGGGTTCGAGATCGGGCGTTCCCGCGTAAGTAAGCCCTCCCTGCAGCGGCAGCTGTGAAAAACGCTCGACCATGCTCGGCGTGCGATAGCTGCGCCCTCCCGATACCAACAGGCTGTGTTTGGGATGAAGCTTGTACAACACCGCCAGCCGCGGTTCCAACAAATACTTATCGACGTGGTCCGGGACCATATCGTTGGAATTAACACGCAATCCGGGCGTGATGATCCATTTGTCCGCCGGCCGATACTCATCCTGAATAAAGTAACTGAGCACCCGCTGTGACCGCTGCGCATCGGCGGCGGGCGCCGGAAAGACCAGCTTGTTGGTATTGGCCTGGCTGAAGCGCAACTCGGCACCGAGCGAAGCTATGTGCCGGCCGGCCAGGTCGTAATGGAGATTGTGCTGAGTCAGACCGCTGAAGGCGACGACATCGCTGTCATGCGTCGATAGAAACGAAAACGTATGTTGAATCACATCTAACTTGGCAAAATAGTCGTAGCGGTCGTCGACCCTTTGGTCGAACCGTGCGGACCCGCCGTACATCTCCGCCTGCCATTTCCCCTGGGACATTCCCAGGATCCCGCGATTGTTCCCGTCGAAGTTCTTGTATTTCCCGTCCAGGACCAGCTTGCGGTCCGGAGTGAAGTCATACTGGACCTTGAAACCGGCGGCCTCCTCTTCAGCCCGGTTGTTCAGGCGGCCCACCGAACGGATTTTGTCATATCCGTTGTCGAAACTGAAGTCACCGTATGTTCGTACGGAAAGTTTATCGTTTTGATGGCCAGCCCCGAACACGGCGCTGCGGTAATCAAAGTTCCCGGCGCGCAGGCTCACATAGTTTTCCGTGTCGGTGGCCGCTCGTGTAATAATGTTGATAACCCCGTTGACCGAGTTTTGTGAGTATAGCACTCCTCCCGGGCCGCGGATGACTTCAATGCGATCGATCTCGTCCAGGGACACGTAAATCGATTCCCACACCGTCCCGTTGAAGATCGGATTGTACACAATCACGCCGTCGACCAGCACCAGCAAATTGAAAGTTGCCAGGTCAGGGACCCCACGGATGGACACCTGATACCGGTTGGCGTCGATACTCTGCACATGCATCCCGGGGACCTTTTCCAGCAGGTCCGGCACGTTGCGCGCGCCGGAGCGTTCGATGTCTTCGCGCGAGATAACGAACATCGCGTGCGACACCTCTTTCATCCTTTGTTCGCGGCCGCCTGCCGATGTCACCGTGATGTCCAGCAATTCCTCCAGCGACATTTCCATCATCTGTTCGACGCTGGCGTCTTCCGCCGCGGTGACCGGAGCCGGCCATGCTGCCACCAGAATAGCCAGGAAAATAAGAGTGTGATTTTTCATGGGGCTCTCCGATTGTTAAGTGTTTCTCGATATCTTTTATGCTTTCGCCGCGGAGGGCAGGACAACGGTAAAGGTCGTCCCCTTCCCCGGCTCGGACCGCACTTTGATGTCGCCGCCGCATTTCATAATGATTTCATAACTGATACTCAACCCCAAACCCGTGCCCTCACCGACGGGCTTCGTCGTAAAAAAGGGATCGAATATCTTGGGTAACCGGTCCGGCGGGATCCCCTCACCGTTATCGTCGATTTCTATACAAACCTTCCCCTGTTTCTCGAAAGTCCTAATCCGGATCGTGCCTTTTTTCTCACACGCCTGAGCGGCATTTATGATGAGATTGACCAGGACCTGACTCAGTTTCTGATAACCGCACCGGACAGGCGGAACCGGCTGCAGGTCCTGTTCGAGTTGACACTTGTACTTAATTTCGTTGTGGACAATATTCAACACACCGTTGATCACATCGTCCACCTGGACGGCCTCGTCCGTACCCTGGTCCGTCCGGGAAAATGTCTTTAAATCCAGCACGATCTTGGCCACACGACTCAACCCTTCCAGGGATTCCGTTAACAAGGCGTCGGTATCTTTCCAGATGTGGGCCAGCTGTTCCTCTTCTTCGAACTCCTTCAACGCGGTGATCGTCTCCCGGGCCTTTTCCCAATCGTCGTTCGTCACCGACTCCTTCAGGGCGCCCACCTTCTCCCGCCATTTTTTCTGGATCGCCACGTATTCGACCAGGGCCTGTACGTTGCCGTTGACATAGCCGATAGGATTATTGATTTCATGGGCCACACCGGCGGCCAACTGTCCGATCGACGCCATCTTTTCCGACTGGATCAGTTGGTCCTGCGTCTCCTGCAATTCCTGCTGGGCCTGCTTGCGGCGCTCGACCTCCTCCTGCAACAGGTCACGGCTGGTCATGGTCTTCTTCAGAGCATCGCTCATTTGATTAAAGCTGGCGGCCAGGTCGCCGATCTCATCGGAGGAATTGACCGGGACCTGCTCGAACTTTCCATGCGCGGCCATGGACTCAATCCTCTTCTTGAGTTCGAGCAACGGCGTCAGAAAACGACCGGCCAGGGTAAATGTCAAGAAGGCCGAGGCCATCAGGAATATCAATCCGCCGATGACGATCCGCTTGATATTGGTGACCATCTCATCTTCCAGATAAGAGGTCGTGATTTTGGCCTCGATGGAACCGATCATGGTATCGGTTTCGTTTACGACCGGGACAGCCAACGGAACCATATGCTGACGAAAATCATGCGTACTGACGTGCTCTTTCAAGCGAACCTCCACAATAGATTCCCCGCTTTGACTGTACACGGCCGCCGAGACAAACTCGTCGGTATTGCGCAGGAGTCCCAGGGACTCGGCAATCAGCTCCTTATCACCGAACTCGAGGGCGGCGCTGATCCCGTAGCTTAAGGCGCGGATGGTGCCGGTGGCATTGTCGAGCAGGGTCTGCTTGGCGTAACTCTGGTAAGCCAGAGACACCACAAATGTCGACATCCCGATCAACAGCGTAACCATGACCATCACATAGACGACGAACTTGACGCGCAAACTCTTCTGGTGTGTAATTCTCTTCATCTCTTGGCCATCAATTGACTTTCTCGCAGAGCGTCAATAACTTGCTGCTGTAATTGCTGCCTTCCTCCCGCGTCCGCGGGACATTCACAAACATCTTTGGCTTGGCGCCCTTGATCAGCACACCGAACGCGATCCCGTGATCGAGGCACCCCTGCTGCAAGCAGACGGAATTCACTTTGGCCGCACGGGTGGCGGCCGCCACGTCCCGCAAGACCGCCCCATCGTTACTAAGGGTGACGATCACACCGATATTCTGCTCACGAATAAGGGCCGCCACTTCGTCCGGAGAAATCCCCCCGTCGTACGCCAGCTTTTCAACACGTGCGGTAAGCCCGTCGGATTTGAACTTGGCCGCCCCGGCCTGCATACCTTCGATAAATTCGCGGGCAAATGCCTCCTCCGCGGACTGCTGCCGGTCATACAGGACACCAATACGTACCTCCTTGCCGAAACGTTCCGGCAATGACCGGTCGTAGGTCAGGATTTTAAATATTAGGGCGGCGGATACCTTGGCGGGAAGATATTCTTGCGCCGGGCAGACGGCGGGACAGCTTAGGAAAACAGCTAACAGAATGGGCAATAAGCCGAGTCGTGTCTTCATCGCAATTTTGAGATGAACGGACATTTCCCCCGGGGCTATGACGGAAAGGCGACAACACCGTTAACCGAAGCTGGGACGCGAGCGGGATTATGACTTTCCCGGAGCCATGAGGTATTGTATCACCTTTACTTACCGAGAAAACAGTTAGTTCAACATATTCTTATTTTGCGGATTCAATCAAATTACCGGAGTGAACCGGGAAAGGCGGGACGGAAAACTATCGGAGAATCTTTTTGCGTGATGGGGTGTGTATAAAGTTTGAGAAGACGACATCCGCTTTATCGGATGCGGCCAGATCGCCGGGCGTGATGATCTTGCGGTCCAACGGCAATTCCCCGCCGGTCATCGCCCGGATAAAGGCTTCGTGGCCCTGCCACTTCAGATCACCCAGTCGGCGCAGCGGACCGAGCCGGATGCCGGTGGCGGTCTCCACCGCCTTGTATACCAGCTCCGAACAGTAGATCTTGTCGTCGGTCATCTCATACTGGAAGTCATACGGTTTGCTCAGGTAGGCATACCCGGCGCGGATGATCGCCGGGACGTGCGACCGGTACGGCGCCTTCAGCCGCACCACGGCGAAACGGCTGCCGATCCCGCGGTGGACCCACGCCTTCAGCGGCGTCAGCATCACCGGGCCGATGGCCTCCAGCACATAAAGATCGCCGTCATGCCGGACCACGATCCCGCAATGCGTCAGGCGGCTGCCCGAGACGTCTTCGATCACGCGAAAAAGCTTGCCGTGGATGTCCTGAAAAATGATGTCCCCCGGACGGATGTCCAGGTTAGCGGTGGGATCGTGAAACTTGGCCTTCAGGTCCGCCCACACCATTGAATGCGGCAGGGCGTTCCAGCAATAACCGATACCGGCAATGAGAATCAGGATTTGAATAATCTTCTTGGGACTAACGGCGACGGACATGTTTCAAGATTATCACCTGTTAGTTCACCTGTCAACTATTTCGACCCCGCGCCGGCCCGCAAAAACTTGAACCCCTGTCTTGCGCAAGATTTGGGATTGAGGCGTTCTGATACCGTATGTTCACTTTCTATTCCCTAACCGCTAAACGCTAACCGCTGATTTTCCGGTGCGCCTTCCCGATCCTCCCCGCCGTGCGCTCATCCACCCCGGCCGCGGCGGCGAATTCGGGCCAGCGTTTGACCGCGGCGGAGACCTCGGCGAGGATCTCTTCGGCCCGTCCCTTTTTCATCGACGCCGTCCGTCCGAAGGCGGTGAAGTCCGCGGCGGTGAAGCCGTCGCGTTTGCCGTTAAACGACATCTGATGCCGCGCGGTCCAGTCCCCGTCGGGGTTGTAGCTGTAGATCACATCGAAGGCCGGCGACAGCCGCCACTGTCCGGCCTTGTTCATCAGAAAGGCGATGTTCTTGACGTGGTCGTCCTGATTGCGGGCCACGATGTTAAAGGCCGCGCGGCGTAGCTGCTCTTCCACCGCGCTCATCGGCAGGCCCAGCCGCCGGATCACCTGCACGGCCTGTTCATACGAATAGGCGCCGGCCCGGTTGAAATCAAAATGCGCCAGCGCGCCCAGCGACTGCATGTGGACCTTGTGCCCGTCTGCGGTACGGTCGAAGCGGCGCGTCATGAAGTGGCTGCGCCCGCCTTCTTTCAGCAAGCGGCATTCGCTCATATGGATCCCGGCCGCGGCGGCCATCAGCGCGTACGCGTATTCGATCAGTCCGTAGCCCGCCGGATCGTCGAGCTCCTTGTCGCGGTTGCCGGTGACCCCGTCGAACTTGAGGATCCAATGCTGAAATCCGTCCCGGGAGGCGGCCTGTCCGGAGCGGACCTGGTTGGTGTCCGGATTCCAGGCGATGACCGCCTTGGCCCGCGCCCCGCCGGCGGATGTCCCGACCCGCAGGATGTCGCGCAGGGCCTGTCCCTTTTCATCTGACGCGAACGATCCGTGGAAGGAATCGCGTTGGGTGAGGATCGCCGAGGCCAGCTCCACCAGCGCGGCGATGTCCAGCGGTTCGCCGCTCGCGCGAAACGGCGCCCGCGCCGGCTGAAACTCCAGCGCCCCCATGCCGCGGGTCCCGATATAGCACAGGCGTTCCACCGGATTGAATCCCGCGGGCGTACGGCCCTGTGCGGCCAGCCAGGCATCGATCAACGCGTTGCCGAATTTATCGGGCAGGGAATCGGCGAGCAGTCCCGGCAGGCCGTGAAAGGATTCGCGGGCCAGCGACGGAAACGAATAGATCCCCTCTTTAAGCGGCATCATCAACGGCGCAACCTCGATGGCACTGCGCGCGAAGGCCGGGGTGTATTCAAAGTGCGCGGTCCCCCGCGCCTCATCCCAGGCCACGGCGCCGATCGCCCGGCCCCACAGCCGCACCTCGGCGACACTCACTGGTCGTCTCCCCAGGTCCATTCCTCATCGGCATCCGCGGATGGCTGGCCGGAACCGGAGGCCCGTTGACGCACACGGCCGTCCTGTTGCCATTGCTGCAGCGGGCTGGCGGCCGGTTCGGGGATGAGCGCCTCCAGGTTTTCGAGCAGGCCCAAAACGCGCAGGATCCGCACGAGTTTCATCCCCTGAATCGAGCGCCCCGCCTCGGCGCGCTGGACGGTCGGCACCGACACCCCCGCCTCGGTCGCCAAGGCCGCCTGCGTCATATTCCGGTTCAACCGGTAGCGGGCGATCCGCCCCCCGATCTCCTCCAGAATTGCCTCATCCGACATCCCTTTCCATTCCATAATAAGACCTCATTATTGATTTATTACACTTATATACGCCCATAATATATCACATATGATGCCTTGCGTCAATATCACATGGAACAACACATCCCATCAATTTTGATGTTTATAGGCTGATATAGCGTAGTATACGTCAGTTTTGATGTGGTGTATATGCTCTTATTTCCAGCGATTAGCGTATAGCGGCTAGCGAATAGAGAGTGCATAGAAAATAGTGGATAGAGGATTCAGTGAAGAACCAAACCGGGAAAACTAACCGCTTAGCCCTAAACGCAAATGACGCTGCCTGAGACTAACCGCTAGCCGCTATACGCTAACCGCTGCCCCCCGGCATTGACTTGTACGTACATATGTTGTACACTTGAACTATGAAAAAAGCCCGCCTGGATACGAGGATCACGGAAGAAAAAAAGAAGCTCTACGCACGGGCCGCCGCGCTGGGGAATTTTGCCTCAGTAACGGAGTTCGTCACATCGGCCGCCGACAAAGAAGCGGCCCACATTATTCAGCGCCACCAAGAGCTCGCCATGAGTGAAAATGATCAAAAGGTTTTTATTGAAGCCCTCCTCAACCCGCCTGCGCCGAACAAGGCCCTGAAAAAGGCCGCCCAAGATTACCGGAAAGTCGTTTCCTGAATGCCGGGGGAGTTTCTCACCGAGCCGCTGCACAAACGGCATGACAGAAAATCCTTTTCCTGCATTGAACCGGTCCTGAATGATTATCTGCACAAATACGCCCGCCTGGATATGGAACGCAAAGAAACAGCCGTGTTCGTCCATTGTGATGAGGACGGTCGCGTCCGGGGATACTATACCCTGTCGGCGCTCCATGTCCCCAGAGAGGATTTTTCTGCGGAGGTCTTGAAGAAACTGAAACTGTCGCCGTATAAGCTCAAACCGGCAACCCTGCTGGGCCGGTTGGCCGTGGATCAACGCTGCGCGGGGCGGGGATTAGGACCACGCCTTTTGATTGATGCCTTAAGGCGAAGTTACTACCAGTCAGAGCAAATCGGATCGATGGCCGTGGTCGTCGATGCCCTCCATGAGAAGGCCGCCGGATTCTACCTGAAATTCGGCTTCATCCCCTTCCCCGATCAACCCTTACGCCTTTTTCTGCCGATGAAGACCGTGGGGACATTGTTCTAATCGAATTCAGCGGATAGCGTTTAGCGGATAGAGACGAGAAAGAGAACGGCTTAGGTTTATGAATTAATTCATTTACTACGATTGATTTATACTATAAAGAATTGCTCTTGGGGGCCTTATGAAAACGGCACTATTTTTTCTTCAACTAAACTTCTTTCGCAACCTCTCGGACTCGGGATCAACAACCGAAACTCGGCCTTTATCTTTATCAAACTTATGAATAATATATGGCTCCCTATCCCTGTTTAATTTTCCTCGCACTTTCCGAAATGTTGATATCTTTCCGCACATAAATTCGTTTCCGTAACCCTCTAAATCCTGCAATCCCAAATCAATAACTTTTTCAACATCCTTCACATCCGTCAATCTTATAGCATATTCGCCGACATTATCATGGCTATGAGACTCCATAAGTTTCCATAATGCTATGGAGTTCCAATCTGCTTCAGGATATGTTGATAAGCCCTCACCCAGGACTATATTGAAGTAGTTCGGCCCATCTCTCTCGTCGAGGTTCATAAGCAGTTTCACATAACGGCTTCCGCTGCGAAAAACTACTTGCGCCGAGTTGTTTTGTATTTCCCTTGTTTCTAACAGAAAATCGTTACTCTCCATATACTGAGAGAATTTATCTACGACTATCTGAAAATACTTTTCTATCAAGATTTTCTTATCCATAAATTCACCCTCTCACTGTTTACTCCACAACTCCTAAAATCAGGAAATCAGGGGACACAATACTTAACTCGCGCGAAATAGGTATTGTGTCCCCCGATTTTGGATTTTGGAGTACTTTAATTATAGATTGCAGATTGTTATTGGTAACCCTCTGACACAATCATCCCGGCACTGACGGATATAGGTATTGTGTCCCCTGATTTTCAAATATTCTTGAGTGCAAGTGAGTAAATTGTGTAGAATTGAGCTCCAAGGAAAGGAGCCAATTCTAATGAGAAAATGTCAATGGACCCGTAAACAAAGATTCCAGATTGCCCTGTAATATTTGGTATCTATTTTTTTCGGTGCCCGGATTTTATTAGGGCCCCTATTATTATTGGCACAATTTATATCTACATTCTTCGAGTTCTGTTCAAAGTCGTCACTCAGAAGTTTTTGGTTTAAAGAACAATGATCGTATCTCACTCTTCCAATCTCGATCCTTAACTAATTGATTAAAGTTTAGTGATGCTGTGGCAGCATCAATCAGTTCTCGTGATACATAGCATGGTTTATGATTCTTTCCTATGTTGTCCTTCCATGAATCGAATTCGAAATAGGCCACCAGAACCTGCTTACCCAAGGAGGTAACCTTCCGAACAAGTGGTACAAAATCGCCATCTCCTGCAATTAATACCGCTACGTCAAATCTATTGTCATGAGCAAAATCTAATGCATCCAATGCAAGCTTTACATCCACACCCTTTTGCATCAAATAATATGACTCTTCTGGTGGCGAGCCTTTTAATTTCTCACTAAGGGCTAAATAATGTGGCACCACACCCGCAGATATAAGGCTCATTTCAAATTTACGATCTTTCTCTAAACTATCCGAGTCTGCCACATTTGTAGAAGGTCTACCATCATAATAGTGTGCCCCAACGACTTTAGTAATTTCAACAGGCGTTTTGATCTTACTGGCCACGTACTTTTCTAATGTTATGTGTAGTTGTGGCAAACTGAACCACCCACGACCCTCATTATAATTAAAGTAAATTTGACCATGCCTAAAGAATCCACCATCATAAAATACCATAATCCTGTTTGGTCCCATTTGCACCTCCAAATGTATGCTTTAGACTGTTACTGTTCTAGTCGATAATAGTTGCAATAACCATCCAAGCTGAAAAAGAACGCTTTTCTTTAAAGCGGCTTCATTTTGCAACCGCCTACAACTCTTCCGACTTTACTCGCATCAACGCTGATGCAATCAACCCCGATGGCACCGAGACAATCCCCAATCCCAAAATTAGGACAAAAAACGTAAACACCTTCCCTCCGGCTGTCACCGGATAAATATCCCCATATCCCACCGTAGAAAGCGTAGCAACGGCCCACCACATTGCATGGAACACGGACTGAAATTCATCCGGTTGAGCATCGTGTTCAAAATAATAAATACCGACACTAGATAGGAACAACAGGATCAAAGTGAACATCAAATATAGGGCAACTTCTTCCTTGGCAATCTCAAAGGCCTTCCGAAAACGCTCTATTGCCCGGCCATATCGTGCCAACTTCATCAACCAAACAAGCCTAAACAATCGCAGCGCCCGGATGGCCCTCAAATCTATCCCCAAGGCTAAATAGAATGGCAAAATCGCCAGAAAATCCACCAATCCGAAAAAGCTGAAGATAAATCTTATCTTGTGGCCAGACACTAAAATGCGCAGAGCATATTCCATAGTAAATACAAGCACTACGGCGACTTCAATGTAGCGCAGGACAGCCTTGACTGGCTGACCAAGATTCGGCAAGGTTTCGATTGAAAATGTCACAATCGACAAAATTATTAAGAACTGAATGAACAGGTCAAAACGTCGACCCGCAGGTGTGTCCGTGCATTCGACAACATTCTTAATCCATGTGAGACTATTTGATATTGCCATAATACGTAAACAGACCTTCCGGAAACAATCTTAACCTTGCTCAATATCAGGCTGAGGCTCCTCCGATGCCACAATTTTCTTACGCCTCGATGCTTTCTTAACTTTCTTTTTATGAGCCTTCTTTATCTTGGACATCGCGTCTTTTACCATTTCACCCTGCACCGTATCCCGTTTAAGCACCTCCTCAATCAAAATCCGTCTAATTTCGTCATCCTTGACTCGCACACCATCGGTCATCTTGCGCAACTCTCGTCTAATGACGGATATCACTGTATCCGACTGCAAAATTGCCCCGATCATAAATCTGTTCACACTCTGCACATGATCATGAAATTCCTCAATGGCGGCCTTTTCAAGGCCTTCTTTACATAGCAAAAATGCCTTGTCCTGGTCTTCCTGCTTACGCGTGCTTATTTCGGCAAAATTAAGTGTAAACACCAATTCGTAGTTTACCGGTTTCTCAAACTTGATGCGATATATCTGCCACTCTATACCATTTGTCAGGACAACCCACGGGATGCCGTTCGTGGCCCCGTAGCCGATAACTTGCCGGAGATGATTATCCTTTAGATTGAGACCGATGGCCTTAACCTCAATCAAGAACTTCATTTTTCCGTCTAACTTTATAGCCAAGTCACAATAAGTCCCTCTTATAGCCTGTTCGCTTGTAATTTCGGAGTATTTGTCATACCCAAAGACTTCAGCCAACATATCCGTGATGATCGTCACCGTATCAGACTCATTAACATCCCGATCCTTGGCCTTCTTGAGAATCTTTTGAAATCTGCTCATTTCCTTCTTTAACCGTTCAGATACTTTCTTGGGAATACGTACCATGCGTTGAACCTTTCTGATTTCCTTTTATTGTTTCAATACGATTTATTTGTTACTTTTCCCATATCTGCGCATGACCAATCTCCACCATCCCCCCATTCAGATAATCTCCCTGAGCCACCACCACATCCGCGTCTTGCTCATGCGCCAAATAAAACACATCCCCCAAATACCGCGCATACTTATCCGTCTTGTGGGTGCGCAGGATGATGAAGGGGCATTCTTTGAGTTGGTTTTTGACCCAGGCGGCGGCGCGGGTGCCTGGGATGGTCTTGAGCTCGGGGGCGTCGATGCCTTTCAGCCGGACGGTCTGGCGGTGGCGGATGCCGAAGCCGCAGTCGACGATCACCTTCAGCGTGTCGGCGTCGATCACGCGCTCGACATAGGCTTTGTACGTGTACAGCCGGTCGCGCGTCACCTTCGATGCCTTTAACGTGTAGACGCCGTCCTGTTTGTCCGACCGGTACACGTGCGTGTTGTTCAGCCGGACGGATGCCTGCGGGACGTCCACGCAATTCTCGAAGCCGCAATCGACCAGCATCACATCAGGCCCGGTCACCAGCTTGCTGCTCTTGATCAGGCGGTAATGGTACAGCTGTCCGCGCACCGGTTCTGCCAGCGTTCCGCCGGGCATGTCTGTTTCGCCCTCATGCATCAAGGCCAACAGGTCGCGGGAACTGATCTTCTCTTTAATAATGCGCCGTTCCCAGCGGCGGCGCTCGGCAGCGGTGGGCAGCTGGCAGAGATAGCGGTAATGCGACCAGCTCAAATCAAGCTTGGCGTCGAGCTTGGGGTATGTCCGTTCAAACAAAGACGCGTGGTATAAAGTCCGGGTATCGATGCCCAAGTCCTCGCTCAACCCATGAAAAAACCCGCGCCGGTAGGAACCGTCCGCGGGTTGCGAGGAAAGAAACTGATTGATGTGCCGGCCCACCGTCCAATAGAGCACGACGGTGCGCCGCGCAATATCGCTTTTGGCCGACGCGACCTCGGCGCGCAATGTTCTTAGCAGTGCCGGATAGCCGCGTGTCTCGGATGGGCTTTTAGGCATGATCATTATTGTACCAGATTATGGATAATCTGCATGGTTAGAGCTCCATGGGCGCCGATACACTGTATACTAGCGGTTAGCGATGAGCGGCGAGTGTTTAGGGAGCGCCCTCCCGGGACTAGGGGTTAGCTGTGATGTTTCAGGACATCGGTAACACATTTCTTTGGTAGAATTGCACCAAAGGAGGGTGTCCGATGAATTCCCGAATATCACGTAAAGTCAAGTTACGGTGCATCGAATTAATTAATAACGGTAATTCTGTCACCGATATCGCTAAGCTCTTTGATTTAAGCCGAAAGACCATCTATAAATGGTTAAATCGGTATCAGAAACTGGGCATCGAGGGACTTGAGGATCATTCTACCCGGCCCCAGAATTCGCCTGGCGCATTATCGGATCATGTCATACAACAGATCATATCCCTGCGAGTAAAGGAGAAGATCGGCCCAGCTCGCATTGCATTACGTTTGGGTTTAAGCCACAGCAGCGTTTATCGTACGCTTTGCCGGCAAGGCCTCCAGTACCTGCAGCCGAAAAAACCGAGGAAGAAGCCCCAGCGATATGAAAAAACTTATCCCGGTGAACTCTTACATCTGGATACTAAAACGCTTGTTCCGCTACGTCGAGGACATCCCAAAGAGCATCAGTTTGCTATTCTGGATGATTACTCCAGAGAAGCTTTCTGTCGCATTTATCCGGCCGCAACTACTCGTGCGGCCACAGATTTTTTATATTTGGCCTTAGAATACTACAATTATCCTGTTAAGGCCGTGTTAACCGATAATGCTTTTTGTTTTTCGATGCGCTATGCCGCTCATGCCAGTCGTTTAACTTTATTCGCCCAAACGTGCCGGGATTTAGGCATTCGGCATTACCTTTTGCGACCGTATCATCCTGAAACAAATGGCAAAGTTGAGCGCTTTTTTAGAACCATTGATGATGAGTGCTATAATCGTATCCGCTTGCGCAATAGTCTTCATCGCTCACAGGTTCTTGATGCCTTCGTTCAACACTATAATTTTAATCGCCCTCACTTAAGTCTAAAGGGCCTGACACCGGTTCAGCGCAGAATCAACTATTTTAAATCTGTTACCGATGTCCTGGAATAACACAGTTAGCGGTTAGTTCTTTCATGAATCTTTTTACTAACCCCCTCCTGTTCACTAATCCCACTATCTCCTATCCACTGATCCCTTTCTCTTCCCTGGCCGCTTTCCGCTAGTCGCTGCCCTTCCCCCGACTAGCCTTCGGCCGCGCCCCGGTCCGCGAGGTACGCCTCAACATCCTCAATCCCCGACCGGATCAGCATATCGATGGCGAGGATAAGGCATTCTTCGCGGTCTCCGCCGCAATAGTCGAAGACAACCTCGTCGGCGGGCAACAATAATTCCGGCGGGATCAAACCGCGGCAGTCGTACCCGGCGGGACAGGGATAGTACAACACACCGTAAGTGTCCCGGTTGCTGTTAACGGTCTGGTTGTAGTCCCGGTAGGCATCCCGCAAGAGGGCGGGGACGGTGCGGCGCTGCCCGGCCTTCATCTTCGCATCGACCGTACCGCCGGACGGCATAGAGTCGGGAAACAGGAAATACGCCGATGCGCCCAGGAGACCCGCGGCCGCCAATACCATGACGGCGAGCTCCATCTTTGATATGGCCGAACCTTTATTCACCATCTTCCCCCCGCTTGCCGGACTCCCGCCGGCGCCGGAAGACGATCCAGCAGCCGCCCGCTCCCTTAAAATCACTGCTGATCGTATAGAAGCTCCAGCCCTCGGCGGCATAGCGATTGATCAGCGACGTCATGGCCTCCCGCAAAAGGTTGAGCCCGCCGCCCAGCATAATGTCGAGCAGATATTCGTACGCGGGTTCTGTGTCCGTGACGGCCGGCCGCGAAACCGGCGACGGCGTCCGGTCACGGGAAGCCGCTGCGGGATGGTCCAGCCCCCGGATCAACTTGCGGGCGCGGCGCCGGCGCCTCAACGCCCGCTGCCGCCACCACCGCGCGCCCAGAAATCCCGCGATCACCCCGAAGATGCCGCTGCCGGCGGCCCACCACAGACACTCACCCATCGTCACATCCGTTGCGAAACGCGACGCGGACCCCGTAGCAATCCTCCAGATAGTCCAGATAACGCGCGATCTGTGTCAACTGCCTGTCGACGGCGGCATTCATATCCACCTCGATCTGCCGCGCGCGGCGGATGTCAAGGACCGGCCGGATATTTCCGTTCTCCAGAGATTCGATGCCGGCCACAGCCGCGCACGCCTCCCGCACGATCACCTCCGACCGCTCCCGGTCTTCATCGCCGCCGGAGGAAGACCTCCGGTCCGCGCGCAATCCGTACGGCCGGCGGGTAGCCTGGTACTCCAGCGACCGGACGAACCACTTTCGGAAACTGTGCCACGTTTCGGTTTCCCGCACCCCGGCGGCAACCGGCCGGGCCGTAAATCGAATGCCGTTATTTTTCATACTTATTCACCTTCGGTTATTGATCCGGTCCCGGCCTCAAAGCCAAGACCGCTGCCGCCGCACAAGCGGTACAGGCGCGACACATCGATCAGTAATGACGCGATCTCTTCGGCCGGAGCGGAGCCCGGTTCGATTTGAATGACCAGGGAATCGGGGGGCACATCTGTCACGGATTAACTTTTACTCTGCGGTCGCCGGCGGGCGGTCCGGATTGTCAGGAAAAACCAAGTTTCTAATGGCTGATAACAACGCTTGACTGTCGAACGGTTTCTCAAAATAGGCGTCGGCACCGGCGGCCAGCACGACGTGTTCGAGGTCCTGATCAAGGGCCCCGGACAGGACGATGATGCGGATCTCGTCCAGACGGGCATCCTGCCGTATTTCCCGGCAGACCGTCAGGCCGTCCTTGCCCGTCATCCGGGTATCCAACACGATCAGATGCGGACGCCACTGCCGGATCTCGTCCATGACCAGCGCCCCGTCAGCCAGACACCGCACATCATAATGCCGTTGCAGCATCAGCAGTCGCTGCAGAGTTCTACGCATAAGTTCGTCGTCATCAACCACCAGAATATTGCGCCTGGTCCGTTGGATGACGGTATCCGAGGATTCCATCACAATAGGGCATCTCCGTTCAGCCGGATTTTTGCGAACCAGCGGGCAATCCGAGACAATCTTCCACGGCACGTTGCAGCGGCGACCAGTCCTTTTCCCGACGCGGCAGTACATGATCGGCCCCGCTGTCGCGCAGGGCCCCGATCTGCGCATCTTCGGTAAAAAGACCGGTCTGCACAATAATCCTGGTCGCAGGACTCACGGCGCGGATTTGCCGGCAGCATTCCGTCGCGTCCATATCCGGAAGCATGCCGCTGACCAGCGCCAAACCGGGTTTGTCCCCGCGCGCGGCTTCGATCCCGGCGCCGCCGTTTTCCGTCAGCGATATATGGCGAAAGGTCAACCCCCGCAGGAAACCCTCCAATTTCAGCGCGTACACCGGATGCGCATCGATGATCAAAATTATGTGCTCCAGGGTTGGATTCATTGTCCGCGTTTACCGCCTCCGTAATTGCTCCGGTACTGGGTGGGGGTCATGGCATTCTCACGCTTGAACAACCGCATGAATGACTCTCCGTTCTGATATCCGAGGTTAATCGCTATTTCATTGATGGACAGACGCGACCGGGTCAGTAATTCGCGGGCCTTTTCCATCTTGATCTTCATTTTGTATTCCCGAAAGCTCTCGCCGTTGTGCTTGATGAACATCCGGCTGATGTACCGCGGACTGAGTTGCATTTGTTCGGCGATCAATTCCAGCGACGCGTTCTTCGGATCACGGCGAACAAAACTCTTAATCCTCCTGAGGTGACCGTTGACGTCATCCTGATGCCGCGGATCGCTGACTTTTTCCTGCAGGACGGTCCGGATCTTCGCCTTGATGTCTTCGATCTCAAAGGGCTTCTCGACAAAGTCATCCGCATGCAACCGCAAGGCCTCGATAATCACGTCTTTGGAGCCGTAACCGGTCATCATGATCACACCGATGTCCCTGTTGATGGCCTTGATTTCTCTCAGAACGGACAGCCCGTCCATGTCGGGCATCATCACGTCCAGCAGGACCAAATGGATCAGATTGGGTTTGCGCAAATAAGTCAACGCCTCCCGACCGCGAATGAAGGCCGTTATCCGGTATTCCAGCAAGGCCACCTTCAGACTTTTAATGACGCGGTCATCGTCATCAATAACCAGGATTTCTTCGGAGAGCATCATCGGTCCCTTTCCTTTGCGGCAGGTTTAATGTAAATCTCTCACATTCAGCCATTAATGTAAATAGGGCGAACGCCTTTCAACTGACTTTTTTCTACCTGTGGACAAATTTAGATGAATTCAGCGGGACAGGTCCGGATCAGGGCCTGTTGGACGCATGGCCCCGGCCTCGGGAAGACGAACAATGAAGGAAATACGCTGCCGGACGGTATCGGCCTGCGCCCACATGCAACCGCCGTGGCGCTCCACCACCTCGCGGCTGATCGACAGCCCCAGGCCGAATCCTCCGGTTTTGGTGGTATAAAAAGGCTCGAAGATCCGTTCGGGCTCGAAACCTTCGAGGTTTAGGCAGGCATTGCTCATCATGATCTCCACGGCATCCTTTCCCCCGGGCGCACCTGCCGGCTGCCTGCATGCCGTCACTTCCACGGTCGTACCGCGCGGGGCGCTTTCCAGCGCGTTGGTCATCATGTTGAGAAAAACCTGTTTCAGTTTGTCTTCATTGCCTTCGACCGGCGGGAGCCCCGGCGGCAGATCGGTGACGATCCGGATGTCCATCTGGCGCAGCTTGAGTTTGGTCAGGAGGGCCATGTCGCCGAGCAGGACGTTGATATCGACGGCGGTCGTGGGAAAGGGCGATTCCCGCTGCGAGAAGATCATCATGTTGCGCAACGATGCATTCCAGCTGTCCAGTTCGCCGGGAATGGTGTCCGCGAACTCCTGCAGGAATTTTTTGTCGTGCGAACGCTCCGGTAAAAGTTTGACGAAGGTGGTTACCATCTGGAGGGAATTCTTCAGTTCATGCGCCAGACGGGTGGCGGCGTTGCCGATCACCGACAGATTGCGCATGTCGCGCGCCCGGCGCAACTGCGCCGTCATGCGGTTGAACGAGAACATCAACCTGCCGATTTCATTGCGCTGACGCACGCGGAAACGCTGCGTAAAATCCCCTTTGGCAAGACGCTCGGTCGCCGAGATGAGCTCATTGATCGGACGCCCGACAAACCGCGCCAGCAGAAAACTGGTCAGGACCGTGGCCAGGATCCCCAGCAAGATGATCAACCACGACTGGGCGCGCATGGTCTGTGCGTAAGCGTACGCATCGCGCTCAGGCTGAGAGATCACCAGTCCCCAATTCACGTTGCGAATGGGTGCGTAGGACACCAGCAGTTTCTCACCCGCCGGTCCGGTCGTGGCCACGTTACCGGAACGGCCGGAAAGGATGTCTTGCAGAATCCGCGGATCGGGAACGGAGGCCTCCTGCATGACCAGCTTCTTGTCCCGGTGGGCGATGATGCGCCCTTTGCCGTCGATAATATAGGCGAGACCGTGTTCCCCGAATTGAATCTGGTCCACGTTATCCCAGATGCCGCGCACATTGAGATCGGCCATCAGCACGCCGACGACCTTGCCCGCCTGACGCAGGGGTTCGGCCAGGGTGAGATACGGCACATCGCCGTCAGTCAAACGGACTTTGGACAGGAATGAGTCACCGGTGAGGGCGCGGCGAAAGGCGTGTTCCGCCGACCGGTCCCGCAGAACAGTACCCAACTGCGATGTGGCCGTTTCCCGGCCGTCCGGATTTACGACGGCGACCCGTTCAAACGCCGGATTATTCAGGGACAGTTCGACAATGACGGTTTCCTGCCGCCAGGGATCGTCGGGCAGGGCCGATAATACCGAAGCCGCGATCAGCAACGACTGCCGCGCCCCCTCAATCCGTTCGGCAACCTGAGCGGTGGCCTGCACAGCCACCTCCTTGTGGTCACGGAAGACCGTCGTTTTGATGGCCTGGTGCGCGGTCCGGATTAACAGCAGACCGAGAACAATCAACGGGATTACGATGACACACACCAAAACGGCGAAGATCTGGTGCCAGATACGTTTGGGAAACAGTCGCTGAATGGGTGAGGAAAGAATCTTCATTGTTATCGGAATCGCCGATCTTTGCCGAACGTGTTTAACCGGATCCGGCGGGGATGTCCGCCGAACGGAATTGCTCCCAATATAGGCTACTATAAATCCCGCCTTTGTTCAAAAGATAGCTGTGGTCCCCGTACTCGACGACCCTGCCGCCGTCGAGAACGATAATCCGGTCCGCATCGGCCAGCGTGGAAAAGCGGTGGGCGATGATGAGGGTGGTCTTCCCCGCCATGACCCTCCGGACGGCGTCCTGGATCCGGTTTTCGGTCATGGCATCCACAGCAGAGGTCGCTTCATCAAGGATCAACACGGCCGGCCTGCGCAACAAGGCGCGGGCGATGGCAATCCGCTGGCGTTGTCCCGTGGACAAACCGTCGCCTTTCTCGCCGACCGCCGTTTCATAGCCTTTCGGTAAGGCCATGATAAAATCGTGCGCGCAGGCCAGGCGGGCGGCCTCTTCCACGGCACCCGGACCCGCTGCGTGTCCGTAGGCAATGTTTTCCCGGATCGTACCGCTGAGCAGGACGTCATCCTGCAGGACCACGGCCACCTGCCGCCGAAAACCGTGCAGATCAAAGTCATCCAGCGGGCGTCCGTCGAGGAGAATGCGGCCCGCGTCGGGGCGGTAAAAGCGCAGCAACAAATTGACGAGGGTGGTTTTGCCCGTACCGCTGGCGCCCACGATGCCGACGGTTTCCCCTTGTCTGACCTGAAAATTAACGCCGCGCAACACCGGCCCGCCCTCCGCATAGCCGAAGGACACTCCCATGAATGAAAGCTGACCGGCGATGTCTTCCGCCGCGGCCCCCGGACGATCGGGCGGCTCGACATGCGGGATGTCCATGATTTCGTTGATCCGCTCCAATGCGGCCGCCGCCTCCTGTTGCGTTCCCTGTATCAGGGTCAGCCGGGCCAACGGCGCAAGCAGCATCCCCAAGTAAGTGTAGAACGCCACCAGCTCGCCCTGCGTCATCCGGTCGCGGATCACCTCCAACCCGCCCAGCCATAAAGCAGCCACCGTGCACAACGAGGAAAACAGGTCCACCGCCATCCATAATCCGGCGTTCAAATGGTGGACGCTTGCCGCCGTATGCAACAGGCCCTCCTGCCCGGTCCGCAGATACGCCCGCTCCCGGTCCTGCCCGTTAAGCGTGCGGACGGTCATCACGGCATTGAGGACCTCGCCGGCCCGCGCGATCAGCGCGCCCCAGGATTCACGCACCGCACGATAATTGGAACGGAGTTGCGGGAACAGGCGAAAATAAATCCTTAAGAAAACAGGCACGCCCAGCAACGCCACCGCGGCCAGCTTGACATTCAGGACCACAAGTACCGCCAGCAGCATGGCCACGCCGAGGATGGAATAGACAAATTCCACTGCCTCGCCGAATAAAAACCGGCGCAGGCTGTCGAGATCGCCCGTCATGCGGGTTAATAAACTGCCCGCCCCCTGCGCACGGAAAGAAGGAACGGCCAGGCGCAGCGCCTTCTCGTAGAGCCGTTCCCGGACGCGACAAATAATCCGCTCACCCATCAACGCGCTTTGCCGGTAGCGGAAGAAATTCAGGCCGGCGCGCACCAGCAGGATCACGATCAAATAAATACTGAGCCGATGCAGGCCGGGGATATCCCGCCGGATAAGGACATCATCGATCAACAATTTGATGCCCCACGGCAGGGCCAATGCCAAACCGTTAATGGCAAACAAACAGAGCACCAGAATGATGATACGCCAGCGATAAGGCCGCAGCAGGGATCCGAATGTCATACCGCCGCCTTTTGTTTCGCCGTCAAACGGTCATAGTCGCGTTTGATAAATTCGGCCGCCATTTCATTTAAGTACGGTTTTTTGCAGGCGGCCACCCGGAAACTTTTTGATTCGCCGACAAACGCCATTAACCGGCAACCGCCGCTGCACATCGGCAGGTACGTGCAGTCGATCGGGCACTGCCGCCACACGTCCAGGTCCCGGAAGCGGCGGCCCGTCTCATTATATTGCGCGTCGTCAACATGCCCGACGGAAAACTCCGGATGACCGAGCAGCGAATTGCATTTATAAAGCCTGCCCTCCTGGTCGATGGTGACCCCGCCGTTCTCACGGGTCAGCGGGCACACATTGGTGGCCATGCCGCTTTTGACCTTGTTGATCCCCTTGGCCTCAAACAGCGCGTTAATGCGGCGCATCGCCGCAGCCAAAGTGGCATCCTGCGAATGGCACATGCACTCGGAGCCCCGCACGGCCTCCGGACGGCCCGCCGGTCCGACCGTGGGTGTAATGGGCGAGGTGATGATCCGGCCGAGCTTATGCAGGATTCCGAGTTCCTCGAAGTGATTGACCAGTTTTTCGATGGGCTCCACGTCTCCTTTGTCAAAGCCGATCGAGATTCCGATGGGCACCAGGTCCACGCAGTCGACAATGTTACGCATGATGCGCGTGAACGTCCCGCCGCCGCCGCGCAGCGGGCGGTAGCGGTCATGGTCCTCTCCGACCCCGTCCAGGCTGACCCGCACGCCGACCAGATTCAACTCAAGAAATTTACGAACCACTTGCGGAGTCAGCAGGTAGCCGTTGGTCTGCAATGCCATGCCGAAGCCGACGCCTGACTCCCGGCACCAACGTCTCATTTCCGTGGAGATCTGTTCGATGGCCGGTTGATTCAACAACGGTTCGCCGCCGTAGTAGTTCAAGTAAAGGCTTCGATATCCCAACGTCCTGACCCGGTCTTTCAGCCAGCGGATGATCTTTTGCTGATGTTCGGCACTCAACCTGTCGTTCGTACGGGTGGACTCCTCAAAACAATAAGTGCATTTAAAATTGCAGCCATAGGTGGTCAGGATGGTGACCGGGAGACAGGACTCGTCATGACTAAATTTGATCTGGTTCAGATGCTCGCGCAACCGGGACTGTTCTTCCGCATCGCCGGTGACGATCAGGCCCATGTCGTGCAATTGTTTGATTTCCTGTTGGTAGGGGACCGTATCGGCCGGCCCCGCGGAGGGAAGCCGGTCCAGCAGCAAACGCAGTGCGTCCTCAATCTTGACCAGGGCCTGGGTCCGCGTACTGTAAAGGAGGTGTTCACCTTTGGACGGATAGTCTTTGACGACGATAGTGTGATGCGAAAGCCGCATAATTTACCCTCCCTTTGGCCGCTGTGCCGGGGACGCAAGCGTCCCCGGCACAGCTTTTAGTGGGTAAAGAAATAATTAATCCTCTTCGGGTTCGGTTAGTTGCATGTTTTGTGTTCCCGGCGGCCAACAACAGCCCAAGGCAGCCATTTCCTTTATGTCAGTTTTACCTTCTTGGATAATGTCCATATCCTCACCTCCTTTCGGATTTGGTTTGGGTGTCCCAAAAAGGCGACTCTCCGTCATGATTCTGTCATATTAAGGCTGCGTGTTCGTTGGTGTAATGTACCAGTCTTTGATCGTAAATGTCGGTTGGCTATTGGTAAAGTACGCGGATGTATTTGCAAAACGAGCGCTCACGGCGAAGAGGCTCTTAGGCAGAAACAAATAACTAGCGGGCTGATCCTCATAAATGGAACCACACATCTCCTGCGTCAACATGGCAATTTTTGCCGCCGACTTTTCCTTCTCGATACGTTCGAACAGCATATCCGCTCGCTGATTACGATATTTCCATATCTTGCCACGGTTGTGGGAATAGGAATACCAAAATTCCAGCGCCAGGACACCCAAGAAATCTGGATCGGGAACGAGCCTCACCCAGGCCTGCGGCCTGCGCTCTTGCCAAAGAGGCATTGTGAGTTCTTTCTCGTCCGAGTAAAGCAAAACCTTGGCGCGCACACCCACCTCGGCAAGATTTTGACGAATAATGCGGGCCGCGATCCGGTCCATACGGCTGCGCTCATCGATCAGGATACGCAATTCCAATTCCTCGCCGTCCTTTTGCCGTATGCCGGAGCCCCCCATCCGCCACCCCTCCTCATCCAGGATCGCCGCCGCCCGCGACGGATCGAACGGATACGGCCGAATCGTCCGCTCCGAAGCCGGAATTGCCGGCGATCTCCCGTCCTGAACGTCGAAGGTCTCCCGGAACTGCCGCGTATCGATCGCATGGGCCACGGCCCTGCGGAGTTGCGGATTGTGCCATATCGGATCCTCGGTATTAAACAGCAAGGCACTGTACATGCCCCACTCGACGGCATACGTCCGGAACGACGCATCCTCGGCGGCGACCATAAAGTCCTCGCGGTTGATAAACTGGACCAGGTCGACCTCGCGGCGCATAAACGCCGCCCATAATGTCGAATTGTCGGGATAGATCCTGACGCGAACCGCGTCAAGATACGGCCGGCCTTCAAAATAGTCCGTATTGGCTTTCAGTCCCAGCGTTCGCTTTTCCTTGTCCCAAAAATCAAATCGAAACGGTCCGGTTCCCACCGGACGGTCATAAAAAGCCGCCGCTTGATCACTGTCACCTGAAAGCAAATGCTTCGGCAGGACCTCCCGCACCATACGCCTCAGCCATAACGGATCGGGAGTCTTAAAAACAACCCGAAAGGTATAGCGGTCCGGGCATTCGAGACGCTCCACCGGAATCAGGTCCGGCCGGTACGGCGACTCATGGGCTTCGTCAAGAATGCGTTCGTAGGTAAAGCGGATGTCCTCGGCCGTCAGTTCCACCCCGTCATGAAAACGGACCCCTTCGCGCAGATGGAAAGTATACACCCGTCCGTCATCGGAAATATCCCAGGACCGGGCCAGGTCCGGTTCCATTTCACCGTCCGCGTTGAGGCGGACCAGCCGGTTAAAAATAAGATCCTGCAGGGCCGTGGTAATACCGGTATAGTTCCGGGTGGGATTGAATGCCGTCGGGGGAAAGACGCTTCCCCAGACCAGCGTCCCTCCGTACGGGTGAGACTTCCAGGCAGGATCATTGCGGGAACGGGTTTGTACTGCGGGTACGGGCACGGCCGCGGAGGCAGCAAATGATATCAATAGAGTCGACATGGACAGGATCACCAACGGTAAAGTCAACTGCGATTTAACTGACATAATATTCGGAGAAGTAGAATTAGGCTAGCTGATAGTACTGTACATGAATTGCCGCCGTTGTAAATGACATTACCCGCCAAAGGACTGACTTTTTTCTACCTTTACGGGCGGAAACTCAAAAAAACGCTAAAAACGGATGGTCATACCGCCTTCAAAGTACCGTTTCGCTAACGGAAAGGACTCGCTGGACCAATATTTGCTGTTGGTCAGATTGTGGACGTTCAGGAAAACTTCCAACCCCGGCCCCCGTCCTTCTTTCTTTACGGCCTGGGACATGCGCAGATCGAAGATGGGTTTACGGTCATTGGGATTAAGGTCGGGAGGAGAACTCCAGCGGTTATAGTACCCCAGAAGGTAACAGGAAAAACCGTGCGTGTTACGATAGCGGGTCCCGAACGTAAATTTCTGCCGGGCGATGCCCTGATCCCGCACCGTCTCACCGGTCTGCCGGTTCTCAACGTCATTGAACGCGCCGCTGGTATACAGGGTGATTTGATCGGTCAGCCGGTAATCGATCAAAATCTCCGCACCCTGCCGCCGGAACTCTTCGAAGTTGCGTTGCCGGAACACAAAATCGTCCGCGTCGAACATCAGCGCGATCGCGTCGCGAACATTGGCCCGGTACAGATTCAACTGAAATTGCAGCCTCTGCCAGTGGGATTTAAGTCCGACCTCATAGACCACGGCGCGTTCCGCCTTAAGGTCGGGATTGGCGCCGACAAACAGGGCCGGATCGTCATTGTACAACCACAACAATGGCGGCGCGTTGAAACCGCGGGCCACCCGGGCACGCACGGACGTTCGCGCCGGATCATGAAAATAATACACCGCCCCCAGACTGGGGCTGACTTGGGATCCGAAGCGGTCATTATGATCGAAGCGCAATCCCAGATCGACGTCCCAATTCCGACGGCCGATGGAATAGTTGATATAGGGAGCCTGCGTCGTCAGATCCTCACTGCTCGCCAGGAAATTGTTGGATTTCAACCGGTGATACTCATAATCGACGCCGGCCACCAGGCTGCCGTAGTCGTCGAGATCGAGTTTGCCGTTCAGACTGATGCCTTTGTACCAGTCACTGCTGATAGTGGAGAACAGCGTGTCCCCGGTCATCGGACTGATGGAGTCGGTGCGAATATCCTGATCATTGAATTTGACGGCGGCCGACCATTGCAGGTCATCGTCCTCAGACTGGATTTGCAGCTTCCCGAACCGCGAGCGGTAAGGCTGAGCGGAGATAACGGCGTCTGTGGGCCCTCTGTATTGCGAGTCGGAGTTGACGTATCCGAACTGTCCCGTGATCGCCATAGCGTCCGCCAGCGGAATGCTGATCTTCCCGAAACCGTTACTTTCTTTGACGTCGGACACGGGCCGCGGACCGTCGGTCTCAAAGTGGCTTCCCGTAAAGAAATAGCCTGCCGTATCGACGGCGCCGGCCAATTCGAGGCTGTGACGGAAGGTTCCGAACTCGGCAAAAGAAGTGGTGACGGCCCCCTGCGGCTGTGCGGCCGATCCGACAGGTCTGGAGATCACATTAACCACTCCGCCCAAGGCCGAGCCCCAAGCACTGGACGCCGGGCCCTTTATGATTTCAACACTGCCGACATAATCCACCGGAATCTGGGCCGGATTGGCCTGGCCCGAGAGCTGTGTGTTGAAGGGGATCCCGTCGACCAGCAACCGGACATGGCGCGCACTGGAACCATTAATTGATAAGGAAGTGGGACGTCCGGGAAAACCGTTTAATTGAACATCGACGGCAGGAGTGTACGTCAGGGCCTCGGCAATATCACGCGCAGGCAAATCGCGGACCGCGTCCCCTGAGATGATATAGACATCCTGTGAAATCTCGCCCACGAGCGCGGGCATGCGTGTGGCCGAGACGACAACCGTGTCGTGAGTCATCACTGTCGGGTAGGAATCATTCGGCAGGTATACCGATTCGTTATCTTGGGAAACTTCGTTCGCGGCAGCCCTCGGGACTACGGTCGGACAGGCGGACAGAATCAGACAAGCCGCACAAACAATACGTGTCCGCCTCCGTGGTTCCAAGAGCAGTGATGTTGCAAGATTGTTATGTATAGCAGCGGCTATCCCCGACATGTCGCCGTATTATACTCATATCCGTCAGTTTGTACATCATCTTTTGTCACTCGCCGGCCACAATCTCAAGCCTCCGCATAAAGGCAATTCATCAGAACGGTGACGACTTCGCTTTGTGTTACTCGCTTTAATTATCCGGCGCACCCGGATGGCTAACCGTTCTTGGTAAAGGTCCCGGTCTGGAAACCCTGGGGTGTGGAGCGGATAAAATGAAAGCTCTGGTTGCCGTTCATATCAGTCACTTCCACGTGCAACACCGTGCCCGGGACCTTGAAGGTGTCACCCACTTTGATATCGTAGCGGAGAGCCCCGGTCTGATCGAATTGAAAATCAACGGGCAGATCCCGGTATTCCGTTCCCACGGGGATGCGCTGCAGGCCGACCACCCCCCGGATGCCGTCGCTATCGGAGATGGTGATCCGGTCGTCGCCGCTTGTGCTGATGACGACCTGCGTCTCAGGTACAATCTTGACCTCGGGATCGCCGGCGCAACCGGCCGCCAGCACGGCACAGCCCAGGGCGGCCTTGAGTATTCGTTTACTGATCATGATAAAATTCCTTGGTAGAGAGGGATCGGTCCGCGCGGTTATTCGACATTCTTCCGCAACAGATCCACATACTTGCCTTCCAACGCGCCGTCGCGCATACCGTTGAGGATCTCAAAGGCCTTGGGGTTGTCCATGCGCTCCCGGTGTGGCCGGGTGGTGGTCAGGGCGTCGTATATGTCGGCCACGGTGATGATGCGGGAGTCACCGGGAATATCATCTTTCTTCTTGCCGTTGGGATAGCCGAGTCCGTCCAGGCGTTCGTGATGGGCACCGGCCACCACGGCCAGTTGACGGAATATGGAAATGCGTCCGAGAATTTCTTCCGACCACACCGCATGTTTTTGCGTCATCTCATGTTCCGTCTTGGTGATGGCCACCGGTTTGTCAAGGATAGCGTTACTGATGCCCAGCCGGCCGAGATCATGTAGCAGCGCGGCGCGTTTCAATTGACGCAAAGACGGCATATCCATGCCGTCCAGCTTACCCACGGCCTCGGCATACTCGGCCACGCGCGCGCTGTGTCCTTTGGTAAAGTCGCTTTTGTTATCGATGATGACGGCAAACGCCTGGGCGAGATCATCCAGCTTTTCCTCGGTGAGAATTATCACCTTATCCTTCGGTTCCAGCTTGATGACCGCTGCGCGCAGTTCGGCACAGGTCAATCCCGCCCAAAAGGCATCCTCTTCGGCAACGGATTTGAAGGCGGCAACAATCTGGGGATCAAACCAAGTGCCGCTGCGGCCTTCGGCCTCGGCCAGCGCGGCGTCCTTGCCGTCCTCGGCCTGGATGGCGTCCACGACTTGAGTGAGCAGGGCGATGCGCGCGTACAGGGGAATCTTGTCCCCTTCCAAGCCCTGCGGCTGGCCCTTGCCGTTAAAATGCTCATCGACGGCGCATACGGCCGCGGCAACGGCTTCGGGAAGATCGAGATTCTTTACGATCTCGGCACCGGCTTCACCTTTGACCTTGCTCAATTCCGCGGTCACGGCTTTCCATTGAATCAGCAGGTTGATGATCCGGCTTAACTGGCCGAACGTCCCTTCATAGATCCCGGCGTGCTTATTGAGAAACCGCAGGACGTCCTTAAACTGCTGCCGGTTGAGTTTGCGATAGGCATTCTGGACCACCAAATCATCGTTGTAAAACAGTTCGAACAGCCGCGAGCCGATGCGGCTGCCGCCCGCGTCCTTCAGCAGAAGCGTATAATAGAGTTCCCAAAGCTGGTCGGGGGGTAATTCCAACTGGCGGCCGATATGCATGCCGATCCAGCAAGTGCGCAGGGTGTGGCCCGCGGGTTGAGCGAGCGGCAGGTCCAAGGCATAAGTCAGTCCCGTCAAGACTTCGGAGTAATGAATCTCGCGCCCGTCCTCCGCCTTAACGGTCTTGGCGATCGTTTTGTAGGTTGCCATGGGAGGTAGTATACCACTCTTGGCCTTAGGGAGGTAGCATTATTGTCCCGCTGTCCGGGCGCCACTCATTTTGAGCTTATCAAGGCATGGACATGCACGGCCTTGCGCACACCGTCGGTCAACGAACGCGACGTGATGGTCGCGCCGGTCACACCGTCGATGTCCTTGCGCAACCGGATCGGATCGCTCACGCCCTTGCCGCGGTACTGTTTCAAGAAACGACGCTTGGCCGCCGGTTTGCCGCGGATTTCGTAGTAATCCAGGATCATGACCTCCTTTACTTTCCCGGCGGTATCGACACGCGAGATGTCCATTACCGGCTGGCGGAGCAGGCCCGCCTGGGTTTCTGCATCCTGACCGGGATCTTTCTGCTGTACGTATTTCTGTGCCAACGTTTCACCGCCCGTTTCGGCCGGCGCGGGGAGATCGCGGCCGTGACCTTCTTTCTCCTTATTTACGCCTTTCAACTCCCGCTGCTGTTCAACGCGGCGCACTACGGCGGCCGGCTCGGCCACCACCGCAAAACCCTGTCTATTCACTTTCCGCTCAACGCTGGCCGCTGCATAAAAAAAGCCCGCCCCGCAATTAAGCGAGACGAGCTCTGAACTCAGGGTTTCCGGCTTCGAAGATTAATCAGTAACTTTTTTACGTATTTGATTTAATCAGCTGGGCATATTTCCAATGACGTCTTTAGCAGGGAAATAAACCTCTTTCTTGCAATAAAATGCGTCAACCACATCAGTCAAATACGTTTATTAATGACTTATTTTATTCAGATGGTTCGATTTGTCAAGCAGGAAAGTTTAATGGGCATAAGGGCGGGGCTGTTCCGGCAGGCGGCCCGGACGGATGTCCCGACCGGCCTGCCGGATAATCATGGATGATTCTTCTCTACAATGTCCAACCGAAGACCTATTTGGTCTTGGATTTTCCGGCCGGTTTGGCTGTTTGGGGCTTGGCGGCTTGTTTGGCTTCTGGTTTGCTCTTGTTGCTTGCAGGTTTCACGTCTCTCACCTCCTTGATCGATATCCTTTCCGGCGAACCCACTTATTGAGTCGCTCCCGGAAGGATCATCGCATCCCGTCGATCGGGATAATAGCTATAACATGATAATACCGTAGCGGTCTTTGAGCAGCTTGCCCATACCTTCCACGGTCGCATTGAGTTTAAGATTCTCGGCAAAGAAATTCTCAAAACCGGCCGGCCGGCGGCCGGGCATAAAAAAACGCATCCCAGTAAAATTGCTTTCCGGCACGAAAAACAATATAAACTAGAATGCGTTAGGCTTTCTTTTCCGCGAAGCGGCTGGGACGCCCAGCCGACATTAGACCGTTTTTAACGCCGGTTTCCCGACGGGGACGGCAGCGAAAATATTTACTCCTGAAATATTAATGGAATAATATCATGTCCGTGAAAAAAGTCAATAGGGATTCTTTGCCGCGCAGATGCCAAAAGGAATGATTGTGACGGGGCCGGCATCTACCGGCGCACGATTAGGTGCGCGTCCCGAATGTGTTGATGTCTAAATAAAATGAGGACCAGACGACGTTATCCGCCGTAATTCTCGAAGATGATGCCGTAATACTGTTGCAACGTGGCCAACGCCTGTAACGTGGCCTCATAAAGAAAATAAGATAATACCAGAAGTATGAGGGTCACCAGGATCTTGGTCACCCGGGAATAGGCAGGATTAAACCACAGCAACGGGAGCGCCAGCGGCCCGACGCACAGGATGGCTATCACCAGCGCCGAGGTGCGGAAGTACCAAGGCTTTTTGGCGACAGGAGCCTTGTCGAGAAACTCGCCGCAATGCTTGCACTTGACCGCGTCGTCCTGGATATCTTCAGCACAGTAAGGACATTTTTTCATAGCTGAGACCGGGAACGGGACTCCTCCGGCCGGGAGTATGGGGATCAACCGCACCGCAGGCGCGGGATTCTTGTTAAGCCGTCTTTTTCGAGACGACCAGCCACAGTGCGTGGATCATACCCGGCAACCCGCCGAGAATGGTCAGCACGATATTGATCCAAAAATGCTGGGTCACCCCGACCTGCATGTAGGCCGCCACCGGCGGCAAAAAAACAGCCAAAACTATCCTTACGATGTCCATAATCTCCCCCCTTCGGTTACTTGTCCATGCCTTTCATTTTATTCTTCCATTCCTTACCGGTCTTGTCCATCTTGTCGTCCATATCTTTCTTGGCGCCTTTCATTTTCTTCTTGGCATCCTTGTCCATTCCGGCGGCCTTCTCTTTCGCTTTTTCGGACTTTTCTTTCATCTCGCCTTCTGCGTCGCCCATGGCCTTCTTGGCATCCATTTCCGCCATCTTCGCTTTTTTCCGGGCCTCTTTTTCGGCTTTTTTTGCGGCCCGTTTGGCCTTGCGTTCCGCCTTAATGGCTTCTTTTTCAGCGTCCGACTTGCCCACGGTCGCGAACCAATCGCCGACACGATTAAACACGGCCTGATCCGACGCCTTCTCCTGAGCCATAGCGCTGGCCCCCTTTTCACCATCATTAGCGGCCCGGACTGTGCCGACCGGCATCAGCAATAAGACGGATACGACCAACACAAGAAACTTGCGACTCATTGTTCTGCTCCTTTGTTTCTGCATGATTGGATTGCTTGCACGTATTATACTACCAAAAATCCGGATGAAGCCCAGTTTTTCATGAGGAATTGAGAGTGACATCCCGCGGGGACGCGCCCCGTCAGCGGACGGCGGTCAGCTGCAGGACCGTCCCTCCCATATAAGTGTAGGTTTGGATGTCGCGCAGTCCGCTGGCAGTCAGCGTCGCACGCAGTTGGGTGGGTGTGGGAAAATTCTTGTTCGATTCCGGTAAATACCGGAAGGAATTGAACTCGCCCCGGTGAAAGAGGTGGCGGCCGAGGAACGGCAAAAGATTTTCAAAGTACGCACGATAAATCAACTGACGCAGGGCTCCCTCGGGTTTTCCGAGATCGATGAAGGTTATCTTCCCCCCGGGCCTCACGACCCGTCGGACCTCATCAATACCTTTTTGCAAATCATCCAGGTTTCGCAACCCGTAGCTCATGACAGCCGCATCAAACATACCGTCCGTAAACGGCAGGGCCATGGCGTCTCCCACACGAAATTCGACATCCGGCCGCCCGGCCGCACGCCGGCGGGCGATATGCAACATTGATTCGGCAACATCGATGCCGATCACCGTGCTGCGCTCGAATTCGTCGGCAATCAAAAAGGCCATATCACCGGTCCCGGTACAGATATCCAGCACCAGATCCCCGGGGGTAATCCCGGAACGGCGGACCGCGCGGGTTTTGTAGCGCTTTTGCTGCCCGAAGGTCAGCACCTCATTCAGGGCGTCATACTTGGGAGCCAACCCGTTGAAGAACTGCCGGTTGAAGTCCGACCAGGAATCCGCCTGGAAGTGCTCCTGAAAACCCGCCCGCCGGATTAAATCCTTTTTTTCAGACGACAGCGCCATCGCACACCTCCTTACGGTTCACGGAACGGTCGGGCACGGCCGCCGCGCGATACACGGCGAGACAACCGAAGGCCGTCATCCCCGCGCCGAAGGCAAAGATACCGACCGTCTCGCCGGACTGACAGTTATCTTTATGCAGGATATCGCGCAGCACATACAGGACGCTGGGTGAAGACATATTGCCGTAGCGGGCCAGCACCGACCGTGAACGGCGCAAGGCATCGCCGCCGAACGGAGAAATGGCCTCGATTTCATCGAGGATTTTGCGGCCGCCGGGATGCACGGCCATCCGGTCGATCTTGACCGTGAAGTCCTTGGTCAGACGCTGATAAATCCGGTGAAACGCGGAGGCCGCCAGCGAAGGCACATCTTTCTTGAGGACATTGAGCAGCCGTCCGTTCCTGGTCACGTAACGCAGCTCGTCCCGGTACTGCGGCCACAATACCGATTGGAACTCCCGGATTTCCAGACCGGCACTCTCCCCGCGGTTCGTCAACAGGCAGGCGGCGGCTCCGTCACCGAATATCGAATTGGAAATAATGAGGTCCAAATCTTCATTCCAATAGGAAGTGGCCGTGCAGATTTCCACCGCCAGCACAATGACCCGCGAATCGGGATGGGCGGTCAGATATTGCCAAGCGGACTTCATCCCCGGCAAGGCCGCCCCGCATCCGGTCCCCACCATATCCAGCGCGTAAATATCCTCACGCAGACCGACGGCCTGGGAGATATAGGATGTCAATCCGGGACACAGATATCCGGTGCAGGTGGTGATGATGATGCCGTCGATGTCGTGCGGCTTAAGCCCGGTCCGGCGCAGCAGCTTCTTGACGGCCTGTGCACCCAGACGGGTCGCCTGGACCTGAAAACGATCGATGGCTTCGTCCTGGGTTTCCTCAAACAATTTCTCCGGTTGGTCTTCGATCGCGACGTAGCGCGTCCGGATGGACGGTTCGGTGAGGAACTTGGTGTACAACTTTTTTTCGCGAGCCGAACGCAAGGGAGACTTCAGGATCCGGTTGAGAATCTCCTCCTGAGTAAGTTTCAACGGCGGGTTCGCGGTCGCGATATCGACAATCTTGATTGATGACATGGTATACTCCTTAACAAATTACGCTTGTAACACGGCGGGTTGATGAAAAATATCGAAGAGCTGATGCAAATGGGCTTCCCTCCATTTCAGGAGGCGAATCACGGAGTTGGCCACGGGCGCCGTATGGCCCGCCGCCCCGATCATCCGTGAGGCCCGTAACGGCCAGGCAAACCGTCGGCGAAAGGCCTTCGCGTATGCCTCTGCCTCGGCCGCACGGAAGACGTCTTCCGGATGATGCCGGCCGAGTAGGGAACCCAGCAAGATTCCGCCGCTCAACGCCAGCGTTATCCCGCCGCCGGCCACCGGATGAATCACCGCAGAGGCGTCCCCCGTGTAAAAGGCATGGCCGTCAAAGAACCGCAGCGGACGGTCCATATCGACAAATGTCCCGTGCCACCTGGTCAGCGGACGGGCGTTCTTCATCTGCCGGTACAGGTTTCGGTTAGCTCCCAGCATATGCCGCCACACCTGGTCAAAATCTCCTTTGAACCGGCGAAACAGCGCGTCTTTAATGACGTAACAGACATTGACCGATCCGTCCTCGAAGCGGTTGATCCCGGCGTGGCCTTGATCGAGAAAATGCATGATCACATCGGCCCCGCTGTCGCCGATGGAATCAAAGAGGCATGATGCCCCGTATAAACGGGAAGCCGGGCTTTTTCCTTTGACGGCTCCCCCGTTGGCATATATCACGTGCGTTGCCGATGCCTCCGCGGGCGCGCGGCCGTCCCGGCCCACCAACGTGAAGGTACTGTGGCCGCCGCGATGGACCATGTGTTGGGCGGTTATCCCGCCCTCAAAATTGACGCCGATATCCAGGGCCTTGGCCAAAAGGAGTTCGTCCATCGCGGAGCGGCTGATGCCCAATCCGTAGTCCGGCCGGCCGTTGAAGTAGATCGGGACCCGCACCGAGATATTGTTGGCGGCGCTGATCTGCAGATGCGTTACGTACTTGGCGCCGCGACGCTCCAAGGCATCCAGCAATCCGTACTCGGCGAGGATGGCCTTGTTCTCCGGTCCGACGAAACCGCCGCATACCTTTCCGCGGGGAAAACCGGCCTTGTCAATCAGCAAGACTTCCCAGCCGGCTAAAGATAATTCGATGGCGGCGGCGATCCCCGCCGGACCCGCCCCGATCACCAACGCGTCATAATGTGTCATGTCTGCTGCTCCTTGAGTAAGGCGGTAAAGTCAATATGCACCGCGTCAAAGACACGGATGACCATGGCCACCGACGGCGGCTTCAGGTCAAAATCTTTAAGGCTGAGATCGACACTGCCGTTCAACCGCAACCCCTCTTCGGTCTCAGTGATGTCCGCCGGGATCTCGATCGGCTGTTCCCGATCGCGTATCGTAAGCACGCCTTTCAGAGTAATACGCCCCTCCGGGCCGTCCACCGCGGGCACCCCGATGACTTCCGTAATGCGATAACGGATTCGCGGATACTCCGTGCTGTCGAACATCGCCAACATGTTTTGATTGCGTTTGGGGTGGAAGGTATCGAGGGATTCGGTATCTACGATGACTTCTCCCTCACGGATGTGGTTCATCAGTCCGGACCGGCCGGCGAACGTTCCGGCGAAGCGGTGAACTTCTCCCTCCACCTTGTGGAGGGTGGACCGGAAGGAAAATTCAATGCGGCTCTGCGCGGGATCAATGTGATAGACCGCTTCGTCGCACCAAGCGGGTCCGGCGGTAAGCACCGTCAGGGCGGCCATCGCCCCGAGGCACCGAGAAAATGTTTGATTCATGACAACCTCCTTACGACACATTGTGCCTTATCGGAGAGGGAATTTCATCAGCAGGAAACGCAATCCGGCCGGAAATAAAGGAAAAATGCTTCAGCGGGAAGTTAAAACCATGAAAATACGTGCAGGGTCGGGAGACAGTCCGTGAAAATCACGAAATATCGTACTTTTTTAGCTTGTTCCACAGGGTCCGTTCGGAGACCTTCAACAGCTTGGCGGCCTTCGCCTTGACGTACCCGGACTGCTCGAGGGCCTTGAGGATCAGCTCTTTTTCCGTCTGGGAGACGCCTTCGTCCAGCGACGGCAGCGGCCCCGGGGATTCGGCGGACGGCATCTTGGCCAGCAGATCGCGAATCAGTTTTTCCACCTCTTCAACGGTAAAAGGTTTTTGAATATAGTCATTGGCGCCGTGTTTCAGCGACTTCACCGCCGTGTCGACATCGGCGTGCGCCGTCATAACGATTATGGGCAGCTGCACGTCCAACCGCTCCAACTCATAAATCAGGTCCACGCCCGACATGCCGCCCAACCGGATATCCGTCAGCAGCAGATCGATATCTTTCTTAAGCAATATGTCGAGGGCTTCCTCGCCGCTGCCCGCGGTCGTCACGTTAAAACCGGCATTGCGCAGGCCGAGACGCAGAATCCGCAGCAAGCGGTCTTCGTCATCGACGATTAGGATATGTACGGGTTCATCCGCCATGAGAGTTCTCCGGTTGTTTGCGCAGGGTGATGGTCACCGTCGTCCCCGCACCCGGCGCTGATTTAATAGCGATCCCCCCGCCGTTGCCTTCCATAATCTTGCGGGCAACGAACAGCCCGAGACCGGATCCGTTTTCTTTTGTGGTAAAGAACGGCGTGTAGGCCTCACGCAGGGTGCGGGGATCCATGCCCATGCCCCTGTCACTGACCAGAATATCATAAACCCGGCCCGACGTCTGCGTTTCGATGGTGACGCCGGTACCGTCGGAGGCCTCGATCGCGTTGATAATCACGTTGATCAACACCTGCTTGATCTGATTGCGGTCGCACGTCACGGTCTGGGGACCGACCTCATCCTTGAATGAGACCGCCACGCCGGCTTTGGCCGCAAAACCCGACACCAGTTGCGAAACCTGACCGATGATCTCGGCGGGATTTTCCGCCGCCAGCTGCGGCCTTTCTTCGGCGCGTAGCTGCAACAACTGGTCGACCAGATTGCTGATCCGGTCCGCCTCGTCGCGCAGATAGCCGGTGATCTCGTACTCTTCCGAATCCGGCGGCAGCTTCCTGCGTATGACCGAGGTCGAAGACTTGATAATGCTCAACGGATTGCGGATTTCGTGAGACAGGCTTTGGGCCAACAGCCCGATCGTCAAATTCTTCTCGCGTTCGATCAGCATCAACGTGCTGCGGTTAATCAGATAGACAAACCACACCGCCGCCGCGCACAGCAAAAGCAGGAACACCAGCCCGATCACCGCGATCCGATGCATCACCTGCACCTCGATGAGTTGTGCGTGATCGGCGGCCTCGCCCATTTCGCGCATATAGAAGGCCTGCAAGTCCGCGCCGGCCTGGCGCAGGGATTCCAGCCGGTCCAGGAGTTCCTCCCGCCCTTCCGGCCGCTGACCGACACTCGTCAGAAACCGCTGAAACCGCTCGAACAGGCTCACAAAACGACGGCTCTCGGCCAGGCTGTGTCCCGACTCCTCGAATTCCTCGCCCCGTACCGACGTCCCGCGAATCTGTTCGAGGTCCTTGGCTAATTTATCGATCAAGCTTAACTCGGGCGCGCTGAATTCCGTCCGGTCCTGCTGCTGGACCAGCAAGCCCATCAGGGTGTCGATCCGCGTAAGGAAGGCGGTGATCTGATCGATCTCATGATGCTCCTCGATCAACCGCTCGTGGGCGATGGTCATCACATGGATACGGCCGAGGATCAAGCCGCCGCCTGTTATGAACAGGACAATCAGGATGACAAAGTAGATGCTGATTTTATGGATGTTCTTCATAGCGCTTCCAGAGCATGTCCTTCATGCCAGTGCTTCGGCCGGAACCAAGCGGCCCGAGCACGACACCGGTCAACAGGTTGTAATCCATGGTCAATTGCATATCGATAACTCCTCGGGAACCCCGCGCTCAATCAGCGAAATCGACGAACCAACTCTATGACAAACGGTCGCGCCATTTAAGCCGCGCCCGCTCTACATAATCCTTGCGTAACTCGATCAGATGGGCCTTCTGCCAAAAAACGGGATGGTGCGACGCCGCGATCACCTGCACCCCGCCGCGGACGATCCGCAGTACGCCCTTGTGAATCCGGATGGCCCAGTCCAAATCATGGCCGCTTTCCGGTTCGTCCAGCAACAAGGTGTCGCCCGGCTTAAACTTGACCAGACTGAGGACGTCGCGCATGGTTTCCCCGTGTGAAGAAAACATGGCGCGGACCTTAATCAGTGATCCCGGCCAGCCGCTGTGCGCGTCGTCCGAGCGGTGCGGGTTCATGGTTTCGCTGTCGAAATAAAAAAACGCGCTGTCCTCGTCTCCCTCCCACCGGCACTCCTCACATTCGTGAATGGCCCGCAGCAGTGTTGATTTCCCCGAACCGTTGGGCCCGGCGATGACCGTGTACCCCGATGGGAACGACATTTCATCCGGACCGCTGACGCGGCCGGAGTGTCTTGCGCATAGTTTTAGTGTATGGATCATTGGTCAGCTCGCCTGTAAGTGCTGTTTTCAGGAGGTGCATGAAGTGATGGGTGATGGCAGTATCCGGTGCCGCATACGAGGCGCCTAATACGATCATCACTCATCACACAGCACTCATCACCCTTGTGACTAATCTTCACCCAACGGCGCAAAGCCGTGTCGCATAACATTCTCGCTAATCGTCCGCTCCACACAGAATTCGCGTAAATACGCGGCTCCGCCGGCCTTGGTCCCGGTCCCTGACATTTTGTATCCCCCGAAGGGATGCCGGCCAACGAGTGCGCCGGTAATGATCCGGTTCACATACAGATTCCCAACCTGCAGGTCCCGTTTGGCGCGCGCGATCGACGACGGCGTTCGGCTGAAGATCCCGCCGGTAAGTGCATAGTCGCTGTCATTGGCGATGCGCAGCGCTTCGGCGAGCGTGCCGGCGCGCAACACGGCCAGGACGGGCCCGAAGATCTCTTCACGCAAGAGCGGCGAGGCCGCGGGCAGGCCGGTAATGATCGTCGGCGGAATAAAGTATCCGGGCATCCCCTCCGGCAATGCCGCCTGGTACGCCACGGTTCCCGAATCCCGAGCGTCCGTTAACACCTTGCGGATCCGCTGCAAGGCGTCCGGATCGATGACCGGCCCGCATCCGGTCAAAGGGTCCAGGGCGCTGCCGGTCAAGACCGACGGCGCGGCGCGGCACAGGCGGGCCACGAAATCATCGTAAATATCGTCGAGAACGATCAGTCGCGATAACGCCGAGCACTTTTGTCCGGCAAAACCGAAGGCGGAGGCAAGTACGGCGGGAATGGCCTGATCAAAGTCGGCGCTGCCGTCCACGATCGCGGCGTTCTTGCCGCCCATCTCAACAATCAGCTTCTTGATATCCCGCCGGCCGCCGAGATCGCGGTGGACCCGTTCGATAATCCCGGTCCCGACGGTGCGCGAGCCGGTAAACGCGATAATCTTCACGCGTTCATCATCCGTCAGCCGAACGCCGACGTCCTCGCCGCGGCCGGGCAGAAAATTGACCACCCCCGCCGGGATCCCGGCCCCCCGGTAGGCGTTCATCACCTCCAGACCGCACAGCATCGACTGTTCGGCGGGTTTCAGGATGACCGTATTGCCCATAACCAAGGCCGCGGCGCTCATCCCGGTCAAAATCGCCAGCGGAAAATTCCAGGGAGCGATGACCGCGGTCACCCCGCGCCCGACCGGAACGACCGTATTGATTTCGTCAGCCAACGACATCACATCCGCCGTGCGGTCCATTCGTTCGGCGGCCCACGCATAGTAATTGAGGAAGTCGATCGCTTCCTTCACGTCTGCGTCCGCCTCCCGCAATGGTTTGCCGACCTCAATCACCGCCGACGCGGCTAGCCGGCTGCGGTGATCGGACATCCACTGCGCCGCTTTGCGCAAATAATCCGCCCGTTCGGACATCGGACGCCGCGACCACGCGGGAAACTGCAACTGCGCTGCACTCAGAGCCTGCTCCACGTCACCGGCCTCAGCCATGGTCGCGCGAACCACCGGCGTCTTTCCGTCATTCGGCGACAAGACAGTTAATGGCGACGGCTTGAAGATTTCGTTACCGTTGATAATCAACGGCACCTCGACCGGGCCTTCGCTGATCGTGCGGGCCAGCGTCGCGATGAAATGGATGCGCGGGGCCTCCTCAAAAAACTCAAGCGGTGGACAGGGTTCAAAACCGCCGGACTCCTCGTTGATCGGCGGCGTGTCGATTTCCTCCGGCGGTGCCAGCACGGTCTGCGGGTCCGCCTTTTCATGGATCCCGCGGCGGACGAACGATTGCGAAGAGACATTCTCCAGAAGCCGACGGACCAAATACGACATCCCCAGAACGGCGTCGCCGATCGGCATGTACACCCGCGGGGTGTAGTCCAGTTGCCGCAGGGCCTCCACCAGCGGCGCGCCCATCCCGTAGAGCAACTGAAACTCGAAACTGTCATGGCTCACGCCTTTTTCCTCGGCCATGGTCATCGCGCAGGCGATGGAACGCACATTATGCGTGGCCACGGCCAGCCGCAGACACTCCGGTTCATCCAGGATCCGGTCGATAAGCCGTTCGAACATCAAGTCGGTTTCCTGTTTGTTATGAAAAACCGGAGACGTCCAGTGATTGGCCCGCGCCAGCATGATCTCTTGGTCCCAATAAGCGCCGCGCACCAACCGGACCGTCACCGGCCGCGATAGCGTGCGTGCCCAGCCGAGGATGTCATCAAGACATTCGTCGGCGTCACGCAAATAGGCCTGCAACACGATGCCGATATCGATCCCGTTGAGGAACTCCGCGTCCTGCAGGACATCGCGTACCACGGTGAGGGTCAGGTCGCGCACCGCGTACTCTTCCATATCAATGTGAACAAAGACGTTTGCCGCCCGTGCCGCACGCAGCAGTTCGCTCAACCGGCGGCGTACGCGCTGGCTGGAACCTTCGGGATCGATCGGATCAAAGAGCGGGTCCAAGGCCGAAAGCTTTACCGAGATATTCTGCCGGCTGATGTCACCCCCGCGCCGGCCGAAGGCCTCGATCAGCGCGTAATAGCGATGAAAATAGTCTTCGGCTTCGCTGTCACTGAGCGTCCGCTCACCCAGCAAGTCGATGGAAGCGGTTACCTCGCGCTCGTCGAGACCGTCCAGGACCTTCATCACCTGCGCGGTATCCTGCGCGGCAATAAACAGCCGCGCGATCCGCGCGAACATTGAACGGGTAATGGTATTGAGGACATTCTTCGTCAGTAACGGCGCACGGGTCAGCGTCAGTCCGGCGCGGATGGAGGCCGGGATGCGGTGTTCGGATTGCGGGAAATATTCACGGATGTGCCGGACGACCTGATCGGCCGTCCGCAGCTGCGGGAAGACGTCAATAAAACGGAATACGCGAGTCTTCAGCTCGTCATTGGCCATGCACCAGTCGAGCAGCGCGTACTCAAAGCGGTATTTCTTGGCGAGGACCGCTTCCTCCCGGCGCGCCAGCTCAAGCAGGCGCCGGCCGGTGTCCTGGATCCTCTGTTCCCGGGAAGGCTCTGTCATGGATCACGTCTTTCTGCCGAATCCACCGCCGCCGGGCGTGTGGACCTCGAGCCGGTCGCCCCGCTTGACCCGCAGGGAAACCTTGCCGTTCAATATCTTTTTCGTGCCGTTCGCTAACACTAGCACGTTTCGCCCGGGTTGACCAGCGCTTCCCCCCTTTAATCCGAACGGCGCGCGCACGCGGCGCTCGGTCAATAAAGAGACGTCCAGATCCTTCAGAAAAATAAAAGACCGCACCGCGCCGCATCCGCCGCGGAAAAGCCCCTTTCCTCCGGATAATGGACGGATCCGGAATTCCGCCAGCCGGACCGGAAAGCGCGTCTCCAGGACCTCGGGATCGGTAATGCGGGTATTGGTCATGTGCGTGTGCACCGCGTCGGCCCCGTGATAGCCGTCGGCCGCGCCGACTCCTCCAGCGATCGTTTCATAATAACCGAAGTGCCGGTCGCCGAAGGCCAGGTTGTTCATCGTGCCCTGACTGGCCGCGGCCAGGCCCAACGCGCCGAGCAGACAGTCCACCACGCGTTGCGAGGTCTCCACGTTTCCGCCGACCACCGCCCGGCCCGGCGACGGATTCAATACCGACCCCGGGGGAATGGTAATACTGACCGGGGCCAGGCAGCCGTCATTCAACGGGATCGGTTCTTTCACCAGACTGCGCAGGACGTACAGCACGCACGAGCGCACCACGGCGGGCGGCGCGTTGAGGTTGTCGTCCTGTTGCGGAGCGCTTCCCTTAAAACTGATCGCGGCCCGGCGACCGCGCACCGTGATCCGCGCGCAGATCGGCGCGCCGTTGTCGAGCGCGTCCTCAAACTCATGCACGCCGTCGGGAATGCGGGCCAGGGCGTCGCGCACCTGGCGGGCGGCATTGTCGCGGACATGACGCATGTAGGCCAGCACTGTTTTGATGCCGTAATGACCGCACATTTCCTCCAGCAGCCGCGCGCCGAGACGGTTGGCCGCGATTTGAGCCTGTAGGTCGGCGAGATTGTCGGCGAGGTTTCGTGCCGGATAGTCGCCGGAGGAGAACATCCGTTCAAAAAGTTGTTCCTGAAAACGGCCGCAGCTGACCAGTTTGACGTGATCGAGCAGGACGCCTTCCTCCGCGATCGTCCGCGAAAATGGCGGAATCGACCCCGGCGTGACGCCGCCGACGTCGGCGTGATGCGCCCGGCTGGCGGTAAAAAACGCCGGGCGCCGGTCCGTCTTCTTGTAAAACACCGGCGTCACCACCGTGATATCCGGCAGGTGCGTCCCTCCGTCAAAGGGATTGTTGGTCACAAAGACGTCGCCCGGCTTCATCCGCGGATGTGCGACCATGACGGCGCGCACGCTCTGTCCCATCGCCCCGAGATGCACCGGGATGTGCGGCGCGTTGGCGACCAGGTCGCCGCGGGCATCGAACAGCGCGCAGGAAAAGTCGAGCCGTTCCTTGATGTTGGTTGACACGGCCGTGCGCTGCAAGGCCTTGCCCATCTGCTGAGCCGTCGACATAAACAGATTATTGAAGACCTCCAGCGCCACCGGATCGGCCCGGCTGCCGTACTTTTTCGCTCCGGCTCGTATCGTCTGTTCGAGAACAATGTTTCCATAGTCATCGACGGCCGCCCGGAATCCCGGTTCCACCACGATAGTGCCGATTTTTTCCAGGATCAGGGCGGGCCCCTTGATGCAAGCGCCGGGGGTCAAGCCGTCGCGTTGATACACCGGCGTGCGCAGCATGCGTCCGTCAAAGATCGTTTGGCCGATACGCACCGGCGCCGGCGTCTTCCCTCTCCCCGTCCGCGGCAATTTGGGCGGCCGCGGATGCGGCGTCCTGCCGATGACATCGACGCGGACCTGCAGGATTTCGACCGGACGGTTCTCGCGCACGTATCCGTAAAGCTTACGGTGTTCTTCCGTAAAAGCACGGAGATAATTCATATCCTTGGGTTCGCTGACCGTGATCGCGTTGTCGGTGCCCGTGTACCGCAGATCGAATTTCAGGACGTAATACATATCCACCGGATTGAAACCCTGCTTCTTGAGCAGGCGTCCGCCCTTACGCATCAGCCGGGCGAAGATCGGGCCGAGATTCTTACGGGTGACATCGTTCAGCGGCTGGTGTTTCACCGGCGCCGAACCGCTCCACACGGTATCGGCCAGGCCGATACCGTAGGCCGAAAGAACACCGCCGTACGGATGGAGCAAGACTTTCTGAATCCCAAGATGACGGGCCACCGCGCAGGCGTGCTGTCCCCCGGCCCCGCCGAAACTGCACAACGTATATTCACGCACATCACGGCCCTGCGCGACGGAGATTTCCTTGACCGCCTGGGCCATTTGCAGATTGATCACCTCGAGGAATCCTTCAGCGATGCGCGCCAGGCCGAGGTCCTGCTTGTGCTTCTTCAATTCGGCCTGAACGGCACGCAGCCGAACCGCGACCGGCGGTTTGTGCAGGTTCATGGGAAAGTTATCCTCGATGACGCGGCCGAGGAAACAATTGATATCGGTGACGGTCAGTTCGCGGGCCTTGGGCCGGCCGTTCTTGTCCGTCAAACCGTAACACAACGGACCGGGATCCGCGCCGGCGCTGTCCGGCCCGGCGGTCAGCCGGCCGGCGAGACAACGGCAGATCGATCCGCCGCCGGCGGCCACGGTATGAATACGTACCATCGGGGCCTTGATGCGCACGCCCGCGGTGACCGTTTCGTAGGTATATTCGAAGGCGCCGTCATAGCGCGAGACATCGGTCGACGTCCCGCCCATATCGAAGCCGATCAGTTTGTCGTAACCGAACCATTCTCCAAGCCGGGCGCAGGCCACCACCCCGGCAGCCGGGCCCGACATGATCGCGTTGGCGCCGCGAAAATGCGCGGCGTCGATCAGGCCGCCGCTGGACTGCATCATCATCAGTGTGGAACCGGGCAGGTCAGCGTGCAGGACATTCATGTAATTGATAAGTAGCGGAGTCAGATAGGCGTCCACGGTGGTGGTATCGCCGCGTCCGGTCAGTCCGATCTCGGGACAGACTTCATGCGAACAGGCGACGTGCGTCATCCCGGCCTGCCGTGCCAGGCCGGCAATGAGTTTCTCGTGCCGGGGATGCGCGTAGCCGTGCAACAGGACCACGGCCACATTGCGATAGCCGTCACGGCGCAACCGGTCCAGTTCCCGGCGGATGACGGCGGGATCGGCCGGCTGCAACACGCGCCCGTTGGCGGCCAGACGCTCGTCCACCTCGATGATTTTATCCGGCAGGACGGACGGCAGGGTGATGCGCAAATCAAACAGATCGGGCCGTTGCTGGGTTCCGATGGCGAGCGTGTCCTTAAATCCTCTGGTGATCAAAAGCGCCTGGCGAACGCCCTTGCGTTCGAGCAGGGCATTGGTCGCGATGGTCGTACCCATCTTGATCTCGCACGGTGGGATGCGTTCGTTACGGCGGAGACTGAGCAGGACGCGGATCCCTTGCAACGGTGCGGAATCCGATGACAGCACCTTGGCACAGGCCATCTCCCCGCAGGGGAAGACACCGAGGCAGTCGGTGAAGGTGCCTCCGCGGTCGATCCAGACTTGCATGGTTTCCTTCATGGGACTTAATTCCTGCTTTGGGTGATGATCCGGCTATGTGCTGCAATTTCTATCCAGAAGCTCATGGGCTAACCGCTTCATTAAATCAATATCGGGACCGAAATCACTGCCATAATGGTGAAGAGTCATTCCTTCAAAGATTGTCCGGGAGACGTCCTTGCTGTCGCCACCCATCACTCATCACCCACCTCCCTTTATCGCTTGCTTACTATATCTCAGCTTCCACAAACATGTCAATCCAACAGAATCCATGACAGGTGCTGTTTATTTGGCGGCAAACATTTCGGATGCCTTTCGCCTGATCTTTGCTAGAATGTTAACCATGGAACTTACCGCCAAAGACCTGAAGTACTTCGAACACCGGCAGGACAAGGCCCGTGAATTCGTGGGCCGTTTTCCGGGCGGCATCGACTTCACCGGCAAACGCGTGCTGGACATCGGCTGCGGGCACGGTGCGCTCACGTTTCACGCGGCCGGTGCCGGCGCAAAAGAGGTGGTCGGCCTGGACGTCAACGCGAAACTGATCGGCATGGCCGATGAACTATTGGATGAACGCTTCACAGACTTGCGGCCGCGTGTCTCGTTCCGGCACAGGACTATTGAGGATTTAAACGAACAGCCGTTCGATATTGTCCTGTCGCAGGCGACGTTCGAACACATCGAGGATCCGGCCAGCTGTTTGGCGGCAGTAAATAATAATTTGTCAGCCGGCGGCCGTTTTTATCTCGGTTTCGGCCCGCTTTATAACGCACCGTTCGGCGATCACCGCCGGCTCAATTTACCGGCCCAGAAATATTTTCCGTGGGCGCATGTAAGCGGAACGCACGCGCAGAAAATCTCCTCTTATAACCGCCGCCATCCCGGCGAGAATATTTCTTCATTGAACGATCTCGGCCTGAACGGTCTCGACTACGCGGATTATGAACGTATGATCGATGACTGCGGGTTGAAAAAGATCTCCTACCGGGTCAATACCGCCGCCCACCCCTTGGTCCCGGTCCTCAACGCCCTGCGCGCCCTGCCGTTCCTGCGGGAGTATCTCTCGATTAATATTTATGCCATCCTCGAAAAGTAATCAGTGATAACACGGCTGAGGCCCTTCACTGACGAGCCATTCCTGGAAGAGTTTGTTGTGCGGCAGGCCGGCGAGCCAGGCCTTTAAACGGACGCTGCGCGTGGCGTCGGGAAAAAAGTAGTCGGCTCCTTTGTAAGTCACATGCAGGTCGACCTGCGTGTCCTCACCGTTAAAACGTTTCAAACGTAGCGCCAAGCTCATCGGCGAAACCAGACCGACGACCATTCCCTCTTTGGCCGCGCGCCGGCCTAGGGCCTGCTGGCGCCGGTAGGCGGGAGCGTTCATGTCGACCTTGGTAATGCGGATAAAATGATCATGTTCGCGCAGAAAAAAGGCCTTGGGGACGAGCAGATGGTTCCAACGTGCATGATCGGTGCGCAAGTTGCTCAGCATGGCAAAACTGCTGCGGAACTTCCACCCCAGGTACGGGCTGAACCCGTTGACGACCCCGGCGATCAGGTAGACCGTCAGCGTCACACGCACCGCCGCCGGCGAAGGCAACAGGCGTAGCGGTTGACGCCGCGGTGCGCCGCCAATGACCGGCAGGATCGCCGCGCCTAAAACCATCAGCGTTGTCGACTGAAACAGCAGAAATCCGAACCAGTGCGGTTTACCTGTATAGGTTAAGAATGAAATCACCGCTACAGCCGCCGTGATCCCACCGATGATCCATTTGTACTTACTAAAGCCCGCGCGGATCACGGTCCCGTCCTCATCCCGGAGAAAGCCGCAGGCCATCACAATCACAATCAGGGTGAAGGCCGTCGCTCCGAGAAGGCCGATGAATGCCATCAGGAAAATCGTGTAGATCAAACCGAGCGGCGGACTGATCGCCAGCAATACCGGCACCAAGGCCTCGGTGACGATCCCCATGGCCGGCGGCGCGTTCCTGAGAACGGCCAGGAACGGAATGTTCCACCAGTCGGTGAGATTGGCGAACAACCCGGCGGCGCAGGAGACATCAGGATTGAGAAAATCGCTGTTGATTTTGTGAAAGGCCGCGAAACTCATCATCATCAACGCGCTGACCCGAAACAATGCGCAGTGCGCGTCATCGATTATCTCGCGGCGGCGCTCATCGATTCCTGAGTGCGTCAGCATGACGATCACGCTGAGCAGGATCGCCGTCAACGGCAAGCACAAAAAAAGCAGGTACTCCTCGGAGACCTGCAGGGTCACGACGTAAAAATAGATGGGAAGCAGATAACAAAGCAGGACACCCGCGGCAATAATCAGACAGATGAGCCGCGCGCCCAGAACAACCAACATCAAACCCGCCAGTCCCGCCCAATGCAATCCCCGCGGCAGACTCATAAATGTCGCCCAGTCATAATCCTGCGCCTGGATGGTGACATACTGAATCAGCACGATCCCGAACAACCGCCACAACACCTCCGTGCGCCAGCGGCCCATGGGGCGCCACATGATTGTCAGCCAACTGTCTGCTAGAGAAGATCGCATATTCCGTACTACGATATCATAAATCCGTGATCACCGGAGCATGTGTGCCTAATTTTTTATAGCGACGGATGTCCGGCCAGCCGGATCATAGCGGAAAAACCGTGGCGGTGTTGACGGCACGCCGAAATGCACCGCATTGTGCTGGTATATGATGCCGCCCCCCTCATCCGTCTCTGTCACCCAGCCGGGCAGGACATCCCACACATCCAATTCCTCCGTTAACACGAGGGTCGGACTGGCGGACGGGCTGAGGTGGCCTTTCAAATAAAAACGCGGACCGATCTTGCGGACTTCGAGGACGGATCCCAGGTAAGTCGGCTCATACGCATTCAACTTAACGGGCAACAGGATTTCCTTACGTGTCACCTGCCGGGCGGGAAGGTCGATGTGAAGCACGCGCAGGGTGTCCTCAAGGAAATTCTGATCTTGGGGATAGGCGTGATAATACGCCAACAGGAAGGTCGTCCGGTCCTGATAGGCAGCATAACTGGTAACGGGTTGCGCGGCGGGAATGTCAGCCAGGTAACCGCTCATGTCCTGACGCTCCAGGACGTCGCCCAGTGTGTCGGCAATGGCTTGAATTGGTGTGAGGAGGATCAGTAGAATTGGCAGATAAACGACGCGTTTCATAACGCTTGGCATTATATCGCGCACGCTGAGAACTTGCCAACTATATACTGTAGGGGTAATTAGTTATTGGGGATTTGAATAGCTTGCGGGCCCAAGTTTGGGAATAAAATAACGGGCCGTCCACCAATCACAAATCACCAATCCCACCTCAAGTTACCTATACTTTTACTTGCGATTGAAGCTCCTTCAAATCCGCAAGAACTTCATCCGCATGCTCCGCCGGCTTCACCTTCGCATAAATCTTGACGATCTTCCCCTTCGGATCGATCAAAAAGGAACTGCGGTTGATCCCCAAGTACTCTTTGCCCATAAATTTCTTCTTGCCCCACACGCCGTAGTCCTTGACCAGGGCCTTGTCCTCATCGGCGAGCAGATCAAAAGTGAGGCCGAACTTCTCGGCAAACTTCTTGTGGCTGGCTACGGAATCGGTGCTGGCGCCGACGACGGCAAAGTCGAGTTTGTTGAACTGCCTGAGGCTCTCCTGCATCGCGCACGCCTCTTTGGTGCAGCCGGGCGTGTTGTCCTTGGGATAAAAATACAGCAGCAGCCACTTCCCTTTGAAATCGGCGAGCTTGACCTTTTCACCGTCCTGATTAGGCAGCTTGAAGTCGGGCGCCTTATCGTTTTCTTTCAAAGCCATGGGTATCTCCTTTACGGTGAGAATTTATGTTATTGGGGCAGGATTGTTTCCAACTTGGTGACGATTTGGTCGGACAACGGGTCCACCGGCGAATCATACCGCGCTACCACCTCCCCGGCGGGGTCCACCAGAAACTTATTGAAGTTCCATTTGATCGGTCCGCTGAAAGGGCTGTCGGCGGTCAGGTAGGCGTACAGCGGGTTGATGTCCGCGCCCTTCACACTGCTCTTGGCAAACAGCGGGAACGTGGTGCGGTACTTTATCAGACAGAACTCCTGAATCTGCTCATTGGACCCGGGCTCCTGTCCGCCGAAATTATTGGCGGGAAAGGCCAGCACTTCAAAGCCGCGGTCTTTGTATTTCTGGTACAGCTGTTCCAGCGAGGCATACTGCGGCGTGTATCCACAGCGGGAGGCCGTATTCACGATCAACAGCGCCTTCCCTTTATATTGCGACAGACTGACCTGTTCGCCGTCCATATTCTCCATGGCAAAGGAATGGACGTTCGCCCCTTCAGCGGCCCGCGCCGGTAAGGCGGCCGAGGCCAGTACGCCTGCCAATATCCATGACACAAAGAAACTGTTTTTCATATGCCTTCTCCCTGATTTGGTATCTTTGCGAATTGCACTTTGTCACAACGCCGTCTGTGGTCAACGTCCGGCGGACAGGTATGCATTATATATATGAATGTACATGATACGCCGGGTGCTAGTCAACGAAGATGATCGCCCCCTTCAGCGGACCGGTCCGGGTCGGGAACCAGCGGACATTATTACCGCTATCGACCGAGTCGGCCGGGTTGATGTCACTCGGCGAGGTATTGAATGAGTCTTGGACATTCACAAAACGAATTGGCTTGGTCGCCGGCGGGGTAATACGCCACTGCGTCCCGCTGTCTGATGAGCGCAGCAATAACAAGTTGCCGGATGCACCCTGCATCCGCACCGATCCGGTGACCACCAGGGTCGATCCTTCCCCGAAGGTCAGGGTATCCGTGGCCGCCACTGTCTTGTCGAACTGATAGAAAGTGGACGAAGCCGGGATGGCCTGCGCCGTCCCGTCAAAAGTCACCCGGCCGGTACCCGGACTGAACTGGCCGCCGAAGTTTTGCCAGTCACCGGCGATGGTGATGTCACGGGTACCGGCCGACACGGTCCCGTCGAACAGCGTAAAGTTGTTGTTGATGTCCAGATCATCATTCAACGACCACATCCCCAGATTGTTCCCGTCATGATACCCGTCGGCCAGCATGCGGACCTCCGCGGCCGAGATCGCCCGCGAATAGATCCGGACATCATCAATCAGACCGTTAAAATCACTCAAATTCTTGACCCCGAAGTTCGTCGCGCCGACACCGATCTGGAAGTTGACGGTCCGGTTATTGGTCGACACGTCTCCGGTGGCCACCGTGAATGTCCGCGAGACGTCGAAGGTCCCGTCCACATAGAAATCAACCGTATCGCCCATGACAACGGCGGCGATATGGTGCCACGTTCCGTCGTTGACGGCTACGGACCCAACTTCGATCTCATCGGATGTCGTGTAGTTCGCCGTGCGTCCGAGCGCTACAAAATCCGAATCCACCCCGAAACTGAACGGCACACGGGTCGCGCTGGCACCTTCCGAACCCAACTCGACAACCACGGCATTAACGGTCCAGGTGGTCCCTGATCCGGTGCCGCCGGTGGTTTGAATCCACGCGGCCAATGTGTAGTTGTTGTTGCTGCCGAGATTCTTAAAGTCGCGGCCGGCGACCTGTGAATCGATGATATCCACATAATCGTCATCCCCAAAGAATTCGATCGACCGGTCATTGGTAAAATTCAGGGCCGGGACGTCCGCCGATGAAGCCGTGTCGGAATTCCAGACCCCGTGATTGCCGCGGCCGCTGCTGTCAACGGCCGGCGAACTGCTCTCCTCAAAGCGCCAATAAGCCATCAGGCCGTTATTAAAGTACATATCGTAGAACGACTGACTGGCGGCAGTGATGGACTCCGTTCCGGTCCCGGTGAAGACGACCCCGGCGGCGGACTGGCTATACGTACCGCTACTCGCGTCCCACGACCCGTCCACGAACACCGTCAGACTGTTCATGCTCAACGTCCCGTTGATGTCGATGTCGTGGACCCGGATGGTCGCGTCCGGCGCCAAGGTTTCTCCGGACGGGATGAACAACTCCGTGCCCGATTCCATAAACAACAGACTGCCGGTCATGGTGTAAATGGCAGCGATGTCCGCGTCCCCGCTGTTATTCGCCACGTCCAGATCATTCGTCGTCAGACTCGGCCCGTTTTCGCTGCGCACGATGAGATAATTTTGATAAATCGGAATGCCGGCCAACGAATGGCCGTCTGAAATGGTCACAGTGACGCCCTTCTCGGTCTCACCATCGATATAGAAGGTTAAGATGTCGCCTGCCGTGATGCTGGACGCCGTGTAATTGATCAGGAACGTCCCGGTGACCGCGTTGGACGTCGCCGTGAGTATCGCCGTATCCCCGTCGATGGAAACGGCCAAGTTCGTGCTGGTCAACGGCGTAATCCCCTCGTCCGTGTAAAGCGTTCCGCTCAGGGTGTTGGTGCCGCCGCCGAAGTCCCACTCAATATTGTTCCCCGAGTCCGTACAATTGTTGGTACAGTCGATCACGGCCCCGCTGATATTGGAATTATCATGAACATCCAGGAATCCGATCACCCGGCCGCCGGCGGGATTGATCTCGGAGCGTATCGCATCCTCCGAACTGCGCAACGCCAGCAGGTTTCCGGCCGCCCCCTGCAACGTGAGCGTCCCGGTCGTGGCGGTCACCGAACGTTTCCCGAAGGTGAGTGTCCCGGTCGATGTCACGGACATCTCGAAGTTATAGAACGTCTCGGATCCCGGGATGGCCTGATCTCCGCCGTCAAAGGTGACCGTCCCGGTATTGGCCAGGAAGACTCCGCCGTTATTTTCCCAGCCCGTGGCCACGGTGATTGCCCGGTCACTGCCGGTGTTCAGCGCGCCGGCGTTAAGGAATAACGTGCCGTCCACATCCAACGCGTCCTGCAAGGTCACGGTACCCAGCGACGTCAACGGATGACGGCCGTCGGCCAGTTTCCCGATCTCCGTGGCCGTCAGGGCGCGGTCATAGACGCGCACGTCATCGAGCAACCCGTTGAAGAAGGTCCCGGAACCGCCTTCATCGTTACCGATATAGAAATTATTCTGAGACGTGTCATTGAGCGCGCCCGATCCGGAGAAAGTGGTGCCGCTGACCGCGCCGTCGATGTACATGCGTAAAGTCGATCCGTCCCAGGTGAGCGCCAAATGGTGCCAGGCATCGGTCAGGTCGGTGGTCGAGAAGGTCCCGCCTTCCTGAGCCGGTTGTGTCGTATACACAAACCCCTGGATGTCACCGTCATTGATGCGGATCAGGAACTTGCGGCTGTCCCGGGGTGTGGTGTTGCCCCAGTGGCCGATGACCGCCTGGTTCGGACCGGTCGCGCTTTGCTTGACCCAAACCGATAAGGTCAATTCATCCAGACCGCGGTAAATATCCTGATCCCCTGCATTAATGAAGTCGGTGGAACCGTTGAAATCCAGACTGTACCGGTTGCGCATCTTAAGCAGCGGCCGGTCGGTCGACGGCGACGGGTTACCCGACCATGATCCGGTATGCCCGTAACCGCTGGAGTCGGCCGAGGACGTCACCGTGTCATCAAACTTCCAGTAGCCGATAAGCCCGTCGTTGATCACAATGTTATCGAACGCCTCCCCGGCGGAGGTAATGCCGGCCGTGGTCGTGGTCACAAACATGACCGTAGAATCGGTTTGCGTGAACGTTCCGCCGGCGGCATCCCAATCCGCCCCCACGATAATCCGTGAATCCCCGCCGCTGCCCGGTGAGGCGTCGAGGGCGCCGTCGATGTCCATCGATCCGGAGACCGCCAACTCATAACCGTTGACGTCCAGTGTCCCCGCGCTGATGGTCACGTCCGCAGCGACGGCCACATCCGTTTGCTGTGTCACGGTACCGCCGGTGCCGTTGATCACCAAAAAGTCATAGTCCCACGCTTGCAACACTCCGAGCGCGGTCGTGCCTACATACTCGACCGTGGACGTCGGGCTGATCGCGGGCGTGCTCACGGTTTCCGTTCCGTCCAGCCGCAAGGTCACTCCGTCCTCCACGGTAAAGTCTCCGCCGCAGGTGAAGTCAAAGCCGTTGAGCGCGAACACCCCTTCTACCAACGTACAATCCGCCCCGCTGCCGACGGTGGTGAATGCGGACTGCAACATGGTAACGCCTGTCGTCCGGATATTCTCAAAAGCGGCGGCAAAGGTCCCCGCGGTCTGGGTGATATCCTGGTCCAGCGTCCCGGACAGATCGAGAAGCATGTCTGAAGTACCGAAGGTCAGGTTGCCGCTTCCGCTGGTGTTGGCCATGGCGAAGGAACCCTGGGCCGTGATGGTCAGCGTTCCGTTGGGCGTTATGATGAAGTTATCCGCATCCGCCTTATCCACGGTTAGCAATCGCCGAACGGTGAAGCTGTCCTCCAAGGTGACGGTCGCCGCCGGACCCGTGATCTTGTTGAAGGTCAGGTGATGGAAGGTCGCGCCGTTGGTCGTCACACTCATATCCATCGAGCCTTCGATCGCTACGGTCCCGCCGTTGTCAGCAAAGGTCCCGTTGGTCAGAATTGTGAAGTCCTCGGCCACGGCGAGCGTGCCGCTGGTCGCGGTGAATGTCCCGGTGTTGAGAATGAACGCTCCGTTGACGTCGATATCCGCGTCACCGCCGGTAAAGGTCCCGTCGGCCTGATTGAATCCGAAGGTGCCGATGGTGATCACATTGGATCCCTGGATGATCGACCCGGTATAACCGGTATTGATGTCGAGACCCGCGATGTCGACCGTCACATCGACCACACAGTCAGTGACAGCGGTATCATCGAAGTTGACCAGGTCCACACCGGTCGGAACGGTATTGCCAGTCCAGTTGGCCCCGACATTCCAGAACCCGGTGGGCGGGACGTTTGTTCCGTCTCCCCAGGTCTTGATCCCTTCCACCCGCTCCGGTCCGAGGGTGTAGAACGTATCGGGATCATTCTGGTTGGCGAATTCGGTGGCGATCCAGTCGGCCGACAGGACGGCACCGTCGGCGATGCGCACTTCGTCCACTCCGCCGAAGAACGCCTCACCGATGTTGAAAGAGCCGCTGTTCGTATTGATGAAATCCGTCAACCCGGTGGCTATGGCCAGCGAACCGCTCAGGTACAGCTTCATCTGATTACTGCCGGCGTCGCGGTCATAGGTCAGGACCACGTGTTCCCAGTCGGCGCCGGACACCGTACTGGTACCGGTGATGGTCGTGGTATTGATCGTCGCGAAGATGGTGCCGCTGGTGCCGTCGATCTGATAAGCATTGCCTTTATAGATCCCGCGATTGGCGTCTGAGAGCACATCGATAATCTGCAGATCGTACCCTGTCACCCCGTCGACCCCGTCATAAGCAATGATGACCTTGCTGTCGCCGAGAGTCCGTACCGAAGGCGTCAACGCATTCTGATCGTCGAATTCCAGAGAATCGAGCACGGCGGGACCGATATTGCCGTCGGACGCGATAGAGACGGTGACCAGGAAGCCGTCATCCGCGGGCCCGGAGTAGGCAATCACATAGATATCGCTGCCCAGGTAGCGAATTTCCGGCGTCTCACCCTGCCCCGCATCGAACTCGAGGGTGTCGGTGACCGCGGCGTCAATATTTCCGGCCGCGTCGATACCGATTGTCGACACGAACCCGTCATTGCCCGACCCATCATAGGCGACCGCCACCATGGTGCCGGTGATCGAAACCAATTCAGGAGTCTGCGCCTCCGTCCCGTCGAATTCAAACGTATCGATGACCGGGGTTATGTTTCCGGCCGCGTCGATATCCACGGTCACAAGGAAGCCGTCCGTGTCCACCCCGCTGTAGGCTATGGCATAGATGTCCCCGGAGACATTCATTATGGTAGGCGTATCGCCGACGCTGGCGTCAAACGTCAGCGTGTCGATAAACGACGTCGTGATGGAACCGTCATTGGCGATGGTCAAGGTGACCAATTGCCCGGCGCCGGCGCTGTTCTCATAAACCATGGCATAAGTCGTTCCGGAAATCTTGAGAATGCGCGGCGTCTGGATATCAACGGTCGAAAACTCCCAGGAATCGACCACAGCCTGCGCGATCGTCCCGGTCGTGGAGATATCCAGCGTGACCAGGAAGCCGTCATTCGCATCACCGCGGTACGCCACCGCGTAGATGTCGCCCGAGACCGTGGATAAGTCAAACTGATTCCCGTTCACTTCATCAAATTCAAAACCGTCGCGGAAACCGTCCACCACGGTCCCGGCGGCATCGATTTCCATGGTCTTGATCTTACCGTCCCCGCCCACACCGGTATACAAGACCCCCCAAATATCCCCGGTCAGATGGAACAGCGCCGGCCCTGTATTGGTATGGATCCCGCCCGCGCCGTAGTCGCCGCGGTCGACGGCGGGCTCCGTGATAGCGCCGGCCGCGGATATTTCCACGGTCTTCATTTGTGAAAACTCTCCGCGGTCGTAGGCAATCGCGTAAATATCCCCGCTGATCGGAATGATCTCCGGTGTTTCGCCGTCGATGACATCGAATTCAAAGGTGTCGATCAGTGACGTGGTGATTGCTCCGGCATTGGAGATGCTCAGCGTCACCAGCTGACCGTCCCCGTTCTCGTCTTCATACACGATGGCGTAAGTGGTGCCGGAAATGTTAATCATCTTCGGGGTGATGATATCCGTGGTTGAAAATTCCCATTCATCGACCACCGCCTGCTGGATCGTACCGGTCACCGAGATGTCGACCGTGGCCACAAAACCGTCATTTCCCGGCCCGCGATAGGTGATCGCGTAAATATCGCCGGAAACATGAACTGCACTCGGATCGAGCCCCTGGGCGGTGGCATACTCGAAGAAGTCGACGAACCCGTCGACCACGTTTCCGCTGCTATCCAGGCGAATGGTCTTAATCATCCCGTCGTTGCTCGTCCCGCCGTAGATCACCGCGTAATATTCCCCTGAGATATGAATTAATTCCGGCGACGAATCGATATGGACGCTTCCGTAACCGAAATCGGAGATGTCCGTTACGGAGGCTGCCATCATACCGCTGCCGTCGATATCGACCGTGGCCAGGCGCGCGACACCAGCCTTGGCATAAGGAATGGCCACCGTGTCGCTGTCAATAGACAGCAGGTCCGGCGTGTCGCCGTCCGCCACCTCATATTCGAGGGTGTCGATCACGCTGCCGGAGATCGCACCGGCACTCGAAATGGTGAGCGTTTGAATCACGCCGTCATTGTCGACGTCTTCATAGACCACGGCATACAAAGTCCCGTTGACGTTGGTAATCTTGGGGAAGACCGTGGCCGTGGCGTTGAGCACCAAGGTATCATTGATGACCTTGGGGATCGTCCCGTCACTGTTGATATCCAGGGTCGTTACCTGACCGACGCTGCTGCCGTTTTCATGAACGATGGCGTAGTCGCTCCCGGAGAGATTGATGATGTCGGGGTCATCCCCCTGCGCGGTGTCGTATTCAAAATAATCGAACCAACCGTCGGTGATGACCCCGGACGAATTGATCTGTATCGTCTTGATCGTCCCGTCATTCCCGACCCCGGTAAAGACGACCGCCAGCATGTCGCTGGCCAGACGCACCAGTTTGGGATCCGCGTCATTGTGTTCGGCCCCAAAACCGAACCCGCCCTGGTCGACCAGGCTGCCGGTGAACGTCCCGGCATTCGAAATCGTGAACGTGGAGAGCTTGGCCACCCCCTGGGACGTGTAGGCCACGGCGAACATCGTACCGGATACCTGGATCAGATCGGGCGCATCCCCGTCTTCAACTTCATACTCGAACGAGTCGATCACCGCAGATATCGCGCCGGCATTCGAGATGGTAAAGGTGACGATCTGTCCGTCTCCGGTACTGTCCTCATAAGCGGCGGCGTACAATGTGCCGGTCACATCGATCAGCTTCGGCGTGTTGGCAAACGTCGTATCGAATTCCAGGCTGTCGATGACCGGCGTGTTGATAGTCCCGTCCGTGTCGATGTCCAGGGTCACGGCAAACCCGTCGTTTCCGGCGCCGCGATAAACGACCCCAAAGATGTCACCCGTGATATTTTGGATGTCCGGAAATATCCCGGCAGATGTATCGTATTCAAAGGAATCGATAACCGGCGTGTTGATGGTCCCGTCCGTGTCGATATCCAGCGTGACGATAAACCCGTCGCTGCCCGAACCGGCGTAGACAATCGCGTAGACGTCACCGGACACATGAATAATCCGCGGATACAGACCGCTGACCGTGTCGAATTCGAAGGAATCGATGACCGGCGTGGTGATCGTGCCGTCGGCCGCGATATCCACGGTAACCGCCACCCCGTCATTCGCCGAGTCCGTGTAGACGACCGCGTAGACATCGCCTGAAATATGCACGATGCTGGGATAGTTGATGTCGGTCGTCACGATTTCCGCGGAATCGACCAAAGTATCCTGGATGTTACCGGCGGAATCAATGTCGACGGTCACGACAAAACCGTCATTCCCGGACCCGCGGTAGACGATCGCGTAAATATCACCGGAGACCGGGATGATCTCGGGATTTTGGGCGTTATCCGTATCGAATTCCAGGACATCGAGAATGACCCCGGCATCGATGCTGCCCGCAGCGGAAATGTCCACCGTCGTCACGTAACCGTCGCTGCCCGCGCCCCGGTAGACCACCGCATAGATATCACCGGAAATGTGGATAATCTCCGCCTCATTCGCCTGCACATCGCCGAAGACCAGCCGGTCCAGTACGGTCGGACCGATATTGCCGTCATTGGCGATGGTAATCGTGGCAAAGTCGTTACCGCCCGTCCCCGCGTCGTACGCGATCGCATAGATGTTACCGGTGACATTGACGATCTGGGCGTTGTCGGCACCGGTGGAATCGAACTCAAAGGTGTCCAGGATCGTATCGGTAATCTGGCCGTTGCTGTCGATTTCGACCGTAGTCACGAACCCGTCGTTGCCGTCCCCTTCATACGCGATCGCGTAGACATCGCCGTTGACCAGGATGATCTCCGGATCCTCGGCATAGAAAGTATCAAACTCCAGGGTATCGATGATGGTTCCGGATTGAATCGTCCCGTCGGTGCCGATCTCAATCGTAGAAACGTAACCGTCATTGGCCGACCCGCGGAATACAACCGCGTAAATATCGCCCGCGATGTGAATTATCTCCGGCTCAAATGCGGTGATGTCACCAAAGACCATCTCCTCCACCGGGGAGCTGCTGATCGCGCCGGCGCCGCTGATAGTGACCGTAAAGAGGTCGTCGTCCTGGGCTCCGCCGTTCACGGCGATAGCGAACACCCCGGTGGACAACTCGACGATTTTGGGCGTGATCCCGTCGACCGGAGCAAACTCGATCGAGTCGATCACGGCCGATATGACGCCGGCGCTGGAGATGGACACACTGATCAGAAATCCGTCATTGCCCTGCCCCTGATAGGCCACCGCGTAAATGTTCCCGCTGACCGGGATAATCTCGGGATTAAGACCCTGGATGGCGTCGAATTCCAGCGTATCGATGATTTCGCTGGCGGTGATCGTCCCGTCGTCGGCCACCCGTATCGTGGTCAGGAATCCGTCGTTGCCGTTACCCGCGTAGGCGATGGCATAAATTTCTCCCGCCACATGCACCATCTCCGGCATGGTCCCCTGCTTGTCGCCGAAGACGCGCTGTTCGACCGCCATTACCGCGATGCTTCCCGCCCCGCCGGCCGCCTGCAGTTCCGGCCGGATCCAGGTCGACAGCGACAGGTCATCGGTGATATCCAACGTCCCGCTGTCGGCCACGCCGATGTAATCGTCATTGCCGTCCAATTCAAGAGCGCCGTTGATCTGCCCGGTGACCAGATCGGTATTCGTCATCGAACCGAATGATTCGCCATCCAGGTCATTGTTGGTCGAATCGCACTCCTCGGACGTGCCGCCGCCGCAGTCGCCGTCGGTATCAATCGACGGGTCTTCCGCCATGTGCCAAACGCCCTGGTAAGTCGACGACCAGGTCCCCGCGACATTCTCCTGATTAGCGGCCGCACCGTTGCCGTAATACATATACACGATGGTCCCGGTGGTGGACGTCAGCAGCGGGACCTCCACCCAGGCGACCAGTGCGCCGGTACCGGCATCATAGCGTTCGATCTCATGATCGAGCTGTGTGGTCCCGTCGCTTGCCGTGAACAGGATGTCGTCCCCGTCCGCCTGGGCATGGCCGGCCAGGCCACTGTCGGCCGACAGGTTGATGAGCATCGGGAAATCAGTCAGGTCGGACGCCACCTTAGTCTCATCGACCGTAATTTGTTTGCGGTAATTCCAGTTGGAATCAAACCACGGCGCGACCGTAAAGGCGGCCCGCGGACACACCATCCCCATAACACACGCGAAGAGCGTGATCAGCGCGACGCGAACATTGAATTGTCGCCTGCGGTTAGCCATGCGGTCCGGATCCGGATTGTCGTTTAGGTTTCACCATTTCATTTCCTGTTACGCGCGCGGGTACAGCGCCTCCATGACGATGTTCGGATCGTGGGCGATCACGCGCAGCAGTGTCTGCGCCGGACCTTCCGGCTTGGTGCGTCCCTGCTCCCAGTTCTGCAGGGTGGCCACCTTAACGCCGATCAAAAAGGCGAACTGCGACTGCGAGACCTTCAGACGTTTACGGATCAATTTGATTTGGGCAGCGGTCACCGCGTCACACGGCTCCCAGCGGTTGCGGCGTACCCGTTGCACGCCTTCTCTGTGGATGAGTTGCGGATTGGATTTCATACTTCCTCCTTCATGTTGTAATGATTAATCTTATGAAATAATTATACGCTGTTAGCGTATAGTTAAGAATATAAAAAAAGCCCGTTTTCCAGCCGCCGAATATGTTACATCTTCATTATTATCAATAGTTTAGTGAGTTTTTCCGGGGAATTTACCGGTGGCGGAGGTAGTCTGCAACCAATTTGGCCGCGATGATGCGGTGGGTGGCGGGATTTTTCCAGTATTTAACGTGGGCGATCCCGAACAGGCCGGTGTCGACCTCGACGTCTTTTTCCACGGCCCGTTCGTAAGCGGCGTTAAGTGGCTTGAGCGGATAGGCGAGCGGATCGTCCCGGTCCAGAATATTGATCCAGCGCCCGTCCGGATCTTCCATATGGACCGGCGAGGCAAACGCGTCCGTGCCGTAGCGCAACGCGAACACCGCAAGAGGGGATCCCAACGTAAAGAAATTGGTCAGGGCATAACCGGAAAAACCGGTTCCGTTTTCGGAACGGTCATAAATCAGATCGGAGGTAATCACCGTGCCGAGGCTGTGGGCGACGAAGGTCAGCGGTCCGCCGCCTCCCTTCAATCTTTCCAGGATGCGCTGCTGAATCTTTTCGTAGACCTGCGGATTGCGGTAGGCGATCACATCGCTGATGTATTGGGCGGCAAAGTCGGTGCGCAGCCAGCGTGCGCCTTTTTGGAGAGGGGCCAACAAAGGGGCGAACCACTTTTCCCACAGAGTGGGTTCACGCCAGCGTTCGAGTCCGGATTTGAGGCGCGCACTCAATTCCTGTTGCTGCTCGGCGACGATGTCGTCCCACACGATCTCGATGAAGGTGAGCGGCAGCGGGTCAGGCGGCGGGTGATTCCCCCGGCGCAGCGCAGCAATGAATTCGCGCCGGATACCGGCGATCAATTCCGCGGCATAACCGGGTTCGGACACGCCGATCCCGTGAACGACGGCCACGGTCATTTCCCCGTCGTCATTCATCGGTCTTCTGCCCCCAGAACCCGGGCATCTTGGTGACCTTCAGATCGCCCAGGACTTCGCACTGGCACGCCAGGCGCAGCCCCGAATCTTTTTTATGCGGCCAAAACCCGAGGCGCCGGCGCTCACGCTCGGCCATGGGACTGACCTCACCCTCGACCCTGACGGCGCATGTCCCGCACATCCCGTTGCCGCGGCAATTGAGCAGGCGGGCCTCCTCATTGTACAAATCGCAGCGCGTCTTCAGCAGCGCGCGGCGCAAGTTCGCGCCGACGCGGACTTGGATTCGTTTTCCCTGATAAATGATGGACGGCATAAGCAGTTACCAGCGCGGGACGCCGTAGATAGCCACTTCCTTGCGATGACGTTCGGGCCGCGGATCGGTCATAGCCTCGACCGCATTAATAAAATCGATATACGTCGCCGGCAGCCCGTGTTCGCGGGCGCCGCGCAGGACATGTTCTTTATACCACACAAACGGCTTCAGGTCCGGATTGATGCGCGTAGCGACATATGTCATCGCCTCCATCGGCATCCCGATGCCGAGCATCACGGTCACCGTCTTCTGCTCGTATCCCGCACCCACCCCTTCGATTTTGTCGAGGATGACCTTGTCGGCGGTATGGATATCGTACAGGACGCCGATCACCTCTGCCGCCGCGCCTGCCGCAGCCGCGTCGCACTTGGCCGATTCGTCGTCGCCGTGCTTATGGAATCTGAGCTCGTGCCCGGGCAGTGTGGCCGTGCATACCACCCGCGCTGAAGAGATCCGCGCCCGTAGACGCTTGACCGACATGTTGGAACCGTAGGCGAAATAAAGCATGCGAATTAAATATGTGTAGGTCTCGGAGCCTTACCCAACTTCGATCTCCAAACAAAAATACATCCGCAAACCCTGTTTATTCAACACCTTACCACACATCAAATTCCTTCAGC
>JAGQKV010000025.1:16958-18845 GCA_020429915.1 Candidatus Omnitrophota bacterium | reverse complement strand
CTTGCGCCGTCGAATTGTTGTGACAGCTGGCGCAGGTTCCGTTGACGGCCGTATGGTCAACTTGAACCACAGGACTCCACGTGTTCGTACTGTGGCAGTCCTCGCAGGTGTTGCTCGTATTGATGTGCCCGGCATTCTTTCCCGTCGCCGTGGTACCGTTATGACAATTGAAGCATGACCCGGTTACCCCGCTGTGATCGAACGTCGCTCCGGTCCAGCTCGTCGTATTATGGCAATCATCACACGTGTTCGAGCTTTGGATATGATTTGCCGGCTTGCCTTGCGCCGTCGAATTGTTGTGGCAGCTGGAACACGTCCCGTTCACCGCCGTGTGATCCACCATCACCACCGGTGACCACGCGCCGGTATTGTGACAACTTTCGCAGGTATTGGACGAACTGATATGCGTTGCCGTCTTGCCGGTCGCCGTCGTCCCGTTATGGCAACTGAAGCATGACCCGGTCACCCCGCTGTGGTCAAATGTGGCCGCCGTCCAGTTCGAGGTATTGTGACAGTCCTCGCAGGCATTGGAGCTCGGGATATGGTTCGACGGCTTGCCCATCGCCGTTGAATTGTTGTGGCAGCTGGAACACGTCCCGCTCACCGCCGTGTGATCCACCTGGACAACGGGCGACCACGTGTTCGTACTGTGGCAATCCTCACACGCGTTACTAGTACTCATGTGCCCCGCGTCTTTACCGGTGGCCGTGGTCCCATTGTGGCAATTGAAACACAATCCAGTCACGCCGCTGTGATCGAACGTCGCCCCTGTCCAACCGGACGTCGTGTGGCACTCGTCGCACGCGTTCGAGCTGGGAATGTGATTTGCCGGCCTTCCTGTGGCGATCGAATTGTTATGACAGCTGGAACACGTCCCGTTGACCGCGGTATGGTTTACCTGTACCGCCGGCGACCACGTACTCGTGCTATGGCAATCCTCGCACGCGTTGCTGGTATTGATGTGACCGGCGTTCTTGCCCGTCGCCGTGGTTCCGTTGTGGCAATTCACACACGATCCGGTCACGCCGCTGTGATCGAACGTCGCTCCCATCCAGTTTGTCGTGTTGTGACAGTCGTCGCAGGCATTCGAACTCGGGATGTGATCGGCGGGTTTGCCCGTCGCTACCGAGTTATTGTGGCAACTGGAACATGTCCCGCTCACCGCCGTGTGATCCACCTGGGCTACCGGCGACCAAGCGCCGGTATTGTGGCAACTTTCGCAGGAATTGGACGTGTTGATGTGTGTCCCCCCCTTGCCGGTGGCCGTGGTTCCGTTGTGACAGTTGACACACGATCCCGTTACGCCGGAATGGTCAAAGGTCGCTGCCGTCCAGTTCGAAGTATTATGGCAGTCCTCACAGGTATTGGAGCTGGGGATATGGTCCGCCGGCTTGCCACCCGCGGTCGCATTGTCATGACAGCTGGAACACGTCCCGCTCACCGCCGTATGATCCACCTGCACCACCGGGGACCACGTACTCGTGCTGTGACAATCCTCGCAACTGTTGCTGGTGCTGATATGGTTCGTTCCCTTACCCGTCGCAGTCGTACCGTTATGGCAATTGAAACAGGAACCGGTTACACCGGTGTGATCGAACGCAGCTCCGGTCCAGCCAGTCGTCGTGTGGCACTCGTCGCAAGCGCTCGAGCTGGGGATGTGGTCCGCAGGCTTGCCCGCCGCGATCGCGCTGTCATGACAGCTGGAACACGTCCCGCTCACCGCCGTGTGGTCCACCTGCACGACCGGAGACCAAGCCGTGGTGCTGTGGCAATCTTCGCAACTGTTGCTGGTATTGATGTGGTTCGCGTCCTTGCCCGTCGCCGTCGTGCCATTGTGGCAATTGACACACGATCCGGTCACGCCGGTGTGATCGAACGCAGCTCCGG
>JAGQKV010000025.1:0-16912 GCA_020429915.1 Candidatus Omnitrophota bacterium | reverse complement strand
CGCAGGCTTGCCCGCCGCGATCGCGTTGTCATGACAGCTGGAACACGTCCCGCTCACCGCCGTGTGGTCCACCTGCACCACCGGCGACCAGGCCGTGGTGTTGTGGCAATCTTCGCAACTGTTGCTGGTGCTGATGTGATTCGTGTCCTTGCCTGTCGCCGTGGTGCCGTTGTGACAATTCACACAGGCACCGGTCACGCCGGCGTGATCAAAAGCCGCTCCGGTCCAGCCGGAGGGTGTATGGCACTCTTCACACGCATTGGAACTGGGGATGTGATCGGCGGGTTTACCGGTCGCCGTCGAGTTATTGTGACAGCTCACACAGGATCCGGTGACCGCAGCGTGATTAACCTGCACCACCGGAGACCAGACGGTGATGCTGTGGCATTCCTCACAAGCATTGGTGCTGTTGATGTGCCCGACGTTCTTTCCCCGGGCGGCGGTTCCGTTGTGACAATTGAAACAGGAACCGGTTACTCCACCGTGATCAAAAATGGCGGCGGCCCAGCTGGCCGTGGAGTGACATTCCTCGCAACTGTTCGAGCTGGGTATGTGATCAACCGGCTTCCCGGCGGTCACCGTGTTGTTGTGGCAACTCACGCAACTGCCGTTCACAGCCGTATGATCGACAGTAACCGCCGGTGTCCAGGTCGATGGGGAATGGCAACTCTCACAACTCGATGCGCTATTGATGTGCCTGGCCGATTTTCCGGTAGCCGTCGTCCCGTTGTGACAGCTGGCGCACTGGCCGGTGATGCCGGCATGGTCGAATGTGGCCGTGGACCAGCTGCCGGGCGTATGGCACTCGTCGCAATTATTGGAGCTGGCGATGTGGTCCGCGGATTTTCCGGCGGCCGTTGTCCCGTCATGACAACTGACGCAGGTGCCGAAAACGGCTGAATGGTCGACATTGGGAACCAGGCTCATGGTCATCGTGGTATGACAATCGTCACACTTTTCGGTCGACCGGATGTGATCGCTGGGCTTCGGGGTCGCCGGCACGAATCCGCCCTGTTTGTGGCAGTCGGCACAGTCCTTCGGCGTTCCCTCAAAGATGCCCTTGATGTGACACTCCTCACAGTTCAACTTTTCGTGGGCGCCCGTCAGCGGAAACCCGGTCGAGAAATGGTCAAACTCACCTGTACTCTCCTGGGCCTGCGTCGCAGCGACGCCCAGCATCGCCATTAAGGCGACGGTAAATATGGCTGAAGCAACTTTCCGTATCATAGTTATCTGTTCATCGGCCGATCAGTATGTCTTTCCATGATTCCACCCCGTGACAGCGGTTGCAGCGCTGTCCGAATTCACCCTCATGAACATCCGTATCGATGTGGCAGCTGTAGCAGTTTTCTACCAGAAGGACATCGAAATCCTGCGGCTTCCGATGGAAACTGCGGATATCCTCATCCTTGATCTGCTCAAAATTGGTATCGTTGTGACACAGCTCACAACGGTGTCCGGCGTCACGAAACTTCCGTGCATGCACATTATCTTTCTCATGACAGCCGGCACACGCGGTAGTCATCTGCATTTCGCCGGTCACCGGCTCGCGATGGCAATCGGCGCAAACCAGTTCGGCGTGTTTACCGCTGAGCGGGAAATCGGTACGGGAATTATGATCAAACTCCCACAGCCGCCAGTCATTCGGATTGTGGCAGTCGCCGCAGCGTGGCCCCAACGTGCCTTCATGCGTATCATCCTTGGCGTGACACTCCCGGCAATCCGATGCCACCGATTTGAACGCGCCGGAAACATGACACTCCTCGCAACCGATGGCCGCGTGCATCCCGATCAAAGGAAAGGACGTCAAATCATGGTCGAACCGGACATGCGTGTCCCAGCCGTCTTCATTATGACAAGAACCGCAGTCCCGCAACTGACCGCGGTGGATATCTTCGGCGGCATGGCAGTCGATACATTCCCTGCCGGGCAATTGTTCGCGCGAGTCCGATTTGTGGCAGGCCTCGCATTGCGCCTGGGAATGACGGCCGCGCAGGGGGAATTTGGTATCCCGGTCATGATCGAAGCGTGTATCCACCCAGCTTTTGACGTTGTGGCACTCATCGCAGTGGATTCCGTTGCGTCCTTTATGCACATCGTTGGCCATGTGACAATCCGCACATTTGGTCCCGGTCTCCTGACGGAAAAGCAGACCCGTGTGACATCCTTGACAGGTCACCTGCGCGTGTTTATCCTCCAGCGGGAATTGGGTTTTAGCGTGATCAAATGTCACCTCTTCCCACCCGTCCGGCCGGTGACAATCCTGGCAGCGGCTGTCGACGGGACTGTCGTGAATATCGTTAATCAAATGGCACGCGACGCACTCACGCGGGGTCTCTTTATATCGGTGACGGACGTGACATGATGCGCACGATACCTCCTTATGCCGGCCCGTCAATGGAAACTCCGTTTCATCATGATTAAATCGCGTATCCTGCCACCGCGTGGATTGATGACAATCGGCACAAGCGGTCCCGAGTTGCCCATCATGCACATCCCGTTCCCGGTGACAGCTGTAACATTCCCGTTGCGCCTCCCGGAGTTTCTTCCCCTCTTCATGACAGCCGGCGCAGCCCACGGCACTGCTGGCGTGAGCGCCGTCCAACGGAAAGTCTGTCCAGTCATGGTTGAAGACGGCCTTGTCCAGCGAAACGATATCGGCATCACGTCCGATATGATCCGTGTGGCACGTCTTGCATTGTTTGTCGCGGACAGTGGGCGACCGGCCGTGAAAACCGGTCCCGCCGCTGATGTCGGCGGCGATCGGCTCGTGGCAATCGAGGCACAGGTTGCTCTGAAAGGTCTTGTCAAAAGAGGCGTGACAGGCACCGCAATTCTTTTCATGTTCGGCATGCGCCGCGGCCAACGGACCCGGCATGATCAACCCGCTCATATTGTCCTTCTGCAGGATCCACGCCATGACAACAATCCCCACGGCAATCATTGCGACTATCATATAAACGACCACTTTCATCGACGGATTTTCCGGTGTGGCGGAATCATTTTAAAAAGAGAATGCCGGGGTTTAAATAACCAAAATGGGTTACCGCAAATATTTGCAGTATATAAATTTATGAAATAGCTTCCGGCTTGTGTCCCGTCCGGCCGGCACCGTTTTCCTAACTCGTTTTGGGCCTGCATTTTTGTGCCCTAGTACAAATGAACGGCGACAATATGGATCACCGCCGCGATGAACAACATGTAAACCAGCGGTATGTGAAAAATGTGCCACAAGACAAAAAGCCGCTCATAAAATCCGAATTCAGCGACTTTGCGTGTCTGCCGGATGAGCTGATCGGATTTGCGGCGCATCTGCCAGTTCATCTGGCGCAGGCGCTTGTCACTCCAGTGATGCTTCGCCGAACTTTCCGCCAGACTTCGCTGCGCGAGGCGGCTCGCCGTCCATTTCACGCGAAGCACCTGCCAATCGGTCAGAGCGCGCCTGCGGATACTCTCCCCCAGGGTTCTGGGCGGATCAATGACCCGGTCGGAGTAGGCGAACAGCTTTTCCCGCAGGCCCGGCACCAAATCCAATTGCGGTGACAGTTCTTCTTTTTGTTCCTCCAGCTGACGGCGCAAATCAACCAGGGTGGCCCTCTGGCCGTAGAGGCCGTGATGGATGCGGGCATAAAAGAAGCGTCCGAAAATTCCGCTGACCGAGACGATCACCATACTGAATAAGGCCACATTGCTGTTGAAAGATCCTACTTGAAAGTTGCAGTGGTACAGGATAAAGACCGGCCCGATAATTCCCAACAGCATATGGATGCGGAACCAGGTCTTTACGCCGCCGATCATCTCCAGAGCACGGACCCGTTTACGCAGCGGATACAGCAAAAGGATACTCATCAGCACAAATCCGATGATCCCGCAGACATAGCCCACACCGCGTTCCGCGGTAATGAGTTCATAACCGCGCAGCCGCCAGCCTACCGCGATGATGAGTACGGTCAATATGGCAAAACCCGTCGACGACCCTTTGCGGACACGTTCCTTGATTTTGATCATAAGCTCCTTTTCCCCGTCGGAATCACCAGAAGGATTTGATCCAGCGGCGGGTGCTTTTGAATTCCTGCAACAGCTTTTTCATCGGCCGGGTGGCATTCTCCATGTCCCGGGCGGACAGGTACGGACTGGCGCCGTGTTCCAGCAGCCTGCGCGCGGCGTCCAGATGTCCGTTGCGCACCGCAAAGGAAAGCGCGGTCCGGTTGTCCTTCGCGGTCCGCGTGTCCACGCGTGCACCGTTTTTCAACAGCGTGTCCATGATTTCGGTCTCACCGCGCCCGGCGGCGAGCATCAACGGATCAATCTGGTCGTTGGCGGCCAACTGCGTATCGGCACCCGATTCAATCAGTTCCCGGACGATCTGCGCGCGACCCTCTTTCACCGCCAGTGCCAATGCCGTGTATCCCAACCGGTCACGGATATCCACCCGGGCGCCGCGGTCCAGCAGAAAACCCGCCATCCGACTGTCTCCGCGTTCGGCCGCCAGCATCAAGGCGGTCTGCCCTTTTTCATTCACCGAATTCACGTCGGCACCTCCGTCCGCCAGGACGCGCAGGAGATCGAAATAACCGTGGAGGGCCGCCGAATGCAAAAGAGACAAAGCCCGCTCTCTTCCCAAATCCTGCACGGCACCGGTCGCCAGCAGCATTTCCAGCACTTTACCGCGGTTGTTGTCGACGGCCGCATTCAACGCAGCGTCGAGAATATCCGATCCCGGATAACTACCGGCATAATGATCCAGCAGCCGGCGTACCGATCCGGCGGTCCCGTTGGCCGACGCGGCCACCAGGGGAACGGTGGACCGGTCGCCCCCGAGATTCGGATCAGCTCCCGCATCCAACAACCAATCGACTATCGGAATGTACCCTTTAATCGCGGCTCGGCTCAACGCGGAGTAGCCGTCGGAGTCCAATCGATTCACATCGGTACCGTCCTCCAGGAGAACCCGGACCAAATCTGTTTCGCCGCGCCAGGCGGCCAGAGATAACGCCGGCCAGTTCGCGCTCCCGTCGGCGGCGGACAGTCCGCGTAACTTATCCAAGGTCGCGCGCGCAACGGTGGGATCCTTTTGCGACTCCGCCTGGCTCACCCGTCCCGTCGCCATAATCATATCAATAAGGACCTGATGGTCCTTGGCCACCGCAATCGCCAAAGCGTCCTCTCCCGTTTCATCCCGCAGCGTGACATCGGCCCCTCCCTGAATCAATCGGCGGGCGGTGTCGGGATCGTTCAGGCGGACAGCCCGCATCAACGGGGTTTGCCCGTGACGGTTCCGCGCATCCGGATCGGCCCCGGCCGCCAACAGCCGTTCCACCAAAGCCGTCTTGTGCTTCTCCACAGCGATCAACAGGGCAGTGTCTTGGAAGCTGTCGGAAATGTTCAGCGGTACATCCAGCTGAATCAACTGCTGGGCCACCACATCCCGGCCGTTGAGTACGGCCAGCATCAGGGCGGACCGTCCGTCAGGATCACGGGCCGCGGGTTGCGCGCCGGCCTTCAACAGGGCGTTCACGTCCGCCAGGGATCCTTTTTCCGCGGCCGCCAGGAATCGGTCGTTGACGTCCAGTTCCGGATTCCCCTCCGACAAGACACCCAGCTTCTCCAATTGGCTGACCTTGCGCTCGGCGGCCGTGTAACCGTCCGCCGCCGCAGCGCGATACCACTGCAGGGCCTGGTCGACGTCACGCGGGGTCCCCCATCCTTTTTCATACATCACGCCGAGGTTGTAGCGGGCGCGAACATGCCCGCCCGCGGCGGCCTTCTCAAAGTATTGCAAAGACGCAACATGGTCTTTTTCAACGCCCGTTCCCGTCTGGTAAAGGACGCCGAGTTGATACCAGGCCTCCGGGTCGCCCGTTTCGGCCAGTTCTTCATAGATGGCGTGCGCAGTGGTATAGTCGCGCATACGGATCGCGCGTTTGGCGTCCTCGGCGGTCCTGCCGTCCTGTGCGTAGGCGGGGGTGACGATGAGCATTAGCAGTAGAATTCCTGTGAACATTGATCAGGCGGTCCCGTACTTGGTGTGCACTTCGATACCGATTTCCTTGAGAAATCCGGTCGGCAGGATGCCTCCCGCACAGACGATCACCGTATTGTTGCTTATTTTTAAATCCTCGCCCTCGCGTTCGATGATCACGTGATCGGAACCGATTTCGCGGACATTGGTTTTCATCAGGACCCGCATCCGTTTGGCAGCCGCATACTCGTCAATCTGGTCGCGGTTCTTTTTTTTGGCCCGGGAAAACGCCTCACTGCGGTAGGACAACGTGACGGTTGTCCGGGGAGTGTCCGCCAGCGCCAACGCCGCTTCCAGGGCACTGTCGCCGCCGCCGACCACCAACACGTGCTGCCCGGCGTACTGGGCGGGGTCCACGAGTTTGTAGACCACCTTGGGTTGATCTTCCCCGGGAACGTCCAGTTTACGCGGGGTCCCGCGCCGGCCAATGGCCAGCAGTACCGCGCGGGATCGATAACGCCCCTTGTCGCTCACGGTTTCGATATACGTGTCCCCTGCTTCGACCTGACTGACGCGTTCATGGGTATTGATTTGGACCCCGGTGGTGGCGGCAGTATCGGTCCAGAATTCCATCAGTTTTTCTTTGGTCGTCTCACGGAATTGAGTCTTGCCGACGATTGGTAACATCGCCGGCTGCGTCATCACGATCTTGCCACGCGGATAGTGCGATACCGTCCCGCCCAGGGAATCCTGCTCGAGGGTCGCATACTGCAAGCCCTTCTCCAACGCCCCCAGCGATGCCGAGAATCCGGCGGGACCGGCTCCGATAATCACCACGTCCAGCACATCATCAACCGCCGGGAGATCACCGAGCCGGTCGGCAATCGCATCCATCGCCTGCCGGCCCTGCTCAATCGCGTTGCGGATCAGACCCATACCCCCCAACTCGCCGGCAATGTAAACCCCGGCTATGTTGGTTTCAAAATTGGGGGTAACGTGCGGAATATCCACGCCCCGTTTTTCCGTGCCGAAGACCAGGGTAATGGCGTCGACCGGACAGGCCGCCGCGCAGGCCCCGTGCCCGATGCAATTGGTCGGCGTAATCAGTTCCGCTTTTTTGTCGATAATGCCGATGACATTCTTCTCCGGGCAGGCGGGAACGCAGGCGGCGCACCCCATACACAGGCCGGGATCGATTGCGGGATGAAGTGACGCCGGCTCGGTCAAACCGGCATCGATTTGCTCCATTTTGATCGCGCGGTTGACGGCTTCTGTGCGCCGGCCGGAAAAGATGTAGACAAGAAAGATAACGCCGATGATCAGGCCGTAGAATAGATATGGGAACTCAACGAGGCTCATAAATAGTAATCGTAATATTCATATTCTAATACAAGTGAAACACGGTCCCGGCGGGCTATCAATACCCAAAAATGGTTACATCTTCAACTCCGGATGATGCCTTCTTTGATGGCATACCGGACGAGATCGGCGGACTTGTGGATATTGAGCTTTTTCATGATGTGCTTGCGATGCACGTTGACCGTATTGAAAGTGATGTTGAGTTCAACGGCGATTTCCTTGCTGGTAAAACCTTCAGCCAGCAGCTGAAGGACCTCGCGCTCCTTATCGGTGAGATTTATGACGGTTTCCGTCCGGCCGTAATCATTTTTCATCCCGTGATAGAAAGTCTGCCGGTACTTCGCGACCGAAGGGCTCAGGTACGTTTCTCCACGGTACACGGCATCGATCGCTTGGCCGACCTCTTCAATGGCGCTGTCTTTCACCAGATACCCGCTGGCCCCGTAGGCCAAGGCCTTCTCCACGCTGATCCGGTCATCGAACATGCTCAAGATGACGACCTTGACCTGCGGACGCTGTTTTAAAAGCCGGCGTGTAGTCTCCAGTCCGTTCAATTTGGGCATCGAAATATCCAGAATAGTGACATCCACGTCATGTATGTCCATCAGCTGCAGGACCTCGCGCCCATCCTCCGCTTCCGCCACCACATGATGCTGCTCCCCGAGGCTATTCAGAATTGTCTTGATGCCCTGCCGCACCACCACGTGGTCGTCCGCAATCAAAATACGTATACGCATCTTCACTCCTATGCCGGTTTGGTTGCCGTCAACGGGACCTTGATATATAAACGCGTTCCGTCCCCCACGCTGGAATCCAGAATAACTTCGCCGCCGAATGATTCGATCCGCTCCCGGATGCCGATTATGCCGATGCCGGCAGCGCCGGGATTATCGGTCCATTGCTCGATATCAAAACCGACCCCGTCATCGACAATGTCGAGCAGGACCTCACCGCCTTTTTGCGTCAGCAGGATACGCACCGTCGTGGCCCGGGCATGCTTGATAATGTTGGTGAGCGCCTCCTGCGCGACGCGGTACAGGGCGATGGACAGCTCATCCGATAGCGGGCCCTCGTCAATCTCAATATCAAAATGAATGGCGAGATCCTTGTGGACCTTGCCGATCTCTTCGCAATACTCTTCCAATGCACCGGCGAACCCGACCTCTTCCAGCTGCGGCGGCCGCAGGCTGAGGGCGATGTGTTTAAAACTGCGGACAAAATCCCGGATGGACTCGCGGATCAAACCGGTGCTGTCCAAAGCGGATGAATTGTCATTACCGTGGATACTGTCCTCAAGAATTTTGAGCTTGGCGTTCAATCCGATCGCCATGCTGCCGACGGTATCATGCAGATCACGTGACAGACGTTTCTTTTCTTCCTCCCGGACGGACAGCAGTGTCCCCGAAAACTTTTTCAAACGGTTCTGCGATTCTTTCAGCATCGCCTGGTTTCGGATCAACTTTTGATTGATCGCCTCGAGCCGGTCCCGGTGCCGGGACAGCAGAAACACGCCCAGGATCGAGGACGCTGTCAGCACAAAGACACCGGCGAAACCCAGCATGGCAAACTGCCGCGCGATGTGCACATCCTGACGCAACCTAAACGCCTCGTTGGCCCGACCGGCCCACAAATACCAGTTGTTCTCAGCGTCATTGATGTCGAGACCGATGACCTCGGAATACACAAGATCGGGATTAGGTGCAAAACGCTCGATCCACGGAATGGAGTGCGTGACGTGCGGAATCCCGTCGGATGTGTGGGGAATCCGCCCGGCATAGCGTTCGTTCACCAAGACGTAATCGGCGGCACCCAAATATCCTTCGAGAATACGGCTGAGCAAAACCCCCGACAGCATCCCCTTGAGTTCACCGCCGTACCCGTAAAGAGGCAGCGAGTAAACAATTCCGAGCCGGTCGTCGGCATCGGTCCCTGCTACCGATTGTCCGGTCCGGTCCGATGTGGTGACCTGGGGACCGCTGACAGCGGGCACCTCCATGTCCATGGGCTGCGGTTCGCGGGGAGCCTTGTTTTTCAACCAGATCAGCTGGTCCGCCATAAGGCCGTACTCCTCGGCCCGGTCTTCCCGGGGAACCGGGGCACCATTATCAAGGGCCGTTGTCAGCGTCGGGACGGATGAACCCCGGATACGGTCGTCAAAAATCACGATGGGTTCCTCATGCCGGCCCAGATTCGGATCAAAACGGTCGGGTTGAAATTCGAGCGGCAGGATGTACAACTCCGAAAGGGCGACTTCATTACCGATATTGTTGTAGATTTCGTGAACCGCCCGGCGGGCGTTAAGGTCGAAATTCTTGGCATAGCGGTCGATATTTTTCACACCGGGGAGCCGGGTGAGGATGCGCAGGCCGTCATAGATCGTCCGGAACACGTACACAATTCGCGTCGCGACCTGCTGGGTGCGGTAATGCTCTTCCTGGATGTAGTTCGCACGGGCCGTACTGATGTCGTTGCGGTACTTGAAATATATTCCCAAGGAAACCGCCATACCGATGCCGATGATGAGGATAATTGTCCCGAGATACCTTTGCACAGGCCCTGGCCTCAATGTTAAAAAGCGGCCTCCGGTATTCCGGACAGCCGGTTCTGTGATCACATTAAGTGGGTTACGCGCCGCAGCATATTCGGCACGGATATTATTAGTAGTAGTATAGAAAGGTACCTTTGGAGGGACTATGAATATCCGCCGGGCAGGCCAAAAAACCCTGCAATTATTTGCAGGTTGCGTGGGATACAGCGCAATTTATTGCACTGCCTGCACCTGGCAATGCTGTTATCCGCTCACTAATATTTCGAACGGTTCGGGAAAATCAGCCGGGGATATTATACTTCTTGATCTTGTAGAACAGCGATCGTTCGGATATGTTGAGTAATTTGGCCGCCTTGCTCTTGTTGTTGCCGGTTTTGAGCAGTGCCTTCTCGACAAGACTCTTTTCATGCACTTCCATGCCGTCCTTCAAAGTAGCCGCGGACGGCCTTTCGGCGGGTTCAACGTCCTTGAGGACGCGCATCAGGACATCAAGGAGCTCATCCACCGAGAACGGTTTTTTGATATACTCCTTGGCCCCGTGTTTCAGCGTCTTAACCGCGGAGTCGACGTCGGCATAAGCCGTCATCACCACCACGGGAATGCGATAATCCAGCCGGTTCAACTCGATAACGAATTCATCACCGCCCATCTCCGGCATACGGATATCGGTCAGGATCAGATCGAAATCCCTGGTCAACAATTCCTGCAAAGCTTCCTGACCGTTTTGGGCCGTATGAATCTCAAACCCATGACGTTTAAGCCCCAGCCGCAGGACCCGCAGCAATCGTTCTTCGTCATCGACAATGAGCATTCTGTACATCGGCTTGTTCATGCGGCCTCCCCGCCCATGGGCAACCTTAATGTCATGACGGTTCCTTTATTTGTTTGACTGTTGATATCCAGTCTGCCGCGATGCCGCTCCATGATCCGCTGAACGATCGGGATACCGAGTCCCATTCCTGTGTTCTTCGTGGTATAGAAAGTTTCGCGCGCATGTTTCAGCTGCTCCCGGTCCATCCCGCGGCCGTGGTCGGCAATCTGAATCACATATTCACCGTCTTCCTCACGGGTCGTAATATCGATGCTCTGCCCGTTCCCGGAGGCCTCGATCGCATTCAAAAGGACGTTTATCAGGGCTTGCTGCATGAGATTGGGATGACAACGGACGCGAGTTCCGTTGGTATCGTTGATGTAGTTGAGATATATCTTCTTATTTCTTATGCGCCCCTTTAAAAGCGAACGGACCTTGTGTATCAACTCCGGCACGGAGGTTTCTTCGAAAGCAGCCTTGTCGTCTTCGGTTAACGTCAGTAAATGATTGAGAATATTGTCAACGCGGTCGATTTCATCAATCATATAGCCGATCAATTCGCTGTTCGTGGGATCGTCACTGATCTGCGGCTGCAGCACAGAGGCCGAACTTTTGATGATCCCCAAGGGGTTTCGGATTTCATGGACAAGATGCTTGGTCAGCGCGCCGATCGTGAGCAGATTCTGCTTTTCCATCGAATGCATGGCCTGCCGGCGCACGATCAACGCGGATAATAACGCCATCAGTCCGAGAATGGCGGCCAACGCCCAGGAAAACAGGATCGTCTGTTCGACGATCTTCCCGTGTTTCGCCTCCAGGGCCGCGAGCGCCTTTTGCACCTCGGCCACATGCAGTTGTTCGAGGTTAAAGGCGTAGGACTGCAAATCATGCAGGTGTTTGAGTATCGCATCAATATCCCGGTCGGTGAATTCCGACCCGCCGTCCATTTGGACCTGAATCAGGTTGCGAAGTCTGAGAAAGGATTCACGGAACTGCCGGAACAGACCGAGTTCTTCCGGATCGGGTTGAAAACCGCGCTCGAGCAAAACGTTGTCTGCTGTACTCATACTCATTTCGATTTGCCCGATGAGCTCATCCGCCGTGACCAATTGCGTGAACATGGATTCCACCAAGGGCCGCTTGACCACCTGGTGAAAAGACACATACGTCATAAAATCGTTTATTTTGACCTGAAATTGGGAAAGAGTCTCCAGCTCACCGCTCTCGGCATTGATCTGCTCGTAGTACTCGGCGATTTCCCCCAGTCGTTTGACATTCGTGATCAGCCCGATAACCGCGACCAAGAAAATCAGTCCGAAGGCCCAGAAGATGCTTTTTAACCATTTCATCGCGCGTTTTTCTCCCCCCGCTGTCCGGAAATCAGCTGATTTTAAGTCTACAAATCGTCTCATTTAAAGTCAATCAAAGAAGGCCCGCGGATCCACTGAATACTGCAAAATCTTGCAGGATTGGACCCATTTCTTGCAAGATCTTGCATAAATGCGTCCCCTCACCGGACATTTTGGCTAGTTGATTGCGCCCACAGAGCCTATAATTGAAGTCGATCGAATCCTACGGACACCTAGGGAACGCCTGTCATGATTTATCACGGAAGAACCTCCAAAACATTTGCGGTCTTTACCGCCGCCACCCTGCTGTTGCTGCAAAATGTGGCCCTGGCCATAAGCCAGGACGACTACGAAGATCTCCAGCGCAAAATCGAGATTGTCCGTCATAACGACCGTGAACTGGCCGATGAAATGGTACGCGAGCTGGATGCCGCCATTCGCAGCGGTGAAATCGTGGTGGAAGACGGATCCGCGGAGGACATTCAGAACTCATGGAATGAAAATATCCGCGCTGCCGAGACGGATGACGACGGCCGGGAAATTCAGGAGACCGGTTCGACCGAGGACGGCGACGAAGAGGAGATTTCCGGAGAACAGGGCGAAACATCCGGTGAGTCGGAAGACGATGACGGGGAAGGCGAAGGCTCCGGCGAACAGGAAGGCCCCGGGGAACAGGACGAACCCGAAGAGCAGGATGAGCCTGAAGAGCAAAACGAACCCGAAGAACAGGATGAGCCTGAGGAACAAGACGAGCCCGAAGAGCAGGACGAACCCGAAGAGCGGGATGAGTCTGAAGAACGGGACGAAGAAGATGATCGCGACGAACCCCAAGAGCATGACGAGGAAGACGATCGCGACGAACCTGAAGAGCACGACGAGGAAGACGATCGCGAGCATGAAGATGATCGCGACGAACCCGAGGAGCACGACGAGGAAGACGAAGAAGATGAACCCGAACACCCCGAGCACGAGGAGGATGAATCACGATGACATCCCCTCTCTCACGACGGCAATACCGTCAGGTCCTCGGCATGACAAAAACCGGCATGATCGGCATCATCCTCCTGTTTGTTTCCGTCCCGCCGGTGTGCACGCAACTGACTACGGAAACCACTGATCAGCGGGAGTTCATCCTCAATGACGAGGAGGACGACCGCTACGATAAGATCGAACCGGCCGACAAGATCTTCGAAATGTTAAAAAGCCGCGCCGAGGACAATTTGCGGGAAAAACGGATGCGACGCCTGATGCAATTCCGGGTCGACGCCGGCTTGTCCGCGGGATATGAAACCAATCCCACCCAGGCCAGCGATGACGACCAGGGTGATCCGACGCGCGGCGCCGGTGACGGGGATTTCTTCTTTGAAGAACGACTGCGGTTGCGTTGGCAGCCGGAGTTTCATTCACGGCTCAAGGCGGAGGCCGGCTATCGGGTCTACAACGTTAATTACACCGAAGAAGAACGCATCGATCTGACCAGCCACAAATTCCACGTCGCGCTCAAGATATATCCGTTCAAAAATCTCCGCGTCGAACCGGGTATCGCGTATACGTTTAACGATTATCCCAACGCCGACAGCTCGACCAACAGCAAATGGACCCCCTTCATCCGTCTGCGGCACTATATTGGGAAAAACTGGAATTACGGCGTCGAATACGAGTATACCGACAAGGACTACGACGAACAGCTGGCGCGGGACGGGGCCGGGTTTGATATCCCGGGCCAGGAACGGGAAGATATCCGTCACACCTACAGCGCCTATGTGACGCGGTATTTCGATGAATGGTGGATCCGGCTGCGTTACCGTTACTACGACAATGACTCCAACGACCTTTACCTGGACACCTACGATTTCGATTCGAACCGGTTTTATATCACATTGAGCAAGACGTTCTGGGATAAAAAACTGCTGTTCAGCATAACGCCCAGCTATGAAACGCGCGACTACAAGGATCGTCTGTCCGGACCGGACACGCGCGAGGATGATATCTGGCATCTGCGGGTGTATGTGAATTATGAACTCGACGAACACATCAGCATCAATTATGGACTGACCCTGCGCGACAATGAATCCAACTCGTCGTCAGGTAATTTCGACAATCTGACCAATTCCGTCGGAGTAAATTTCCGGTTTTAAATTTCTTCAGACGGGCCCTCGGGACACCTGCCTATGCCCATCCTTCCCCCCGGAAAAGGGCATATGTTCCCGACATGAAGACAAAAAAGGCAACCATTCTGTGGTTGCCTTTTTTGCTATATATCAAATCAGTTGTCGCGGGTTGGGATTTGTGATTGGGGATTTGAACAGTTTGCTTTCAGGATATTCGATAATTGCCCAGGAAAACATTCCGTTATGGCATATCGGGCAATCCCCAACGGTTCGACGTTGCTCACCGTCCCGAGCGAAGTCGAGGGATCCCGAATCACCAATCACTGATCAGACTTCTTGACACCAGGGCACGGCGCAAACTTGCAATCCGGCGGAACCCGCCCCACAAAACTGCCGTCCGGACACATCTTGGCGTCCATGGTGCAGAAGACCGGTTCGACGGGCTTGGGCTTCTCTTCGCCCCCTTTCTTGTCTTCCGCGCCCACGACCGCAGTCAGCAATACGGATACGATGATAGTGAGGAGTAATTTGTTCATCATAGTAATGATACCCATTCGCGGAGACTTTGGCAAATATCCGTCCCTCAGAAGAGAAGGTTCGCCACCGCGCCCCACAGCAGGATCTGCGGGACGGTAATCAGCGGCAAAAGGACGGCGGGTTTGCGGCCGACATTCGTCCACAACAAACCGATCTCCGTGTAGTCGGTGGCCACGCCGGCCATCAGGAAGACCAGGCTGTTGCCGATGGCGCCGGTCTGGTTAAATATTTCAAAGGCCACCGGCGCGGTCCCTTCCGAACAGACCTCGATGACGGTGGCAAAGGCCAGGGTCACGCCCATCCCCGGCAGGTCCGGACCCATGTACTTTTGGAAGATCTCCGTCGGGACATACGCCCCGGCCAGACTGGCGAGGCCCATCCCGATCAGGATCCACCACAGGACCATGTCGCCCAGCTCCACCGATCCTTTCCAGACCCCCTTGACGTCCCGGCGCAGCTGGGCCGCCGTCCAGTGGTAATTATTGAACCGCTGCCGGAAATCGGCGGCCAGGGAAAATTTCTCGTCCCGCGCGCTGCTGTTTTCATTATGGGCAATGTACCCGGTGGACTCCATCACCTGAAAGATCACGCCGGTCACCACCGCGATCACCAGCGCCGACATGATAATGAACACGCCGCCGCCCACCCCGAAGAATCCGATCAGCAGGATCGTCAACGGCAGGTTCGCCCACGGGCTGGCCAGCAGAAACGCGATGACCGCCGCCGTCGACGCCCCCTTCTTGTACAACTGGATCGCCAGCGCCAGGATACCGTGACTGCACGCGCTCATGAAGAATCCGAGGATCACCGCGCGAAAGACCGTAGTTTTTTGGTGGGACGCCAGCACGTGCGACACGTACTCCCGCGGCACGTAATAGTCGATCACCCCGCCCAGGGCCAGTCCGATCGCCATCGGGATCCAGATCAGCCGCGTGTATTCAATCAGATTGTCCCGGAACGGGACGAGCGCTGGCACCACCCCCGCCAGGATGCACAGACCCGCGAGGATAACCGTAACGATAAAAATCTTATTCCGGTACCAAGGTTGTTTCTTGTGTTGGCAGCAGTCGTGTTCGTGGGACATATTTTGATTCTATCACTATCCGGAATGATTGAAAGGGCAGAATAAATGGTGGCAGGCACCAGCTAATTATCTTTCTTGTTCCAGAAAACCTTCATACCACGCATCACGCATGACGGATGGTAAAATCGTACATAGCGCAAATTTGTTATTTCAGTAAGAGCAGGCCATCCTCTATCGCGAATTTTCTTAGACCATTTCCACGCTATCGACGGTTTAACGCGCTTAATCTGCCTCTTACAGTACTCGCAGTAGATTTCCCGGAGTTTAATCTTCTCATATATTAAGGAATGGGCTTCATCGATTCTGTGCATGACCTTCAAACGGCTATCGGTTCGACTCACGCTCTTACCTCGTTTGGCATAATTCGTTTGCGATATCAGTCACCATATATTATTACGCCTCCCCGGTCCAGCGGCGGGTGAAGGACTCAATGAGTTCCTTGCTGTAGAAGTGCTGCACGAGCCGTCCGCTGTAGATCTGCTCGCACAACTCACGGCTGAGCCGGACGCGGTCGCGGACCTCCCGGTAAGGGTCGGCCGTGTCGCTGTCTTCGCTGACACTTGCCTTGCGGATCTCCAGCCGTCCGACCAGTCCGAGAAACGCGGCGATGGCCTGGGGGCCTTTTTCCGGCAGGTCTTCCATGCGGATCACCAGGGCCTCGGCGCGGTTCTGACGGTAGATGGCGAAACCGGTATGCACCGGAAACGGTTCGGCAAAGACGTCGATACCAAAGACCGTCTTCAACTCGCGGTCGAACCACTGGTTGACGTAATCGAAGTTCTCGGGATTTTCGAGCTCGCGCATCAGGTAGTTCCCCGCCTTCTGCACGTCGACCATCCCGTTGGGCGCCTGCACGGATTCGGGGACGAAGAACGGATTCTGAAAGACATTCGACACCGCCCAGGCGACCGGATCGCGCACGAGCGAAATAATCCGCACCGGGACGTCGGGATGACGGTGCAGCCGGTCACGGATCGCCTCGCTGAGATACATGTGGTACGGCAGCGGATTCAATCCCGCCTTGCGCTGCGCGCGGCCGTAATACTCCAGGTCCTCGGACAGGATATTGACGTGAAAGACCGCGGAATCGATGCCGACCGCCTCCAGCGAATGTGCCACGGTGCCGGACCCGACCGTGCCCATCTGATAAA
>JAGQKV010000024.1 GCA_020429915.1 Candidatus Omnitrophota bacterium | reverse complement strand
ATGATGCTGACCGAACCGGTGACGCGTTCCTCGGGGTCCTGCAGCACCGTCACGGAAAGATCGACATCGATGGTGTCGCCGGCCTTGGTGCTGATCTTGGTCTCGAAGTGATGCAAAGCGCCGCTCTTTTGAATGTCGATCTCGTCGATCTTGGCCCATTCTTCCTTCGGGTAGAGACAGCTGACATGCTTTAAATACAGGTCCTTCTTCTTCATCGCGAACAGACCTTCGGTGAATTTGTTCCACGAGACGATGCGGTCTTTTTCGTCGGTCAGGATAATCCCGGCGGCCGAGTTGTCGAGAATGACGCGGATCTTGTTTTCGGACTCGCGGATCTTGCGCTCGGCGATTTTCTGCTGCGTGATGTCGCGGATAATCCCGATCGAGCCGATCGTGCGGCCTTCCAAATCCTTGAGGACCGTCACCGAAAGGTTGACCTCGCGCAGCGTGCCGTCCTTGCGAAAAATTTTGGTCTCGATATCGTCCTTGATCCCTTGGCGGTCGATCTTGAACGAACGCAGCCGTTTCCACTCGGATTCCGGATACAGATCCTTGATCGGTTTGTTAAACAGATCCTCGCGGTCCATACCCAACAGGGTCTCGGCATAAGGATTCCAGGCCACGAGTTGTTCATTTTTATCAGTGACGGTGATGGCGGCGGCGGTATTGTTGAAGACGGTCTGGAAGAGGTCCTTCGATTCGATCAGCTCTTCTTCACGGCGCTTGCTGCGGGAAACATCCTCGGCGTGCAGATCGATCCCCACGGCTTTGCCCTTGTCCGCGTACAGGACCTTCGCCGATACGGAACACCAGACCGGCTTGTTGCGCCGGCCTTTCAATTCAAAATCCTGTTTTTCGATATGCCCGTCGCGCATCAAGGCGCGGCGGAAGGCGAGGTATTCCTTGCGATCGGCGAATAAATTCTCGAGCAAGACTTTGGGGACGTCCTCGGATTGATAACCGAACAGCCGGCACATAAAACTGTTCATATAGACCATGCGGGGTTTGGTTCCCGTCGTCAAGCGCGCGAGGCAGGTCTGGACATTCTCGATCAGTTGCGGAAAATCGACTGTTTCTTTGGCCATGTCCTATTTCTTGCGATTCACTATTTTCATATTGATTATCATCCCGACCACATTGAAAACCAGCACCGCCACCAACAGGGCCTGGACGCACATCCGGGTCACCGTCTGCCAATTGTTGCGCAATTCCTGGGTCATGGTTTCCGGACCGAAGACCATGATGATACCGATGGCCAGGATCACGGCCATGCCCGCGATAAAAAACAGTAATATCGAGAACGTTACCGAAATGAGAACGACATAAATGTTATACAGCCGCACATCGCCCTTGGAAATCCGGCTGGCGGCCATCCCGATCCGCTTCATGGCAAGACCTCGGCCCGTAAACGACGGTTTATGCTGTCGGTTGCTAACATTTTACCACTATTCAACCGCCCGTTAATCGAAAATTGCATTTTTTGGTCTTGTAAACCTTTGTGGGACTTATATTTGCTTCGAAGATTCCGCGTTCTAGCGCTCAAACTTGACGACCTCTTCCCACCACCGGCCGCTGTCCCAGGCCTTGATTTCGGTCCACAGGGCCTTGGCCGTTTTGGTCTTGAGGTGTTGGGGGGCCCGTTGGAAGAATTTCTTGGCCTTGGTGTACCCGTTATCGTAGTACTCCTTGGCCTGAATGAGACATTCGAGGATGTCGGCGTCGCGGGCGATGATGCTCTCCGCCGTGACCTGGGCTTCATACTCCCGCCGGAAGACAGTCATCTCGGATTGTACGCTGTGATGCAGGTCCTGCATCTGGTCCTGAAAAACGTGCTTCTCCGCCTCGCGGAAATCGATGTAGTGATGGCCCATTTTGTGCAGATCGTTGATGCGCGCCTCGTGGATGTCGTTGAACAGCGCCATGGTCATGGCCTTGTGAGGATCGGCGGACTCCACATGCGCGATGTAGTAGGCCATGATCGCGCAGCGGAAACAGTGTTCGGCCACACTCTCGGGGTCCTTGATGCCCGCCACCCACCAGCCGCTGCGTTTGACGTGTTTGAGCAGACCGGCCTCGGCAAAGAAATCCAGGGCCTTGCGTATCTCTTTATTTTTTTTGCCGGCGTTGCTTGCTGATTTCATAGCAAATGATCGAGGCGGCGGCGGCCGCGTTAAAGGTCACGGTGTTGACGTGCATGGGGATGCTGATCCGGACATCCAGCACCTTCTTGGTGACGTCACGGATCCCCTTCTGTTCGGACCCGATCACCACGCCCAGCGGAAAAGGCAGGTCCACGGCGTCCAAGGGCTCCCCGCCTTCGACAACCGTCCCGGCGATATGGAACCCTTCGTCTTTGGCCTGGCGGATGGCCTTGTTGAGATTCGACACGATCCCGAATTGCACGTAATTCTCCCCGCCGGAGGCCACGCGCAACACGGCCTCGGTGATCTTGACCGACTTGTGCGTGGGCAGCACCAGCGAAAAGTGACCCAGACAACCCAGACTGCGGATGATCGCGCCCAGGTTTTGCGGATCGTTCAACTCATCCAGAAAGACCAGCACCCGCTTTTTCTTCAGGGCGTATTCCAGCAACTCGTCGTAAGCAACGTATTCCGGATCGTCGATGTCGATGATGACGCCCTGCGCGTTGGAATTGCGGGTCATCTTGAGAATTTTGGACTTCTCGACCACGCGGACAGGGATCCCCCACTGCCGGGCTTTCTTACCGATTATCGTGGCTTCACTGAGCCCGCGCTGCAGGGTGATCTTGCGGATACTTTTGGGATTGGCCCGTAACCTTTCGATGACGGGATTTTTGCCGTATAGTCGCATGATGTATTCGTCGGGTTAACGGGTTGGCGGCCGTGTCAATAGTCGGACTCGATGATCCGGGTGCGTTCTTCGACTTCCCGGCTGTACTTATCGTCGAGCGCCTTGAGCTTTTCCTGGTACTCGGGATAGGTGATTTTCTTATGCAGGTACTGGCTTTCCAGCGCGTCCCGCTTTTCCTGATAGCTGCCGTAGTGCGGATCCTTGAGGATCGATCCCGGATCATCCATATAATCCTCGAATGTCTTGCCTTCATAGGTGCATCCGGCACATAACAACACAAGCAACAAAGCGATTGTTTTTTTCATCACTTCCATCCTTTGTTTGCGGGTTGATCCCGTTACTTCTTGATCCCCAGCCCTAAAAAAATCAGCGGGCGCAGGATGCTCCACCAGCCGGTGATCGGTTTCATCTTCGTGTATCCCAGTTTCTTGGCCGGATAAATCTTGGTGACCGGGGCCTCGGTAAATTTGTACCCCAGCTTGATTGCCTTGAACATCAGGTATGGCTCGAGCTCGTATTTGTCCAGCCACGGCTGGTCGAGGTTAATGCGGTCGTCGTCAAGGACCGTCAGGCGGAACGCACGAAATCCGTTCGTGGAGTCGGTGACCCGGCGTCCGGTGATCATCGACATCAGGACCGGGTGCATGCGTGTGGCGAGCTTCCGGTAAAACGGCATGTCGCCACCGGTCCCTCCGCCGCCCAAATAGCGCGACCCCTGCACAAAATCAAACCCCTCCTTGAGAATGGGGTCAATGATCCGCGGAAGCTCCTGCGGATTGTCCTTGTCATTGCCCGCCATGATGGCCAAACACTCATAACCTTGCTGGCGGGCATGCCGGATGGCGGTACGGATCGCCGCACCAACGCCGGACTGACGCTCGTGGCGGATCGTCTGCACGCCGCGGTGGGCGTAGCTTTGAATCAGTTCGGTCGTGCCGTCGGTGGAACAATCGTCCATCACCAGATAATCGACCTGACCGTAGACATCGCAGGCGAGAAAGCGTTCAATGACGCTCTTAAGCTTTACGTGTTCATTAAAAGCAATCGGGCAGACCAGGACTTTATTCAAGGGGTTCCAATCCGTGTTTGATGTTTTTGTATTTCCGCCCGCACATGTCGCATTCAAGGTCGTAGCTGAGCTTTTTCCCGCACTGGCACACATGACCGTGCAGCTCGGCCGGATGGCCGTAACAAATCGCATACGGCGGCACATCACGGGTCACCAGGGAGCCTGCCCCGACAAAGGCGTATTCCCCCACGGTCAGTCCGCACAACAGCGTCGATCCCGCGCCGATCGTCGCCCCCTTTTTGATCACCGTCTCCTCCATCACCCATTCGCGGTCCTGGTGGTTGCGCGGATAGCGGTCATTGATGAAGGTCGTGTTGGCGCCGATGAACACATGGTCCTCAATGACCACTCCTTCGAAGACCGCCACATTATTCTTGATCGTGACGTGATTGCCGATCACCGTTCCCTTTTCGACAAAACAGCCGTCGCAGACATTACAGTGTTCACCGATCACCGCGCCTTCCTGAACGTTGGAGAAGGCCCAGATGCGTGTCTTTTTCCCGATCTTGGCGCCGTCTGACACCAGCGCGTTGTCATGTTTAAAGTACTTCATACTAGCTCCGATTAAATGCAAATATCGAAATCCGAATATCGAAGGAAACCTTAATTTCGAATCACCAAATCATCGAAACACATGCTTTGCACATTCCGACATTCGGTAATTCGATATTCCTTCGAAATTCGATATTCGGATTTCGAAATTACCTGACCACATGGCTCCAAATCCGTTATTGCGTCACTTCCGACGTCTCATCCAACACCACATGGCTCCCCTGCAGCTGCATCGACTTCTGGATCGCGTGCAAAGTGGCGACGACTTGGCGGCCTTTTTCGGCGTCGGCCTTGCCCGGCAACCGGTTCTCCTTGATGCACTCGATAAAGTATCGTCCCTGTTCCTTGAGCGGTTCGCTGAACCCGATCTTGGGAATGGTGATGCTGCCTTCACGCGACAGCATCTGAAATTCCCCGTAGGTGGCGTAGTAGGTCGAGGTCTTCTCGACGTGTTTGTCGTATAATTTGATCGGACCGACATTGTCGAGATCGTCCCACACCACCATCTTCTTGTCACCGACGATGGTGATCTGGCGGACTTTCTTCGGATCGAGCCAGCTGACGTGGATATTGGCGATGATCTTCTCGGGATACTCCAGCGTGGCGAAGGCGAGGTCCTCCAGGGAATGGTCGAGATAGGTCTGCCCGCGGGCCGAAACGTTCAACGGGGGCGCGTCGAACAAGTAGTTAAAGATGGAGATATCGTGCGGCGCCAGGTCCCACAGCGCGTTGACGTCGTACCGGAACGGCCCCAGGTTGGTCCGTGTGGCATAGGCGTAGTAAATATTGCCCAGGTCCCCGGATTCGATCAGCTTCTTCAGCCAGACGATCCCGGCGTTAAAGACAAAGACGTGGCCGACCATCATGATCTTGTCGTGCGCCGTGGCCACTTCCTGCAGCTCCTCGCACTCGGCGGCGGTCAGGGCCAGCGGCTTTTCGCACAGCACGTGCTTGCCGGCCTCCAGGGACTCCTTGCTCAGTTCGTAATGCAGGTTGGTCGGGGCCGAGACGCACACCGCGTCGATGTCGGGGTTGGACAAAATATCCTTGTAGTCGGTGGTCGTCTTCAACCCGACGTACTGTTGGGAGAGCTGGGTCAGCCGGTTTTGATCGAGATCCGCGCACATGAGGGTATTGGAATCGGGAAGCTGGGAGAAAATCCGGATATGGTTGGGCCCCCAGTGGCCGCATCCGATGACGCCGACATTGATCACGGTTGAACCTTCTTTCTCTCTAGATGGGTGTGGGATAAGGAATTTTTCCGGTTTTGGCGGATCCCGGCGCTGCCGGGCGTATTTTTTTTCTATTATACTGAGGAAAAGTTTTTTCACAAAGGGTTTCTTTTGGAAATCCCCCGTCAAACGTCCCTAAACCGGAATCCAAGACGCCCCTTGTCCGCACCCGGGCGCGTCTGTATAATGGAGGCAAGCTTCCGACAATTGACCGTCTTTCCATGCTGAAAAAAATCCTGACAGCCGAAAACTGCGCCCTGACCGCCAGCGTGATCCTGTGCGCGGTCACCTCCTTCTTTCTTTTTGCCAATTATATGGTCAAGTCGCGCATGCGGGGCATCCCGGTGATCGAACCGGGCACCCAGTTCGTGCAATTCAAACCGTACCTGACCGATGTCCGCGAGCTGGGGTACCTCACCAACAAGGATATGTCTGAGGAGAAAAACGACGGGTTCTTCCTGCAAGCACAATACATGCTCGCCCCCACGGTGTTACGGCTCAACGACACCGACCATAAAATGCTGATCCTCGACTACAGCAAACCCGTATACGCCTGGTTCACCATGAAATCGATGCGCGCGGCCCCCAAATATTCCAGTGAATACGGCCCGGTGCTGGCGGAGCAGACCGAATGACGGCGGCGATCCCCTTACTCGCTTCGCTGGCCCTGGGTTATTTGACCCTGATGACGGTCCTCAAGGGCGTCAACCGACTCAACGGTCCGCTCACCCTGGTCCTCTCGGCCGGGCTGGGGATCGGTTTAAACGCGATCATCACCTATTACGGATTCCTGCTCTTCGGCGGCTTCGGCCGCGGCATGATCGCGGAACTGACCGGCGGGGCCGTCCTGGTCCTGGTCGGGATCAACGCCCGGACGCTCGCCGCGCAAGCGCGCAACCTGAAGTGGCGCTTCAGTCTGTGGTCGATCCCCGCGGGGATCCTGTGGGGACTGGCCCTGTACGTGATCGTCTTCATGGCCTACCGCCATCCGTACGGCGAATGGGACGCGTGGGCCCTGTACAACATGAAGATGAAATTCCTGATCGGCAGCGGGGAACACTGGAAGGACATCTTCACCCGGCTGCACTGGTATACCCAGCCGGACTATCCGCTTTTGCTCCCCTTTATCAATGTCCACCAGTTCGCGCTGAGCCAGACCGCGCAGGCGGTGGTCCCGCTGATCACCGGTGTCGTCTTTTCAATGCTGATCGTGTGGTTATTGTTCGGGGCCCTGCGCCAGGTCGCCCCCGCGTATGTCGCCTTCTTCGCCTCGTTCCTGCTGCTGGTCAATCCGTTCTATGTCTTTCAGGGGACCTCCCAGTACGCCGATACTGTCCTCGCCTTTTACCTGCTGGCCTCGGTGGTGTGCCTGAACCTCACCGCGCTTCACCGCTGCCGCGGGATGGCGACCGTCAGCGGTCTGGTGATGGGGCTGATGAGCTTTACCAAAAACGAGGGCCTGGTGATGTCGATCCTGCTGACCGGATCCTTCGGACTCTACCTGCTCTGCCGGCGCGTCCCGGCCGCGCAGAAAAAGCAGGACCTGTTACTGATCCCCTGCCTGCTGCTCGGCTATGCGGTTACCTCATCCGCCACCGTGATCCTCAAACTCTTTCTCGCCCCGGCCAACAAGGATATCTTCGGCGGGGCGGCCGGCGCCGAGATGGAATACCTGAATATGAACGGACTGACGATTACCGCCCAGGCGCTGGGTAAAGAATTGACGCATCAGCGATGGGCGTTGATGTGGTGGTTTGTACTCGGCCTGGCCGTGCTTGCCAACCGGCGGTTATTTTACAAGGAAAACAAAATCTATCTCGGCTTCTTCGCGTCGTACCTGGGTGTGCTGCTGGTGATCTATCTGACCACGGTGAATTTCGACTTGGGCTGGCGGCTGAAAAGCACGCTGCCGCGTATTCTCTTTTACCTGCTGCCGACGGTCCTGTTTGCCGTCAACTGGGCGATCTACCGCTACCGGCATCAACCGCCCACTGAACCGCTCCCCGCGGCACAAAATGAGGAACAGCTGGACGAAGAGCAGGTCGGACCGCCAGATGAAGCCATGATTCAGGAACCGCAACCCGAGGAATCGCGTGAAAGTGTCACCCGGTGATTTTATCCCGCGCGGCTGGCCGCAGTGGGTCTTTTGCGTGCTGATCAGCGCGGTGCTGGTGCAGAATGTCGTCGGTTTCGGCGAACTCTATATCGGCCTCAGCGAAGAGATCAAACGTATCAACGGCCTGAACAAGGTCCTGTCGCATCAGAAAATCGGCTATCAGTTCAGTGGATTGGAAGAGTTTACCTCCGGCATCGACCGCATCGGTTACTACTCGGACGATAACCTCGAACTCAATGAGCACGCCCACAAACTCTTCGCCCACGCCCAGTACGTGCTGGCGCCGACGGTCCTCGAGCTGGACAACATGGACCATGAATTCGTGCTGCTGGTGTGTAGCAACCCCAAGAGCGCCGGCATCAAATTGAAACAGCTCAACGCCCTGCCGCTGCGGGCGAACAAGTTCGGGATGATCCTGGCGCGGAGAATCAGATAATTGTTGAACAGTTATCGGATAATATGTTTCCATTGATTAATTTCGAATAGCTGAATTCAACCACTAAG
>JAGQKV010000023.1 GCA_020429915.1 Candidatus Omnitrophota bacterium | reverse complement strand
CGGGGCCGGCGCGGACGCGACGGCGGCCGCCGACGGTGCGGCGCTGCCCGGTTCGGTCAGTTGCTGCAGCTGTGTCTTTAATGCGGTGAAACGTTGATCGGCCTCTTGCCAGGACGGGTCGGATTGATGGGATGACGACTGCAGGCGCTCGTGCGACACCTCGAGCAGCCGCAGGATCCGCTTGGCGTTGGCGGCGCGCGCGGGCGTGAGGCCCTGGGCCTGTTGTTCAAAACGCGCGATATCCGCCAGCGCGTTTTTGATGGTGCTGTCGGCCGGTTCGGCCGCGTGCGCGGTCAGCGCCGTACTCAGCATTAAAATGAGGATTAACCCGGGACGCAAGAAGGTCATGGCAACGACTCCTGTTGAACAGTTGAATGGAGATGATGAGTAAAAATCACCTCCCCATTCTACCCGTCTCGGCGGATTCGTCAATATTCGGAAGGGGACAGTCCCCTTTTGGGGGACAGGTCGCTTTTTCATACCGGCTCTGTCCCTTTTTAGGGGACTGTCCCCTTCTGGTCACCGCTGTTTCATCCGTCTATAAAACTGAAATTTAAAAAAGGGCGAGCCGATGACCTTGCCCTTTTCAAAAAACTTCTGGGGATCATCACCGGTTTCCACCGGAGCCGTCCGGTCCCAAAAATCCAGCCGGCTGATCAGCGGATCAATCCGGTCCTCATGATAGAATCCCCACGAGCTGTACTTCCATCCTTTTGCCTCACGAACCAGTCCCGCCTTCACCGGATTGTTCTCGACATACCGGCCGCAGACATACAGATAAGGTTCGTTCTCGATCAATAATGCGCGAAAACGCTCCCGCCATACCGGTCCGCTCAACCGATACCTAGCGTGTACATGATAGCAATATTGGCTCTTGACGAATTGTATGGCCCGGGAGAAGGCTTCGACGTCAGGCATGCTGACCACCAAATGAAAATGGGTCTGCATCAGACAGTAGTGATGTACCCGGAAGCCGTACCTGCGTTTAGCGTGCATCAACAATTGGTTCAGCATCTGAAAGTCAGCATCGTCACGCATCAATCTTATTTTTCGGATCGATCTGGAAATGATGTGGGCGTAGCACCCATCGTAGAGAAGTTCTCTACGCGCCATTCTGGCCATAAAAATACCCCCTTTCGATTTGGGAAAAACCGATGAGGGGGATAACTGTAGTCTATATCTACACGGCCCGAATTGTCAAATACTCGCCTTAAGTCAGGTGCCCTGTCCCCTGGAAGGGGACTGTCCCCTTCCTTTGAAAGCTTCGTACGCCAAATAATACCCCGCCAATGGCAACAGGACCGACAGTCCCAGCAATGCGACCTGACCTAGACCGAGCAATACCACAAAGAGCAACCACCATCCCTTGGGGTCTGCAAACGAGTTGACGAAGAACGGAAAGACGATGATCTTCTTGGCCCACAAAACGATCAGCGTGACGCCCGTCAGCTGAACAGCGAGACTCCCCAGCAGCCAGCGCAAAGGATGCTTGACCGGGACGGCCTTGGGCCGCAGCGCGGCGTTGCGCAGGGCGCGGGCCTGCCGGCTGGTCTTCAGACAGATCTGGCCGGTACCGGCGATCGCCTCCGGATGGGCCACGTTGCCGCGGCCCAACTCCCTGGCGAGGACCGGATAGACGGCCTTCAGAGCCGCCGTCTCCTCATAGTCGGCCTTGTCCGGGAAATACATCATGGAAAACCAGAACAGCTCCCACACGGCGGCCATACCGATCAGAATAATAAACACCAACACCAAGTTTAGCAGAGGCTTCAATTGGCTCCACGCGTCGCGGAAGAAAATGTAGAAGATGATATATCCCGCCACCATGAAAGCTCCGGAGACCCATGTCTCGATCTCCTCCCAAATCTGGGCGTTGATGCATTTTTGGCAGACCGGAAACTCACGGAACCCGGCGGGGAGATATTCTTCGCGGTAGGTGGTAGTAACCGAGGCGGCCGTGAACATCCCCACCCCCTGGTAAGATTGTCCGGCGACTTCATGATGCACCTTGCGAAAAAGATGCACCCCCACCGGCGGGCGGGAAGTTTCCTTGGCGCAGCAGGCGCATGTTAACGGTTTGTCGGCAGTCATGGGTAAGAGTGACGTATCGCGCGGTATTGAAATCCTACTCCCGGTCAATTCGGGTTTGGGATCGGATTCTACGCCTCCTTCTTCTGTCGGTGAACACCGGTGCGCAGTTCCTTGTAGACTTCTTCCAGCCGTTCCACGCCGAGCAGGATACTAAGGGTCACCAGGGAGATCACCAGGGCCACGGCGAAGTGTTCCAGGCCGATGGCCGCGCCGATGCCGGCCAGCAGCCACACGACAGCCGCCGACGTCACTCCGCTCACCACATCCCCGCGGTTCATGATCACGCCCGCGCCGAGAAAACCGACGCCGGTAATGAGCTGACCGAGCACGCGCGCGACGTCCGTCCCGTCCTGAACGGAAAGCCCCAGATAGACAAACAGCGCCGTCCCCAGACAGATCAGGATGCTGGTACGGATACCCACCGGTTTACCGCGGATCTGGCGTTCCAGCCCAATCATAAATCCGCAGCACACCGCCAGGACGATGCGCAGCCAAAAGGCCGGATCAGATAATTCGCCCACGGAAAGTTCTCCTTTGATTAGTGGCTTCATCGTATCACAGGGCAAGGCGGAATGACAGGGAGTTTGCATTTATGAAGGGACCTGTCCCCCGGAAGGGGACTGTCCCTTTTATGGAAAGTCGCGCGTCTCATCAACCAGTTCCACAATGATCGTCCCGCCCGCAGCGCACCATTTGTACAGAGCACCGTTGCCGGTGTCGCAAAAGGTGTTCCAGTAGTATCCGCCGTCGACAAAGTGATCGATGATTTCATCGCGGAACTCAAACCGCCCCACCGGCCAAAATTCCTGCTCGACCAAGCGATCCCATTGCTCCTGGGTAACAACGAGCCGTCCGTGATTGGGGGGAAAGAGGGTGGTCACAACTGTTTCCTTCGTGTATCGGATCGCCGGTCGGATACGTGATACGAACAGTCTACCGTCAGGAATACACAAGCAAACTGTTCTTATCCCATATCCCGACTCGCACAAATGTAAAAAAGGGCCGACCCCTTCGTCAGTCGCTCTGTCCCCCGGAAGGGGACTGTCCCCTTCAGTATCCTTCAGCGCATGATCCTCGCCAAAGCCGCCACGACAGGGTATTGCTCCGCCCCGCTGCGCGCATGGAACTCAAACACCAGATAACGCGCCGGGCCGGTGCCCGCGTTGCGCATGCCGTGGGCGGTGCCGGCGGGATAATAAATAATGTTATGCCGGGCGGCACGCTGATTCAGGGTCTCGACCTCCCCTTCCAGCATGATAATCGCCACGTCATGTTTGTCGACATGCGGATCATAGCCGGCGCCGGGCGCCAGACACGTCGCGTGACCGTGCAGTTTCTTCAGACACTCAGTCGAACCAGCGAAAATCTTGCGCGCGGCCATACCGTCCTCGCCGCTCCCCACCGCCGCGGCCTCGGGAATGGTCCAATCATCATACTCTAATCGACCCGCCGGTTTGAGCGCGGTATTGATCCATTTGAACATCACGTATTTGGCCGGAACATCGCTCACCGTGCGGATGGTGTGCGGGAAGTCGGCCGGATAATAAAGAAACCCGCCGACCTTCAGACGCCGGTTCTTCCCCCCCGTTCCTTTAAGTTCGGGCAGGATCACATCCAGCTCGCCGTCCAGCAGGACCAGCAATTCCTCCTCGGGATGCCGATGCGGCGGATGCGGGCATGCGCCCGGGTCCAGCACCGACGTGTGGCAGGTGAGTTTGCTCACGTTCGTGCTCCCGCCGCTGAACAACGGATATCCCTGCCAGCCGGCGGACTGATCCGCCGTCATCAGTTCCGGCAGCGGATAAATCCCCGCAGTAATCGGTGACGAACGTTTGGGTCGCCCTTGTCGGTTGCCCCGGACTTCATGAAACACCCGCACCCGGTCGCGCATCCTGCCGATCGCGTTGACCAAACGCCCGGTCCACTTGTCACCGAGCAATTTGTTTTCCACGAACAACAGATTACGGCTTTTGACGTAGGGCCGACCGGTCTCCTCCGGCGTGATCCAGTCGTTTAATTCCCGCATGTGTTTGTACACCGTGCATGCGTTGCACGGGATCCCGGACTGCGCTTCAACTCTACCCATCAACATCTCCCGGGCCGTGCGCATCCGTTCGCCGTTCAGGCACAACGCGAGGCCGTCCTTAAAGACGTTGCCGTAGTCGTCCCAATAATTTACCGTGCAGCCCAGTATGCGTCCGTCGTGATTGATCTGCGGCGCCTTCCACAGATCGAGGCAGCAGCGTTTCATATAGACCTTACCGTATTTCTCGCTGAACTCCGCGCGGTCGGCCACGCCGAACTCGATCTCCCGGCGGACCAGCTCGCGGTCCTTCACCGGTGAAAAGGTCTCGGAATACAGATCGTCCCACGACAGCTTCAGCTTGAGCTTCATGTTCAGTTCGGCGGCCATCTTCTTGGCCAGCGGGATCTCGTGTTCGTTGTGACCGAAGACCACGAACTGCCAGTTTAATTCGGGATAGGGACTGTGGTATTGCGCCTTGTATTTGTTGATCGTCCTGATGTTGCCCATGACGCGGTTGAAGTCACCCTTCACACGGTAGATCGCGTACGTCTGTGGGCTCGCCCCGTCGACGGAACAGGTGAGCGCCCGGAACCGGTATTTGACCAGCGCCTCGAGGACCTCTTCGCTGACCGTGTTGAGATTGGCGCCGTTGGCGGCCGTCAGCCCGACGTTCTTTTGATAGGCGTACTTGAGAATGGCCGGCAGGTCCTTATTAAGAAAGATCTCGCCCCAGTTGGACAGCTCGATGTGAGAGAGCTGCGGGTTCGCGTCGACGACCCGTTTAAAGTCGGCGAACTTGAGAAAACCGACGCCGAGCCGCTCGCCGGTCTTACCGGACGCCGTCGGGCACGCCGGGCATTTGAGCTGACAAGCCGTGGCCGCCTCCAGGCGGATGCTGCGCAAGTTTTTTGTGGAAGGTGTTGTCATATTCTCCCGAATTGAGGAAACCCAACCAGTCCCGGTTACAATCTGCTACAAAAGGTTTTCGCACCGCGAAAACCGAATCCGTCAACCGAACGATCCTACGGTTGACGGACTGCTAACCGCTGCCTTTTAAACAGCAACGCAAATTGTTCGCCACAATCCCGCGCCACCCGCTTTCGACGATCGCGCGCACCGCCCGCAGTTGCGCGACCTTGTCGGCGTGGCCCACGCACCAGTTGGCGTGATGCATCACCGGATTGAGCGGAATACGGATGCCCTGCGGCGGCGTCCAGACGGATCCGGTAAACGTCCCGCCGCCGAAGAAAGATGTAGGCAGATGCCGGACGCGGATCTCCGGCGACTGCTTCAACAGTCCGTTAAAAGTAAGCTGGTCGCGGCGCCGCTGCGGGATCAGCGCGCGGACCTGTTCCCACAACCCGAGGGTCCGGTCATTGCAGCGGACCGCGAAGAACCCCGTGCACATGGTGCCGGCCGGGTCGTTCTTCTGACAGGCGATATCGTGATGTTTGATGGCGGCCTCGATCAGGGGTCGGGTGGGTGCGAAGAACTGGATGTCCACATCGGAGTAGACGATCACCTCCCCCCAGTTGTCGCGGATCGCCTGAATGATGGTGTCCGACTTGAGGATGACGCCCTTGACCCAGTCGCCCTCCATGTACCGCCCCCCGCCCGCGATCGACGCGGCGTGCAGCTGCACGTCGTAGTCATCCATCAAAGACGGCAGGAACCACTCGTCCTTGAATTCGGTGTGGCTGTGGGTGTGGAGGGCTATTAGTTTCATTTTAGTAAGGCAATCGAGAACAAATCATAAAGAAGCGCACTCTCTTTCTACCAAATTTTTAAATTCGTTTATTTCGGACTCACTGCTAAAATGTCGTTTGGGAAACACAATCGCCCGCCCGCTATCAACGACTAAAAAAATACGATCCCTGCCTTCGATCACATCCGATACAGCAGACCATCGGAAATGGAACTCCGTGATATCGTCCACGATGTGTATCCCGGTCGACGTTAATTCATACTCGCGCGGGGCTAAGACTCCCCGCCCTTTCCTAACTTTGAATCCCAATTGTGTAACTTCAATAGCAATGAACACCATGAAAATGGTGCCATAGAATGTAGCCACATCAAAATTTCGGTAGTATTGTCCCCAAATTATCACTCCACCGAACCATAACAGATGAAGATACCAATACTTCTTCATACTCCTTAATCTCATCAATCGCGCGTGAGCGGCTATGTCTGCTGGTGTTAGTGTGAATTTTAATTTCATGGAATTATCTGAATTGAAGTTAATACTCCCCTTCTGTATACCGGAGATATTGGGTTATGGGATGTCCCTTCGAATTAAATGAACTGCACTTCCAACCGCTTGCCAAGCGCGTTAGCCGCTTTCTCCAGGGTAAGCAGCGTGACAGACACGTTGTCGGGATCCAGCAGCCGGTCCAGCTGGGTGCGACTTTTCATTTTCATGCGCCGGGTCATTTCCTGCTTGGTGATCTTATTTCTCTGCATCGCCTGTCTGATCTGAAACGCCAACACTTTCTTGATCGCCGCCGCCTGTGTCTCCTCCAGGATCCCTTCCTCTTGAAGAAACTCGTCAAAATGGCTTCCCAAATGTTTTTTGGCCATCTTAATATCCTTTCTTAATGTCGTTCATTCTCTGTTTGGCCAAGGCCAGGTCGTCCTGGGGAGTCTGCCGGCTTTTCTTGATAAAGCCGTGCAACAGGACAATAGTCTGATCTTCCAATGTAAAAAGGACGCGCGCGGACTTTTGCGCCAGCACGGTCCGGACTTCCCACAAATTTTTCTCCAGCTTCCGGACGACCGGCATCCCCAGCGGCCAACCGTACTGGACGGTCTTAATGTCCTCGCCGATGCGCCTTTTATCCGTCTTGTGCAGCGCCTTGAGCCATTCCCGGACCGGTTCCTTACCGGATGCCGTCCGGTAAAATACAACATCCAACGGGCGCGGCGGGGTCATGCTTTATAAGTGTACCATAATTGGTACGCCATGCAAATTTTTGTATTCAAGAATAGAAAGAGCAACTTGTCAACCGTTGGACCATCGGTTGACCGGATTGGATTTCGCGTGGTAAAAACCATAAAAAACCCCCTTTCGATTTGAGGAAAAATCGACAAGGGGGATACGACTAGTGTATCGTTTCGGACAATATTGTCAATGCTGCACGGAGGGGGACGTGGCATGAGGGTTATTCGGATCTAAAACACCCGCTCCCCGACCCTCATCCTCAGTCCCTCATCCCTCGTCCCCAGTCCCTAGTCCCACCCCCAATTTTATGATCTTGAGAGAACTCAACTTTTACGCTATACTCAACAAATTACCCACCCCGTAACGAAAGGCATTCCCGTGAAAAACGCAAAGATCACTTGGACCAAAATCGATGAAGCCCCGGCCTTAGCCACATATTCCCTTCTTCCTATTGTCACGGCCTATACCAAAGGAACAGGGATCGAAATAGAACTCGCCGATATCTCGCTGGCCGGGCGGATTATTGCAAACTTCCCCGAAAAACTGACGGACGACCAAAAGATCCCGGATTACCTCTCTCAACTCGGCGCCCTGGCCAAGACTCCCCAGGCGAATATCATCAAACTTCCCAATATCAGCGCGTCGATCCCGCAGCTGCAGGCGGCGATCAAGGAACTGCAGGACAAAGGCTATGCCATTCCCGATTACCCGGAGGAACCGAAGACCGCGGAAGAAAAGGCCCTGCAGGCCCGCTTTGCGGCTGTCCTCGGCTCGGCCGTGAACCCTGTTTTAAGAGAAGGCAACTCCGACCGGCGCGCCGCCGAGTCGGTCAAAAGAAACGCCCGCAAAAACCCGCACCGCATGATGAAACCGTGGCCGGAATCCGGCTCCAAAGCTCAGGTCGCGTATATGCCGGACAAAGACTTCTTCGCCACGGAAAAGTCCGTCACCATGGCTCAGGCCGATGAACTCAAGATCGTCTTTAACGCCGCGGACGGCGCGACGAAGACGCTCAAAGAAAAGATCCCGGTGGAAGCGAACGAGGTGATTGATTGTTCCGTCATGAACGTGGCCGCCCTGCGGGAATTCTTTGCCGGGCAGATCAAGCAGGCTAAAGAAGAAAATGTCCTGCTCTCGCTGCATCTGAAGGCCACCATGATGAAGATCTCGGACCCGGTCATCTTCGGCCACTGCGTTTCGGTCTACTATAAAGATGTGCTGGAAAAATACGCGGACGAGATCAAAGCGATCGGCGCCAATGTGAACAACGGCTTTGCCGATATTGAGGACAAGCTGAGCCGGCTCCCGGGCGATAAACAGGCGGCCATCCGGGCCGACATCAAAGCCGTCTACGCCAAACAGGCGGCCCTGGCCATGGTGGATTCCCGCAAAGGAATTACCAACCTGCACCGGCCGAATGATGTCATTGTCGACGCGTCGATGCCGAATGTCATCCGCGACGGCGGTAAGATGTGGAGTAACGACGATCAATTGCAGGATACCGTCGCCATGATCCCGGACCGCTCCTACGCCACCATGTATCAGGCCATTCTGGAAGACGCGAAGAAAAACGGTCAGTTCAATCCCGCGACCATGGGCAGTGTCTCCAATGTCGGTTTAATGGCGAAAAAGGCGGAAGAGTACGGTTCGCATGACAAAACCTTTGAAGCCCCGGACAAAGGGACGATTCAGATTGTGGATAAATCCGGCGCGGTCGTGCTCGAGCAAACCGTGGACAAGGGCGACATCTTCCGGGCCTGTCAGACCAAGGACCTCCCCATTAAAGACTGGGTCGGCCTGGCGGTTCGAAGGGCCAAGGCGACGCATACTCCGGTTGTGTTCTGGCTCGACAAGGAAAGAGGTCATGACCGCGAACTGATCAAGAAAGTCGAGCCCGCGTTGGCGGAGCTGGACACCGCTGGTCTGGAAATCCACATCATGAAGCCGGTGGATGCCATGAACTTTTCATTGAAGAGAATTCGTGAAGGCCAAGACACGATCAGCGCGACCGGCAACGTTTTAAGAGATTATCTCACCGACCTCTTCCCTATTTTGGAATTAGGCACGAGCGCCCGGATGCTGTCGATTGTTCCTTTGTTAAACGGCGGCGGGCTCTTTGAGACCGGCGCCGGGGGTTCGGCACCGAAACATGTGCAACAATTTCTCCAGGAACAGCATCTGCGCTGGGATTCCCTCGGCGAATACTGTGCCATCGTCCCTTCTCTGGAACTTCTGGCCCAACAAACGCAGAATGACAAGGCCGCTGTCTTTGCCGGCACACTGGACGCGGCCATTGAAAAGTATCTGGATAACGGCCGGACCCCGTCGCGTAAGGTCCATGAAATCGACAACCGCGGCAGCACCTTCTACCTGGCCCTCTACTGGGCTCAAGCCTTGGCCGGCCAAAAAACTGACCCGTCATTGAAAGAAAAATTTTCTCCGGTGGCCAAGGCCCTGGAAGAGAATGAAGAAAAGATCAACACCGAACTCTTAGCCGCCCAGGGCAGCCCGGCGGATATGGGGGGATACTACCGGCCAGACGCTGAGTTGACGGAAAAGTTGATGCGGCCGAGTGGGACGTTGAATCAGATCATTGAAGCTTTGTAAAAAAGGGGACAGTCCCTTTTTGGGGGACAGGTCACGGCCGCATCCTCCGGCTCTGCTCTGTCCCCTTTTTGGGGACTGTCCCCTTCTCTGTCCCCTTCTCTTGTTATTAGTTTCCCGGATTAGGCAGGGGAATTGCTACGACATTGTTGTCCAAATATTTCTCGAGTTGAACCGTCACCGGCTCCAGGCGTTGCTCAATACGTTCTATTTCATGAGATTGATCAGCGAGCGCCTGTTGAAAATCGGTTTCCTGCGTCCCGCCGCTACGGCCTTCCAGAATAATATTAAAGAGTTTAACCCGCGCCGCTTCCAATTCCTGCATAACCCGTAGATACGCTATCACCGGCTCCTCCAGCCCGGGACGACGCAAACAGGCTTCAATCAGCCGACCGCTTTCCAACAAAGTGGGGAGACTCACCTCCTTGACATAATCATACAATTCCGCGTCGAAGGTGACGTTTCCGAGGGCATCGCTTTTTTCCGCAAAGATCTTCAACGCGACGCTTTCATTCGCAGCCAATTTTTCCGATGACTTAATAAATTTCGCCACCGGATCCGTAGCCACCGCATACGCGAGAATACAGCCCATAATCAGGACAAGCGAAATCAATCCGACGCCGGCGGCCCGCCACCGGGAATAGAAGCGGGCTTTGTTTTCCTTATGCTTTCTGAGGACAGCCCCTTGCCATTTCTCCGCAAGAGCAAAAATAACTGCAGTATATACGGCGGGGATAACCGCATTGGGGACTTTTGCCATGATCTGCTCGGGAACCAATGAGAGGCCGCCGAAGATCGCGACGGTGGCGAGCAGACTCAACCACAAGGCCCACGATCCACGCCCCGGCTCCCCCATACTGATGAAATTTCTGCGAATCAGAATACCGGCCGCCAACGGACCTCCCAAGTAAGCCGCCAATCCCACCGCGGTCAGCGAATGAAAGCGCGGCAGGCCGGCCTCATCATCATCCGTGAGCGGGACGGTTTCCCCCTCAATCTGTTGAGCCTCCCGCTGGCAGCCGGCGAACACCTCATCCAATTCCGGCTCTGCGCACTGTTTAGAGATACTGGCCCCCCGCACGGATCGCCCCTCGATTAGAAAGACACCGGCGGACGTCTCCGTCGTTCTAAAGTACCACCCCTCCACTTTTCCCTTGATGGGGTAGGCCTTCTTCAACTCATTTGTGATATCGTGTTCTTTCATACGGTTGAGGGGGACATCATACATATTTCCCGGAAGCAGGTGTTGGTTCGAGAAAAATCATGGAAAAACTGTCGCCTTTCCTGCATTATCCCCAGAAACACTGCAGGTCATCGCGGTCCAATTCATCGAGGCAATCGTCTACGGTACTCACCTCATATTCGGCCAAATAGGGCCACCACTCGCCGTTGCCCCGCTTCCAGTAGAGATGCCAGCGATCGTCTTCCGCGGTATATCGCAGCTGACAGATGTCATGGCAGATCGTCGAGGACGGGTCCTTCCAATGCGGCCTTTTCTCCGAGATAGTTATGCGGGCGCGCTGACATTTGACCATAAAGCCGATCTTGTCACGGTGCTCGGGCGGGACTTTTTGCGAAAGCTGCGCATTGATTCGGGCCATCGCCTCCGCACGAACGTCATCGGGGATCCTGTTTTGGCAGGTAATGCTTCGTACTCCCGATTCGCCGGCCATCTGAAAGGCATCGCAGTAGTAGCCGAGTTTAACTGATGTCAGTCCGACACTCTTTGCCAGCCGATGCCACTCAGACGCCTCCGGGTCCCGCGCGCTCAGTCGCAGGGCCTTTCGAGCTATTTTGCAAATTTCAGATATGGATTTAGGCATGATATAAAAACTAATCTCTACACCGCTATTCACTGTCTATACTCTGGACGCCAACCACTAACCGCTATCCGGCAACAGCTATCCGCTGCTATTCAACCACCTGCCGCAGCTGTTCCATAAATTGCGCGACGGGGATCCTGGTTTCATTCACCACCACGTGATCATCGACGATGGGCAGGGCCTTGGCGCCGCAGCCCTGCGCCACCGCGGTGTAATGGGCCCTTGTCCGCGACAGGTTGGCACTCTTAAGGAAGACGATATGCGGTTCGCGGCCGTTGATCTGGACCCCGTAGGGGCACATCCCGTCCCAGCTGTTCACACGGACCACCTCGGAGATGGCGGTGCCGATGAGTTCGTCGTCGACCATCAGATCGATCCAGTCCGGCCCACCGGCGTCCTCCTCCGCCGATTCATCCAGTTTCCGCCCCACCACCACCACATCCGCACTGCGCGCCGTCTCGATCCAGTCAAAACTCTCGGCGCAGGGCTGGCAGGCGTGGGTGGGTTGGGCGGTTAATAAGATAATTGTCAGGATGAATGGCGTTGGTTTCATGAAGTTCTGAATGGGACTGCCCACTTTCTGTTTCTCTTTTGTAATTCCTATCCTTAAACTATCTCTTTGAACATTCTTCTCGCTTCGTCTACCGGCATAAATCGGCCAGCTTCCCCGATAACACCTCTACCAGTAGGAACTTCGTGAGTTATACGGCCTATGGTAGAACCAAGAACTGGTGGACATGTACACCATTTATTTCCGCAATCCGAACATGCATCAGGATATAATTGAGCGAACTTGGATGACCTAGCCCCCAAAAGTTGATCCACTTTTTGTGATAGAATCATGGTAACAAAAAGGAGATCAAAATGGGAAAGAAAAAGTACAAGGCCGAAGAAATCGTGATGATCCTGCGGGATATCGAGCTGGAGATCGGCAAAGGCCTAGACACAGCGCAGGCATGCCGCAGCGCGGGGATATCCGAACAAACATATTATCGATGGCGAAAGCAGTATGGCGGGATGCAGATCGACCAAGCCAAGAAGTACAAGGAGCTTGAGAAGGAAAATGCTCGCCTGAAGAAATTGGTGGCGGATCTGAGTCTGGATAACGCCATGCTGAAGGAATTACAAAAGGGAAACTTCTAAGCCCGGCCAAGAAGCGCCGGGCTGTGCTATTGTTGGAGCAACGGTTCGAGGTCTCACAGAGACGCGCGTGCCGGGTGATTCAGCAGGCCCGTGCAACGCAACAATATCGGCCGGTTGAGAAGGCCGACGAAGAGGCCTTGGTGAAAGACATGGTCCGTTTAGCAACGCAGTATGGCCGTTACGGGTATCGCCGGATTGCGGCGATGCTGCGCCGGGACGGCTGGGATGTGAATCACAAACGTGTCCACCGGCTGTGGCGACGGGAAGGATTAAAGATTCCTGCCAAACAACCCAAACGCCGTCGGCTGTGGCTAAGTGATGGTTCCTGTATTCGGTTGCGGCCGGAGTATCGCAATCACGTGTGGAGTTATGACTTTGTACATGACCGCACATCCAACGGCAGGGCCATCCGGATGCTGAACATCATTGATGAATACACGCGGGAGTGCTTGGTCATCGAGGTGCGGCGTAAGCAGAATTCCAAAAGTGTGATGGATGTTTTATCGCAATTGTTCCTTGAACGCGGGATGCCTGCTTATATTCGATCCGACAACGGCCCGGAATTCATCGCCGAAGCATTGCGTGAGTGGCTGGATAAATATGAAATTGGCCCCTTGTTCATTGAACCGGGCAGCCCTTGGGAAAATGGGTATATTGAATCATTTAATGGCAAGCTCCGCGATGAGCTTCTTAACCGGGAGATATTTGATACAATGCATGAGGCTCGGGTGCTCATAGAGAACTGGCGCTGGGAATACAACACGGAGCGCCCGCACAGCTCGTTAAATTACCGGCCCCCTGCGCCGGAAGCAATCAAACCAAGATGGGTAAAAACGCCTGAAGTCTCTCACAAAAGTTGGCTCAACTAGTGGGGGCAGGTCACCCTTCCCTGTTGGTTGTCATCGTTTAATATATAAATAGTATCCGAACTGCTCAACTCATTTGACTGCAGACTTTTGAGTAACAATCCGAATGATCTATTTCCCAACCTGATACTTGGGAGAAGCGACGGCTGCTTCCTACACCTTTTTACTTGTTCAGAATCTTCTTCGCTTCCTTTATGTTAATACGCGCCTTCTGACCATGCTTCTCAAGCAATGAAAGCAAATTACTTCCATTAAGCAGGGATAATGGCTTGTCTTTGGCAAACTCGTATGAATCCTTACCATAGTCAGAGGTCGTAACTAGAATTCCCTTTGTCGCGCCTTCGTTCATTACCGTACCATACAAATCCCGAACAGCTGCTACCCCCACCACATTGGTATATCGCTTGGCTTGAATAACGATCTTACCTCCCCTTATGGGATCCGGATCATAGGCTATGGCATCCACACCCCCATCAGCACTGGCTTGGGTAACTTTTACTTCTCCACCATTTTGACGAAACTCCTTCTCAAAAAGTTCTCGTATCAAATGTTCAAAATCATCCCACTTCATAGCAGCCAAATTGACACTGCTGTTGACTCCATCTAGGACATCCTTCCCCTCGATAAACCTCCGGTCCTCTTTGTTCATCTCCACAACAGGTGGTATAGGAGTAAGATCGACCAAAGATGCCGCCGATACACCTTTAAGATGCTTAAAAGTAGCCTTCGGATCTACCTTAGATAGGTCAAATTTGAGAAACTGGTCCTTAGCGGATGAGACAGACATGATAATCTTGGACTCCGTAATACCGGTTGCGGGATTGATGCTCGTAATTACGCCATTAAAAGCCACTATATCAATCGCATCGACAGTATCTGCTTCCAAAAGCTCATGAATTGTTCTAATACAAATTTGGTACATGGTGGCGTTAAATATGTTCTTCCTCTTGGCCTCCGTCATTTCCTTCTTTGTTACCTCCCTACGAGAAGCTATATATTTATATGATTCGATAGTTGGCATTTGATCCGGACTAGGCAGATCATAATTCACAACGACCATTTTGTTGTCATGTCGATATTCTAAATCCCACTGTTTAGGAAAATAATCCGGATAGTTTGATCTTTCCAAAACCAAATCGCAGTACTCTCTAACGGCTACGGGATCAAGGTTGAAATAATTCTTCCGAAGCTGATCCACGGCATTGTTAATCTTTGTTTTCTTTTGCTCAAACTCGCTCTTAAGCAGATTAAACTTTCTATCCAAATCTGCTAATCTGTCTTTTCGCCGCAAATTTTCTTTGCTCGCAGCCTCCACACTCCTCCTCCACTCGGCTTCCACCTCATCAAATTTCTTCTTTATCGAATCCTTCAAGAATGCTCTTTTTATAAGACTGAATGACTTTAAATGGACCTTCCAATCTGGCCTCGGTGGTATCATCTCCTCAAGTATACTCAATGGCTCCCCATCGTATTTCAAACGAAGAAACTGCTTATCTTCATAATCGATATAATCGTCCGGATCTATATGAAATTCCTTTTTCTCTTTAATCGAATCCCAATTGATCGCATCATCTACATCCAATGTATGTGCAAGTATAGCGTCCAAGTCAGATATTACTTCCTGCGCTTCCGCATTCATGTTATCTACAGATTTGGACTCGCTCTCTTTCTGCAACTTCAAAGTGTGCTTCTCGTACTTCGTTTCCCATTGAGTAAGTAGATTATTAATCTTGCCCTGTAGCGCGTAGAAGTCTGAAGACTTTAGTGTTCTTTTCAAGCCGAGCTCACTGAATGTTAAATTTATACCGAAACTCGACGGCCTTCCTGTAGACGTGTAATTCTGGTAAGGCTCCGACACAACCACCTTACCCTCCAGATTATCAGGGACACTACAACTAAATTGCAGGATTTCGCTCATTTATGTTCTCCCATTTACTCACAAATTCTGTATAGCCCCAAAAAAGACCCAACCATAGCCGCCCTCAGGCCGCCAAGATCGGGTCAATCTTGTCCTTATCGCTTGTTTATTGGAATAGTCATGATGCCTGAAGTTAGGTTCCCCGGGATGGTGCTTTATTCTAGCAATATCACCCCGCATTGCCAACCATTATGAACCGGGCCGGGGGGATATTTTAGTATTAGACCACATATAGCATGGCTTAGGAATGACTTTAGGGTCGAGGAGCTGACTTTTTTCTACCTGGGGGGCATTTTTTGATGATATACCCTGGTGTGCGCGATGGGTGATACGGGATACGAACAGTTTGGTGCTACTTGTCGGGAGGGTATATGCCTGTATGTGTGTATGTGTGTATGCGTATATGCGGGATTGGCCCGTTATGCGAGGCGCTTATTGCGCCGGCGCAGGAAGGCGCCGGTGAGGCCGCTTGCAAAGAGCAGCATGGTGGCGGGTTCGGGCACGACGCCCATCTCGCCGTTGACCCGCAGCGCCAGGGTGCCGATCTGGCTGCTCTCCCAGGGTTCGGCATTGAGCCGGAAGAAGACCGGATCGGTCAGGGCCAGTTCGGAGGATTGCCATATCACCGTGTTGTCCGCGGCGGCGGCGACCACCACATAGTACGGCGTTCCAGCCAGCAAGGTCGGGGACAAAAGGGAATTCAGCGACGTCACGCTGTTCAGCGTGCCATTGGGTGTAATCGTCCCGGCCGAAAAGGATTCGATCACGTTGCCCGGCACCCCGCCGTCGTCCTCGGCCAGCCACAGGTCATAAAGGTACAATAAAGGCGCGTTGCCCTGGATGGGAATGTCCACACTCGAAAAGACAGCGTCGGCAACCGGGGTAAACTGCTGGGCGTAGGCAAAGGCATTCCCGTCGGTGGGATTGGTGATGAACGCCGGATCGGTCAGCTCATAACTGTTACCGGGACCGAACGAATCAAATATCACCGACGCCCGCGCCGGTGCGGCGGCGAGGATGATCAGCCCTATCAACATGGATAATCTCAACCGATGTGTCCGCCCGTTCATAACGCCTCCCTTGTCTTGTGATTTCTTCGCCGCCGCATCAACGCCCCCGCCATCCCGCCGCCGAACAGCAGCAGCGTCATGGGTTCGGGGTTGGTGGTGGTTTGGACGTCCTGTGATTCCAAATATGCCACGGGCGCAGATCCGTTGTCGTCGGCCGCAAAGGCGGTGAACAGGGTATTCAGGTTCGGCGGTGTGGGGCTGACGGGGCCGGCGGGAGACTTGGGTGTCTGCGGTGCTGTGGGAGTCGTCGGCGACGTTGGCGCATTAGGCGCCGTGGGGGCCGACGGGATATTGGGAGTAGTCGGGGCTTCCGGTGGAACAACCAAACTTTCGACGACCTCAACGGCGTAATCAGTTGCGAGCCTGTAGCGCGGTGTTGCCGGCCCCAAAATGGTTCCCGGCGCTCCAAGATAACGATATAACGTTAGCTTCATGTAACCGGAATACGTACCGAGCGGAAGATCGCCGTTGGTGGCCTCTAAAGATGCGTATTCAAAAATACGTGATTCTCCCGGGCGAAGCTCCACGGCACTTCCACCCCAATCAACGTGAGAGACAAGTTTGAGTGAGCCTTCCGGAAAGCCTTCAGGAGGCTGGGTTCCGTACCCCCAACCGGAGACATCAATGGCAAGATCTTCGGATGACAGAATCGAATTGGTCAAAATTCCACGGACGGTCACCCGGCCTGCATCGGAGAGGATGCGGTCCGGCATATATGGCCCCCATTCCAGAATCAATTCCGCCCTGGCCGGGGCCACGGCTACAAAGAGAATCAGCACTGTCAGGAGTATCTTTTTCATGCCCATATTCTAGAGCGGCAGGGGGATACGTCAATAGGACGATGGGGGACATACGTGGACAGGCTCTGGGGGGCGGGTATTTCTAGCGGTTAGCGGTGAGCGGCTAGCGGCGAGTGCTCAAGTGGACGCTATTTTGGGATTAGGGAATAGCGGTTAGGACTGGCGAGGGGTCCCAGGCGACTAATCCCACTCCTACCTGATCCCACTATCTTCGGACCGCTGATCCCTTTCTCGTCTCTGGCCGCCGGACGCTATCCGCTCAACTCCTCCCAATTCAAATCATACCAAACACTCCGCCCCTTGCTCTGAGAACCCCGCACCAGCACCTGCTTTTCCACCAAATCATTGATCTCGCGGATCGCCGTCGAGCGGCTGGTCTTGGCTATCGCGACATACTTTCTGGTTGTCAATCCGCCATGGAATTCGCCTTCCCCCGCATCCAGCAGCCGGTTGACGATTTTCTTCTGCTGGTCATTCAACGTCGTTTGACTGTGCCGCTGCCAGAAGCGGGCCTTGGTAAGGACTTTGTGGATCATGGCCTCGGACCGGTCCATCGACCTTAACAAGCACCCCAGAAACCACGTTAACCACGCGGTGATATCCAGCGTCCCTTTTTGCGTCTGCTCAAGAACAGCATAATAGTCGTCGCGCTCTTCCATGATCTGCGAGGAGAAACTGTACAACCGCAGCGGTTGCTGTTCGTCCTGGGCCAAGGCCATATCGGTGATGGCCCGGGCGATGCGGCCGTTGCCGTCCTCAAACGGATGGACCGTGACAAACCATAAATGCGCGACACCCGCGCGCAACACCCCCTCTTCCCGGCCCAAGCTCTTTTTCCACCATTGCAGGAAACGCTTCATTTCCTCAGCAACAACTTCGCCGGGAGGAGCTTCGAAATGGACTTTTTGCCGTCCCTCGGGACCGGACACCACGACGATGGGCCCGTCCCGCCAATCGCCGACGCGAATCTTGCGGATACCCGAATATCCGGTGGGAAACAGCGCGGCCTGCCAGCCCTTCAATCTTTGGGCCGTGAGCGGTTCGTGATGATTCCGTGTCGCGTCTAACAAGATTTCGACCAGACCATCAACATGACGCTCGGCCGGGGCCGCTCCCGCTTGGGGCAATCCCAGCCGGCGGGCCACGGAGGAACGGACGGAATCCCGGTTCAAGGCCTCGCCCTCTATGGCGGATGTTTTCACCGCCTCCTCTACCAGGATTTCCGCCTGGGCCTGATGGCTCAACTCAAATCCCAGAGCCTTGGCCGTCGCCGACAATCCTCCCTGCGCGTGGCGGACCTTGCCCAGCAGCGTCAGTAATTCCCCGCTGTGCCACTGAAACCGCGGCCAGTTGTCGTGTTGCCAGATGTATTTTTGAGGATTGCCGTCCATTCCCGTCACCCCGCGGCGGCGTTGATTATGCGGTTTGTTTCAAATCCGTGATCCGAAAACCGCCCATTTTTAACTCATTTTATGGCACATTTAGAGCCTGTAATTGATTCAAATATTGATACAATTATACGCTATAAATGTGCCGGGGGCAAGGTGTTTGCTGAGGTGCGCTTGCTTGGGACGCGGGTATCTTTAGCGGATAGCGTCTAGTATTCAGGATGTGCCATCCTGGGATTAGAGAGTAGCGATTAGGACTGCCGAGAGGCCGGGCTACTAATCTTCCTATTCCCTGATCCCACTATCTTCTGACCGCTGATCCCTGTCTGGTCTCTAGACGCTAACCGCTGGAATTTCCGGATACTGTCACACCAAACGCCTTGCGCTAGATGTCCATCAACTTCAGCGCCAGTCGATGCAGCTCGGGATTGGCCAGGGCCTGGGCTTTTTTCTTGACGACGCGGTAGAAGTATTCGCGTTCGGTCTTGGTCATTTTCTCCCGGTTCAGCCGCTTCTTAAAGAGTTCTTTTTGCTTCGGGGAAAAGATCTGAGACAGGGCATACTCCACCGACATTTCCTTGAGCTTCGCATGCTGCTTCTCCTGCTCCAGGTTCTTATAGCTCAGGTAATCTTCAAATGAACCCCTAACTCTTTCCGTTGATAATGATAATCCTGCTACGGGGATTTCGTGGTTATGCGCTAGGACATTACGAAGATCGGTTTGTATCTCCTTATTGATGTCATAGTATGTCTTGAGCGATTTACTCAGGCCGTCAAAATCGACATGATAAGCATGATATATGGCCTGGGACATGGCCAATAAACCTTTCAGCGCCGCTATATCCTCGGACTTGCTGAGCCTTCCGGCGATGTCGCTCCATTTTACTTGATACTTCTGCCAAGTACTTGCCAGCAAGGCGGGATACATTTCCCACAGGCGGGCATCCTGACTTGTGACCACCGCGGCCAGGGTCTCCTCGGCATTAACCGGCTTGTCGGGAATCATCATGGGCATGCCGAGTTTATTGACATTTTCCACCAGTTTGTCCTTATCCATCCGATACCTCCTTGAGCCTTCTCGCGAACGTATCCCAGTGTGCGCGAACACGCTGCTCCCCGACCGGGTGATAACTCAACATGTCAAAAAAGTGGTCCTTGAGCTTCCCTAAATCCAGATCAGCGCGATGGGCCTTGGCCAATTGAACGGTATCTTGAAAATCGACCGCGCTCCCGCGAAACAGCTTGCTGATAATCAAGTCATAGTCATTCAGAACGCCTAAATAGATATAGGAAAACTCTTTTATCAACGTGTGCCTTCCTTCAACTAACGGATCATCAAGAAGATCGGTCGTGTGCACCCGTTTCCCTCTGAATAAGTCAAAAATGAAATCGTCGCCGGACCGCTGCCAGCCCCAGCCTCTCACCTGTTGGTATCCCAAATCCTTGAGTTTCTTAATCACGTAGTCATATTCCTCTATGACCGGTACGATAAAATCAATGTCCCGCGTGGACTCTTTGACGTCCATCAACGTCATCGCCGTCCCGCCACAGGCGATAAAATGCACCTTACGACCCAGAAACTGGTCCCAGGCGGCCAGTTCTGCCAGCAATTTATCCTTATTTAGTCTAGGTTCCATATTTTTTCAAAATATTGTATCTATTAGTGCATATATATGTATCTATACATACACTTATATGTATATATTCGTACACTTTCAGTAAAAGTATATCCCTCGAAATTGCCGATGTCAAGTATTTGGTGTGGGATTCCGTAAGTGTCTGATATGTTACTTGTTACGATTATCCCGCGCCAGTACCCGGAATGGCAGGAGCCGGTTCGTTGGCTGAGAGGCACTGATTTCTAGCGGTTAGCTGTCCGTCAACCGTAGAAGCGTTCGGTTGACGGACTCGGTTTTCGCTTTGCGAAAACCTTATTTAGCGGCGAGTTTCAAGACGCGCCATTTTGCGTTTAGGGGGTAGCGATTAGTACTGACGAGGGGTCCCAGGCGACTCATCCCACTGCTCCCTGATCCCACTGCCATCCAGCCGCTGATCCCTTTCTCGTCTCTAGCCGCCAGCCGCTATCCGCTAAAAAAAGGCGCCAGGCACACATGCACCTGACGCCTCTTATTAATTTTGCTGATTGAAACCTAAACGTCGTATCTGTCTAAGTTCATCACCTTATCCCACGCCTTAACGAAGTCCGCCAGAAACTTCTCTTGTCCATCTTCGCAGGCGTATACCTCGGCAAGCGCTCTGAGCTGCGAATTCGATCCAAAGATCAAATCCACGCGAGTGCCTGTCCATTTCTTAGCACCGGAAGCTCTATCCTTCCCTTCAAACTCATACTCACTGTCATCCATCGCACTCCACGTCACCCCCATATCGAGCAGGTTGACGAAGAAGTCGTTGGTGAGCTGGCCCGGACGGTCGGTGAAGACGCCGTGCTTGCTTCCGCCGTGGTTGGCGCCCAGGACGCGCAATCCGCCGACGAGTGCTGTCATCTGCGGGGCGGTCAGGGTGAGCAGCTGGGCACGGTCGATGAGCATCTCTTCGGGCGACACGCTGTACTTGGCTTTTTGGTAATTGCGAAAACCGTCGGCCTCGGGTTCGAGGACGGCGAAGCTGTCGACGTCTGTTAATTCTTGCGTCGTGTCGGCGCGGCCTTGTGTGAACGGGACCTTCACGTCGTGGCCGGCGTCCTTGGCGGCCTTCTCTACCGCCGCACATCCACCGAGGACAATCAGATCAGCCAGGCTGACTTTTTTGGCGGACTCGGCCTGGATGCTCTCCAGGGTCTCGAGGACCTTTTGCAATTGCGCCGGTTGATTGACTGCCCAGTCGTTTTGCGGGGCGAGACGGATGCGCGCACCGTTGGCACCGCCGCGCATGTCGGAGCCACGGAAGGTTGAGGCGCTGGCCCAGGCGGTTGAGACCAACTGCGACACGGTTAAACCGGAGCCAAGGATCTGCTCTTTTAACGCGGCGATGTCGGCGTCGCTGAGTTTGTCGCCGGTGGCGGCCGGGATCGGGTCCTGCCAGATGAGGTCTTCAGCGGGGACTTCTTTCCCCAAGTACCGCGCGCGCGGGCCCATGTCGCGGTGGGTCAGCTTGAACCACGCGCGGGCAAAGGCGTCGGCGAACTCCTCCGGATTGTCTTTGAACCGGCGCGAGATCTTCTCATAGACCGGGTCCATACGCATCGCCATGTCGGCGGTGGTCATGATGATCGGCGCCTTGCCCTTGCCGTCGGCGGTGGGGGCCATGTCCTCTTCCTTTAAATTCTTGGGCGTCCACTGCTGGGCGCCGGCCGGGCTCTTGACGAGTTCCCATTCGTACTCGAACAGCACGTCGAAGTAACTGCCGTCCCACTTCGTCGGCGTCGGCGTCCACGCGCCTTCGATGCCGGAGGTGATGGCATCGATACCCTTGCCGCTTTTGTGAGAGGACTTCCACCCCAGGCCCTGCTCGGCGATGCCGGCGCCTTCGGGTTCGCGTCCCACCAAGGCGGCGTCACCGGCGCCGTGGCACTTGCCGAAGGTGTGTCCGCCGGCGGTCAACGCGACGGTCTCTTCGTCGTTCATGGCCATGCGGGCGAAGGTCTCGCGGATGTCCTTGCCCGAAGCGACCGGATCGGGGTTGCCGTTGGGTCCTTCGGGGTTGACGTAGATCAGGCCCATCTG
>JAGQKV010000003.1 GCA_020429915.1 Candidatus Omnitrophota bacterium | reverse complement strand
TCGTTCTTGAACTCGTGATATCGAATCTCGAAGGAATATCGAATTACCGAATCAACTTATCCACCGTTTCGAGCATTAGGTGATTTGTAGATTCGATATTCGAGATTAACACAGCACTCCTTGGCGCAAGGGGGAAGCCGCCATTGCCTTGGCTAACCACTTTTTGCCGTAATGCCGGCTTCCTCCGCCATGTATCCGGCCACCGGTCCGCCTAAGCGGGACCGGGGCCGGGGCTGATCGCGATCACTGTCCCCTTCTCCGAGGAAGTAAATCGCGTTGATAGGCCTGACGTCGATGATCAGCGGCGTGAAACCGTTGACCGGGAGCGTTTCGATAATCAGAGGATCGATGGTAAATCCGGCCGGGAGGGTGTCGGCCGGTACCGTCGGGAGACCTTCGGTGATATTGAGTTCGACGGTCCCGCCGCGCAAGTCGATACCCCCGACTTCGTCGCCCCCGGTCACGGTTGCCGGCTCTGCCAACAGGGCCGCGTCTCCCCCGTCGACCGGGTTCGTATCTCTGTCGTAACGATGTCCGCCGTCGGGCCGGCGGATGACCTCGCGCACGCCCGCCGCGGGATAAATGGGACGGTCCTCGAGTTGTTCCAGGATCTCGGCATCGACCGGACTCTGCGTAGTGGCGATACGCGGTCCGCTCTGCGTGCGGTGAATATTCCAGCGCCAGTACCACAGCCAGCGCCACGGTTTGCTCAGGCCGGCGGTGGCCACGCGCCGCTGCATCGCGTGAAAGAACACCTGCCCGGCGACCAGCCGGGTCATCGAATCGAAGCGGTTCTCGACAAACGTCTCCAGGGCCGGCTTGTCCGTCTTCACCTCCCCGTTCAGAATGATGGTGCTGTCGGCCACGTTGGGATTGTGCACGCGCCGGCGTCCGACGGTCACCACGTTGGGACCGATGCCGCGGCCAAAAATGCGGTTGCGCACGCCCTTGCCCTGTTTGGCGGTCATCTCGACACTCGCCTGTTTCTGGCGCAGTCCCGGCATGCGTCCGTCAGGGACGCCGATCCAGATCATGGTCCCGCGCACCACGCGGTGCCCGAAACGCGAGATCATGTGATCACCCGGATTGGCGCCGTGCACCTCGACACCCACGATACCGCGGCTGAGCGAGTTGAGTTTCGATAAAAACGCCTCCAGCGACTGATGGACATAGGCCTTGTCGCCGATGACTACGGTGCGCTTGCCGATGCGGTCGAGCATCTCGCGGCCGGTGATCTTGCGCAACAGGTAATTCATGCCTGCCGAGAAGTAATCGTAGTACATCGCCTGCAGGAAGCTGGCGATAAAGACCGTCCCGGCCAGCCCGCCGACCAGCGGCAGGCTCTTGGCGATCGACAGAAAGACGAAGAACCCGCTGACCACCGTCACGTACAGGTTGATCTTCGAGAGGATCACCGCCAGCGGCGCGTCCAGGACGTTGCGCGCCCAGTTGCGCGCCTGTTGGAGGATCTGGCTGCGTTCCGGACTTTCCAGCGTCTTTCCGTCGGCGTCCTTGCCGGTGATGCGCGCGGTCTCTTCCAGCGCGCGGTCACGGGCGGCCTTCACGTCGGCCACGTCGCCTTCTTCAATCGCGAGTCCGTATGGGGAATCGTAGGGAAACCGGTCGTGGAGTCCCTCAGCAAGATAAATCAACATTTCGGTGAAGGTGGCATGCGTGGCCGTGGCCGTCACCGAGGAGGCCTCCGCGTGGCGGAAGCCGGTAAAGTTGGAAAAGATGCGGCCGCTGAAACGCGCGTCGGGCTGGAAATCCTGGCCGACGGCCTGCCCCATCAGCGTGTCGTATTCACCGGTGACCACAAAGACTTTGTGGCGGGTGATCTTGTCAAGCAGGATGGTCGCGTTGAGCGACGGAAAGGTCTGTCCCGACTGGCTGACCGCGATCACAATGGTATCCTCATCGAGTCCGGTAGACAGCGGATCCTCGAGCAGCTTGTTGGCCGACTCACTGCGCACGACCATCTCCGGAAACATCCGTTGCAGGTCCTGCGCGAACTGTTCGCCCATCCACAGGCTCGTTTCCAGTCCGGTCACCAGCACATCGGTCTTCGGCGTCTCCGGCGGCATGGTCAGGCGGATGTTGAGTTTCCGCCAAATCCCCTTCCACTGAGCGATCGCCTGACGGCCGATCGGGGAAAGGTCCCCGGTGCGCTGCTGGGCCTTGGCGCGTGTCCATTCAAAGACGATCTCCGCGGCGATCACCGGCTGCCAATGGGCGATGATCTCATCGACCATACTTTGCGCACGCTGCAGTTCCGCTTCGATCGTGTCCTTGAGCAGGTGGTCGACATAGAGATGGATCTCGTCCTGAAGCTGGTCCAGGCTGAGTACGCCGACGGAGTGGCGGCGCGCGAAAACAGCGGCCTTGGCCCCGATGTGTTCATTGATCTCGTGCCAGGCAAAGGCCTGGTCCAGAGCAATCTCTACCAGGTGCTGCACCTCACCGGTGAAACGGTCCATGCCGAGCTTCTTCCAGAGTTCTTCGTCGAGAGGGATGCGTTCGCCGAGTTCGGCGCGCAGATAACCGTTTAATCTGTCGCGCACTGCGGCGCGCGCCTTGCGGCTGAGCGCATTGTGAATGCCGGCGTAAGCGGCCGACGTCTTTTTGATGCGGCGCAGGATGTGTTTGCGGATGATCTGTTCCTGCAGGCCCGCGAGGCTCTGGCGATTCATCGAATCCGGATCGGTCCATTCGTCGCGGATATGCCCCAGGACCGCGGCCGTCTCGGCGATATCTTTGCCGACGGGATCCTCCTGGTCCAGCACAGCCAGTTCCGTGATGTAAGGATTATTCTTGAGCGGGACCAGCCGGCGGGTGATTTCTCCCTCGTTGATCATGGAGCGGCGTTCGCGCGAATAGACCTGCAGCCGCCCGTCCGGTGCGATGGCCACGATCTCGCCCTTGCCGGGCTCTTGTTTCAGAGCGAAGCGGTAATCGAGGCGGGTGCCGTCTTCATCGACGGGTACTTTGAGCGCAGAGAATTCCGACGCGATCAGGATATTCTCGCGGGCGGTGTCCATCCCCACGGCCAGCGGCTGTCCGTCGGCGGCCACCACCACCCCGCCGGGATTGAGCGAGGTCGCCAGGCCCATGCCGAACGACCCCTGCGCGCCTTCCAAAAATCTGCGCACGGCGGTGAATTCATCGTTCATGAAGAACGCCTCGAGCGTCGCCTCGATAAAACGGTCGCGCTGTTCGATGCTCCACGCCGCGGTCAGCGGCACTCCGGCCAGCCGTTCGGCCGCGCGCGCCGCGAAGGCGTCGATGCGGGCCCGCTGCGCGGTGAGGACTTCGTCGCCGCGGGCGGCCTGTTCGCGGCTGACCCACATGTCGGCAAGCCGGGCCGCTCCGGAGGTCAGCAACGATTCACCCGACTCTGTGAACAGGTCGTCGAACACTTTACCCAACTCCGCGATCTCGTCCTGAGTGAGCGCGGTATTGGGCGCGTTGCGTTTCGCCTCCATGGTCTTCTTGAAAATGTAATCTTCCGACGGCTGGACCAGGCTCTTGGAAAAATCCGGCAGGATGTCGGCGGGATGCTGTCCGCCGAACACGTCTTCGATGCGGGTGGCGATCTGCGTGTAATACGCCAGTCGCGCCGACGCTCCGAAGATGCCCTGCGTGCGCAGCAAGTTCATCATCCCGGAGATCTTGGGCGAGTCACCCTGGGTCTCGTCGACCACACCCAGCACGTGTTCGAGCCAAAAGCCGATGTGCGAATTACCGTGCTTGGTCCCGTACATGGTCCAGTAATTAAAGTCCCCGTTGTGCACGATGTAAATCTCGAGTTCGCGCGTCTGTGCCTCCAGTCGTCCATCGCTGACTTCCCAGTAGCGAACGTCGCGCGGTTCGACGAAACGGTGCGGATGGGTTTCCTTCTTGGCCGGGGCCGAGGTAGTCCCGTACCGGTAGTGACCGAACATCATGGTGGTCCCGGTATCCCCGAAACCCTTCACCCGCGCGGCACGGACATGCCGACGGATTTGTCCCTCCAGCCCTTCGGGAAGATCGCCGTGCTTGGGGTTGACGCGGCGGTCGCCGACGAATGTGCTCATGCCCTTGGCGTTGCGGGCCGAGATGACCGCGCCGGCCGCCTGCTGTCCGCGGATGTTGGTAATCTCTCCCATCCGCTTGTACACGCCGAGCAGACGCCGGGCGATGACCGGTTCGTCCTTCTCTTTGCGTTTGCCGAGCAGGATCGCCACGCCGCAGCAGTTCGCGCCTTGCTTGATACGCTTGAGCAGCGGATCGATCACGTCCGTCTGTATCGCACCGGCCAGCACGAACGCCGAACCGAGCAAGAGCGGTGTAATGAGCTGCAATTGTTCGATGGCGTGGGCGCCTGCCGCCGACAAACCGGTCATGGCCAAACCGAGTGTCAGCGCCAGGCTGGTGCCCACAGCCGAAAGATGATTCCACCATGTATTGGGCGCCTTAACGTGCAGGTCGCCGGGCACCGTCCCGAAGACCGGGACGAGCATCCGCAGCCAGTCGCCGAACGGGACATTGGCGCGCAGGTTCGCGGACGTTACGGCGGAGGGGCCGGCCGCGGCGACGTGCGTGAGTTCATGCAGCCAGTACGACGCGGTCACGCCGGCGCGGAATAACAGCGGACTGGCGGCCAGCAACAGACCTTCGGCGGCGGAACCGTCTCCGCCGAGATAAATGGTAACAGCGGCCGCGGCGGCCGCGATGTCGGCGCGGGTGATTTCGAACGGCGGCGCGCGCAGGCGCCGGTCATCCGGGACGCCGGCGGTCACGGGTTCAGGGAACAGGGCACCGACCGCCGCGAGCAATTCTTCGGGCGGCGGGATGATCGCCTGGCCGATCAGTTTCATGTCGTCCTTCAGCGCGGTGAGTACATTTTCCACGGCCTGCGCGAACATCAACGCCGGATTGACGGGCGCCCCGTTGGCCACGGCCACTTCGGTGCGCACCGCCTTCTCCATGGCGGCCCGGTACACGAGCGGCATGTCGGCGCCGAACAACTGCGCGCGCAATGCCTCCTCAGCCGCCGCCACCGCGGCAGTCACGGTATCGCGCAGTTCAAAATCGATAAAGCCGCGCAACAGCCGCTGCTGCGCGGACAGGTCCGGCTCCTCCCCGGCCAAGGTTTCGGCCACGGCCGCGGCAAAGGCATCGACGCGCGCCTCCACCTGCAGGTACCCGGCCCGGCGGTCGAATTCACTTTCCACAATACGGTCGAGTTCAGCCCCGGCGGCGTCACGCAAGTAGGCCCGTGCCTCTTCCTTGCTGATACCCTCGGGAAGGATATTCCCGTCCAAGAGCGCGGTAATGATGTCTTCGCGGATCGCCTCGCTGTGCGCATAGGCCCGGTTCAACATGCCGCGGTATTCCGGACTGTGGCGGCGGATGACGGCCGCCACCTGCGCGGCCGACAACCCTGCACTTAAAGTGAGACTGTCGGCGCCGGTGATCAATCCTTCTTCACGGAACAGCTGCGTCAACGCAGTCGCGGTTTCGCTGAGGAAACCGGGCAGGTCGTTGAGCCCGTCTTGATCCGCCAGGCGACGGCGCAGCAGACTCTCGATGCGCGCCTGATAAACGTTCATCCATTCGGCGCTGAACAATTCGGCGGAGACCCGGGACACCGCCGCGGACTCAGCAGCGGCGAAAAGCGGGTCCAGTTCTTCCTGTATATAGGCGTTGATACGGCGCTCGACCTCTGCCACCGGCAGATCTTGCTCCAGAATGGTCCCGGCCAGTCCGTCGGTCCACGCGTCGAGATTTCGTTCGATGGACTCAAAGTCGCCTGCCGTGTCGATCGCGCCGGCAATTCCGTCACGCAGCGGCGCGGTCACGTATTCCTGCACCAGTCCGGTGATGTCCCCGCGCCCGTCGGGCAGCACGGAGTTCAAGCGGTCCGCGAGATAATCGGCCAGCGGCCGTGTCACGTCAACCGCCGCCTGACGCAGTTTGGCGGTATGCCCGGAATAGTTCAGGCTCAACTTTTGCAACCGGATGCGCAGGGCCTCCTGAATAATCCGGCGCTGCGCCAGCCGTCCGGGGTCTTCCTGCGGCAGGTCCGCGGGCTCGTCCTGTTCCTCCTCTGCGGACAACACGCGTCCGCCGCGGCTGCGGTACAAGAGGACACCGATCACGCCGGCGCCGATCAATCCCAGGACGCCGAGCAGGGTCCAGCGGTTGAACAGTCCCGGGGACGTCTCAGGGACCGCGGTGATCTGTGTTTCCTCACGATTGTCGCCCGCGTCCAGACGTTCGCCTTTACCGGCCTCGACAATGCGGTCGGCAGCGCCTTCGTCGGTATCGGTGTCGGTGACGATCGCCGGGGTATCGACGAAGTCCGGCGGCGTGAACTCCTGCAGTTGCGGGGCGGGCTTGACCGGTTCCAGCGGCGTCAGGTCGAGCTCCGGCTCTTCGACGACCAGCGGTCCGGTGAGCATCGGCGGTGTATACGGTACCGGCCCGGCCAAAGCGGTCTGCGTGGCCTCGGAGATCACATCCCCGGGGATGACCAGCACGTCGCCCGGATGCAGGCCTAAATTGTCGCGTTCCATCAACCGCGCCATAGCATAGACCGCGCCGTCCGGGCCCCAAAATTGTCCGCGCAACGGCGGCGTGTACCGCGCGTTGTCATAGCGCTTGTGCGCGACGCGCAAATCTTCCACGATCTCGCCGAAGTCATCGCCCTGCTCCACCACGACCACGAAACGTCCCTGGTCGTCATAGGTATACTCGGCCGCCTGAACAGGCTGGCCCATGCCGAGCGTGGTCGCGAGGAACGCCGCACCGGCCAGCAGGCCGACCCCGCGCACCTTGGAGCGTGCCGCGGCGAATGTCCGCCGGAAGAGCCGGCTGAGACGTTCGACCGGAATCGCGGAACGTATCCGCGCGGCGGTCCGCGGACGGGCGGCCAGCTCCAACTTCTGGTAGCTGGCCACGCCCTCCTTGGAGATCACCACCGACGATACCAGATAGTACAAGCGCTCGAGATGCTGCCGCGCGGTGATCTTCAATTTGCTCAACACGCCGGGATCGCGGGTCTCGCGGTACACGCCCTCGCGCCGGTCGAGATTGGAAAACATGATGCCGCCGGAGAAATACCGGCGTGCGATGATGCCCTGCGTGACGGGATCGAAATCTTCTTTGATGTAATCGTAGACCCCGCGCTTGATCGCTTTCAGGTACTGCTCATAGATCTTCTCTTTGGCCGTCCGGTCCGCGATGTCCACACCGTCGGTCTTTTCGCGGCCGACATACATCTGCCCGAAAAGCGATTGGCGCAGATGCCGGCGATACCACGTCGCCAGAATGACCGCGTGGTAGATCTGGCGCAGTTCGTTAAAATTCCGGCCGTGGTTGACGTCCCGCGCGACTTCGGGCAGTATGTGTTCGCGGAAGAGCTGGCGCCACAATTCCTGACGGGCCGCGGTCTCCCCGGAGACCTCCGCCTCCACAGACTCACCCGTGACGGCGTCTTCGCGCAGGCGCGCCTGATAATCCTCGCCGAGCATCACCTCCAGGCGGCTTTCGGTGATCAGCACGCGGCCGTCCTCAACGTACAGCTCGGCATCCCGCGGTACGACCCAAACCTTGTTGACCATCTCCACGGGCACCTCGGAGGAACCGAATTCCTGATTGAAGCGCGCGAACACCTCGCGCCAGTAGTTTTCCCCGACCTCGCTCTCCGGATAGATCACCGAGGCGGACATCTGCTTGAGCATGTAATCCTGAACCAACATATCGCGCCCCATCTGGGTACGGCCAAAGGCGTCGGTCATGATGCGGTCTTTCTCGAACGGCGAGAGATTCACCCACAGATCGCCCTCGGGGATGGTCAGCGCCGCCAGAAAGTATTTGATAAGACGGGTGAATTCATCGCGCTGCGCCTCCTGTGTCAAACGGGAATCCCCCGGATCGATGAGAAAATCGAAACGGAACGGATTGTCCGGATAGATCTTCAGTCCGGCCAAGGTCGGCGGGGCATAGTCCGGGCTGGCCGGGACCAGTTCGCCCAGACGCGGGATCTCCGGCGCCGTGCGGCCGTGCGCCTCCCGCGGCGCGGGGATGCCCGTACCGACGAGGCACACAATCAACACTTGGGCGATCAGCCGAAACGGCAGGCTAAAGCGGAATTTCGGGTGCGTTGGCGATGACGTCATGATTTCATACTCCTGTAAATACAAAAGCCCAACCTCCCAATTGGGGAAGTTGGGTCATATATCCAAGGTAACGGTCTTGGACGGTTAATCTTAACGGGGAAAGTGGCCGGGGACAGCCAAAAGAACGTATCGCTCCCTTCGATCCGCGGATTCACCACCGAATCTTCGGGAGCATCACGGCTGAAGCCGTGATACCAGATGAATGATATGACCCGCCTACGCTCAAATGCTCCGGCATACTGCGTGTGCCTCCGCGTTTGAGCTACGTCGGGTTCATTTCGGACGTCCATTTACGTCGCTGCGCTCCGTAAATGATGTCCTCAATGAAAAAACCCGGGCCGCCGTTGGTTCGGCAATCCGGGCTTCAATGTCCGTTCAGGTAAGTCACGACATCGTTGCCGTGACTATATGCTAAATGTAAATCAATCGTAAGTGATTGTCAATACTCATCGGGCTAGTGGGGGTACTTATTTTTGCAATATGGATGTCCTGGGCAACTTAGGTAGTCATTCTCGGACACATAAGGACCCCATGGTACACATGCAAGTTTATTTGCACTTAAACGATCGCGCCATTGCCTGAAAGTCCGCCATAAATTCGTCCTCCCGGCGTAAGCTCACCATACCCTGAATCAGGTAGTAGGTCTGCCCCTTAAAAACCATCATTTGGTAAAGACGAATTTCTTTCCCGGAATCAGTATCCTTCGCTTTCGCCAGAATTTCGACCGCCTCTAAACCGTCCACACGTACCTCATCCAAAGTCTCGATCTCAATCGCCGTGACGGTAGCGGTCAATTGCAGACGCTTTCGGGAAAACTCTTTTCTGTCACCAATAGGCCAATCTGTCAAGGCAGAACCAGCGATCAAAATGGGATCATCCACCGATCTAGGCTGAACCTGTGCATCCTTTGAGTACATCAGCATATTCCCCATCCGCTCCGCAAGACGCATCGATCCGGATTCGGTTAAGGTGAAATTTAATCCCTCTTCCTTGCTCACTTGTTGGTCCGGATCCCAAAGTGTACTGAGCACACTCTCACGCAAAATCATCGAAAATTCTTCTTCAAGTTCTGCAGGATAATTTGCCATGACCATAACGTTTCGATCTCGCTCACCGATGAGCAATACCCATTTTCGGAATTCCAACGAATGAAGCACCTGAGAAAGATGCACCAGTAAGCCGTCTCGGTTATCCACCCGGACAGCCTCTTTCTGCAAAAGACGCATCCCTCGCGTACTCAAGTGATCCTTGTCTTCAATGCCGGCTCTATATTCATCGAACGGACCCGGGAGCTCCATCACCATAATCGACGCGCCGTACTCTTCACGCATGAAACCGGGAAACTTATCCGCTTTTTCAAAGTTCGGCGGCGGATTCAAGCTTACATGTGTTCCAGCCACTCGTTCAACCGCTGCGGCAACAGTTGAACATAAAAAGTTTACAATGAGGGTAAGCAACAAAACGTGGCGGAATTGGATTCGCATTAGGATGCCTCCAAGTACACCCGCGGGATGCAGTTGCCGAGGTGGCACAGGATTTCGTAGTTGATCGTCTTGGCGTGCCGGGCAAGTTCGTCGGCCGTGATTTCATCGTCGCCGTCGCGGCCCAGCACGGTGGCGATCGTCCCTTCGCTCACACCGCCGATACCGGTCACATCGACGACGATCTGGTCCATAGTGACCATGCCCAGCACCCGGCAGCGGCGACCGTTAATGAGTACGTGCGCCTTGTTGGAGTACTCGCGCAGGTATCCGTCATTGTAGCCGATCGGGATGGTGGCCACGGTCATCCGGCGCTTGGCGACGAATGTCCGGCCGTAGGAGATGCTGCGACCCTTGGCAATCTCTTTGACATAGATGACCTTGCTTTTGACCGTGAGCACCGGCTTCAGCGCGATGACATCGCGCACACGTTTGGCCGGGTACTGGCCGTACACCATTAACCCCGGCCGGAACAGATTCATCACGCTGGTGTGATAGCCCATCAGGCCCATGCTGTTGCAGGCGTGGACATACGGGATGATCAGCCCTTCCCGGTCGAGTTCGAGGATGATGCCGTGGATCAGGTCGATCTGCTGGCGGGTGAATTTCTTGTCGGTGTCGGCGGACGGGAAATGGGTGAAAATCCCCTCGATCACCAGATTGCGCAAAGACGCGACCTGGCGGATAAAATCCAGCGCGCCGGTATGCCACTCGCCGAGCCGGCCCATGCCGGTGTCGACCTCGATATGGACGCGCACGGTCTTGTTCAGTTTGTGCGCCAGCTCGTCCAAACGGCGGGCAAATTCCAGCGTGCACAATGTCGGCGTCAAATCGTATTCGCAGATAAACGGAATGTGTTCGGGAAGCGTGCTTTCAAACAGCAGCACCGGTGTCGTGATGCCGCGGTCGCGCAGAGCAATGCCTTCATTGATGTCGGACACGCCGAACATCTCCACCCCCTCGTCGTCAAGGACCCCGCACACCTCGAGCATGCCGTGGCCGTAGGCGTCGGCCTTGATCACACACAGCACGCCCATCATGCTGGTTTTGATCTTCTGTCCCGATCCGCTACGGCCGGGAAGAAAGAATTCGTTGCGCGAGGCCAGCTCCTTGACCTGGCGCAGGTTGTGACGGATGGCGGCCAGATCGATCTCGCACCAGGTCGCGTGCTGCGGCATGGGATTTTTATAGTTACGTCGGTTCACGGGCGCACCTGGCAGTCTTCGGCGTACAGGTACAACGGTTCGAGCGTCGCCGCATCCCCGGCCCGGCCGTCTTTGATGGCGGCGAGTCCGGCCGGCAGCAGATAACGCGCCTGCGGCGTCAGGAATTTCGGATCAGTCAGGGCCGCGTCGGGCCCGAAGGCCTTGACGATGTCCTCGCGGTGCAGCGTCACCCCGTCGCCGGCAAAGACCACGGGTTTGGTCAGCTGACGACGCAGTTCCTTCCACGGAAGCAATTGACAGTCGCCGGCGGCGACCGGTCGCTCCTCTTCAATCCGGTAGGTCGCGGCATACAGCAGGCCGCGGCGCGCGTCACTGATCACACACAGCTTACAGTCGGTTTTCCCGGGTGTGGCGGCGACCGCGGCGGCAACCGCGGCGGGACTGGGGATGCCGGCCACCGGAATGTCGCGTCCGAAACATAATCCTTTGACCGTGGCCACGCCCACCCGCAGGCTGGTAAACGATCCCGGTCCGCGTCCCGCCACGACCGCACCGATATCTTCAAGCCCCAGCCCGCGCCGGCGTAAAAAGGCGGTGATGTGCGGGACGATCGCGTCGGCCATGCGCCGGTTGAGCACAATGTTGCGGTAGGACACACACGTCCCGTCGATTGCCAGGGCCAGGCTCAGCGTGCGTGTGGATGTGTCGATGGCCAGCGTATTCATCGGAATGCCGCCTTTACGTTTTCGAGCAATTGCCGGTAGCGCGCGCCCTTGGCCTTCAGCACCAGGGTCCGCTTTTCTTCACCGCCGTGCGTCAGGTCCAGGCGCAGGTACTCCCGCGGCGTCCAGCCGCCCATGCGGTCGGCCCATTCGACCAGCGCCACGCCGTCGCCGTAGAGAAATTCGTCGAGACCGAGTCCGTTCATTTGTTCCCCCGGATCGAGCCGGTACAGATCGAAATGGAACAACGGGAGCCGGCCTTCGTAAATGTTCATCAAGACAAAGGTCGGGCTGTGCACCGCGTCGGGCTTCAGGCGCAGGCCGGCGGCCACGCCCTTGACGAAGGTCGTCTTTCCGGAGCCAAGATCGCCGACGAGCAGGATGATGTCGCCCGGCTGCAGGTGGCGGGCCAGCGCCTTGCCCACGGCGCTTGTTTCTTGCGGTTTTCGGGTTGTGATCTTCATCGGCGGTAATGATCATAGCCGCGATGTTTCAGGGTGATCGCGCTGGTCTTTTTGGTCATAAAGGTCAGCCCCTTGGCGGTTATCTCGCCGACGGGATAAAACCGCAGGCCGCGTGTCTTCGCGGTCAGCAGCTTGGCCGCCTTGGTCTTGGTCAGGGTAAACAGTAACTCGAAGTCCTCGCCGTCGCACAGCGCCCGGCGCAGGGTCGCGCCTTGACGCATCGGCAGCCGGTCTTCATAGATCCGCGCGCCCACCCCGCTTTCTTCCAGGATGTGTGCGAGGTCGGCCAGAAAACCGTCGGAGACGTCGATCATGGCCGACGGTTTGAAATGTTTGACGAGATACTGCGCCGCGTCGACGCGCGGGGTGAATTTCAAATGATGACCCGACTTCAGGGAATTGCCCAGCGGGCCGGTCACCATGATGATGTGCCCGGGCCTCGCCCCGCTGCGGCGGACCAGCTGACTCCGTTGCACCAAGCCGGTCATGGCCACATTGATGATCAGCTTCGGGCTTTTGATCGTGTCTCCGCCGACGATCCCGCAATCGAATTTGCGGGCGGCGCTGTTGATGCCGGCATAGAGCTCGCGGATATCCTTCACCGGACGGCGGGCAGGCACGCCCAGCGAGATCACTGCAAAGCGCGGCAGGCCGCCCATGGCGGCGATGTCGCTGATGCAGCTGTTGATCGCCTTGCGTCCGATCAGCCGCGGATCGGTTGTTTTCTTAAAGTGGACTCCCTCGGCCAGCATGTCCGCGGCCAGTAGTTCATCGCGGGAGCGGCTGTAGGGCAGGACCGCCGCGTCGTCGCCGATCGCCAGACGGGCCCGACCGCTGTGCACGGTCCGGCGTAGTTTGTCGATAAGGCCGAACTCGCCGATGTCGCTGAGGGTTTCAGATTTTGTCATACCGCAGGACCTTATTCACGCTGGCACGGCCGGGCTTGACGATCACGCCGCGCTCGGTAATGATCGCGGTGATCAATTTCGCCTCGGTCACGTCAAAGGCCGGATTGAACGCCTTTACCCCGCGCGGCGCCACGCGCACGTGACGAAAATGCGTCACTTCGTCGTGATGCCGCTCTTCGATCGGGATCCCGTCGCCGTTGGCGATGGTCAGATCGAACGTGGAGCTCGGGGCGACCACGTAGAACGGCACCTTGTGGTGCTTGGCCAGGATTGCGAGATTGTAGGTCCCGATCTTGTTGGCGGTGTCGCCGTTGGCGGCGATGCGGTCGGCCCCGGTAAAGACGGCGTCTATCAGCCCGCGCTTCATGACGGTGGCGGCCATGCTGTCGCAGATGACCGTCACCGGGATCTTGGCCTTGCGCAGTTCCCACGTGGTCAACCGGGCGCCCTGCAGGAGCGGACGCGTCTCACAGGCGTAGACCTGAAACGGGACGGCCTGTTCGTGCGCCGCGTACATCACGCCGAGGGCGGTGCCGTAATCGACGGTGGCCAGCGCGCCGGCATTGCAGATCGTCATGACCCGGTTATGCGGTTTGATGAACTTGGCGCCGTGCTGTCCCATCTGACGGCAGACCCGGCGGTCCTCTTCATACATCGCCATGGCCTCATCCTTGAGCAACTTCTTCAGGACGGCCACACTGGATTCCCCCGGGTGCTTGGCAAAGACCTTGTTCATACGGTCCAGGGCGTAAAACAGATTCACGGCCGTGGGCCGGGCCGTAGCCAGATAACTGCACGCTTCATCGACACGGATCATCAATTCGTCGCGGGTCTTCCCTTTGAAATGATTGGCCTCCAGCAACACCCCGTAGGCCGCGGCCACGCCGATGGCCGGCGCCCCCCGCACGCTCAGGCGCCGGATCGCGTTCCAGACAGTCTGAATATCACGGCAGTGAATATACTTCAGCGCGTCGGGAAGCTTGGTCTGGTCGATGAGCTTGAGTTCATTGCGGGTCCACTTGACGGTGTTTATCGGCATATTTTAGCGTTCAGCGGACAGCGTCCAGCGGCGAGTGTTCAGGACGCGTCATGTTGGGATCAGTAGTAAGCCACCAGAAACTGCCGAGGAGCTGTTCCCTGATCCCACTATCTTCTATCCGCTTTTCCCTTTCTGTTCTCTGGCCGCTCACCGCTGGCCGCTGTTCACACGCCGGGCATCTCCAATCTCGGAAACAACGCCTCCGGCGCCGGGAGTTCGGTGCCTGGTTTCAGCTCTCCCCACGCCGCGCCGCTGTCCGCGGCGCCGAGGATCCCCCGGACCTTGCCGCAGCGTGCCGGCATGACCGGACTGAGGTGATGCGCGGCGACGCGCAGTGACTCGGTGGCGACGTAGAGAATCGTCCCGGCCCGGGTCAAATCTTCCTTGGCGACCTTCCACGGCGCCTCGTGTTCCATGTAACGGTTGGTCTTGCCGACCAAGTCCAGGATCGCGAAGATCGCCGAATGGATTTGCAGTTTGTCGATGTGCCGGGTGACTTCCGTCTCGAGCGCGACGGCCTGGTCGATGATGGCCCGGTCCTCCGCCGTATGCTCGCCCGGTTGCGGAACCTTGGCCTCGAAATACTTGCCGATCAGACCGCACACCCGGTTGAGAAGATTGCCGAAGTCGTTGGCGAGATCGCTGTTGAAACGTTTGATAAACGACTCGATGGTGAAGCTGGCGTCCTGCCCGAGGACCATCTCGCTCATCAGATAATAACGTACTGCGTCGACGCCGTACTCCTCGATGAGGTCCAGCGGACTGACCACGTTGCCCAGGGATTTGCTCATCTTGGACTCGCCCATCAGCCACCAGCCGTGGGCAAAGACGGTGGTCGGTAATTCCACGCCCATCGCCATCAGCATGGTCGGCCAGTACACGCAGTGCGTGGTCAGGATATCCTTGCCGATCAGATGCACGTTGGCGGGCCACCACGTCTGAAATTTATTTTCGTCCGAGCCGTAACCCGGCGCCGAGACATAATTCAACAGCGCATCGAACCAGACATAGGTCACGTAATCGGCATCGAAGGGCAGATCGATCCCCCAGCTCATTCGCGCCTTCGGCCGCGAGATGCACAGGTCGTTGAGCGGTTCTCGCAGAAATCCGAGGATCTCGTTCTTGCGGTGTTCGGGCTGGATGAAACCGGGGTTAGCGTTGATGTGATCGATGAGCTGCTGCTGGTACTTGCTCATCTTGAAGAAATAATTCTTCTCCTTGATCCGCTTCACGTCGCGGAACTCGCCGGAGTCCTTTTCCTTTTCGGTGATGAAACGCTCTTCGGACACCGAATACCAGCCTTCATACTCGTCGGTATAGATGTCGCCCTTGTCGTAGACGTCCTGCAACACTTTTTGCACAATGGTTTGATGACGGTCTTCGGTGGTGCGGATAAAGTCGTCGTACCGGATCTCGAGCCGTTCCCATAACTGCAAAAATCGCGGAGCCAGGTCGTCGCAGTGGGCCTGCGGGTCCATGCCGCGCTTCTCGGCGGCCTGCTGGACCTTCTGGCCGTGCTCGTCGAGTCCTGTCAGAAAAAAAACGGGCTGATTGTTGGAGCGGTGGAAACGCGCGATGACGTCGGCCAGAATGGTCGTGTAGGCGTGACCGATGTGCGGCTTGTCATTAACATAGTATATCGGTGTGGTGACGTAAAAGTTCTTGGCGCTCATGACTATTTCTTGGCGATTTCGGTTTTGACGACGTGCCCTTCCTTCATTTCGATACTGACGAGGCGTTTGAGGATATTGACGTCGATCACCTTGCCCTTACCTTCCTTGACCTGGATACGCTCGCCGATGCGCGGCAGGTCGCGGGAGAATTCCTTGTAGACCTGGAATTCATAGGCCATGCAGCACTTGATCCGGCCGCACACCCCGGAGATCCGGGAAGGGTTCAGCGGCAGACCCTGCTCTTTGGCCATCTTGATCGACAGCGGGTGAAAGCCTTTCATGAACGACGAGCAGCACAGTTCCCGGCCGCAGACGCCGTAGCCGCCGACGATCTTGGCTTTGTCGCGCACGCCGATCTGCTTGAGCTCGATGCGCACGCGGAAGACCTTGGCCAGGTCCTTCACCAGCGCGCGGAAATCCACACGGCCTTCGGCGGTGAAATAGAAAATGATCTTGCTGCAGTCGAAGGTGTATTCGACCTTGGTGAGGCGCATGTCGAGCTTGCGGTCGGTGATCTTGCGGGCGCAGACGCCGAGCGCGTCTTTGGCCTTGCCGCGGTTGTTTTCGATTTGCCGAAGATCGCCTTCGGTGGCTTTGCGGATGATCTTGCCCTTGGCGTTTTCGGTGCTGCCTTTGCACGCCATATTGACGTCGGAGACGACCTGGCCGAACTCGGACCCCCGGTCGACTTCCAATATCACATAATCGTCGCGGTCGGCTTCGACCCCGTTGAGATCAAAGAAACCTACCGCACGGTATTCTCCCAGCCGGACCTGCACTAGCTTACCCATGACATCTTCTCCTTTATAATCAACAGCGGCAATTTCAGATTCAGATTGTCCGCCAGCATTTTTTGCGCCAGGATGACCTCATCGTATATTTCAGCAAGGTCATCAAAGTGAAAGCGCCGCGCGAACTGTTCGAGCTCATCGCGCCGGTCCAGATGAATCAGGTGATCGTCCGCGACGCCCGAATAGATCAGCGCCGCGTCCCTTACCCAGCTCAGCAGGACGTCCAGGAATTCCTTGGTCAACTCCTTGTCCTTGAGATCCTTCAGCTCCTTCTTGGCAAAATCCGGATCGGACGGGCCGAACACAAACTGGCTGATCCAGTGATTCTTGCGTTCGAACAGGCCGCGTTCCCGGTAGTGCTGCGCCACCCCGAGGCTGCCCTCGGCCAGGGCGCTTAAAAAATGGGCTGAAGAGGTGTCTTCATGATAAAGACTTCTCAGTTGTTCTGCAAGGACTTCTTTGCAGGGGGTCGGGAAATGGACCCGGTGGCAACGCGACCGGATGGTGGGCAACACACGCTCAAACACGGAGGTTGTCAGGATCATCAGGCTGCTGGGGGTGGGCTCTTCCAGGGTCTTAAGCAGGATATTGGCGCTTTCCACGGTCATCAGCTCCACGTTCTTGATGATGATGACCTTCTTCTCCGCGCTGAACGGCCGCAGGCCCATCAGGCCGAGAATTTCGCGTACCTCATCGATCTTGATCTTCTCGCCGAACGCGCATTCCAGCACGTGAGTGTCAATGGGATCACTCAATTCCCGGGCCATGGCCATGGCTGTTTCCGATTTGCCGACGTATTTGGCGCCGGTGAAGAGGTATCCGTGCGCCAGTCGTCCGGCCCGATACAGCCGCAGCAAGCGGTCAACAACATCCTGATGGGGTTCGACGGTGATCGCGGTCATGCGTTCCCCAACACATCATCGATGTATTGACGGACGCGCTCAAAGACTTCTTCGATCGTGCGGTCGGACTCGATTACCTTGACGCGCTGCGGATTCTGGCGGGCGATGTCGTGATACCCTTCCTGGACGCGGGCGTGATAATCAAGGTCGCGCTGTTCGATGCGGTCTTTGACGCCCTTAATACGCCCCAAACCCTTGGCCGGATCGATGTCGAAGATGATGGTCAAGTCCGGAGAGACGTCCTCGGTGACAAACTCGCCGAGGTCCTTGATGAATTCGACATTCATGTCGTGGCCGTACCCCTGATAGGCCAACGTGGAATCGAGAAAACGGTCGCAGATCACGGTCTGCCCGTTTTCCAGGGCGGGAATGATCTTTTCGCGGACCAGCTGGGCGCGCGCCGCCATGTACAACAGCATCTCGCACTCATGGGTCATATCGGTGTTGCCGACGTCGAGCAGAATATCACGGATCTTCTCGCTGAGCGGAACGCCGCCCGGTTCACGCAAAAACAGGATGTCGTGCTCTTTATCTTTAAGGTATTCGCAGCTGCGCTCAATCTGCGTGCTCTTGCCGGACCCTTCCAGTCCTTCGAACGTGATCAACAAACCATTGCGGGCCATGTTGTCTCCCTTCCCTCGAGGTGCGTTACTTGTCCTTGGTCTGGTCCTCCAGACACTTGATGCGTTTGAGCAGGTCCTTCATATGGACCATCACCGGGTCCGAGATATGAACGTGGTCCATCGGATCAATCTTGTGTCCGTCCTTTTTGGTGATGTGACCGGGCACGCCGACGACGGTCGCGTTGGCCGGCACGGGTTTGAGGATCACCGCGTTGGCGCCGACGTAGCTGTTGTCGCCGATGGTGATGTTGCCGAGCACTTTGGCCCCGGCGCCGACGACCACATTGTGGCCCAGCGTGGGATGCCGCTTGCCGGTCTCCTTGCCGGTCCCGCCGAGAGTCACGCCCTGGAACAGCGTGCAGTTGTCGCCGACGATCGCGGTCTCGCCGATCACCACGCCCATGCCGTGGTCGATAAACAAGCCGCGGCCGATCCGGGCGCCGGGATGGATTTCGATTCCCGTGAAAAACCGCGAGATCTGCGAGAGCAACCGCGCGATCAGTTTCAGCTTCATCAACCACAACCGGTGCGCGACGCGGTGCGAGACGACCGCGTGCAGGCCGGAATACAGCAGGATGATCTCGATGTCGTTCTTGGCCGCCGGATCGCGTTCCCGCGTGGACACGATCTCGTCGCGGAAAAACGCGTAAATCACGGCGATAAACGCCAGTGTGAAGATCAGCAGTCCGATAAATATTTTTAAAAACAGCATCATTGCGTCAATCCTTAATTAACAGCACCGTGGCAAAGGCGGCGATGCCTTCACGGCGGCCGATTGAACCCATCCCTTCCATGGTCGTGGCCTTGATATTGACCGACTCATAAGGAATGTCGAGCCGCAGGGCGATGAGGTTGCGCATCGCCGGTTTGTAATCCTTCAGGTTCGGTTCCTCGGCCTGCAGCATGCAGTCGACATTGGTCAACCGGTAGCCGGCCTCCCGCATCTGCTTGTTCACCTCGTCGAGCAGCAGCAGGCTGGAAATGTCCTTGTACTGTAAATCGGTGTTGGGAAAATGCTCGCCGATATCGCCAAGGCCGAGCGCACCGAGGATCGCGTCGCACAGCGCGTGTAGCAGGACGTCGGCATCGCTGTGCCCCTCGAGCCCGTACTCGTGCGGGATCTCCACCCCGCCCAGCACGAGCTTGCGGCCGGCGGCAAAGCAGTGGATGTCATAACCGAGTCCGGTGCGGATATCCATGATCAGCCGACACTCTCCATGGCCAAAAGCTTTTCAGCGATCGCCACGTCATCGGGCGTGGTGACTTTGATATTGAAGTAGTCGCCCTGCATCACCTTAACTTTGATGCCGATCTGCTCTACCAGCGACGCGTCGTCGGTGACGTCCAAACTCTTGGCATGTTCGTAGGCCTCCACCAGCAGATCGCGGTGAAACACCTGCGGCGTCTGGATCTCCCACAGTTGCTCGCGCTCCAGCGTGCGCTCAACAGTCCCTTCGAGCGCATTGATTTTCTTGATCGTTTGTTTCACCGGAACTCCCAGTACCACCGCCCGGTCGGTCACACACTGGGCCACCGCCTTGTCGATAAGGTTCGGTTTGATCAGCGGCCGGGCGCCGTCATGCACCACGATGATCCCGCAGTCGGAATCGACATAGGTCAGTCCGTTGCCCACCGACTCGCTGCGCCGGACGCCGCCGGTGATGTATTCCTTGACCTTGGTCAACCCGTGGTCTTCGACGAGCGAGCGGTACTCGCTGGCATATTCAGGATGAACAACGAGCACGACTTTATCGACTGAGGCGCACGCCTCAAAGGCGCGTAGCGTGTGCACGATCATCGGAACGCCGGCCAGCGGCAAGAATATCTTGGGAGTGTCGGACCCCATGCGGGTCCCTTCTCCGGCGGCGGGGATAATGGCTTGTGCTTTCATCAGTTCGCTCCTCCACTCAGTTTGGCGAAGATCATTTTTCCGGCCTGTGTTTGCAGGACTGAGGTGACCTGGACCCGCACTTCATGGCCGATGCGTTCGCGGGCGCCGCTGACCACGACCATGGTACCGTCTTCCATATAGCCGATGGCCTGGTCGTGCTCCTTGCCTTCCTTAATCAGTTTCACGTCGATGTTGTCCCCGGTAAAAAGCACCGACTTGACCGCCTGGATGAGTTCGTTAACGTTGAGAATGTCCACGCCCTGCAGTTCGGCGGTCCGGCCGAGATTGAAATCATTGGTGCAGATCCGCGCGTCCATCATCCGCGCCATGCGGATCAGCTTCGCGTCCACCGGTTCGGGACCGGTCATGTCGTCTTCATGAATATGCAGATCGACCTTGGGGTCCTCCTGCATCAGGCGCAGCAGTTCCAGCCCACGCCGGCCCCGTTCGCGTTTGATGTCCTCGGCGGAATCCGCCAGCGCCTGCATCTCGTGTAGCACGAAGCGCGGCACCACCAGGCGTCCCACCAGAAAATGGGTCTTGTAAATGTCAATGACCCGGCCGTCGATGATCGCGCTGGTGTCGAGCAGCACCACCCCGTCCTTGATATCCTGCCGGCGGAATTTCACGTACGGGATTATCAGGTGAAACTCGTCCTTGCCCCGCAGGGCCATGACCGCGCCCAGGTACGAAAAGACCAGAGTCAGCGAGACGCGGGTTACGGACTGGATGTAATGGCCCAGCGGCAACAGCGACAGGATATCGGCAAGGATCTTGGCCATAAAGATCCCCAGCAGCAATCCGCAGACCATGCTCGACAGACCGCGCACCGAGACACGGCGCATTGACCGTTCGAGTACGATCAGCAGCAGGCCGCCGAGAAATCCGATCTGACCGCCGGCCAACGCGTCGTTATGAACGCTGCCTGCGTAATAACCGACGAGCACGCTCATGGTCATAAACAGAATACGTAAAAAGGTCAGGGTCATCGGTTTTCCTCTATGTCATTGAGCAGATCCAGCGCCTCGCGGGCGGTCGCCACCGGCATGATCTCGATGCCGTCGGTGTCGATTTCCAGCCGGGACTTCAAATTGTTCTTGGGCAGAATGCAGCGTTCGAAGCCGAGTTTGCGCGCCTCGTTTACCCGTAGCGCCACCTGCGACACGCTGCGCACCTCGCCGGAAAGGCCCACCTCGCCGATCACCACCGTCGAACGGTTGACCGGTTTGTCCAGCAACGCCGTGGCCAGCGCCAGGGCCACCGCCAGGTCCGCGGCCGGATCCATCAGTTTCACGCCGCCGACCACGTTGAGAAAGATGTCCTTGTCTTGCATATTCAGGCCGAGGCGCTTGTCGAGCACCGCGATCAGCAGCGCCAGGCGGTTGACGTCGAAGCCCTGCGCCTTTTGCCGGACCATATTGAAATTCGAATTGCTCACCAGTCCCTGCACCTCCACCAGGAACGGCCGCGTCCCTTCGATAATCGGAGTCACTACCGAGCCGGTGGTGTCGTCGGGCCGTTCCGACAGGAAGATCTCCGACGGATTGGGGACCTCATTCAGTCCGTTGGCCATCATCTCAAAGAGCCCGATCTCATTGGTGGACCCGAAACGGTTCTTGGTCCCGCGCAAAATCCGGTACGTGGAATAGCGTTCGCCTTCGAAGTAAAGCACCGTATCCACGATATGTTCCAGCACCCGCGGGCCGGCCAGCATGCCCTCTTTGGTGACATGGCCGATGATGAACAACGCGATACCGTGGCGCTTGGCCGTGTGCGTGAGGATAGCCGAGCATTCGCGGACCTGACTGACGCTGCCCGGGGAAGACTGCACTTCGGGCTGATACACCACCTGAATCGAATCGATCACCACGACCTGCGGCTGCATCTTTTTGATATAGTCGAGGATGGCGTTGAGATCGACCTGGTTGACGATATACAAAGATTTGGTCTCTCCCCGGCTGATCCGTCCGGCGCGCATACTCGTCTGCTTGACCGACTCTTCGCCGCTGATGTAAAGAACCTTCAGCCCGCCTGCGGACAAAGCGCAGCCGATCTGCAGCGACAACGTGGACTTGCCTATGCCAGGATCGCCGCCGATCAACGTGACGGACCCGGGAACGATGCCGCCGCCCATGACGCGGTCGAGCTCGGCGATGCCGGTCACGTACCGCTTCTCATCATTGAGGGAAATATCATCGAGCAGGACCGGATCTTCCTGATAGCTGACCGCCGGCGTCTTGCCGCCGGGCGAGGGAACAAGGGTTTCTTCAACGTAGGAATTCCAAGCGTTACAACTGGGGCACTTGCCCTGCCAACGCGCGGACTGCGCGCCGCATTCCTGACAAATGTAAACGGTTTTCGTCTTCATAAAGAAGTCGCCCGCCGGGCGTCCGGTCTAAAATTGAACGGAACGCTGGATGCCGAACATGATGTCCTCTTCGTCTTCGTCCGTTCCCAGCTTGTCTTCGTTGCGGATGAAGTATTCCAGCGCGGCCGATTCAGCGCCGGTTTCCGTCTGCGTCTTGATCGTCCATTCCTTGAGGTACTCGGACTCTTTGACGAGCGGCGCGGTATGCAGTTGTTTCAACTGCCGTTTGAAGGACTTGAGGTCACCCAGGTCGATGCGCCCGTCGATACTGAAACTGACGCCGCCCTGCTTGGCCAAGCGTGAAGACTTGTCGATCTCGAATTGCGGGTAATAGCCTTCCAGGTTGAGCACGATCGAATCAAACTCCTTGCCCTTTATCATGGCGTCGTAGCTCTTGAGGTTGCCCTTGAGCAAAACCCGGTCCAGCGGGCCCAACGCGCGGATGACGCCCACGACATCACCGCGGGAATCTTCGAAGTGGTTGTGGCCGGTCCAGAGTTTCAGGAATGAGGCCATCGGCATGTACCGCACGTTAAAATCGAAGTCCATTTTATACGGAGCGGACAGGTCCATCACTCCGTTGAGGTCGAGCGTTCCGAAATGCAGTTCGGCCACATGCAGTTGTCCCCCTTCGACGCGGAAACCGCCCGACAATTCCTTGATCGGCTTGCCGTCGACGATGGAGTAGTTGCTCCACAGGGTACCGACCACGGCCTCCACCCGGCCGCGGGCATCGCGCTGCACGTCGACCACTCCCTCCATTTCGCTGTTCATGTCGAAGGCGAGGGCCTTGAAATGCGACAAGTCGCTCTTGAGATGAAATTGCCGGTCGTCTTTTTTCAGGAGAGTTAACCGCAGGGTTTCCTCGGGCCGCACCGTCACGTTCATGTCGAGCCGCGCTTCCTGAAGATTCAGCACCCCTTCATAGGTGAAGAGTTGTTTGGCGGCCGCCGGTCCGCTAAACAGGACCGACAGCATCAGGATGGCGGCGGTGACGGCTGGTTTCATGTCTGAAAAACGAGGACCTCCTCTTTGCGGTCGGCCTTGACCTTGCTGCCCTCTTTGAAGGAGCCGGAGATGATCTCCTCGGCCAGCGGGTCTTCCAGCAAACGCTGAATGGTCCGCTTCAGCGGCCGCGCACCGTAAACCGGATCAAAGCCCTTCTCGATCAACAGCTCGAAGGCGTCGGGACTGAGTTCGACCTGAATCTCTTTGTCCTTGAGCCGGTTGAGCACGCCCTTGATCTCGAGCTGCACGATGTTCTTGAGGTTTTCCCTGGTCAGGGACTTGAAGACGATGATTTCGTCGATCCGGTTGAGGAACTCCGGCTTGAAGGTCTTCTTCGCGGTCTCAAGCAGTTTTTCTTTCATCTGCTCGTAGGTGACCTCGTCCTTCTGTTCGGCGAAACCGAGACCGGTCTGGTTGCCGATCATGTGGGCTCCGACGTTGGACGTCATCAGGATGATCGTGTTGCGGAAGTCGATCTTGCGGCCGAGGCTGTCGGTGAGCCGGCCTTCTTCGAAGACCTGCAGCAACAGGTTGAAGACGTCCGGATGCGCCTTTTCGATCTCGTCGAGCAGCACCACCGAATACGGCCGGCGGCGGACTTTTTCGGTCAATTGCCCGCCTTCCTCGTATCCGACGTATCCCGGAGGCGCCCCGATCAGGCGCGAGACGTTAAACTTGTCCATGTACTCGCTCATGTCGATCTGGATCAGCGAGTCTTTGCCGCCGAACATGTATTGCGCGATGGTTTGCGCAAGCAGTGTCTTGCCGACACCGGTGGGTCCGAGAAAGATGAACGATCCGATCGGCCGGCGCGGATCCTTGATCCCGGCGCGTGAACGGCGGATGGCGCGGGCCAACGAGGCGATCGCCTCTTCCTGACCGACGACCGCATCTTTGAGATGCTCTTCCAGTTTGAGCAGCTTTTTGGATTCCTTTTCTTCAAGACTGGCCAGCGGCACCTTGGTCCACTGTGAGATCACCTGCGCGATCTCTTCGTAACCGATGGTAATCGAGACCTTGTCGCGCTCTTCCGACCACTTGTTCTTGATCCCCTCGAGTTTGTCGCGGGTCTCACGCTCTTTGTCGCGCATCTTGGCCGCTTTTTCAAAGTCCTGGCTCTTGATGAACGCTTCCTTTTCCTTCTTCAGCGATTCGATTTCGCCTTCCAAATCCTTCACGTCGGGCGGGACCACCATTGCCTCCAGGCGCGCGCGTGCGCCGGCTTCGTCGAGGATATCGACAGCCTTGTCCGGAAGCGCACGGCCGGAGATGTATCGTTCGGACAATTTCACCGCGGCCTCCAGCGATTCATCGGAGAATTTCACGCGGTGATGCGCTTCGTACTTGTCGCGCAATCCCTGCAGGATCTGGATCGCCTCGTCTTCCGACGGCGGGTCCACGGTAATGGTTTGAAAGCGCCGTTCGAGCGCGGCGTCCTTTTCGATATGCTTACGGTATTCATCGAGGGTGGTGGCGCCGATACACTGGATTTCACCACGCGCCAGCGCCGGCTTGAGGATGTTGGCCGCGTCGATCGCGCCTTCCGCCGCCCCGGCCCCGACCAGCGTGTGCAGCTCGTCGATGAACAGGATGATCTTGCCGGAACGTTTGATTTCATCCATGATCGCCTTGATGCGCTCTTCGAATTGACCGCGGTACTTCGTGCCGGCGATCATCAGCGCCAAGTCGAGCACGACGATAGTCTTGTCGCGCAGCACTTCCGGGACTTCGCCCTTGATGATCTTCTGGGCGAGACCTTCGACGATCGCCGTCTTCCCGACCCCGGCCTCCCCGAGCAGCACCGGGTTGTTTTTGGTTCGCCGCGAAAGGATCTGCAGGATGCGGTCGATTTCGTCCTTACGGCCGATGACCGGATCGAGCTTGCCGTCCTTGGCCAGCTTGTTCAGGTTACGGCCGTAGGCGTCGATGGCCGGCGTCTTGTCGGTCTTGGTCTGTTCCTGCGAACCGTATCCGGGGATACCGCTGCCCAACAGTTCCATCACCTCGTTGCGCAGCTTGCCCAAATCAAGGCCGAGGTTCAACAGCACGCGGTAGGCCATGCCCTCGCCTTCCTTGACCAGACCGAGCAGCAGGTGTTCGGTCCCTATATAGTTGTGGCCGAGCGCCCGCGCCTCTTCGGCGGAGAGCTCCAGCGCCTTTTTGGAGCGCGGGGTAAACGGAATATCGCCGAGGACCTGCGTCTGCGGTCCGGGCTGGACGAGCTTTTCGACCTCGATGCGGATGGTCTCCAGGTCCAGTCCGAGCTTCTGCAGGACGGCCGCGGCCACCCCTTCGCCCTCGCGGACGAGCCCGAGCAGCAGATGCTCGGTGCCGATGTAATCATGATTAAACCGCCGCGCCTCTTCCTTGGCGTAAACGATCACTTTTCTCGCTCTTTCGGTAAATCGATTGAACATGCTTATGACCCTCCCAGTTTTTTGCGGATCAAGGCCGCTCTGCGGGCATCACGTTCGGCCGCGTTGAGTTTCTTCCCGCCGATCTTCTGCAGGTGCGCGGGCTGAATCGTGATGAATAATTCATTGACGGTTTTACGTGTAATATTCTTAAGGATCCCCAAATCCGTTCCCAGCCGGACCATCGATAACAGATCGACCGTTTCCTGACTGCTGATGATACGCGCGTTGCGCAACAACCCGACGGAACGGAAGATCTTGTCCTCCAGCATCGGCTTGTTTTGCAGCATCAGCGCCTGACGGGCCTGCTCTTCCTGTTCGATCACCTGGCGGATCAGTCCTTTGATGTTTTGCAGCACGTCCTGTTCGCTGTGTCCCAGAGACAGCTGATTGGAAATTTGATAGATATTGCCGCTGGCCTGTGTTCCTTCGCCGTAGAACCCGCGCGAGGCGAAGTTCAGCTTGGAAATCGCGGCCATCACTTTGTTAATCTGCTTGGTCATGACCAGCGCCGGCAGATGCAGCATCACCGAACCGCGCATAGCCGTCCCGGTATTCGTCGGGCACGCCGTCAGATACCCCCAGTGCATTGAATAGGAAAAGTTCAGGAACTCGGACAGCGCGTCATCGATATTGTTAATAATCTCCCAGGTCTGATCGAGGTTCAGTCCCGACTGCATCACCTGGATGCGCAGGTGGTCCTCCTCGTTGATCATCAGCGACAGGACCTCCTCGCGTGAAATCAGGACCGCCTTGCCGTCGGGATTGGTAGCGTGATCGTGGCTGATTAGGTGACGCTCGATCAGGAACTGCTTGTCGACATTGTCGAGCTCGCTGATCTTGAATAGCGAAGAGTTCTTGAAATACCCGATCTGCTCGATCGCGTTGTGCACCGTGGTCAGGATCTGGTTGAGCTCTTTTTTGCTCGCCTTGTTGGGAAAGGGCGTGCCGGCCAGATTGCGCGCCAGACGGATGCGCGAAGACATCACGATGTTGGCGCTTTCGCCGGTGCCTTTCAGCCACTCCCCGGTATTTTCGATAAATTCATCAAGTCTCATTGTCTTTATTCGCTTCGATTTCGCGGATCTTGTCGCGCAGGACCGCGGCCTTCTCAAAGTCTTCCTCCTGGATCGCTTCCAGCAGTTTGCCTTTCAGGTCCTGCAGATTCTCCACCTTCTTTTTGGCCGCTTTGGGCATCCGTTTGGGGGTCTTGCCGAAGTGATGATTGGAGCCGTGGATCTTTTTCAGCAGTGTGGACAGATGCGTGCGGAAGGCGGTGTAACAGTCGCCGCAGCCGAGCCGGCCAAATTTGCGGAAATCGTCATAGGTGATCCCGCACGTCGGGCACTTCAGGTCGACCTTGTCGGCAGTCTTGGTCTGCTTGCCGAAGTCGGTCAGTCCGGCCAGCAGGTCGGACAGGCCGAACTGCTGTTCCATTTGCACACTCTTTTCGCGCGCGCATTCCTCGCACAGATGCATTTCCGACATCTGGTCGTCAACGATCTCGGTGAGATGAACGGTCGCCTTCTTGTTGCACAGGTCGCATTTCATCAGTATTTTGTCCCCTGGGTTAGAGTGGCAGTGTGGAATTTATCCATGATCTGTTTGGTCATCGGCCCGGGTTTGCCGTCGCCGATCACCCGGCCGTCCACCTTGACGACGGGAATGATCTCCGCGGCGGTGCCGGTGAGGAAACATTCGTCGGCGATGTAAACTTCATGCCGGGTCATCAGGCATTCGGTGGCCGGGATGCTCAGTTCGCCGGCGATGTCCAGCACGCACTGGCGCGTGATCCCCTTGAGGATCCCCTGGCTGGGCGTGCGGATTTCGCCTTTCTTGATGATAAAGATATTGTCTCCGGTACATTCGGCGACGAAACCCCGGTGGTCCAGCATGATGGCTTCGGCGTAGCCGGCGTTGCCGGCCTCGATCTTGGCCAGAATATTGTTCAGGTAATTCAAAGACTTCAGCTGGGGATTGATCGCCTCGGGATGATTGCGCACGGTGCTCACCGTGATAATTTCCATGCCGTTATTATACAATGCTTCCGGATACAGTGTGATTTTATCAGTGATAATTATCACATTCGGCTTGTCGAAACACTTTTTGGGGTCCAGTCCGAGGTCCCCTTCCCCGCGGGTGACGATGAGGCGGATATACGCGTCCTTGAGGTTATTGGCCTTGAGCGTGTCCACGACGGCCTGCGCCATGCCCTCTTTGCTCAGCGGGCAGCGGATCATCAGCGTGTGCATGGTCTCATACAGACGTCCGATATGCTCGTCCAGTTTGAAGACCAGACTGTTATAGGAACGGATCCCTTCAAACACCCCGTCCCCGTACAATAGGCCGTGATCGAACACGGACACCACGGCCTGATCTTTCTCGACAAAATTTCCGTTAAGGTAGATTTTCATGGACTTTCCCTTTTTTCTTGTTCTCTTCGCCCTCCAGCAAACCGTCGTTCATATAAACCACGCGGTGGCATTGCTGGGCGATGGACTCATCGTGCGTTACGATGACGATCGTCTGGTTGTTAAGTTCATTAAGCAGCATCAACAGGTTGATGATCTCCTTGCCGTTGGCGGAGTCCAGGTTCCCGGTCGGCTCATCGGACAGGACCACTTTCGGGTCGTTGATGAGCGCCCGGGCGATGGCCACGCGCTGTTGTTCCCCGCCGGACAGCTGGCTGGGTTTGTGCCGGATGCGGTTCTTCAGGCCGAGTTGCGCGAGCAGCGACGAGGCCCGCTTGCGGATCTCGGACCGCTTGATATCCCCTTTGACGAGGGCGGGCAGCATCACGTTTTCCAACGCGTTGAACTCCGGCAATAAATGGTAAAACTGGAAGATAAAGCCGATCTTCTCGTTACGCAGGCGCGCCCGTTCCACGTCGCGGATCCGGTACAGGTCTTCGCCGTCGAGCAGCACCTTGCCGCCGGTCGGCTCGTCCAGTCCGCCGAGGATGTGCAGCAGCGTCGACTTGCCCGCGCCTGACGGACCGACCACCGCGACGACCTCGCCGATGTTCACCTGGAAATCGATCCCTTTGAGGACCTCCAGTTTGCTCTTGGCCTGGCGGTACTCTTTACGTAATTTATGGGCTTGCATTATGATCATATCCGGCCCTTCATTTATTCGTAACGCAGGGCGTCGACCGGCTCCAGGCTGGCGGCCTTGGAGGACGGGTAAATCGACGCCAAGTAACTGATGACAAACGCGCAGCCGATGATCCACAGCATGTCGAAGAGTTCGACCTCCACCGGCACCCGGTCCACGCCGTACACACTCTGCGGGACTTCCACATAGGTCTTGAGGATGTAGCAGATGCTCAGCCCCAACACGACGCCCCACATGATCCCGCGCAGCCCGATGTAAATCCCCTGCCGCGTGAAGATCCGACGGATCGACGCCTTGGACACGCCGATCGACTGCAGCACCCCGATGTCATGGACCTTGCTGGTGACCGTCACGATCAGGGTGCTGATGATATTGAACGACGCCACCAGGACCATCAGCGTCAGGACCAGAAACAGACCGAGCTTTTCCAGCTTCAAGGCCTGAAACAGCCCGCGGTTGGTGTCGGTCCATGTCTTGACGGCGTACTTAAAGCCGAAGCGCGCGTAAACCTTTTTTTTGATCTCGTCGGCTTTGTACGGGTCCTGCAACTGCACCCCGATGCCGTGGACGCGGTCGTCCTTGATATTAAACAGCTTCTGCGCGGTGGCAATGTTGCTGACGATCAGACTCTGATCGAGGTCGCTCATCCCTGTCTCGAAGATGCCGGCAATCTCGACGCTATGCCGCCAGCCTTCGCCGGAGATCCCGGTCCCCGGGGAGATCAGCGTGACCAGATCGCCGATATCGAAACCGAAGAAGCGCGCCAGTTCGGTGCCGATAAAGATCCGGCCGTTCTTGAGTTCGTCAACGTTGCCCTTCTTGAGGAACTCGGCCATGCGTGTCGTCTGTGCCTGGCTCTGCACCTGGTCGCCGCGCAGGATCAACGCCATGCTTTGACCGTGACTCTCCAGATAGATATTTCCCTGCAGATACGCCGTGGCGCTCTTGACCTCAGGGATGCGCAACAATTGCTCGCGCAGATCCTGATAGTCCGTGAGGCCGGTCTCTTTCTCGACAGTAATGTGCGGAGAGGTCCCGATGATTCGTTCGCGAAGGGTATTGCCGAAACCGGTCATGACCGAGATCACCACGATCAGGGCCATGACGCCGGTGGCCACACCGGCCACGGAAATGAAATGCAGGAAGCGGAGAAATCCTCCCTGTTTGGCCTTCAGGTAACGGTAACTGATCCAGTTTTCGTAGTGCATGCGCCCTCCTTCGATGGGCGAATCCCGTGCGGGGCTATTCCTGTTCGACAGTTGCGGCCGTCGGCTCTTCGCCTCTGACCGGAAGCGGCTTCATCAGCGGGAACAGGATCACATCGCGGATCGACGGCGAGTCGGTCAACAGCATGACCAAGCGGTCGATCCCGATACCCAGACCGCCGGCCGGCGGCATGCCGTACTCCAGAGCGGTCAGAAAGTCTTCGTCCACGGAGCGGTTGCCGGTCTCGACGTCGTCCTCGAGATCTTCCAGCAACCGGCGGCGCTGTTCGCTGGGGTCGTTCAACTCCGAATACGCGTTGCCGACCTCCATACCCGCGATAAACGCCTCAAAGCGGGCCGAGATGGCCGGATTTTCCGGAATGGTCTTGGCCAGCGGGCAGAGGAACGTGAAGTAATCGGTAAAGAAGACCGGATCGGTGATCTCGTCTTCTTCCAGCAGGTCTTCGGCGATCTTCATGACGGCCGACCGGGTCAGTTTATCGATCTTGACCGATCCGCCCTTGTGCGCCTTGACCTTGTCGAGCATCACCGCGGCTTCATCTTCGGGATTGATGTCGAACTTGTCCTTCATGATCTGCGCAAAGCTGCGCCGTTCCCAGGGCGGTTCAAAGTTGATCTCCCGGCCCTGGTACATCACTTTATACGATCCGGTGATCTCCTTGGCCGCGCCGGCCACGAGATCTTCGGTAAGCTTCATCATGTCTCCGAAATCACCGTAGGCCTGGTACACCTCCAGCATGGTGAACTCGGGATTGTGCCGCGTGGAAACCCCCTCGTTGCGGAAGTTGCGGTTGATTTCATACACGCGCTCGAACCCGCCGACCAGCAGCCGTTTGAGGTACAACTCCGGTGCGATGCGCAAGAAAACGTCCAGGTCATACGCGTTGTGCTTGCTCCTGAACGGACGGCCGCGCGCGCCGCCGGCCAGCGGCTGCAACATGGGCGTCTCGACCTCGAGGAATCCGCGCTCGTCCAGCAGTCGGCGGATATACGACACGATCCGGCTGCGCTTGGTAAACACATCACGCACGTTCTTGTTGGCGATGAGATCAACATACCTCTGGCGGTAACGGACTTCGACGTCCTTCAAGCCGTGCCACTTTTCCGGCAAAGTGGCCAGGGACTTGGTCAGAAAAGTCACTTCGCTGACATTGATGCTGTCCTGGCCCATCTTGGTAGTGAAGGTAATTCCCTTCACGCCGATGATATCGCCGATGTCCAGGGATTTGACCGCCTTGGTCAACGGGGAGTCGGGGTCTGCCAGTCTGATGAACAACTGGACCTTGCCCGACTGGTCTTCCAGATCGGCGAAAACTACCTTGCCCATACTGCGCTGGGCCATGATCCGGCCGGCTACCGCCACTTCCTGATCGGGTTGAAAATCGGTGAGGATATCCGTCACGCAATGGGACGGTGTGAATTTTACGCCATAGGGGTCGATGCCGGCCGCCTGCAAATTTTCCGCCTTGGCCAGCCTAACCTCTTTAATTTCATCCGGTTTCATACAATACGCTTTCGTTTGGTACTTATTATATTACTAATTTTTATAATGAGTATACGATTATATAGAAAAAGGGATATAGTGTCAACGGGTGCTTGGGAGGGGTTTCACGGCGATTAGGGCCGTTTTCCGCGGGTCCCGACCCCCCTCACCGGGCCGGTCGGCACGCCTTGCCGGCCTGTCTGGCGGGGTGTTGATCAGACCGCGACGATACAGATACCGGCCTTATCGGCCAGCCGGACGGTCTTGTCCTGATCGATAATGATGGTCTTGGCGGATTCGATGGCCAGGCAGGCGCAGCGGGATTTGCGCATGTGGCGGATGGTGCGCGGGCCGACAACGGGCACGTCGAAACGCAGGTCCTGATCGGGTTTGCTCATCTTGACCACCACCGCTCCCTGCTTCGCGATCTGGCCGCCGCGCAGGATGGTCCGGTCGGTCCCCTCCATCGCCTCGATGGCGACGATGGCCTTGTCCTTGACCACCACCGTCTGCCCGACATCGATGCCGCCCATCGCCTTGGCAATTTCACGGCCGAAGCTGATATCATCAAGTTCGTTGAGGGTCGGGGCGCGCCGGGTTAGTGTCCCCTGGGGCGCGAGGTGGTTCTGGATCAGAAAGGTCGAGTCGATCAGTTCGATGTCGTACTCGCTGAGTTTCTCGGCCACGGCGGTGAAGATCGTGTCGGCCTTACGGTCCTGGATGGCATTAAACAGCTTCCACAGCCCATCGTCCTCACTCATCTGTTCCCGGAACAAATTATCGGGATTGACCTGCCCGGCCATAATGGCCTTATTGACATTCTCCGAACGGAAATACGCGCAGAGCTGTTCGAGCTCGCTGACGTGAAAGGTATTCATTTTGTCGACGAACGGCTTGAGCAGGATGGACGTGTCCCCCTTGACACCCGCGGCGATGATTTCATAGTCCATCGAGCGGGCCTCGCGGGCGAACATGATGGGAAACTTGCCGTTGCCGGCGATAAGACCGAGACGCTTATGGCTGTTCATGGATTAAAAAAATGCCCAAGGTCCGTATGCACTCTGACGGTGAATCGCATACGCCTTAAGGCTGTCATGATTTCGTAGATTAACTGCAGAGGCCGCGTTTGGTGGTTTTGCAGAAGAAAATCAGGTGTTCCACCTCGGGACACATCTCGACTTCGCTCTCCACTTTTTCAATGGCGCGGGTCTTGGGAAGCCCCTGACGGAACAGAATCTTGTAGGCCCTGTTCAATAGGCGGACGGATTCCTCGGGAATCTGGGCGCGCTGGAGCCCCACGGCGTTGGTACGGATCACCTTCACCGGGTGCCCCACCACCATAGCGAACGGGGGGACATCCTGGACCACGCGGGAGCAGCCTCCCACTATGGAAAGCCGGCCCAGTCTGACAAACTGATGCACGGCGCTGAGTCCTCCGATGACGGCGTTGTCCTCCAGGGTCACGTGACCGGCCAGCGTGGCGGCATTCGCCATAACACAGTTGTTGCCGATCACGCAGTCGTGAGCCACATGGGCGTAGGCCATAAACAGATTGTTGCTGCCCACGATTGTCTTGCCGCCGCCGTCCAGGGTTCCGGGGTTCATCGTGACATACTCCCGGATCACGTTGTTCTCCCCGATATTCAGATAGACATTATCGTCCGTGGAATATTTCCGGTCCTGGGGGGCGCTGCCGATAACGGCCCCGGTAAAAATCTTACAGTTGGCTCCGATTTTGGTTTGGCCGGTGATGACGCAGTGGCTGCCGATACGGACATTGTCACCGAGGGTGACGTCCCCATCGACGATCGAGTACGGCCCGATGGATACGCCCGGGGAAATCTTGGCCCCGGGGTTGATGACGGCTGTTTTGTGGATTTTGATATTTTCCATAAGTGTAAGTCGATATTTATTTTAGCGCAATATCGACCCTTGCCAAACATTTAATCGGTTTTTTTTTGGAGTCGTTCTGAGGATCACTCCAGGTAGGTGGCGTCGGTAAAAAAGAAGGTCATATCGGCCTCCGCGACGATTTCCCCGTCGACGCGGGACACGGCGTGAATCTCGGCCACACGGCTCTTATCCTTCAGGACTTCCACTTCCATCAACAGCTGATCTCCCGGCGTTACCACTTTTCGGAACTTGACATTATTGGCGGCCATAAAAAATGCTAATTTACCACGATGAGCGGGATTCGTCAAGACAACTACGCCCCCGGTCTGGGCCATGGCTTCCACCATCAAAACACCCGGCATGACCGGCCGGGTCGGGAAATGGCCCTGAAAAAAGCCGTCATTGATGGTCACATTCTTGATGCCGAGCGCCCGTTTCCCGTGCTCGATCTCGACCACCCGGTCAACCAGCAGAAACGGATAGCGGTGCGGCAGGACCTGCTGAATCGCCTGGATGTCGAATTCGCGAAATCCGCTGAAATCGAGGCCGGTCCGTTCACTCCGGGCTTTTTGGGCCTTCAGCTGGGCCGCCATTTTCCGGACCAGGCGGGCGTTAAGCTCGTGTCCGCTCTTAACGGCGAAAATATGGCCCTTCAGGGGGGCTCCCAGCAGGTACAAATCACCGATGATGTCCAGAATCTTGTGTCTCACGAACTCGTCTTCAAAACGCACGTTGTTTTCCAGGACCCCGTTCTCTCCCACCACCAGGGTATTCTGATAATTCGCGCCCTTGCCCAGTCCCTGATTGATGAGTTCCTCGGCCTCGCGCTGCAGACAGAAGGTGCGGCTGGGCGCGATCTGCTGGCCGTAGGTCTCTTCATCGATGACGAATTCACGGAATTGGGAATGCAGCAGCGGATGGCGGTAATCCAGGACGTAAGAAATGCGCAGATCATCGGCCGGAGAAATAAAGATCGACGATCCGTTCTGTGAGACTCCCACCGGCTTGGTGACATTGAACGTATCCTGCTCGGCGTCCTGGGTCTGTATCCCGGCCGACTTCAAGGCATCGAGAAATCCCTGGGCGCTGCCGTCGCAACCGGGCAACTCATTGCCGTTGATGTCCACATGCAAATTGGTGATCCCGCTGCCGGCCAGCGCGCTCATCAAATGCTCGATCGTATGCACAACGCCTTCACCGCGGCCGATGGTCGTGCAACGCGGGATCTTGGCGTCGGGACAAAGGTTTTCCCAATCAGCCTTGATGACCGGTTTAAGCGGAAGATCGATCCGCTGAAAACGGATTCCGCTGTTGACCGGTGCCGGTTTAAGAGTAATCGTGACTTCGTTGCCGGTGTGCAGACCGACTCCGCTGAGAGTGGCTTCCTGTGAAATCGTTTTTTGATGACGGGACGACATGATGCTTAGCTTTCCTCTTGTGGGTGTTTGGACTCAAGTTTCTTGATGCGACGGACGTACTCGGGTAATTTTTGCACGTGCGCGTTGACGCGTTTGGCGTGTTCATGCGGCTTGGCCGGATAACCGCTGACCATGCTGTTGGGCGGCAATGATCCGGTAACGCCGGCCTGGGCCGCCACCACGGTATTGGCGCCGATGGTGAGATGACCGGCGATGCCGGCCTGCCCGGCGAGGATTGCATTCTTGCCGACGATGGTGCTTCCGCTGATGCCGACTTGCGCCACTATGATGCAATGCTCACCGATGATCACGTTGTGCGCGATCTGAACCAGGTTATCAATCTTGGAGCCGCGGCCGATCACCGTCTTGCTGAAGCGGGCCCGGTCAATGGTTACATTGGCGCCGATCTCCACGTCATCCTCAATGAGTACAATACCCATCTGCGGAATCTTCTGGTGCGCGCCGTTGACATTCTCAAATCCGAATCCGTCGGAGCCGATCACCGTTCCGCTGAAGACCTTGACCCGTTCGCCCAGCACGGACTTGGAACACACCGTGACATTGGGATACAAATGCGTGCCGGCGCCGATGTGCGCCTTGAAACCGATGAAACTGTTTGCCCCGACGATAACACCGTCTCCGATGACGACTTTCGGCTCGATGACCACATTGGGTCCGAGCGTAACGTCCTTGCCCAGCCGGGCGTCTTCGGCCACGTGGGCCGACGGATGAATCCCACGGGGTTCGTAGGTCTCCGGATCGGTGAAGACGGGTAACAACTGCGCGAACGCCGCTGCCGGATCGTCGGTGCGGATCACGGGCTTAGCCGGCAGTTCCATGTCCCGGGGATAAATCAGCGCCGAGGCCTGGGTTTTCGCCGCCAGCGACGCGTATTTCGCGTTGGTCACAAACGTGATCTCTCCGGGCGCAGCCTCGCGGATCCCGTTCATTCCCGAAATCTCTACGCCGCCGTCACCCACCACTTCGCCGCCGATCATCGCTGCCAATTCTTCAAGTGTCTTCTTCATAATCCCTGTCGGGGCGGCCCGCGCCTGATGCCGTCGGGTCGCGCCGCGCATGTCCCTTATGCCGAAAAAACAGAGGACGGTTGTCCTCTGTTTCATCGGGGGTCGTGCGTTGAATTTTTACCGTTAAATCTTACTTTCGGGTATTCAATTTTTCGAGAATCTGCTCGGTCAAATCGATCGCCGGGTTCCCGTAAACCAGAACGCGGTCATTGAGAATCATCGCGAAGCCTTCCTTCTCGGCGTAGGAGCTCACCTCATTCTCGATCTCCAGCAGGATCTCTCTGATCTTTTCGTTGCGTTCCTTAGTCAGGTCGGCCTTTTTTTGCCGATCAAATTCGAGCAGGTCCGCCTTCATCTGTTCAATCTGCTCCTCAAGCTCCGCCTTCTTCTCTTCGTTCAACAGTCCCAACTTGCCTTGCGCTTCCCGGATGGCTTCGATCTTGGTATTCCGTTCCTGCTCAAAGTTTTTGTGCTGACCTTCCAGAGTCGCATCATAGTCCTGCGTCTTGTAGTACTCATCGAAAAGCCGGCTGAGGTCAACGTAACCCAATTTGTCCTTGGCCAATGCGGGAGAGGCCATCAGAGCGACCAGCACGAATCCGGTCATTATATGTTTTAGTTTCATTGAATCCTCCTTTGTTAGAATCCGCGACTCACGCTGAAGTAAAACTTGCCTTCCTTGTCAGGCTCCGTGGGAACGTCGTCAAGCGGATATCCGTAGTCCAAATTGATCGGGCCGATAGGGGTCTTGATCCGAAGTCCAAGCCCAACACCGCCTTTATAATCCCCCGACCCAAAATCGTCAATGTCGGCCCAAACGTTACCGACATCATAAAAAGCTGCCAGTTTGATGTACTGAATTAAAGGTATTGTATACTCAATGTTCCCCACGAGCAAGGATTCCCCACCGATGGGGTCCAGGGTGACCGTATCCAGCGGACCGACATCCCGCTCATCGTAACCGCGGATAGAGCGGGCGCCCCCCGCGAAGAAACGCTCGAAAATCGGCACCCGGGTGGAATCGGCAATGTCGTTGACGACACCGGCCCGCAAACGGAACTGCAACACCGAGTCCCAAATCAATGGTATGAAATAAGATGTGTTGAACTGGTAGCGGATAAAGTCCTGGTCTCCGCCCAGCCAGCTGCCGGCCAGATCGACGGTGTTGCGCACGATCAACCCCTTGGTCGGATTGACGTAACTGTTGCGGGTATCGCGCACCACGGACACGCCGATCGCGCTGATGACATTATCCCCTTCCTCGGCCCGCAACTCCGCGGAAACTCCGGATTCAATATTGCTAATTTCGACCTCTTCCAGCTTGTAAGACACGTTTCCGGAATACAGATCATTAAAGCGTTTGCCCAGCCGCAACACACCGCCGGTGCGATTTTCATCGTAAGCATACCCGGTATCGTCCTCGCGGTCGCGCTCGCTACGATAGACGTCGAAACCGCCGGAGAGCGGCCGGCCAAACATCCACGGCTCGGTAAAACTGAGCCGGTAGTTGTTACGCGAAGAACCAGTCTCGGCCCGCAACTGCAGCTGTTGTCCGCCACCGGTAAAAGTCGGCCAGTTGGCGATATCGAAATTGCGTTGTTCGAGTTCGACGAACCCGACGATGCGGTCGACCGTACTGAACCCGCCCCCGAAACTGAAGGTCCCGGTTTTGGCTTCTTTGACTTGGACCACCAAGTCCTTACGGTCGTTGGATTCGGTATCCTCGATGTCGAACGTGACGTCTTCAAAGTATCCGAGCTGATTGAGCCGTTCCTTGCTCTTGCGAATTTCCTCACCGTCGAAGCGGTCGCCCGGGAACAGTTTAAGTTCCCGTCGGATAACATTGTCCTTGGTGCGGGTGTTGCCTTCGATCTTGATACGTTCGACGTAGGCCAAGTTGCCTTCTTCGATGTCGATCGAGACGGCGACTTCGCCGGAATTCGGATCAAGCGATGTGGTTTCGTTCACGCGGGCAAAAATGTAGCCGCGATCAAAATAAAGCGTGCGGATGGATGACACATCCAGGCTGAGTTTTTCACGGCTGAACACGCCGCCCTCACTGATATTCTCCATAGCCTTGGCGATCTCCCGGTCGGACAGGATTTCATTGCCGGAGATGGATATGTCGCCCACGGAGTAGCGACGGCCTTCTTTAATTGTGATGTCGACGTCGATGTTTCCTTTATACAGGTAGTCGACTTCGTAAGTGGCCGTGGCATCGATGTAGCCGTTCTGCTCATAAAACGCGACGATCCGGTCCATATCTTCCTTAAGCACGTCTTCCTGGAGATATCCCGAACGGATGATCCAAATCTTGGGTTTGCTCTTGATAACCTTGCCGATCTTGCCGTCGTTATAGGAATCGTTCCCGAAGATGTTGATGTCCTGGATACGGATCTTCTGGCCCTCGCGGACCACAAAATGTATGCTGGCCTTGTTGGTGACTTCATCGACGAAGGTCTCGGCCGCGATTTCAGCGGTAGTCAGCCCCTTCTTTTCATAGAACTCTTTGAGCGTCTTTTCGTCATCCCGCAGGACCTTGTTGTCCAAAAACTTGCCGACTTTGGATTTGAGCTTTTTTTCCAAGGTCTTGCGCTTGATCTGTTTGGTCTTGGTGAAGGTGATTTCTTCGATGATCGGCTTCTCTTCCACGAAGATTTTCACCCGGTACCCCTCGCCGTCCAGCTCGCGGTCGACACGGATGTCGGAAAAATAGCCGGTGTTGTACAGACGCTTCAGGTCATCACTGACCACGCCCTGCAGGTAGTCTTGCCCGACTCGGGTCTTGATTTTCGACAGGATGGTGGCGATGCTGATGGTCTTGTTACCGATGACGTCGATGGACTTGACGGGACGCACCTTTTCGGACATCACTCCGGCCCCCTTCGACTGGGCCATGACCGGCACGGGCAAGGTGCAAAGTATTAGGGCAGATATAGTTGTATATATGAATAACTGTCTCATGTATGGCATATGTTTCGTTGATTATATGGTCAATACTATGGCGTGTCAATCAACAGTTGCAAAGTTTTCGGCCGTTGCCAGATTTTCGAAACGGACGAATTCCTTCAGGAATGAAAGTTTAACGGTGCCAACGGGTCCGTTGCGTTGTTTGGCGAGAATGATGTCGGCGACGCCGCGGTTGTCTTCGGTCGGGTTGTAGTATTCTTCCCGCATCAGCAGAATGACGACGTCCGCATCCTGTTCGATGGCTCCCGATTCCCGCAGATCGGACAGTTGCGGCCGGTGGTCCTGGCGTTGTTCGACCAGACGCGACAACTGGCTAAGCGCGATCATCGGGACGTTCAACTCGCGGGCGAGCGCCTTCAGGGAGCGTGATATTTCCGAGATCTCCTGCTGCCGGCTCTCGGAACGCGCCGAGCCGCGCATGAGCTGGATATAGTCGAGCAGAATCAGCTGGATGTCGTGATTGGCCTTTAGACGACGCGCCTTGGCGCGCAATTCCAGCGCCGAGATCGCCGGGGTGTCGTCGATGAAGATCTTGGCGTTGGATAAATCTGCGGCAGCCTTGGTCAGCAGCGGCCAGTCCGACGGCGACAAAAACCCGGAACGCACCTTGTGCGCGTCCACCCGGGCCTGGGAACACAACATCCGCTGGACCAATTGTTCCTTTGACATTTCCAGGCTGAAAATCGCGACCCCGCCGTTGTACTTCAGCGCGAAGTTTTCCGCGATAGTTATGGCAAATGCTGTCTTGCCCATCGACGGCCGCGCGGCCACAATGATTAAATCAGAAGGCTGAAGTCCCGACGTCATTTTATCGACGTCGACAAAGCCGGTCGGAACGCCGGTCAGGCTTTCCTTGCGCTGGTAGAGGTAATCGATCTTCTCGATCCCGTCCTTGACCAGGTCCTTGATATGATAGGATTGCTGTTGTTGCTTGAGATCGGCGACCTCGAAAATAAGCCGTTCAGCGTCGTCGACGATATCTTCGATCTTGCCCTTGGCTTCATAACTGTCGCTGACGATTTGGGTGGCGTTCTTGATGAGCCGGCGCAGAATGCCTTTTTCTTTGACGATATTGGCATAATGCCCGACGTTCGCCGAGGTGGGGACGGTATCGATGACGGACGAAATGTAGGCGACGCCGCCGATCTGGTCCAGCTGTCCTTGGGCGGTCAACTTGTCGGTGACCGTGATCAGGTCGACGTTTTTGCGGTCATTGTAAAGATCGACCAGCGCCGAAAAAATGGTGCGATGGGCTTCGTTGTAAAACCAATCCTCCTGCAGTATCTCCACGGCCGTTCCGATGGCCTCTTCGTCGATCATCATCGACCCGAGGACGCACCGTTCCGCTTCGATATTTTGGGGAGGGACTTTTACTTCCGGGTTACCCATAGTCTTATCTTTGCCGTCACTTCCGGATGGAGTGTAACACCGACTTCAAAAATTCCGAGCTCTTCGATCGGTTGTTCAAAGGCGATATCCTTCTTGTCAACAGTGAAACCTTCGGCTTCCAGGGCCTTCACCACATCGCCTTCGTGAATGGAACCGTACAGCTTTTCCTGCTCGTTGGCCTCCACACTGACCGTGTAGGAAGCCTTGGCCATCTTTTCGGCCAGTTCCAGAGACTCTTCCTTCTTTTTGGCGTATTGTTCGGCATGCAATTTTTTCTGCTTCTCAATGCGCTTTAGGTTCGCCGGTGTGGCGAGATAAGCCATATCCTTGGGGAGCAACATATTACGGGCATAGCCGTCCTTGACCTTTACGACGTCGCCCACCCGTCCCAGATTTCTCACATCCTGCCGCAGTATGACTTTCATAATGCTGTCCTATGCTATATATGGTTGTTTGTTAATGTCGCTTCAGCAGCGCTTACCGCCGGGCCGCGCCCGTCGTCAGCAACGCCATAAACCGTGCCCGTTTGACTGCTACGGCGATATTACGCTGTTCCTTCGCCGTTACGCCGGTGATCCGGCGCGGGATCAATTTACCGCGCTCATTCACGTACTTCTGGATGAGCGACAGGTTTTTGTAATCGATCACCGCCTCTTTGGGCAACTGGTACTTGGCCGAAATCTTTCCGCGGCCGCTGAACTTTCTTCTTTTTCGGTATGCCGTCATTGATACTCTCCGTATTAATCGTCCCAGATAATGTCTTCAGGTTTTATGGCATCGCTTTGATGACTTCCTACATCCACCATTTCGGTGTCGGTATCATCGTCGTGAGATTTACCCTTGCCGGAACCGTTGCTGTAGGTTCCCAAAAATTGGACGCGTTCCGCCCGTACGTCGATCGCGCTCCGCTTTTGTCCGTCGGTGGTTTCCCAAAAACGTGACTGAAGAACGCCTTCCACGAATACGGGGCGTCCCTTGGTCAAATATTGGCAGCAGGCCTCGGCCTGTTTATCCCACACCGTAACGGTCAGGAAGCAGACCTCTTCCTTCAGTTCACCGGAGCTGTCTTTAAAACGGCGATTGACAGCGATCCCCAAATTCGCTACGGCTGTCCCGCCGGGCGTATATCTCAATTCAGGATCACGTGTCAGGTTTCCAATCAGGAATACTTTGTTGAGGTTCGCCATGTATATCTCCTTACTGATCAGGTAAAGCTGTTAATATTACGGGATTGCCTGTCCTCGGAACCGAGGGGAGGGCTTACACCTGTGCCGCTTCTTTACTGGCAAACGCCTCGACTTCAAGGATCAGGTAACGCAGGAGTTGTTCCTTGAGTCTCAGCTCACCCCGGATACTGGCGACAGACGCCTTGGGGGCCTCGAAATTGATCAGGTAGTAGGTGCCTTCCGTCTTCTTCTTGATCTCGAAAGATAACTTCTGTTTCTCGAACCAGATTTGTGTGTTGACGATGTTCCCTTTGGCCTTGGTGACGGTATCGCAAACATCCTTGACGATAGCATCCTTGTCGTCCTGGGACAAATGGGCGTCAACGATCGCCATGAGTTCGTACTTGTTCGCTGAATTACTTTGTTCCATTTTCCTTCCTTTGGTTGAATTGATCCATTGCCTTCTCGATTCCTTCTTTCAGCCAGACACCGCAACATTCCGTTGCTTCTTTTATGAAATTCGGAAGTTCTTCTTTTTCCCGTACGTCGAATTCACCGAGGACAAAGTCCACGTTTTCATCTCCGCGTGCCGGCCGCCCGATTCCCATGCGCAGCCGTGAAAACTCCTTGCTGTCCAACTGGGAGATGATCGACTTCAATCCGTTATTACCGCCGTCGCTGCCGTTGGGCCTCAACCGCATGCGGCGGTAAGGCAAGTTTAAATCGTCGCAAACCACCAGCAACGAGGTATTGGCGGCGCCGTAGTGCGTAAGCGCCTGCCGGACGGCGTATCCGGATTTGTTCATATAGGTCAGCGGCATCAGCAGACTGAACGGATGACCGTCCCATTCACCCTCAGCCGTTAACCCGTTTGTAAAAGAACTTTTGCGTAATTTCAGATGATGCTGCTCAGCCAGACGGGTGACCGTCAAAAAGCCGAGGTTGTGGCGCGTGAACTCGTATTCGCCACCGGGATTGCCTAGTCCCGCGATGATTTTCATGTTGGCCTGGCTGGCCGATTCTTTCTTGCGAAAGAAGAGCAAGGCACGTTACTCTTTTTTGGAATCTGGTTTCGATTCCGCTTTGCTTTCGGATTTTTCCTTGGTGACTTCCGGTTCGGACACTTCCCCACCTTCCGCCGAGATTTCATCTTCCGACTTCATCGGAGGCACGACCGAGGCGACCATGGTTTCCGGGTCCATTTTGGTCGTGACCTTCGCCGGGAGCTTGATGTCGCTGACGTGAATCGCGTCCCCGATCTCGAGGGAGCTGACGTCGACCTCGATCTTTTCCGGGATGTTGGTCGGCAGACAGACGATTTCCATGTCATGCAAAGGCTGATCGAGCGATCCCCCGTCGCGTTTGACGCCGATGGCCTCGCCCACACAGATCACCTGGACCTCGATCTCCAGCTCCTCCTTGAGGTTGATCCGTTGAAAATCCAGATGCAGCAGGGATTCCGCCACGGGATGAAGCTGCTCTTCCTTGACGATCGCCGCGTAGTCGCGCAACTTTTTGTCCCCGTCCATGACATTCAGGTGGAACACCACACTTTGTCCGACATGTGCGCGCATAATCTTTTCGTAAGTACGGCGATCCACTTTGATCGATGTCGGTTCCTTCTCTTCACCATAGACGATCGCCGGGACGAAATCTTCCCGCCGAACCGCCTTCACATTCCGCCGTCCGGTTTCGTTTCTGAGTTGTACGTCTAACTGAATTTCTTCCATCGTTCCTCTACCCCTTGTTTATCGCGTGGTTTCATCGAACAAGCAACTGATCGATTCTTCGTTATGTATTCTCTGGATCGCCTCGGCCAGCAAAGAGGCGATGGTAACTTGCTTGATGCTCTTGACTTTGCGCGCCTTCGCCGACAGCGGAATACTGTCGGTGGTGACGAGTTCCTTCAGTTCCTTGCAATTCTTGATCCGGTCGGCCGCGGGTCCGGATAATATGCCGTGACTGATGGCCGCGTACACATCCTTGACGCCTTTCTTCTTCAGCACGTCGATGGCCTCGACCAACGAACCCGCGGTGGCGACGATATCGTCGACGAGAATGACGTTCTTGCCCTTGACGTTACCGAGGATGTGCATCACCTCGGTTTTGTCCGGAGACATGCGCCGCTTGTCGACGATCGCCAAGCCGGCCTTGAGCCGCTTGGCATACGCGCGCGCCATCTTGATCCCGCCCACGTCCGGTGAAACGACCACGAGATTCTTGAGCTTTTTCTCGCTGAAATAATCACACAGCGTGTTGATGGCGTACAGGTGATCGACCGGTATGTCAAAAAATCCCTGAATCTGGTTTGCGTGCAGGTCCATGGTCAGCACGCGCTTGGCTCCGGCCGCCACGATCAGATTGGCGACCAGCTTGGCCGTAATGGGTACCCGCGGCGCGTCCTTGCGGTCCTGCCGCGCGTAACCGTAATACGGGAGAACCGCCGTAACCCGTTTGGCGGACGCCCGGCGCACCGCGTCGACCATAATCAGCAGTTCCATCAAATTGTCATTGGAAGGCGGGCAGGTGGGCTGGACGATAAAAACGTCCTTGCCCCGGATATTCTCCTCGATCGCGACCCGGATCTCCCCTTCGCTAAACCGCCCCACCGTCATTTTGGTGGGACTGATATCCAAATGCTTGCAGATGCCTTTGGCCAGCGGCACATTGGCGTTTCCGTACAAGATGGCTAAACCGTTCATTGACTCCTTGCTTTCTTGGTCACCCGGGCCGGTGTTCCCACCGCCGTTGCTCCGTCGGGAATGTCTGACCGGACAACCACGCTCGCAGCCCCGATCACCGCTTTCTTCCCAACCTTCACCGGGGCGACCAATATCGCGTCCGATCCGATAAACGCACCGTCGCCGATTTTGGTCGGATGCTTTTCCACCCCGTCATAATTCGCAGTTACCGTCCCGGCTCCGATGTTGGCGTTGGCGCCGACGGTAGCATCGCCCAGAAATCCGAAGTGCTTCATCAGCGTCGCGCGGCCGATTTTGGTTCGGGACACCTCGGTGAAATTGCCGACCTCGACGTCATCCCCGATACGGCTGCCCGGCCTGATCCGCGCGAACGGGCCGATCAAACACCCGCTGCCGATGCGCACATTGTTCTCAATGACAGAAAACGGCCGGACTACGGTATCCCGGCCGATCTTCACATCCGCATCGATATGCGTGGAGGCGGGATCGACGATGGTGACGCCCGCGAGCATCAACCTGTCGAGGATCCGCCGGCGGATGATTTCCTGCGACTGGGCCAGATCGATCCGGCTGTTGACGCCCAGCGCTTCCTTAAAATTTTCGGTGGCGACCGTTTCCACGGTCTGTCCGTCCTGCGTGAATATCTCGATGATATCCGTGAGGTAAAATTCTTTCTTGGCCTTGTTCTGCCGAACCTTGTCCAGCGCCGCAAAAAGCGCCGAAGCGTTGATGCAATACACGCCGGAATTGATCTCAGCGATCTGGCGTTCGAAACCGACGGCGTCCTTGTCCTCGCGGATCGCGACCGCTTTACCGTCCATGTCGCGGATGACCCGGCCGTATCCCTGGGGGTCATGAACAACGGCCGTCAGGAAGGTGCAGACGGCCTTGGATCCGCGGTGTTTTTTGACCAGCGCGCGGACGGTTTCTTTGGTCAGCAACGGCGTATCGCCGCATAAAATCAAAATGTCACCCTTAAACGACTTGAGGTGACTGGAGGTGGTCTTGACGGCGTCGGCCGTGCCCAATAGCTTTTTCTGTTCGATCGTGACAACTTCGGGAGGAAGCTGTTCGCGGACCGCCGTGATCATGTGACCCAGGACGACAATCAATTCCTTGGAGCCGGCGGCCTTGGCCACGTCGAGGACGTACTCGATCATCGGCTTGCCGCAAACCGGGTGCAAAACTTTAGGGACAGCGGATTTCATTCGCGTCCCTTTTCCTGCGGCCAAAATGATTGTCTTCAGGTCTGTCATGTTCGTCTCAAAGAAATCCTGTCAGTTCAACTGCTGCGTCTGGTCGTCGCTACAAAAGTACTGCCCAGCCAGGACTCGAACCTGGAAAAGCAGATCCAAATTCTGCTGTGTTGCCAATTACACCACCGGGCAATAGATCTTTTTAAATTCGGTACTTGCGGCTGGGTCTTCAGGAAGCCTCGCCAATGGAACTATATTCACTTCGATGCTCTGCCGTAATCTCCCGCTCATACGCTTGTAGGATTTGGGACTGAAGATAATCGCGAAACTGCTGGGTTATCGGATGCGCGATATCCCTGTGTTCGGATTTGGCATCAGATCTGTCGTCGGTATCGAAATCTTGAGTGGCGCCGCGGATCGCGGTGCCGCATTGATTACAGAATTTGCTGCCCACCTCGTTTTTGAATCCGCATTTCTGGCAAGCGGATTTCAGTTTGCGTGAAGGCATGGCGATAAAGAGGCCGTTGGATCCCTGGATGATCTTGATATTGCGCACCACAAATGAATTGTCGAACGTCACGGTCGTGTAAGCTTTTAACTTCTTGTCTGGCCCTTCTTTTGGAAATACCCGTATTTCTGTAATCTCCATTTTCACTCCTTCCCTTACGCGGGTTACTGGCACCGGCGAAGAATCATAGAGTCCGTACGACAAATACCTGAGAATAACGCGACGCTAAGTGGGCTTGTATTTGCTTGGCTGCTTGTTGGGAATCCGTCAACCCGTACACGCTCGGGCCGCTACCGGAAACGGTAACACCCTGCGCGCCCAAGGACTTGAGTCTCTCTTTTAGTTTATTGATCTTCGGACAAATCTGTACAACAACTTTCTCCAAGTCGTTATATAACAAAGAACTAATCGTTGCAACGTCACTTTTGGGTAAGTGGTGAAGAAGAATATTAGCATTATCATCTATATTTGTCAACATATTCCTCCCCCCCCGGGAAGTCCTTGCCCGCGACCGGCCGTTTTTCGGTATCTTTATGTGCCCGTAGACTTTGGGAGTATACATTTTGATCTTGGGAACCACCAAAATGTGCCACAATCGGCGCCCGATCGGGAGGGTTTGGATGCGGTCTCCGCGGCCCGTTCCCAGGCCCCAACTGGCGTCATAAAGAAAGAACGGAACGTCGCTGCCTATGCGCCGGCCGACGTCCACCATCTCATCCCGGGACATTTTCAGCCCCCACAAACGGTTCAGGCCGGTGATGGCGGCGGCGGCATTGGTCGAACCGCCAGCCAGGCCGGCCGCCACCGGGATGGCCTTGGCGATGGCAACGTCCACCCCCGCGGTGATGCCGTACTCCTTCCGGATAATTTCGGCGGTGCGGTAGACCAAGTTTTTGGGGCCCGTGGGGACGTGCGGATGGTCGCAGGTGATGACAATCCGGCCGCTGCGATTGGTCTTGAAACTCAACCGGTCGACCAGATTGATGCGTTCGAACACGGTGACGATGTTGTGAAACCCGTCGGGACGTTTGTCGATGACTTTGAGATAAAGATTAACTTTGGCAGGGGCTTTGACGGAGATCTGGGGCATTGCGCGGATTACTGAGAGTCAACCTCGGAAGATTCCTCGGTATTGCGGACCTGAATGCTCTTGGCGGCGTCGATCTTCTTGATCACGGACTTCTGGTCGGGCAACAGATCCAGCGACAACTCCCAGTATTCGATCGCCTTCTCAAACTGATTGAGTTTGTAATAAACGTCGCCCATATGTTCGTAGATCACCGGGTCTTTCATAACCGCATTCGCCCGCTCGAAGGCGTCCAGCGCTTCCTGGTATTTCTCGCGCTTGTAGTAAACCCACCCGAGGCTGTCCAGGTAAGCGCCGTTGTTCGGGCTTTCCTCGAGTGCCTGCAGGACCAGTGATTCGGCCTCGGCAAGATTTTGATTGCTCTCGGCGTAGATATAACCCAGGGTGTTCAAACTCCCGTCGTGATTCGGTTTGATCTTGATCGATTCCTTCAGCATCTCGATGGCCTTGCGCTGATCGTCGATCTCCAGATAGAGCGAACCGAGCAGGTACAGTACGTCGGGATTGTCCGGCTCAAGCTGTAAAATTTTCTCGAACTGCTCAATCGCATTCTTATACTTCTTTTGGGAATAGTAAAGCTGGCCGAGGTAGCCGTAGATCTCGATATTACCGGGTTCCGCCTCGGAAAAAGTCTTGAGGATGTATTCATACTCGTGGGCGGCGGCGTCGTAATCTTTTTCGGTGGAATGGATCAGGGCAAGCAGATAGTGGGACTGCAGGTCATCCGGATTGTATTTGCCGACCAGCTGGAGCTCATCTTTGGCCTTGGTAAGCATGTCCAGACGGGCGTAATCCGCCCCCAGGCGGAGGTGGATCAGATAGCTCGCCTCGTCGAATTGCGCGGCCATTTCGTATTCCTGAACGGCCTTGGTGGTTTGGCCGAGCAAGTCGAACACCTGGCCCATGGCATAATGCGCCACGGCCTTATAGGTCGCGATCCGGTCCTGGAATACAAACGCGTCGGCGGTCCGAACGGGAGCGCACATCAACAAGAGTAGTCCGAAGCTGATCGTGAGTGACTTCATTATCGCTTTTGGCATGGGACCCGCCTTTGTTGATCGTGCCTGTGTTGGGATCGGAGACCGGAATTACTTCCAGTCGCGTTTCTTCAGGTGTCTCAGGGACTTTCTGAGCTTTTTACGCTTATGCGTTCTGATTTTTCTTTTTTTTCTTTTCTTACCGCACGGCATACGTTTACCTTAATCTTACCTCTAGTGGATGAGTTTGTTCAATGGATATTCTATAATTCCCTCCGCCCCCGCCATCTTCAGACGCGGGATCAGGACCCGGACGACATTCTCGCTGATGACCGTTTCGACCGCCAGCCATTTCGGATCGCTCAAGTGCGACACGGTTGGTTCTTTAAGAGAAGGCAGCAAACTGCGGACCTTCTCGAAATTCTTCTCCAGGATATTCATCTTCAGGCCGACCATGTTGCTGGCCGCCAGCGCGCCGTGGAGCAGCATGATGATCTGTTCCATCTTGGACCGCTTCCAGTCGTCGGCGCAGGCCTCCTTGTTGGCAATGAACTGAGTGTTCGATTCGCACAGCGTTTCCACGATGCGCAGTTTGTTCGCCCGCAGACTGCTGCCGGTCTCAGTCAATTCGACGATCGCGTCGACCAAGCCCGAGGTGACCTTGGCTTCGGTGGCTCCCCAACTGAACTCGACATCGGCTTGGACCTTGTGCTGCTTGAGATACTTCTTGGTGATGCCGACGACCTCCGTGGCGATTTTCTTGCCGGCCAAATCCTTTACCGACTTGATCTTCGAGCTCTCCGGCACGGCCAGGACCCAGCGGACCTTGTTTTCGGTCTGCTTGGAATATTGCAGTTCGGCCAGCGATTTGACCTTGGAGCCGTTCTCCAGGACCCAGTCGGCCCCGGTGATCCCGCAGTCGAGCGTGCGGTCTTCAACGTAGCGGCTCATTTCCTGAGCGCGCAGCAGAACCGGTTCGATCTCGGCATCGTCAATGTTGGGAAAATACGAGCGGCTGCGTACCACAATTTTAAAACCGGCCCGTTCGAAAATCTTTATCGTTGCGTCTTGCAGACTGCCTTTCGGCAGGCCTAATTTCAGTTTCTTCATATGGTTAGCGTCTTCACTTTCGTCGGTGATAGCGTAAAAAGAGCTTCATTATAACCGCGGCGAATTGGCTTGTAAAGACATTTCAACAAGACACACACCAAGTATAATATTAATGCTCTCTGTGGGCAAGCACGGCCGGGAACCTCCCCCGGATCCGAAAATTCCTTGTCAAACACGGTATTCGTGGTTATAATCCGTGGTTAAAACCTCCGGCGCCGCGCCCGCGGATGCCCCAATATATCAGAAAAACGACATTTGACAAGTATAAATATTGAGGAGCCCTCATGCTGAAACTCTTTCGTAACAAGGAATTGAAGAAGAAGTTTATCTGGGCGGTCGCGATCCTGATCATCCTCTCATTCGGATTCTTCGGGACGGCCTACCTGATCACGGGTAAAGGCAACCCCGATATCGCCGGTAAAATATTCCGCCAAACAGTATCCCGCTCCGATTTCCTGGATGCCTATCGCAACGTGGAAATCCAGTCCCTCATGCAATACGGGGACAAGTTCCATGAGCTGAAACCGTACCTCAATCTGGAATCCCGGACCTGGGACCGATTAATCCTGCTGCACGAAGCGAACAAGCGCAAGATCAAGGTTTACGATGACATGGTCATCAAGAGTATTCAGGAGAACCAGAACTTTCACCGCAACGGACACTTCGACAGCATCATGTATGAACAGGTCCTCAAATACCTGCGCGTCAATCCGCGCGATTTTGAGGAAGGCATCCGGGAAAATCTGAAAATGCAGCTGCTCTACGACCAAGCCACACGGGACGTCCACGTGTCCGCGGACGAAATCGCCGCGGAATACCAGCAGCGCAATCAGAAGGTCCAGGTGAGTTATGTCCTGGTGGAGCCCGATAAGTACAAGAATGAAGACATGTACGACGAAGCGGGCGCGCGCGCGCATTACGAAGCCAATCCCCCGGCCTTCATGATCCCGGCCGCGATCAACGTCGAGTACGTCCTCCTCCCCTTCCCCGATAAGGAACCGGAGGAACTGGACATGAAACTGTCGCTGGATAACGAACCGGCCGACGATATCGACGATCCCCTCGCCGGCGAAGAGGACGATGATTTTGCGGCTCAGCAGGCAATCCGTGACCGGGCGGACGAGATCTATACCGAAACCCTGATCAATCCGAACCTGCGCGAGGTGGCCGAAGCCAACTCACTGGAGATCAAGGAGACCGGTTTCTTCAACATCGACCAACCCGACATGAGCCTCGGCTGGCCGTTCGAGATGTTTCAGGATGTATTCCGCCTGACCACCGACACGATCCCGGAACCGTTCGAAACCCCCAACGGCATGGTCCTGGTCAACGTGACCGAACGCCGCGACGCGTATATTCCGGACTACGAGGAAGTGAAAAACAAAGTGAAGGATTCTTATTTACTGGAGAAGGCCAGGGAAGTGGCCAAGGAAAAGACACGGGAAGCGCGGGAGAAAATAACAGCGGCATTTGCCGAAAGCCCGGCCGCGGATTTCGCGCAGCTGGCCAAGGACCTCGGCCTCAATCTCTATCAGTCGCCGGATTTCAGCCGCGGGCAATACCTGCCGATTATCGGGATCTCCAAGGAATTTGAAAACGCGGCCTTCGACCTCACCAAGGAGGCCCCCATCAGCGAGGTGATCGACCAAACCAAGGGTTTTGCCATTTTATATCTGGATAACAAGACACCGGCCGATCCCGAAAAGCTGCCCGAGCAGCGTGCCGCCATCGAAGAAGCCCTGCTGCAGGAACGCAAAAATCAGACCTTTACCGAGTTCATGACCATCCTGCGGGTGGAATCCAACCTCGACAACAACCTCGCCCGCCGCCAGGCCGAACAACAGGCGCGGCAGAGCACAAGCCAATAGGTTCGTTAGTAAACCTCGCTCAATGTCTGCGGCAGTTGATGCTGGACGGCGGCGACCACGTCGTTTTCGTCCACGAAGATATACGTCGGCAGTCCGTTGATGCCCAGTTTGTTCGAAACCGAACCGTCTTGATCCAAATACCCTTCCTTCAGCGGCAGTCCCGCATTCACCAGGTACGCCCGGGCCTGATCACGGCTCTCCCCCACGTTGACCAGCATCATCGTCACTCCGCTGTCTATCAACTTTTGGTGGTTGCGCCGGATCACGTCGAGTTGGGTACGACAGTGCGGGCACCAGGTGGCCCAGAATATCATGATGACCCGGTTGTCGCCGCGCATGGCGGAGAAGGTTTTCTTTTTCCCTTCGATATCGTGTATTTCAAAATCAGCCAACGGTTTGCCGATCAGCGGGTTGGGGCCGCGCAGCAACAACGGGTCCATGCCCGCCACCGGCACGGCAGCCGTCAGCAGTGCGGCTCCCAGCAGAATGCCGGCCAATCCTTTCCAGCGTCTGTTCATCCTTCGTTTCCTCCCGTGGATTGATCGATCCAGTCGAGATAGTCCTGGTTCCCGGCCGCGATCGGTAACGCGATGATCTCCGGCACCGAGTAACTGTGCAGCGGCTTGACCGTCTTTTCCAGGCCGGCAAAAAGGTCCTGCCGGGTTTTCATCACGACCAAAACCTCCTCGTCGCTATTGACTTTCCCATCCCACCAGTATAACGAACGGACCGGGTTCACCAGATTGGCGCAGGCGATGAGTTTCTCGTTGAGCAATGTGTCCACGATCGTTTTCGCCTCATCGGCATTGGGACAGGTCATCAGCACCACGATGTACATGAGTTACTCCTTAATTTGAACGATGGTCAGGATCCGCCCGGCCGACTCGCCGTCGCGCCGGAACGAGTGATAGTGCGTGTCGGCGAAGGTGCAAATCCCGCAGTCGACGATGTTTTCGGGACGGACGCCCGCTTGCCGCAGCTGGCGCCGGTTGGCCAACGCCAAGTCGAAGTACAGGCGGCCGCTGATCAGACTGACCTCGTCCGGAAAGATTTCCTGGAACTCCGGACCGACTTCATACTGATGCATCCGGATGCACGGACCGAAAGCGACCTGCAGACGCCCCGGATCGGTTCCATAAGCCGCGGCCATCGCCGCCACGGCAGCCGGACCGATCCGCGCCGCGGTGCCCCGCCAACCGGCGTGGACCAGGCCCACCGCCGGGATCCGGGGGTCATGCAAAATCAACGGCAGGCAATCGGCGGTACGTACCGCCAGTCCCAAGCCGGGAATATCGGTGATCAGTCCGTCGGCCTCGGCCAGCGGAAGCACGGGTTCGTGGAAGCTGATAATCCGGTGGCCGTGCACCTGCCTGACGTTACAGATCCGGCGGGGATCCAATCCGGCGCCAGCGCGCAGAGCGTCCTGCTGGCTTAGGGAAAAAGGGTCCTCGGGATGATGCAACATAAAGTCCTCGTCGCGGGTGCTGACCAGGACCGTCACATTTTCCGGGAAAAAATCATCGAACAGTGGGCGAGTCGTCAAAGAGTTGCGTGTCTTCGAAGTCATCAACAGATGGAATCTCCTCTTGGGGGGTGGACGGCAGTTCCTGGACCTTGCCGAGTTTACGTTCAATATTGCGGCTCTTGCGGCCGGCCTGTTCGATCGTGTTGGACGCTTCCTGAAGCTTTTTCTGCGTCTTCTCGAGAATATCGCCGAATTTTCCGAACTCTTTCTTCACTGTGCCCAGCAGCGTCCATACCTCGCTGGCGCGCTTTTCGACCGCCAGCGTGCGGAAGCCCATCTGCAGGGAATTCAGCAGCGCGGCTATGATCGTCGGCCCGGCCACGGTGATGCGGTAGTCGCGCTGCAGGGCATCGGTCAGTCCCGGCCGGCGCAGCACCTCGGCATACAACCCTTCGATGGGCAAATACAGAATTCCGAAATCCGTGGTGTTGGGCGGATCGATGTATTTCTCGCGGATCTTTTTTGCTTCCGCCTTGATGCGGTTTTCGATGGCCTTGGCGAATTCCTCCACAGCCGCCGGGTCGGCCTGTTCCTGCGCGGCCAGTAAGCGTTCATAGTCTTCCTTGGGAAACTTGGCGTCGATCGGAATGTACACCGCCGTGCCGTCGTCCTGGCCGGGCAGTTTAATGGCGAATTCGACCGGATCGCGGCTGCCTTTCTTGGTGGCTACATTCTTTTCGTACTGGTCCGGCGTGAGGATCTGGTCGAGCAGATTCTCCAGCTGGATCTCTCCCCACGTCCCGCGGGTCTTGACGTTGGTCAGCACCTTCTTCAGGTCCCCGACCCCGGTCGCCAGATTCTGCATCTCGCCCAGGCCCTTGTGGACCTGTTCCAAACGGTCGCTGACCAGCTTGAAGGAATCGCCCAGCCGCTTCTCTAGGGTGGACTGCAGCTTCTCATCCACGGTCTCGCGCATTCTTTCCAATTTCTGATTATTGTCCTCCTGCAGGGACTGCAGGTTTTTTTGCAGGGTATCGCGCACCCGCTCCAGCTTTTCCTCGTTCATTTGGGTCAGCCGGAGAAATTGTTCGGAAAACTTGCCGAGATTATCCCCCAGCTCCTTGCGGTTGGCCGCCATCTCTTCGCGGATATTGCGTTCGATGCGGTCCTGTTCCTGCCGGCGGTTGTTCATCTGCGTTAACAGAAATAACAACAGCAAGGTGTTGGCAATTAACAAGATGACTATGGCGATGGTCATACGGATGTCCTTTGTCGACGGAAAACGGAGCCGCCGCGCGCTTCCGATAATTCCGATTCTGCCTGATTTTTTATATCAAGGATTGAAAAATCCTGTGAGTTTAGTATACTAAAAATTCCCCAATCGCGGAAAGGAGTTCTGTCATGTTTGAGAAGTCCCCTTTCTTCTCCAATGAAAAAGTGCGGGAAGAAATCCGCAAGCATAAATGGATTGAAAGCGAAAAAAAAGGCCGTGATATCGGCTTCGCCACGGCGGCCATCGACTGGATCAAGAATCACAGCGAGGAGTGGCTGAAATATCATCGCGAAGACGCCCCTGGCACCTGACAACCGCCGCACACCGAGCCGCCCTGACTCCTCTTCCCGCGTTGTCCCGCATTCTGCAAGACCCGGAAACAGCGTTCGCAGCGATCGCGAAGCGAATAGGAAATGCCGTTCAACGGACATTGTTCGCAGCGCGGCACCGGTTTGCAGAAATCCTTTCCGATCCTGACAATCAGCGCGTGATACTCGTTAAATAACTGCCGGTCCTCATCCAAATGCCGCACGAATAAGTCCTGCATGGCGGGGTAATCCGCGTCGCGGTCGATCAACCCGTGCCGGTAGAGGACGCGTTTGGTGTACGCGTCGATCACAAAAACCGGACGGTCAAAGGCGTACAATAAAATGGAATCCGCGGTCTCCGGACCGATCCCGTTAACGGTCAAAATCTCCGCGCGCAGTTCGCGAGTCGGAACGGTGGCCATACATGTCAAGTCCCCGTTGTAATTGTGATAAAGGTAATCAATAAAGTTCTTCACCCGCCGGGCCTTGACGTTAAAATAGCCGGCCGGCCTGATGAGCGCCGCCAGGTCCCCCGCCGGCATGCGCCGCAGGGCCCGGGGTGTCAGCGCCTTGTGATTCTTTAAGTTGGTGAGGGCGCGCTCCACGTTGCGCCAGTTGGTATTTTGCGTAAGGATGGCCCCGATGATGACTTCAAACGGGGTCTCCCCCGGCCACCAGTGCTGGGGACCGAAGGTTTCGTAAAGCCGCTGGTAGAATGTGTGGATGACAGCCCGGGGCATTACCGCCGTTTGGTCTTGGACCGGGCGATCTCGTCAAACCCCCAGTCTTTTTCCTTCTTCCGTTCGTTGTCCGCACCTGCCTCGAATTTCTTGGCATCGAACTTCGTGCGTGGTTTTTTTCCGGATTTGCCCATGTCAACCTCCTGATGAATACGGTTACGGTCCCGAACGGACCATTGCTGTCACTCATTCCGGGTTACTCCCCGGAGACCGGTTGATGGTGCTGCACGGCGTACTCAATGAGCCGCCCTTCCTTATTAAAATATAACAGAACACGGTCGGAATCAAAAAAATGAACCGGCCGGCGGTACATCCACATCACGGCCGCCCCCTGCCGGTCGGCGGGATCCTGGACATAAACCGGATCACCGTAACGCTCACGGACCGTATCCCGGTCAATCCCCGCCGCCAGGCGGCCGTTGTCCGCGTCCTCCCGGATCTGCCGGTATTCGGCCTCGGCAACGTCAATGTCTTCGTCCATGGCATCGGCTTCGTCGCCGTACTGCTTGAGCAACCACAGCTCATCCACATGCCCGAGACTGTGGCATCCGGTGACGGCCGGGACCGTTGCCGTGAGAATCACACACAGAATTAGCGGTCGGTGCATTTTGGTCATTCTAGCACAATGTCACGTCCAGCGGAAGTGAACGAAAATCCGTCCCCAGTTTTTATCATCCTTCTCAATCCGGTGATACACGCCCTTGTAATTCTTCTCCAGATACCTCAGCACATGCTTTTTCAGCTGGCCGCTCCCTTTGCCGGGAATGATCTCCACCTGTTTGGCCCGGACGGCTACCGCTTCTTCCATAATGTCCCGCAGGGCCTGCTGGAGTTTCCCGCCGTCTGAATAAATATCGTGGAGGTCGGCCTTAAGTTTCATCAGCGGGTGATCCGGTCACGCTCATCCTTAAGCTTTTTGATATCACTTTCGATCTCACGCTGCCGGGTCTGGATCTCTTTCAGCCGGCGTCCGTACTCTTTGAGCATCTCGGGATCGCCTTTGTCGAACTGCTTGGAAAGGTGACGGGACTTCGCGTAGCTTTCCGTCTCCAGGTCCTTTTGCTCCTGTTCGAGATTCTTGAGCTGATTCTTGATTTGGGAAACGCGCTTCTTGGCGGCCTTGTGCTGCTCGCGCAATTCCTTCAAGTTCGGCTTCTCGTCCTTCGTTTTTGAGGACGATTGGTTTCCGCCGCCTTTCTTTCCGGATGACTTGCCCGGTTTGTCCGCCGCGCGGTTGTCTTCCGTGACCTGCGGCGACGGGGCGCCGCCGCCGAGACCGGCCAGCCCTCTTTTGTCGAGGTAATAGTTGAGGCCGCCGGGAAAAGTCTTGATGGTGCCGTCACGGACCTCGACGATATGGTCGGCAATCTCGCGGATAAAATACAGATCGTGGCTGATAAAGACAACGGTGCCGGTGTATTTCTGAAAGGCCCTGGTCAGCGCCTTGACGCCGTCCAGGTCCAGGTGGGTGGTGGGCTCGTCGAGCAACATGAAATTCGGCGGATGGATCAGCAACCGCGCCAAGATCACCCGACTCTTCTCCCCGCCGGAGAGGACCTTGACCGGTTTAAACACATCGTCACCTTGAAAATTAAAAAGCCCCAGCAGACTGCGCACCCGGACGGACTGGACCCCCTGCGGGGCCGCGCTTGCCACTTCTTCAAAGGCGTTGCGCGTGGGATTAAGCACATCGAGCCGGGATTGCGAAAAGTAACCGCGTTCCACCTGATGCCCGAGCCGGATCTCACCGCCGTCGGGTTCGACGACACCGGCCAGCATCTTGAGCAAAGTCGACTTCCCCGCCCCGTTGGGGCCGACCAGGCAGATCTTCTGTCCGCGCAGCACTTCCATATCGAGATCGGCATAAACACGTTTTTTGCCGTAGGACTTGCTGACGCCCTTGAGGTGTTCCACCACATAACCGCTGGCCGGGGCCTCGGCGAATTCGAATTCCCCGATGCTCTTCTGGTCCTGCGGCAGTTCGATATTTTCCAAACGCTCGATCTGCTTGCGTTTGTTGCGGACCGCGGCGGCCCGGTTGGGCTGGGCGTGAAAACGCTGAGTGAAACGCTCCAGCTGTTTGCGCTTTTTCTCGATCACTTTTTGTTTCTTTTCCAGCGTCTTTAGGTTAACTCCCTTTTGCTCCTCGAAAAATTCATAGTTCCCTTTGATCTTGGTCATACCGGCCCCTTCCAGAACGATGGTGTAATTGGTCACTTCATTCAGAAAGACCCGGTCATGAGAAATCAGCACAAACGATCCGGAATAATTTTTCAGATAGTCCTTCAGCCACAGGGTGGCGTCGAGATCGAGATAATTGGTGGGCTCGTCGAGCAGCAGCAGATCGTACGGATACGTCAGCAGCTTGGCCAGCAGCGTGCGCATCTGCCACCCCCCGCTGAGATGCTGGATGGGCCGGTCGAAATCTTCAGGCTTAAAACCCAGGCCGGACAGGATCTTTTCGGCGCGGTGTTCAAGTTCATAAATGCCCAGGGCCTCGAGCTCCTCCAGCACATCGCCGTAGCGGTGGGACGCGGCCTTATTTTCGTCTTCGAGTTTGCGTTTCTCCCGGCGCAGGGCCTTGATCCGGTCGTCCCCTTCGGTCAGTTCCTGCATGACGGTGCGTTCGGATTTGAATTTCGCCTCCTGCGGGAGATATCCGATATTGATGCCTTTCTGGACCTGGATCTCGCCGGCGAGGGCCTCGCGCTCGCCGCGGATAATGGAAAACAGCGTGGTCTTCCCTGCCCCGTTGGGTCCGGTCAGACCGATCTTTTCATTCGGAAAAATGCTGAAGGTGACGTCCTTGAACAGCGTCCGCTGGGTGAAGCCCATGGTGAGATTATTGATGGTGATCATGTCAGTCGCTTCGCGTAATCAGTTGAACTTCCGTACGGGTCAACGGACGCCACTGTCCGGAGGCCAAATTGCCGAGCTGCAGAGGGCCCTGGGCGATGCGTTTCAGGTTGAGCACCTTGTGCCCGACCTTTTCGCACATTCGGCGAATCTGCCGTTTGCGGCCCTCGTGTATGGTCATAAAGAATTCGGAGGACTCTTTGCCGCGGCGCACCCGGAATACCCGCGCCCTAGCGGTTTTGCGGTCGTCGATAATGACCCCGTTAATCAGCCGTTTTATCTTTGGAGGTTTGATCTCCCCTTCCACCTGCACAATATAGGTTTTTTCGACGCGAAACTTGGGATGCGTCAACCGGTAGGCCGTGTCCCCGTCATTGGTTAATAATAACAGACCTTCCGTGTTCTTGTCCAATCGGCCCACCGGGGAGAGGTGATGGAATTTGCGGGGCAGCAGACGGAAAACATTGTCCTCATCGAGACGGACTTCCTTGGTGGTGGCGTAGCCGGCGGACTTGTTGAGCAGGATATACTCCATCCCCTTGGAGGACACCGTGTGCCCGTCCAGGGTGATCTTGTCCCGGCCCGGGCGGACGGGGGTGGACGGCTCGGTCACCGCCGTTCCGTTGACTGCGACACGGCCGCTTTTAACGATGTCCATGGCCTTGCGCCGGGAGCTGACACCGTTGTGCGAAAGGAAGACCTGGAGGCGGACGCTATTTTTGTCGCTGGCGGAGCGCTTCATAACACATCACCGCGGCCGTCACTGAAACATTCAGTGAATCGGCCCGGCCCTTCATCGGCAGTTTGACTTTTTCGTCGGCGGCCTCGACCCAAAAGGAGGTCAATCCCTTCTCCTCGCTCCCCAGGACAATCGCGCAACGCCGGTTGAGATCGGCTTTGAAATAAAGATGCCGCGCGTCCGGCAGCGTCGCCGTGACGGTAAAATTGTGCACCCGTAAGAAATCCAGCGCCTCCTCATTGCTGCATGACACCACCGGCAAAGAGAAAACCGTGCCCAAGCTCGCGCGGATAACGTTCGGATTAAAGATGTCGGTTTTGACCCCGCACACCAAAATGCCGCCGACGCCGGCTCCGTCAGCCGTGCGCACCACCGCACCGAGATTACCGGGTTTCTCGACACCCTCCAGCACGAGCAGTAACGCGCGCGTTGCCGGACGCATGCGGCTCAGTTCGAACCGCGGGGTCGCGCACACGGCGAGGATTCCCGAGTCGCGGTCCCCGTAGGCCATTTTGTGATACACATCGCGGGTGGTCTCATGCCGCTCCGCGCTGATAAACGCGGGATGCTCCATGATGACGTGCTCCTGAGAATTTAACAGCTCCGGACAATAAAAAACCCGGTGAATATCCGGCGCCGCCTGCGCGGCGGTGGCCAGCTCCTTGGCGCCTTCGATGATCGTCAAACCGGCTTCGTCACGCGCGCGGCGCTGACGCAGGCGGACCACCTGTTTGACCTTGGGATTGCTCAAACTGCTGATTTTATCGGACATGCGCTTTAAATACCTTGATCAGTTGCGGATTGGGCGTGAAGGCCGCGGTCCGCCAGGATGCCGCCATCTCTTTTTTGTGCTTGGGCCACAAGGCCGCGTAGGTCTCCCAGCCGGTCACCGGCCCTTCGCGGCGGACCCACGGCGGATTGGGGCGGTAACTGAACAACCCGTCGGGAAACGTGTAGTTCTTAACCGCTTTGTAAGTCCAGTAGGTCCAGTGGAACTCGAACTTGTCGTAAGCCGTCAGGGTGTCCGCCAGCCAGCGGTCCTCCCCATACCAGCCCTCCCGCGCGTTGACCCCGAACTCTCCCACCAGGACGGGCAGATTCCGTTTGGCCGCGGTTTGCGCGTAGCGTTGCAGATTCTTGGTCAGGATCGCCCGGTTCCACGGCGCCTTGGCCCGCCGCAACGGATAACGCAAGAACGGCACGAAGTTAAATGTAAAATCCAGCGGTTCATAATTGTGAATGCTTAACGCGTAGTTGTCGTCCTCAAATACGTCGAGGCACTCGATATCCTGCGCCCAGTTATTCCCTTCCACAAAGATGATGTGTTTCTTGTCGATTCTGCGGATACGCGCGATCGCGGCGGCATAGAAACGGTTTAACTTGACCGGGTCGGACAAAACGGTTTCGTTTAACAGGTCATATCCCGCGACGGCGCTTTCGTCTTTGTAACGGTCGGCCAGGAATTGCCAGATCTTCAGCGTGCGCTGTTGGTTTCGCGGCGAGGTCCAGAACTGCGCCTTGCCGTCGCTGTCCGAATGCCAATCGTGATTTTGCGACCCCGGCGCCGCGTGCAGGTCGAGAATGACATAAATCCCGCGTTGGCGCGCCCAGCCGATCGCCTTGTCCAAATAGCCGACATCTTTGCCACCGGGTTTCATCGCGACCGGCTCGATGACACGGTAATGAAACGGCAACCGGATGCAGTTACATCCCAGTTTCTGGATCGCGTCGAAATCTTCTTCGCGGATAAAATTGTGCCGGAACTCATGATGGAATTCCTCCAGGGCCTTGGCCCCCAGGGCACGCTGGAAGTTCTTTTCAAAGAGATGCAGCGGGCGGTTCGGGGCGAACATGAAATACGCTTCCATCATCAGCCAGCCGCCCAGATTAACGCCGCGCAGCCGCGTCTCGCGCCCGTTCTCATCGAAGATACGCTGCCCTTGCGTGCGCAGAAACGGCATGGCCGTCCGCTTATTGTCCGGTGATGAAATCATGAATCTCCTTTACGAAGATGTCTTCAGAGTGAACGTGCCCGTCATTATGGCCGCCCTCGATATCTACAAACTTCTTTCTCCCGGCAGCCGCATCGTACAGCTTGCGTCCGAACCGGTACGGGACGGTGGCGTCCGCCTTGCTGTGAAAAAACAGCTTGGGCGCCGCCACTGCCTTGATCTTCAAATGCGAATCCAGTTTAACCTTCACCAGGAATGTCGGCACAAACGGAAAAATATGACGGGCCATATCCCTGGCGCTGGTAAAGGTCGAATCCAGGATCAATCCGCCGACGGGATTCTTGGCGGCCACGTCCACGGCCGCGGCCCCGCCGAGTGAAGCGCCGTACAGGAAAATATCGTCCGGGGCGATGCCTTTATCCCGCGTCAGAAAAAAGTACGCAGCCTGCGCGTCGGCGTACATCCCGCCTTCGGTCGGAATACCCTCGCTGCGGCCGTAACCCTGATAGTCGATGATCAGGACGTTCAGCCCCATACGGTTGAACATATTGATCTTGTCCAAGCGGTCGCTGATGTTGCCCGCGTTGCCATGTAAAAACAGGATCGTCTTGCGCCGGTCCTCCCGGCTGATCCACCAGCCGTGGATCTTGAAGTCCGCCGGAACCGTCACCTGCAGCCACACGTCCTCAAACGGGATCCCGAGCTCCTTGGGAGTACGCAGGATTTCCTTCGCCGGGACAAAGACGGATTTTGTTTCCAGGATATGGACAAAAATTACTAAGCCGATGACACAGATAATGACGGTAGCGATGATTCTCATGGCATATCCACCGGTGCCGCGGCTATTCGTGCATTTCCGACGGCTTTTTGTGTTGCGGGATCAGGGCGGCCATCAGCCGGATGGCCTTCAGCACGTCGTCCATTTGACAGGGTTTGGCAATATAGTGGTCGGCCTCGAGATTGTAACTGTTACGGATGTCGTTGAGCTCCGAACGCGCCGAGACAATGATCACCGGCTGCCATTTGTCCCCGGAAGGATTCTCACGCACCAGTTTAAGCACCTCAAAACCGTTTTTGACAGGCATGTTGATGTCCAGCAGGATCATGTCGGGGATTTCACTCTGGATTTTTTGCCAGGCCTCTTCCCCGTCCGCGGCGGTCACCACGTTATACCCTTCCCGCGCCACGGCCTTGCACATGACGTTCAGGACATCCGGTTCATCTTCAGCTACCAATATTTTCAGAGATTGCGGTTTCATAACAGGATCCGAATTTTCTTCATATTAGCAAATCGCGTTGACTTTTCAAGGAATGGCTGGATTTTCCGTCGTGTCAGGACCCGCTTTGCTGTTCGACACGGCTCAGTACGCGGCCGATTCCCTCGCGAAAATCGTCCGGCGGGACCAGCAGACTGACCACCAGGCAGGGGCCGTCCTCAAAGTCGTAGAAAAATCCGGGATGCACAAAGACGTGATATTTAGACAACAGCTTCAAGACCCACTCCTCTTCGTTGCGGACCGGCGCGACCCTAAGAACGGCATACCAGCCGCCTTCGGCGCGCAGCACCTGCGTGCCCCGCAATCCGGCAGCCTCCCGGTTAAGATGCTCCCAGTTGTTCCGCACCCGCCGGAGAATCGGCGCCTGCACGGTGTCCGCCTGACTGAGCCACGCGGGCAGCGCACACTGAACCGGTGTATTGACCGACAGATAGGTATCGGCGATGATCTCCAGCCGCTGGCGAGCCTCCGCCGCCAGGTGCTCGGGGCCGTTGACCAGAATCCACGCCAGCTTCATCTGGGGCAGTCCCAGATACTTGGACAGACCGCCCAGCGTAAACGTCAGGGCCGGCGCGTTGCCTGCCAGGCTCGCCCCCGGCGCGTCTCCCAAGGGGAACTCATAGAAGACTTCGTCGCTGATCAATGCCATGCCCCGCTCGGCCGCAATCTTGTTCAGATGCCGTCGCTCTTCCTCACTCAGATAGGATCCGGTGGGATTGTTGGGATTGACGGTGACCAGAGCCTTGACCCGGGGATGCAGGGCCTCCACCAGCCCCTCCATATCGATGCGCCAGCCGTCCCGGTAGGTCAGCGGATAAAACCCGAGCTCCACGTCGTTGATCTCACCCAAAAAATGAAAGAGCGGATAGCTCGGCGTCGGAAATAAAATCGTGTCGCCGGGATCGGCCAGCAGGCGGAACACAAAACCGTAAGCCTCGGATGTCGATGCCGTCAGGAACAGATCACGGGGATCGACCGTCAGCCCGCGCCGCGCGAACAGTCCGGCCACGGCTTCCCGGGCGCAGAGCAGCCCGTGCGCGTCCGCCGTGTATTCCAACCCCGCCGGGTCGCGCAACGCGTCCAAGAACTCCGGCGGAGCGGCGAGGCCGCAGCGCGTCGGATTGGACACCGTCAGATCAATGATCTCGATGTTTTGTTCTTTAAGCTCTTCATGGACGCAGGTGATACGGTTGGTCTGACGCGGCCAGTCGGTCCGCCGGGAGAAAGGGCTGGTCCTTCGGGACATAGTCTTATTTACCTTGCTCAGGACGGGGGTTTGGATTCAATTTCCCGCTGCGCCCGTTCCAGTTCTTTGCGGACCTTCTCCAGTTCTTTCTCCAGCCGGCCGTACTCGGACTTGGCGACGAAGGTCTCCTCTTCTTTTTTCTTCTGGACGACGGCGAGGTCCTTTTTGAGGTGGGCGATCTCGCGGCGGTACTCCTCCAGCTTGCCCTTGAGCAGGGATCCTTCCCGTTCCAGGGCGCGCTTCTCATTATGCAGGTCCTGATACTGATTCTTGAGGTCGCGGTGGGCGTGCTCCAGCTTCAGCATGGAGGTGTGCTCCTTACTGAAATTTTCCTGCTCTTTTTGAAAATCCTCGCGCATCTGCTGGATTTCTTTATTCTTTTTGTGGGTCTCTTCCGCCTCTTTTTCATGCCAGCCGCGTTCGGTAATCAGTTTCTCCTGAAGCTTTTTGACCTTGGACTTTTCGTCGGTCAATTCTTCCTCGGTCTTCTTGAGACGTTTTTCCACTTCCTCGACATCCTCTTTCAGGCCGCGCTCACGTTTGTCGGCCCGCTCCAAGGCTTCCTTGAGCTTGAGTTCCTCTTCCCCGGGGACGTGTTTGCGCGGTTTTCTGTCCTTCTTCTGCCGTTTTTTAACTTCGGGCAGTAACAGGACCTCGAACATCAGGATCGTCAGCACGATAAAGACGATGACACCGACAATCATGGCTGGATTATTCATAGTCGGAAACCCTTTCGGAACGGAATAACGCATCTGCCTCCGCCCGGCGGCCGAGCTGGACGTAACAATAGGCCAGGTTTTGCATGGTCAGCGGGCTGGCCGGATCGAGGCCCAACGCTTTTTCGAGCAAACCGGCGGCGGCGGTAAAATTTTTTTCCTTAATGTAAACGACCGCAAGATTATTGTAAAGGACAATATCCCGCGGGTCGATGGCCAAGGCCTGATCGTACATTGTAATAGCTGTGTCCGGATTTTGCAAAGCCTCGTAACAATGGGCCAGATCGAAGTAGATTCCTTTTATAAAGCCGCGGTAAAACTCGCGCACGGCGGGCAACGGGGTCTTGCCCGCGTAGTCCTTCATGATCGCCAAGGCCTTATGGTACTCATTGATCGCCGCCGGATAGTCCCCCTGAAAATACAGGGCCTTGCCCAGCAGCATGCGCACGCGGCCCGATTCCTGGAACCGCAGGGTCCGCGTAAACAACGCGGTTTCCGAGCGCCAATACGTATTTTGACGCCAGGTCAACGGCACGCTCAGCAGGACCAGTCCCACGGCCACCGCCGGGAAGAGCTTCGCCGCGGCGGCCCCCCGTTCCCGGACGAACATGGTCAGCGACGTGAGCAGGCCGATCATCGGGATGTACAGGAAGTGTTCGAAATTCAGGATGGTCGAGTACTCGTTGACCAGCGGCACGATGTTCAACATCGGCAGCAGCGTAATCATAAACCAACCTGTCCCGAACAACATCACACGCCGCGGTTCGGGCGGCATCCGCCGGATGACTGCGGTGACGATCACCAGCAAGACCGCCGTCACCGCCCACGCCCACGTATTGGTTTGCAGGACATCGAGCGAACGGTAATAGTGCAGGCCCGCCGGCCACAGGATGATTTGCAAATACGTTAACAGTGAACGCGGGATGGCCAGGAAGCGCAGGAGATATTCCCCGCGCGGATCGAAGATCCCGGTGACGGCCATCCCCAGCAGCGCGCGGCGCAGCAGAAAATAAACGGCCAGCGCGCCGAACAACGTCAGGCACTTCCCCCACCTCCGTTGTCCTCCGGATAGATTCAGCGCTTCGAAAAGCAGGATCACCACGGGCAGCACGATCATCTGCTCCTTGATGAGACAGCCGGTCAGCAACAATCCGACACTCACCGCCAGCGCGCCGCCGCCGTCCGGTTCGCGTCCGCGCAAATAACACAAAAAGCAGCCAAGAATCACGGTCAGCAGCAACAGATTCGAGATCCCGGAAATACACGCCACCGCCTCGGTCTGGACGGGATGCACGACAAACAGCACGGCCACAAACAGCGCGCCTTCCGGCGGCAACAAACGCGCGCGGCCCAACAGCCGGTACAGGAGAAATCCGTTCATCCCGTGGAGCAGGATATTGATCAGATGAAATCCCCAGGCATTGCTCCCGAAGACGGCAAACACCAGACGATAGTACAACTCGATGAGCGGGCGATAATAAACGTTAATGAGTCCCGCGGCCGGCCCCTCAATAATTTTCGGCTGGAACACGCTGGCCGGACTCAGGTCCCGAATGTGCGGATTGTTGAGGATGAACACGACGTCATCGTGGACAAACGGATGGTGGATGGCGTTGCCGTAGGCGATGAGCGCCAGCAGCAGAAAAAAACAACCGGTGACCCACGGGGTCCGGGTGATGAAACCGAGCGGTTGCATCATTTAGAGTTCTTCTTTGAGGGTCTTCATGCGCTCTTCCAGCGCGGCATACTGCTTGTCCAGGTCGGCCAGCAGTGCCTCGAGTCCCTCGCCGTCCGATTCCTTTCCCTTTTTCTCCAGTATCACGCAAACTTCGCGCAAGGGTTTGGCGGAGATGTTTCCCGAGGCGCCTTTCAAGGAATGGGCCACGCTGCGAATGGTCTCAAAATCCTTGGTCTCCACCGCCTTTCCCAGATCCTGGCGCTTCTGGACATAGTCCGCGGAAAAGATGTCGAGCAGTTCTTTCAGCAGATCCTTATCCTCCATCACTCGGTCCAGAAATTCCGGCACGTCGATAATCTCGTCACTCATCTTTTTCCCTTCCTTTACTGATAATCGTCCCAATGGTTAAAAACAGTTCCTTGCGATTAATCGGCTTTGCCACATAACCGTCCATCCCGGCGTTGAGACAGCGCATCTTGTCGTCCTGCATCGCCCGGGCGGTCAGGGCGATAATAGGGACGTGCTTGCCGGTTTTGCGTTCATTGTCGCGGATCAATTTGGTGGCCTCCAGCCCGTCGAGAATAGGCATATTGGCATCCATCAGGACCACGTCAAAATTCTCGTGCAACACCTTGTCCACGGCATCCTGTCCGTTTTCGACCGCCACCACCAGCCAGCCTTGCTTCTCAAGCACCTTGACGGCGATCTTTTGATTGACCAGGTTATCTTCGGCCAGCAGGACCTTGATGCCCTTCAGACGTTCCCGCAGGGCGTTTTCGTCAACGTCCACAAATTCCATTTCGTTGACCGAGGCCAGCGACGAATGTTTGCCCAGCTTCAGACGCGCCGTAAAATGGAACGTGCTGCCCCGGCCCTCTTCGCTTTCCACCCAAATGCGTCCGCCCATCATTTCGGTCAGACGTTTGGAGATCGCCAAACCGAGACCGGTCCCGCCGAAACGCCGCGTGGTGGAGTCGTCGGCCTGGGAAAAGATGTCGAAGATTTTCTCCTGCTTAGATTTGGGAATCCCGATTCCTTCGTCGATCACAGAAAACAGGATGATCACGTCGTCCCCGTCTTGGGACGCCACCTTGATCTCGGCGGTGATAGTGCCTTTGTGCGTAAATTTAATCGCGTTGTTCAGCAGGTTGACCAGGACTTGGCGCAGACGGACCGGGTCGCCTTCGACCAGCTGCGGGACTTCCTTATGCACAATGAGTTTGGTCTCGAGATTCTTGTTGCGCGCCAGTACCGACATGCCCTTGACCACGCTTTGCGCGACATTGTGCAGGTGAAATTCAATATATTCGAGGCTGATCTTGCCGGCCTCCACGCGCGACAGGTCGAGGATATCGTTCAGCAAACCGAGCAGATTGACCGAAGCGTCCTTGGCGACTTCGAGATTTTCCTTTTGTTCGGCGTTCAGCTGGCTGTCGAGGGTCAGATCGATCATGCCGATGACCGTATTGATGGGCGTGCGCACCTCGTGAGACATATTGGCCAGAAACAGCGATTTGGCGTTACTCGCTTCTTCCGCGGCGAGCTTGGCCTGCAGCAGCATCTCCTGGGTACGCTTCTGTTTGGTAATGTCCTGGATGATGCTGACCGAACCGGTGACGC
>JAGQKV010000022.1:116218-168026 GCA_020429915.1 Candidatus Omnitrophota bacterium | reverse complement strand
TGCACTTCGTTCTTGAACTCGTGATATCGAAATCCGAAGGAAGTTCGAAATACCTAATGACCGAATATCGAAATAACCGGTTTGAATATTCGGTAATGCGAGTTACGATATTCCTTCGATATTCGGATTCCGGATTTCGAAATTTCTTGCCCGCTTAAACATGTTCACCACATACTTGCCTTACCTTATATCATTCACCCTCGGCTATCTGTTGCTCACCTGCCTCCAGGACCGCGACCGTCCGCTTCCTCCCGGTTTGCACGTGTTTTTGGCGTCGGGTATCGGACTCGGTGTCAGCGCGCAGATCACCTTTTGGGCATTCATGATATTCAAGAGATTCTCGCCGGGATTTATCCTCGGCGGAAACTTGCTGGCACTCGCCGGGCTGTCGGCGTGGGCGGTGTGGCGGGTGCGCGGCCGGATAGGAAAATGGATCAACCTGCGCGACTTTCACTGGTCGCAGATCATTCCTTACCTGATCCTGTGCGCCGGCGCGTATCCGTTGTGGCGGCACGGCCACTTTTACGTCTACGGCGGATGGGACGCGTGGGCGACATGGAATCTGAAGGCCAAGATCCTGTTTCTCTCCGATCACGGATGGACCACGATCTTCGATCCGGTGCTGTGGCGCTCGAGCCCGCATTATCCGTTGCAGCTGCCGCTGATCAATTGCTGGGGCTGGATCTTCAAAGAAGACGCGGAATTTATCACACCGGTGACCACCGCGTTTGTCTTCAGCTTCGCCACGGTGGGCCTTATGTACGCGGCCATCGCGCGGGTCACGCGCTCGCCCTTTGCCATCCTGAGCGGGATCATCCTGTTGACCTCCACGATGTACGTCAAGCTCTCGCTCAGCCAGTACGCGGACATCGTCGTCGCCTACTACTTGTTGGCGGCGGTGGTGTGTGTGGTGCTGGCGAAGCTTGAAAACAATCCGGGATACGCGGTCGCCGCGGGGATCGCGCTGGGGTTTCTGAGTTTTTCCAAAGGCGAAGGGCTGATGGCGGCGGGGATCATCGGGGTGCTCGCGGCGGGATATTTCTTCTATAAAAACAAACCGGATAAGCGCGTGCTGATCAATCTGTATACGGCCGCGATGGCCGCCGGGATCGTGACGGTGGTCTTTACCTTATTTGTCGCGCCCAAGAGCACGACGTTTATCAACGGGCTGGTGTCGGACACCAACCCGGTGAGCTGGTTCCGGGTGAGGGCGATCTTCAGTTTCATTCTGGTGGAGCTGGTTAGTCCGACGTGGAACGGCCTGTGGATTTTACTGGTGCTGGGAATCCTGTTGGGCGCCAACCGCTGCTTCCGCCGCCACCTGGTCATCATCCCCGTCTTTCTCTTAGGCTACATCCTCGTAATCAGCGCCTACTACTTCGTGAACACCTACTTCGACAACACCCGCATCCTGTGGTGGCTACAGGTCAGCCTCCACCGTTTGATGTACGCGACATTACCGTCGGTGATGTTTTGGGTATTTGTGGGGTTGTGGTACTCAAAGCGTACGGAACTATAGCGCTGCTAAAATGGCTTAAAGATCGTTTGTGGATTCTCGGACAATAACCTGCCATAGAATTCAAGCGCGTAGCGATCTGTCATTCCACAGATAAAGTCACAAATAACTCTTTTTTTATTTCTTATGCCCTGAGCCCTAGAGTATCTTTCTCCAAAATCGTCCGGCAATAGATGTTGTCCTTCTTTGCTTGTAAGCGCTTTAAAAATTGTTTCAATTATCTGTCTTCCACGATAACAAACTGTTCTAAGTTTGGTAGAATTTATTTGCGATTCGTAAATCAGTCGCTTTAGAACTTCAATTTCTATTCGCTCTTGTTGGTCTGGTTCAACGCTTGATAGTGCAGGATTCTTTGAATCAATAACTGTAATATTTACAGATCTAATATACTTTCCAATTAAATAAGAAGTAAAGTCTGACCGCACATATCCATCTTTGGCCAATACGCGAGAAGCATGAAAGGTCGTTTGAGCAAAAACTTTGGATATAAACCTCACAAAATCTGGACTAAATCTACCCTTTTTAGGTAGCTCAATAAGATCAACATAATTTTGAAATATTCGCCAAGTTATCTCTATTAAATCTGCATCGGTTAGTTTTACTTTCAAAGACTTATTTACCTCTAATCGCACACGCTTTCTCAAGTCTTCTTCCGCGAAGATTATATCCATAGGACCAATAAAACCTGCTTTCAAAGTGTCCTCTAAATCATATGTGGAGTATGCGATATCATCTGCTATGTCCATAATTTTACATTCGATAGTTTTAAACTCTGATTTCGTTGGCACCTGAAGCACACTATTCTTCAACCTATTTACCAATTCCTGATCTTCCGAATAAAAACCTTTTACGGGTCTACTTATTTTTCCTCTTGCCCTTTTTAACGGAATTTTTCTATCGTACTTTAAAACCGCAGCCAAACTCCTCATGGTTAAATTTAAACCAAATTCCGGATGTCTTTTTTCAATTCTTGCAAGAATCCTTAAAGTTTGTGCATTTCCCTCAAAGCCTCCATACCGACACATTAATTCGTCCAATACTTGTTCCCCTAGGTGGCCAAAAGGAGGGTGACCTAAATCATGCGCCAATCCCGCGAACTCTGCGAGATCCAAATCGATATAGTACTTATTTTTATATTTCTTACTAAGATCATCGTTTAGTTTGAGAGCTATTGATTTACTAATCTGCGCAACTTCCAATGAATGTGACATTCTATTGCGAAAAAAATCACTTTCCTTTCCTGGAAATAACTGTGTTTTACCTTGAAGGCGCCTAAATGCGGGGGAATGAATCAGTCTCGCATAATCGCGCCTAAATTCACTCCGATATTTCTCCGAAGGGAGATTTGAGGATGGCAGCAAACCAAATCGTTTTCGATCATCATTTGTATACTGCATGAGGAAAGATTTTCGGGAGGGATTAATCTTTTACTGAGACTTTTTGATAGATATCACGATCTTGCCACCACTTTTCGATGCCTGATAGCCAGCAGGAATATTCTTAGGTATTACCACCTGCCGCACTGTTTGGGCATTTGCAGCCTTAACATACTGACTTTTGCTTTTTGATGGACTCATTTTTGACTCCTTGAATTAACATTACCCTACCATATTACACTACAATTTCACAATGCATTCTTTTCCGCGCGAATCGTACTCTACCAAAGGATCAAATTATGCAAAATGCTCTCATATCAGTTTACACAATAAATTATAACACATGAATAGTTCTTAACTCATTATATGTCAATTTCTTATGGAATGAAATACAACTATTCTGTAACTACTTCAGGATTTCCTAGGAGGCTGAACGAAGATAAATTATTTCTTGCCAAATTCTGGCACTAATCCAAGAAATATCCTCAACTCCCCCTGTTCCACTCGGTATATCCCGAGCACGTCAAGGTGGCGGGCGGCGAGGGTGATCATCTCGCGGGCCATTTCGGGGTCGGCGACGAACACGGGTTTCTCAAAGAGGTCGAGCCCGGTCTTGGCCGCCAGTTCCTTCAGCCGGGCGGAATCGTTGCGGCGTTCTTTGTCCACCGTTTGGTTCCCCCACCCCCACATAAAGGTCTGCTTGGCCTTGGACCACGAGGCGATCTGAATATACCGGAACAAGAGTTCCTCCTGCCCGGAGGTGATCAACTGCAATGTGCCCGACGCCTGATCAAAGCCGCCGAAACGGCTTTGCGCCAGCGGGTACGCCGCCTGTAGCGCGGCTTGGCGCTGCTCAAACCAGGCGTACGACTCGTCAATATATGCGCGGAATTGTTGGTCATTCATCGAAGGATCCACTTATTTTTGTATGGGTAGATGGGGGTATGAGTTGTCGTCTCATCATATATCCAACAATTTTTCATCATACCAGACATCTTCATAGCCTTTATCGTCAATCAGGAATCGATACCCGGGTGGCAAGGCGAGATATTTGATGACCTGTGGACACCAATCTTCGAGGTGTGAAATGCAAATGGGCTTAAAAAAATCATCGGCATCCGACCATTCCTCTCCGGCCCAGATGAACCAACCCGACGCGATCCCTTCCACGGGATTCCTTAATCCATTGATCGGTTGAAGACTGGTACGGACATTTTCATTAATTCCCACGCGCATGTGTTCCGGTGGGGTAAAATTCAATGTGCCGTACTTCTCACATATTTCCCTCTGCTGCCTACCGATGTCCTCACGATTCTTCATGCATAGGTGTCCTTCCCGTTCTTTTCTCATAAACCAAGGCATAAATCACACGGCCGAGATAACTGACAAAAAGAAATCCAGCCATGATGTAGCCTGCTGCTTCGTATTGCTCCCGGGACCAAAAATAGAATATCGCTCCCAGAATGCCGACCGATATCACAAAACCGGAAATTTGCGCCAGCCGTTTCATGCCGATATTGTATCAGACTCCGCCTAATCCCGCCCACTCAACCCCGGACACACCTATTTCAACACCACCTGATACAACGGATCCTCAAACACCCTCGTCTGTAATTCTCCGGTGTGCCAAATTTCATAGGGATGCCGGCCGACTTCGTGGAAATCAAAGTAGCGTTTCAGGTATCCCGACACCACGCGGCCTGGGTCATAGCTGTACAAACCCACACCGCTGACATACACCGGTACTCCGGCGGCAATCAGCCTTTCGAGTTCCCGGCGGTACACTTCCAAATAGGTGGTGTCCCCGCCGCGCGGATTGGGGCGTTTGAGCGTGACGAAACCCCCATAATGTTCGTAGAAGATAAAATCGTCCTTGCAGATAATGCGCGCGTCCGGCGGAACCTGCGCGCGGACCCAGCGCACGTACTCGGGCACCACGGCATGATAATTCCGGTATTTCAGCGCCGGATAGATGTTGAAGAGCATTCTGCCCGCCAGCAGCACCGCGATGAGCGTACCCAGGACAGCGGCGGTCATCCCCTGCCGGCGGTAACCGTAGGCCAAAAAGTACGCGGCGCAGATGATCACCGGCGGTAACAAGATTACGAAGAGCCGCGGGATAGTGGTGTCGATCACCAGATAAAATCCGAACGGCACCAGAAACCAGATCAGCGCGAGCAGCGCCATCTTCCGTTCGGCACGCCATGCCAGTATGAGCCCGACGCCGGCGGCGAGCAGGCCGAAGCCGGTAAAATTGGTGAGAAACCACTCGCGGTAATACGGCCACGACGCGAACCAGCTCTGACTGTGCGCCGCCGTAAAGGACAGACCGCGGAACATCCCCAGCTGCTCGAGGTACGCCACGCGCTCCGCTCCCAGCAGGTACGGCAGATGAAACGCAACTGTGATCGCGACCACCGCGACACCGAGAATACAGGCATCGGCCGCGATGTCTCTGAGCCGCTGCCCTTTATTCGCGTTCCAGAAAAACATCAGGTACGCGGCCGCCGGGGCGATGAAGACCAGGTCCTGCACGCGCACGCCACCCAGACAGCCGAACAGCAGCGCGCTCACAAACAGCGCATTGGCCCCGTGCCGTTCACTGTAATCAAGCAACGCCAACAAACCGCCGCAGGCAAAAATCAGCTCCAGCGCGTGACCCTTGGCGTAGACCGAGATCCCCAAATAAATCGGACTGACCGCCAGCAGGACCGCCGCGATCACGGCCGCGGGCACACCGGTTAAACGTTTCACGAGTAAATAAAATACGGGAATGGACAGCGCACTGGCATAGACGCTCATCAAGTTCGCGGACAGCACCGGATCGTCGATGCCGAGGAACCGTCCGGCAAAGACCGCCGCCGCGGTGATGATCATCGTCAGCGGGTAACCTGTGCCGAACATGTACTGCAGCTGCAGGGTATCGACGGTCTGTTCGGCCTTCAGTGCCAGGTTCAACGACTCCGGACTGAACGGCCCCTTGCTGACGAGCAACATGCGCACAATCAGTGCGCCGAGGCCGAGTAACGAACAGATCCAGATGTCACGCTTGGTGTTCATGAGGAGATTTGAAGTACTTCGATAGGTTTATGAATGTATGGGTATATGGGTGGTTGGACCGTTACTTTAGTACAAGAAATGGCGCAGTGACATCAACTCTTCAACCCATGTACTCTTATACCCATACACCCTTTCCGCATCTTAGTGCAAGGGCCCTGATCTCTCAGGCGGCCAGTAAATCTTGTAAGCGATGCCGATCACATTATCTTCCGGGACAAAGCCCCACATTCGGCTGTCGTGGCTGGCACCGCTATTATCACCCAGTACATAGAGGTATCCCGGCGGAACTTCCACTGGCCGGCCACTTTCTCCAAAAGCACCCTGATTGTAGTAATAGTTATTTTTAATTTCCGCTTCCGTGACTAACCGTCCATTGATGTACACATCTCCCTTAATAATTTCGACTGACTCTCCTCCGAATGCGATCAGGCGTTTAACAAACTTTCTTTGCGGATCTTTCGGGTAGTCAAAGACAATCACATCTCCTCTCTTAAGTCGCGACAAAAGGGGCTGACGTTTGTCGGCCATTAGTCTGTCCCCTTCCCGGAGGGCCATGCGCATGGCACCGGAGGGAATTTTAAAGGCTTGTATAAAATTGGCCCGAATATACAAGGCCATGAGTAGTGACGGCCCCGGAAGAAGATAAGCAATAATTATCCCGCATATCAAAAGGATCCTCTTACTCTTGGTAATATTCCGTTCAAGGTGATTCCGTAAATTAAACCGCTTGGCGCTAATATATGAATCGATATAAACCCAAATAACAAAACTCAAAAAAGATATTGCTATGGCTATCATCCCAAATTGATTTATGGTGGTATCCGGTTGGAATATGTAGATTAGGAGAATTATCGCCAGTAGCGCAGGAACGACCATTATCACCAAACCGCGAAGAACAAGACCGGTGTAAATTTGCCCCAAACCCATTATCCAGACGGACAACAGAAGGGCCAGTAGCGGTTCTTTGGGTTTTCTTGGAGATTTTGTCATGTCAGCTCGCTTTACCCGTCGGTTTGTGATTGATATTACAGTAGCGTCCCACCTGAAACCGCTCACGCAGGTCCGCGGGGAGTTTCCACTTCCCCATGGTGATCGCGCCGAGGAAGTCCTGGTCATAGGACAGGCCGAGCTGATGGCCCTGGTTTTCGGCCTTCAGGGGATCAAGGTACGTACCGAAAACCCTGTCCCACAGCACGGTGAAATTTCCGTAATTACCTTTCAAGTCCACCGTATGATGCAGTTCGTGCTCCTGCGGCGTGGTGATCGCGGTGTACTTCAATATATGATGGATCCGGGGGAATTGCAAAAAAAAGGATGAATGCGTGGCCAGCAGGATCAGCATCTGCGCGAAGATCACCGCGTAGACCAACGGCATCAGCGGCAACCGGTTCAGACCCAACAGCGCCAGGCCCGCGCACATCGTCACCAGCGTCCCGATCGTCGACGGCAGCACCGCCACAACCACGAACGGCCGCACGCACAAGCCGGGCAGTCCGAGGCAAAGTTCATTGGGCAGGTGATGATATTCATGGGTAAACCACAACGGCTGGCTGTGGCTCATGAAGCGATGTACAATGTAATCCCAGAAACCGGCGATGTAGAATCCGGCGATGCCGAGCAACGTCCACTGGAATACGGTCAGGGTTTGTGATGCGGACGGAAACAGGACCGGCAGGGTCAGGTGCCGGCGTATCGCCTCGAGGAGAATCTCGGTTTTCGGAATCAATGCCAGTCCGCCGAACTGGATTACGCCGTAGACAAAGATAACGCCGATCAGAAACATCAGCGACGTGGGCTTGAGCGGCTCTGCGCCGTGGCGCCGGTCGCGGGTGAGCCGGCGTTCAATGAGATCGGCGGCCAGAAAGACGAACTGGCAGCCGAGCGACAGGATGAGAAAAAAACCTTTATCCACGACGGCGGGCCTCCGTTTAGTCGGCGGAACCGCGGTTACCGACCGCCATGCCCAGGACCAACAGCAAGACCGCCATCGCAATAAACACCGCCATGCCGGTCATCAGCTTTTGGGACGGGATCATAAAAAGCCGTTGAATATCATCCTGAAAAATCAACCGGTGCATCCCACGAATCGTAAACAGCGTCGCAAAGATGTAAACGGTCGAGATATGTTTGCGCGGGTCCTTGGCCGCCATCATGGCGAACAATCCCAGCGCGAACATAAACGCGCCCAACGGCTTCAGCAGATAGACCAACTGCGGCGTCAACGGGACCTTGACCCCGTACAGTTTGGCCATGTGCGATGCCATTTCCGGCCACACGTTTAGACCGATCCCGACGACGATATGGAACAAACAGATAAACCATAGAAAAATCTTCAGTAATCCCACTGCCTTGGAATTCATCTCTCTCCTCCTTTTAAGATTGATTCGATCCCGAACTTCCCGTACTTACCCAGCGAGAAACAACAAAAGACGAGCACCGGCATCACCAGGACACTGAGATTTCCCCAAAACAGGAACGGCCAGTAAAGGTGGCCCTGGTTAAGTTGAAAAAGATAATGGTAAGTCAGGTTCACAAAAATCCCGTAACAAAATCCGAACACACCGAACAGGATCGGCGCGTATTCCATAATGACCGCCTCGGTGCTGACACCGTGATAGTGCGGCGGTTTATGGATCCGGATGAAATCCGCTTTCACCGCGATCGTGTCGTACAGCCAGTTCCAAAAGGCCATCACGCTGCCCAGGATAAACCCGGCGCGCAGCAGTCCGGTAAAGCCGACCGTGTTGGCCGCCGGATCATGGCACAACAGCCCGAACAGGCTCACCGCCGTGCCGAAAACAAAACCGTGATGCGGCCGGTAGCGACCCACGCGCACGCACGTGTTGAACTCCCACAGCTTGAGACAGTTTGTGCCGATCCCCGGGATGACGTACCCGAAGACCACCGGCAGCGACAGGACCAGACACGCCAGGGCGTGGTTGCCGCCGAAGCGCTGCAGCCACAGGACATATCCGGCGGGAAACAGCACCGCCGGCACGGCGTACTGGTAGATTTGGAAGAATCGGTTCATAGGGTTACACGTTCAACAGGTCCATACGCTCGGCCGCGCGGTGATTGCTCAGACCGAACCGCATCCCCTGCTTCTTGAACGTCTCCTTACGGTACAACGGATTGTAAGTCATGTAAAACAAAAATCGGTATAAAGAGCGCATATTGGTCGCCGGATCGAGACCGCGTGAGATAATCGAACCCAGGCTGTTGAAATCGCGGCGCGCCCGGAAGCAGGCCGAGGTCAGCTCCGCCGGACTCATGCGCGCCGGGCGGAAGGCGCAGTAATTGAAACGGTACTCCGGATGCAGCCACCACTTGCCGTCATAAAGCAGCCGTCCCTCCCGTTCCAATTTCCCGTACAGCGGCGTGTTCGGATAGGGCATCAGGATATTAAAAGCGCCGAAACAGAATTTGTTCTCAATGGCAAAGCGGGCCGTGGCCTTGACCGACTCGAGCGTGTCATGATCATGCCCCAGCGTGAATGCCGCCCAAGTCTGCAGCCCGTATTCACGGATGATCTTCAGCGGCGTCCGGTAGTCGTCAAAGCCACCGATAAAATTGGAGGACTTTTTCATCGACCGCAGGTTGTCGGGGTCGATGGATTCAAACCCGATGACGTTCCCCAGACAGCCGCTCTTGACCAGCAGCCGCATCAGCTCGCGATCCTGTGTCATGTCGATCGAGGCCTGCGAGATCCAGCGGATCTTCAACGGAATCAGTTCGCGGCACAGGATCTTGGCGGCTTCATGATTGGACAAGATGTTATCGTCAACGAAGAAGACGAGTTTACGCTCCTGCGACTCGATCTCCTTGACGACCTCTTTTACGTCGCGGATGAAATGCGTCTTGTTGAAAAAAACACTAATCGCGCAGAAATGACAGGCAAAGCGACAGCCGCGGCTGAACTGCATCAAGGACACCGGCAAGTATCCCTTGCCCTTGAAAATGTCGCGGCGTGTGAGCGTTCCCGGTTGCGGTCGACCGGGCCGGGCACGGTATTCCTTTTTCAACTTGCCGCGGCGGGCGTCCTCGACAACCTCATGCCACATCAATTCCGCGTCGCCGATAAAGAGTGCGTCGCAGTGCTGCCGGACTTCGTCCGGGATCAACGTGGCGTGCATGCCGCCCATGACCACCGGCACGCCCCGCTCCTGGAACACCGCCGCGATTTCATACGCCCGACGGGCGGTGTAGGTCTCGACGGTGATGGCCGCGAGGTCGGTGGGATCATCGTAGTCGATGGTCTCCATCCGGTCATCGAATAAAACCACCTCCACGTCCGGCGGGGTCAATCCGGCGATGACGCCCAGCTGCAGCGGTTCCATGCGCCCTTCATCCACATACAGGCTGTGCGCAAGTCGTCCGATATTCGGTTTGATCAATGTGATCTTCATCAGCCCAGGCTCATTCCCTGCTTTTTGTGGATCTCTCGACGGGAGATGAAGTTGCTGGCGAGATAAAATCCCAACCGATCGAAATTGCGGTGATTCACCGGCGTATCGAATAAACGTTTGATAATCGAGCGATACCGGTTGAAACCTGTTCGCGCGCGGTAACAACCCTGCGTTAATTCGTCGGGCGTCATGTTCTTCGGCCGGTAGGTGGCTTCGCCGTACCGGAATCCCGGATCGGTCCACCAGCGTTCGTGCAGCAACCGCCCCTCGGCCCGCAACCGTTCGTACAGGGACGTGCCCGGCATCGGCGTGAGCGGATTAAAATTGGCCAGACAAAAATTCTCACGCAACGCGAACTCGAGCGTGACATCGAAGGTGTCGCGCGTATCATGGTCGTAGCCGAGGACAAACGTACCGTAGATCATGAAACCATGGTCCTGCAAACGGCGCACGCCCTCGGCATAACCGCCGTGACGCACATTCCAGTGCTTTTTCATCTGGCGGAGGTTGTCTTCGTTGAGGGATTCAAAACCGATCAGCACGACCTCACAGCCGCTTTGCTGCATCAACTTCAGCAGATGCGGATGGCGGACGATATCGATGGTGACCTGGCAGGACCATTTAATATTGAGCGGGATAAGCGCGCGGAAGAGTTCTTCGGCCTTAACCGGATCCACAAAGATATTGTCGTCCACGATAAACACATGCCCGCCGCCCAGCCCGTCGATCTCGGCGGCGACTTCAGCGACGGGCCGTTGCCGCAGGTCGGCACCGTAAAAGGCGTGGATGGAACAAAAGTCGCAGGCGAACCGGCAGCCACGGCTGTACTGCACCGGTTTGACCTGCACGTAATCTTTTCCCGCGAAGAGACGGCGGTCATACTTCAAGCCGGACAGGTCCGGGAAAAAGCGTTGTCGGTATTGCGGACGCAATGCTCCCGCGCGCAGGTCGTCCAGGATCCGCTCCCACACTCCTTCGGCGTCGCCGATGATCACAGCGTCGGCGTGCCGCAACGCCTCTTCCGGCAGAAAGGTCGGATGATACCCGCCCATCACCACCGGTACGCCGCGCTCGCGAAACCGGTCGGCAATCTGATACGCCCGGCGCGCGGTGTAGGTTTCCACGGTGATAGCAACGACATCCGCGGGTTGATCGAAATCGATTTCCTCCAACCGCTCGTCATAAAGTCGGATGTCGTATTCCGACGGAGTCAGGCCGGCCAGGATGGCGAAGGCGAGCGGCTGCATCGCATCCGTGGAACGGGCGGCCGTCATGTTGGGACGGACGAACGCGATGCGCATCAGCCCTTCCCCCCTTTGGCCGCATGTCCCGGCTCGGCTACCGGAGCGGATTCGCTTTCCAGCATGCGTCCCCGGAAGAAATCCTCCCAACCGGTGCGCCGGTCGAGAATCGCGGGTTTGATGTCACCCATCCGCTGTCCCTCCTGCAGACAACGCTGATAGTAACTGCGGTCGCCGGTGGCGCGAATATGGAAAACCTTGAGCGGCTGCAACTGACCGATGTTGCGCGCGTGCGCGTATTGCATATTGTCCCTCAACGCGGTATCGATCAGGACACGGGCCTGCCGCAACAGACTGTCGATTTCAGGCTCCTGGGTTTCTATGTAGAGGACGTAGTATCCTCCGCCGTCGGTGCGCTCCGGCGCCAGCATGACAAAGCGCGTATCAATGTTCATACGGGCGAGGATATCACTGATCACCTTGTGAACGTGGCTCTCTTCCAGTTTCTCCCCGACCAGATCGACCACATTGTCCCGCCCGAGAAAGACCAGCAGCGGCACTCCCGACGCGAATCCGGTCACCCGGACCCGGTCGCCGATGTCATAACGGTAAAACCCGCCTCCGGTCGACACCACCACGCGGTACGTTTCACCGGTGCGCAGCTCGTGAGTCAGACACGACCGTTGCGTGGATTCTTCCATGAATTCCAGGAAGTGTCCCGTATACGCCGGCACATTCCCGCGGGCGGCGCTCCACGGGATCGATATTACCGCCTCGGTCGCCAACAACCCTTTTCCCTGGATCTTGACGCGGGGAAATGCCTTGCGCAACGGCCGCGCATAGTCCGCGGCCGCGGCGTCTGTCCAGCATGAAATCACCTTGAGTTTTTTCCAGACCGCGCCGAAACCCTGCCTCCCGTCGGTGGTACGTACTGACTTGAGTTCGGCAGCCCGTTCAGGGTCCGGCCGCATATGGCACCGCAGCCGGCTGATGTCTTCTCCCACCGGAAGACTGATTTCCCCGTTGACGAGATCTTCGACGATTTGATCATAATACTGCTCAATGTCACGCAACAACAGGGTCAGGAATGTCGGGTTCCATACGGAGATCAACCCGAGGTCGGTACACTTCAGCAAATGGTACGCGGTGAGATATTTGTAGTTCTCCAGATGCCGCAGGCCGGACACGGCCACGGGCACTGCGAAGGTCCCGCCGAGCAAAGCCCCGCGCCAGCCGAAATATTCCGCGTCCTGGTCGAATCCGATCCGCACCGGCCCGGTTGCCGGCGGAGTTTGGACCGCGGGTGTAATCGACCAATAAGCCCGCGTCCGACGCAAGTCGGGAAATTGCCGGTACAAGTCATGCCACCACGGGAGAATACCCGCCCGGAACTCGCGCTGCAGGGCCGACGTGTAGGGAATTAATTTTGATCCGCCGCTGCTCCCTCCGGTAGGCTGAAGCAGCCGGACCTTTTCACGGGTGAGTACACCGTGTTCCCCGGCGGCGATCCGCTCGATCCAGGGACGGTACTCCTCATAGGTCATTACGGGCACGGCAGACCGGTAAGCATTGACGTCGTGGATCCGGTCAAATCCGAACCGGCGTCCGAAGTCCGACGAGCGGTTGGCCGCCAGCAGGTCTTTGAGAATACGCCATTGCGTTTCCCTTATGCGGTTTAAATTGTCGCGAAAATGGCGATGCGCCCCGACCGTCGCGGCGAAGCACACTTCATTCAGTAAATGTTTGGGAAAATTCATAGCGGGTGATGGTTTGCAGCCAGCGGCTGACGATGGGTTGAAAATTATCCGGACTGATCCGGGCGATACACGGCAGATTATCGCCGTGCCGGTAACCGGGATTGATCTTACAAAAATACTCGGCATGCCGCTGGTCGCCGCTCTTGAGCCGGCGGTCAAAGTTGTCCCGCAGGTAATCTCCGCCGGCACCGAAGCGGACCACACCGGAATGTGGCCGGTATTGATCGGCGAACTGCAGCTCGGCCAGGTAGTCGATCATACCCGCCTCAAGCGGCGGCGTGGCCTCGCCGCTGCACGGATAAAACTTACGGAAATAAAGCGGCAACAGTTGATAGGTGCGTACGCCTCTCGACAGCAGGAACCAGTACAGTTCGTGCGGTGCGCTCCGCAGGCAATCGCCGAGCAGCGCGGTGAACAGGCGCGTGGTGGCCATTGATCCCCAATAGCGTTCATCGATCACGGTATCGCCCGAATAGAGTACCGACAGCGGCCCCGAAGCGAACTCGGTATGAAACATCGCGTAGGTGGTAAAACCGCAAATCTCTCCGCCGGCGTCGAAGACCAGCAAGGCACCGTCCTTACGCGCGAGGTCGCGTACAAAATTGTCCCGCTGCATGTTTCCGTAGTATTTATCCATCAGACCGAACATCCGCTCGACCGCGTCCGCGGTTAAAAGATCGACCGACAAAATCTTATGGGTAAGTATCATAACGCCCCGCACTCCAGATAAACCGTCAGCGGTTTGAGATCGTTGACCGGACTGGTCTTTGATTCCCAGTTGACCAAATACACTTCACTGTCATAACGCACGTGCCGCCGGCGCTGCAGGCGTTCACGCAACGGGTGCCCTTCGTGGACACCCACCAGACACAGCGGGTAGTCGGCGGCGGCCTGCATGACCTGATCGAGAAAACTGTCGAAGATCCGCACATCGTTATCGCGGACCGCCCACCGGCCGAGTGTATAGAAGCGCACCGTCTCACCGGGCGCGGGCAGCGGCGGCAGACCGCATAACCGGCTCACCCACGGCAGTGCCGCCAGCAGCTTCAGTCCCCCGCTGTAGCTGTTCACCACGTACTGCTTATACGCGGACTGATCCCACACGGCTCCGGCGGCAATGATCTCCTCGCCCTCCTCCATCACGAACACGTCAGCGATAGTCAACCCGTTGTCGAGGATACCGGTCCAGTCACGCGCTCGGCTGACCGGAAAGAAATTGTGCTTTTGCGCCTCCCGGTTCAGAAAGCGGACCAGTGCCGGAATGTCGTCTTTGCCCGCCGCCCGGATGCGCCGTCCGGAGGCCGCGTCCGCGGCCGGCCTGTTGCGCAGCGCGTAGGTTTCATAACGACCGAAGGCTTCATAAGCCGGCATCACGCTCCTTTTCTTTTCGAGCAGTTGACGCGCGTCATCATTACCGGACAGGATCGTGGTAAAGGTCACCTCGACGTCTTTCTTTTGCAGATAGTCGTACAGATATGCATAGCAGTCGGGCAACAACGGGAAGCGACCCTGATAGTCCGGAGCGACTTTCAGTCCGAACAAGTACGCCACGCGGCGCGGATCACCGTTGATGTACACGTCCCGGATCGCCGTCGCGCCCAGCCCGGCGATCCGGCCGGCCCGGCGATCACGGCAGACGAACAGCCGTACCTCCTCGCCTTCCTTGTAAAACGAACGGTAGGCGTCGGGCCGGCGGGTATAAGTCAGTGACACCCGGCCCGGATACGGCATTTGCTCGAGGATGCGCAGTAACTCTTGCCCGTCCTCCGGCCGCGCCGGTTCGATCACGTATTTATCACTTCGGGAGCTCATCCAGCCCCTTTCCCAACGGCAAGTTAAATTTACCTTCGACTTCATCCTTCAGATTCAGATTCGAATGCAGGTAGACCCACAAAAATGACAGCGACGGATAACGCCGCAACAGACGCACGGCCCGTTTGGTGATCGACGGATAGGAAAAAAACCGGCGCCGCGCCCGCAGGCAGCCCTCGGTGAGTTCCTGCGGGGACATATGCCCCGGCTGAAAGGCGATGTCTCCGTAGCGATATTCGCCGTCCAACCACCAACGCGGATTCAACAGCCGGTTTTGTTCCTGCAGCCGTCGGTACAACGGTGTTTCCGGAAACGGCAGGAGATGATTGAACGCCGCGTAATAAAAATCTTTTTCGAGTGCAAAGACGACCGCCTGGTCGAACGTCGCGTGAGTGTCGTGATCGAGACCGAAAATAAAGCTCGCGTAAATGCTGATGCCCTCGGCATGGATGCGGTCCACCAGTTCGCCGCGCTCGCCGATGGTGTTCATCCACGCCTTCCCCACACCCTGCAGGTTCTCGTCGGCCATCGACTCAAAGCCGATCAGCAGCAGCACACAACCCGCCCGGCGCAGTTCGCGCAATAGTTCCGGATTCTTGGCCATCGTCAACGTCCCCTGACCGGCGAACCGGATGTTAAGCTTGCGCAACTCCCTGCAGAGTTCGATGGTATACTGCGGATTGGCGACAAAATTATCGTCGCAAAAGAAGAACAGCCGGCGTCCGGACCGTTTGACATCGGCCACCACATCCGCGACCGGCCGATTATAATAGCGGGCGCCGTAATAAGTCGTGATATGACAAAACTCGCACTGAAACGGACAGCCGCGGCCGGTTTCCACCAGCCCGAGTTTAAGATATTTCTTTCCCCGAAAAATACGCCGGTCCGGCAGGACCCGGAACTCTCCACTGCGGCCGTGATAGCGTCTCTTCATCCCGCCGTTCCCCGCGTCCTTGAGGACCTGCTCCCAAACGCTTTCGGCGTTGCCGACGACCACGGCGTCGGCGTGCTCGGCGGCTTCGTCGGGAAGATGCGTCGGATGGTATCCGCCCAGGACGACTCTCACCCCCCGTTCGCGAAACCGATCGGCGATATGGTACGCCCGCCGCGCCGTGTAAGTCTCGACGGTAATAGCCACCAAGTCGGTGGCCGTGCCGTAATTGATGAGCTCCAGTCGGTCGTCGAACAATTCCTTCTCGATATGCTCAGGGGTCAACGCGGCCAGGGTTGCGATGGGCAGCGGCTCCATTTTCCAGGTGCGGATGTACTTTTGCCCCGGTTTCTTACCTATGGCCGGATAGATAAAGGTAATTTTCTTCATGAGTGGGAATATCCGACGTATCCATCATCACGCGCTTGGGAAAATCGGTCAACCGCGCTGCGTAGCGACGGTAACCGAGATTGACGGGAATATTCAGCGCCAAGCGTGAGTTGAAACCCGCGATACGATTGGCGATTGCCGGAAGCGAATACGTCTGTTTCCACGTCCACTCCAGCCCCGCTTCCAGTTCGCGCGGCGTCATATTCTTGGGACGGATCACACAGTGTTCGACATCATAGTTGGCCCAATTCCGGTCGATGATACGTCCCTGCGCCTCCAGCGTCCGAAACAAAGGCGTACCGGGAAACGGCGTCATCACCGAGAAACGCGGCAGATCGATTTTCAAACGCTGAATCGTCTCGTGGGTCCGCGTGAAGACGGTCTTGTCGTCGCCGTCCGTGCCCAAACAAAAGGTCCCGTTGATGATGATCCCGGCATCATGCAGACGGCGGACCAGAGTTTCGTATTCCTCCACCCGGTTGAATCCCTTGTCGATGCTCTTCAGCGACGGGGGATCGAAGGTCTCAAAACCGATGAGAACGCCTTTGCATCCGCTCTTGACCATGAGGTCAAACAGTTCTTTGTGGCGACCGATATTGACCGTCATCAGACCGAACCATTTCTTTTTTAAAGGGATCAGTTCGCGAAACAATTCCTTGGCGTGACGGGGATTGGCAATGAGATTCACGTCGACAAAGACCACCTCGCGTCCGGGCAGGGCTTCGATTTCTGCGATGACTTCTTTGAGCGGCCGGGTCGTCAGGTTCTGTCCGGTCATCGCGGGGGTCACGCAAAAGCGGCAGGAATGCACGCAGCCGCGGCTGGTCTCCACCGAATTGGCGGTGATATACCGTTCGGCCTTCAGCAAATCACGCCGCGGTCGCGGCCGGCCGGCCAGCGTATAGCCGGGACCGGGTTGATAATACGGGCGCAATGCCTTGGATTTAAAATCACGTAAAAGCTGGGGCCAGGTCTGTTCCGCGTAGCCGATGACCACCGCGTCGGCGTGCTCCTTGGCCTCAGCCGGCATCAGCGAGACATGCGGTCCACCGAGAACAACGGTAATCCCCAGACTCCGGTAGTAATCGGCCCAGCAATAGGCGCGCCGGCTGGTCCCGGTGATCACCGTCAGTCCGATGATGTCCGCATGTGGGGCCAACGGGAGGTATTCCACGGTCTCATCAAAGATTTGAATGTCGGCGTGAAGTTCGGCCGGGACCAGTCCGGCCAAGGTCGTCAGTGTGAGGGGCGCGTAGTGCAGCGCCTTGGAAAAACTTCCATTAAAGCGATGCATGGCCCCGGCCGGGGCCATCAGCGCGATTCTCATGGGTTAACCCCTTCCACCAGACCGCCGAACCACTCCATGAGCAAACCGGCCAGCTGTTTCTGTTTTACCGGGCTGAGCTTCCTGGTGAGTTCCTGCAAACGCTGATTGTAGCGGTCCCACAACCCGTCCAGCAACTTTTGGGCCTTGGGCGTTATGCGCACGATTTTGACCCGCCGGTCCCCCGGACGGGAAGACCGCGTGATCAGTCCCTCGCGTTCGAGCTTGTCCAGGTGTTTGGTCATGTTGGATTTGGTGACGATCAGATGCCGGCTAATCTGGACCTGGGGAAGACCCTCTTCGCCGCCGTGATGTTGAATGGCCACCAGGACATTGAGCTTTCCGGGTGTCATATCGAACTGCGCGAGATAGGTGGAGATGTCACTGTTCAGGACATTGTAGATGAGCGCGGTGGTATAAATCAGTTGCTCGTGGATTTTGTCGGGATCGCGGTCGATCCCGTACTGTGCGAGGTCAACGGCCATTGGCTATCCTTTCCTTGACGATAGTATACTATTCAACTGTTAACCTGTCAACAATCATCGCCGCCATTATCGGCGGCGGCGGATTCTGTCGTCGTCGGATCAGAAATTCTTGTGTGTGGAATACTCTTGTGCCGTTTCGTAGGAAATGAGGTTGGCCTCCAGCAGGCGCTGGATGTCCGCGTCCAATGTCCGCATCCCCAAACCGCCGCCGGTCTGGATACGTGAGGCGATCTGCTGGGTCTTGCCTTCTCTGATAATATTGCCGATAGCCGTGTCGCAGAACAAAATTTCGCGGGCCGCCACACGTCCGGAGCCGTCGGCGGTAGGCAGTAATTGCTGACATATGATGCCTTTCAAGACCACACTAAGCACCATGCGGATCTGCGACTGCTGATGCGGCGGAAAGACGTCGATAATTCGGTCGATAGTCTGGGACACATCATTGGTGTGTAAGGTGGCAAAGGCGAGGTGACCGGTCTCGGCAATAGTCAACGTGGCGGTAATGGTTTCCAGATCCCGCATCTCCCCTACCAGAATGACGTCCGGGTCCTCACGCAAAACGGATTTCAGGGCGTTGCCGAAACTGTGGGTATCGGAGCCCACCTCCCGCTGATTAATCATCGATTTTTCGTTTTTATAAACGAACTCGATCGGATCCTCGATCGTAATAATGTGCTTGTTGTAATTCTTGTTGATGTGATTGATCAGTGCCGCCAGCGTGGTGGACTTGCCGCTGCCGGTCGGGCCGGTCACCAGGACCAGTCCGTTTTTCAGGTGAGTCAACGCCACGACCTCAGGGGTGAGTTCGATTTCCTGCGGACTGGGAATTTCCTGCGGGATCATCCGCACGGCGATCCCGATGTGCCCGCGCTGAAAATAGATGTTCACCCGGAAACGGTGCGAGTCCTCCAGGGCGTAGGTAAAATCCAGTTCGCGGGTTTGATAAAGTTTGGTTTCTTGGTCCTGCGTCATCAGGCCGGCGGCGAGTGTCTCGGTGTCGTTGGCCGATAAAGGCGTCTGCCCCAAACAGACAAGCTTGCCCATCCAGCGCAGGGTCGGGGGAAGTCCGACGGTGATGTGCAAATCCGATGCGCCTTTCCGAACAGCTTCATACAGGATGGCCTTTATGTCCATGATCCAAAGGTAACATAAAGCCGGGACCGGAACAATGAAATTCAAACAAAAGTTGGCCCGTCATTTATAAAAAAACCCTCATCCGCCATGCGGGTGAGGGTTTTTCTAATTGCGCTGAATTAATCTTGCTACTTCGGTCTTGCGATCTTAAGAATTTTATATTGCAGCGTACCGGCCGGGACGTTGATATTCACCTCAGCGCCTTCCGGCTGGCCCATCAGGCCCTTCCCGATCGGCGCGAATATGGATAACTTATTATCTTCGTAGCTGGCCTCCTCGGGCGACACCATCTGATAGGTCATTTCCTCATCCGTTTCCAGATCCTTCAGAGTGACAATCGCGCCGATATAAATCTTGTCACCGGGGATATCCTGGTCCTCGATGATCTTCGCCATACTGATCTTGCCCTTTAGATCGCGCTGACGCGCGGCGTTGTGGGCTTGCGCCTCTTTGGCCGCGTGATACTCCGCGTTCTCCTTCAGGTCGCCCAGTTGACGGGCTTCATCGATCTGAGTGGCGATCTTCAGTGAATCTTTCTTGAGCCGCTCCAGTTCGTCACAAAATTTTTGATAGCAGGCACGCGTCAGGTATACGTCATCCGACATGTGATTCCCCTTCCTGAGTTGAGCGTTGTTACATCTGTTCCACGGCCTTGGTCATGATCGGAATGATCTCCTGGGCCTCTTCCTTGGTCATCCGTCCGAGCTTGGCAAACCGCCATTCTTCGTTCGCGTTCATGTTTTCCCGCGAGAGTTGCAGCTTAACCGCTCCCTCATTGTAGGAGTACACCCCCACCGTGATGCGGGTCTCTCCGAAATCTTTGGTTTCCTTGAATTTGGCCACGTCGAGTGACTGATCGTAAGGCATCCCTTGCTCCTTTCCGAAGACGGATTACATACCGGGAAAGCCACCCGGCATAACTGATTTCATTTTTTCGGCGGCCACTTGCTGCGATTTCTTAATAGCGGCGTTGAGGCAGCGCAGCAGGTCCTTTTCCAAACGGGCATTGTCACGGCCTTCCAAAAACTTCTCGTCGAATTGAATGCCCTTGAATTTCTGGGCTCCGCTGATACGGATGCGTAACCCGTTGATCTCTTCGACTTCCACAAAGGTCGATTCCAATTCTTTCTTAATGGTATCGGCCTGCCGCTTCATTTCCATCATTTGCTTCACTTTATCGAACATCACGTACTCCTTCACTAAGCTGTTTATCGATACATCATGTCATCCGCCGTGCCGCCCTGGTCCAACGGCATGACGCCGGCGTTGATAATCCGGGACTGACGCGCCTCGCTCTTTAAGCGCAGGCCTAAATCGGTAAGAGACGCAACAAGGAATACCCGAATAAAAATAATCACCAAAATCGCGATAAACGGCGAAAAGTCGACCGGCATCCGCGGCATCTGGCGGCGGATCGGTTCCAACAGGGGATCGGTGGACCGCTGCAAAAAGACCACGATCGGGTTATAGGGATCGGGATTGACCCAACTGATCAGGGCGCGAATGACAATCAACCATGTTAATAGCCAAAGGATTATACCAATTATTGTCGCCACAGCAATTAAAAAATTTCCCACGATAAACATGTTTACCCTTTCCGGCGTTTATTTGACGACCCGGAACGCGTCCGGGACGCGGTTAGAAGACCTTAAACAGCTCACCGTCAATGACTTTTTGCTCGATCCGGTCGAAAATCCGCTTCGATTTGCGGGTGATATCGTAGAGTTCCTCCAACACCTGATTCAGCCCTTCGGATGTCCCCACCAGCGACTGCGAGGCCTCGGTCAATCCCTGTGTGACACCCTGCAAATCCGCCTGACTGATCTCTTCCGCGGCCAGGGTAAATGCCTCGGCGCTTGAAGAAAACGTCTCGGCCAGGTCCCCCACTTCCAGCGGGTCCTCTCCGATCAACGGCTTGGTGATATCGGTGGGCGGCTTGTTCTCGACAATGTTGATGACGATCAGCTTCTCACCCAGCACACCGTCCGTTATGATCTTGAAATGGATGCCGTTGTCGAACTGCTTGCGGAACCGCTGGAGGATATTCACGGTCACGATCACGTTACGTCCCTGCAGCGGCTGCTCCAGAAAATCAATATTGCCCACCGTCCCCACATTGACACCCGACAAACGGACGGGCGCGCCTTCGGTGAGGCCGCCGATTTCCTTAAACACCACCTGAATCTGGAATTTTTCCTGGGCCAGGCCCTTATCCTTTCCCAACGTGATGATAAAGGCGGCAATCAGCCCGATCCCGAGAATAAAAAATAATCCCGCCAGAAAACTTTTCGCGAAATCTTTACTGTCCATGTGTCTCCCTAGACCAAAAACTCCTGGATTTCCTCTTTGTCCGAACCCCGGAATTCATCACCCTTGCCGTCAAAGACGATGCGGCCTTTGGCGATGAGGATGATGCGGTCCGCCACGCGCAACGCGTTGCGTACGTTATGCGACGTAATCACGGTCGTACAATGCAGCTGCCGGGAAATGTCCCGGATCAAATTTGAAATGTCGCGGCTGCGGATGGGATCCAGCCCCGACGTCGGCTCGTCACAAAATAAAATCTTGGAATCCAGTACGATCGCCCGCGCCAAGGCTACCCGCTTTTTCATCCCCCCGCTCAACTCCGCGGGCATCTTGGCTTCCACCTTCTTCAGATCCAAAAGCGTCAACACCTTACCGATTTTATCGGAAATTTCCTTTTCTTTCAATTTCGTATGTTCACGAAGCGGAAAGGCGATATTGTCGTAACAGTTCATGAAATCGTAAAGCGCGCCTTCCTGGAACACGAACCCGATATCTTTGCGCAGCTTGAGCAGCTGTCGTTCCGTATGGTGCGCGATGTTCTTCCCCTCGATCTTCACCTCGCCCGCGTCCGGCCGGATCAGTCCGATCATGTGTTTTAAAAGAACGCTCTTGCCCGTCCCGCTTTCACCGAGGATGACCAGGATTTCTCCGGCAGCGACCTTCAGGTTGACATTATCCAGGATCACCTGTCCGTTGAAGCTCTTGCTGACGCCGGTCAACTCGATCATTTGGCGCCGGTCTTGGTTCTTTCAAAATACCGGTATTTGTTGACGCCGAATTTGGTATATACCCGGTCAAAGGGACGAACGTCGACTTTATCGACAAACAGCTGCACGTCGCGGTAATTTCCCACGGGCAGGACCTCCTGGTCCGTCAGGCTTTCGATACCGTCCTGGGGAAACCATAGCTCGCCTTCAAAGTCCACCGGCTCCCCGTTGCGGATCCATTCGGGTTCGATATTCGTGAACGGATACGTCGGCAAATGCCCCTTGTTACCGCCGGGAGCGGTGGAGACACATCCCGTCAGCGGAACAGTAAGGATTAGGAATACGAGCCAACGGCTACGGATCGTACGCATGCAGTCCTTTCTAACCCCAGAGGGTTAAGATAAACTTGGTCAAAAACGCGTTCGAAATGATAATCGTTATGTACGAATAGGCCACCGCTTTGGTCGTAAACCGTCCCACGCCAAGCGATCCCCCACGGGTCGTGTAGCCCTGATAGCAACAAATCCAAGCGATAAAAAACGAGAAGAAAAAGACTTTGATGAAGCCGCTGAAGAAATCGACCCAGCGGATCGCTTCGAAGGTCAGATTGAGATAAAACTGTCCGGGCACATGCGCCTCATATACCCCGATAAAATAGCCGCCGGCGATCCCGATAATCTCGGCCAGAATAGTCAGTATAGGCAATACGAGTACGGTCGCCAGAAACCGGGGAACGACCAGAAATTCGACCGGGTCCACCCCCATCGTCCGCGTGGCCACGATCTGGTCGTTGACGTTCATCGTACCGAGTTCCGCGGTAATCCGCGCCCCGGCTTTGCCGGAAAATACCAGCGCGGCAAAGACCGGTCCCAACTCACGGACCAGGGTCAGCCCGACCATCAACGGAACCACTTCCTTGGCGCCGAAACGGCTGATGGCCGCATACCCCTGCAGGGCCAGCACCACACCGGAAGCCAGCGCGGTCAGCGAGATAATCACCACCGACTGCACGCCCTGCTCATAAATCTGTTTCAGCACTTCACCGATGCGGACGCGAAAACACAGGATGTTGCCCAAAACAACATCCCCCAAAAACCAAAGAGCATCACCGGTTCCCTTGATAAATCCAGTCAGCGAATGAATCAGTGTTTTCATGCGATCCCGTATTATAACCAAAGATTGACCGTTGATAAATATTTTTATGGGAACAAGTTATGCGTTGCCTCCGGATTCGTCTCCCTTCAGCCAGCGCTCCTCGAGCTCCTTGTTGATACGCTCGACTTCCGCCTGGGTCAGGGTTTTCCCGGCACGCGGCTGTTTCCCTCCTCCCGGTGACCGTAGCCGGGCCAAGAACTCATTCACCCCCAGCACTTGGGCGCCTTCGGCCCGCACCGCGTACTGCAGGGCGCGATCATCGGTAACGACAATGAGCTGCCGGGCGTTCTTGGACGCCAACACCGCCTCGCGGATCCTGTCATCCGCGCTGCGGTCCATGCTGAAGATGACCTTTACCGCCGCAGACTGGATCGCCGGGACCGGACCCGGCCGGCCGTCAAAGATTAACGTCACCCGGTTGCGTCCGCTGCCGTGCGGACTGGCGCGTTCGATTTCCCGCACCAAGACCAGCCGCTGCTGGTCAACCTCCTGATGCAGGAGCCCCGGGATCTGGTGCAGGATGTTGTACCCGTCCAGCAGATAATGTAGTGACATAAATCGCTCCGCCGATCAGCCCCACCACCACCATAAAGACATAGGTCATCAGCGTGATGCTCGCGGCCGTTCCCGATTCGATCCCGATCTTGCCGAAGAAATACACCGCGGCTACCTCGCGGACACCGAGCCCGCCCAGTGACGGCAGCGCCGAAGCCACACTGATCAGCGGAAAAAAGATCAGGAAGTGGATCACGCTCACCTCCTGATGCAACCCCACCGCGATAAAATAGGACAGTAATGCCAGACAGACGTGGGACAGGCACGACAGGAAGATCCCGCCGTAACCGTGCCCGGGATGATTCTTCATCAGCGCGATATCATAGTGCATCTGCATCAGCGCGTTCTTGATTTTGGGGATACGGTCAAAGATCCGGCAGCAAAACTCGTAGATCTTCTCGTTGAACAGAACCAGGGCCACGACAATGGTCCCCGGTATGACGAAGAGGATCGGGATCAGGATGCCCGGTTCCTGGATATGCTCCCAACCGAAGATGCAGGCGATGATCATCACGATCACCAGTCCGGCATAACCGCTCAACCGGTCCAGCAGAATCGAACCCACCACTTTGGCCTTGTGATGCACGATACGGCACAGGCCGACGATCTTGATGGCGTCCCCGCCGATCGCGCTGGGCAAAAAAAGATTTCCGAACGTGCCGATGCAAAAATACCGGAAGATCTCACGTTCCGGCGCCTGCAGGTCCATGCCCTTGATGAACAGGGTCCAGCGGTAAAACGTCAGGACGTAAGTGGTAAAGAAAAACAGAAAGGCAACCGCGAGATAGCGCATATCCGCGGACTTGACCACGGTCAGGGTCTGCTCGGTGTCGATATGCTTGAAGATCCACCACAGTAAAAGCAGACTGATGCCGATACGCAGGATATAATTGAGAACATTCTTCATGGGCGCTTAACCGGATTTGGCAAAACACTCCTTATAGCCTTCTTCGGCGATATAGGAACTGCGGACCAGTGGTCCGCTCATGACGTGTTTGAAGCCCATCTGCAATCCGAGTTGCTTGTAAAAGTCGAACTCCTGCGGGGCGTAGAATTTCTCAACGGGAAGATGGCGCTTTAGCTGCGTGGGTTGCAGGTACTGTCCGATGGTGAGGATATCGACTCCGGCCGTAAGCAGGTCGCGCATGACCTCTTCAATTTCGTCATGCGTTTCTCCGAAACCGACCATAAAACTCGACTTGGTGAACAACGCCGCGTCCATGTCCTTGAAATTCCGCAACACGGCCAGCGATCGGTCGTACTGGGCCTGGGGACGGATCTTTTGCGAAACACGGCGCACGCTTTCGATATTGTGGCTGACCACCTCGGGCCGGGCCTCGATGAGGCGGCGGATACTGGCGGTCTTGTTGGAAAAATCCGGTATCAGGACTTCGATCCTGGTTTGCGGGCTGAGTTCACGGATCGTGCCGATAGTTTGATAAAAATGTTCCGCCCCCTCGTCCGGAATGTCGTCACGGGCGACGGAGGTAATTACAACATAGCGCAACCGCAGATCACGGACGGCCTCGGCGACCTTGCGCGGCTCCCCGGTGTCGACTTCCATCGGCCGACCGGCTTTGACCGCGCAGAACCGGCACGCCCGTGTGCAGATCTCACCCAGGATCATAAAGGTCGCCACGCCCTGTCCCCAACACTGTCCGATATTCGGGCAGCGCGCACTCTCGCATACAGTATGCAGGCCCGCGGCACGGAAGTCCTGTTTCATGCGGCGGATCTTGTCCATGTCCGGAAGCGGCTGACGAAACCACTCGGGCAACGGCGAAATGCGTCCGGGTTTGGTTTGCGCGGATGGATTCACACTGGGCTCCTGCTCACAACATGCTGAAAATTACGATTAACCGGATTTCTTTTGCTGCAGATCTTCGAGTTTCTTCAGCACTTCGGCGTACTTCTTTAATTCTTCGGCGGTGGCATAGTCGGTAATCAGTTTGCCGTCCAGGTGATCATTTTCATGCAGGATCACCCGGGCCATCAGCTCCTTGAACTTGCGTTCACGGGGCCTGTTGTTCAAATCGGTATAGCTGACCCTGATGACTGCGGGACGGGTCACATTCACGTTGACCTCGGGGATACTCAGACACCCCTCCTCCATCACCGCCTCTCCCTTGATCTCCTTGATGACCGGATTGATCATGGCCACCGGGCCGTCGCCGATATCGGCCACCAAAATCCTTTTGTTGACTCCGACCTGGGGGGCGGCCAGACCGATGCCCTTATGACGGTCCATGGTATCGATCATGGCCTCGACCAGCAGTTTCTCAACGATGCCAATCTCCTCCACCGGCTCGCATTTTGCTCGCAAGCAGGGATCGCCGTATAAACGGATCGTCAACTGAGGAATCGGCAGGTTCATCATGAAATCTTGTTGTTCGCGTCCAGCGCGACCACCCGGGTACTCATGTCGCGGGCCTTGTGACGTTCAATCAGCGCGTAACTGAGAATATGGATCCGGTCACCCACCACCCCCAGCCGCGCGGCCGGTCCGTTCAGGCAAACCGTACCGCTGCCGGCCTCTCCGGCGATCGTGTACGTATCAAACCGCTGGCCGTTGTTCAGGTTGACGATCTGGACCTTCTGACCCGGAACGATATCGGCCGCCTCAAGGATATCGCGGTCCAGGGTGATGCTGCCCTCGTAAAACAGCTCGGCCTGGGTGATCGTGGCATACGTAATCTTGGCGTGACAAAACTCAATCAACATAGGGCATACTGGGACAATCGGATGGTTTAGCTCAGCTGCGGATTGATTTTTTCGAGCAGCTGATCCTTGGACATGGCGCCGACGATCTGTTCGACCGGCTCGCCGCCCTTGAAGATGAGCAATGTGGGAATCGACATGATGTTGTACTTGGCGGCAATTTCCTGGGCATCGTCGACGTTGAGTTTGGTCACCTTGAGCTTGTCGGACAGCTCATCGGCCAGCTCGTCCACGATCGGCGCGATCATTTTACAGGGTCCGCACCATTCGGCCCAGAAATCGACCAGGACCGGCACGGAGGATTTGAGGACTTCGCCCTCGAAATTTTGTTGGGTTACGTGTGTTGCTCCCATGAGAACTCCTTTATTACTACTATTACATGTGCAGATAAGAAGTGTATTATATATAGACCGTCTGGTGATAGCAAACCTTATTTTGTCCCCGGATGGCAAAAAGGCGGCCCCCGAACGGTTTTCCGGCCGCAGGCCGGTGCGATCGCATTTCCATAAATCTTTGAAATTAATTATCTTGGGTTACTGGTGAGCAGGCGGGCGGCCGAACACTTCGCCGATCCGTTCCGGTAATGCCGCCAGCGCGCGCCGCAGCCGCTGCCATACGTCCGGATTGACCAGCGCGGTCCCGAATAGCTGCGGGGACCGGTCTTGACGCGCCACGCCGGCCGGGGTAACCAGCTGGTCGGTGAGGCGCAGCCATTCCACCACCAGTTTCCGGTAGGTGACGTCCCGCTCGATTTTGTTGAATCGGTTGCTGTCCAGGTCATTGAAGGCCTGAATGTAGTCATTGAGGGTAACTTTGCCGAACGAGTAGTTTTCGGTTTCATCCTCCAGGATGGACACGGCTAATGTAATGCGTTCGTCCGCGATTTTCCCCAGGTTCTTTTCCCGTTCGATCTGCAGGTCCAGATTCTGCAGTTGAGTGTAAATCCGGTAATAAGTATTGGTGGTGATCAGCTTTTGCCGGTCGTCCGCGATTTGGGAAACCTCGTACTCCGCCTTATCCACCTGATCACCGAACGGCCATTCCAGTTCGATGCCCGCGTACACGAAGTTGTCCTCATTGTCGATCCCGTAATCGTCACCGGAGACGGTATATCCGGCGATCAGATTGATAGACGGCAACAGATCATCGGCTTCGCGCGCGACTTCCAGAGAACTGAGGTTTTCCAGTTTATTCAGTATGGAAAACGTCCGGCTGTCGTCATGAAAGGTCTGAAACCGCTGCTTGAATTCTCCCGGCAGGTCGGCCGCGACCGGCGGCCGGGCCGGAATAAAGTCGAAATCGTCGGTGCGCCTGATCATTCGTGCGATCACATTGGTGCTGTTGCGGTACCGTTCCTCAAATTCGATCATGCGTTCCTGGCGGGAAAGGACCTGCAGCTTGACCTTGTTGACGTCGATCGGCAACGCGATCTTCTGGTTGGCGCGTTCGTTCATATTGTCCAGGAGCTTCAAATTTTCTTCATAAGACCTGCGGCTGATCTGATAATTTTCATAGTCCGCGTACCAGTCGTAATAGGCGAGCATGACCGTGGCCAGGTAGTCTTCATAGGCCTCGGTGATTTGATGCCGCGCCACCTCCACTTCCAGGCCGACGATCTTGTCGAGCAAGCGGGTCGAGCGGCCGAACGCGTTCTCGGCGATCGGTTGGGCAATCGAGAAAGAAAGCTCTCCGCTCTCGCGGGCCGAACCGAGCGAAGCGCCGGCTTCATAACTCACCTCCGCCTCGGTGCCGGTATAGGGAAAGAGTTTGCTCAGACCCACGGTGGTGTCCGGGGAATCGCGGTCCTGGTTCGGATAAAATTCGTGCTGCTGTTTGACCGACAGGACCAGATCGCGCGCCGGCAGGCGCAGGTCCTTCTGGTATTTGAGTGTCAGCTCATCGATCAGGATCGCCTCAAACTCCGTGTCGCGGGCGGTGGTCAGTGTGATGAACTCGTCCATCGAAAGGGTAGGGCCGTCGTCCACGGCGCCGGCCTGTCCGGCGCCAGCCGTCAACACGCAGGCCGCAAATAAGATTAGTGATAAGCGGGTTTTTCGCATGTATCCTTCTCTTCTTTTCGTTCGTCGTCCCCGTTGACCATAGATTTGAACCTCAATCCGATACTCTGCAGGGCCGCGTACAGGCACGGGATAAGGATTAACGTAATCAGGGTGCCGAAAATCAGGCCCCACGCCAGTGCCAGCATCATTTCCGCCAGCATGGCATCGTATCCGGCCAGACCGTACGCCGTGGGCAGCACGCCGGCCACGGTCGTAATTGTCGTGAGGATCACCGCGCGCAGACGGGTCTTTGCGATATCCGCGATCTGTCCGTTGATCTGCGCCCGGGTGGCGGCGCAAAAATCCTTATCGAGTTTCGCCAACATAATGATCGAGTCATTGATAACGACACCCGCCAGACCGAGCGTTCCCACCGCCGCGAAGAATCCGAACAAGACCTTCCCATGCAGCCAAAAGGCCATGATGACGCCGACCAGTCCGAACGGGATGGCAAGCATGATGATCAGCGGCCGGGTTAAAGAATTGTACAAAACCGCCAGGATCGTGAAAATGAGAAAAACGACCATAATCGTTGCATTGGCAAATCCGCGCGTTGCCTCACGTGAATCGTAGATTTCACCGGTAAAGGAAAGTGTCGTCGAGGGTTGATCTTTGATGACCTGCGGAAACACCTCATGTTCCAGCTGGTCGGCGATCTCCAGCGGTGTAATCTTTTTCTTCTTCGCCTTGATGTCGGCGAATACCGTGGTGGTCCGTTTGCCGTCACGCCGGGAAATGGAATTCGGTGTCTGGGTATCTTCGATATTGACCAAATCCCGTAACGGCACCAAATAATTCCGTTGATTCTCAACGGGGATATCCAGAATGGACTGCAAGTCCTGCTTGGCGTCGTCCTTGACCGTCAAGCGGACATCCACCTCCTCATCGCCGCTGGGGAACTCGTACAGCACCGAGCCCTCCAATGCCGAACGGAATGTGGCGGCAATGTCCGCCGGATTAACCCCGAGGCGTTTAACTTTTTCGCGTTTAAAATCCACCTTATGCTCGGCGACACGGATCGGCTCGTCGATTTCCACATTGATCAGGTTCGGATTCTGTTTCATCAGTTCGGCCAACCGCTTGGCCGCGGTGTCGCGCAGGGCATCATTATTCTCCTGTATCAGCACCTCGACCGGACTGCCGCTGTCCTGGCCCCACCGGCTTTTTTGGAACACGAGCTTGTTCAGCCCTTCGACCGCCTCGATTTTCGGTTTCCAGACGGCAATAAGATCATCGGCGGACTTTTGACGCTTTTCTTTGGGAACGATCTCGACAATCATCCGGAACCTGTTCTCCTCCACCGAGCCGCCCCGCCGGCTGCGGGCGATTTCCGTGCGGTAACCGACCACCTCCTGGCCGATGTACGGCTTGAAAACATCTTCGATCTTGCGTGTCAGTTCCGCCGTGTCGAAACGGTCGGCGGTCTTGTCCGCATATCCCGAAAGGACGATGTCCCGGGTTTCTTCATTGGGAAACATGACGAACTTCATTTTACTGTTCCAGATCCAGCCGGAAAAAACCAGCATACCGACGAATATGATAAAAATCAGGTACTTGAACGGCAGCAACCGCCGCAATATATTTCCGTACCAGTTTTCCACTTTGTCGAACCAGTGTCCCTTTTTCTTCGCCAGCGGAACAGGGGTGCCGTTGCTTCGCCGACCCATTTTAGGAAGTTCGAAATGCATGTGTCCCGGCAGGATAAACAACGACTCGAACAGACTCGCGCCGAGCATCAGAAAAATAATCGGCGGAATGAATTTGTTCATCTGCGCGTGCCGCCCTTCGAAATAAAATAACGGGATGAAAGCGACACAGGTGGTGACGATGCTGGCCAGTATCGGCAAAAAGACCTGCGACGTCCCCTCGACGGCGGCATCCCGTGAAGACATCCCCGACGCACGCAGCCGGCCGATATACTCGGCCACAACAATGGCGTCGTCCACCACGATCCCCATCACGATGATCACGGCGGCCAGCGTGGTGTTGTTGATGGTATAACCCATCAGCCACCCGCACATCAGGGTGAAGCAGATGGTAAACGGAATCCCCATCGCCACCCAAAATCCGGAACGTTTATTAAGAAACAGAAATAGTGCGAACAGGATCAGGGTAAATCCCATCGCCCCGTTAAGCGAAATGATCGATAACCGATTGCGCACATCGATCGATTCGTCGTCCAGCAGCACGATGTCGATCGGGACGTCCTTCAGATAATTCTTTTTGAACTCATCCACGCCTACGTTTACCGCGTCAAGGGCCTCGAGGATCCCCGCGGAGCTGTTCTTGACCACATTGAACATGACGCACTCGTGACCGTTGACCTTGGTAATCTCCTTGCCGCGGTCGAACCCGCGTTTGACTTCGGCAATATCATCCAGGGGAATCGCCTGGCCTTCGAACCCGGCCTGGACATACAGGGCCTTGAGCTTTTCGGGGGTATCGAGCTGGGCGTTGATCGTGACCTTGGGTTCGTTTTTGATCTCGATGTGACCGGCGGGCTGGCGGGCGTGGTTATTGGTGATTTCGCGTTTGACCTGACTGAGGGGAATGTCATAGCGGATGAGCTGCTGGGGGTCGACCTTGATTTGGATCTCTTCCTGAAAGTAGCCGGAACGGTTGACGCTGTTGACTTCCTTGAGATTGACCAGCTGATTCTCCAGCGCGTTGGCGTACTTTTGCAGCTGCTGTCTTTTTTCCAAATCGAGCAGGTGCGCCCCGGTATAAATCAACGCGACATCCAAAATGGCTTTCTTGGACGTTTCAAAAACGCGGACCGAGGGGTCGTCGCGGATGTCTTCGGGCAGGTTAACGTCCGACACCGCGTTGCGGATCTCCGTGATGGCCTCGTCCCGGCGGGGATAATCCTGTTCGAGTTCCACGGTCACGCTGGAACTGCCCTGGCTGGAGGAACTGGTGACCCGGTAGACCCCGTCCAGGCCTTCCACGGCCTCTTCTATTTCCTTGGTGACAAAATGTTCGACTTCTTCGGCGGTGGCTCCGGGATAGCTGGCGGATATGCGGACCCGATCGAAGGTGACGTCAGGAAGCTCTTCTTTTTTGATATTCTGCCAGCTGACCACGCCCCCGACCAGAACACCGATAAAGATCATATTGGTCAGCAAATGGCGGTCGACAAAGTAGGTGAGGAGGTTTTTGATCATAAATTCATCATGTCATTGGGGGCTTGCGGGTTACGGTCGACTTACCGAAATTTGTCAGGCCGCACACGGCTGGCGTATGCGATATTTCTTAGACAGGTCTCTCCCGCAAAAAGTTGCATGATTTGCACCTTATTTTGCCGGCTCCGCCGCCGGCCCGGCGGACGTCTCCCACAGGGCCTTTTTGACCTTTTCGACCATGGCATCCGGCGTCTGCCGAAATACCCCAAAGGGTTGGCTGGTAAAGATATCGTGCTCTTTTAAGAACTTGAGGAGTTCTTCACGGCTGGATGAGACGCGAACGTCCTTAACGGACCAGAATGCGTCCGGCTCCTCGCTCACCGTCCCTTCAATTGTCCCGGCAGCGATGGCCTCTTCCAATTTCTTATTGTCGACCAGATTGAGCACCAGGCTCCCATCGGCCGGCAACTGGTACCGAAGAAGGTGATGACCTTCCTCCTGCGAATCTACTTCGTAATATTGGTAGTTGAGATACCCGGTGGCATCGATCACCTGGGCATAACCGGTGAGGTGGATAGCGTCTCCCCGGCCCTTCTCTACGGTGTACATCGTAATACAATATCCGGCATCACAGGGAAGAAAAAGCAGGAATCCGCAATCTCCCTTTTCCATATCTTTGAAGTAGTCCATATCCGCCTCCCATAATCCGAGCAACCGGTCGTCCCGTGCGGCGGAACTCAGCTCGACGACCGGATGATCAAAGGAAGGGAAGCATCCCTGCATACATGCCGTCAGGACGAACAATAAACCAACCTTGAGTGAGCGTGTCAGATTCATGGTCTCTCCGTTCTTAAGTGATCGATATTTTGTTGTTGAACGATCTCCATCGTGCCGCCGGCGGTTTCGTCGCAAATGCGGCTGATTTCGCGCAGCAGGTCCGGATTGCTGGAATCAATGGAACAGGTCAGTGAAATGCCCAGGTTCCGGATCTTGTTTTCCTGCCAAATGTAGTACCTGCCGAAGATTTGGCCGTGGCTACAATAGTACAGCGGACCGTTACGGGAACAAAAAGAAACGTGAAGCTTAATGCCGTCCGGAGCCGGGCGGTCATTGTTTTGCAGCAGACTGTTAAAAAAGATCCGCCGCTGATGTTGCCAGCCGACGGCATATTCGGCTTGGACAAAGAGATTCCCGGGACCGTACCCGGAAAGCTCCGGAAAGTCGTCGCGAAGGGCCATCAGCTGCATGTGTACGGACCGGATGATCGGCTCGGTCGCGCGGTGCCGGATCAGGTCTTCCTGCTTTTCCCGTTCTTTGAGGATTTCACGCAGCGGTCGGACATGTTCTTTAAGATACGCGACACGGGCAAAAACAAACCCCAGCACAACGATCATGGCGAGAAATATTCCGATCTGTCGTTTGGCCATGCCTCCTCCTTAAAGGTCAGGGACTGTTTGTTCCCCCGACCAGGCTTTGCAGCGGGATCACGCCGGTTTCCACCGGCGGGACGTAGTAGAAATATTGCCCGCTGTTGACGACCACGCGCTGCCCGGAATCAATCGCCGACAATAACCGTCCCGCGAATTCATGAGCGCTTTTCAGCCGGTACACCCGCTCAGCGAGCCAGGCTTCACGCAGTTTGGGATCGCGAAACATGCGTCCGGCAATCAAACGGTCATGGGCCACGGACGGTGCCGGTGGGGTGTTGATTGCCTGGCGCAAAGCCGCCCGGGCTCGCGCCGTGTCGCCTAGCTGATAATACACCAAACCGCGGTTAAAGTGAAACCCGAAGAGATCGGGATGATGGGCCGCCGCCTTTTCAAAGGCCCGCGCCGCCTTCCTAAATCGTTGACGCTGGGCCTGAATGTATCCCAACGCGCCGTAGCTGAGCGTCTGGTCCGGCAACAGCCGCACCAACCCGCGATGATAGGCGGCCGCCTGATAGAACACTTCGTCATCGAAAGGCACATCCGGCCGCAGCGCAAAGCGATTGACCTCGCGGGCAGCATTACGGTCGAAATTCAGGATCTTGATACGCGCCGCCGCCGGGTCGATCAACATCGCGCACACCGCAACAAAGCCGACGTACAAAGTCACGGTACGATTGAGCAGACCGAGAACTTTATCCACAGGCCGCGCTCCCCCTGTCGCGTCGAAACCAAACGGCAATCAGCACCATAACCGCGGCAAAGACCGCGGTCAGCAAAAAGTAACAGATCTCCAGCCAGCGTGACCCGTAACGCATATGCACCGTATTTTCCCCGGGCTCCAACCACAATCCCTTAAAGGCGATATTCGCCTGATAAACCGGCGCCACCCGACCGTTGACTTTGGCCCGCCAGCCGCTATGGTAACTGTCGTTGTAAACGAGGAATCGGCGGTCCGGAAAATCCGTATGCAGAGTGATGTGATTCACTCCGAACCCGGTGACGGTCATCCGGGGACTTTCACCGCGCGCGACATACGGGCGCTGTCCGGACAGCGATCCGGCCGCCGCGTCTTGTTCAAAGACGATCGCCGGCGGCAGGATCTCGAACAAACGCGCCCCCACGGCCGGCCAGGCAATGCGTTTGGGATCCATCACCGCGGCATTGGTATAGAGCATGATCTTATACTGCGTGTAGGCGCTGAGTCGGTCGGCCGGCAGTTGTTGCTGAAGCAACGCGGCCGGTGCCGTTCCGGCGAATTTTTCTTCCAGGAAACCCGAGTTTTCGGGCATGACATCGTCGGTAAAATCCGGATCCTGACCGGCACGCGGCCGTTGATAAAAGAACACCGGGGTCTGTGTCCCCCGCGGATAAACCGTAGCGCGATCGTCCTTCACGTTACTCAAGTAGTGCCGATACACACTGACCGGTTGGATCAACGTGATCACGATCAATCCGGTCCAGAAAATCTCGTCGCGCCCGTCAAGCCGGCCGCTCACCCTGAGCATCACCGTGGCCCAGAATAAGCCGAGCGCAATGTATTGGCTGGGCAACACTTCATCGCAACCCAACAACATCCCGCCGGTCGCCAGACAGCAGCCCGTAACCCAGATCGCAGCGGTCCGGCGGCGGGCGATATCCGTCCACCAGACTTGCCATTGCAATAAGACAAACAGCACGACAAACGGAACCGCGAGGTAAAACAGATAAAAGATATTACGGATCAGCCGGAAGTAAAACACACGCTCGTATAAGAACTCCAGGACCGGCGCGGCGTCGGTCAACGTGATCAACATCATCACCGCGGGCACGAAGAAACAGATCACCAGCCGCCGGGACAACGGTTGAAACAGGCCCATCAACAACATGGGATAGATGATGATCGACAAAAAATAATACGAAAGATAGTTGTCGGTATAACGAAGGCCGTCGAAAAGTTTGCGCGGGGTCAGCGGGCCGAGGATGCTGCCGGCGTTGACCATGCTGATGCCGGTCGTCACCGCGCTGTCCTCGGAGTCGGCCTGACGGTGGACGTAACTGAACTCCGTCGAGGAAGTTTCTCGGTAGGTGATGTACCCCGGGGCCGCCGCCGCGATCAGCAACGCCGCGCCGGTCGCGATCAGGACCGGGTGCCGCGCGATGAATTGGCCGTAGCCGGCGAAGATCTCCCGCAACCGCGTTGCGTACAACACCAATGCCGCCGCCGCGAACGCCCCGAAGACAGTTATGAAGTAAAACGGCATATACGACACCAGGATGAGCATCAGGCTGAAGATAATTCCCAGGAACGGCGCCCGCGCCGGACGTTCGTGAAAGCGCAGCCAGAAATAAAAAAACCAGATCCCGGGCACCAAAAGTACGACCTCACAATAGTTGAAAAAGATCGCGATGCCGAGATTGGAAAACAACAACAGGATAAAGCCGAAACACGCCCACCACCGGCCCGGGAGCAGCCGCCGGCAGATCAGATAAAACCCGAACATCCCCACAAAAAAGTAGGCCACCGCGTAGAGGAAATACGCCGTCGGGTACGGGACCCCGAGTTTGTAAGGCAAAAAAGCAATCAGCAGCAGCGGATTGAACTCACCGAGAAAACGGATCTTAAAACCGACCGGAAATCCCCAATTGACGAACGGATCCCACAGCGGATAACTGCCCGCGCTGATAGAGTCGAAGTAAAACTTGGTCCAGTGAAAGTATGAATACCCATCCGGAAATAGCCGGATATCGCCGCTATAAAACGGGCGGAACATCACCACCCAAAGCAAAGCGGCCGCGACCATGATGGCGTAAACCCACACACGTTCACGGCCCTGCCCGGTCATCCGACCATCTCCTCCAGGCGTTCCTGCCACAAACAGCGTACGGCATCCGGGGTATGCTGCTGACGTTTGACGGCAAGCATCTCCCGCGCACCCAAGGCCAACCGTCGGTAAAGGGCCGGGTCGCCGAGCAGCCGCTCGCACGCCTCCACACACTGCTCCACATTCAGCGGCTCATACAACAAGGCATTTTCCTCATGGACGGCAAAGTCCCGCATGTCTCCGACGTCCGGGACGATAAACGGCAGTCCGCAGCCCAGGGCCTCCAATAGGACGGTCGGCAATCCTTCGGTCTGCGATGTCATCAGAAACACCCGGGACTGATGCAGATACGGGTAGATGCTGTCGACAAAACCGAGCCGGTCGACGGTATCTTCCAGTCCGAACCGGCGGATGGTGTCACAAACCATTTCACGCAAAGGCCCGTCGCCGACCAGAGCCAGGCGCACATGGGGCATCCGTTCGCGCAACCGCTGCATCACCTCCAACAGGATATCGATGCGCTTGGCCACGGTGTAGTAACCGATGAAAATCAGATCGTACTTCTTGACCGTATCGGCAGACGGCCGGGCCTTGTCAAAGTCATGGACATCCGGCGTGATGAATATTTTCCCGGCGTCGATGCCGGCTGTTTCCGCGATGTACTCCCGGGAATGATTGCCGCGCACGCCGATCAGATCGGCCCGCCGCAGAAAGAAATTAAAGAGGAAATGTGCGCGGTATTTGTCGGGGCTTTCGATGATCAACATCACCAGCGGAATACGGAAGAGCATCCCGGCCAGCGCCGTGTACACGCAATGCAGCACAAAATGGATACCCATCAACACGTGGACCTTTTTGACCACGCACAGGGTGAAAATCGTCAGCAACCGGTAGAGTTCAGCCGTCAGGGTGAACCGGGCAAGGATGCCGGGCGGGCAATAGCAGGTGGTTTTGGGAATATCGACAGGCGTACGGCGGACCAGGTAAATATGTTCCACCGACTCCATCTCGACCAGCGGCCGCAGCGTGGTCTTGAGTTTGTATTCGGAATTTAGCCGGGCGGCTACTAGTATATTCATCGGCCTGACGTCTATGCGTGTATGAGTCTATGTGTATACGCGTTGATATTAATCTGCCATTCTTTGTACAAGTCGGCTAAAACTTGCCGCGATCTACATATCGTCCACTCAACCCCGCATTCACGCATAGACGCTTTTACGCATATACGGAATCATCTATGACTCAGAATATAATCCCGCGCGTAGGTGTCGACGAGATCGAGCATAAACGCCGTGACATCCACTTTGTCGGCCAGCATGCGCTGACGGCGGCGTTGGTATTCTTCCTTCAGGTCCGGTTGTGCCAACAGCTCGCGCATCTTGACGATGGCCGGACGCTGCTGATTGAAGACATGGATCAACTGATACTCGTCAGCCTGTTCATGCAGGTAATTGTGCACCAAAGTGCTCAAAAAGACGACCGGCACACCCAGCACCGCCGCCTCCGAAGCCATGGTCGCGCCTTCTCCGACATACATGCTGGCAAAGGCCAGTAAGTCGTGCATTTTGGTCGGACTGATCGACATGTGGTACTGGTAAAGATCGTCCGGCAACTCCCCCTCGGAGGTGATGATGACCCGCCCCTCCTTGCTGAGCCGCTTGATAATGGCGCGTTTGCCCTCGGTGTCGAACCCTTTTTGACCGATGTCATGCGTGGCTTCCCAGGCGATAAAGCGCACAATGTAGATGTTCTCGTGCGGACCGATTCCCAATTCCTCCAGGACCGTCGGATCGGGCCGGAAGCGGTCGGGGTGAAGATAGGCAAGTTCGTGATAGCCGTCGTAACGGATATGCTTGGCGCCGAAATCACGCCCGAAGCAGCGCGGAGAGACCACGCGGTCGGCGAACGGGTAATAAAGGATGTGTTCCTTTATCGTGGCTTCCGTATCATTGAAAATGATGGAATGCTTGCCGAGCATCTTGGCCACGTGAGTGGCGCGGATGGAACCCAACCCCAAGAACAGGTCGGGATCGAACTTTTTGACCGCCCGGAACAGTTTCCAGTCCAGCACCGGAACGCTCATGACCTTGCGGATCAGCGACCGGCCGGTCGTCCCGAGTTTGATGTACTCGAATTTGTAATCGTCGAGCAGATCGAAGGCGATGTCTTTATCCGCAGCCGTAATAAGGATTTTGTGCCCCTGCCGGCGGGATTCATGGATAAAATGTTTGAAGAAATGTACGTGGGCGGGATGGCCGATATCGACGACGATGCGCACGTGCGCCTCCCTTCTATTTGCTCATTTCCATGTCGAACCACATGCCGAACAACAAAAATTGCAGTCCGGTGATGATCGACATCGCGCAGAGGATGGCCTTGGGCCCGGTGGCGCCGCCGCCGAATAGTTCGCGATAGATTTGTTCGAATCCCAGGACCAATCCGAAGGGAAACAAGATGATCCCGCAGAAAAAAAAGAACACCAGGGGGTGAAAATCGAGATAGATGTACTTGAAATACATCCGCCAGAAAAACCCGCGGATCAGCATCGGCGACACACGCAGCGCGTAGCGCGGCCCCTTAATTTGCGACTGGCGTTCGCCTTCCAGATAAATCGGCGTGCGCGGCACATCCTTGACCCGGATGCCGTAGGCGTTCAACCGGATGAGAAAATCCATCGGATAACCGTACCGTTTCCAAGCGATCTTCCAGTCGACCTTGTCGATCGCCTCTTTGGTGATCGCGGTGTATCCGTCGACCACATCCATAATCTTGTAATAACCGGAGGCGATCTTGGTCATGGCGGTGATCACGATATTTCCGAAAATGCGGATCTTCGGCATCTTCTCCCGGGTCTTGTCCCACACGAAAAACCGGTTGCCCTTCGTATAATCCGCTTCCTTGTCGATCAACGGGTCGAGGAAATGCTCGACCTCATCAAGCGGCATTTGATAGTCACCGCCGACCACAACTGCGATATCATAACCGTCCTTATTGGACTGCAGGTAACCGGTGATGATCGCCCCGCCCGGCCCCTGATTTTCTTCATGATTGATCAGCGTGACGCGCTTGTCCTTTTTGGCCAATTCGTTGACCACGTCGGCGAGCCTGTCCGGACTGCAGTCATTGACCACGTAAATCCGGTCGATGAGTTGCGGGACGTTCTCCAGGGTCGGTTTGATAAGTTTTTCTTCGTTGTAGGCGGGAATCACCAGTGAGATTTTTTTATCTCTATACATGCTGCGCGCTTCCTCCGCAAGCGGCGAGGGCCTCTTTGAGCGTCGAAATCACGGTGAGCTGATCGTCGGGCGTCAATTCCGGAAACATCGGCAGAGACAGGATCTCGGAAGCACACCTTTCCGCCACCGGAAAGTCTCCGGGCTTGTGCCCGAAATGCGCGTAGGCCTGCTGAAGATGCAGGCAGATCGGATAGTGAACACCGGCACCGATGCCACGTTCGTTGAGATAGGACTTCACCGCGTCCCGATTGGGAACACGGATCACATACAGGTGATAAACATGCGTGCAACGTTCATCGCGATAGGGCGGCGTGATGGACAATTCGGTGAGCATTTTATCGTAACGCGCGGCGCACTGCTGACGGCTGCGGGTCCACTCCGGCAGATACTTAAGCTTCACGTTGAGGATCGCGGCCTGCACTTCCGACAGGCGGAAGTTGAAGCCTTCCATGAGATGCTCGTATTTATCCAGCCGGCCGTGATCGGCCAGCATGAACATCTTCCGGCCCAATTCTTCGTCATTGGTTAAGGCGATCCCGCCATCCCCGTAGGCGCCGAGATTCTTGCCCGGATAAAAACTGTAGCAAATCACGTCGCCGTAACGGCCGATGGGCTCTCCCCCGAATTCCGCCAAATGTGCCTGGGCCGAATCAAAGATTACTTTCAACCCGTGCCGGTCGGCCACCGCGGTGACGGCCATGATATCACACGGCTGTCCGTAAAGGTGCACACCGATCACGGCCTTTGTTTTGGGTGTAATCGCGGCCTCCACTGCAGCGGGATCGATATTATAGGTGCGCTCATCGACGTCCGCGAAGATCACCCGCGCTCCGCTGTGGGTGATCGCCTCGGTTGTGGCGATGAATGTATTCGGTACGGTGATTACTTCGTCACCCGGCCCGATATCGAGCGCCTTTAAGGCCAGCTGAAGGGCCGTGGTCCCGGAGCTGGCGCCGACGCCGTGCTGCGCTCCCGAGAGACGCGCGAATTCGGCCTCGAAGGCCTTGATCTGCGGTCCGTTGATAAACTGCATGCTGTCGATCGTTTGATCGACGGTCTGTTTGATTTCGTCCTTGATTAAGGCATACTGCCTTTTCAAATCGACAAGAGGAATCATGGTCATGGGTTCCGGTGTGTTTAGGGTGTCAGTGAAGGTTGCTTTCTGTTAGGTGAGGTCCGGCGGACGTCCAGCGCCACGCCGTGCAGATCCATCGAGTCCTGCGCCGTTTCCAATACGCGCACGACACGCAAACCGTTTTGGCCGTCCGCCAGCGGCGCGCGGTCATCGATAATACTCCGGACGAAGTCCAGACATTCATCCTTGAGCGGCTCGGAAAATTCCAGCGGCGGGTAATGGACATCCCCCGCCCGCTTGATCAGTTTGTACTTCTCAAAGTCGTCATAGGGACCGAGCGATTCCCCCTTGTTTTCAACCTTGATTCCCTTGTCGAAAACCTGAATCTTGTTCTCGTCCATGTCATTGTAGATAATCATCTTCTCGCTGCCGACCACGGTCATTTTACGGACTTTGCTGGGATCGAGCCAACTGACCTGCACATGGGCTACTACATTATCGGGAAACTTGAGTACCATGAAAACGATGTCCTGAATACCCGGCTGGATAAAGTCAAAACCCCGGCACGACACCGATAACGGCATGGCCTCCAGAAGATAAATCAAAATCGACACATCATGCGGCGCGAGATTCCACAGCGCATTGACGTCCTGGCGGACAACCCCGAAGTTCAACCGTTGAGAATAGAGATAATACGGTTTGCCCACGGTCCCCGCTTTGATTTGTTTCTTAAGCTCACGGACCGCCGCGTTGTATTCAAACGTATGGCCGACCATCAGCTTCAACCCGCGTTCGGCGGCCAGCGCGACCAATTCTTCTGCCTCGGCCACCGATTTGGCCAGCGGCTTCTCGACCAGCACATGTTTGCCCTGCAGCAAGGCCTCTTTGGCCAACCGGTAGTGGGTCCGCGGTTGCGTGGCAATGACCACCGCGTCGACCCCCGGATTGAACAAGGCCGTATAATCCGAGGTAGTATGAATGGAAGGATATTTTTCGCGAACGTAGGCGAGGCGGGACTCGTCCAGATCGGCCACGGCAAACACCTGACTTTCGGGGCAATCCATAAAATTGCGCAACAGATTGGGTCCCCAATATCCGCAGCCGATAAGTCCGATATTAATCATGATGCCGGTGGAAATGTACCTGATGGTAAACGGGTTAGGATTTAATAGATATTATTATATACGAATGCCCGGGGCTGGCCAGCGAAATCTCTCCCAAATAGGATGCCCCCCGCTCTTCGGCTCCGGCGACCGACAAAAAACCCTGTCCGCTGTTCCGCCGGAGCGGACCGGGACAGGGTCTCTCGATGGAACTATCCCCGATGGATTACCGCAAAAGGCCCAGTTCTGCCTCCTGCGGAATGACGATCCCGGCCGATTCTTCAGGGGAAGCGGCCGTGCCCAATCCGAATTCCTGCTGCGGCGGCTGGTCGGATTCGTTCATTCCGAACAGCAGCGGGAGATTGGTCATGGGGGTCACATTGATGATAAGGGGTACGAAACCTGTGACGTTCATGTTTTCCAGCGGCTGCTGATTGACCGGCAACGGGACGCCTTCACTGTCACGCTTGATTTGCAGGTCGAGCATACGCGGGTTGAGATCGATACCCCCGGTGGTATCCGGCTTGACCTCCGCGGTGACGGCGGCGTCCGCCGCGGCTACGGTGACCGTTTCAGCCGGTTCCTGGGCCCGCCGGTTGACTTCCGAAACATTGGCGATGTGTTTCAGGAAGTCGGACGCGGACGGGATCGAAAACGCGAGGTTAATATTGTCCACCGAGCTGCCCGTCAATGTACTCAGGTTGCGGACCAGTTCCACCACGTCCATCTCGTAATTTTCTCCCGAACGGATTACATCGGCGGTCCGTCCTCCGGTCGCTTCGTCCAGGGCCCGACGGATTTCCGCGTAGCGGCTCACCGAATCCTGGTTCAACGCCATCAACACCAGGTTCATCTCGTCGATGAGCAGGTTAAGGACCTCACCGTTGGTTACCAACAAGGTGCTGCCCGGCGTTCCCGGCAGGGCAAAATTGTACTCGGCTGCCGCTGCGCTGATTTGCTGCAATTCATCCGCTTCTTCAACGGCATACCGTTGCCGCAGCTGGTCCTGGGTCAACAGGATGTCGGCGAGGGTACTGACCTCGGACTCCCGCAGACGCGTCATCGTCGCCTGCTCAATGCTGCGGATTTCGGCAGCGCTGATATTATCGGGGGACCGCACGGCCAAGGCATAACTGTCCGCCCGAACGATCAGTTGTCCGCGCGCGGCAGCTGCGGCGATCATCCGCACCGAAAGCAGCTGTGAATTCCGCAGCGTTTCTACCACTTCGACCGGCGTGAGAGGAATGCTGTCGGTGCCGCTGAGGAAGGCGACGAACTCAATCGGCCGCACCAGAAAATTGCCGTCATCGTCGCGGCTGCTTGAGAGTTCAAAAGCCTGAACGACAACGTCGACATAACCGACGCCCGGGGTGCGCAGACGATCCTGCAGAAGCCCTTCAATCTCGACGGTCATCAAAGCGATCTCCTCAGCCGTAAACTCGTAACGGACCCCTTCAAAGAGACTGGCCAGGCGGCCGAACCGTTCTTGCAGGAGTTCGCGCAAAGCGCTCAAGGTGTCCTCGGCCTCATCAGCCAGCCGGCTGATCGCCAGCCGGGCCGCGTCGGCACGGGTGTTCTGATCACGGGCTTGATCGGCCAGCAAAGCAAAGTCCGGACGGGTTTGGTACAGTTCGCCCATACGTTCCAGGAAGGCTTGGTTAAAGGCCCGCAGCTTCCGCTCGACAGCCGGTGTCATACGTTCGAACTCAAAAAGTACGGTGGGCGCCACCTGCGCCGCGCGCTGAATATTCGGGAAGGTCATTGAGTCATTCGTCTGATGAATATTCGCACCGTTCACATTGTCATATCGGTCAAGACCGGTTACATTCTGAAACGTTTGATTGTAAAATTCTTGATCCCCTTCTAACAACCGCTGGTTTAGGAAGAAATTGACTGAACGGTTGGCAAGCAACGGTGTCTGCCCGGCCGCTATTTCTTCGGGAGTGCGGTAAGCCAGCGTGGCTTCGTGCCCTTTATGCGCACGCAGCGGATAAACGCCGGTTTCGGCGATGTATCCGTACCGGGTCCCCAGCGGTGACAAGTACGCCGCCAGACGAAGTTCCTTTGCAAAATCATCCAACTGATCCGTTCCGGCAAAGAAGTTGATCCGGTCGCGTCCGCGGGCAACTTCATCCGCGAACATCTGATCGGCCAGCGCAATGCCTTGGGCCCGTGCATCCTCTTGGGAGTTGATCGGAGTTTGCTTCTGCGGCGTACCGACGCTGCTCTGTTCCTCTGTCCCCGGACGGCCGAAACTGAATAACAAATCAGTCTGTCCGGAGCCGATAGGATCGGTCCGGTAACGCCGGGCTGTTTCCTCCCACTGTGCCACGTAATCCGCGGTGAGTGTGCGCACGACTTTCACGTTCGGGTTGGAGTTGGCGTCGACCCTCAGCAACGACGTCAAAGCGGTAATGAAGTCTGTAGTAAAGATATCAAAGGCCGCCTGTTGCGTCAGACTTAGTCCCTCCATCGGCCCCTCGCGGCTGTCCACAACGAACCTGACCACCGGCATACGCGGCTTAAGAGCTTCGACGCGGGCGTTTTCTTCCGCATAACTCGGCGAAGCAAGATCCAAAACCGCAATCGCAAAAGAACGCTCTCCCGCCGGGGATGAAGCCAGGGCGGTTAGCAGTTCGGGCGGTTCCAGGGCCTGATCGGAAAGATCGTGCTCGCTGAAGGATATGACGTGGTCCTTGTTGGCACCTTCCATAAAATATTGCCCCAGCTCCGTCCCGAGTATTCGGGTTTGCTCCGTATTGCTTATGAAAGTGACGTGATCCGTCCCCTTCAATTCGATCATACCGTGCAGAAGCTTGGCCGCGTTGACCGCGATACTGCGCGGATTGGAAAAATCGTTGAGCTGATCGAACTCATCGTGCAGACGTGCGAAATTCGGCGCGTCCATCTCAGGGACAAACATCCCGACAACGGTTTGCGCGGTATAAAAGATCGGCGTCTTGCGATGCATGTTCCGTCCGCCGATGTCCGGCTGCATGCCCACCTGCAGCGAAACGCCTTCCTGTTGAGCGTTAGCTTGATCGGAAATCGCCTTGAGGGCCCCGCCGTTGGCCAGCACGATGCGTTTGTTAAATCCCTGGGCCAGTGTCTGGTTAGCGACCTGAACCCCCTCCCACGTGCTGCCCGATCGGGAAATGTCGATAAACAGCGTGGTCGCCGGGTCCATATCGAGGCCTTCCAGATCCCGCATGGTCGTAACATGCCGCCAGACCGGATCGTTTTCACCACGGTTGCGGTTATACATCTCGACTAAAGCCCACATAAACTGATCGTTGGCACCAATCCCGTTGGAGACGATGGTCTTCAGGTTCCGTCCGCCGTCGAACTGCTCGGCGACATACTGCCGAATTCGGTCGTAGTGGTTGGGCTGAAAATCTTGACGGAAATACTCACCGACCGTCTGTCGGGTCCCTGTCCCCCGGTAGTTGAACTGTCCCCGAGCGATGTCCGACTGATAGGATCGCTGATATTCTTCCAGCGCCTTTAAAAGAGGTGAGCTGACCAGCAAATCCGACGGCGTGCTGAATGAGACATCAATCCCGCTGGCCGACCGAAATGCGGCCGGCGCACTGAGATCGATCAGACGTCGCAACGCCAGCCGTTCCTGCGGCCCAGTCCGTCCGAGCTGCACCTGCTCTTTGGCCCGGTCAAGGACCCATGCCGAGGTTAATAAAGGAAAGGCGTCTCTCCTTTCCAGATTTTGGACAAACTGGCGTGTGTCCGTGTCATTGGACAGCGTATCGAACAAGGTCATCTGATTGATACCGCTGTACAGGATCCGTTGCAACCTGACGACGCTCAAATCTGTGGCTTCCGGATTCTGGGAAGACTGCACCTGCGCGTCACGTAATGCGGCCAGCTTCTCATCGGCATAAAAATCATCGGTCAGTTGAAAATCGTAGATATCGGCACCCTCGGCACGGGTGGCCATGCCGATGCGGACCATATTTTCGATTGTTACCTGGGGAGAAATTCCACCGGCTTCAGCAAAATCATCGAGAATCTTACGTCGGTTAAGACTTTGGGCCACGGCCCGGGAAACAATGACCGGTTCGGTTCCGACTACATCTGCTGTCTTCGTCACGTCAGCCAAGATGGCCTGATCCCGTCGCGGCAACGGTGTGGGAACAAAATCACTGACCACTTCCACGCCGGGCCGGTCATTGGGGAACAGCCGGTCATACGCGGATTCCCTGGTCTGGCGGAACAAATCCGGAAAATAATTGCGGCCCTTGTCCACGCTGTCGTAGGTCAGCAGGGCCCGTCTTACCTGTTCCGGCGTCTTAGTCTGCCGCCCGTCCTCGCGGGACAGGGTCACCAGGTCCTGAATCAAACGGCGGGAACTTTCAATATAGTCATCAAGGAAGCGGCCGAACTCATCGCGCAGTTCGGTTTCCGAGAGCCGCCAAACGTCGGGCACACGGTTGGTGTTGCGTTCGAGATAATCGTTCCAGGACATATACATCTTCGTCATCCAGGAACTGCCGGACATAAACGACGCCTTGGCCCCGCTCGGGCTGTTGCCGCGGGCACGGTCGTTCAGGATCGGTTCCACCTTGTCGGTGTCGAGGACCTCAGCCCCCATGGCGCGGCGCTTCATGGCGTAATAGTAACCTTCAAAAAAGAGCCGCAGTTTCTTGGAGGCCTTAAGTTCCTGGGTCTCACGGTCACGTGTGTATTGTGTGGGATAGATATAACCGACCCCGGCGGCGCGGGTCACTTTCGGCACGGTGGACAACCGCTTCTCGTCGATCTGCAGTGCCCCGGTATACTGCGGCACCATACCGTAACGGTCGATCAGGGATTCCATAAAAATCCGGTACTGCGGGGAGCTGTCGGCAAAGGCGCCGCCCAAGGCCAAATGCAGCGCGCTGTCCTCGGGCCGTTCCCGGTTGACCGCCGGAACGAGACTTTCGCGTACGAACGGCTGCGCCATCTCCGCGTCGATCAGATTTTGAAAGGTGAATTCACGGCGGAACTCCAGACGATCGTCCTCGGTGCGCGTCAAACCGAACTGAACGACTTCGGGCCGACCTTCATTGTTGGCCAGATTGAACATGCCGATGGTCGTTCCCGTCGAATAGCCGAGGTCAAATCCCAGCAGGAAGCGTTCCCGGGGATTGAATTCTCCGGCCTCCAAGGTTTCGTTGGGTTTGAGGAATCCGATGCCGATAATGCTGCCGAAGGCCCCGCCGTCCTCAATTTGGCTCGAGCCGTCGATCGGATCGGTAAAAGCCACCAGCCGGTAGCTGTCGAGGTTTTCCTGGCCCATGCCGCGTACGATGGTCGCGTCTTCTTCCGAGATAATCGCGGTGATGCCGTTTTGACGCAGCACGTAGTTAATGATGTTGTTGAAGGCAAAGTCGAGCGGATGCTGCATGTCTCCGGAGGCGTTGCGGATCTTCGGCCGGTCCGGATTCTTGCGGTAACCGCGTAAGACGTCGCGCAGGCTGGCCAGCTGTTCCCCGTCGGGGGTCAGCGCATCCGGATATTTTTCCTTCAACTCCCGGACAATCTGACGCTGGTTATCATCCAGCAGTCCTTCCTCGATCGGAGTCGGACTGATGAACGCCTCGGTCACCGCCGTGGCCGCGGCGATGGCCCGCCCTTTCAAGTCCGATGCCGCCACCTGACTCACCTTGGCCGCGGTGGGGACGTTGACTTCATTCGAGAGATACGTTTCAAATGATTCGCGGTACACCGCGTCGGAGATTCCGTTGCGCGGTTGACGCGGGCGCGGGCGGGAATTCTGTGCATATTCGTCGGTCCGGGCGTTCAGAAATTGACGCACCCGCCCGACTGTCTCCCGGCTGCCGGCAAACACGTACACCTCTTCATTGCCGGACAACCGTTCCTCCGTCATCGGAATTTCCGAGACATTGCGCATCCCCTGCGGGGTCATGACCATAGTGACGGCCCCGGCGGCTTCGTAGATCTGCGCCAGCCCGGCTGCTTCGCCCCATGTCATCCAGTTGGCCATCATACCGTTCTTGTTGGCGATAAGATAGCTGTCCGGAGTCACGGCCTCGGCGTTGCGGTTCTTGACGCCGCTGAGCGTCGGCAGGACATCCCGCATGAAGGCCTGAACACCGGCCGGACGGTTTTTGGAAAAGCCGCCGAACGCATAGTAAGAACCTTCCTCCTTGATCCGCAGTTCATTTCCCCCGGTCTCCCGGAACTTGGGAACTTCAACCAATTGATTGTCTTCGGTCAGCTGATAGTCCTGTGTCACCGTCCCGTCGGATAGGGTCACACGCTGACGCGTACCCCACATAATCCGTCCGCTGAGCCGGACATTCAGCTGTTGACCGTCGCGCTGGTACACCTCGAAACTGGTCCCGTTGGCTGTCCCGGTGGACAAATTGAACGGAGACTCCAGGCTGGTGGCCCGGACGACCAAGGCTCCCTCGGCATCGGGAAAATCGGTCCGCTGCCCGTCGACGTAAATGGTCGCCACCTGCGGGTTGGCGCGGAACAGTTCGACCAGGCGGTTGCGGATCAGATCGGGAACTTGGGATTTCGCCTGGAATTCATAATCGTCACGCGTGACCACCGTCGCCAATCCGGCCAATCCGGCCGCGCCCTGCACCAGCGTGCGCTGAATCGACTCGGCGATATTCCGGTCAAGGCCGCGGAACTTGTCCGTGGCCAAAACGGCGGCGTCGCGCCGGACATTGAACGGTGTGATTTTCGGCTTCAGGGATATGGTCGAGCCGGTTTGACTGACATCCAGCGGCCGGCTGGCCAGGTTTTCGATGGCATTAATCGTATCGATATCGGCATTCGGTCCGGTATCCTGGAAGATATTTTCGACCAGCCGCAGCCGACCGTCGTTATTCTGGACGGTATCGGTGGCCGTGTCGACCAGCCGGCCCGGGATCGTGGCCCCCTGTTCGCGCACCAGTATCGAGGTGCGGTCATCGTAATCGATCCAGTCCAGCCCGCCGGAGAAATACTTGCGAAGGATGATCTGCTCTTCCCGCGGATCATACTCCTCCTTGATATAATTGTACACGCCGCGCTCAAACGCCTGAATGTACCGGTCGTAAATCTGGTCTTTCGCGGTCTTGTCGTCAAGATCGATGCCGCGGGTCTTGTTCTGGTCCACATACACGTAACCGAGCAGGGTATCTTTCAGATTCTTCTTGTACCACGTCGCCAGGACCATCGCGTTGGCGATCTGGCGCAGCTTGGCGAAGTGCCGGCCGTTGTTGACCTCATACTCGATTTCCGGGATCAGGATCTCTTTGATAATCTCGGAAGTCACACCGCTGATCTCCTCGGCCTCTTCCTTGTCGACCTGATCGAACCCGAACGACTTGTTGTCGAGATTCGCGTTCAGCGCCACATAGTCTTCCTCGATCATGACCTGCAACTCGTTCTCGAGGATCAAGGCGCTGGCCCCGCTCTGGTACACCGTCGCGCGTTTGGGTACGATCCAGATCTTGTTGTAGGTGTTCATCGGGATATCGGCGTGGCCGTATTTTTCCATCGCGCGTTTGCGCACCCGTTGCCAGAACTCCCCGCCGAGTTCTTCTTCCGGGTACATCAACGAAGCCGTCAGTTGCTTGAGAATGTAGTCCTGCGCAAGCATGTCCCGGCCCATTTCGGTGATGCCGAGATTGGAAGGGATGACCCGTTCGCCTTCATACGGCGACAGGTTGACCCACATCTCTTCTTCCGGCGTGGTCAGGCTGGCCAGGAAGTACTTGATCAAACGCCGGGCCTCTTCGTTGAACGCCTGCCCCTCGAGCAGCTCTTCCCCCTGGTCGACGATGAAATCGAAGGCCAGCGGATTGTCCGGATGCGCGATAATTCCCAACAGTTGGGCCGGTTCATAGGCGTCGGTCGGACGCACCATGGCACCAAGCTTCGGAAGATTCAGATTGTTGGGGTTGATGATTTGCTGCGCGCTGGCTAATTGCGGTGGAATGATAAAGCTGGTGATGAAAGGAAGAATGAGTACCGAGGTGATAACTTTTCTGATGCCGGAAAAACGCCTAAAACTTTGCCGATGCATTCCTGTCTCCTTGTATATCCCGCGGGCGGGTGGATATGGGGTTATCAGGGTTATTTTCAGATCACAAATTGTACAACGGAGCCGCCGGAGCGACTGTATATTGTATCATATTATTAATACTATTGCCCAATTGCCGGCAGGGCTCCCGGACGGCCTCAAACGCGGCCGGGAGCCTCCCGTCTCATCCTTATTCCAAACTCAACATAAACAACAGTTTATGACTCAGAAAAGGATGATCTCTCAGGGACATACGCCCCTGACGGGACCGTCGGGCAACGGTAAAAAAGCATGTATTCCGCCGGATGAATGGACGACCGCAGCTTACGGATCCCGGCCAAGCCGCCGCGGTCTTTGAACACACGGACAAACGGAAATCCAGAAAATCTGCACGGGAATACAGTCGACACTAAAGCTGTGTAGAGCGAAGAATGATTGGGGAATTCAAATATATTGAAGATGTTTTACCTATTCAGCTTAGTATAGGACACCGGGGAAGTCAACCGAAAGGTGGCGGCATCAACACTGTAACTAGTTAACAAATATGAATTTACATGGCCTTATGCGAAAATGCCGGAAAGGCGGAGAAACTCGTGAAGCAAGGCAGGGAACCGTTCGCGCGTCAGTCCCGGGACAGACTGTTTTTCGCCTTTTCACGGCCCAATTTGGTCAGGCTGAGCCGGTTGCCGTCACGTTTCAGCAGGCCGTCTTTGAGGCCCTGGGCGATGGCCTCGGACGTGTACTCGTCGTTCCAAAGCATGTGCTCGTTCATGTGCTTGACCACGCTCTCACTCTCTTCGGCATGCGCCTGTTCCGCCTGCAGCAGGTGGACGGCCAGGGTCTCGCTGGCGAAATTCCATTTCTCGTATTTGCGCACCACACTGCGGGCGACGATCCCCCGCTCGGGGGCGAAGATAAATGCCAGGAAAAACAACACCCCGCTCATCGTGGCCATCGATCCGGCGATACTCGCGTCGAGCCACTGCGCCATAAAATAGCCGCTGATAGCCGACAGCACCCCCATCCCCGCACTGACAAACAGCATATGACCCAGCCGGTCGGTGAGCAAATACGCCGCTGCCGGCGGGGCGATCATCAAGGCTACCACCAAGATCGATCCCACCAATTCAAACGCCCCGACCGCCGTCACACTGATCAACGTCATGAAGATATAGTTGATCACCGCCGGATAAAACCCGAGCGCCGCCGCCAGGCCCGGATCAAAAGTGGTCAGCTTCAGTTCCTTGTAAAATGCCGCGATAAAAACGATGTTCATGACCAACACGCCCGCGATCACCCACGTCGCCAGCGGGCCCCAATCCCGCCCCCCCGCGATGAGTCGCGAGAACGGCGCGAAGGCGATCTCACCGAACAACACGCATTGCGTGTCCAGATGCACGTCGCCCGCGTAACGGGTCAACAGAATGACACCGAGTGAAAACAATAACGGAAAGACCAGCCCGATCGCGGCGTCCTTCTTGAGTTTCCCGGAGTTGATCAACAGTTCGGTGAGGACCACGGTCAGCACGCCCGTTATGGCGGCACCGAACACCAGCAGCGGTGAATTCAGATTCTTGACGACAAAGAACGCAATCACGATCCCGAACAGAATCGCGTGGCTGATCGCGTCGCTCATCAGCGCCACTTTGCGCAGGACCAGAAAAACGCCGGGCAAGGCGCAGGCCAAACTGACCAGACTGGCCAGAACCAGGACATCAATCTGATGCGGGGACATTGAGCTGCTCCTCGATTTCTTTGGTGAGTTTACGGGCGGTGCGCAACCCCTTCTCGGTCAAGGCCCACTTGTTGTGCTCCGCTTCCCGGACTAGATCCTTTTGCAACAATTCACGCATCGTCTTTCGCAGCGGACCGCGGCCGATGGCGTCCAGGGCCGAGAGTTCGTGGGCGTGGTACGGATCGGTCTGGATCTCGGAAAAGAGCAGCAGGTTCTTGAGTACGGTGGCCCGCTGCAAATGCGATTTGTGGCGATACGCGCGGATGAAATCCCAGACCATGCCCCGGTTCGGAGCGAAAAACAGCGACACGAGCACGAATATGCTGAGATAAAC
>JAGQKV010000022.1:0-116165 GCA_020429915.1 Candidatus Omnitrophota bacterium | reverse complement strand
CCCACGCCGCACACCGCGCCGATCAGCGCGGAAAGAACCACCATCACGCCCAGCCGGTCCGTCCATTGCCGGGCCGAGGCCGCGGGCGCGACGAGCATCGCGCTCATCAAAATAACCCCCACCGTCTGCAGGCCGATCACAATCGCCGTGACGATGAGCGTGCTGAGCAGCGTGCTGAGAAAGCGGATATTCAACCCGAGGCTGCGGGCGTAGGCAATGTCGAAGACGATCAGCTTGAATTCCTTCCAGAACGCGATCAGCACGCCTACGATGAGCAGGCTGAGCACCGCCATAACCCTGACGTCGCTGATTAACAGCGTCGAGGCATTGCCAAAAAGGAACTTGTCGAGCCCGGCCTTGGTGGCGGTGGGCAGCTTCTGAACGATGGTCAATATCACCAGCCCGAGACCGAAAAACACAGACAGGACAATCCCCAGCGCCGAATCCTGCTTCAAACGGGAATTTTCCGTGATCCAGTTGATCAACAGCGCCCCCGTCCAGCCGGCGATCCCGGCTCCGATCAGCAGGACCAGCGGTGATTTGCTCCGCGTGATCAGGAACGCCAGGCATACCCCGGGCAGGGTCGCATGGGATATCGCGTCGCCGAGCAGACTTTGTTTGCGCAGCAGCGCGAAGGACCCGAGGGCTCCCGAAGTCAAGCCCAGGACCAGCGTGCCCAGGATGACAATCTGAACCGTATAGTTCCCGAAGAATTCTGTTATGGCGTTCAGTTCCATGCTTTGTCCGTCGCTTGACTATGATTTGTTGTCGGCGCCCCGTCCGAGGCGGGCCTCGTCGATGCCGGCCAGGAAGGCCGCCCGCCCGCCGTAACACCGCCGAAGATTTTCCGGGGTGAGAACCTCGTCTACCGGACCCAGGGCGACGGCGCGTGCGTTGAGCAGCATCACGTAATCAAAATATTCTTTGAGCGTCTGCAGGTCATGATGGACACACACCACCGTCTTCCCCCTGGTCTTCAACTCACGCAACAACACGATAATGCTTTTTTCCGTAGCCGCGTCAACCCCGGCAAAAGGTTCGTCCATCAAATAAATCGGTGCGTCCTGGATAAACGCGCGTGCGATAAAAACCCGTTGCTGCTGTCCGCCGGACAGCTGGCTGATCTGGCGGTGCATGAAATCGACCATACCCACTTTCTCCAGACACTCGACGGCCAGCTTGCGGTCATCCTTACTCGGCTGACGGAACCAGCCGAGATGCCCATAACGCCCCATCATCACGACATCCAGGACATTGGTCGGAAAATCCCAGTCCACGCTCCCGCGCTGCGGGACGTAACCGATCAATTGCGACTCCGGGCGGTATTGGTGCCCCATCACAAGTACACGGCCGGCCGCCGGTTTCAGGATTCCCAATATGGATTTAATCAGGGTGGACTTTCCGGCCCCGTTAGGACCGACGATGGCCATGAGTTGATGCTGCGGGGCTTGAAAGTCGACGTCCCACAAAACCGGCTTTTCCCGGTAGGCCATGGTCAAGTCGGTTACGTCGATCGCGGGGATCGCCCGATCCAGAGGTTGTTTGGGTGTCTCGTTCATAAACATTCCTTTACTTAAGCGCATCCACAATAGTATCGATGTTATGGGTGACCATACCGATGTAGGTCCCTTCGACCGTTCCGGCATTTCCCATCGCGTCGGAAAACAATTCACCGCCGACGACGACATCCCAGCCCTGGGCCCGGACGGCGTCCTGGACCGCGCGGATATTACGCTCGGGGACTGAGGACTCCACGAAGATCGCCTTGATCCTGCGCGCGACGATAAAATTCGCGAGTTCGATGACGTCCCGGGTCCCGGCTTCCGCCTCGGTGCTCATCCCCTGCAGGCCTTTGACCTCAAAGCCGTACTGGCGGCCGAAATAGCGGAATGCGTCATGGGCGGTGATCAGGACCCGTTGCTCCGGGGGGACTTCGCCTGCCCTACCGGTTACATAGTGATGAAGTTCCGCAAGCCGTTCCCGGTAAATATCCGCGCGTTGACGGTAGTATTCCCCGCCGTCCGGGTCGAACTCGATCAGCGTACGGGTAACTTCATCGACGGCAGCGGTCCACAGCGTCACGTCGAACCAGACGTGCGGATCGAAGTGCCCCGGATAATTAATGCTGTCCAAAAGCTTGCTTCCGGCAATATTCTCGCAAACGGCCACCGTCTTCTTGCTGCGGCGCATCTGCTGGAAGACCCGTTCCATCTTCGCCTCCAGATTCAGACCGTTGTAGAGAATGATATCGGCCTTGGCCAACTTGTTGACGTCACTCTCCGTCGCTTTGTACAAATGCGGGTCCACGCCCGGGCCCATCAGACCCCGTACCTCGACGCGGTCGCCGCCGACTTCGCCGGCGATATCGGAGATCATACCGATGGTTGACACGACCTGGATCTTCTTGGCAAACGCTGTTCCCGGCATATGGGACAGCAGTACCCCCGCCAGACTCAAAATTAAAAACGCTCGTTTCATCCCTGCGGCTCCGTTCTATTGATACACTGTCTCAGAATTGGTTAAAAAAATTATCCCGGCCCTCAGCTGTCCCGGCACTCTTTGGATATGCCGTAGAAATGAACCTCATGGCCCAAAACTTCAAAACCCATCTTCTTCAAAATAGGCAGGTACTTCTCTTCTTCCCCGAGATCCGGCAGTTCGAAATATTTGCCGGAGCGCACGCAGAAGGCGTGATGGTGGGGCTTCTCATCATACAGATGCTCGTAGTTATTGTGCTTTTTGCCGAACGCGGTCTGACGGATGACCTGTGCTTCCAGCAATTCCGTCATGGTCCGGTATATGGTGGCGCGCGAGGCGTTTTCTTTACTGTCTTTGAACTGCTTGACCAAATCCTCGCACGAAAAGTGGCCGTGCGTCTCCAGAACCCGTTTCAGGACCAGCTCGCGCCCCCGCGTGAGCCGCAGTCCGTGTTGCCTGAGATACGCCAGGTACTTCCCCCGTTCTTTTTCGAAGTCTTTTTGGGTCACCTTCTTCACATGAGACAGTATATCATCTTTATTTCCGATGTCAAAATTATTCTGCGGGTCCGCCCGCACTATAAAAAAGCGCCCCCTGACGAACAGGACGCGCCTTCTATTCCACCCGGATCACAGCTGTTACCGTGGCCGGGAGTTTCTCAGACCAACAACAATCCAAGCAAAGCACCGCCCAATACGATCCACACGACATTCGTTTGACGTGCGATCAAAACCACGGCGATACTTAAGGCGGCGATCAGACCGGACCTCCAGTCCGTCACCGCCCCCGCCGTCCACTCGACGACCACGGCAGCCATTATGCCGACCACGCTGACATTGACGGCGTCCAGAAAACAGGACGCCCACGGGGACTTGCGCAATTTGGGGATATACGGATTGAGTATCGCAACAAAGACAAACGACGGCAAAAAGATGCCCAAGGTAGCCAGGATCGCGCCTGTCACACCCTGCATTTGATAACCGATAAACGTTGAAGTGGACAGGACGGGCCCCGGGGTGAACTGACCGATCGCCACCGCGTCCAGCAGTTGACTCCGTGTCAACCAGCCGAGGCGATCAATAAACTCGCCTTCCAGATAAGCTATCAAAACATATCCGCTGCCGAACAAAACGCTGCCGATTTTCAGGAATGACAAAAATACCTGCGCGGCGGAGACCGACACCACCGGGACGGAGGCGGCTGCCGCTGTCGGCAAGGCCAACGCGGGCCACACCGGCGGGGCGAAGCTCTTGGGCCCCGGAAGAGCGCGTTTGATATTCAACCAAATCATCCCCGCGACACCGCCGCCGAGGATAGCGAAGATCTCGCTCAAGCCGGTCAGGGCGCCGATCATCACGACGCCGCCGATTACACCCAACTCCCACCCTTTCAACGCCTTCTTCCCCAGCTTCATCACCGCCCCGAGCATAATCGCGATCACCGCCGGCCTTATTCCATAGAAGACCGGTTCCCAGGCCGGCACATGACCGTACGTCACATAGCCGTAAGCCAATACGCCGGTCATCATCACCGCCGGAAGAATAAAACACACCCCGGCCGCGACCAGTCCGGCCCAGCCCGCCCGGTGAAACCCGCAATGAATCGCCATTTCCGTCGAGTTGGGTCCGGGAATCAGATTGGTGGCACCCACCAGATCCAGAAAATGTTCCCGCGTCATCCACTTGCGCTTGGTGACCACCTCGTCTTCCATCATCGCAATATGGGCCGCCGGACCGCCGAAGGCGACACATCCCAGTTTCAAGAAAAGCAAAGCGACTTCCGCAAGTTTGCTCATGACGTGACCATCCGGTTAAAAACAGATCTCATGAATCTTCTTTATGCTCGGGAAGGCCGGGGGCTTGGTGTTCACGGGTATCGCGGCAGCGGTGGGAATCATCCTTAATGACACTGCAAAATCATCCAGGTGCGCTCAAAGCGGCGTTCGGCGAGGTCTTGTTTGCGGATCCAAAAATACAACATGCCGGCGTCTCCCCACACCATCTCGGACGGTGGATGTTCGTCGAGTTGAAACAACAAGACCCAGTCGTCCTTTCCCTTGGCCAATTCCAGGGCCCGCGGATTCTCGTAACCGGAGGTATCTCCGCAGTACAGACCGTTGGTGACGAGCTGGCATTCCAGCTGCATCATGTCCTGTTGTATCGGATTGGAATAGCCGAACATCTGTACCGTCGGGGTACCCGCTTCCTTGGCATCGCAATACTGATCGCTGAGCCGGTCGTCCTTGAGGAATTCCTCCAGCCGTTTGTCTTCGGCCGACGGCAGCGAATAGCCGTCATAAAAAGTGATCCGGCATTCGCCGAAGGTGACGGGTGTGACGTGTTTGGTCTTCAAACCGAAGAGGACCTTGGTCTCAAAGGTGGGCAGGCGGATCGGGTTGTAGACGCCTCCCGGTTCCTCATAAATGACGCGAACCGATGGAGCGTCATCGGGATCAAAGCCCCAGACTTCCAGATCGTAAAAGAAATACAGCATGCCCGCCGGCGGCAGCAGGTTGTGGTTAATTTCCGCAAGATTGATTTGGGCAATAAAGGCCAGCGGTTTGTCTTCGCGCTGCGGCCAGCGGAAGTCATCGGTCACGTCGGGCCGGCCGCCGATCTTGGACCCGCCGATCTTGAGCGGCGCCTCGCCGACGAACCCCTTGACGCACGGTTGCTGAACCTCCTCCAGGACCGCGGCCAACTGCTGCAATTGAAAACGCTCGATGAGTTCGGTCAGCGGTACTTCCTTCACCGCGATCTCCCTTTGTTGTACCACTCCCGCCAGCGCGCGATGGCCTCCTGCCGCTGTTCTGCGGGATCGTTCCATACAAACCCGAAATCCTTGCCGGTCAGTTTCTTCAAGGATTCATTCGCCCGGTAACGGGTCGTGGCCATGCCTGCTTCCCTGTAGTTCGCGCCGACATGGACCGAATCGTCGGCCAGCGCGTCGATGAGATAGGCGATGGATGTGCGGTTGCCGTGCTCGCCCAGGGCCGTGGCCGCATAGGCGCGCAGCGTGGTCTGCGGACCTACCAGGGCCTGATACAACAGCAACAGCGGGATCTCCTCTTTGGTCTCGATCTTTTCAAACAGCTCGGGGACCAACTTTTGGGGCAGCGGTTTCACGGACGGGGCCAGCCGGGGGTACTGCGCGGCGGCCGGTGTGGCGAGGAATAATAACGCGGATATGATGACGACACTCTTGTTCATACGTTCGTATTCTAACAGTTTTTGCGGACATCCTCTACCCCTTCCCGTTTTTCAATCGTCCGCCGTGCCGGCACCGCCAGCCTCCGTCGTCAGGACGGCAGCCCGCGCCAGGGCCTTATCGATATTGACCAGGACATTCTCCTCTCCGATCATCCGCACGATTCCGGACGTCTTCAGCTGCTTAAGCAAGTTCCTTTGAACACCCGACAACAAAATAGTCACGCCCGCATGATTGGACTGGGCAATCACCCGGCGCAGCGCGTTCAAGGCGGTCGCGTCGATACTCGAGACATGCCGCATCCGCAGTATCCGGATCGCCGGATTCTTCTCGATGTTGCTCATCGTCTCCATGAACGTGGAGGCCATCCCGAAGAAGAACGGGCCGCTGATTTCAAACACTTCCACGCCCGGCGGGATGACCTTGCGGCTGAGCGCGTCCGGGTCGTCCCGGTCTTCTTCATTGAAAAACTCGCCGGTCACCTCGCTCACGCTGGCCGTTTGGGACAACCGGTGGATAAATAATAACGCGGCCAGCACGATACCGATCTCGATGGCCAGGGTCAGGTCGAAGACGACCGTCAACAAGAAGGTCACCACCAGCACCAGGGTATCGCTTTTGGGCGCCCGCAGGACCATGGCAAAGGAGTGCCACTCCCCCATCCGGTAGGCCACGATCACCAGGATGCCGGCCAGCGTCGCCAGCGGAATCATCGACGCCCATTTCCCGAACACCACCATGATCAGCAGCAGGGTGACGGCGTGCACGATCCCGGCGACGGGCGTGCGGCCGCCGTTGTGGACATTGGTCGCGGTGCGCGCGATCGCCCCGGTGGCGGGAATGCCGCCGAACAGCGGCGAGGCGATATTGGCCAACCCCTGCGCGACCAGCTCCATATTCGAACGGTGTTTGCCGCCGATCATCCCGTCGGCCACGATCGCCGATAACAGTGATTCGATCCCGGCCAGCATAGCGATCGTGAAGGCGGGGCGGATCAGTTCACTGAGGTTAACCGCGTCGACGCGCGGCAGCTGCGGCAAGGGGATCGTGTGCGGAATTTCGCCAAACTTGCTGCCGATGGTCTCCACCGGCAGGTGGAACCAGTGGACCACGGCGGTGGTCGCGATAATCGCCACGAACGAACCCGGGATCCGCTTGGAAACGCGCAAAAACAGAAGCACCAGCACGATGGTCGCTCCGGACGTGGCGGCGGCATACGGATTGATCGTGTGCAGGTGACGGACGATCTCACCGCACTTGCCGAAAAATTCGGCGGGCATAGACGTGATTCCCAGCCCGAGCAGGTCTTTAATCTGCGACAGAAAGATGATCACCGCAATACCCGAGGTGAACCCGACGATGACCGGGTACGGCACGAACTTGATCGCCGAACCCATCCGCGACATCCCCAGGATGCATAGCATGATCCCGCCGAGCACCGTGGCAACGGCCAATCCTTCCACGCCGTGTTTCAGGACGATGTCGTAAACGATCACCACGAACGCCCCGGTCGGCCCGCCGATCTGCACGCGGCTGCCGCCCAGGCCGGAGATGATGACGCCGCCGACCACCGCGGTGATCAGCCCCTTCTCCGGGGACACACCTGAGGCAATGGCGAAGGCGATGGCCAACGGCAGGGCCACAATGCCGACGATGATCCCGGCGACGGTGTCGTTCTTGAATTGACTCCAGGAATAGGTCTTCAGGGTATCGATGATTTTCGGTCTTAACATGGGCATCCGCTTCTGACGGTCCGGCGGCCGTTCTATTCTTCAGGTAAAAAATCTCCTCCGGTCAGGAGGAGTCAAGGTTGTACGTTGAATTCTGTTACTATACTTACTCGCCGGAAATAAGCAATATAGCCGAAATTATTCCGACCGGCGCGGAACCGGCAAGTCCTCCGGGCGGGATATCCGTCGGCCCGGCCTTTCCAGCAAAAGCAGACAGGATAGAGTCATCCCTGCCAGACAGGACAACACCGACAAAATCGGAAAGTCACGAAAGACCACCAGCATGGCGGGAGGAACAGAGCGAATACGCGGAGGGCTACAAATATATATTCCCGTACTGATGCAGGACCATTGGTCCTAGGCACGGTTCTCAAAACTTCCGAAATACATGGTAACGATCGATACGACGATCGGACCTATCCGGAGGTGTCCGCAGACGACTCTGCCGGAAGGTCGGCCACTCCCAGAAGCGGCAGCACCGAGACGACCGGTTGTACCGGCCGCATATGCAGGATGTAAGGCGAAAAGCCTTCGACATGAACGGGGTCGAAAGAAGGATCCGCGATCGGTAGCGCGACGCCGCGACCGGCCCCTTGAATCTGCAGGTCCATGATCGACGCATTGAGGTCGATCCCCCCGTACGTATCATCCACTCCCGCGGCCTTACGAAGCTTTTGCTGTTTCTTGGATTTCACGATCTTCTTTCCGATGACTGGATCCTTCTGAAAGTGATCATCCGACATGTCAATCACGGCCCCTTGAGCGTCCGTTCGTAAGAACGCGACCCCCAATCCCGTCCCGAGCCCTAAATAAAAAATCGTTTTATCCTTAATCGGATCTCCGGGCCACCAGTTCTGGATATAGTATCCGCCCAGTGCCTGGGCCAGGGCATCGTTCCCCCATGTCCCGGACTCTCCGTCCGTCAAGATCCAGTTCAACGGATTTTTACCGTCAAAGGGAATTTCATCGGCGCCGAGCCGCAGATTCGGATCGCTTCCCTTGGCGATGGTGCCGTCTTCCCCTTTTTTCCCGGGATGGCTTAATGCGATATGGTCGGAGACGGTATATCCTTGTGCCTGTGCTTCGGCCTTGATCTTTTGAATTTCGGCCCTAATCTCACCATAATAGCCGTCGACGCCCGCCTTCATATCGGGAACTATCTGTCGCATCAATTCGACGCCCTGCGCCACACCCTGATCGTCATATACCACCAGACCGATCTTGACACTCTGACCGCCCACATCCACGCCGATCACATTCACCCCGCGTCGCTGCTGAGCCTCCAACAGCAATGTCGCCCCGATCACCGCGGCTTCCTCCGACGCCGTGATAGAAATCACATCGACATCGGGGATCTTCTGCCTCAGTTTCTTGCCAAGAAACTTTCGAAAGGCTTTGTTGCCGATGATCCCGCCGCCCAGCTGAATGACATCCACTTGCTGCCACTTTTCGGCTATCGGTTTTCGCTCCTCACCTTCCACACTCCTGATCTTTCCGTTACGGATCAACTTTACCTCCCGGGCAAAAACATCCGCTTGAAAAGCGAGGATATCCTGAATAACCTGGGCCGCCTCCGGATACTGCTGTTTATTGTCGACAACCCAACCCAAGAATCGTCCTTTGAATTTTCCAATCTTTCCCTTCTCTTGCCGGAGCGCCAAGAATTCATCGAAGACCGGAGCGAACAGCGGCGGTAGATCATTCTGCAGCCGATAGGCGTCGACCTTTTTAATCAGGTTGATCAACTCCAGGGAAGACCCGAAGCGTTCGGCGTGACCGACTCCCAGCAGAACCGGAATACGGTGATTCCCCGCCTTGAGGATCACGGCGCGACCGGATCGCTTATTGTCCGCCCCGTCCTCCAGGAGTTTTTCGTCCTGAATGTTCTCGATCAACTGCACAACGACCCGCTGCACCTGACCCGTAACCCCTTCGGAGAGAAAGGCAAATTCATAACGGTCCGCAGCCGGAATCTGCTCGATCCGGTTGCGGATACCCTGTAACAATTCTTCATCGAGGGCCGCGGGGTCCAGCGCCTTTAGAAACGTTGCGAATTGTTCCAAGCTGAGTTTTTCCAGTTCCGTCGGTTCTACCATCACCGCTTGGTCGACCTTCATCTGCACCCCGCCCGAGAAATACTTGCGGGGAATCACCCGCCGGGCCTGGGGATCATAGTCCTCCTGAATATAGTTGTAGACCCCCTTGCGAAAGGCCTCGATATACTGCGCGTAAATCTTGCGGTTCACCTGCTTATCGTCAATATCGATGCCCTTAACCAAGCCCTGATCGGCATAGGCCTGCCCGAGGAGACTCTCTTTCAGGTGGGTCTTATACCAAGTGGCCAGGATCATGGAATGATAAATCTGCCGCAGCGGCGCAAAGGTCTGCCCCTCATTGACCTCTGTTTCGATTGCCGGGATGATCAGCTCGCGCAGGATCTGAGTCTGGGCCTCATCAGAGGGCCCACCTGCCAACCGGGAAGTCGCCTTCATGAGAGCCAAATAATCGTCCTCCACCATCACCTTCAACCGACTCTCGACAATGTAGGCGCTTTGCCCGTACTCAAAGACCACCGCCCGTTGCGGAACGATCCACACCTTGTGAAAAGTGTCCAGCGGAATCTCGGTGGTGCCGTACTCCTGCCGGGCGCTGGCAAAGACTTCCTCCCAGAATTGCCCGCCGAGTGCCGTGCCCGGATACATCAACGAGGAAGTGAGTTGCTTAAGAAGATAATCCTGAGCCAACAGGTCCCGTCCCATCTCGGTCTCTCCGAACAATGGTGGCACAATCCGGTCCCGTTCATAGGGGGACAAATTGACCCACATTTGGTCTTCGGGTGTGGTCAGTGCGGCCAGAAAATATTTGACCAACGTGGCACTCGTATCTTTCATGACTGCTCCGTCGAGGGCCGAGTCTCCCTGGTCCACGATAAAATCCATCAGCAGTGGATTGTTGGGATGGATCGTCACCCCGCGAATGATCGCGGGTCGGAACTGCGGCGTGGGATGGACCATGGCCCCGGGACGCGGGAGATTCAGAACCGTCCCCGCGCCCGCCTGGGCGCCGGCCGGAACGGAAAAATGAACGCTGAACAAAACAAGTACGACAACACCGGCCCGGTGTAGCGAACGGAAAATGGATTCTTGTGTGCGTAACATCATCGTTGACCTCTCATTCTATCTGTAAGCGATCCGCTCCGATCGCCGGGCTGAGACAAGCTTGCGGCCGAAATAAAAACGGGTACCCTCCATAGGATACCCGCGCGGGGCCGTTGTTGTTGAACGCCAATTATACGTCGGATCAGCAAGAAAATCAATAGCCGTGGTGTGCTCTCCAGCCCTCCCGTGCGGGAGATATCCCGCCTATTTCCAACACCGGGATTGAGTATCACACACCTCCTCCTCGAGGGAAACCCCTCCCATCCCCCCTCCTCACAAAAACCCACCCGGGCCGATATCACATCGAAGGCGAGTCGACGGCTGATCTGCGGCAGAACGGCGGCTTGAGGAGCAGAAGACAGGCCAGCAGCAGGGCCGCAATACCGACAATGATCCCGGAGATGATGGCGTTCTTAAACTGCTTCCAGTAATAGGTCTTCAGAGTATCGATGCTTTTCGGTCTCAGCATACGATACGGCTCCGTAGGGGTGGCGTCAAAGTCCGCCTGTAGTCAGCTGTGCCACAAAAAAAGACTTCTCGTGGGGCGAGGAATTTTAGTAGAGTCGCGATATAAATTATTATATTGTTCCGGGTAAACTATACAACAGCACGATTATCTTTCAGTTTAATTTGTGTCGGTAAACGCCGGGAGCGCAATCTTACGCGCAATCCGGCAGATCCTGCGCCTTCACGGATTCCGTGAAGGCGCGGCATCTACGACACCTTACAAAAAATGCGATTAGTAGTCCAGCGTAAGGATCCTGCCTTCTGTAAAGTCAAAGAAGGCGTCTTTGTCGGCGACCTGCACACCGGCCATGAGGTCCGCAGCCGATTTACCGGCGGCCTTCAGACACCCGGGACAAGCGTACAACGGCACATTTTGTTCTATAAGCGCAGCAATGGCCTCCTTTGAGGACGGAAAGGCCGCGTGCTTCAACTCCACGGCCTCCTTGAGAACGACATCCACGCCCTTAATATCGAAGTACACCAGGACATCTTTGTCCTCCGCCATGATCCCGGCCATGCGCAGCGCCATCAATACCCGGTGCGGGTTGTCCGTACCCGAAGAGATATGGATGAACACCCCGTCCCGCGCGTACACGACGGCGGGGTGTACAGCTGTTGCGACCAATCCGGCCACCATGAGCGCGGTCGTCAACAAGACTTTTAAGACTCTACGATTTTTCATGATCCACCTCCATGTATCTGTTTACGAAAGAAAGTCCGCGGGCCTGTCAGTCGTACCGGTTCACGCGGCGCTGAAACGCGTTGAGATGACGGGTGGAACCATCCTGCAGATGATTGAACACCTGCAGGATAGCCTCCTTTGTCGTGGTTAATATCAACCGATCGTACAGACGGATGTTTTCGATTTCCCCTTCCACGGCCGCGTGACACGCCACGGCGACTGAGGCGACTGCAGGGGCCTCCGCCGGCCAGTTATCATCCGGCTGCGGGATGTGTTGCTCCTGCTCCTCGTTTTACAAACCCTTAAGAAGACGCCTGATCTCGCGGGCATGCCCGGCCTCGTCGGCAGCCATCTCTTCGAGTTTGACCTTCAATTCCACCTCGCCGAGCTCTTCGGCCTGTTTTGCCCGTTTCTCGTACTGGGCGATGTCGTCCATCTCCATTTTCAAATCCAGTTCGAGCATACCTTTCAGGTCGTCCGGCTTCTCAAATTTCTTCGGAACGGTTACCGGTTCGCCTCCCAGATCGATAATGACATCGGTCAGAAACGCCGCATGACCGAGTTCATCCTGGACCTCGCGCTGCAGGATCTCCCGCAACCCGGCCCCGGCCAAACCGAAGGATTTTCCGGCCTGATAAGTGTAACGGATGATCGTGCCCAATTCCGCGGCGAGATCGTCATTTAATCCTTTGATGAGTGTTTCTTTTGACATAATGTTATCTCCTTTGTTATATGAAACTACGGGTGCAGACATCGGTGCCGTCTCGTATCCGTATCCGTGTACCCCGGATACCATCTTTGAGTTATGCCGCCGACATGGAACGCTGTAATAACGGGAATTGTTGCTGTACAAAATTCACGGTTTCCTCCAAGGAAGATTTGTCGCAAATAACCCTCCCGATCCCCAACTCCTTCAACAACTCGTGGGCGCGCGGACACATGTCTTTGGTCACGACAACGTCCACATGCTCGAGATCGAGAAAGACCGGGATATTCCGGTGAAACCGTGGACTCTTGATACTCTTCATTTCACAGATCGTCCCGGCTTCGTCCAACGCCAATATCACAAACCCGGTCGATGATCCGAGATGGGACGACACTTTTTTGTGGCGCATGCTGATAGCGATCTTCATGACTGATCCTCCTTATCCTGACAATCCTGACAAAGACCGTTGAACTGAATCTCATGATGGGTGATGCGGAATTTGTACCGCCGTGACAGCCCGCGCTCAACGGTCTCAAGGAATTCCACTTCTTCCTGCATGAAATCGTTGTAGTTGATAATTTTCGTGCATTCATCGCAGACCAAGTGGTGATGATGACCCACCGGAGAATACTGTTCGGCCAATTCATACTTGGCCTTGCCGTGTTGAAAACAAATCTTGGCGACGATGCCGTGTTCATTGAGAAATTCCAAATTCCGGTAAACGGTCGTTAGTCCGATGTTGGGATAAATCTCGTGGACCTGCAGATAGATATCTTCAGCGGTTAAATGACCTTCGGTACTCTCTAAAACCTTCATGATCTCCCGGCGCGGCTGGGTCATCCGGAACCCGGCGACGCGGACACTGTCTTCCCATGATTCTGCTTTCACCCGGATCTTCGGCATCGCGGCAACCTCCTTATTGGTAATGATTGTCATTACCATCTTAACACGGATCACAAAAAAAGCAACCCTCTTGCAAACTCGGGGTTGCCGGTGCCTGAACTTTGACTGGATGGGGGGACGGTCCGTCTACCGTCGGAAGTCTTCCGGACGACTGACATGGCGGCCTAATTCCCAGTAGCGGCAGGTCACCCCGCCATAATCGCATAATCACATGTCTTAGTGTGTCCTAGCCTGTCGTATTGACGTCACTGAAAAAACGGTGCTATATTCATAAAATACGCTCCAGGGTGCTGTCCCGTGGGAACCCTCTGCGGAAAGCATACCTGAGCCACCCCGACCAACGTTGTTCTCTTTTTGAACATAATTTTAAATTGGATCCGTGCATCCCGCGGGACGCGCTCCCGCTCACCGGACAACTGTTTATCCCGGGGAAAACGGATCATCCATACCTAGGAGAAAGAAATGAAAAAATACGGATTCCTTTTGGCAGGGCTCCTCGCGAGCTTGGTATTCACAGCCCCGGCCCACGCCGTCATCTTCGGAGACATCACCTTGGCTGGCAGCGGCGGCGGGCAAGGCATTACGCCCCCCTCGCCGTTCGAGTTCCGGGTCTTTTATGTGGGCGGTGTCGAAATCTTTCATGAGTCATTTTCCGTCGGAGATGCCGGGTCTGTGGTCTCGATCACCCCGGCCGATTCCTTTTTCAGTACCGCCATTGCCCCTTTAACGAACGGGATCGACGAAACATTGCGGATGGAGGTCACGTCCGGGACAGGTGGCGGCGATGCCGAGGGCCCTGAATCGTCCTACTTCGGCGGAAGCCTCTTCTCTCTCAACGGCATCGACTTCGCGGGGCAGACGATTACCTCATTGGACCTGGTGATCGACACATTGAGGCACGAGTCACCCGGGTCGGACCCGAACAATGACGGCAATTGGACCGAATTTGAATACGGCGCGCGATTCGTGGTTAACGGCGAGGTCCCGGGGGGCGTCGTCCCGGAACCGGCGACGCTCTTGTTGTTCGGAAGCGGCCTAGCCGGGGCCGGCCTGCGCCTTAAGAAGCGGACCCGTTAGGCCGACAGCTCTCCCGGGCGGGAGATGCGCCGGTCGAGCTTCCAGTAACGGCAGGTGATCTTGCTGTTCTCGGTGATCTTGATCTCAGTCTCGGGGGAACAGGTGACCAGCCCGTGCCAGACGCCCTTGCGGAGGATGAGCGGTTTATCGAGGACAAAACAGCGGACCGCGCCGGGGTCTTTGTGCAGGGCGGTGAAGATCAGCGCTTTGCCGCGCACCGGTTCGAAGGTCTCATCGGAATGCGGATGGCATTCCAGCCGGCCGATGGTCCGATCGCGCAGCACTAAGTACGCCACCCGCCACCCCGTGCGTCCGTTTTCCGTATGCACAATCCGCCACAAATTCCGCACCCTCCCCTTTGTCTCCATGTTCGGGTACTCAATGATCTTCCCGTAGGGACGGAAGTTGTCGCGGTTGGGGGTGAGGATTTGTGGATACTGTGACATAATTTGAATTGGGCGTTCTAAGAAATTTAAGCTTCTTTCATTTATTTGAGCTCCCGCCACTCCAGAGTCTCGAGATCCAAGGCAAAGCTTTTTTTATGGCCCTCATATTGATCTTTGCCATCATCATCTACGTACCCGATCATTCCTCCGGAAACAATAATGTCGTTATCCTTCGTCACAGCTTTGTGTCGGCTGATCCATCCCGGACATGACCCGGATGTGGTAACCTGCTCTATTATAAAGCTGTTGCAATTCAGCTTGTAGACAGGAGTTGTCCCGTATTGTCGTTCATCGGGATATCCTAGACTTCCAATAATATAGATAAATTCTCCAACCAAAGTTGCCGTATGAAAGTCCCTCGGTGGAAATATCTCTCTTGGATAACCATATATTGTCATTGTCCCGTCCGTTTCTCTGACCACGACATCATTGTAAATGCAAAAATCCGGATCATACCAATCTTCGTGTTCTCCCGCGACCTGAACAATGCGTCCGTCCGGCAAAATATTTATAGACTGCCCGAACCGCCTAAAACACCATACCGGCCCATTGGTGGAAACATCCGGAAACTGGCGCTTGGCCTCATACGCGTCCACACCACCATGTATCATCGCTAGCCAAAATTCCTCATAAATGCGTTCTGGATTATCTTTACCAAAACGTTGTCGCCAACCTCGCGAGAAAGCCTCAGCATTCGTTATGAGATCTCCATAATTATTCGCGCCTGTGATCTTGGCACGGGCGTCATCATTAATGTCATTGATGTCGGCACCGGCCTCAACCAGTACACGGATTACTTCCGGATCATCCGCCAGACTTATGGCCTGACCATCACAATTATCGATTCGATTCCAGTCCGCTCCCAGCTCGAGCAAAAGTTTTACGCATGATATGGAATTCATTTCTGCAGCTAGCATCAGCGCGGTTTGTTGAAATTGGTCACAAGCATCAATTTCAAAGCCCTCAGAGACCAACCATTCAATCATAGAAATATGTTCGTTCGTCACCGGATACATTAACGGTACCTTGTCACAACGACCACGGTCATTGCGATCAGCGCCTGCCGCCAGTAGAAGTTTGGCCTTGTCCACGTTGCCTACTTGCAGGCTTAACAACCATGGAGACCGGCTCCAGAAATCGCGCGCATGCAAGTCGGCACCGGCCTCTATAAGTGTTTCAATATCCTCACACGATCCGAAGGCGACCGCATGCATCAAATGGGTCCATCGCAATGGGGCGGGATTCGCCCCGGCATCCAGGAGAACCTTGACAACATCGAAGCGCCCATTGTCGGACGCGACGCTTAAGGCTGATTCGCCAAAGCTACTCTCTCCATTTAGGTCCGCCCCGCGTTCCATCAGGAGAGTCACCAAACGGACCAAATCCGGATCCTTGGTAATATCGCGCCCATGCATAACGTCGATCAGGACTGTATATCCCTCCTTCAACGTATAGCCAATATCGGCACCATGGTCCAGCAACAAGCGGGTTTTTTCTACGTCCCCGAACCTAACAGCCAATCTGAGCACATTAGCACCGTGTACAGCACACCCCGCATTGACATTCGCCCCCCGCTCGATCAACAATCGGACGATATCCTCACCCGTGGCAGAACATGAGACGGCCGTCATAAGTGGCGTATAGTTCTGCCCTCTGCTGCGGCCTTCAATATCGGCACCGGCATTGAGCGCCACAATTACTCCGTCCAAATCTCCGGACTTAATATATTGATGTAGTATTACTGACATGTTTAAAAAGTGATGGTATCAGCACTCTCCACATCTTTTAATTTGTCTAGCTTGGGTAACATTTGATCCTCAGCGTCACGCCTCATCTACATCGAAGGATGTATCCAATAATATTGTTCCATAAATATTTTGCGGCATTTTGAAACTAATTAATCCGAATTATTAGCAATCACCAACGGATCATCTTTGAATTGCATGATCGAACACACGGTCCGCGAGTGGATGTAGACGGTGGGGATTAAGGAGGCGTCCCAGCGTTCCCATTTATAAACCTTCCCCTCGTCTTTGTACAACAGGTCATCCAACTTGATCATGACATTGTCCTGAACCTGTTGAACGAGTTCCTCCAACGAGAATTCCGAGGCCCCGACATATGTATACCCGTCCGCTGTACCGTCATTGGTACTGATCTTGTACCACCTCATACCCAACCTCCTAATTACCGAAATCAATGTCCTAATACGACATAGTTAGGACGTTGCTCTCACAATATCCCACTCTGCTTACGCTGCCTTAACGTCCTCCAACAATTCCCGGTTCAGCACCTGATCCGCCGGCACCCCTTCTAAATTGCCTGTGAGTGCGTCCAAACTCCTCACGAAATCACGTACCGCAGCGAGTGTTCCGGAGGCCGGCAGCTTAAAGGCCTCCATTTCATACCCCGCTATACGGTACTCTCCCAGAATCCCTTCGACCTCAGACGGACGGACCAGACATTTATCTTCCGTTTTCTTGAACCATTTCCTGGGAGCTAGCTCCTTTCGTACGATATACAAGTAGTCCACACGGGGAATCAAGGTCGAAATCGCATCCGGCCACACGCATGTGGTGACCAATTCCTCGTCTTTGGTCATAAAAAAGATCCCCGGAATAAAAATATCCTCTCCCATATTCTCCTGCCGTGATCGCTTGAGAAAATTCCAACTCCAAATCGCCTCAAGTTCCTGTCCCGATCTGCTCCAGATGCGTTCCGGGGGATCCTCCAGATTCAAGATGGCCTTATACCCGGAGCTGTTCCCGGTGTTCCATCCCTCCAAAAATCCGTCCCGGGTATAGGGACCGGTTTCCATGCCGGAGCTTTGATAGTCATAAATACTGCACGAAAAATGCTCTATAAACCGGCTGACCTCCGGCTCCGCCTCCAGCGCAAAATAATGCGGCCGACAGAAGTTTAGATTGAACATGACACTGTGGTCGATGTCATCGTCATCCGCCGGCGGCTGATCGTTGTACGCAAAATGAAAATACACGCCCGTATCTTCATTCTCATACCAAGCCTCATCGTCTTTCACCATGTAGAGACCGTTGTCCGCGAAATAGCCTTCAAACTGATCCCGGGAGATCTTCGGGGTTGTGAAATACAGGTCGTAACTCATTGTCTTTTATTGTATTGCGGAGTTTTGATACTAATTATCATTTGAATCGTGTATGGCAACGAGATATTGCGATCAAGATTCGGTCGTGCCTAACCGAATATTTTCGCCCCCACCATCCCGATCATGAATCCCAGGTTCGCGCCCAGCGCCGCTTCCCAGTGGTTGTTGATCTTCGACGCCGGGGCGATGTCCTGGAAGATAAGGTACAGGATCCCCCCGGCGGAAAACAGCATGATCCCGCCGGTGAGCCTGGGAACGTCCGCCAGAAAGCAATTGCCCGTCACGGCCAGCAGCGGTCCGAGGAAACTGAGACAGAAAAATATGGTCAGGATGCGTCCGGCAGGCTGCTGACTCTTGCGCAGGTCGAAGTAGGCGTTGAAAGACTCGGGCAAATTCTGAAAACCGATGAAGAAGGCCAGCAGGATCCCCAACTGATGGTGATGGGCAAAGACGGCGCCGAGCGCCAGCGCTTCGGGGATGAAGTCCATCAGCATGGCCATGGTCTGCGCCAGCAGTCCGCCCTTCTTGGCGATCCACTGATCGATAAAGTAGAAGCACAACGCCCCGGCCAGGAAGAGCGTGATCAGCCACGGCACCGAAAACAGCTCGATCCCCTTGGGGACCAAAACAAACGCCACTGCCGCCACCAGGATCCCTCCCCCGAAGGCAACCGTCCAGTGCAAAATATACGATTCGATACTCTTTTTCAGGCGTCTCTCCGCTACACTCGCCAGCCACCCGCCGACAAAAACAGCGAAACCGGCGAAAAAGGAGGACAGCACAATGGGTATCAGAGAATTTGTGGACATGGAAAGAAAAATGAAGTACTAAAGATTTTGAGGAGATCTGCCCTTTTGATGAGAGGCCGTTATCCCCGGGTTATCATGTCATGTACACCAGTAACAATAGGTTGCCCCTTGATATTGATACGTCTTGCTACAGCTCTGCCCGCAGCCGCTGGATCTCCTGCTGGAATTCCTGCTGGGATTCCAGTTGCCGTTGGCGGAATTCCTGCTGAATCCGTCGACGCTCATCGGGCGTGCGGACCGCCATGATTCGCTTCTGAAATTCCTGCGCTTCGTTCATCTTGTTCTGCGCGTGCTGCCGGGAAAGGTCTTGGATCTGCTGCTGGATCTCCCGTTGCCGGGCGACATCCTCGTTGCCGGGCCTGGTTACGCGTCGTCCGTATGAACGGTCGGGGGCGGCGGCCGGTTGAGGGCGGGTCTGCCCATAACGATCGGCCGGGGCGGCACTGTCCTGCGGCCGGGTATTGATCGTGTACGGCATGTTGGCCGGTTTCTTACTGGCCATGTATTCCGTTCGCTCTTGTTGAATACGACGGAATTCTTCATACGCGGCCGTGTTTTTCGGCGGGATGGGCTGTTCGCGCAGCCGTCGTTCCTCCTCGACCCTGGCTGCCTCTTCGCGGGCCCGTTCGAGGGCCGTGGCCCGACGGCGTTCCACCAATCCACTATTGTCATACTTCGCCGGGACCGGTCCGGGCGGATCACTTTCTTTGTCAGCCCCCGCCAGTTGAATACCTTCGTTCTGCACCGACGGCCGTCCCGCGGCGGCGCGGGCATAGTTTTCGCCGAGCTGCTGCATCGTCGCGCTTTCGCAGGTGTGATTTTCAAAGAATTTTATGACTTCCGTTTGCTGATATGACTGAATCCCCGCGGCGATCTTCTCTTTAAGATTCTTCGTCGTCAGGTTTTTCAACCCGCCCATATCTTCATAAGCCTTCATCGATTGATACATAAGGTATTGCTGGACGTCCGGGACATAGTTCTTCCATTGCGGTGTAAAGCGTTTATCGATGTAGAAATCCATGTACGTGGTTTCATACTCACGATCAACCCGTCCGTCCATGTAGTAGGTCGTGCTTTTGATATCGCGGGACGGCATCTGATAGTGTTCGAATTCCTCGACCAGGTCCTTGCAGCGCGTGGAATACAATTCGGCGAACGTAAAAAACGTTACCCGGAAGTCTATGGTGTCGGTAAAGTTTTTAAAATCCCCGTCGAAGATCCGCCTGCCGATCTCAAAATTCTTGTACCGGGACCAATAGTCGTCCAGTTTATAAACCACGCCCGGCTGGCGTTTGGCGGCGTCGTACTGATCTTTGCGGTACTCTCCCTTGACGCGAGACACGTCTTCCTTTTTGGCGGAGTAAGTAGCCCAAGTCAGATCGGAATTTTGCTGCGGATCGAACCATAGCATCGGAACGCCATCCTTGTCTCCGGCGCGTAATGCCAAATGCCCGTCCTGCAACATATATGTATGATGAATGATGGCCCGGCCCATATTGTCTGGTGTCGTTTCGGGCGGCACGGCCGCGTCATAAGAATGATTGACCACGACCATCTCCAGGTCCGGGCAGTTGGCGAGCGCCGGCTCCAACACGGTGTTGAGTTCATCCTGATAGCTGTCGGCGGGAAGTTTTCCATTGAGCGGGATGATCGTCGCCAAAGGGTCGGCCGGCCTGTGCATGACGAAGATACGCAGCGGCGGATTCGTTCCTTGCATACGCGCATCGGCCTCCCGTTCGATGCGCTTGTATTCCGCGTCCTGCCAGGCCCGCAGGTCCTTTTGTTCCTGGATCAATTCATCATAGATCCGCTGGTATTCCTCCCGGGAAATGTTGCGCATGATCGACGGCAACGTGCGCATATGCTGCTGATTGACCTCATGCAGGGTCTTCCATTCCGCATAAATGGGAGATTTATGTTCTTTTTGATAGTCCAAGTTGGCCTGCTGGCTGTTGGCGCGTTCGTCGGGTGTCAGGACGGGTTGTGCGGAATAACGATCCGGACAATAATATTGGCCGTTCCGTTCCTCCAGGTCCGGGGAGTAGACGGTGTAAGTGGGTGTCTCGGCGATCAGCGGACCAAAGCGTCCGCCGCGGGCGATACCTACCCGTGATGTTTCTGCAGCACGGGCGATTTCCGACTGTACGGCCGGCATGGTAAGCAATAAGGACAGCGTCAAAATGATATGCTTTCGGATGTCTACGGACTTCATAATGCTCCTCGATTTGAAAAATACCGGTTTCGATTCCCCCCTATCCTATCAGACCGGACGCTTGGGGAAAAATGTTTTTATGGGAGGAAAGGGTTTTGTCAAACCGAACCGGATGTTCGACGGGGCCGCGCTGCTACTCCTGCATAGCGGAGACGTCCACGGCCGGTTCGATATTGAGGATGACCGGCATAAAACCCGCCACGGGGACCCGGGGATATTCCCCGGCGCGGTCCGGTATCCGAAAACCGTCCGTGTCCTGTGACACGCGTAAATCCCAATTCATGGAATCGAGATCGATCCCGCCCAGGGGATCCGCGCCTTTCTCCGACAGGGCGGCATTATCGTCCTGCTCATCGTCGCGGGTGATCGCCCGGCCGTTGACCGTCGCGGCATATACCAGTCGGTCGCGGTCCGGCTCATCCAGTTCCCAAGTGTAAAGCTCGGTCGCATCCCCGTAGGCAATGGGATTGCCGGGATAGGAATACCCGAAATCAAAACCGGACCCGTTCGGGATGAGGTGCGGCGGTTCATCGGCGCGCCAGATCACCGCGTTGGCATTGTTCTTGAGTACGTCGGCGACCACCCGGCCTTGTCCGCGCACCACCGGGGCGAGGACCTTGCGGTACACAAAAAAACTGCGCTCACCCAGATTGTTTTCGAATGTCGCCTTCAGGACCAGACCGTCCGCCCGGAAGCGGTCGATAAAGGCGTCGAAGGCCTGATCGTACAGGCTGATATTCGTCTGCAAATACCAGAACCGTTTGCGGCGACCGTCCGCAGGGTCGCGGAAGGCGATCATCGCCGAGGGACCGTATTCGGTCTCCCCGCGCGCGGCCAGTTTCTCCGGGGTCAAAAACCGCAGGGAACCGTCACCCGGCTGCATGTCGAAATAATAAAGCCCCTCCACTTCTCCGTCGAGGAACATCATGATCCGCAGCAACGCCGCCAGGCCCAGACCTTTGTCCCGGTCGGACAGATAAAACTTGTAGTAGTCATCGAACCCGGCGTATTTCAGGAACGGATGTTCGGCGCGGCCTGCGGTATCGCGCGTGACGCGTTCCCGGAACTCGGTGAGATAGGCCGTCAGTTTTTCGGGAGTGCCGAAATGATTCAGACCGAACGATACGACGTCGGTGGCCGGATCGACGGCTTTATCATAGTCCGTCATGACAAACCCGGTGAGCGCGTCCATCCCGCCGAAGGGATTGTAGACGACCGGTCCGCTGAGCTGCGCCCGACGGCCGATGTCCTTGAGAAATTCAGTGTACGGCACAAATCCCTTCGCCCCCGCGCTCTTCCATTCCGTCAGCCAGCGCCCGAACTCCGTGGACGGGTCGAGCATGTCGCGACGGAAATCCGCGAGGGCCGCAGTGAGACCCGGGACATTCAAAAAGTTGACGGTGTCATCCGCTTCCGTTCGGCCGGGATCCGCCAGTATCGCCGCATCCGCCTGGCCGGCGGCGGGAATCGCGCGCAGGTCCGTGACCAACCGGGCCACAACACCGGGCAGGCGCTCCGCGGCGAGCGCTCCGGAGGTTTCAGTTATGCCCGTCGCCAAATAAGCTCCGCCGGAATAGTAGCGACGCGGGACCGTGCGCTGCGAACCGGGCACGTCGTCTTCCCGGATAAAGTCGTAAACGCCTCTTTCAAAGGCCCGGACGTACCGGTCATAGATGGTGCGGATTTCCTCGCGGGCGACCGCGCCCACGCCGCGCGTGCGGGAACGGTCGACGTAAATCTCGCCGAGCAAACCGCTCCTCAGGTTCTGTTTGTACCAGGTAGCCAGGACCACCGCCTGAAAAATCTGCCGCAGCGGGGCAAACGTGCGTCCCGCGTTCACTTCCTGTTCGATGGCCGGGATCAGGACCTCGCGCACAGCCTGTTCAGTGATCCCGTTCACATCCGGCGCGTTGTCCGACGTTATCCCGCCGTGCCGCGTTAAGGCAAGGTAATCTTCTTCCAGCATCACGCGCAGACGGCTGTCCACGACCCACACGGTTTGACCGCTCACATGGACGTCGGCCCGCTCGGGGACGATCCATACCTTGTTAAATGTCTTCGCGGGAAAGTCGGTGATGCCGTATTGCTCCCGGACACGGCGATAGACCCGTTCCCAGAATTCTTCGCCCAGAGCGTCTTCCGGATACATCATCGACGCGGTGAGTTGTTTGAGCAGATAATCCTGCGCCAGCAGGTCGCGGCCCATGCGCGTACCGCCGAATCCGTCCGGGATAATCCGATCGCCTTCGTAGGGAGACAGATTGACCCACAGGTCTTTCTCGGGAATGGTCAACGCGGTGAGGAAGTAGCGGATCTGAGTCAGCGCCTCATCCTGCAGCTGTGCCGAATCGAGACGCCGGTCGCCGGTGTCGATCAGAAAATCGAATTGGAGCGGATCGTCCGGATGCACCGTCATCCCGGCGATAACCGCAGGACGGTAGGCGGGTGTCGTGTGCAGCATCACACCCGGCGGCGGCAACAGTCTCTCGATGGTGGTGCCGTCCGGTTCCGCCGCGCAGACAGATGAAACCGTCAGCGCAGACACAGCGCAGCCGACGGCTATCAGGATGGATCGATATACTGGCGGTAATCTTGTCATGCTTCCCCATCTCCCGGACCGGACACAGACCGCTGCCCGTGCGGGACAAATCTCGAATTGGACCTTACGATTGGGGAACGCCGAACATGCTTGGCGGGAATGCCTTATGGGCTTTTGAGAACTAGTTTTAGTTTAATACGTGGGGGGGGATTTGTACACCTCTAAAACGGGCGGCTTGACGTCGATTAGTCCGTAAATGCATGTCATAGAAACACTTACGCTACGACAAAACATTCGAACCCGGAAAGCGGGTTCAAACTTTTGGGGAAGGCAAACAGCAGAATCTCAGAGTGCTACGATTTTCTTATCCTTCGTCAACTACTTCAATTCAAGTTATGATATATGTACGAGCCCCAAGCCTCGCAGATCATAAGTCTATAATTTTGTCCAGTTAACGCCCCCCTTGTTAGGAGAAGGCCCTTGTTCCGGGCCAATGTATAGATCGTCGACTCGCAATTTCTCTTGTAACGACATAAAATATTCCATAATCTCTTCAAAAACCTTCCTTCGTTCATTCTCGGATAATCTATCAAAAACTTTCTCTGGATACCAAAGATAATTCAGATCACAGTAACTATCGTGATGTTTATCTATTAGTGTAAGCAATCTTATATCTTTGGTTTTTAAACTATTCGTAAATTCCAATTCTATTGAGACTACATTATCATGATACAAGGCACGACCAATCTGCTCAATATCTTCAATGACAAGAAAATTGCCTTGCCCATCACTGGAGGCCCCCCTAAGCCCCTTAACATGTTCTAAATTTGCCGGAATTACTTCCGCGACATGCTTTAACTGAACTTTAGAAAAAAACACCTCTGAAGCGCAACCATCCTCTTCACTAAGCCAATTCAAACTGACTTTCCAAGCTTTACGTATGCGATCATCCATAGCAAATTTCTTCCTTAGTTTTATGGCTACCCTATAACCCCCTGCCCAGAAAACCTATAAACTCCCCCCACTATCCACCAACTCCTTTTATTTGGACCCCTATTATTTATTTCTTTAGCGTCCTTTGTTTTTCAAAAACCATAAAGTAATAAATATAAATACCCAAAAACGGTATAAACAACAATATAAAAAACCATATCGTCTTAAATTGTTCCAAAAAATTTTGTTTTCCCCAGTGTAGCAGCATACATCCCCATAAATAAAAAGTACCAAAAAGCATAAAACTGGATGTTAGCAGCAACAACATGTAGCTACTATTAATGTAGGCAACTAAACTTTCACCTCCAATAAATAACGTGCATATTGTAAATGCACAGTTAAAAAAAACAATTATTCGCAACAATATTTTATTCCGCATTCTTATAACCTTAGCGTGGCCATAACTCTTTAGTATTTAGCTTAATTCTTTGATGAAGGTGCAGGGCTCCATCTTGGGTTACCGGAAATGTTGTTGAAAACGACACTGATAAATCATCCAATGAAAGTTTCTTGTATTTTATTGGGTCAAAGCCACATTCTCCGTCCTTGCAAGAATACGACGCCTTAATCTGCAAAGCCTTCACATACAAATCATACTTTGTCATACTCATTTCTTCTACACCTGTTTTTGTGAGCGTAAAACGATCTACACAATATTTTGCTTGCTTAACTTGGGTCATTACAATTTTCATTTTGTAACTATTTACAATAAAAATACTAAGTATAAATATTTCGACAAACCTGAATTATCCATCCCCCTATTAATTAAGGACTCATGAGTAGGTCTTCTATGTGATCGGTAACCAAGAAATAAAGTTCTTTTCCACTTTTGTGCTGACTTAGAAATCTCTTATCAACAAGGTTAAGCAAATCAGACCTTGCTGTAGCCCAAGAAATCTTGTTAGAATTAAGATGTCCTTTTATGGTATAGACGGCATCTTTATGACGAATCGCATGATTCAGCAAATCTATCTGTCTTAGGTTGATACCCTCTTGTTGGCGTATACGTTTTATTAATTTATCATATTCAACAATCTTTTTTGCAATATACTCCTCAAGCGTTTTAATACACTTTAAAATAACATCAAGGTGATAATAGATAAAATATGTTAAGTCTCCATCATCTTTTTCAGTATAAAGATATGCTCTTTTGTATTGCCCAATACTTTTTTTAATAACTTCTGATATTGAAACATACTCAAAAAGACGATATCCCTTACGGACTAAATACCAATAAAACAGCCCCCTCGCTGTTCGTCCATTACCATCTACAAACGGATGAATGTAACCTATCATGAAATGTAATATAATGGCTTTTATTACAGGGTGATAAAATTCATTATCATCATTGGCAAAATCACATAAAGCTGAAATCCTTTTCTCAACTTCGCTATGATGAGGGGGTTCAAATAAAAGCGTATCATCATCCCATACCCTCACCCTTTCCTCTTCCTTATCATCACTGCGGAATTGACCCACTTCATCAGAATCATCTAGTAAATCTTGTGCCAAGACACCATGAATCTTTTTAATCAAGTCCGGGGATAATGCTTCTTCCTTCAGATCTTCGGTGATCAAGCGAATGGCTCGATAATTATTTAGTATCATTTTCTCATCATTTGTCTTTGGCTTTTTACCGCTTTTGATCATTGCCTTAGCTTGTTTCCGTGTGGTTGCCGCACCTTCAATTTGAGAAGACGTGATCGCCTCATCTATTAATGACGAAATTATTCTTTTCTTCAGCCATTCTTGTTTTTGGTCTTCATCAATACCCATATGTTGAAAAACAAGATTATCCGAAAGATGCATATCTATAAAATGCAAATTCTTTAAAATTTTGTCAGTAAGAGAAAAAATGAATGGCCTTCCAGAAATATCAACAACATTCTTTACCTGTTTACCGGAGGAACGCATAAACATTTTGATATAGAACCATAATGCCTCCCGAGTATAATTCGTATTTGGCAGAGGGAGGCTGTTAAATTTATCCCAAGGAAAATAGTGTTCATATGCCTTCTTTAAAAATAAGCCAAGCTCGGATTCGCTATGGACTTCGTCATGAATCTTCATTAAATCTTTAAACTTTGTATCTCCTTGTTTTTCCTCTAAATATTCTCTGACATTAGGAAAATAGGGTATCTTCATATAAATCTCCGATCTATTAGTTTTTCATTTGTTAATAGGATATCATAAAAACTCTCAGTATCTATTAATTTTTTATAAATTAATACATTTATAGCGACATTCCATAAAATCTATTACTTTTCACAAAAACAATAGATCGTTAAATAATTCATTAATAATATATAAACTATTGATATTAAACAACTTGAAAATTATTAAAGTAAGGGTCGTACAGCCTTTATACAACAGCTTGTTGCCCAATTAATTACTCCTAATCTACCTCTATAAGCGCCCTAAAATACTCTAATTGAAGCTTTTTTGACCCTTTCCGAACAATGGCAAGCAACCTTCGAAAAGTAAATAATTTCATTATTTTCGGATCTTTCTTATGGCTTCTTAGAAATTCTTTGATGAGTTCCGGTAGTGTCGAAATCTTAAGGATTTTGGCTATATAAGACCAACTCTCCCCTGTCAGATTTGAAAGCCCTCTCACCGTATTTATGTTATAGACCTCTTTCAGCCTCAAATAATAATCAGCTTTTTCAAGGGAAAATCGGTCTAGACGATTAAGATGGGCCTTATGCTTTTTCCAAGATCTCTGATTGAGCGTTGCTGTACCAGACAGGTTTTCGGGACGATATCCCAAAAGGAAGGATTGTTTACTATTTCGTATTGATTTATAGAAAGGAAATTCAACCCAGAATGTTCGAGGTAAAAATGAGTACTGCCGCTGGAGCTGTTGAAGATAATCAAGCATATCCGAAGGGGGAACATTAATATGTTCCCCCTCGGACAACGAATTCCGCTCAGCGATACTCTTTTGTGGCTCAAAAGAGCGTTGGTTCGCAAAACGGGTACATATGGGGTGGCTAACCGGACTTGAACCGGCGACGTCCTGAACCACAATCAGGTGTTCTACCAACTGAACTATAGCCACCACAAATCTATATCGTGGATATACTGATGATCGCTAAGCAATCCTGAAGCATCCGCGTCTCAACAAAGGAATCGGAGCAATCAGGTGTTCTACCAACTGAACTATAGGCACCACAAATCTGTATATCCCCGGCGCTTAAGGCCGGTTGGGGCGCTTTTCGGCTGATTAGCGCTCCATTTTAGCATATTTTATTCTGCGGGCAATACTTTCTTTTCGGGGGGATCGGGCTGAAAGGCGATGCCTTTGAACTCGATCTCCATCGTATCCAGCCGGAACTCGTCCAGCTTGTCCCGCACGAAAAACTGCGTGTCAAAACGGACACCGCGGTCGTCGGTCAGCTGTTTCACGACGGGCCGCGCGACCTGGTCCCATACCTCCCCTTCCGTCCGCGCCTGCGGGGCCGCGGCCAGATCGGTATGGACATTGCCTTCCACCGTCAACGTATTGTCACCGATGTGCAGGATCATATTCATCTGGTCGGCGCCGTTGGGGTCCTGTAAGACAAGCTCGCCTTCCAGCAACTGGCGGCGCGGATCCACCCAACCCTTGCCGATGGCCGGGCGCTGGGTCAGTTCCGAACGCAGGAAATTCATCCCGGCGTTCGCTTCGAAACGAAACGGCATCCGCCGCGCGCGCCAAGGCACCGCAACCGCGTCGAAACGGCCGCGGACATTGGTCAATTCCACCTTGAGCGCCGGCTGGCCCTGGCTCTGAACGATGTCCAGCCGGCCGTTGATCACGTTGACCCGTCCGATGTCGAGCAGACGCCGCGGACCGGTCCCGGCAACGGTCTGCGCCTCTTCCTCTTCCGCCTGTTCCGCGGACGGGTGCCCGTCCGGATCGGGTTTCCAGGACAGCGCGCGGTCCTCCAGGACCACCACCGGATCGATTAAATCAAGCTGGGTCAGCCGAACCGTGTCGCCGAACAAGGTGGACGGATTGACCTGCAGATAGATCCGGTCGATATTGACGAAATCCCCGACGGTAAGTTGGCGCAGCTTAAGTCCGAACGGAAAGTGATAGGAAATCCCGGACACAGCCACCGGCCGGCGGAAGGCGGCGCTGAGCTTGTCCTGCAGGAGGTCGCGGCCGAAGAACGGTATGGCCAACAGGCCGGCTGCCGCGAGCACGACCAGCAGGATCAGCAGACCGTAAAATGTACGCGTAATTGTCTTCATCCGTCGCCGTGTGCGTGTCCGTAGGCACCATAATTATTCTGAGGCGTTAAAAAAGCGCGCCCACCACGACTCGAACGTGGGACCCTCGGCTTAGAAGGCCGATGCTCTATCCAGCTGAGCTATGGGCGCTAAATGGGTATCTATCGGGTGTTTCCGATGGTTCAATTGAATGTCACTATGATAATATAAGATCTCTGATATGCAAACACTTTATGGGGCCAAAAAAATCCCGCCGGGAGGGTTTCCCGGCGGGATGGTGAGGCTTTAAGATCGGTGATTACTCGTATAACCGGCTGAGCCGTTCGCCCCTGATTTCGGGGCGATCACCGCGGCGGTGGGCCTCCTGATTACCGTCTTCACCGGCGGCAAAGAGCTTCTTTTCCATTTCGGAAAGCCCGAGCAATAACGGCAGGCTCGGGACCGGCGTCATATCGATGATGACCGGGACGAATCCCGGGACATTCTCCAGTACGGCCGGGGCCTGATCGAAGACCGGCAACGGCACACCTTCGCCGTCCCGCTCGATTTGCAGATCCAGCAGCGCCGGGTTGAAATCGATACCCCCTGTCGTATCCGGCCGTTCGCGTTCGGTGACCTGCAGGGCCTGGTCTTCATCGACCGTCTTGGTCACTTCTCCGCGCCGGTCGGCGGCCTCGGCGATCAGGGCCGAGTCGGCTTCGGCCTTTTCGGTCTCCATGGCCACCCATGATTTGGCCCGATACCATTCATCCGGCAATGTATAGTCGAGCGCCTTGGCGAGTTTCTCGTGTTCGGCGCGCAGCTCGTCGGGAATATCCATCTTCAGCTTGTTGATGATGAAATTGGTACGCACCTGAATTTCCCAGCGCCATTCGTCTTTGTCGAAGCGGGTCAGGTCCGCGATGTTTTCCTTGGTTAACGGCCCGCCTTCTTCCTCACGCAGACCGTCGAACAAAGAGGCCTCCGGCGTCGGGATCAGACCGATCGGCGTTTCCACGTACTCGTCGTCACGCAGTTGACCGAGACGGTACTTGATAAGCCATACATCGATGCGCGAATTCGCGCTGAAGCCCGGCCACACAAAGCCCTTGACGATTCTGCCGTCCGGTCCGCGATGCTGGCGGAAGAAATTGTTATGCGCGTAGGTGATGTCGACGCGCTTGGCGCGCTGTAACAGGTGATCGAAGTAGCGGCCGATGGTCGTGGCGAAGAACGGCTTTTGAGCGATCGGATCTTCCCCGCGGTCGAGCGTGGTGTCGACGACCTTTTCCTCAGCGGCGGTCTTCAATGAGCGAGCCATCATCGCGTCATACAATGCCATCTGCGGCGTCGGAAGGATGCGTACCAAGGGTTCGGTGCTCGGCTGACGTCCGCCGAATTTCCGGATGTTGACTTCATAGCCCAGTTCGCTGTCCGGATCGATGTTCGGACGGTCGGCGGCGGGGATATTTCCGATATTGCCCACCCAGTTGTCGTAGTTTTCCATCGGCACGCTGATCCGCGCGTTGGGTTCGTTCCAGCCCTTGTCCAGGACTTCCATCACAATATCATAAATGCGTTGCTCATCGTCGAGGTCTTCACTCTGCTGCTTTTTATCGGTAAGGATCGCGGCCTTGGCCGGATCGCGCAGCGCGTATTCCAGGACTTCGAGATCGTTAAGCGTCAACCGGCGGCCCATCAACAGCCGTCCCAGACGGCGGCGGATTGGCTCGCCTTTCCAGTCGTGCCAGCCCACACCCTTGTCGGCGTCGGACAGATTGCCCAGACGCTCGTCGATATATTCGCGCAGGACTTCCTGCACCGGACGCGCTTTGTCATGGCGTTCCCACCAGGATTCCACCACCACCCGGCGTCCGGTTTCGCTGTCATAGCGGAATTTGTAGGCCAGATTGACGCCGAAGACCCCGCCTTTCTTGATGGCGTTGACCGCGCGCTGCAACTCGACGCGGTTGATCCCTTCGGCAACCAGAAACGTTCCGTGCTCGATATTGTGTGCCATCTCGCTGACGGAGCCGTCCGGATTTTCACGGAAATACGAACGCACCAAATCCTCACTGACCAGATACACGGCCCAGTCGTCTTCCAGGGACTCGTCGATATAGATCGTCCCGTTATTTGTCTTCCCGCCCATACTCGGATAAGCCCCGGTTACCCCGTAGGCCTTGCCGGTCTTTTTGTTGTAGTACAACGCCATGAACTGGTGCGCCATGCTCTCGTCGTCGCTGTCCACACCGCGCTGGTTGAAATAGCGCAGCGAAAATTTCTTGGCCCCCAGCGCGTTGCCGCCGTAGCCTGAACCGAATAAGCGGACCACACCGTCGCCGCGTTCGCGCAGCACTTCCGAGGCCCTTTCCGGGTGGGTCAAATCCTTAAAATAGACAAACATCCGCTCGTCGTTCTCCGGCGTGCGGTCGATTTCATCAAGCGTCCGTCCCTTCGGGTGCGTCGCATGAGAAATTCTCAGGAAGTCCCCTCCCCGTTCTTCAATAAGATCCAGGGCCTTTTGGCCGATCCCGGTGCGGCGGTCGTTATAAAGGAAGAAGTACTGCAGCACGACGTGCACGTTGTCCGTAACCTGGACACCCGGAAACGCGGTGGCCGTGCCGGCCTTGCCGTTGATGAACGGCACGACATAGGTGATTTCGCCTTCATGGGCACCGGTCATTTTCTCCAGAATCGTCCGGATCGCTTCCTCGCTGTTAATCTGATTCATAAACGGGTCCGCGGACTCGCTCGGGCGGTCCGAGGCAACCCGCGTCGGTTTGATCGCGCGCGCGGTGTCCTTGGGATGTGAATAGTAGTAATAATTGCCGTCGTCGCCGGCGTAAACCAGTCCCTGTTCAATGGTTTGCTCCAGCAAACGGTCGAACATCTTGGCGTCGACCACCACGACCTTGCTGGTGTCGGGCTGCAACAGGCCGACTTCATCCTCCACGAATTGTCTGACCGTGGGATAATCGTCCAGCTTGAGGCCGGCGAATACCGCGGCGTCGGCCTTGGCCGGCGGGGTATCGAAGGCCTGGCTGATTACGGCCTCGTTGTTGGCCGTGGCCTCGACCAAATCCGTATCCACGGCGATCAGCGCGGCGTCCTGCAGAATTTCACCGATACCGGCGACCATGTCGCGCGGCAGACGATCCAGGTCCCGTTCGCGATAGGTCTCAATGGCGACGACCTCGCCGATGGTCTCAAAACCGGCCCCGCCGGAATAATACTGGCGCGGGATCATCTGCTGGGTGGTTTCATCGTATTCCTCACGGATATAGTTGTAGACCCCGCGACCGAAGGCCTTGAGGTACTGCTGATAAATCTTTTCCTTAACCTTGGGATCGTCGGTGTCCACCCCGGCGATCTTGTTCTGGTCCATATATACCTGTCCGAGCAGCGACTCTTTCAGGTTGTTTTTGTACCAGGCGGCCAGAACCATGGAGTTATAGACCTGGCGCAGCCGCGCGAAAGTGCGGCCTTCATTGACTTCCTTCTCGATTTCCGGGATCAGGACCTCTTCGATAATCGCCGTCACCAGCTCGCTTTGCTCGTTCAACTGTTGATCGCCGACCTGGCGCAGACCGTGGTTGTAGCGGCCGACGGAATCCTGCAGGGCCAGGTAATCGCGGGCGAGCATGACCTTCATTTTGCTTTTCACCACAAAGGCCGTTCCGTCCTTTTCATAGACAGCCGCCCGTTCGGGAACGATCCAGATTTTGTTATAAGTATCGACGGGGATGTCGCGGGTGCCGAACTTTTGGTACGCCTTGTCGCGCACGCGTTGCCAGAATTGCTGGCCGAGCTCGTCTTCCGGGTACATCAAAGACGACATCAGTTGTTTGAGCACATAGTCCTGCGCGAGCAGGTCGCGGCCCATATCGGTCGCGCCGAACGAATCGGTCACGATGTTGTCTTTTTCCAGCGGGGACAGGTTGACCCACAGATCTTCCGACGGCGTCGTGATGGTGGTCAGGAAGTATTTGATCAGCTGATCGGATTCGCGGAGTAGCTGCTTTTCATTCATATGTGAGTCACCGGGATTGACATAAAAAGTGAAGTTCAAAGGATTCTTGGGATTCACCGACACGCCCTGGATCAGCGCCGGGGCGTACCCCTCCGTGGCGGCGATCATGGTCCCCAGTTTCGGCAAGTTGAGCGATTCGGGCAGAGCTTGCGCGTAGGCATTCGGCGGCACAATCGATGTCAGCATAAAGGCCAGCACAGACAGGGCCGCGATACCGCGTTGGTAAAATCCGTTCCTCTTTATCATCCCGTATGTAAACATATTTGTCATCCCCGTTTGGTTAACGTCACATGACCGGCTTCGGTCTCTTCTATTACGATACGTTATCCGCGGCCGGTTGGACGGAATCGTCGAGCCGAGCCTGCGGTTCATAGTCGTCACTGTCGGCGTCATAACCGACTTGCTGCGGCGCCTGGTCGTCGATAACCCCCAGCAGCAACGGCATATTGACCGGTGTCATCTGAATGATGACGGGGATAAAGCCGTTGATGTTTTGCAGGGATTCGACCGGTTGCATTACGGCCGGCAACGGAACGCCGTTGCCGTCACGCTTGATCTTAAGATCGAGCAATTCCGGATTCAAATCGATACCCCCGGTGGTCTCCGGCTTTTGTGTGGCCAGTTGCGCCTGATCGGTCCCCGTCAGAGCGGCGACCGCCGACTGGATCGTCGGGAACTTCGCCAGGACGCGGGCCTCGACCGCGGCCGAGGATTCTTCCCCGAGCAGGTCGCGCAGCGCCTTGGTTTCTTTATCATCGATCGCCGCCAGGGTCGCGTCGATCTGATTGCGGCTATGGATGTACAGGGCCGTCACCGCTTCGGTGAGGGCCACGGTATCGGCATTCGTATCGCTTTGCACACCGAAGGCGACCTTCGGTGATGTATTGGACCAGCCCCAGAAGACATTGCCTTGCGGCGTGGTCAGATCGAACACACCATCGATGTTGACCAGCTTGATCGCCGCGTTGCTGTCGGCGGTGCGCCACTGGTCTTCATACGCGAAGTCTTCGCGGCCGCTGAGCGCGGCGACAATCGCGTCTTTCATGGCGATCATCACCGTGGTCTTGGCGTTGTCGGTGCTCGGCGTTCTCTGTTCTTTCAGCTGCTCGGAAATCTGAAACGCGCCGATCGAAACCAGGTGGTCGATGTAGGCGTCGAACCGTCCGGTCTGCGCCCACTCATTCCCCTGTTCGCGGTGCGCCGCGATCAGATCCGTGTAGACCTGCAGCCAGTACAATCCGAAGTCGAGCGCATCGTCAAAGGCCTGTCCCTTTTGATCGGTCTTAAACATGTGCAGCGAGTATTCGGCCTGCACGTCCTTATATCCCGGATTGGCGGCCAGAAACTCCTGGACCGTGGTGAATCCCTTGGATTCGGCCAACTCGAGCAGTTGCATATCCATCGTTGCTTTGACCTTGGAATGGCCCTTCGGGTGCTTCTTGGCGATCCCGCCGAAGAATCTCGTCAACAGGCCGACTTCTTTGCGCATGCGCGAATCCACCCAGATGGGTTGCGTCTTGTGAATTTCACTGTATTCATCCAGTGTCAACAGATGCTCGACGATCGGATAGAACATCCGGTCGCCCAGGTAAAGTTCGCCGTCCACGACGATACTGACCCGGTCGGTGTCGAGGTCGAAACTGATAATGATCTCATCCGGATGCGCCTTCGAATAGGCGATCACGTTTTCTTTGGGGTGCGAGAGGGCCGTATCGTCGTCGCGGGACGGATCGGCCAAACCGCCGTTCTTGTTGTACGGATCGCTTTCGGCGCGGATGATGCGCGTGATGTTCTGGTGACCGATAAGTTCTTCACCGATGTCGCGATAATCGACGGACGAACCGCCGTTGAAGTTCAGCGCGACCTTCAATCCGGCCGCCGAAATGGCTTGCCGCAATCCCTGGTATTCATCGCGCAGGGATGTATAGTAGGCTTCACGCGAACGTGCGCGTGTTTCGGCGGATGTATCCAGCGTTCCCGGTTTCTCGGCCTGCAGGTACTCGCCTTTCAGGATCTGCTCTTTGATGGCCGTCAGCATGTCCCCGTAAAGCGTGATGCCGCCGATATTCGGCTTCATCCCGTTGGTCCCGATCTCGACGTGGCTGCGGGTGACGTAAAGTCCTCCCTGCGCGCCGAGCGTGCGAATACTCTTGTACAGCTGACCGGAGATGACCGTCTGCTCGCCTTGCTGCGAACCGCCGAGGTCGACGACATTGATCCCGGCTTCCATTAAACCTTCAATTAGATTCTCCTTCACCCACTGGGTGGACGGGCCGTTGTCACCGGCGATAACGAAGGTGTCGCCCGGTTCCAGTTTGACCCGCTTGCCGCGGTGAACCTGTGATTCAAATTCCACCGTGGCCAACGTGCGGCCGATCCACTTCAACAACACTTCATCATACTGCTGCGGATTGGTATTCGGGTCGCCGAAACCGTCGTATCCGCGTATGTCGTATTCCTTAATAATCTGTCCGAGCACCTGTTCGAGGGTCTGTGTCGGCGCTTTGTCCGTGGGTTGACGGAAACGTCCCGTGGTCCATTCAAGGATCGTCGGGTCCGATACCGTCTCGGCCAACACCGCGGAATCACCCGACAGACGGGCCTGCAGATCGATTTCATTGATCGGGCGGACCAGGGCCAAGGCTCCGGACTCGTCCACTTCCACATAAACGTTATCCAGCAACAGCCGTCCCTGCGGTGTCTTGCCGATCTCATCGACGAATTTGTTCAGATCGACCAGCTGACCGGACTTGTTGTTCACGGCGACATGTCCCACCAGAACAGCGCGGGGCATATTGACTTTTCCAAGCAGGTGCAGTTCATCAAGCGCCAACATACTGGTGCCATGGAACGCATCGATACTGTTCTGTACATCTTTATAATAGTCGTCCATCGTAGCGAATCCCGGCAGATGCGATCCGCCCTGGTTGACCAGCAGTCCGGATGCCGCCGAGACACCGAAGTGATCGGTCTCGGAATACAGGACGTGGTCATAGGCGAATTTGATCGGCGTAAAGAAACGGGTCCGGTTTTCTTCGTCTACGTTGACGATGGTCAGCAGGCGCTTGAAGCCGTACTTCGCCATCAAACGCTGGACATCTTCGTTATCGGTGGTGGTCACAAAACCGTTGAGGTTCAGCAGGGCCGATCCCATGGCGCCCTCCAACTGAATGACCTTGCGGCCGCCGGTCTTGGTCTTTTCGTTGGGGATCAAGTCGGGAGTCACGATCTCATTAAATTGTTCTTCCCCGATGATATCACGCAGTTCGCGCAGGAACGGCTGCAGGGCGGTGTAGTTGACCGCGGCCACGTTCGTGTTGAAGAACTGGGCTCCTGCCTGCCCTTCGGTCAATCCCATCGCGGTGAAGATTTTTTCCTGGCCGTTGGCCTTGGCCTGGGCCAGTTCCAGCATCTGCGCGCGGACACTGCCGTTGGGCATAGTTTCCAGACCGATCAGACCGCCCTTTTTGTCGAGCGCGGTCTTGGTGGTTGAAATCATCACAATCGGCACGCCTTCGGCGGCCATGAAACCGACGATGCTCTTGCTGACGCTGTTGTTGGGACCGTCGCCGTTGTACACGGCGCGGATCACGGTCTTGCCTTCCGGCAAATCGGCGGTGAGCGCCTCCTGCAGGACCATCGAACCCAATTGCCCGTGCCCGCCGGGCGCGGTATAGTCGTCGGTGAGTTTGTTGGTGGCTACATCGATGACCGGCAACGAACCCTGTTCGATCATCGTCTCGGCTAAATCGATACCTTCCGTCTCTTCGATCACCTGACGGTAAGTGCGGCGCGGCGCGTCAGGACGCTGATCGACCCGGTCCGGCAGAAAGATCGTCTCATCCAGAAAGCGGTTCATCGGCCCGATACTGTCTTCGTTCACCAGTTCCTGGATCACGATATTGCCCAGGTTGCTGGCGTAGCGGATGGCCTGGATATATTTCAATTCGGTAACGCTGACTTGTTCGATGACCGTTCTCTTCTTGCCGTCGGCGTCAAAGCCGTCAACCTCGACCCGGAAAAACAGATCGGTCCCCTTCGCTCCGAGTTCAGTGCGGCCGGTCATGCGCTGCAAGTACGACTGGCGGGACACACTTGAACCCAGCCCGCCGTTCATCGGATTGGCGATCAAAATGACGTCCTTGGCGGCATCGATGTAACGCTGCTTGCCGAAAATATCCTCGGCAAAGTCACGGGCGCCGAGCAATTCCCTGCGTTCGAGCTCGCTCAACTGCGCGGACGGTTTGAAGTTTCCGCCGATGACCAATCCCTGTTTCTCGGCACCTTGATCTTCCGCCTGGCGCAACGCGACATATTTTTGGTACAAACCGGCGATATAGGACCTGTCGAACGGCGCCAGTGACGCGGTGAGCCGTTCGAAATCTGCGTCCGCCAATACCGCGGCGTCCCGCTGAACACGGGCAAAGGCGTCGGCGATGATCCCCGCGTTCTTACCCGCGGGATCGGCCTCATACAAAGCCACATCCACGGCGATCACGGCTGCGTCTTCTGCGACATCCTGCACGGCGGCGATGATATCCGCCGGAGCGCGGCGCAATGTGGCCGGCGAATATGTTTCAGCCAACACGGCGCGGTCGATCCCCTGGAATCCGGCCCCACCGGAAAAGTATTGCCGGGGCAGCACTTCCTGGGTCACCGGATCATATTCTTCCTTGATATAGTTGTACACCCCCTTCTTGAAGGCGTGCAGGTATTGCTCGTAAATCTTTTCCTTAATCTGTGGATCATCCACGTCCACGCCGGAGACCTTTTCCCGGTCGACATAAACCTGACCGAGCAGCGATTCCTTCAGAGTGTTCTTGAACCAGGATGCCAGGATCATGGAGTTGTACACCTGGCGCAGGTTGGCGAAGGTCCGTCCTTCATTGACTTCCTTTTCGATTTCGGGAACAAGGACCTCGCGGATGATTTGGGAGACGACAGCGTTGTGCTCGCCGCTGTCGATCCGGGCCCCGGCATAGTTGCCGCGGCCGGCCGCCTGTTGCATGGCCACGTAGTCTTCTGCCAGCATAACTTTCAAACGGCTGTTCACAACAAAGGCTCCGCTGGCATTTTCGTAAACGGCGGCGCGGTCGGGCACGATCCAGATCTTGTGATACGCATTCATAGGGATTTGCGTGGTGCCGAATTTCTCGGCAGCCTTGGCGTGCACCCTCTTCCAGAACTCTTGGCCGAGCTCATCTTCGGGATACATGAGCGAGGCGGTCAACTGCTTGAGGATGTAGTCCTGCGCCAGCAGGTCGCGGCCCATTTCAGTCGCGCCAAACTTGTCTGTGATGATCTGGTCCTTTTCATGGGGAGAAAGGTTGACCCACAGGTCGTTCGACGGGGTGGTTAACGCCGCCAAAAAATACTTAATGAGTTTATCGGATGTTTCGCGCAAGGCGGCTTCGTCAAGCTGACTGTCACCGGGGCTGACATAGAACGTGAAGTTCAACGGATTCTCCGGATCGATACTCATCCCCTGGACCACGGCCGGGTGATAATCTTTGGTTGTCGTAATCATGCTCCCGACAGGTGGTAGTTCGAGTGATTTGGAAACGGTGAGCGCGGCAACGTCCGGCGGTAAGATCGTGGTGGCCATAAAGGCCAGGATCGCCAGGGCGGATATGCCGCGTGTGCAAAATGGTGTTTTGTTAATCCCGAAGTCTTTCATGTTTTTATCCCCATGTGAATGTCTTGACTAGCGCCAATATATGCAAAATCCCCTCCGGATGAAACAAGTCATCGGACGGTCAAATAAAAAATGTGGACTAAAGCGACAGGGAATCTGTCTTAGGGATTGGGGAATAGTGTTACCACTGGTATGCATATAAATTATAGCGCACACCAAGATTGTTGTCAAAATTTAGTTTTGACCCATCTGTCCCCTAATCCGGCCTGGAAAAGAGCCGCCCCCGGACTCCGGAGACGGCTCGCAAAACATTTGTTTTCAATTACTTAAGGTAGCTCAACCGATCGGCCTCCGCATTCTCCCGGCGGGCCCGCGGTTCGTCGTCTGAATTCTTGGCGTCATAGCCGAATTCGGTCGGATTGAAGTCGATTCCAAGGCCAAGAATCAACGGCATATTGGTAATCGGCGTCATCTGCATGATGACCGGAATAAACCCTTCGATATTCTGCAGCGTCTCCACCGGTTGTTGCGGCAGCGGCAGGGCCACGCCGTTTCCATCGCGCATAATCTGAAGATTCATGATTTCCGGGTTCAGATCGATACCCCCGGTGGTCTCCGGCTTTTCGATGGCCACCAAGGCATTGTCTTTTTTCTGCCGGCCGAACTGATTTTCCGTGGATTCTTTTCCGGTCGCGCCGGTCGTTGAGAACCCGCGTGTCCACGGATCATCTTCACGTCCCACGCGCTTAGTCCCGGCCGCGGTCTGGTGCTTGACGAAACGGGATTTGTCACGTTGCTCTTTTTGTTGCACGTAGTGAACAAACCCGCCTGCGCCGAGTTCATGCAGCTTCTTGGCCTTGTTCCACATCGCGTGCGTGCTGACGTGGTCCTGGAAGATCGTCACAAACTGGAAGACGAATCCCAGCTTTCCGATTTCGTCACTGAACGCCGATTGTGCGGCAAACATCTTCTCGACCGCCTTTAATTGATCGGCATTGGCTCCCCATGTGTTCGGATCACCCCAGTTGAATTCGGTACGGGCCATGGCATCGTTGACATGATCGATCTCAGCCTGCGTTAACTGGTCCGCCCAAGCCGACGGATTGCTCCAGTTGAACGACGGCGACAGGTTGATGGCAAACAGGATGTCTTCGCCGCGCGGATCAGACCGGACGAGGTTGACGAACGTCTCGGCCTGCTTGACGTTCGGGGTCCCTTGTTCCATCCAGATCACGTCGGCGATACCGGCCATTTTGATCGAGCGCTTGGCGGCGTTGAGGACACCGTATTGAACACCGGTTACCGTGTCTTTGGCCTTGGCCTCGATCTGGAAGTGTCCTTCAAAGGTCCGTGCGCCTTCTTCATCAAAGAAAACTTCATGTCCGACGAGTTCATCCGCTTTTTCCTGCATCTGAGGAATACTGCGGGTGTGCTCCAACGGATTCACCCAGTCGCGCCACACCTGAATGAGATGCGTTTTGTTCTCTTTGGTCAGCGTATCCTCTACCAGTTGAGTAAAGGTCTTCATCTCAGCGAGCCGTCCCCACTCTGACGTCAAAGAGGATACGGCGGCCATCTCTTCCTTCAACCGGGCCGGTTTACGGTCCAGCAGTTCCTGGACGGTCATCTCCAGGTCACCGTCGAGACTGCGGACCACGGTGTCGGGGGTGAGAACGCCTTCCCCATACTCAATGGCCTCACGTGAGTCCCAGATGTCCTGCGAACTGCCCACGTCCTGGCCGGTGCCGGCGACTTCCCAGTTTTCGCCGATCAGACTGCGTCCCGCGACTTCTCCGCGGAGACTCCATATCCTCTCCACGCCTTCAGCCAACGTCGGGAAATCCTTGCGGATAGATTCCACCGCTTCCTCCGGAGTGCCGCTGACAATGCGCAGTTCGCGGCGGACCAGACGGATGAGCGACGCGAGCGACGGCATGTTCCGCCGGGTGACGCCTTTCACCATGTAATGATCCGAGGGATCCTCAAGGCTTTGCAGCAATTTGGCGGCCTCGGCATCCGTCCGGGCGATGATCAACAATTCCGATCCAAGCAGGTCCGCTTCTTTACGGGCCTCCAACAGGCGTCGGTGTTGCTCCGCCGTGGAAACCAGTACTTTACCCGCCATATGCCCGCACTTCTTGCAACCGTGCGCCTGATCTTCGATGTGAATCCCGCCTGCTCCGGCGCGGACAAAAGAGCGTACCATTTCCTTAACGGATTGGTGGCCGGTATCCCCGTCGGCGTAGAATGGAATCAGGTATTCGATAAGGTAGTCCGCCAGGGCGGCATAAGCCGAATCGCGGATCGCGTTGCGTGTCTCCGCGGAGGTAGCATCTTTTTGCGCGACCGCTTCGCGGACCGCGGCGCCGAAGATGTCACCCAACAGTGTCTGCGGATCTTCCCGGAACTGATTGATGAATATCTCCGTGGTCGGCTCTTCCTTCAGGACCGTATCCACGAACCACTTGGTATATGCCGCGACATCCACTTCCCCGTCGGTGCGCAGGGCTGTAAACAGATCGTCAAAGACCAGCTCCAGCTCATCCCGGATGGCGTCGAAACGCTGCCACTTGTCCGCGTCTTTGTTACGCAGGTATTTGTTAATGCGTTCCATCACCCGCGGCACTTCATTGTAATCGTACTTGGCCAGATCCGGTTCGGCCCCATGATGCGAGCCTTGCCAGCCGCTGAAGTACAGGGCCGGCATGCCGGCCTCGGCCAGCGCGCCTGCCGACGGACCGTCCATAACACCGCCGGTGGCCGTATAGGTGCCTTCGGCCTGATTGCGGCGCATCAGTTGAATCAATGCGCGCGGCATGCGGTTATCGACTTGCGGGAGCGGTTCGGATTGCGAACGGGACTTGGCGATCTCCTCGCCGGACCAGTTGCGGTCGCGCACGAGACGGAAGCGGTCCGAGTCCATCCATTCCTGAATGCCTTTGCTCCGCTCACGGAGTTCGTCCCGGGCCAACATAGCGCCGTCTTTGGAGACATTGTACGGATAACCGTTGTAAACACGTCCGGCCATCAGGGTGATGACCCAGCCGCGGTTTTCATCCTTCATCCGGTTGGTATCGTCGTCGATGACACGGGCCAGGTTCATCAAGGCCGGTCCGGCAACATCAGAGCCGACAGCGGCATTGATCTCCCCGACCAAGGCCGGCCGTTCAATATCACTGATGCCGACCATCAGCTTCAGCCAGTCAAAAACTTTAGCCTGCAGCGCCTTGCGCTGGGCCTCATCAAGGACTGCCAGAGCTTCAACGGCTTCGTCGAGGGCAACCTTGATGGTGTCCCGCAGGGTGATTTTCCGGCGGCGCAACTGGGTATTTTCCATGCCGGCCATAACAGACGGAAGAATACCGGCGATGTGCTCCGGCCCCATACCGCGGCGGGCGTCATCACCGAACACGGCGTAATCGGCGCGTGCCAGTTCCAGCAGGCGCTCCTTGACGCTCAGGTCTTCCCTTAAAGAGCCTTGACTTCCCCATTCCGGATCGAAATAGACGCCGGCTTCAATCAGTTTACCGAGTTTGACGCGGAGCCAATCGATGTCATTGATCAACCGGTTGATGGTCTCTTCGGCGTTGAGCGCCATGTCCGCACGGCGGGCCAGCTCGGTGTCGATGACTGACAAGTCCGCCTGCCATTCCGTCGGTGATTTGCGTTTTTCCTCGGTACGATAATAATCTTCGTCGCGTTGCGACATACTTTGGTCCCACTTCAATCCTGAGGCGACCTCGACGGCCAACTCCGCCCGGATCTTGGCGGCTTCGACTAACAGCGCTTCGGGTTCGGTATCCCGGACAAGCTGCGCCAGCGGACGCGTCCGCTGCAAGAACGGAATCGCGACCAATTGCGTCTTGGTTAACACCGCCAGCACATATTTAGCGTACGGCGTGACAGAATCCGGCAGCCCCAGGTAACGGGCGACCACCCGGTCTTCCTCACGTTGGTCCATCAATGTCGGTACGAGAAGCTGCCCGTCCACATCAACGAGCCCGCGGGTGACCAAGGCGTCAAAGATCAGTTCTTTGTCCGCCGGTGTAAAGTCGGGATGCCGAAAATCGGCCGAGGTGACCTGCGCGAGCAGGGCCTCATCCGTACCCAACTTACCTTGGCGCGCGGTCTTGACCGTTAATGCCGTCTCGGCCATGACGCGCTGTCCGGGCTCAAAGCCTTCGGCCGCGCCGCCCCATGTGAGCAAAGCCGGCCGCTGCAGTCCGCGTCCGAACGAATAGGATATTTCCCAGGGGGTTTGTGTCCACGATCTTACCTCATCGGCCCGGGCCTGATTGCCTTCCGCCTCCAATTCAGCAACGACCGCGTCTCGAGCCGCCACAAATTGATTCTGGCTGGCGCGGATAACCGCGTCCAGGTTGGCAATGACCTGATCATCGTTCTGTCCGCCCGACAGGAACACAATCGCCGGGACCGCGGCCGGAACGGACTTAAGCAACGCCTTGAGCGTTTCCATACCGACGGTGTCGGCATCGGTCTGTTCGTCGGCCCGCTGACCGGCCAGGATCATACTGGATTTAAGGATCATACCGCCGAGGAATACGCCCTGGCGGACGAGTTCGTCGAAGGTCAATTGTAAGGTACGGACCGTTGCGCCGTAGCTGTCCGCCAGGCTGTGCGCGGACTTTTCATACATCACTTCCGGCTCAACAATCGGGACCAAACCGGCTTCTTGCGTCAGCTTGGCCGCGCGCGCCTGAACAACGGCGTTCTTCAGAATGTTGGCGTCCGTCGGCAATCCGGTGTCGGGATTGATATGCTGGACCGTCCGCCACTTGGTGAAGACGGCGCCCTTGTCACGGAATTCCGCAAGCATACCGGGAAGTTCGGCCAGGCCCTTCGGATTGGGAACTTGTTCGCCCGGACTTTCCGGATCATCTTCCAGTCCCTTGTCGGTCTTGATCCCCGGAGCAATGTCGCGGTCGACCAGATAGGTTTGCACCAGGTTGTTGCCGGCCTCATCTTCATTGTCGAATGTTTCGGCGAAGAGGATGACCGAATCGATGCCGGACTCTTTCAGACCCGGCGCCGTCAACATCAGCCGGCGCATCAATTGCCGGTATTCATAGGTATTATCCAGTCCGACCATGTCCAAACGCTTTTTGGCGGACCCGATGCTTTCGTCGGCAGCGAGAATCCCTCCGGTCGGCGGGACCATACGCTTGGCGGTTTCGCTCAGAACGGCCTGTTGGCTGTGTGTCAATGCCACCGTCGGCGGGCTGTAATGAACTTCATCATGGGCGGCCAGCGCGGCACGGATGGTGCGGCGTTCCTGCTTTTGCGCGATGGCCGTGTTCAACTCGGCAACCAGCTCTTCACGCGGCGTAAAGATCCCGCGCAGCCGGGCCTGAATCATTTCCGGATCGTCTTCATCGATGATGTTGTTCATAACCACCGATTCCCAAGTCACCATCTTGTCGGCGGTAACCAGTGCCTTCAGGGTTGTGGCAACGGCGTCCCAGTCTTCATCCGGAAAGGTGTCCGCGCGCGGCGGCGTTTCCCGGGACATGGACTTGATATACTCCACCTGCTCATCGATCACACGCGTAACATATTCCGGTGTGACGCCCTCGGATAAATCGTCCAGGACGGCGCGGTGATGGACAAGCTTCCATAACCAGTAGTAGTTAATTTTCAGAACGGCCAAGTCCTGCATCAGCCGCAGACCCGGTTGCGTCTCGTCGACAATCGCCACGGCGCCGCCCGCAGTGCGGAAACCGATCGCGTAGGCCAAAGAATCATAGACGGCCTTGCGGACCCCTTCCTTATTTAAGGCCCCCGTGGGAAGTTCCACCAGCTTCGCTTCTTCCGCGGCAGAATACCCGTAAGGGTCCGCCTGCCGGTCGGAGTAATCCCCGCTCTGGAAGACTTCATTGACGACGCCGACGACCTGCGGTGTGGCCACCCAGGCAAATTTCATCTTGGCGTTCCGTTCGCCGATCTTGTCCTGACGGATCTTCTCGACGACCCACGCGTCCGTTTCCGGATGGCTGCCGCCGCGGCTCATCATCTGAACCACCATGCCGCCTTCCGGCTCGGCTCCGCGTTTAAGACTGACATCCACGTTGCGCTGAACATACGCGGCCAGATGCGGCTGGTCCATGCCGACCGCCGTCGGGTTCGGTTCGATCTCGTCGCCGCGTTCACGGCGGGCCAGAATGTCCGAGGCCATTTTGTCCCAGCGCCCGACATTCGTCACGGCCACGTGCTTGCGGGCCGCCCAAATTGCTTCTTCCAATTGTAGTGTCAACTCAATGCGTTCATTCATCAAAATGATACGCACTGTCCCGACGGGCAGACCGAGCGCCTGTTCGATATCAGCGATGATCTGCGCCACCGTCTTCAACTCTTCCGGTGTTTGCAATTTCGGAATGACGACGTTCACGCCGGAACCCTGCTCCTGCAACTGTTGATAATTATTTACGATGAGGTGCACCAAGTCTTCGACGATAGCCGGTGCGGTAATGCCGTCGTAGCCGAAGAACTTGGAATTATAGTGAAGCCCGCGCACACGCGTAGTGAGCACCGGCCATTCGCTCCGGTCGGGAACGAAGTAAGTTCTTTTCGGTCCTTCATATTCGGTGATCGCGCCGCTCAGGATATCCATTTGGGTCTGCTTGGCCTTGATCGCGGCCACACCCTTGTCCCAGCCGGCATCCTCGTAGTCATTGAAGACACGCACGGCGCCTCCGGTCAACGAATTGATGGCCCACTTGGGATCGCTCCACGGTCCGGTGAGAATCGCTCCCGGACGGGTCAACGGTTCCGGGACCTCATCCACCTTCCAGTCTCCCTCACGGATCTCACGCGCTGTGAGCGCGTTGCCGTAAGCGTCTTCGACGACGGCATCCGCCGGCATAAAGCCGTGCTTGAGTTCACCGCGGTCGACCTGATCCTGAACCCGCTCACGCTGGCGTAATAGTCCGGCGATCGTGCCGGCCCATTTTTGCGTCAGCTGGGCGATCAACTCATTCGTCCGCGCGTTAATGACCTTTTCTTCACCGGTGTACTCGGCCAGATCTCCCGACCACCGGGAGTTGACTTCAAATTTTGCCATGTCGACTTCACCCAGCTGGGCTCCATCTACCGACGTAGCGTCGACAAACGCGATGGCCGTGGTCGGTGTGTTGTAACGGAACGAGCCGGAACTGTTGCTGTCGATACCCGTAATATCAATCGCCTCGCGCAAGCCTTGTTCCCTGGCCGAAGCCAAGTCACGCGCGCTTAACAACACTTTATGGACGATCTCATAGCGTTCGGAACCGTCAACGTACTCATGCCGGCGGATCCATTGGCCGCTTCCGAATACATCCGATTCTTCCTCGAGAGCGGCGCCCTGCAGTGTTTGAATTCCTACAAATCCGTCTGTCAAACGGATCACAATCGGCTCCTTGAGAAAACGCTCCACCGTAATGGTCTTCTCCACCGGATCCAGCATGAGGCGATGGCTGACCTGTCCGATGTCACCGCCTTTGTAGCCACCCCAATTGAAAGTGACCGTATCGTTAACCTCGGCCGTCGTGACTTGGACCGCTTCAACTTCGTCGCTCAACTGCGCTTCGTCGACATCGTCATGACTAAGCCATCGAACCTTGGTCGTCAGGTCGGTAATAGTAATTTTCCCTTCAGCATCGCCACTGCGGGATACCATCGACATATTCGGAAAGACGCCACGCTGACGAAGAACCGCTTCTATACGGTCGTAATCCTTGTCATCCACCACAATAGTATGCACCCGTTCAAAGCGAGGATGTCCGGGGACATCTTCACGGGTCCGCAGCCATCGACCATTATCCTCGGCCTCCGGAATGAGAAGGGGGACCCCCTCCTGGGTGGCCACTCCGACAAAATCACTTTCTAACTGGATGACGATCGGCTCCTCGTCGTGACGTTCCAGCGTGACGGTGCGGGCCTTGGGATCCAGCGTCAGACGGTTCTCGATCGTGGTCCCGGCGTCCTCGAAACTACCGCCCCACTTGAACGTCTCCACCTTATCAACTTTAACGATCAACTCGGCCAAAGTCGCCGCGTCGGACAATACCTCCACAGCCTCCGAACCGACTTCCAGCCGCCGCTGGCGTTCGCGGTCAAGGCTGATGATTTCGGCCACGCGGGCCTGAACAGCATCACCAATAATTCCCTCGTTGACCCCTTCACCGTCCGCTTCCCACAGGTCGACGTCAACGGCCACCAGCGAGGTTTCCTCGGCCAAGGCCTGAGCGCCGGCCAACGTTTGCGGCGGAGCGAAACGGATAGAATCCGTTGTATAAGTGGTGTCGCCGACCAGCGCCGCCAAGCGCTGAAAGCCCGTCCCGCCCGAGAAGTATTGACGGGGAACGGTCTTGTGGCTGACCGGGTCGTACTCTTCCTTAATATAGTTATAAACACCCAGCTTGAAGGCCTTAAGATATTGCTGGTAAATCTTTTCCTTAACCGCGGGATCATCCACGTCGACGCCGGCGGTTTTATCACGGTCGACATAGACTTGGCCGAGCAGAGTTTGCTTCAGATTGTTCTTGAACCAGGACGCCAAAATCATCGAGTTATAGACCTGCCGGAGATTGGCAAACGTCTTGCCGGTGTTGACTTCCCTTTCGATTTCAGGCACCAGGATCTCGCGGATCATATCGGATACCGCTCCGCTTTGTTCGGTGACGTCTATGTCGCCTAATTGCGCGCGGGCGAATTCTTCGCGGCCGGCCGCCTTTTGCATAGCCAGGTAATCTTGCGCTAACAGGACTTTCAACCGGCTGCTCACGACAAATGCGCCGCTGGCGTTTTCATAAACGGCGGCACTTTCCGGAACGATCCAGACCTTGTTAAATGTATTGGTGGGGATTTCGGCGGTCCCGTACTTCTCCGCCGCCATGGAGTGAACCTTTTGCCAAAAATCACGTCCGAGTTCGTCCTCGGGGTACATCAGGGAAGCCGTCATCTGCTTCAAAATGTAGTCCTGGGCCAACAGGTCGCGGCCCATTTCGGTCATACCGAATTTGTCGGAAATAATGCGGTCTTTCTCATGGGGGGATAAGTTGACCCACAGATCTTCCGACGGAGTGGTCAGGGTTGCCAAAAAGTACTTGATCAGCTTGTCCGAGGTCTCGCGCAGCTCGGCCGGGTTCAGCTGTTCGTCTCCCGGGCTGACATAAAATGTGAAATTAAGCGGATCGTCCGGATTGACCGCGATCCCTTTGATCAGCGCGGGCGTGTACCCGACGGTCGGTTTGACCATGACCCCGGGCGCCGGCATATTCAAAAGCTCCGGTAGCGACTGAGCGGCCACACTGGGCGGCAAAATGGATGTGGTGATGAAAAAAACGACGGTGAGTGCAGACGTAAACCTGCGGATGACTGAGTTTCCCTGGCGTGATTTCTGGAACATGTTATCCCCCCTTGGTTAAAGAACGCAATATATGGGCCTTTACGGCACAAAAAACCGGCTTATCCATGACTCATATTGAGCCCGGACAGACGGATGATAGACTCGGGGAACTAAAGTTTTAGGATAGAATATCCTGGGAGTGATTGGGGAAATAGCGGGATTACTTCTCTACTATTGCAGAGTATAACTAAATATAGCGTGAACCCCGGATGATGTCAAAAAATATTTTGCCGGCCCGATTCGGGCAAAGAAAGCGGTTTCGGGCACCGGGAAAGCGGTTTCGATTGCAATCCCCCAGGACGCGTGATATACTACAGCGATTTTCAGCCGGATTCGTTAGTTTGTCACTATTTCTCGTCGAGAAATGACATGCGTGTGACACTGCGGAACCGGCCGGGCGGCCGATCGGCGGTCCGCAACGGTATTTTTCGGGGAGTGGCGCAGCTGGCTAGCGTACGTGCTTTGGGAGCATGGGGTCGCGGGTTCGAATCCCGCCTCCCCGATTTCACCATCTCTGAGGCAAGTTTGGGGTCCCCGCGGCGGCCCCCCGGACTTGCCTATTTTATTGGCAAATTGTTGGTGCCCGGCGGCGATTGTTGATATAATGGGGCCGATGAGAAAGAAAATTGTCTTTATCTTGTTGGCTCTCATAATGTTAGGCGCAATTGCCTACTTTTATGTCAACCGCTTCCTGCTGCCGAAAGTTCACACGCTGATCGAATCCCGCATCGCCGAGCAGATCGGCCGTCCCGTTTCCATCGGCCGCATCCGGCTCGAACCCGCAGAAGGCTTCCGGCTGCAGAATGTGATTATCCGCGAGCCCGGATCGCAGCAGACTTTTGTCCAGATCGATGAGATCGACTGTGCCTTCTTGCTTGCGCCCTTCCTCAAAAACCGGACCGTGGTCATTCCCTCCATTACTATCCGTAAACCCATCACCCGAATAGTCCAGCATACGGACGGGTCATTCAATTTTTCCGATATGCTCAAGCGGAAGAAAAAACCTCCCTCCGATCCCGGGACCCAAGTATTCATTACCCATATCAAAGTGGTGCAGGCGGCCGTCGACTTCGTTAAGAATACCGCGGACGGTGATTTCTCGGAGAACTTCCGCGACATCGGCATTGATCTTTCGCTCTCAATGGACCGTCAAATCGATTTCCGACTGACGACCGTAATGCCGTTCGACTCGACTTCCATTGAGGCCAGCGGGCGCTACACTCTGGGGAGCAAGGACTTTTACGTCGAAATCAAGGCCAGCCAATGGAACGTCATGAAATATCAGCGCCAATTTTATCCGCTGAAGGATTTTGCGATCGAGTCGGGAGAATTGGCCACGTGTGATCTGCGCGTGGATTATTTCGACAGTAAACTGAAAATCAGCGGGGACGCGTATTTTGCCGGGACCTCCTTTTCCGCCGGCGAACACCGTTTTCGGGGAGACCTGCGGCTCTTGACCAGCACCCTGTTATTCGACCACGGTTCCCTGACCGCCAAAGGGGAATTGCGCCTGCCGGCCATGGAGCTGAGTATGCGGCCCGGAGAAAAATACGAAGGCGACCTGCAATTGTTCGTCGAATCCCTCACCCGCAAAGACGACGGTTTGTTCGTGTCGGGCAACATCAAGGCCCGTAACGTCAATCTCACCTTTTCGGGAGAACAGTCGGTTCAAACCCATTTGACCGCGCGCGACAGCAACCTGACCTACCGTGACGGCAAACTCACCCTCTTCGGTGACTTCGACCTAGAGGACGCTCATTATTCTTTCGGCAAAGACCGCGCCTTCAACGGACAGGTGTTTGCTAAAAATCTTTCTCTCAGCCGAGATAATGGAACCTGGAAGCTTAAGAGCGCTCTGCGCAGCGAGAATACCCGGCTGACATTCGGCCCGGCGGAATTGGTCAACAGCACCGTCAGCTCCGATCAGTTCCTCTTCGAGTCGACACCGGAGACCATAACCCTCGACGGCAGCCTGGCCTTCTCCGAAGCGGTATTCGCTTTCGGCGATACGGTCAAGTTTCAGGGCAGTCCGGACCTGAAGATTCAATACCATCGGCCGCGCGCCGATCCGGAGTCATCGACCTTCACCGGAAACCTCGCCCTGCAAAACGGCCTTATCTTCGGCCTGCCCCGCGTGGAGAGCCTCAGCAACCTGCAAGGCGGATTGCGGTTGACCAAAGACGGTGCCGAGACCGAACAGATCAGCTTTACGGTCGAAAACACTCATGTCGACGTTACCGGTAAACTGCAAAGCTGGTCCGAACTCGCTCTGGAAGCCAGCGCCTATACCCCCAGCATCGAACTCTCGCGGGTGACCGCGTTGATGCCGGAAATATTCGAAAAGTACGAAATCACCCTCGACGGACGTTCGGCTCTGCGCGTCGATTTCACCGGCAGCGCGCGCCACTGGAAGGACGGCGACATACAACTCGCGGCGGAACTGATGGACAGTACGCTCAGTTGCCCCAAACTCCCCGGGGATATCACCCAAATCGGCGGACAAATCGGCTATTCCAGCGACCGGGTCACCTGGTCGGAGTTGAAAGCGGTTTTCAAAGACTTTCCCTTTCAGCTCAGCGGTCAAATCGAAAACTTTTCGCGACCGGTCATCAACACGACGATGACGGCCGATGATCTGAAGGTCCGCGCCCGGATCAACCTGCTCAACAAGACGATTCGTATCCCCTCGGTGACGGCACAGTATCACCAATCGGACTTTGACGGCTCCGCGGATATTTATTTTATTACCGGGCAACCGCCCGAGATTCAGATCAACGGACGCGGCACGGTCTATGCCAGCGACCTGGCCGCCTTTGCCCCTTCATTCCGGGACAAAATCGAGCCTCTCGCGCTGGAAGGCATCTTCGATACCAAACTTTTCTTTAAAGGTAAACCGGGAGAGCATCTGGACTGGAGCATCGACGTCGATGCTAAGTCCGACCGGGCGGTCATCAAGAACCACCCGCTGACCGACGTCAAGATCGCCTATCTGCAGCGCGACAAGAACATCAGCAAGCTCAACATGAATGCCGATGTGTACGGCGGCAAACTCAAGTTCGATTCATCGGCGAATCTGGAAAACACAAACTTCCCCTTTGTCATGGCACTCGGAATATACGACACGGACCTGGCGAAATTTATCGTGAACCAGACTCCAGACAAGGAAAACAAGCTGGCGGGTACTTTCTCATTAAATTTGGGTCTGGAGGGCGAACTAACCGATCAGCAATCCTGGACGGGACAGGGTGATTATAAAATAGAAAACGGCTATATTTGGGACTTTAAAATTATCAAGGTGCTCAACAAATTGCTGATCCGGGAGTTCGTTCGTACCGTTTACACTGACAGCTCTGCTAATTTTCGCATCGCCAACCGCAAAATCGGCACAGAAAATCTCACGCTGAAAAGCGACACCATCAGTCTACTCGCCAAAGGCTACGTGGATTTCGACCAAAAACTATCCTTCGACGTTTACCCCGCACTCAGTGAGATCGCACGAATACAGTCGGATGACGAAATCCTGAAAAAATTTACAACGGTACTGCTGTCAAAAACCCTGAATATCATTAAACTTGGCGGGACGATCCAGGAACCGAAGCACAGCATCGTGGCCACGCAAATCCCAACCAATATTCTCAAAGGCACCCTGGATACTATCCGTGGTGTTGGCGAGTCCTTGTTCGAAACTATTATCAATCCGTAAGTGGCGGCATCATTGCAACGCCGTCACAATTCCGTCGATAACGATATACGGAGAGTACTGCAGGTAGATGTTGCCGTGCTCGATCCAGCTAAAGAAAACGCGCACCCCGCGATCCGGATCTCCTTCCTCTTCGCCGGATGACAGGTCGTAACGATGCCCTTCTTCGGGACAAACCACGACCTCCGCTTCCAGATTTCCGTCCGCCAGTCCGCAGCGGCAATGCGGACACTCGTCCTCCAACGCCGCCACCTCGTCCTCCCGGGGACGGAATACCGCGACGCGCATGTCTTTGATTTGGTAACTCCTCCCTTTCCCCACCGGGACATGGTCCACGGACCCCAGATTGATAATAAACGCCCTGTGCATGAATGCCTCCTTGTCCCAATTTTGCTCACCGGAAGGGGTGCCTGATCCGATCGGCGCATAAAAAAAGCCCGAGCAGCCGGTCGGTCCGGCGGTTCGGGCATCATTGCTATAGAATGGCGACGACATTGCCGCCTGTTGCGTAGAAACTTATTTTAAGTCAAGCCGATCCGCCTGTCAATTCCGGATAGCGGGGCAGGTCTTGCGGAGAATTGGCATTGCCGAGCGTCTCCGCCAAATAATCGGGGACATCGATAAAACCGGACTTGCAAAATTCGACCAGCCGGCGGACCGACAATTCCCGCCGGGCCAGCTGTCCGCGGACCATCGGCAACAAATCCGCCTGATACCTACCGATCAAAGGCTCAATGCGGCCGTCCCGGCGCAGCAGCACCGGCGACCCTTCAACTTCGGTCGTTAGCAACCGGTACAAGGTCGGGGTCGCGCGGAACAGATCACACGGTGTAACCAAATATTCGCGGTCGATTCCGGAGCTGAGCAGCGCGTCCAAGGCGCCCAGCGGACCGATGCCAGGAATTTCGTCGGTGATATGCAGTCCGCGATTGAGCAGCGCCGGCGCGATTCCCTGCGCGTGACCGACAAAGACGACACGTTGGCAAACCTGGCTGAGGGCCAAATAAACATGCTCGATCATCGTCAGACCGCTGACCAACCGAATCGCGGTCTTGGGAGATCCCATCCGGGAACTCTCGCCGCCGCACAGGATCGCCCCCGTGCGGAGCGAGTTAAACTTTTTCGACAAGACATTCATGGCTGACCGGTAATTCCACCGTGACGCCCGCGCCGTTTTCCAACGCCCCCGGGCGTATGACCTTGGCGTATACCCCGCACCGCCCGACGATCGTCTTTTTCAAGCGCGGGTCGATCACATCCAGCACGTAGCAAGGCGGACGCTTGCGGGTGATCTCGATTTCAACGCCGCCTTCAAAAATCAGGCGCGCCCCGATGGGAAGTCGGTTAACATTCACGTTGTTAAGATCAATATTCTCTCCCGTCATCCCGGCCGTCAACGGAAAACCTTCCCGGGTCAATTCCTCCAGCATCTCGATATCCTGCAACGACACCGCCTGGGCGGGCCGATAGTGTTTGGCGTGATTATGCCCGTCCCCCTCCAGTCCGCCTTCTCGTATCAGCACAGCGGGGATGGGCCGTTTCGGGATCCCTCCTCCCGAGATATTGATCGAGGCCACTCTGGACGACGTATTGATCCGGATCATGTCGCTTTCTCCGTTTGGACCGTCATTAACTTCGCCGCGCACGATTTATACGACGGTTGCCGTGAATAGGGATCGAAACATTTCAATGTCAAAAGATTGGTCTCGGGATAATGCATCGGCATAAAGATCTGGCCGCTGAATACCGACGGTTTGATTACGGCGTTCGCCTTCACCGAGCCGCGCCGCGTCACCACTCGGACCTGTTGTCCGGGTCGAATGCTCAAGTCCCGCGCGTCCCGTGGATTTATCTCAACATACACTTCTTGAGGGCACATTTTCTGCAAAATTTTGGACTTTCCCGTCCGCGTTTGCGTGTGCCACTGCGAGGACGTCCCCCGCCCGGTGAGCAGCACCAATGGGTATTGCCGGCACGTCGGCTCGGGATTGGGGGCGACGGCCTCGAACATGAACTGGGCGCGTCCGTCGCTGTGGTAGTATTCCCCATCCTCAAACAGCCGGCGTTCGGTCGCGGTTTCATCGTCTTCCGGGCGAAACGGCCACTGGATGCCCCCGCACCGTTCCAGCATGGCATAATCCGCAATGCCGGTAATATCGCACGGCCGGCCCCGCGAGACTTCCTTTATTGTTTGAAACATATCCTCCGGCGCCGACCAGCGGTCGGTGATATCCTGACAACCCCACGCCCGGCCGATCAGCTTGAAGATCTCAAAATCCGTCTTCGCTTCGCCGGGCGGTTCGGCGACGGCCCGGATCAGACCGAAACGGCGCTCGGAATTGATAAAGGTCCCTTCCTTTTCCCCCCAGCCCGCCGCGGGTAAAACCAGGTCGGCCAGCTGTGCGGTTTCGGTGGAATGGTACATGTCCTGAACCACAAGAAACTCAAGCTTGCGCATGCATTCCTCAAAAAAGGTCCGGTTGATCCAGGAATGACCGGGATTCGTGGCGACGATCCACAACCCCTTGATCTTACCTTCGTGCACGCCTTCAATGATTTGATCATAGGCCCAGCTGTCTTCCGCCGGGATCCGCTCGGCACCGATCCCGAGGATCTCGGCGATCTCGCCGCGGTGTTCCGCATCGGTGAACATCCGTCCGCCGAGCAGGTTGGTGGTGTTACTGTACAGGCGCGAACCCATCGCATTGCACTGGCCGGTGATCGAATTCGCGCCGGTCCCCGGGCGCCCGATGTTGCCGGTCATTAACGCGAGATTGATGATGGCCTGCGCGGTCCGCGTGGCCTCATATCCCTGATTGACACCCACCATCCACCAAAAAGACACGCGTTGACTGCGGTGAATAAGCGCCGCCAGTTCCGCGATCTGTGTTTCCGATATGCCGCACACGGCACTGACACGGTCCAGGGTGAATTCCTCGACGTGTCGGCTGAACGCCTCAAATGAATTTGTATGACGTTCGATGTAATCCTCATCAATCCACTCATTCTTGATAAGAAAATTGGCCACGCCGTACAGCAGGGACAAATCGCTCTTAGGCCGCACCGCATAATGCTGTGTGGCCGCAATAGCTGTTTCTGTCTTGCGGGGATCGAGGACGATGATTTCCGGATTGTTTTGATTCATCAGGACCCGCTGCCACATAATCGGATGAGCGATGCATGGATTGGCGCCGACAAACACCAGACAATCCGACTCTTCGAAGTCGGCATACGTGAACGGCGGCGCATCAAATCCGAACGACTGCTTGTACGCGGTCGCGGCCGTCGCCATGCACTGGCGGGTGTTGCCGTCACCGTGAACGATCCCCATCCCGAACTTGGCAAGAATGCCCAACAGCGTCATTTCCTCGTTGGTGATCTGCCCCGTACTCAAATAGGCAACACTGTCGGCACCGTGTCGTTGTTGAACGGCCTTGAACCGTTCGGCAAATGTTTTCAATGCCACCGGCCAGTCCACCGGCTTAAGCGTACCGTCGCTGCCGCGCAGTAAGGGTGTCGTGGCGCGGTCGGTGGCGTTCAACACACTTAACGCCTCCCACCCCTTGGGACAAGCTTCACCCACATTGACCGGATACGCGTGCGTGGGGGTCAGATTGCAGGCCTTGCCGTCCTTGATATGCACATCGAGACTGCAGCCCGTCGAGCAATACCCGCACACCGCCCGGGTGACGCCATCCGGCCTGAGCCGCCGCGGTAAATGCCCGAGCCCGAAGCCCGACTCTTCCAGCCGGAGCTCCTCGGTGAACTTTCCGTCAGTCTGGTAAATCAGTTTTTTTAACCGTTCCAGCAATTCATGATCCTCCCGGCATCCGGTAGGCTACGACCGCCCTGAAAAACAGATAACGTGACGCCAGCTCCCCCGCCACGCAAAACAACAATATTGCAGCCGCCAACATACCCGTCGCCATCGGCGATGATCCGGCCGCCGACGCCAATCCCAACGGCAGGACGATACCGCCGGTCAATCCACATACCCATCTGGCCCGCCAGTATTTGTGCAGCGGCCCCCGCAGCAGGACCGCTGTCTTGGCGATCATGGGCCGGTTGGCGTAATCCTTTAGCCAAAAAACAGCGGCTTCGGAAACAACCTTAATGACAGTCACTGCACTTATCAACACCGCGAGCCCGCGCACAGCGCCCGGGACGGCGTGACCGCCGGCGACCGCGACTAGCAAACCCGTCGCCGAGCCCAGCATCCCCATGGTGGCAAAGAATTTGATGTTCGTCAACGGGTGATCCCAGAACGGCCGGCGTGTGTCGCGATAAACCATCACCGAGGCAAGAATTCCGGTCATCCCGAGTAAAACCACGGCCACGGACAGCACCGGCAGGACATCGTTACCCGGAATCATTCCGGAGAGCCACTGGTTCAGCGCGGGCAGATGCACGCACGCCGCGTACAACAATGCCACATGCGCGAAGGCCGCGAAGGCGATAATCTCACGGCTCAACCAGGATTGGCGAAATCCCAGCACGGCCCGGTAAAACAACTGCGGCCGTCCCAAATGCAGTATACTGGCTCCCAAGGCCGCAAGTCCGACCGCAAGCGCGGTCGTCACCAGGACCGGTCTGATTACCGCCGCGCCGAAAAAGGTCGTCGCGATCCATTCATAAAGGAAAGTCCCGACGGACAATTGCGTCAGAGTGAGCATCACGACCAGCGGCAGATGCGAATGTTCCGGCTTAACCGCGGCGTCGTCGGCCGGTCGCGCATCTGCCGGCATCCGACGCGCGGTCTTGAATTTGGTCGTAGGGTACGTGTAGTCCGACATCGGTGCCCCCGGAACATCGACAAATTCTCGGCTGTTCTGTCGAACCTCCGCGGTATCCACCACCGTAATGCGGATCGCCCCGTTCGGACAGGCGCGCACACAGGCCGGAGCCTGCCCTGCCTTCAACCGGCCGACGCACATGTCACATTTGTGCACAATGCCGCGTTTCTCGTTATACTTCGGCACATCGTACGGGCATTTCAGAATGCAGTACTGACAACCGAAGCACTGGTCATCCAGGTGCTTGACCACGCCGGTTTCTTCGTCCTTGGTGTACGCCAACGTCGGACAACCGCTCAGACAAGCCGGATCCGCGCAGTGATGACAAGCGGTGGTAACGTGTTGCAGCACGGCGTTGTCATCCGTGCCGCCTTGAATCAACCCTACCCCCCGCCATGTTTCATCCTCGTCGAGACCGTTCTCGCTGTGACAAGCCGTCACGCACGCCTTGCACCCGGTGCATTTATCCAGATCCACCTCAAAGGCGTATTGTTTCCCCGGACCCGGGGCGGTCTTGGGGATGAGTTCTTCGTACTTCTTTTGATTGGGTCCGAACACCCCCTTATCGTGCTTCCGCGAAAACCGTTCGATGGCCGCGGTCAATGCACGCCGGTCGGTAGGACTGTTCATCACATGCTGAGTCATATCCGATTGCTCATGATGGGAACTAATAGGTGACCCCCAGGCCGAAGACGACCTTCTTGCGATCGGTGGCAAAGCCGTCGGTGTCATAGTCGGCATACTTGACTTCGGCGTAGACGTTTTTGGTTATCGGCTGTTTGACGTAAACTCCCCATTCGGTCCCGTAATCCATACTCCCTTCCTCCGCTGAGAAATCATGATACTGGACCTTGGCCAACAGGCCGTTGAGGAATTTCATATCGCCTTCAATACCGCTAACTTTATAAGTTACGTCGACGTAAAAGTCTTCCAGACCGGTTGCCGGCGTTGCCAGAAACACATCGGCCCAGCCGTTCCACTTATGCAATGTTGCCAACGGTGTGGAAAAGGCCGCCATCCCGTTGTCGCTGCCCAGCACTTCGTAACCGACGGTCGTTGTTAAGCCATGGCAGCTCAACCCGCCGGAGACGTGATAGTAATCGGCGTCATAGTCGGTGGTGTTGGAACCGTAGTCCTGCTGAAAGGCGTACTCCCCGTAATAATTTCCAGTGAGATGTTCCGTCAGCTTTTGCTTACCGTCCAAACTGATCCCGAAACTCTGGTTCGAGGCGGCCGGGGCGTCCATTTCAAAATCCAGCAAGTAGGAATACACCACGATCTTGCCCAACGGCGTACTGGTGTTGGAGATGTTGAACAGATGGCTGTCCGAATCCCAATCCCCCGCCGGAGAATCGTCTCCGAAAATACGGTTAACACCGTTGATGTATCCGTACCGAATTTCCGTGTCTGGCAGGCTTTTGTTGGAAATGGTAATCGCGTCGAACGTCTGATTGTTCTGCCGCCAGCCGACGTGCCCGACAAACCGGTGTCCATCAAGCGTGATCACCTGACGCCCGAGTTTTACAGTCGTTTCCGGGATGCCGGTGTACTGCAGGAAGGATTGATTGACTTCGGTGTTCTCCACGTCTGCCACCACCGGATACGTGGTGCGCCCGTTGAGCGTATCGTTATAGTCGTCGTCACCGACTTGGGTAATATTCTCAAATTCCAGAACGGCCGAAAAGTTTTCATAAGTTCCCGTCTTATAACCGAAGCGAGTTCTCAACGTCGACGCCTCGGCATCATTGGCCAGGCCGTCCTGTTCCACATACTCAAAGCGGTAGCGGGCATCGATGTAGGGAGTCCCCTCCAAAAGGGCCTCCTTCAACGAATCCGCGGCGTAGGCGGTTCCACTCAATAGGATCATTGTGACTGCAAATACACTCCCGGAAATGCGTAACTTCATTTTGTCTGCTCCTTCTTACATGATGTCGTACCGGATTAAATTTTTCCCAAAGCCATCTCTGTGCTGTTTGTGTCCGACTGAGGAGACACGGTGATTTGGCTTGTCGCGGACGGCGATGGATTATCCCTCAACTTATCTTTATCGTGACCGTTCAAAAAGTCAAGCAAATGTCCACGGCAATCGTAATAGCGGGGATCTTCCATGACCGCGGACCGTTCACGGGGACGGTGGAACGGTATTTCCAGGACATCCCCCACCTTCGCGTAAGGCCCGGAGGTCATCATCACCACCCGGTCGGATAAGTAAAGAGCCTCATCGACGTCATGCGTCACCATGATGGCGGTAATTTTCTCTTTGTTCCAAACTTCCAGAAGCACGTCCTGCAATTCGGCGCGTGTCAGGGAATCGAGCATTCCAAAGGGTTCGTCCAGGAGAAGAACCCGCGGCTTCAGGGCGAAGGCGCGCGCGATGCCGACCCGTTGTTTCATCCCGTTGGAAAGATCGGAAGCCTTCTTGTCCAGCGCATTGATCAATCCCACACGGTTCAGATAGTATTTGCAAATATCCTCCTGTTGCTTCCTGGTTCCGTGCGGATAAACACGGCGGACGCCGAGCATGACGTTTTCCAGCGTCGTCATCCACGGGAACAGGCTGGGGGACTGAAAGACGACCGCGCGGTCGGGCCCCGCTCCCTGGATGACCCGGCCTTCAACGGTAATATCTCCGTCGCTGATATCATTCAAACCGGCAATCATCATCAGCGCCGTGGATTTACCACAACCGGAATGTCCGATGACAGCCACAAATTCACCCTCGTCGACGCGCAGATTGAATTCCTCCAGCACCGTAAAGGGTCCGTTCTTGGTCGGGTACACCTTCTTCAGATTGACGATCTCGAGCATGGGAGGTTTCATAGAGTGTCTCCTTGATATGATGACCGGTTTATTCGATAGCCGCCCGGACTTCCCTGGACAGGACAGCCTCTCTTTGCGATGGACGCAGGTCCTTGGGCTGCAAATCCGGGAGTGCGAGTTCCAACGCGGACTTGCCGGCGCCGGTCTCTTTTCCGATATCCAGCATGTACCGGACGATATCGTTGCGCAGATGTTTGTATATGTCGTTGTCGTTGAGTTCGTTCTTGTCGCGCGGCCGCGGCAGGTTCACGCGGAACTCCGGTCCCAGCGTGGCCCGTGGTCCGGGTTTCAACGGGATGATCCGGTCGGCGAGTATTATCCCTTCGTCGACGTCATTGGTAATCATGACCGCCGTTTTACGGTCTTCCCGCCAAATTTTCTCGATTTCATACTGCAATGTGCCCCGGGTCAGGGCGTCGAGAGCGCTTAACGGTTCGTCCAGCAACAGGATTTCGGGATTCATCGCCAACGCGCGCGCCACAGACACCCGTTGTCTCATCCCGCCGGAGAGTTCACTGGGACGCTTGTGCAAAGCCGGCGTCAAATTGACCATCTCAATGTACTTGCGGACCTGGTCATGCCGGCGCTGCGGGTCCCAATCCTTAAAGACCTGATTCACCGCCACGGCCACGTTCCCCTCCACGGTCAGCCACGGCAGCAGCGAATAATTTTGAAACACGATACCGCGGTCCGGTCCCGGACCGGTGATCTTTTTGCCGCGCAGGAGGACCTCCCCTTCATCCGGCTGGATGAGCCCGCAGATAAGCGAGATCAGCGTGGTCTTGCCGCTGCCGGAAAATCCGATTACCGCAACGAACTCGCCTTCGCAGATCGTCATGTTGACGTCCTTCAGGACTTCGGTCCGCTCCGCGCCTTCCCCGTATGACTTGCTTACGTTTCTGAGTTCCAGAAATGCCATGCTTCTCCCCTATGCGGTTGCTACATCCTGTCCGAAACTGACCAGCTTTTGAAACACCACCATGATCCGGTCGAGCATAAAGCCGATGATCCCGATGGTGAACACGGCGACCAGAATGCGGGCCAAAGAGTGACTGCTGCCGTTTTGAAATTCATCCCACACAAATTTTCCCAACCCCGGGTTTTGCGCGAGCATTTCGGCCGCGATCAGGACCATCCAGCCCACGCCCAGAGATATCCGTAGCCCGGCAAAAATGTACGGAAGAGATGCCGGGATGACCACCTTGACAATCTTCTCGATATTGCCCAGCCTCAGTACCCGCGCGACATTAATGTAGTCCTTGTCGATCGACGCCACGCCCAGCGCCGTGTTGATCAAAGTTGCCCACAAGGAACACAGCGCCACCGTAATCGCGGAGTTGATGAACGACTTTTCAAACAGTCCGTCGTTTGTGGTATAAAGCGCACTGACCACCATCGTGACGATCGGTAACCAGGCCAGCGGCGAAACAGGCTTAAAGATCTGGATCAGCGGACTGAACGCCGTCATGACGTACTTGTTCAACCCGCACAAAATGCCGATGGGCAACGCGAGCAGCGTCGCGATCAAAAAGCCGGCAAAGACGGTAATCAAACTGGTGCCGATTTGATCAAAGTAGGTCGGTTTGCCCGTATATTTGCGGATCCTGACCTCCGCCTGCGGATCTTTTGCCAGCCGCTTGGCATTGCGTTCTTCCTGGCGTTGGTAAAAGGCCTTTTCCTTCGCCCGTTCATCCCTATGTTCGGCGATCAAGGTCTTGCTGGCCTCCCAGACCGCGACCGGGCCGGGCAGGTTCCCCAAACTGGTTTTGATCTGCGCTGCGGTAAATGACCAAAATGCAAAGAAGATCAACACGGACACCACCGGAATGCCGATGACCGAAAGGATTTCACGCAGCTGCTCCTTCGGGCATTCGCCGGACGCCAGTTTTACGAACGGGACAAACCACGTCAGCCCGCATAAAGAAAGAAAATTGATTACCTTGGTTGCCATAAGTTCTCCTTGAATTAGTCCTTATTACCGATTGCGAATTTACGCAAATACTCGTTGGGGGCTTTGCCGTCATAAACGATCCCGTCGATGAAATCGCCGGTCGGCGCCTTGAAGCCGTCCGTATCGGGCAACTCGTCTTCCGACATGTAGCCGTCATCGATCAGCGACTGGGCCGCCATCTTCCATACTTCCGGCATATAAATATTCTTGGCCGTGCCGATATACCACTCGTCTGTTTTGGCCTCGCCGATCTGTCCCCAGCGCCGCATTTGCGTCAGAAACCAGATAGCATCGCTGTAAAACGGATAGGTGGCATTGTAGCGGTAAAAGACGTTGAAGTCCGGCATTTCACGCTTGTCGCCTTTTTCGAATTCGAAGAACCCGGTCATGCTGTTGGCGATGACTTCGTAGTCCGCTCCGACGTACTCGGGCTTCGACAGAATGCGTGCGGCTTCGGCGCGGTTCTTTCCGTTATCTTCGTCGAGCCATTTGGCGGCGCGGATAAGCGCCTTGACCAGCGCGATATGCGTATTGGGATTCTGCTCCGCCCATTCCTTCGTGACTCCGAAGACCTTTTCGGGATTGTTTTTCCAGATGTCGTAATTGGTCGTAACCGGGACGCCGATCCCCTTAAAAACGGCCTGCTGATTCCACGGTTCCCCTACACAGTAGCCGTAGATGGTACCGGCCTCAAGCGTCGCCGGCATCTGCGGCGGCGGCGTCACAGACAGCAGCACGTCGGCATTGGTGGTACCGGTAATGTCCGTCGCGGTGTAGAATCCGGGGCTGATGCCGGCCGCGGCCAGCCAGTAGCGGATTTCATAGTTATGTGTGGAGACCGGGAACACCATCCCCATCTTGAATTCCTCGCCTTTGGCCCGGTATTCTTCAACGATCGGTTTGAGCGCGTCGGCTTTAATCGGATGCATCGGTTTGCCGTCCTTCATCGGGACGTTCGGACGCATCTGCTTCCAAATATCGTTCGATACGGTGATGCCGTTACCGTTAAGGTCCATGCTGAATGCGGTCACGATATGCGCCTGGGTCCCGAAACCGATGGTGGCCCCGATCGGCTGTCCGGAAAGCATGTGCGCGCCGTCAAGCTCTCCGTCGATGACACGGTCCAGCAGGACCTTCCAGTTGGCCTGAGCCTCCAGCGTCACGTAAAGCCCTTCATCTTCAAAAAAGAACTTCTCCTTGGCGATCGCCAGGGGAGCCATATCCGTCAGTTTGATGAAACCGAGCTTGAGTTCGTCTTTTTCGAGATCCAGCATCTCCGCGCGCGCAGGAACGCCGCACAACAGCACGACGCCGGTAACGATCAGCAATATCCGGGTGAATGCGAGGGTCTTTCTAATCATAGTTCCGGTCTCCTTAATTGTTGTTTGTTCCGGCAGTGATCTTCCCGTCGATAAACACGTAGGGGGAAAACTGCATGTAAATATTTCCGTGCTCGATCCAGGTGTTGAAGACGCGCACACATTCCCCGCCTTCGCCTTGCCCTGTCTCCAGATCGAACTTGTGCCCGTGCAACGGACAGACGACGAACTGCTGATCGATGATGCCTTCCGCCAGCGGTCCTTTACGGTGCGGACACTGGTTTTCGATCGCGGCGACGCTGCCGTCGCGCAGCCGGAAGACCGCCACTTCTGTATCCTTGACAATGAAACAGCGTCCCTGCCCGATCGCGATGTCTTCCAGCGGTCCAAGATTGATGATGTACGCCCGGTCCATAGTGTTCTCCTTTCGCCCGTCCGCCGGCAAGATCTTCGCCGGTCATCAGCCGGCGCTAGCCGTTATTGTTGACCTCGCGAACCACTTCCACCAGTTGCGGGCCCTGAAATTGATTAATGTACGCCGGAACGTCGGCTTCCGCCCACGGGTCACGGTACGCCTCGACCGCCTCCTGCATCCGTTCTTCCAATTGCGCACAGATGCCGAGTGAATCTTCGATCAAAATCCCTTTTAAAACATCAACGCCGATACGCTCGACAAAACCGTACGTCCGTTCCAAATATTTCGCGTGTTCCCGGTAGTATTGCAAGAAGCGGTCCACGTACTTGATGACGGCCACTTCGTCGTCGACGGTACACATCAGATCGCCCTTGCGGATGATACTGCCGGCGGCGCCGCCGATGTAGAGTTCCCACCGGTCCCCCTCGATCGCGACCACCCCGACGTCTTTGACGTACGCCTCGGCGCAGTTGCGCGGACAGCCGGTCACGGCCATCTTGACCTTGTGCGGGCATTCCATCCCCTGATAGCGAATTTCGATCTTTTGCGACAAGGATATCGAGTCGCCCAGGCCGAAACGGCAGAAATCCGTACCGACGCAACTCTTGCATGTTCGGAAGGCCTTGGTGTAGGCATGTCCGCTGGGGATACCGATATCCTTCCATATACCCGGCAGGTCTTCCTTCTTTACGCCGAGCAGATCGATGCGCTGTCCGCCGGTAAACTTCACCATCTTGACATTGTATTTGACCGCGGCGTTGGCGATGCGCAGCAAATCTTCAGCCGAGGTGACGCCACCGTAGATCCGCGGCACCACCGAGAACGTGCCGTCCTTCTGAATATTGGCGTGGACCCGGTCATTGATAAAGCGCGCGTCGCGCTCATCCTCATATTCTTTCGGCCACACGGTCTTCAACAGGGAGGCCAGACCGACCTTGCTGTCGACATGTTCCCGGCCGCCGCACAGTTGCGCAAATACCTCGCTGACCGATTTGATTTTTCGGTCGCGGATCTCGCGGATCAGTTGGGATTTTTCCAACGGCACGCCCGGAACATAATAGTGTTCGGAAGCATCGTACTGAACTTCACCGACGGCAGACTCGATCAGCTGCGCGATCAATCCGCGGCACGATCCGCATCCCTTGCCGGCCTTGGTCTTGGCGCCGACCGCGGCCACGCTGGTGGCGCCGTCGTTTTCGATACAGTCGACGATCGTCTTTTTGCACACACCGTTGCAGTTGCATATCTGAGCGCCGTCCGGAAGGTCCGCCGCGGCCAGCAGCGTGGTCCCTTCCACCGAGGCGAAGAGGACTTCGCTGCGGTTTTCCGGCAGTTCCTTTTCGTTCATAAAAAATTGCATCAAAGTATCGGAGAATTCCGCGTCACCCAGGAGGATTGCCCCCAGGATCCTCTCGTCGCGGACCAGCAGTTTCTTGTAAATCCCGCGATTGGGATTGCGGTAAACCAGAACCTCGTCGTCCGGCTGATCCGGATCTGTCTGTCCCATGGAGACCAGTTCCACTCCCATCACCTTGAGCTTTGTCCCGGTCCGGGAACCTTCATACGCGGCGTCCGGATTCTTTTCGGTGATGACGTCCGCCAACACGCGTGCCTGTTCCCAGATCGGCTCCACCAGACCGTATAGTTTTTCGCGGTGCTCCACGCATTCGCCCACGGCAAAAATCTCCGGATCGCTGGTGCGCATCTGATCGTCGCACACGATACCGCGATTGACGTCGATGTGGCTTACCTGCGCGATTTCCGTAATCGGCCGGATGCCGGCGCTGATTACCACCATATCCGTTTCCAACGCGCTGCCGTCCTTGAACAACAAACCGCCGACCTTTCCGTCACGTTCGGTGATCTGAGCCGTCAGGCTGCCGGTCAGGACACGCACACCCATCCCTTCCATGGTGCGTCTTAATATGTCTCCGGACTCGGAGTCGAGCTGCATCTGCATGAGCTGCGGTCCGGCCTCGATGACGGTCACCTCGACATCGTGTGTCATCAATCCGCGGGCCGCTTCCAATCCTAAAAGACCGCCGCCGATGACCGCGGCCTTGCGGCAATTCTTGGCGTATGCGGCAATGCCGTCACAGTCATCGATGGTCCGGAAGACGAACACCCCGGGCAGGTCCGCACCCGCGAACGGAGGAACAAACGGGCGCGAACCTGTGGCCAGGATGACATAGTCATAATCTTCTTCAATGATTTCCGCGCTCGCTGTATTGACAATTTTTGTTCCGTACGGGGCATCCTCTTTGGACAGCCGGATACCGGCCACCTTCTTGTTTTTGCGATCAATTTCAACGGCTTTGACACCGGCATGCAGCCGGATGTTATTTTCCTGGTACCAAGACAATGTATTCATGAAGATTTCCGCGGGCTGCTGAGTTTGGTTAAGAATGTTGCTCAGCAGTATTCGGTTGTAGTTGCCGTACGGTTCCGCACCGAACATCACAATCTCAAACGCCTGCGCATCGCGGGCGAGGATTTCCTCGACCACCCTAGCCCCTGCCATTCCGTTGCCGATGACGACCAATTTCTTCATGTTGCCCTTCCCTCCGTTTGTCCAAAAAAAAGCCCCGGCCCAATCCGTCAATACTCATGATTGGTTCCGGGACTTCGATGTCCACAGCAACCCCGGGCCGGATCTTGATCCGCCCCCGGGAAATCTCCATAAGGCTAATATTTGGAACTATTTATGATTCCAAAATATAACAGCCCCGCAGATGTCTAAAAAAAAGCCCAATTCACCCGCGGACGGGAAATTGGACTGACGTTGCCCTTGCTTTCGACTCTGAAACATTGACCGACAACGCCGTTGTTGTCCATCAACTTGTCTCCAGTATAGCTTGGTAACCGAAATCGTCAATACCCATTTCCGTAGGCACTACATGGATTTCAGGTAAAGCCCCAAATCAACGCCCTGTTTGGATATTCCCAGCTTCTTGCGTATGTGGTTGCGGTGATTGTCGACCGTCCGCACAGAAGTGCACAACAGTTCGGAGATCTCGCGTGTGGTCAGGCCGCTCTCCACCAGTAGACAAATCTCGATTTCGCGGTCGGAGAGCCCGAACTTGGGATTGTAGAGCTTGGTGAGCATGGTGCCGGTCAGGTCGGCCATATAATTTTCCAGGATGTTCACTATCCGCTTTTTCAACGTGCTGTCACGGCGCTTGATCCGTTCGACCAGCGGGAGTATCCGTTGTTTGATGCTGCCGCTGTAGCTTTCGCGCAGATGCGTATTCTCCTTCTCCATCATGTCCTTGCTCTGTTCCAACGACTGCAGATTCTTACGCATGATCAGCTGACTTTCCCGCAGGTATTCCTCCAGTTTCTTCAGCTTGGTGATATCCACGATGCTGCCCCGGGTATGCAGCAGCCGGCCTTCCGGGCTGAACCGGGCCGAGGCGTTCAACAGGACCGGAATCCGCTCGCCGTTCTTGCGGACCACGGTGTACTGGAGATTGGTCACCAGACCGTTGGTGTTGATGTCCTTCCAGTGCCGCTCAAATCGCGGGCGTTGTTCGGGGACAATCAGGTCCGGCCATGCCTTTTTGCCCACCACCTCCTCCCGCTCGTAACCGATAATATTGAGCTCGGTGGCGTTGATATCGATGATGATCTGGTCCGGTCCGAATACGTGAAAGCCGATCGGGGCGTTCTCGAAAAAATCGCGTAAGTACTCGTCACCGGTATAGTTTATGTTCACCCTGCGCTCCCAAAAAAAAGCCCGACGAACCGTCTGAAACGGTTGATCGGGCATCTTTGCTCCGTTGCGGGCGACTGCCTTGCCACCCTCGTAGTTGGGACAATTTTACGATATTATTCTTAATCTGTCAAATAATAGCGCCTATTTCGCGGCCGGGAAATACTCCTGCAAAACCTCCTGCAGGGCCCTGAGGGCATTGGCCCGGTGACTGATCCGGGCCTTGACGGACGGGTCGAGCTCGCCGAAGGTTTTGCCGTATTCGGGGATCAAAAAGTACGGATCATAACCGAACCCGTTGGTCCCGCGTGCCTCGGTACTGATCCGCCCCGCGCACTGGCCGCTGACCTCCGCGATGATGTCCTCCCTCTTGACCAGGGCGATGCAGCAACGGTAGCGCGCGCCGCGCCGTTCTTCGGGAATTCCGCGGAGTTCTTCAAGCAGTTTGCGGTTGTTGTCTTCGTCATCACACTGTTCTCCCGCGAAGCGGGCAGAATAGATACCCGGCCGGTTGTCGAGGGCCTCCACTTCCAGTCCGGAATCTTCACCCATCGTCAGCTTGCCTGTGTGCGCGGCGATGAGGCGGGCCTTGATCAGCGCGTTGGCCCGGAACGAATCGCCGTCTTCCACGATGTCCGGGGCATCGGCATAGTCGGCCAACGAAGTAACGGTCACATCCAGACCGGCCAGCAAGCCGCGAATCTCGCGTAATTTTCCCTGATTCTTCGTCGCCACCACCAGTTCTTCAGCCATCGCTACACCAAACAATTCTTTTGGATCGTTAACAACTCTTCGATCCCGACCTTGGCCAGATCCAAGAGATCATCGAGCTGTTGTTTGTTGAAAGGTTTTCCCTCGGCGGTTCCCTGGACTTCGACAAAATCTCCGTTACCCATCATGACCACGTTCATATCCATCTGCGCGTTGGAATCTTCCTCATAATTAAGATCCAGGACCGGCTGATTGTTAAACATCCCGACGCTGATCGCCGCCACCTGATCGGTCAGCGGACTGTAATCGAGCACGCCTTGTTGGAGCATCTTCTCAATGGCCAACGCCAAGGCGATGTAACCACCCGTGATCGCCGCGGTGCGGGTGCCGCCGTCGGCCTGGATGACGTCGCAGTCGACCTTGACCGTGCGCTCGCCGAGCTTGCTGCGGTCGACCACTGCCCGCAGGCTGCGGCCGATCAGGCGCTGGATCTCCAGGGTGCGTCCGGCCGTCATGGTCTTGTCCCGGCGGTTGCGCGTGTTCGTCGCGCACGGCAACATGCCGTACTCGGCGGTGACCCAGCCCGCGCCTGAATTACGTAGAAAAGGCGGCACGTCTTCTTCGACGCTGGCCGAGCAGATTACCTTGGTTTGACCGAATTCGATGAGGCATGACCCGGCGGGGTGACAGATATAATCCTTGGTGACTTTTACAGTACGCAGTTGATCGTTTTGGCGGTCTTCGCTGCGGGGCATGGCATCTCCTTACTTTTCGGGGGGTGATTGAAATTCGGCTTCCACGGTCGTCCCGATTCCACCGCGCGGGTTCATCACCACGCTGATCTTCGCCCAGCGCGGTTGACACGCGGCCACAAAATCATCGAGCAACCGGTTGACCAGATGCTCGTGAAAGATCCCGACATTACGATAGGCCACGAGATACAATTTGAACGACTTCAACTCGACGCAGGTCCGGTCCGGTCCGTAGGTGATATAAATCGTCGCAAAATCCGGCAGACCGGTCTTGGGACAAATGCAGGTAAACTCGGGGATCTCCAATTCAACGGAATAATCGCGGTCCGCGTACTTGTTTTCCCACACCTCGATCTCGGGCAGTTTCAGCGCGCGGACGTCTTCCTGTAAATTTTCGTATGAACTTTCCTCGGTCATCTCTTCCTCCTGTCTTGCGGACGCTAGCGGACTTTCATCATTTTGTGCAATTGCGGCAGCACCCGCACGTTGTCCAGGCGTTGGTTGGCCGTTAAATAGAATTGGCGGCAGGTCTCCATGACACCCTGCCCGAGTTCGAAGGTATTCGGTTGCAGAATCAACAATATGCCCGGATCGACCGCCGCGATCAGTTCGATGGTGTGCCGAAGATCCTCGGCGTCGGTGTCGCGGGTAATCACCGTCTTGACAAAGACCTCCCGCCGGCACGCGACCTTCAGAAACTTCCGGTGTTCGTCCCAGTACGGACGGCACCGCGTGGAGCTGGGCATTTTGATGTCCATGGCGACCACGTCCACGCCGTCGATCACCTTGGCCAGCTCATCGGGCAGAATGCCGTTGGTCTCCAGATGCACAGGCATCCCGGCGGCACGCAGTTCCGGAATCAGGGTCTGCAAGGCTTCCGCCTGCAAGAGCGGTTCGCCACCGGTCAGGGTGACCGAATGGCTCCCCGGCCAGGCGGCCTTGATTTCCGCAGTCAATTCTTCCAGCGCGACTTCCCGAAAGCGTCGTGTGGTATCACCGATGGAATGCGGGGTATCGCACCAATGGCAGTGCATGTTGCATTCAAAAAACCGTACAAAGACCTGGTTGATACCGGCATACTTTCCCTCGCCCTGGATCGACTGAAATATCTCGATAATGTTGGCCGTCATGACGCCTCCAGAGCAGGATCGGCGTAACCGGCCGCGGCAAATCCCTTGGCACGTAGCACACAGCTGTCGCATATCCCGCATGGCCGTTTCAAGCCGCGGTAACAAGACCAGGTGTGCTGGTACGGAACCCCGAGCTCGATGCCGGCACGGATAATGTCCGCCTTGGTCATTTTGATCAGCGGTGCGTGGATCTTGATGGAACGGCCCTGCACGCCGGCCTTCATGCCTTTGCGTGCCGCGGATTCATACGCGCGCATAAAATCCGGCCGGCAGTCGGGATAACCGGAATAGTCGATGGCATTCGCGCCGATATAGACGGCATCGGCCTTGACCGCCTCGGCATAGGACATCGCGAAGCTCAAAAAGATGATGTTCCGCGCCGGCACGTAAGTCGACGGGATTTCCGTCGGCTTAATGGTCTTGCGGACCGGCAGTTTCTTGCGTTTGTCCAGCAACGACGAGCCCTGCCATGGCAGGCTGAAGGTCACGACTTCGTAAGCGCACTTGGCCGCCCGTGCGATGCGGCGTGCGTGGTCGATTTCCTTGTTATGGCGCTGTCCGTAATCAAAGATCAAACCGTGCGGCCTGAAGCCGTCCGCCTTGGCCATATAAAGTATGGTGGCCGAGTCGAGGCCACCGGATAAGAGGACAATTGCTTTCTTCATGAGACAAAAAATTAGCGGGTAAAAAGTACGAAGCAGGTGCGGTCCGCCCGTTGCTTGATCACTTCGATCGTTTCATCCAATAAATAATAACTCGATCCCTTCCCGCTTCCTAAGCAGGCGTTAACCGTAATAGATCGCGCTTGCCATATCCGATTCCCAAATCTGGACGCGCTTCAACTCCAAGGGGGCGACGAGCGGCGCGAAGCCCTCGTAGATATACTTCGCGATGTTCTCCGCCGTCGGATTGACGGCCTGAAAATACGCGAGATCATTCAGACATTTGTGATCGAGTTCCGCGAGGTAATCCTTGAATTTGCGCTTAAGGATCGCGAAGTCCTCGACCATGCCCAGCTCATTCAGCTCATTCGCCGCCAGAAATACCTCCACTTTCCAGGTATGGCCGTGCATATCCTTGCACTTGCCCGGATAACCGCGTAAAAAATGTGCCGAGGCGATGTCGCCTTTAATCGATAGCTCAAACATGTCCCGTTCCTTGTGTGATTTTGGCGGCCTTCAATTCCCGGCCGAGAAAATTCTTGGCGATGCGTCCGAATTCCTGCGGTTTATCACTGACATAAAACCGCGGGACCGCACGGCCCCGCACGCGCAACATATCCGAACGACCCAGCAGCTCACGGACCCGCACCGCGATCTCGGTCGCCGAATCAACCAGGGTGACCTGCGTTCCCATAGTCCGCTGAATCACCTCCCGCAGCAGCGGATAGTGCGTGCAGCCCAGAATCACCGTATCGACGCCGGCCTCTTTTAAAGGCGCCAGATATTCCAGCGCAATCTGCCGGGTCGCGGCAGTATCCAGCCACCCCTCCTCAACCAGCGGCACGAACAAGGCGCAAGGCTGGCTGATCACCTGCGCGTCGGGGTTATATTTAAGGATATTTCGCGTGTATTGTCCACTGTTTATCGTGGCCGCGGTCGCGATGACGCCGATGCGGTTGTTCCGGGTCACGGCGGCCGCTTTCCGCGCCCCCGGCTCGATCACACCCAGCACCGGAACCGGATAGTGCTTTTTCAATACGGGAATCGCGTAGCTTGAAGAAGAATTGCAGGCCACCACCACCATCTTGACGTCACGGCTGAGCAGCAATTCCGTATTTTCGCGTGAAAAGCGGACGATCGCCGAGCGCGACTTGGTCCCGTAAGGGACGCGGGCCGTGTCACCGAAGTAAACGATCCGTTCTTTGGGCAGCAGCCGCAACATCTCTTTGACCACGGTGAGACCGCCCAAACCCGAATCGAAGACCCCCACCGCCGAATTCCTGTCCATGCCCGGTTACTTTCCCTTGGAATAATCGATCAACGAATTGGCTATACTGCGGGCGATCTTTTCGCGGTAGCGACTCGATTGCAGCAAACGTTCTTCCTTCGGGTTCGTGACAAATCCGACTTCCACAAGAACGGCTGGAATCAGCGTATTACGCAGCACGTAGAACCCGGCAGTCTTGGTCCCGCGCATACGGATCTTCAGGGAACGGGCCATGTCCTCGCCGATGCGTTGGGCCAGCTGAAAGGACTCCCCCTGCTTGTGCGCAAACATCATTTCATCGACCAGCGCGTCGAGATTGGGATCGTTGCGGCTGGCGACGAGATGGTCCATCATAATCCTGCGGTTCTTGGTGCGCTTGATATCGTTCATCTCGGTCGGTGTCAGATTCCGCAGGGAAAATACCTCTACCCCGGACACGCCGCGTTGTTTGGACGCGTTGGCGTGAATACTAACGAAGGCGTCGGCCTTGGTCTTACTGGCAATGGCCGAACGTTCCTGCAGACTGATAAAGGTATCGTCTTTGCGGGTCATGTGGACCTTGATACCGCTATCCTCCAGGATCCGTGCCAAACGATTGGTAATATCGAGCACGATATCTTTTTCCTGGGATTTGGCGTACCCGATTGCGCCGGGATCTTTGCCGCCGTGCCCCGCGTCGAGAATCACCTCGCGCAGCTTGCGGACGCGAAAGTTTCCGGTGATCACCGGTTCAGCCGGCTTGGGTTTGGGAATCAGCACGGTTTGCACCTTTTCCACCAGGGTCGGCGCGTCCTTTTTGAGTTCGCCGATGACCTTCCGCCGGAACTCATCCGTGGTGATGATGCGTCCGCGTTTCAGCCGCAAGGGTTCATCCAGCTGGATCTGTTCTTCGCCGATAAGGACCAGATTGCTGTCGATCAAGGTAGTCGCTTCTTTCGTATCGGTCCTCAAACTCACCACCTGGGAAATCTGGTCCCAGTCGCAAATCACGTCTTCGGTTTTGCATACGTCGGTGAGATACGTCGCGCGGAAGTCATCCGAATAAACCTGGTCCCGCGGGACGGTCTGACAGCCCGCGAGTGTGAACAGCAGCGCGCCGAGCGCCGCGGAAAGAAGATATTTCATAGAGTTTTTTGAATCCGTTTACGGGTTGACCTTGGTTTTGGTGGTTATGAAGACAATCAGCTCGGTCTTGCGTTCGTCACGATTGGAATTACGAAAGGCAAAACCGAGAAACGGAATTTCTTCGAACGGAACATCACGGATTAAGGGAATATCGCTGATTAACGGAATGCGCCGTTCCGTTTCGACGGTGACCTTTTTGAAGATCCCACCGATGACGATGGTCGAGCCGTCGTCCACCTGCATCTCGATGGCCTTTTCGGCCAGGGAAAAGACTTCCGGCTTGATGTGCACAGTCACCTTTCCGTCTTCGTAACGAAGCGGTTTCACATAAAAACGCATATCTTCTTCCAGGTCCTTGGTCTCCTGGTTCGATTTGTCATCCGAAAAATTGACCGCGTCCAGACCGTTGACCGGCACGACCGCGGTCTCCTCTTTGGATTTGACCTCCCGTTGATCGTCGATCTCCGAGATATAACCGACAGTTTCCAGAGCATCCAGCAGAACGGTATAGTCTTCGCTGCTGACTGTTCCCAGGCTGATAGCCCCGTTTCGCCCTTCAATGGCGTTCTTCATCCCGAGAAAGGCAAGGCTCTTGAAATCCGAAACAATGGCTTCCCAGTCGACCCCTTTGGTATGCTCGTCGTTGAGAATGATTTGGATGATGCGCACCTCAAGCACAATTTTGCGTTCCGGCTGGTCCAGCTTCTCGATCTTCTTGCGAAACTCCTGCAGATTGGTGCGGGTATCAATGATCGTCAGGGACTTCGCTTCGGCGTTGACTTCGATTGACCCCTTGTTTTCGCTGAGGAACGGCCGCAGCGTCGCGGCAATGTCTTCGACGTCGCGGTGTTTGATCTCCACGATCATTCGGTCGATGGGGACATCCACCTTTTTCACGTAGGTGTCCATCGCGGCCAACTGCCCGGGGGTGTCGATCAGGACAAAGGTCTGGGTTTGGCTATTGTAAATGATACGGCCGGCTTCGCTTTTCATTTCGTTCAGCACCGGCAAAATGTCTTCGGCGTCGGCGTGCAGCAACGGAATCATCTTGGTGCGGATCTTCTCCTCATAAGGATACCCGTAGCGTTCCTTGAAGCTTTCCTTGGTCATGACCCGGATGATCCCGTTGTCCTCGTTGTAGGCCAGATCGTTTGAATCCAGAATGATGCGCAAGGCGTCCTTGGCATACACGTCTTGCAGGAAAATAGTGACCTTTCCGGTAACGTAGGGTCCCGTCACGATACTGAGCTTGCCTTTCTCGGAGAGATCATGCAGGACGTCCACGATATCCTCGCCCTTGGCCTCCAAGATGTCGATCTTGAGTCCGTGAATGGCCTCGAGGTCGGCCTGGAGGGAGCGTGCGGCCTCCTGCGTAGCCGGGCCGGACTCTTCCTGGGCGGCGGCCGGTGAGAACATCAGCAGGACGCTTAGGCAGAGAGTAATGATGTTAACGGGTATCTTCGACATGGTCGAGCTGGGCCTGAATTTGTTTGAGGGTTAACTTTTGACGCCGCATCCGGCGGATCTGTTTCAACCGCTCATGGGAGGAGTCGTCAAAATAACGGACATTGGTGACCTTGGTGCGGCCGATTTCCTTAATAAGCCCCATCCGCAGATAGAATTTCAGGGTGTGGGTGGAGCATCCGCTGATGGCGGCCAAATCCTTGAGCAAATAGATGGAATGCATGATGTGATCCGTGCGGAAAAGCTCCTCCGTCCGCCGCAGCCGGCGTCCGGACATCCTCTAAACCGTTCAGAATACGGCGTTTAATACTTTTTTGCTATCCAGGTGGCGAGTAGCGTTCTATTCTCATACAATTCCGGATACCTGTCAAGGGATTTATCCCGTCGGAACAGGCGGATTTCGACATTTTTGTGGACGCTCCAATTTTTATCTGTTATAAATGAAATAGTCGCTCACGAACCCTCCAAGATGAGGTCACACCTATGATCGTAGCCATCTGGTTAACCCTGAGAATCCTGTTCTTCCTGCTGGCCGCCCTCCTCTGCTACTATTACTTCCTCACCCTGAAAAAAGAAGGGACTTTCCGGATATTCGAAAACGGACTGAAATCCGCCTTCAAGGACTGCGGATTCAACGTCCAGAATACCTCCGGATCCAAATATTCAATCGACCTCTACAAGTGGACGATCAACGAGCATGAGGAAATTTGCGAAGAATCGCTGGAACGGGCCTCCTGGCCGGCAATGGACATCGCCGACTGGATGAAGGAAGGTCTCCCCCGCTCCTCCGACGGAACCTCACTGTGCGGCCGCGACTGCCAGTGCAAGCTCACCCGGGTGCGCATCAAGCGGACCCGTCAACCCAAATAACAGTCCGTCATGTGGAAAATCCTGATAGCCGAAGACAATCCGGCCGATGCTCACCGGCTGATGCAGGGGCTTTCGCAGGTCGCCCACTGCGTGCTCGCCAAGGACGGCATCGAAACGCTCAGTATTTACCGGGAATCCGTGGAATCCGGGTCGGCCTTCGACTTTATCCTGCTGGACGTTAAACTTCCCAAAAAAGATGGTTTCGATGTCCTGAAGACGATCCGCAACGGCGAGGAGTCCGTTGACCTTCCCCGCTCCCGCGAAGCCAAGGTGATTATGACAACCACTTACCGCGACTCTCTGATGGAAAACTACAACATGGGGTGGGACGATTTTATCACCAAACCCGTCGACGCCGATATCCTCACCAAACGCCTGCGCGAACTCGAGATCGAGTCCAAGAAATCTGACTAGGGAGTTCCCTCCTCCTCTTCCGCCAGGACCTCTTCCAATCTCTCAATGCGCTCCCGCTGGCGGTCGACCATATCGTCGCTATAGGACGTTTCCACAATATCCTGCCGGATCGCCATCGCCTGAGTGAGATCACCCTTCACTTCGAGCAGCTCGGCCTTGGTATCTTTGTAAGCGGAGTTGTCCGGCGACATCGCCAGGGCCTCATCGATCAAACGCAGGCCTGCGTCGACATTGATTTGCTCTTCCGCGTACAGCCAGGCCAAGTCATTGTAAGCATCGGCGTATTCCGGGTTAAAGGCGATGTTTTGTTTAAGCAGCCGCTCTTTCTCCTCGACGGACAAGTGACCGTATCCGACCGAGTACTGATGATAAAACGGATTCTGAGCCGTCAGCATCATCGCCGGGATTACCGTGACCCCGACATTGTAGACCAGATGCATGATCAAGCTCGCCCGCGTCGTGCCACTCCACTCGCGCAGCAGGGTCAATCCCAGACCTGTCCCGCCGACCGCGAAGATCGCCGCCCAATCTCCCCAGTACTGCGGAACGTGCATCACGGCAAAGGTCAGGGTGATCAGTCCGACCGCCATTAACCGGCCGAGGCTTTTGCGGAAAATATGAAAGAAATACCCGCGAAAAATGATCTCCTCGAAGACCGGCGCCACCAGCCAGGCCCAGCCGATAAAAATAAAGATCGTATCCGATGACTGCGCGGTCTGCAACGTTTCACTCATCGGCGTCTGCGGCTGCCGTCCCGCATTGCGCATGACCGCCAGCGAGGCCGCTAGGGCAAACGTCATCCCCATAATGATCGGGATAAACACACTCCGAGCCCACGTCAGGCCGCCGGCAAAACCGACATTATGCCAGAATCCGTGATGCGAGAACTTCCGCGCCGAGCGGTAAATGATATACAACGCGAAGATGGTCGAGAAAAAGATGGAGATCATCAACTCGTCGATCTCCGGAAGGTCGAGTCCGAGTAACCGGAAGACCAGGCCGAGGATCAGCTCGATGGCCATGGAACCGTAGAACCCGATGATGCAGATCTGGAAGAATTCCAGGCCCAGGTAGATCCGGGTCGGACGGTCGTCGCCGTCCAGATATCCCTTCGGCCGCCGCGGATCGGCCCGGAAAAAACGCCGGCGGCGCCACAGGTAAAACGGAAAGATGCCGAGGTAAAACAACAGCACCAAGAACGGTTTGATATTCGGCCACCCGGCCGGGTCCGACCGGCCCGGACCGACGGCCATATTGAGCAGCGCGATGGCGGTCCACAGCCCGCTGAGCAGGTACGGATAGGACAAGGTCAGTCTGGCCAGTCGCCGGTTCTGACGGAACATCAGCAGCCCCTCGCACAGCATCAGGACAATCAACGTAAACGGGGCGGCTATGCTCACGTGTCCTCCTCTTTACGTAAACGAGCGATGAAAAAGCCGTCCATGTGCTCTGTCGGCAGGACCCGCAGACACCCGCCGATCGACGGATGAAATTCATGTTTGCGCCAAGACTTGAGTGCCGGATAACTTTCCACGCGTGTCCCCCATTCATCGGATACGTCCTCCAGGACAAAGGCGCCGCCGGTTTTGCGCAGGAACCAGTCGACCACCTCTTCATTTTCCTCGGGGGCGAAGGTGCAGGTGGCGTAGATCAGGGTCCCGCCGGACTTGACCAAGCGGCCGGCGCTTAAAAGGATTCCCCGTTGCTTACGGCGCATCTCACGGATCTTACGCAGGCTCCAGTAGTTGACCGAACGCGGGTTACCGGTATGAAATCGCCCTTCGGAACTGCACGGAGCGTCGACAAGGGCCCGGTCTACCGGACCGTGTTCGTGCCGGTACCGGCGGATATCGGACAACACCGTTTCGGTATTGGTCACCCGCTGGAGTTCGAGCACGGCCCGCAACTTGTACAATCGTGTGCGAACACGCTCAACCGCGGTAATCTTCCCGCTGTTTTCCATCAAAGCCGCGCACAGCGACGTCTTGCTGCCCGGGGCCGCGCAGGCATCCAACACGGTCTCGCCGGGACGCGGATCCAGCACCAGGGCCGCGAGCATGCTCGACAGGGCCTGTCGGTAAATCAACCCTTCCTCGATAAGCGGTTCCAGCACGGGCGCTTGTTCCGGATCGGAAAGGACCATCGCCTCGGGAAACCACGGAACCTCCTCAATGCCGATGCCGCTCTCGCGCAGCCGCGCGCGGGCCGCCGTGCCGTCGGCCAGTGTGTTGATGCGGAAGCTGACCGGTTTGGCCGACCCAAATGAACGGATCACGCCGCCGTACTGCGCCGCCGGAACAATCGTTTGCAGACGTTCCAGGAATTCCGCAGGTAGGACCTGTTTCGCTGTCGGGTGTGATGTGCTCATCATGGGCGAATCAATAAATCGATGGGATCGGGAATGGCAACGCCCCGACGCTGCAATTCCGCCAGATAAGGCGCCGCCGCCTGCGGCTGGTTAGTTTTGACGTAGTAGTACGCCAGATATTTATATGCCATCGTGTTGCGTGGATTAAGATCCGCCGCCTTGCGCCAGTGGGCCACGGCCAGATCGTACTTTTCCTGTCTGGCGTATAACAGTCCTAAATTATAATACACGTTGTCGTACAGCGGGTTGATTTTTATTTCCTGCCGGTACGCCTCCTCCGCCTTTTTTTCCTCCCCGCGTTTGTCATAGATCACCCCGAGATTGTTGTTAACCATGGCCTCCCGGGGATTCAGTTCGCGGGCCCGCAGAAAGGCCTGTTCGGCTTCGGCGTAGCGATTATCCAGAAAGTACATCGCCCCCAGATTGCGGTGCGCCAGCGGGGCCGACGGAGACGTGGCCACGGCACTTTCCCAATACACCAGCCGGTTACGAAAATGACGGGCGTGTATGACATTGACCGCTACCAACATCAAGAACGTCACCGCGGCTGCGACCGCCGCGACCGACTGACGCCGTGTGAGCAGAGCCCGGGGCACACCCGTTTCCAGAATGACAATGAGGATCCCCAATAGAGGCACGTAGATCCGGTATTCGTGTTCGATAAAGCTCAGGACGAATGAAGGCAGCAAAAAGATCACGAACCAAAGCGCGCCGAACAGCAGGCGCTTTCGGTCCAGCGTTAACGGCGTCAGGCTCAGGAAGATCAATCCGGCCAAAACGATCGCTCCGTACACCAGGGTCATATCGGCGAGGGCCGGCAGGACCGAGAGATTGACCGGGAAAAAAACCTTCCCCAGATACGGCAAGAACGCGGGCAGATTGTGCCACACGGAACCCGGAGCGGCCTGCGAGGCGGTCTGAACCAAATCCCCGACGACATATCCGCGTAGCCACAAATACACGGGCACCATAACTGCCCACAGGACAAGTGCCGGGATCAACCCGCGCGGAAAACGGACCCCACGGGCACACAGCAGGACGTACAGCCCGCACATCACGGGCAGGACCACGGCGGTTTCCTTGGTCAGCAGGGCCCCGGCCAGCGCGGCAGCGTGGGCGGTCAACCATAGCGATCGGCGCTCCCGACACCACATCACAAAGGCCCCGAATCCGGAAAAGACAAACACTGCCAGCAGGCTGTCTGTCCGGCCCGGGATCCAGACCACGGCCTGCGCCAGTACCGGATGGACTGTAAAACACATGGCCGAACAGGTCACGAGCCGCCGGTCATACGCCATCATGCGCAGGATTGCATAGACCAGACAGGAGTTGATCCCGTGCAGCCCGATATTGGTGACCCGGTACGCCGTGAAGCCGTCGGCGGCCCAGCGGGTGTCCAGGATAAAGGACAGATAGATCATCGGCCGGTAAAACAGACCGCCGAACAGCACATCCGGTTTCAAAAATATCCCGCCGAGGTCCGCGATATTGCGCAAATACCAGCGGTAATCGATCAACCACACATTGTCGTCGAGGTAAGTCAAATCAAATGCCAGGGAATGCGCGTAGAGCAGCACCGCCGCCACCACGAGCGCGAGACAGGACAGGATATCATACCGCCGGGGATTCATATGAGCGTATTATAACGGTCCCGGTGGCGAATGATAATAAAAAAAGGGACGGCTTTCGACTCGCGCGCGCGATTCTGTCGAAAACCGTCCCTTTACGGAATCGGGAGCCGGCCTAGCGGTGAAACTTTGGCGGTGCCGGTCTCTTTTTTCTCTTGATCACCTTCTTGAGCTGGTTCTCGCTCACTTCCAGGTCGTCATCAAGATCGTCGAAATAGTCCCCCAGGATGTGTTCATTGGTCCTTTTCATCTCGGTCCTCCTGTCTTAGGGTTTTGACAAAGAATAACGCGGACCGCCCGCTGGCCTGATCTACAGCGGTTCGGTCGCGTGCGGCAACAATCGTGATTTGAGTCGGCGGATAGCGCGGGTCGCGGGCTGATCAACGTCCAAGTTCCGTACCCTTTCGAGGTCGGCTTGAAAATCGATGTCAATGTCATTGCGGAAGCGGTAGAAATTTTCTCTCATCTCACACCCGCTTAACGTGTACGTACACGTTTGTATTCAAAAAAAACTAAATTTCCTGAATTTCTTCGACGATGCAGCCGAGATCACTGCAGAGTTGGTGCAGCCGCTCTTCCCCTACCGTGCCGCAGACCTTGTGGTGGAACTCCTGAAAGATGGCCCCGGCCCGGCCGGCCAGTTCGTCGCCGGCCGCCGTCATGCTGATTCGCCGGGAGCGCTTGTCCTGTCCGATTCGAATTTCTATAAGCCTTCTTCTTTCAAGAGGTTTCAGATTTCTGGTAATGGTGGTACGGTCGGTGGCCATGGCCTGGGAAAGTTGCGATACCGACATCCCTCCGATCACCCGCAGTGAGGTCAGGATGGAGATCTGACTGGCGGTCAAATCCAGTTCTTTGAAAATCTGATCGTAAATCTGTGTGACCGCGCGGGCCGCCTTGCGCAAATTAAAACAGATGCAGGGGCTGTTATTGGCAAATTCCCGGATTTTGAGGGTCTTGTCCGTCATCTTTTTCGAGAGTGGGGTTCGCTTTTTCGGGGAATGATGTGAGTATATACACGTAATATTTGGTTGTCAACATATTTTCCGGGGTATGACCGGGTTAAAACGGATCATAGCCCATCCGTTGACAGACCGTCCCGCAAGGAAAGCAGGATATGCGGCCGTCCTCAAGCAGGACGATTTCATACTCGAAATCGCCGTTGACGACCTTGTGGACGTGCGTAAGCGAGTTGGCGGTGTTCCCGCCGCAGACGATGTTTTGTTGTTGGGGAAAAATGATAAAGTTCTTAAGAGGATCGACATCCAAGTCGAGCAGATTGACGTTACCGGCAAAATTGCCATTCTCCAACCGGTAATCCTGCTCCGCGATCCATACCGCGCGCAAAAACTGCTCAGCCTCCTGGTTCTCCCCCCGCCGGATGAGAACGGTGTACTCCGGAATAGTCAGTGAGAGCAAAACGCTGAGAATAATGACAACTGCGATGATTTCATAGACGCTGAACCCGCGGTTGTCGAGAAACGAAATGTGACGCATGCTGATTTTGGACATTTGTTATGAGTATATCACATGCTCGGAAGGACGAAACATATAGATGATAATTGTGCACTACGTAATTTCGAATATCGAAATACGAAGGAATATCGAATTACCGAAATTCGGATACATCAAACAACCGTTTGGGAAATTAGGTTATTTGCAGTTCGAATTTCCTTCGAGATTCGATATTGGCACGAAGAGGACTGCCCCCGTGCCGATACGGGATCGGACGCCGGGGGCAAATAAAGGACTGATGAAGGGCTGTTACCTACGGTCTTACGTTCAGGTCGCCGATGCGCTGCAGTTCATCGACGCGTTCGGTTACGTCTTGCAACAAATCTTCGCGCTCCGTGAGCAGTTGGTCCACCTGCCGGCGGTAGGCCTCCAACTCCGCCTCCAGGCGGGCCAGTTCCGTCCGCTGATCGTCCATTTTCTCCGACCGTTCGGACAATTCGAAGCGGACTGAGGCCAATTTGCGCTCCAAGTACTGCATATAGCTGTTTTCCTGGGAAATATAATAGGCCTGGTCATCACCCAACCGAACGACCGGATGGTAGACCTCGTGCAGGTCATTATTCGCCTCGACCTGGGCCGCGAGATCATACCGGGTCTGCAGCAGCTCCAGCTCGGTGCCCAGCAGCCGGTCTTCGTGGGCCTGGATCTGCTCCTCCCGCACCCGCAAATACTGGTCGAGGACGGCGATCAGTTCGTCCTGGTGCTCGAACTGGATCTCATACAATTCCTTCGGGTCATCATCCAGCCAGTAGAAAAAAGCCGTTTCATTGTCGCGGCTGAAATCAATCATGCCTTGCAGGTCGTAAAAGTCTGTCTGGGATTCTACCGGACTGGATGCGGGCCCCGAGCCCTGGATCATGCGATTGGGGAATCGGTTCGGATCGGTGCCGGGTAAGGCCGGCGCAGAGTTCATCTCCGGGCGGCCCTCATGGGCGTCCAGGTAACGTTCGATTAAGACTTCCCGCGCGGTCCGCGGAGGAGTCCGCGTCGGCGTTTCATAGATAGCCACCGGCACGGTGGTGTCGGCCAGGCTGTCCGAGACGTGGCGGATCCCGTTTTGACCGAGCTGCGGGTATTCCCGCAGATAGCTGCCGCGGTCTTTCTGGTCTTCGTAAAGAATTCGTTCGCTGCGAAACACCTTACGGGCGTGCTGCCGGCGCTGCCACGCCTCGAACTCGGGGATATTCGGCTGGACGTCACCATACCATTCGGCTGCCGAGACCTGCCGGTCGCTCGGATTCGGCTTGACCTTGGTATAGATTCCGCCGGGATAGCCCAGTTCCCATAATTGATGCAACGCTTCCTTGTTGCCCGGCTCAAGCAGCAGGGCCTTGCTGAATTCATGGACCGCGTCTTTGACGCGCCCCTTCTTGAGCTCCATCTTGCCGATCCTGACCAGAAAATCGGCGGCCTGGTTTTCTGCCCCGGCCGGGGCGGTGCATAAGAAAAGCGTCACAGCGGACGCAAAGATGATCGGTTTGATTTTCATATCGTTTCTCCTCGTCGTCGGGAACGGTGTTTCCGCCGTTCTCCGGCGCGTCAGCCGAAAGTATAGCACATGGCCATACCCTGGCAAGGCAGGCCCCGGCCGATTGAACGACCGAACCGGGGTTTTCCACAGGGGACGTCCGGCAGGGTCCGAAAAGGCTGTCTCTAACTCCTTTCGCGCCCATCCGTTTGCTTTCAGCGGGAATGAGGAGGCCATTTTTGGGCATATGCTCTCCGCGAAATTTTTTTCAATTTTTTTGCCGGAACCGCTTTCTGTGACCCGAGTTTACAGTTCCTCTCTTTTGTGCTATAAAATCAAACTATGAACCCATCCCCCTCGTCCGTTGATTCCGCAGCCCAAGCCGCCGGTGCCACCACCCCCATGCTCAAGCAGTACCACGAGCTGAAGGCCAAACATCAGAATTGCATCCTGTTCTTCCGGCTGGGCGATTTCTATGAGATGTTTTATGACGACGCCAAGGTCGCTTCCAAGGCCCTGGACCTGGTCCTGACCTCGCGCGGCAAAGCGCCGTCCCAAAAGATCCCGATGTGCGGAATCCCGCACCATGCCGCCGAAAACTACATCGCCCGCCTTATTAGAGAAGGCCATAAGGTCGCGATCTGCGATCAGGTGGAGGATCCGGCGGTGGCCAAGGGGATCGTTAAACGCGACGTCACCCGCATCATCACTAAGGGCACCTATCTCGACGAGAACAGCACCGCGGCGCGCTATATCGTGGCCATCAGCCCCGGCGCCAAGGTCACCGGGCTGGCCTTTGTCGATCCGACCGCCGGCACCATCTGGACCAACCAGTACAGTAATGACGGCAAGACCCTGACGGAAATCCTCGCCACCCTCCCCGTTCAGGAATGCATCTTTCCGGACGCGTCCGAGGAATACTCGCGACGGCTTTTCGATCATCCGCTGCTGCGGTCGATGGGCATCGTGCAAAGCCCGTTCGAAGGCTGGTGTTTCAATCCCGACCTGACCCGCAAAACCCTGCTCGAACATTTCAAGGTCCACAACCTGGCCGGCTTCGGTATCGAGGAAAAACCCGCCGCCGTCAGCAGCTGCGGCGCCCTTCTTGAATACATGCGGCAAATGAACAAACAGCCAGTCGAGCATATCGACCGGATCGCAATTTACGCGGACGACGAATTTGTCCACATCTCCCCCGCCGCTCATCGCGGACTGGAGTTCGAATCCCTGATCCGTACTGTTGACGAGACTCAAACCGCCATGGGCCGCCGCCGGTTTTACGACTGGTTTTATCATCCCTTGAAGGACAAGACGCGCATTGAAGAACGGCAGTCCGCGATCGATTTACTCAAAACCCATCCGGAACTGACCGCGTCGCTTAAGGGCCTGCTGGAAAAGATTCCCGACCTGGAGAAAAACATCTCGCGGTTAAGCTGCGGATACACGCATCCCAAGGATATTCTGGCCGTGCGTAACACGCTGGCGCTGTTGCCGGAACTGCGCGCGATCCTGGAACCGATCCGAAAGCAAAGCAACTACTTTGCGCTGGAAGATATTCCCCAACTGCGCGAGCGCCTGGTCCGCACGGTCAACGCGGATTTCCCGCTGGCCAAATATGAAGGCAAGGTGATCTGCTCCGGTTACCATCCCGAGCTCGACGAGCTGCGCGCCCTGCAAGAAAACGGCCGCAGCTGGCTTAAGAATTATCAAGTGCGCGAGGCAGAGCGCACCGGCATCGGTTCGTTGAAGATCGGCTTCAACAAGGTATTCGGATACTACATTGAAATCACCAAGGCTAACGTCAAGCTCGCACCGCAAGACTATCATCGCAAGCAGACCCTGGCCAACGCCGAGCGTTATATCACCCCTGAGCTGAAAGAGTATGAGGAAAAAATACTAACGGCCCAGGACAAGATCGTACGGATCGAAAACGCGATCATCGCCGAGCTGCAACGCGCGATCCTCGATGAGTCGCTGGCCCTGCACGCGTTCTGCCTGGCGTTGTCGCAAATAGACGCGTTGTTCTCGCTGTCCGTGCTGGCTCAATCGCCCGGTTATATTAAACCCCGAATGGAAGACAATACCGTGATCGCCATCGCCGACGGCCGCCATCCGGTGGTTGAACGCACCACCGTCGATACCTTTATCGCCAACGACACGCTGCTCGATTCCGAAGACAACCAGCTGTTGATCCTCACCGGACCCAACATGGCCGGAAAATCGACCTATATCCGCCAGACCGCGCTACTGGTGATTATGGCCCAAATCGGCAGCTATATTCCGGCCAAGAGCGCGGCCGTGGGGATCGTCGACAAGGTCTTTACCCGCATCGGCGCCCACGATGATATCAGCAAGGGCCAGTCGACGTTCATGGTCGAAATGAATGAGACCGCCGATATCCTCAACAATATGACCCCGCGCAGCCTGGTGATCCTCGATGAAATCGGCCGCGGGACCTCTACCTATGACGGACTGTCGTTGGCGTGGGCCCTGGCCGAACATCTGAAAAATACGGCCACGCGCACGCTGTTCGCCACGCATTTCCACGAGCTGACCGCCCTGGCCGAACGCGAGACTTGTGTGAAGAACTACAACGTCGCGGTCAAGGAATGGAAAGATGAAATCATCTTCATGCACAAGATCGTCCCGGGCAGCAGCGACGACTCCTACGGGATTTATGTCGCCAAACTCGCCGGTATACCGGACAAGATCATCAAACACGCCCGCCAGATCCTGACCCAACTGGAACTGAAGAAGAACTTGAAACGGGATATCAAACACAACTTCCAGACGGAAGACCAGCTGTCCCTGTTCAACGGGAACGGCGGCGGCAACGATCCGGTCCTGGAGGAACTGCGCGAGGAAATCCGCAAGATCGAACTCGACAAACTCACCCCGCTGGACGCGTTGAACCGGCTGGCCAAACTCAAGGACAAATACGCATGAGCAAAGTACGGGTACTGAGCGAAGACATCGTCGCCAAAATCGCCGCCGGCGAGGTGATCGACCGGCCGGCCTCGGTGGTCAAGGAATTGATGGAAAACAGCATCGACGCCGGGGCCACGCATATTCATCTGGAATTGAAAGAAGCCGGCAAATCGCTGATCAGTATCAGGGACAACGGTTCCGGGATCGATCACGACGACCTGGAGACGATCTTTGAGCGTCACGCCACCAGCAAGATCACCACACTCGACGATCTGTTCGATATCCATTCGCTGGGTTTTCGCGGCGAGGCGTTGTACAGTGTGGCCGCGATCGCCGATATCACGCTACGCAGCAGGACCGCGGATTCCGCCGAGGGCTGGGAGATCCATATGCGCGGCGGCGCCAAGCAGGATATCAAACCGTGCCCGTTTAACGATACCGGAACGCACATCGAAATCCGCGAACTGTTTTTTAACACGCCGGCACGCAAAAAGTTTCTCAAGACCACGGCCAGCGAGTTTTATCAGGTGATGCAGATCTTCACGCCGTACACATTGCTGCACCCGCGGGTCGGCTTCAAGCTCACGCATCAGGGCCGCGATATCATCGATGTGGCCGCCACCGACGATTTGCCTGCGCGTATCGCCGAGGTGCTGAATCTGAAGGCCGATCACATGCTCAGTGTCACACGGGCGTTCCCGGACGAACATCTGGTCCTGAAGATGGTCCTCGGTGACATCAATATCCAGCGCACGCGCCGCGACCTGCAGTTCGTCTTCGTCAACAACCGGCCGGTCTTCAACAAAAATATCAACTATCACCTGAATCAGGTCTTCCGGCTGATCATGCCGCCGGAGGCGTTTCCGTTCTTCGTATTGTATATCGAGGTCCCGGCCACGGACGTTGACGTCAACATCCATCCGACCAAACGTGAGGTCAAACTCCGCCACGAACGCGAGATATGCAGCCTGCTGCGGCGTGTCACGGAAGAGACATTGATGAACAGCCCGGGGCGTGAGGTCTCCGCCGACAGCGACGAGCCCAAGGCCTTTTCACCGGTCGAGCGCTCATTCCGCTACGAAGGCGCGGCCTCCCATTTCGACCAATCCGGACCGCAATCGCTGTTTGACGGCGGTGGTTCCGGGGGCGGTTCCACGGGGTCCGGCGGTTCCGGGGGCGGTCTTTCCTACGCGCCGTCCAACAAGGATTATGCCTACCCGCGCGCAGAACAAACGCCGTCTTTTTATCTCCCGAAAAACGAACTCGCCGCGGCCGACGATATCCAGACTAAGCTCGAGAACGCGCGCTACATCGGCGCCTTCATCCGGAAATTTCTCATCTACGAAGCGGGCCGCACCATGCTGTTGATGGACCAGCACGCCGCCGCCGAACGGATCACCTACGAAAAACTGATCCGTCATATGGAAAAGGGTGACGTCGAGATCCAGCCCTTGCTGGCGCCGGTCCTGGTGAGTGTCACACCGCAGGAAAAGCTGGTTTATGATGAGATCGGGGATGAATTGCTTAAGGTGGGATTTGAACACAGCCTGTTCGACGACCAAACCATCGCGGTGCATTCGCAGCCGCTGTTGTTGAAGGATGTGGAGGCCACGGTGAGATACATATTGGCCGGCGATCAGGTGACCAACCGCGACCACGACCAGATCGCCCGGCGCGCCTGCCGCTCGTCGATCATGACCGGCGACAAGCTCGGGACCGAGGAGGCCGAGTACCTGCGGGAACAATTATTGCAATGCCTCGACCCCTTCACCTGCCCCCACGGCCGCCCGACGGTGATCGAACTCTCGGAAAATTTCCTCGACCAGCAGTTTATGCGGATAAAATAAACTCACTCTCCCATCATTTCCGTTTTATTCTTCCGCCAAACGTCACAATTTATCTCAGTTAGCACCTCTTTTGATGGAGGCGAATCATCCAATTTGATGTAGGCTCCGGATTCATCAAAATTCTGAGGAAATATGGCCAGACAGTCCTTCGTGGTAAACTTTGATGGATATAATATACCTTCTACGCCTATGCCAACGACAAGTTGTCCTAAGATTTGGGAAGGTGCCGGAACATCGAACTGCATCGGCCAAACTCTCCAATTGTTTATCAACACGCCTTCCATCAAGTTTTGGACGGTAGTTGCCAATTCCAATGTTTCTTTAAATATTCTTGCACGTCTTCTCAAATCTTCCGGAATTCTAAAATCTTTAATTACATCAATAAATTCTTGCAGTTTTTTAGGCTTATTTAGATCTAGCAGACGATACAATTTACCACTCATTGAGCAATTTGTAGTAGAGGTGGGATTAGCTAGTGCGGATTCCAACGCCCTTTTCTCATTTTCTTTACTAATGGATTGGCAGAGCGCTTCCTGCAATGCTGTTTCTTTATCTTTTGCCACATATAATGCCGGAAACGGTTTAAAGTGATCTTTGCTTATATCTCCGATGTTAAATCTTCCTCCAGGATCGGTCAAACTTCCTGCAACGCATAGTGGTTCATTACTGTATTTCCATCGTAAAACTCTTTGCCATTTTTTAAATTTAAATGGGCCCACTACAGCATCTAATAAAGCATGTCTTATTTCGACCTCTACTGAAGACCTCTGATAGGCAAGTTCACAATAATAATCCCAGTGAAACTTTAAGTAACGCTCGCCGTACTGTTTTAATTTTTGAATTTCGTCTGGGGAGGTTTGATCTAGAAGGTATTTTTTTGTTTCGTGTGGCTTGTTTGGCACCATTCCTTACGCCTTATTTTCGTCTATGGCCGTAAGGATAAATTTAATTAACTTTTTATATCGACCTAACCGTATCATATCTCTCGGACTAAAATCACCCAACATGGGATTCGGCGTCATTATCCACTGAACTGTTTTTTCCTCATCACCACCAAAAAACCCAGCAACCAGATTAAGTAAATTAGCCCACTCTTTTAGCCGATCTCGGACTTCTGCCGGAATCCTATAATCGTATCGTATCGAGTTTTTGGCGACTCCAGTAGCCTTGGCAACGTCATTTTTGTTAAAGTCCAGATATTTAAATATTCTGCTGTGCTTAGGCTTCCCATTTTCATATAAAGACAAATGATCTTCTTTTGCGACTGTATCGAACAATTGGCTTGCCATATGAACTTCCTCCAAGTTTATGCCACTTATATGCCATAAGAATACCACTCTCAAACCATATTTGCAAATTTATTAGGCGCCAGAACACACTCCAAAGCTTTTATTAACAAAGGCTTATGAAACAATGCATCTGTGGAGGCTGAAATTCCTATATTATTCCCCAACCGTCCACACATCCGAATCGACCATCACCTGATCGACCTTGATATCCGGCGGCAGGAGGACGCCGACGTCGCACCGCGGGTGCGGTTCGTCCATCATGACCAGGGCCTTGATGCGGGTGGTGACCTTGTGACCGTCGTAATCGTCGATGAGAATACCCTCTCCGCGCTTGAGCTTGGGTTTAAAATACTGCTGATGCGCCCGCAACTCCAGCACCACCCCCTTCTTCGTCTCGTGAACCGCAATCACTTTGTAAATGCAGGCGTCCATGGCAATTCTTATTCTCTCCGGGCCGCCTTCCCGGTCTCGGGATCGTAGAGGAATATCTGCGACGGGCTGTCGGCGATTTGGGGGACGACGTGGATCTCGACGTCCCGCTGTCCGGCTAACACTTTGCGGCCGTCTTCTTTGTCGTAGAGGGTCCACAGGGTGATGCTTTCCATGCGCTCGAGGTCCTGCAGCGCGGCCCAACCCCAATGGTTGCTGGACGGGACCTGAATGAGCACATACGTGACGGCGAAGCTGTCCACGAGGTCCTTGGTCACCTTCTTCGACATCAGCAGCGGCCGCGGGGTCTGGTCGTGAAACCCGAATTCCCGGCCGCTGGCGTCGCTGACCCACACCGGATGCATTTGAAAATCATCCAGGGTGATATTTTTCAGTTCCTTGTACGGTCCGCGTTGAAACTTCGTGCGGTCCGGCGCCTTTTTACCGCGGTCCAGCAGTTTACTGAGAAATCCCATAGGTGCCTCCTCTCATTGATCCCGTCCCAGCCGTTCGATTTTTCCCTTCCACCACGCCTGCCGCAAGCCGTAGAGATAGTGGCCTTCGGCATCGAAAAGTTTGAGGTCCTTCACCGCGGAGTCGCGCCGCAGACGGCCCTTAAGGTCATAAAAAAATTCACGGAACATCTGCTCGGTAACCGCGTCGTCGGCCGGTCCCGGGGTCATCTTGAAGACGAGCAAGGTCGCCTCTTTCTTTTTAAAGACGTAATCACCTTTATACTTGATCCTCAGCTCGGAAATCCGGCCGTAGTCGGCGCGGGTGGTGCCCTGGGGACGGGCACAGGCGGCAGGCGCGATCATGACGAGACACAGGCAAATGGTCCACAGTAAGCGATTCATCGGGTCATGCGGGTTTTACTTTTTCTCGGACATCCGGTCGTATTCGGCCCGCAACCGCTTGCGTTCACGGTAGCGGTCCATATAGTACTGAATCTGCTCTTCGCTCAATCCCTTGCGTGAAAAACGGGAATCTTCTTCGGGTTCGCCGAAGGGGGTGCGGTTGTCCAGCGCGCGCCGGTCGTCTTTCTTGTAGTGGGCGCGTTTCTTTTTATCCTCGCGCAGCTGCTGGATCTTGTGCAGGCTGCTGCGTTTCATGGTGTCGGGAACGATCCGCTTCTGTTCTTTTTTAAACTTGGCCAGACGGGTGCCGTAGCCGGGATCGGGTTGCAATTGCACCGGTTCGGGATGCGCGGACGGCATGGCCACAGCAGGCGCGGCGACAACGACTGTGAATAGAATGACTGGACTGATTGTGCGGATGTTCATGGTTCCCTCTGTGTGACTTCATTCTATCACAGAAGACCCGCGGCCGAAAATTATTGGCGCCGGGCGGCTTTTTCGTTCCGATGCCTGTCACCGTCTGTAGGCCAAATCACGATGGCGATAAAGGTCACGCGGCATGGCGCGACGCGCGAGCTCCGCTTCATCCCGGCGTCGCAGCGCCAATTCCAGCTCACTCAGGCCGAATTTCTCGCGTTCCCACGCGCTCATGCGCAGAATGCGATGGTGCGGATAGGTTTGGCGGCGCGAATCTTACAGGAGGCGCTGGTGATAATTATCGCGCAGAAAACTCTCGAGTAAAATCCGTTCGCGCGGTTCCGCAAAGACCGGTTCAAAATCAAGATAGCGCGGCGGCGCCTGACGGAGCGCCCCGCGGCGGACCAGATCGTCCTGCGACTGCGGCTGACGCACGATCTCTTCAGCCGGGTCCGGCCGGTTGATCGCTGTTTCCAGCGTCGCCTGATCAAACCGCTCGCTTTCCAGGCGGGTCCGTAACAACAGACGGTGCCGCGGATAGCCGCGCCGTTTTGTTTGCTGCAAAAGGCGCTGCCAGATAGCCCGCCGCAGATAACTTTCCAACAGGATGCGTTCACGCGGGTCATCTTGACGATAAATATCAAGGCCCACCGGCGGCAGGTGCCATTTCAGCCGGCTTTGGAACAGTTCGGCCGGACGTTCGGGATCGACAGACCGCTTATACAGCCGGTCGCGCTCCCGGTTGACCTCATCTGCCCGTTGCCGGTAAAGGCGTTGATGTGCCGCCCCGGAACGAAGTGACAATGGCGGCACTTGTGCGCGCGGTTGCTCTTCCAGCAAACTTTGTTGCAGGACACGCTCACTCGGCTCGTTTGTGGACAGGTTGTCGCGGTCTCGCTCCTGCCACGGGAACTGCGTACGGAAACTTTCCAACAGGATGGTTTCCCGCGTGGATTCCGTCCTGGTGCTTTCAAAGCGGACCGCCGGTTTGGGATTGGGAACTTGTCGGTCCCCCGGCAATCTTCTCCGCTCCTGACTCTCAACTAATGCAGGCGGCGGAACGAGTGGATGACGCGGGTCTATCGTCGCGCGACTTTCCTGATGAGTCCCCTCCCGTATTTCCATCTCGCGGGAGCTTTCCTGAAGTACCTCGCCGACCGGAATCTCGATAATGAAGCTTTCCAGGCGGACCGGTTCGGCCGGCAGATCCTCGCGCGAGCTTTCCTGGAAGACCTTGTCGCGGCCCTCGATGGAAGATTCCTGCTGCGGCCGTTTGGGCTCGATGCGCGCACCGGTCGGGACGATGACCGGCGGCGTCACCGGAGTGACCGGCGGCAGCGGCAGGTATTGTTCCAGACCGCGAATACGTTCGAGGAACATATCCTTGTCCTCAAACGGAATGATCGGGACATCGATCGACTTTTCGATCGGAATGATCAGCCCGTCGACCTTGGGGCGCGGCGGCACTTCGGTGACCGGCTCCGGCGGCAGGTACTGCTCAAGGAAACGCAGGCGCTTGGTTTCATTCTTACGACCGGTTATAGAGCGCAGCGGGACATGGATTGACTTTTCGATACGCGGCGGACGGATGTCGACCTTGAGCCGCGGGGGCACTTCGGTGACCGGTTCCGGCGGCAAATATTGAGCGAGCATTCTCATCCGTTCCAGAACGAACTTGTAGTCCGGCAGCCCGGTGATCGGCACCTCAACAAATTCGCTGAACGGAATGATATGGATCTCCACCTGGGGCCGCGGCGGTATGGGCACAACAAAGTCGCGGGTCATGTATTTTGCCAGAAGCTTCAGGCGTTTGCGTATAAAATCGTAGTCCGGCAACGCCGTGATCGGCACCTGGAAGATGCCTTCCATGGGGATTATCCCCGCCGCTACTCTCGGTCGGACCGGAACGTCCGGACCCGGCTCCGGCGGCAACTGATAGCGCAGGAAGTGCGGTCGTCCTGCTTCGGTCCTTCCTTCCGCACTCCCGTGGCCGGCAACCTGTGTCCGAAGAGTGTCCAGCATAAATCGTGAATCCTGATATTGTCTGACTTTCGCCAGTTTGTCGACCAATCGGAAGACCGCCTGCCATTCCGGATCGCGCGCTCTGTCCCGCATGAACTGTTGCCATTCGGGGCGGCTATCGATCAGAAAACGTTGGGCCAGCTGTTTCATGTAACGCTCCTCACCCCTGCGGACAGCGCGATCATAGAAATCACGCCACGCTGCGACACGTTTGTCCTGCGAATCATACGGTTCCGGTACTCCCTTGGTCAGATACAGGATCTTTGCCAGGACCGCCACATCCGACTTGCCTTGCGAACTGTCTCCGGCATAGTTCATCGTAAAGAAGACCGCATTTCTTTCGGCGTCACGAACCCTTGTCGTGGGCAGCAAATTCTGCTCCAGCAATCTGAGTTGCTCCCATACCGGCCCGTCGTCCGCCACATCCGCGCGCCGGACAAGCCCAAAACCGTCCAGTGAAACGCTTCTTCGATCGGGCTGCTTTCCTGATTCAGCGTCAATGTCCAGATCCGGCGGCAGGTATTGTTCAAGCATTTGCAACCGATCCAGGACAAACGCGTAATCCGGAATGGCCGTCACCGGAACCTTTACGAACTTGCGGAGCGGGACAATCCGGGTATCGATCACGGGGCCCGGCGTCACGGTAACCGCCGCCGACGCCGGGAGGTAATCATGGAGGAAACGCAGTTTGCGATTTTCAATCTTGGGACGCTCCGGAACACGCACCACAGGCTCTGGCGGCAAATATTGTTCCAGCAGGTCCATCCGTTTGCGGATAAACTCGTAGTCCGGCAGAGCCGTGATCGGAACCTCCACCGTTTCCCGGTAAGGAATGATCCGTACCTCCACCTCCGGCCGCGGCGGTATCTGCTGTACCGGCTCCGGCGGTAAATATTGTTCCAGCAGACGCAACCGTTCGAGGACAAATTCATAGTCGGGTAATGCCGTCAGCGGCACTTCCACGCTGTCTTCCACCGGAATAATGGCCGGATAGACGACCGGCGCCGGGCCGACGCCCGTCAACGGATCCGGCAGCGGAAGCACAGGCCGCGGCAGCCGTCCGCCCGGTCCCGCCGGAGAGCGGTCACCGTCAACGCGGTCGCGCTCCGCAATCCCGGGTGTAACCTGCTGCTCCAAGGCATACAGCCGTTGCAGAATGTATTCATAATCCTGCCGGGCGGTCAGACCCGCCGATAGCCCCGCATCAACCCGCACCGTCAGACCGGACACCGCCGGAGAAGACGGAATGCGGGTGACCGGTTCGGGCGGAAGATACTGTTCCAGCAGCTTGAGCCGTTCGAGGACAAAGGCGTAATCCGGTATCGCAGTCAGCGGGATAGCTACAAATTTGTCCAGCGGATAAATCCGGACATCGATCCGCGGTCCGGGCTCACCCGGAATCACCGGCGGCGGCGTCAGGTACTCCTGAAGGAAGCGCAACCGTCTCACGTCCAGAGTCCGGTCCGCGACGGCGTGCGCGACCTCACCGATCTCCTTATCGCCCGTCAACGCCCCGGTCTTCACCTCCGGACCGGACGGAATACGGGTCACCGGTTCCGGCGGCAGATACTGCTCGAGCAGTTTGAGCCGTTTCCGTACGAATTCATAATCGGGCAGCGCGGTGATCGGGACCGGATCCACATCCTCGATCGGCAGAATCACCAGCTTGTTGACCGGCCGCGGCGGCACCTCCAAGATGACCACATCCGGCAGTTTCAACGGTTTGTAGACCACATGCAGATTGACCGGGACCCACGCCGGGAAGTCGGAGCCCGGATACAAACGCGGATCGTACTCAACAACAAAGATCCCAAATTTCAGAGTATCCGGCAGGAAGAATTGGAATCTAAGGTCACCGATGCGGGGCAAATACCAGTAGCGCTCGTAGTACAACCTTAAGTAGGAGGCGAGCAGTTCCTGCTCGGCAATACTATCCGGAACGGGAAGCGGCGCGCGGAGAAACGGATATTCGGGAACCGACATGGCGGTCAGCAACGGAGCCTTGCCCGGGAAGTCCGGTGAAAAACGGATCCGTTCATGCAAACGCAGCCGCACCAAATCCATCAAATTCATGTCACGTGAAAGGGACCTATACGGAAGGACTTCCTCCGGCTCCAGGAGCTCGGCCGCATTGTAGGCAGAACCTTCCTCATCTTCAGCCAGCCCCCGCCCGCCGACCATCACGCGCGCCGCCTCAAACGGATTGATGAAGTAGTCTTCAACAACGGTGCGTTCGACAAAATCCCACGCCAACTCCTCTGCGCGTTCCGGATAAAAGCGGATATTGTCCAGGATGCGATCCATTTCCAGCTCGGCAATAAAGGCGTCATCACGCCGGGTGCGGGCGTCTTGCTCACGCCGGCGGCGGACCGGCGGATTTAATTGATAGAAATCAAGCACGGTTGACTTGGTCTGACGCGGTTCGACCCGGTCCACGACATCGGACAGCTCCGCGGCTTCCGTTACGGTCACCTCACCGGCGGCCTGTGCCAGTTTCATTTCTTCCAGCAGCAGTGCATTGTCGATTTCACGCGCCAAATCAACGGACGGTTCGTCCGGATCGTATTGCGGCGCCTGCGGCGCCTCGATGATGATGGTTTCACGCGACAGCGTGCGCACTTCGGCCCCCGCCGCCTTCAGGCGCTCATAGATCGACGGCTGCCGGCTGGCCGCGCGCAATTCTTCGACCAGAACGGCCGCGTCCGCGGACTTACGGGCGCGTTCTTTTTCAGTTAGCTCCGACGGCAGGGCCCGTTTCGGCAGGACCAGCCGTTTGCTGTCGTACCCGGGTTGTGCGAGCAACGCCGCGTCACGGAGGTTCTCAATTCCGCTCGGCTGTTCAGCCTGGCCGCCGGTTGCGTCACCGCGCGATCGTTGATTGACAAAGCGTTTGCCGTAAATCTTTTCCTCCTCCGAGCGCAGGGTTTCACTGATCGATTGCTCGCGGATCTGTTGACGCTGGGTAGCTTGATCAAGACGGCTTGTTTGATCCTCATTCTTAACCACGCCCTTATCCTCCAAATACAGCGTCGCGTCGATAACCCGGTCACGATCGATTCCCGTCACGCTGGCCGGACGCTTGCGTTGTGCCCGCAGCACCTCCTGACGATTGTCGCTGATCAGCTGCCCGTCGCGGAGGACCATCACCGGCCGGCGGCGCTGGAAGCGGGGCTCGCGGGTTTTATTGACGCGCGTTTCTTCCAAGGCGAGTGTCGCGTCGACAACCTTATCGCGCTGCTTACGGCTATAAACCGGTTTTTGGTAAGTCGATTTCTGCACGGTCCGTGTCTGCGGTCGTTGACGGCGGAACGGCCCGCGATCACTTATGACGCCATTGTCGATTTGGATAACCCGGAACTTGCCGCTGACTTTTTTCCAATTCGACCGCTTCCGCGCGGACCGGGGAACAGCTCTCCTGGACGTCTTCGCCGCTGCGATCACCGCAGTTTGTTTGTTGCGCCGGTTATTGCGGCGCATTTGCCGTTCGATGATCCGGCGGACATCGTCTGTCAGTTGCGCGTCCGGATGACGACGTTTGTACTTACTGAAGGCATCCTGAAGAATGCGGGCCTGGGCCAGGCGTTCCTTGATGGTCAGCTGACGGACTTGCGGACGGTTGACCGGCCGCAGCTGCCGGGTCCGTTTGACGGCCGCGATGGAATCGGACTCCGCCTTGAGTGTTGCCTCAACAATCTTGGCCGCGTCTTTTTCATCGTACTTCGACTTCGGCCGATCCTTGAAGTTTTGCGTGAACACCGGCTTTTTGGTTTCGGTCAGATTAAACTCAGGCAGGATTCCCGGCTTACGTGATGAAATTGCCGGCATATCCTTACTCTCCGCGGTGTGGGCAAGTATCTCGAAGACCGGTTGAAACGCGGGATGATGCTCACGCGCCCAGCGGAACCGCTGCCATTCCGGACGGCTGTCGCGGCGGAAGCGTTCGGCGATCTGACGGATGTAGGTGGCGTCGCCCTCTTCCACCTTCTTGTCGTAGAAGTCTCGCCAGGCCGCCACGCGCTCTTCATCCGTTTCAAATGTTTCCGGAACGCCTTTGGTCAGATCGAGTTCTTTGGCCAACAGCGCCACGTCCGTCAGTCCGGCCGTGCTGTCGCCGGTATAGGTCATGGCGAAGAAGACGGCGGTTTTATCTTCGGTTTCCTCCACGACGACCCCGGAGACCGGATCGATCTTGAACGGCGACAACACGCGCGCGGCCGTGGTGAAGACCGGGGCCGGCAATTGAACTTCGATGGCCGGCACCTCGATCTCAGCAGTGTCCAGACCGTAATCGTCAAGATTGTCGACGGCCGGCTCGACCGGAACGATCTCCGGACGGATGGCGTTAATCGGCAGATCATAGCGCAGGTGTTCCACTTCTTGTACGGCCTGGTCGACCGTCTTTTCGCGGTGATCGATAATCCGCTTGAAGGTCAGAATATCGCCGAGGCGGTTCCAGATCGAAACAGTCAGCGCGAACAGATAGTCCACGAACAAATCGAGTTGATTTTCAACGAAAGCCGCGGCTTCCACCAGGACGGCAAACGGATTGCGACGTTCACGCGGCCGTTCAAAGACCGGCATACGGACCGGAACGTCGACCACTTCCCCGATCATCAGGATATCGCGGTCAATAATCGGCGGACCGAGGATCTCGAAGGTCTTCAGCGGCGGCCACTCGATATGCGGCACATGCACCAGGGCTCGGTACGGATTGACCTCCTCGTCCTGGAAGTAACTGATCTCATAGACGTCGCTGATCCACGGTTTGTGCGGCTTGACCGCCGGGACAATGACCTCGGCGACCTCTGGTGTGACGACAGGTCGCTCCGGTGTTTCGATGGACCGGATCAACGCGAAGACTTCGCGATAGGCCGGCGCGCTTGCCCGATCGCGGCGGAATTGTTGCCATGCGTCGCGCTGATCAAGCAGGAAGCGCTTGGCGATCTGGGTGATATAGTCCGGGTCGCCTTCGCGGACCTTGCGGTCGTAAAATTCGCGCCAGGCAGCCACACGTTCGACGCCGGTTTCAAAGGTTTCCGGTACACCCTTGGTCAAGTCGAGGGCCTGGGCCAACAACGCAGCATCTCCGGTGCCGGTCGTGCTGTCTCCCGTATAGGTCATCGCGAAGAACACCGCGTGGCGCTTGATGCGGGTGACCTTGGCCACGAAGGTTTCCTTACGTTCCTGCTGCGATTGCAACGAGACTTCCGGATCCTGGTGATGCCCTACTTCTTCCAGCTTATGCATCAGGATAAAGACGACCTGCCACTCCGGATTATTTTCGCGTTGTTGGCGGAACAGTTGCCATTCATCGCGGTCATCCAGGATAAAGCGCTGAGCCAGCTGTTCGATATAGCGACGGTCACCCTTGGCCGCCATACGATCGTAGAATTCTCTCCAGGCGGCTACCCGTTCCTCACTGGTCTCAAATGTCTCCGGAACGCCTTTGGTCAAATCCAGGGCCTGAGCGAGAACGGCCACGGTGTCGTCGCCCGTAGTCTCGTCACCGGTGTAGGTCATTGCGTAGAAGACCGCATTACGCTTGATGCGGGTGACCTTGGTGGCGAAGGTTTCTTTGCGTTCCTGTTGCGATTGCAGGGACACTTCACGGTCCTGATGATGTCCTTCAGGTTGCAGTTTGTTCATCAGGACAAAGACGACCTGCCATTCCGGATCATGCTTGCGGGCCTGTCTGAGCTGCTGCCATTCATCGCGCGGATCGAGAATAAACCGTTGCGCGAGTTGTTCCACGTACCGTTTGTCGCCCTTGGCCACCATGCGGTCGTAGAAGTCTCTCCACGCGGCTACCCGTTCCTCGCTGGTTTCAAATGTCTCCGGCACGCCCTTGGTCAGATCGAGGTTCTTGGCCAGGACCGCCACAAAATCGTCGCCCTGGGCGCTGTCCCCGGTGTATGTCATGGCATAGAAGACCGCGTTGCGCTTGATGCGCGTGACTTTCGTTTCAAAGGTCTCTTCGCGTTCGTGCTGCGATTGCAGGGAAACTTCCGGATCCTGGTGATGTCCTTCCGGCTGCAGCTTGTTCATCAGGACGAAGACAACCTCCCATTCCGGATTGTTTTCACGCTGCTGACGGAAGAGTTGCCATTCTTCGCGTTCATCCAGAAGAAAACGCTGGGCCACCTGTTCGACGTATCGTTTGTCGCCCTTGGCCACCATGCGGTCGTAGAAGTCTCTCCACGCGGCTATCCGTTCCTCGCTGGTTTCAAATGTCTCCGGCACGCCCTTGGTCAGATCGAGGTTCTTGGCCAGGACCGCGACATCGGTTTGACCTTCGGCGCTGTCGCCGGTGTACGTCATCGCGTAGAACACCGCGTTCTTGGCGGTGCGGGTAACCTTGGTCTCGAAGGTTTCTTCGCGTTCGTGTTCGGACTGCAGGGATACCTTCGGATCCTGATGATGTTTGACCTCTTCCCGTTTGCTCATCAGGACGAAGACGACCTGCCACTCCGGATTATTTTCGCGCTGCTGACGGAAGAGTTGCCATTCTTCGCGTTCGTCGGATTCAAAGCGCCGCGCCAACTGTCGGATGTAGCGCTCATCACCTTGAATTACCTTACGGTCGTAGAAGTCTCTCCAGGCCGCCACGCGATTGTCGTCGCTTTCGAATGTCTCCGGCACGCCCTTGGTCAAATCAAGCGTCTTGGCCAACACGGCGGCATCGGTTTGGCCTTCGGCGCTGTCGCCGGTGTAGGTCATCGCGTAGAAGACCGCGCTCTTTTTGCCGACGGCCGGACGTTCCGTCAGGGCCTTTTCTTTGGCCATTTCTGTTGAGATCGTTTCCTTGGCGGTTTGATGATGCTTTGCTTCCGGCAGTTGATTGATCAAAACGAAGACAACCTTCCAGTCGCCATGGTCGCGACGGTCTTCGCGGTAGTGTTGCCATTCCGAACGTTCGTCGTGGACAAAGCGTTGCGCGAGTTGGTCGATGTAGCGTTGGTCGCCTTCCGCTACCTTCTTGTCGTAGAAGTTTCTCCAGGCCGCGGTTTGTTCGGCATCGCTTTCGAATGTTTCCGGCAGACCCTTGGTCAGTTCCAGCGTGCGGGCGAGCATCGCGACGTCGCCGGATCCGACGGTCGTATCACCGGTGGTGGTGGTCGCGTAGAAGACGGCTGCTTGGGATTGTTCTTGAGCCTTTTCTACGGCCACAGTGACTTCGGCCAGTTGAATTTCATACTCTTCAACGCGCTGGGCGATCAGCTCGGCGTACTTGACGTGCGGCGGAACACCCGTCTCTTCGCTGTTTACAGCATCGATCATACGTTCCCACAGGCCGCCTAAGAGCCTGCTCAACAGTTCGAGCAACAGATCCCACAGCGTCTTATGGCTGATCCATTTGTCTTCGAGAATGTAAACCTGCGCAGTCTGCGAGTGTTTCTGGTCGAGATCAACGATGGTCAGCGGTACGTCGATCGACTTGCCGATCAGGAGAACGTCTCCGCTGACGCCCGGTGTGTCGAGGATTTCGTCTACGGTCAGTTCCGGCAGTCTCAGGCTGACATATCCACCGCGTTCTTCGACCAGCACTTCGGTGCCGTTCACGGCTTCGTGTTCGATGGTGCGTGCCGGGATACTCAGAGTTTCCGGTTCACTGATGCCTTCGTCCTGGACCGCGTTGCCGGTATCGGCGTTCTTCAGCATATCGAAGACGATCGTCCAGGCGGCGTTATCCATACGGTCTTGCTTGAATTGCTGCCATTCGGCGCGTTGGTCGAGCGCGAAGCGCTGAGCCAACTGCTCAACGTAGCGCATATCCTTCTCTTCCACCTTCTTGTCGTAGAAGCTTCTCCAAGCCGCGTCTTCGTCGGTCAGTTCCGGAACACCGCGGGTCAGCTTCAGTTCGGATAATTGAGCTTCATCAGTGTCACCGGTGGTAGTGATGGCGTAGAAGACAGCGCCCACATTGTCGGATGCGACAGCCGTATCGGCGATTACCGCAGCACTGGCGCTGACCGGTTGAACTTCGATCGGTTCGACCGTGACGCTGACGCGGATCGGTGCGGCCGTGTATCCGGTTTGGCCGGCGGCTTCGTAGATGCCTTCGGCAATCTTGTATTCTTCAATCTTGTGTTCGGCAATATCCCAGAGTTGTCCGAGCAGACGTCTGAGGTAGTTAATCAGGATATCGAGCAGCGAGTTATCCATGAACAGGTCGCTGATATTGATGTAGATCATCACGTATTGCTCTTCGTCGCCATCGACTTGCGGCAGCATGAACGGCACATTGATGCTCGGCATGATGTGAACCATTTCCGCGGCCTTGTCATCCGGCGGCAGGATCATCGCGCCGTTGGCGTCACCGATCACCCGGATGATTTCGCGGATATTCAGCATCGCCAGCATCGATTCGTCGGCTTGCTTTTCGGTAGCTTCTGCCAAACGGTGGCTTTCGACGTAAGCGAAGTTCGGATCGATCAGATGGGCCACAGCGGCATGCTTGATGGTGAAGATATATTCACGTTCTTCTTCCGGACGTTCGATGTCGCGGGCATCCAGGCGACGGCCGGTTTCCGGATCGATACCCATTTCGGTGACATCAACTCCCATATCCTTGAAGTGCTCCAGCTGCTCGGCTGTCAGGACCGGTTGTTCACGGCCGGTGTCTTCGAGTTCGATATCAAGCGCTTCGAAGTCGATTCCCATTTCCCGCAGTTGTTCGACCTGGGCGTGCGTGGCCAGCACGGTATGAGTGTCTGCACTAATACCGTAGTTGACCAGCTCATCCGTGTAGTACGTCGATTCGTCACTCGGAGCGAATGTGGAGTAAAGGATTTCCGCATCTCCCAGGCGGAGATTTTCTTGTTCGACCGAGATCAATCCGTCCGGAGCCACATCATAATAGAGACCGAGGTGGATGATACCCGGGATCGGCTGCTGCGTAGTCGTGGCACGGTACAGGCTAGGCATCAGCTGTCCGACGAACGGATTGGACACGGCTTCGATTTGCGGATCGTGATACGGCGCGTCTTCGGCAACAATGCTGTTAAGTTTGTGCATCTTGCGCTGAATGATGATGTTTTGGGCGTCGGTACGGCGCTGGATTTGTCCCCTGGTCTTGGTCGGACCGCCGACCAGGTGCAGACCGATCAACTCGTGGAGCATCGCCTCGGCGCGGCGTTCATCACTATATTGATCCCCTTGCATGGCCTCCGGATTGCGGCCCAGATCCTTAAGGAAGCCGTCGTTGAGGTCGGACGCGCGGGTCAGGATGACGTTGTTGTTGTCTTCGTCCGCGAAACCGGCCGGGAAGGCGTTCTTCAGCAGGTGTTCGAAGATGATCCGTTGCGTTATGCTCATACCCTTGAAGACGTCCAGATCGCGGATACCGGCGAAGTTGATATCGAAGCCGTTGGTCATCAGCACTTCGCTGATCACCTTGTAAACGTTTTGCGAGTACGGACGTGCCGGATCGAGGTTTTCCACGGCTTGTGTAAGCATATCCAGCCGTCTCTTCATGACCGCTTCGGCGCCGGTGAATTGAGCCTCGCCCGGCTGTGCGTCGCGTTCGATTACGCGCCGGATCATCCTTTGATCCTTGGCCGCGTTGAAGTCCTCACCGAAGTACGGCGCGATGCGAGTGACGATTTGCTGGTAGACGCGGCGGTCGAACATGCGGCGTTGATCACGCTTGAATTCATCCAGCATACCGATCGTTTCCTGGGCTCCCAATTCGACCAGTGCGAGAATGTCGATGCTGCTGTCGGTCGGATCAAGGGCTTCGTTCATCATGTTCAACAGGTCTTGCATCAGATCGGCGAAGGCTTCTGTCATCCGGCCTCTGTTTTCCAGAATCTTCTCGATACGCTCGATGTTGAGGCGGGCGGCGCGGCGATATGATGCGTAAGTCGGATCGGTCGGATCGATGTCACTGATCTTGACGGCGGCACCGCGCAGCTTTTGCATGAACAGATTCCATTTCTGGAAGTATCCGACGAACTTGTTGTCGTTCGCGCGCTTGTCGTCCAGCTCCAATCGTTTTTCAAATTCCCGGTTGGCGACCCGTACCGTGACGCGCTTGTATTTAACCAAGCCGTCACGTGTCTTGGCCGACTTGATTTCTTCACCCAAGAACTTGGCGTGACGGAATCCGATAAGCTTCAGGGCCACCGGACTCGCCTCTACATCTACAAAGGCCTTGACCGGCTTGCCGTCCTTACCGATTCTGTAAACGATGCCGACAACCTTCAACTGGCTGGTATAGGCTTGTTCGACTTCCAGCTTGAAGCGACGCTTTTTGTCAGCCTTGATTGCACGGTTTTCATGGATGACGAGATCATCACCCAGAACGCTGAAGCTGTGCATCAAGTCTCTGTAGTCTTTCTCGGTGTTGTCGAAGAACCGGGCTTTGGATCCGCGGACGTATTGCGTGCCGGCGATCGTCACCGTTTGCGCCAGTTCTTGCTCAACCAGCTTCAGATCACCATGCTCATCTACGCTCTTAACAATATTGAATTTGACGTAGGTCCGCTTTTCACTGCCGCCATCAGTGTAAATGTACTTGAATTGTTCGGTATAGTAGATATGTCCATCATGGATGTCTTCGATGCGGCGCTTGAAGTTGCCGCTGCGTTCATTTTGTTCGATGAAGGTCACACTCACCGGCGCTTCACCGAAATAACGTTTCGGATTGATCGATGCATCAACGTAAATCAGATTCGTACCGTATTCCAGTCGCTGACCGTAAGTCAGATTGCCGCCGAGATTAAGTTCGATGACCTTATTCGGATTGTCGGCGGTCATGCTCACAGCGTTAGCCGCTACCACGATCTCTTCACCCGTTTCGTTCGTCTCAAATGCCGAAGCGACAAACGTTTCGAAACCGCTGCCGGAGTCGAGCGAGACGTTCATAGTATCGACGTGGGTGCGGTTCATATGTTCCACGATCAGACGTTCTGTACTTTCCTGGATCAATTGGTTGATCTTCTGGTTGAGTTCCTTCTGCGTCACGTCGCCGGCCTGGCTCTTGGCAGCCGAGACCATACTGTGAATTTGCGAGCGAACTTCCAGGGTGCTTAAGATCTTTTCTGCGAGATAACGCTGCATTGCCACGTCACCGGCGTCAATAGCGCGGATGACGTCGCGGCGCATAACCGGTGACAGATTAGGATCATTGTAGACGGCAATTAGCAGCTTGGCTTCATTGAGATCAATACGGGCTACCTTCTTGCCTGGCAAATTGGCGCGTGACGTGAACTGGATGGCCTCAGCCGTTGCCGTGGATCCGATGAAGAGCGTGTTCGCTTTGGTACGTGCCTCGCCTTCGATGGCCTTCAAGATATTTGACCCACCGGAAAGACCGAGTTGAATGGCAAGTACTTCCAGATCCGGTTCATTTTGAGCGCGCCGGATCAGCTCCTTGGCGCGGGCTTCCTGGACCGGATCCGGTTGCCCCTTGATCTTGGCGTCTTCACCTACGATCACAACCATTTTTTCACGCGGGAAGCTGACGACTGTTCCGTCGGAGAGGCGAATATCCTTAATACGGAACACATTGTCGGTACCTTTTTCGGCTCGGACCGTGGCTGTGAGGCGTTCGCGCAGCAGACGGAAGGCCAAGGCGTTCCACAGGGATGTCAAGGTTACCCGGGCATCTTCGGTGTTGAAGACATCAGAAGTAACTTCGCGTAGCAGAATATCCACAATCGGATCACCCGGACGACGGTAGCTGGCCGGCGTGCGGTCGAATTCGATTTTCAGACTTTCCGGCAAGCCGTCTTCCTTACCATGACGGAAGATCTTGGCGCCTTGCAGCTCAGCGGATTGACGCATGGATTCCGCTGTCGCCGTCATACCGATCACGCCGCCGACCAGACGGTGAACGTCGGCCGCCTTAACGGCGTTCTCGACCTTGGAGAGGGCGGCGACCTTGAAGTTGCGGCTGCTGAGGCCTTCCATAATGATAATCGCGCGGGCCAGATTGGCGTCACCCGGAATCGTACCCGGTTGCGAGAACTTATTGTTGGTCAACATATGGATCCCCAGCTCACTGTCGTCACGGCCATGATTCGGGTTGTCACGGCTGTACATTGCTTCAATGAAGGCGTTGACCTGCTTGGTGATATCTTTACGGGACTCATCAATGATCTCTTTCCCTTCAAAACGGGCTTCCTTCAGTGCGCGCAGATAATCACGATAGAAGCGTGCCAGCGGCGACAGGGCTTCACCTTCCATGAGATATTCAGATCTGAGGATCGGTCTTCCGTGCTTGTCGGCGTCGACCAGCAATTCCATGCGGCCGTCAGCCTCATGCAACATACGGTCGAGGATTTCGTACTTGATACGGTCAACGGTTTCCAGTTTGGCCAGACGCTCGAGTTCGGCCGTGGCCTCGGCATCACCATCACGGCTGCGTTCCTGCAGTTCTTCCAACCGGCGTTCTCCCTTAATAAGATCCGGAGAGCGTTCAAAGGCGTCACTTTCGTCATTGATTTCGAAGACGCGGCGTCCGCGTTCGGCGTTGAGAATCTTGCGGGAGATCAGTTCCTTGGAATCCTTGAAGTCGCCCACATTGATGCCTTCTTCGAGTCGGAATGTATCGCCGTCCTTGACGCGTCTCAATCCGCCTTCTTTTACCAAGTCGATCAGCAGCGGATGCGTCAGGAAGTCGTAAACTTTGGCATCCGGCACGTTCATAAGGATGATGACCTTACCGTTAGTTCTGCGGTACATCCAGCGGGCGATGGCGGCGGCCAAGTCAGACTTTCCGATACCGGTATCGGCGGAGATGATGTTGAATTCACCGCGTCCTTCCAGGAAGGCCTTGGCCGTGCGGAGGAACACCTTAGCGGCATGGATTTGCTTGATGCGGTCGTTTGCCAGGTCGTAATTCTGAACCCCGCCGCGGTCGATCGGTGTTTTTTCCATATCACGTTTGGCTTCCATCAGGAACTCATACAGCTCGACTACTTCCTTCTCGAACGGCGTCTTGATCGCCTTGGCGAGCAACTCGGAGGCCTTGGCCTTGTCCTGAATCATGCGTTCCGCTTCTTCAGATACCCGGACATCGTGCTTGTTGAGCAGCTCGGCGGACTTGGTGTCGGTCGGCGCGTTTCTCACCGACGGCTCATCCGAACCGCGCTTGTTGCGGCTGAAGATAGTCGGATCGAGGCGGTCGATTGCTCCGCGGGCATTGCGTCTTTCGCGGACCATCAGGCTGTGAACGCGCTTGCTGTCTTCGATCACGCGTTCGGTTTCGACGGTGCGGGAAACGAACAGAGACTTCAGGAACGCCAGCAGCCGTTCCCACCACTTCTTCTTGCGCGGCGGTTCCGGTGCTCCGGCCGGTGCTCCGGCAGCCAAGGCGCCGTACGGATTGGACTTGACGACTTCGACCCCTTCAACGGCCTTCTCGCCCTTCTTGATATTGCTGATGCCGACTCCGCCGATGGCGACCATGGCCGCGCCGGCGCCCATGATCATGTTGAACAATCCTTGTTGGCCGATCTCAACGGCTATGTCTGTAAATCCGTAGGCCGTATCCGGTGTCAGCAGAGCGGCCAAAACGGCGATGACCAGTGCGGTCTTGCTACCGGCCGGCGGGCCGCGAGTGGTTGCGGTCGAGGCCCATTGTGTGAACTTCTTCAGTCCAGCCCCAACGGCCTTAATGACCCATCCGGTCAGGATGACGGCGATGCCGAGCGTGGCCAGCGCCAGCAGCACATCCGGTACCGCGATATTGAACTGGGCGGCCGCGAAGAGGCCGGCGATGATCACGCTCAGCGGATGCGTGTACAGCTTGGCGGCATCCGGCGCTTGCCAATCTCTGGCCGTGACGCGCTGTTTGCGGGTGATGTCGGCGATCTTGTTTTCGAGCCGGCGTTGCATTTCGGCGCTCAACGGCTTGCCGTCTTTGTGCAGCAGCAGGGTATCGTAAGAAATTTGTCCGATATCCTGATCGCCGATAACCTCCCCGGTTCCGCCGTGGATGTTGATACCCAGTTGCATCAGGATCGAGCTGAGGACATACAGCCAGCCGGAGTAGTTAACAGTAGAAACTTCCAGCAGGGTACCCTTTTCCCCGCGGTAAGTGGCGGCCGACATGGTAATGGTGGTGGCGATATCGTTTTGCGGGACTTCGAAGAGCTCTTCGGCGATATTCAGGCGGTTGCGGCGTTCGGTTTCGGTTTCGCCTTCGATTTCGCTTTCGATACGCTCGCGGATGATATCCTGCGGCCGCGCTTCTTCGTTGATCATGCGCTCAATGTCGACGCGCATGGCTTCCAGCAGTTCGACCCATTCGACCTTTGTGCCGAAGCGGTGTTCGACGAAGAAGTGATCCACGATCCGGCCTTCCGGTCCGAGTCCGACGCGATAGTTGCGGCGGGCGAAACCGTAGGCGATCAGGACGGCCGCGATGCGGTTCAGGATACCCGGACGGTCACCCATTTCCGGATTGATGTAAACCAGGATTTCCTCCATCTTGCCGCGTTCCGGAGCTCTGCTGGTGGTGTTGTTGACCGTGATGTTGACCTTGTGGTCGGTGATGTAGTCGATCATGACGCCGCTCATGTATTGTTCGGTATGCTGGGCCTGCAGGTTGCGCAGCGTGGCGGCCACGTAGGCGGCGTCGCTCAGGCGTGTGAAGTCGATCTCGAGGACCGGGTAGAAGTCTTCGAGACGCTGACGGATACCCTGCGGCTGCAGCACGCTATGTTGGACCAGCGTGAACACCGTGATCAGCGCGAACTTGGCCGGATCGTTGTCGATCACATCGGCGAAGAAGGCCTGCATGTCGGCCGGATTGTCACCCTTGCGGATACGGTCGATCAAGGCGTTTTGATTCATCACCAGCCAGGTCACCAGACGCGCGTCGCGGCTGAACGGCAGCACGCCCATGGCCGCCATGGCCAGGGTGATCTCCGCTCTCTTGACGATCCGGTCGAGTACCGCCGCGGCCGTTCGGCCGAAGATACGGGTGACGGTTCTCTTCACGGCCGGCGTCACATGACCGTTGGTGTGCAGGAGCATGGCCAGGCGAAGCACGCGCAGCAGATTGCGCTCATGCAGATGACGGATCATCGGGACAAGTCTGTCACGCATCGCGCGGAACTCGTCGCGATCCATGTCGTGGACCATGCTCGGATTGTTGAACATCAATGCCTCGGCACGGACGAAGGTCGCCATAGTGTAGTGATCCAGCGTCAGATGGTGCGGCGGATCAAGGTGACGACGGTACATCAATTCGCCGAATCCGTAGATGAGTCTGGACAGCATATTGTTGCCGGCTTTATCGGCCAGGTAACGCAGGCGCCACAATCCGGCAGATAACGGCGCACTGACCTTCAGATACTGTCCGGCAAAGCGGAACCGCAGCTTGGCCCATTGCCACCAGCTGAGTTGTTCCATGTCACCTTCGAGACGGTCGTACAGGACACCACGCAACGCGACCGGATAGTGGACGGCCACGTGGGTCAAGATATCGAAGATGCGGGTCAGGTAGACGCGCTGGTCGGCCGGATCGCGCAACGCGATCGTACGTTGATTTTCACGGTGCTGGAAGCCGTTTTCGAGCAACAGATAGGTTCCGGTGCGGTTGATCAGGACCATACCTTCCGGCAGGCCTTCCGCGGTGCTGTATTGATCCGCGCGGTACTCTTCGAGATCGGAGTGCAGGTAACGCAGTTTGCGAAGCGTGAAGCGGAACAGCAGGTCTTGCGCCTTGCGAAGGTCGCGCAGGAACGCCCGGATACGAGTTTGGTCATCGCCGCGGTAACCGAGTTGCGTGGCCACCGGCAGGTAATTCTCGAGAACAACCTTGGAATTCTCTTTGCTTTCGTTAAGTTGACCGGTCAGGGCGCGTGTTCTGAGCAGCAGCAGGTACGCCTTGATGAGCGCGCGCAGTTGTGTCTGATCCAGCAGGCCGCGTTCGACCAGGAAGGTCCAGATCTCGCGGTGTGAAATGAACGCGCGTCTGGCCAGACTGTCGATGTCGTCGTACTCGGCGAAGTACTCGGCCAAGCCGATCGTGTAAATGACCTGCAGGTCGCGCAGCGATCCGTTTCCGCTCTTCAAGTCCGGTTCTTTAACGTTCATGCCTTCACGGAAGCCGTTCTTGGCGTATCTTTCTTGCCATTCTTGACGCTTCATATGGATGAAGACTTGCGGATCGGCTTCATAGGCGGCCTTAAGGCTGCCGATGATGTCTTTTCTCCACGCGGTCCAGATGTCGCGATCGCCGGCGACGAAGCGTGATTCAAGAACCGAGCTGGCCGTATCAATATCTGAACTCTTGGTTGAATTCCACTTCAATTGTTCTGATGTCGGAACGAGCGTGATGTTGTGGTTAAAGGTACGGTAAATGACTTCCTGAATGAACTGGACAACGTCTTCCTGCTCTTCCATATTCTTAACTTCGAGACGCAGGTCAACGTCGGATCCCGGTACAAATTCGCGGCGGGCGTTACTACCGTGAGCCACGAACATGATATCTTCGGCTCTATCTCCGAAGCGGGCGATCGCATATTCGTAAACGCGGCGAACAATACGGTCCAAACGTTTTGTACTCAAGACGGTCTTGACCTGAATCGGCAGGCGGGCCATATCGGTCCAGATCCAGTTGAATTCGTAATCCCATTGGGCCTTCAGTTCGTCGGCAACCGCCATGGCGGCTCGGACATAATCTTCATGAGTTGCCACCGAAACTTCGACCGGTTGACGGTTGAGGCGGGTCAGCCGTTGCTCCAGGACTTCATCCAGGCGACGGACTTCGACCACAACTTCACGGCTGGTGATAACGTCGTCATCCTCTTCCTCACCTTCCTTCTTCTTGCCGAAGAACGGCAGGGTCATCGCCATCATTACGCCTTCCTTCGCTTCCAGGATCATCGCGGCCGCCGCAGCCGTGACCGTAGCGATGAGGATCAATCCGCTGCGGCCCAGCAGGCTTCTGAGCTTGCCGGTCAGCGTGGCCAGTAGGACGGTGATACGGTTGCGCCATGTGGTTTGAACGACCACCACGTCCTGGACATCTGCGGTTGCTTCCCGTGTGCGGACGTAATCGAGTTCGCTGGCCGGTGTGTAAAGCATCAGGATCGCGTTCATTCCTTCATAACGTCCGGCTTCGAGTTCACCGATGCTCCACTTCACGGCGCCGTTGTGTTCGTGGAAGGACTGGGCGGATGCCGGGCTGTAGGTGGCCAGGTAGGTGATGCCTTCGCGTTCGGCTTGGGCGGCCTGTGTCTTGACCAATCCGCCGGCCAGTCCCTTCACCGGCGCACCGTCAACCAGGTAGTAATCACGGCGGGCTTCGGCGACGGCCTTGACGTTCGGCGCGCCGAGGGCGAAGTTGAAGCGGCTGTTGGCGCCGGCATCGACACTGCCCTGCAGTGTGAAGTTGTTGGTCAGCGTGCGGACCGTGCTCAAGAATCCGGCATTACCGTTTTCGCCATTGGTCAACGGTTGCGTGCGGATCGTTTCGATCATTTCCGGCGTCAGGTACTTGTCGACGCTCCAGATCAAGGCTCCGACAAAAGCGCGCTTGGTGGCCTTGTCGATGACCTGAGCGACCACGATACCCTTGTTATTGTTGGCTACGGCGCTGCGCAGTTGTTCGATCGTGACGGTTTCCTGCGGTGTAGCCATCCACGCGTCGTTGTGAACCCGGACCAGCTCTTCGGCTTCGGCGGTGTAGGCCCAGCGGTAAACCACATAGGCGTTTTCACGTTCATCCACGTTGAAGTAAATGACGTCGTCGGCCGGAACGAGGCGGCGTTCCGCGTTTGCAGAGCCGATAACCGGCAGCACGTTTTGCGGAACGGCGCTGCGCGGGATATACAGCTTGCGGGCTTCACGTCCGGCCTTGAGATCTTCGATGCGGCGGGTGTTGTATTGTTCCACAATGTCATCCCAGCTACCGCGCAGGATGTAACGGCGGCTCAGGAAGTAAGCGGCGACACCGGCCAAGACCAATCCGATACCGGCCCAGATCAGACCGCTGACGCCGGATGAGGCCCCTGCGGTGACCAGCGTATCGACATCTTGAGCATGAGCCCGTTCACTCACAACCATTCCGGAGATAAGCGTGGCGGCGCTGATAAACGTGATGAAGCTGTTCAGCCCCAGTCTCTTCAGCAATTGTCTCAATTTCGCCATACGGCCGGTTGCCGGTTGGGCTTCGGTTCCGGCGGTCTTGTCGGTTTCGACTTCCGTGGCTTCGACGGTTATGGTCGGCTTGACTGAAATGACATCCACCGGCAATGTGACGTGTTCGAATCCGGCCGGTTCCTGCGGTCGGCGGGCGATGACCATGTCTTCTATCGTCGCGTAATCAATGCCGTAGGCGCCGCGTTCCAGAATTTCGGCGCGCATGTTGCGGACCGCGGCCAGGACACGCTCGCCGTTGATCGTGATTTCAAGCTTGCCTTCCTTGTTCATCACGATCAGACCCTCGCGAATCGCGCGGTTCAAGGCCGTTTCCCAGCGTTCCAGAACCACCGCTCTCGTTTCTTCGTAAGATGCCACGTAGAAGCGGTGAACTTGACGGTCAACGATGGTGCGGCTCAGTTGGCGCGGAGTCAACGGTTTGGTCAGCATCGACAGGATCAGGTTACGGCGGAACAGTTCCGGTACGGCCACTTCGTTGTCGCTCAGCAGCTTTTGCTTGTTGAAGTTTGTTTCGGCGGCGATCGCCAGCGGCTCGACCGTGAAGAGCATATCGCGATTGAACAGGAAGTACTTCACATCCGTCGGTTCGATAAAGACCGGCGCGATGTTCCACAGATGCTTGCGATACGGGATGACATCGATGTGGAACAGGCCGCGTTCAACGAAGGACTCAACCAGCTTGCTGCGCGGATCCGCGATACGCAGGTCCGGATCGTCTTCGCCCATCTTGCGCAGGGCATCCATAACCACGTTCACGCGGCCGTTGAACATTTCGCGGTCATAGTTGCTGAACATGCGGCGGACCATATTCGGCTGAACGTTATCCAGTGTTTCGTGAGCTTCAACCGGTTCATAGACAACCAGGATATCCACGTCGATCAACGCGCTGTAAACGTATTCCTTCGCGGAGTACGGCTTGAGCTTGGTGACGAAGCGTGAAGAAACCACTTTGAGCAGTGTCAGGAATTGATAGACCGATGTATCGATATCACCGTAGAACGGATATCCCAAACCGTATACCGCGGAGACGCTCAGCATCGGATTGTCGTTGATCAAACGGTCGGCAATCGTTCTTACACGGGTAGTGTGTTCCGCGTAGCGGTCGGCGCGGTAGAAGTCGCGGATCGCCTGGAATTGGGCTTGGGATTCTTCATCAAGATAGTCTCTCAGCAGACGTTCGAACAGTTCGGAGCTGTACAGGCTGATCAGAGCGTCTTCGGCTTGATGTCCGTAAACATCCGGTGTCGTCAAGCGGGCCGCACGGAACTCATTCAGGAACGCGAGATAAGCGTCTTGCAGGGTATCGGTCAGTTCATGCAACATTTGCATGTAGTAGCTGATGATCACCGGCAGGCTCTTTTCGTTTTCTTCGATCAAGCGCAGGGCCTTTTCGACTTGAATGGCGAAGATCGCGTCAACGATCTGACGTTCGATGTCGCTGAGCGGCACGCTCGCTTCTTCCCTGACGTCCGTCTTCTCGACACGGGCCGCTTCCTGAACCTCGATCTTAGCGGCCGCCCGGTTGCGCAGCTTGAGGATAATCACGGCAACGATACCGCCGATCACGATGCCCGCTGCCAGAATCAGCAGGACGGTCGGATCAAAGGCCGCTGTACTGGCGACGGTCTCAGCGGTTTGGGCCACGGCGCGTTCGCTCATCAAGGCGGCGGTCACGGCGGCGATCATGATTCCCAGTGTTCCGCCCGGTCCGGCGCGCGGCGTCTTGCTGTCTTGATCCGGCCGTGATGATCCGCCGATCTTCTTGACCATCTTGACAATACCCTTGGCGGCCAGCACGAACGGTCCGACAAAGCCGACCACGATTTGATACCACTTGTTCATGCGCAGCTTGGCATCCTTCACGAAGTAGCCTGTCTTGTTCACGGCAGCCGTGTAGAAGATGCTGAAGTATTGGGTGGTGATACCGTCGATGGCGACCGCGATCGGGGCCAGAGCCGGCAGCTGGATCACGAAGCTGCGCAGGATGCTGTGGATACGGGTCATCCAGAAGGCTTCGAATTGCTTTTCGTAGCTCTTGAGTGCTTCTTCCCTGAACTTGGCGATCTTGCCGCGGATCGCTTCGACCATCATCGTGTAACCGAATGTTCTCAGGCGGACCATCGCGGCGATGCCCACGATACGGGCGGCGGTGGTGACGGAAGCGGCCAGGGTCGGCTCGCTGTCCCCAAAGATGCTCGGGACGATCTTGCCGGCGGCGTAAACGATGGCGATCACGGCGACGGAACCGAGGGCCGTGAAACGGGCGGTGCTGACGAAGTCCTTAATGCGGAAGACCTTGGCCACGTTAAGCGTGCGGTTGCTGACCATGTCGCCGACCACATAGGTCAGGGTCAGGAAGGCGGTGATGGATGCCATCAGGGCCGGCAGGGCGTATGTTTCCGGAGCGATCACGTTGAAGAAGATCCAGCTGAGGATACCCATACCGATACCCAGCGGGAAGGCGTAGGCGACTTGCTTCTTGATGATGCCGTGTCCGGCGATCCATTGTCCGACCAGATCGGTGGCCGCCATGAAGATACCGAAGATCACGATGTTGGCCACGGCCATGCCCACAACCGCGGTCAAGGCGCCGAACAGGTAGGCTTGTGTGACCAGGGCCAGTCCGGAGATGACCGCCACACTGGCCAGTGTTTTGAACAGGATGCCGTTACGTTTGACCGTTGCGGTGGCGCCGGTTGTGATGACATCCGCGCCTTCCTTAATAGTGTCGCCGAATCCGTTGGCCGCTTCGTTGTCGAGGATCACATGAACGTGTTCCTGGACTTGCAGCCCGGAAGCCGGGACCATCGGGGTGACTTCACCGTTGAGCGCCGTATTGACGATAGCGGCCTTCTTGGCGCCGTTGGCCAGCATAAACTTGTGTTCGGCTTCGAAGATGTCGGCCAAGCCCATCGTGTAGGCGTACGGCACATCGACGATGGCCGGGTAGTCGGCCTTGTTGGATTCGATTGTGCTTTGTGTCAGCTTGATCTGACGGATACGTGATGTGAAGCCTTCGCTCATGGACGGCTCGTTGAAGGCCAGGTGTCCGTTGGCGCCGATACCGAGCATCACGATGTCCGCTCCACCCTCTGCCTTCAGGGCCGCGGTGTAGGCTCTGAGGTAGAACGGCAGGACGACCGCGGCGTAGACCGGTCCGAGGATGTATTGCTTGACGACTTGCGGGATCCAGCCGTATTGGAACGGATCGTACTTCACGTAATCGGCCACCAGGTTGACATTGGCTTGCGGGATGGCCACGCGGCTGAACAGATTTTCGTTCAGGAAGTACGCGAAGGAGGCTTCGTGATCGGCTCTCAGGCCGCGGTATTCATCCAAGTGGAAGGCCTTCACGCGGGACCATTCGATACCTTCGATCTTCGCCAGTTCGCGCAGGAAGATCTTCATGGTGTTGCCGGTGGCGAAGATGATATTGATGGTTTCCTTGGTTTCGAGCAGGGCCTTGATCTTGGCGGCCACTTGCTGAGCGGCTTTTACCGCGAAGCGGTCGGCTTCGGTGACGATAAAGCTTTCCGGAGACTTCACTGTGGCGGTGGTTTGCGTGGCGGCGCTCAGGCGGCTGCGGACAGCCTTGACCAGGGCGGCGATCAATGCGATCACAACCGCCACGGCACCGACGACCAGCAGGATCGTCCAATCAAAGCCGGCCACGCTTACGACGGTATCGGCTGTTTGTGCGGCGGCGGCCGGGGTGAATCCGAGAATGGCGGCCACAGCGGCGATAGTTCTGACAGGGACAAGGCTCCAAACACCAGTTTCCGATTCCCCAATCGCAACTTTAGTTCCTGTTAATGAGCGAGCCTCGCCCCTGTCAAATGTTCTGGAGACAGCACCCTCAACCTTAGCTCCCGATTCCCCAATCGTAACTTCAGTTGTCCGTACCTCTTCGCGGGCGCTGTCTCCATAGGTTATTGCTTCGATAATCTTGGCAAGGACGGCGGCTACTGCTTCAGTTTCCGATTCCCCAATCGCAACTTTAGTTCTTGTTAATGAACTTGCGCCGTCCTTGCCAAATGTCTTGGAGACAGTGACTTCAACTCCAGTTTCCGATTCCCCAATCGCAACTTCAGTTCTTGTTAATGAACCGTCACTGTCTCCAAATCTATATGCTGCTCCCAGCAGTGTCGTAATAATGGCGAGGGCAACCAGAACTGCTCCAGTTTCCGATTCCCCAATCGCAACTTTAGTTCTTGTTAATGAACCTGTGTTGCCCTCGCCATATGTTCTGGAGACAGCACCCTTAACTTCAGCTCCCGATTCCCCAATCGTAACTTCAGTTGTCCGTACTTCTTCGCGGGTACTGTCTCCATAGCTTGATTGTGATTGCATATATGTGATTGTTTCGCGTGTTTGCGCTTGTGCGTCATCCGCGCCGATGGTCATAAACGCGGAGGTGATGACAGCCAGGACGGCCATCTTGATCCAGCCCATGGCCTTGGCGACGCTGACGTTCTTCTCGACGAAGCGAGTGATCGCTTCGTTCACGCGGCGCGGATATTCCATCATGGCCACGTGGCCGCCCTTCAGGACGGAGTTGCGAGTTTCGTTATCGGTGAGTGTTTCGAATTCGGTGGCCGCTTGCGGGAACGCGGACTCGGCGCGGGCGGCCAGGAGATATTCGTTTTCGTGAACCAGACGCTTGTAGGAGACGAATTCGTCGTTGACCGCTGCGATGGTCAGGACCGGAATGCCGTATTCGGCGTAGATGTTCAGGGCCTCTTCGGCGTAGCCGAACGGCAGTGTCATAATCGCTTGCGCTTCCTGCAGCAGGCGTGATTCCGGAACGTTGCGGCGTTCGTCGGTCAGGTAACGCTTCATCCATGATTGTTGTGCTCCCATCAGGAATTCCGGTCCTTCGAGCGGTACGGCGTAGCCGCGCAGGCCGGTCATATCCAGCAGGCTCAATGTGGCGTGCAACCACGGATTGGCGTTGAAGGCGTTGAATCCGCCGACCGTGAAGACGCGCGTCCAGTTGTCGATCATATCGAGGTTCTTGATCATGGCCGGATCGAACGGTACGCCCATGGCGTGCAGGACGTCGGAGCGTGACCACGGTGTGATGCGGATGATACCGCCTGTTCTCAAGGCGGCTTGCAGCTCGGTGTCACCCGGGATGAGCTGCGCGAGATATTGTGTGATGGCACCGCCGTCTGAGTGGTGCGCCAGGGCGACCGGCTTGCCGGCGCGGAATTCGGCCACAACCACGTCGCGGGCGGTTTCGGCGTGGAACGGCAGCACGCGGTCGATGCTGATGCCGGCCGGGATATGTCCGCGGTGCAGGGCGGCGACTTCCCAGCTCATCGGCAATCCGGCCAGCTGGAAGTCGAATGACTTGTAGGCCTGGAAGCCGTGGATCAGGCCGATATAGACCGGCGTGGCGATTTCGGCGCCGCGGAATTCGGCCTTCACTTCGATGCCGTCGGCGGCACGCGTGTAGATGACTTGCGGCCACTGGTCGGCATCTTTGTCCACAAACAGAACAGTGTTGTGGGCCGCTTCTCTTAACATGCGGACCGGTGTTTGCAGGATGGTCTCTTCCAGTGCCGCCGTGTCGTTCATGATCAAACGCAATTGAACCATGCGCTTGTCACGGCCTGAGACAACCAGGATGATATTGGCCGCGCTACGGATGGCGCCGCGGGTCAGCGTGATACCGGTCAACTCTTCGCTGCGGACAGCTTGATACTTCGATGCGGTTTCCAGCAGGTTCGCTTGCTCGCGGGCGAGCATACCGATTTGACCGAATCCGCCGACACCGCTGAGGACCACGTCGAAAGCCACGTCTTGACCCAGCGCTTTGCGCATAACGGCCGTTTCGCGGGCAGCCAGTTTGTTCAGCTTGGCGCCGGTGGTGGCTGCCGTCAGGGCGGATGCATCCACGCGGCGGACCATGATCGCGATCATTTCGTCGAGTGTCATGGCATCGCGTTTGCCGGCGAAGAGCTTGGCATGCAGCGGCGCGATGAATTCTTCGATCAGAGTATCGATCGGGCTAATCCAGCCGAGTTCGTTGGCTTGCGGTTCGTACATGGCCGCGAAGCGGATGTGGTTGATCCAGTTGACCCAGAAGGCATGGTTCTTGACCAGGGCGGTGAACACACTCTTAACCGTGTGACCGCCGCCGACCGCGACATAGAAGTATTCGCGTTCGCCGCTCTTCTTCCATTCGTTGTAAGCCTTGACGAATTCATCGGCAGCGGCTTCGCCGTACAGGCCGCGGCTGATGCGTTCGATACGGAATCCGGCCGGATTCACTTCGGCCATCGGCACAAACGGACGTGCCAGGGCGCTCAGCGCGTCGAAGTAATCTTG